>NZ_LXTW01000012.1 GCF_001679005.1 Moraxella nonliquefaciens | reverse complement strand
TATTCAGATTCTTTTGGCATTTGGTTCATTCCTGATTGTTCGCACTAATGTCTTAATTAAACTCGTAGCCCGTAGTAGCTCGTAGATACCATCAGTGAATTTAATCACATCTTTATCCTGACCGTTTGGGTTGAAATTAATGATTTCGTCTTTACCGAAATTTTTACCCAGCACATAAACATTTGAGCCAATGCCACTCTCTAGCTTGTCGTTACCAATGCCCGAATATAGAATATCATCTCCATCGCCACCATAAGCATGATTGTTGCCACTTAGTAGATGAATAATGTCATCTCCTGCCCCACCATTTAAGTCCAAGGTTAATGGGTCATAGATGTGGTATTCGCCTGAGCGGGGGATGTCTAGCCAATCTTTAACGATGTCGGGGAGCCAATCTGTGGGAATGTTGGGAAAATCAAATTTAGCAAAGAAATCACCAACCTGTTCACGCCATTTGTCAAAGGTGTCTTGTACTGCTTCTTTTTAACTTACCAAAGGTAATTCCCAAAGAAACAGTATCAGCAATTTTTGAAATGTTATCCACCCCTCCATTGCTTGTACCTGTAAAAGTAGCAAACGCCCCTATCGATGATATTAGTCCAGCAGTTGCTGACAATATGTTACTAAAAGTTGGTTCTTTAATTGCCTCGCCAAAATCACCTCCTGCACTTATGGTGCCAGAAGCAAAATTATAACCATTTCTATGAAATTCATACAAACTTGCTATAACTGTTGCTAGTGAATTACTCATACATTTCTCCTATTTGTGTACAACATAAATATAAATGAAAAAAATATAGATAAAGTATAAGAAGCCATACTTATTGTTAAGAACAAGAAAGATTTTCTCTTATTCTCCTGGAAAAATCGCAAAGAATCTTGATATTCTATGTAGGATATTCCACTGATTTTAACATCATATGCTAGAAAAATAGGCTTGTTATTTCCATTGTAAGTAGTTAGATAAATAACTTCAATGCTTTCACCTATTGGCAATTCCAGTTTTCTATCCATAAGCTTATGATGTGGATAATTTAATTGAAAAGTTTGGCTATTAGTTAGTTTTTCTGATTTATTATTTATAACAAAATATTTTTCAGGTTTTTTATATTGGTTACTACCTACAATTGGTGAAGAAACCACCCCAGTTACAGTACTTAATTCTTTTTTTTCCTTATTAAAATCTATCATATAATAAGGAAATTCTAAAAAATTAAAAATTGATATAATGACAATAATTGATATTGGTGAAATAATAAAGACAAACTTAATATCTTTTCTTATTTCCTCTATATTTTCTTTACCATCTTTAATTCTAAAATATAGAAACAAATATTCTATGATAAAAATAAAAAAAATAAAACCAAAACCAACAAAAACACTAAAAAAATAATTAGTTAAAAAACATAAAACAAAAAACACCATAAAAAATATATGGAAATTTTTAATTAATCTCTCTCTGTTAATATTTTCTTTAAAAAAAATAATATTAATAAAATGATTTAATTTCATAAAAATTTTCCCATATCTACATTAGAAAACCAAACACAATTTGATAAGTAATAGAGTTTATGGGTTAGACCCAAATGTAAACCTCGAAAAATTTAAATATTGAGCTTTATTTAATCAATAAGTTACCAATATTACAACAGCCTCACAATCAACATATTATACACCCATTCACTCACAAACACAAAAACACAACATTTATTCCCTATTTTCTGATTGTTCCTTTATAACAATCAAGCTGCCCATCTTTCTTCGTTGATTGCAGGTATATTAAGATTATGACGACCCATAATCATGCCATCGCCATTATGGTCAAACATCGCTCCCCCATTCATCACAAATAGCATGCCAAACTTAGACACCCTACCCACACCATTGCCATCTAGGTCTAGGATGATGGGGTCATAATATTTTTTCATCATTGATTTTTTATCAAAGTTTTGTTAAATTAAGATGCTTATCATTTTAACAAAATGGTATTGCACATTGATGGTTTTTAATGAATGTCATTTAACCCATACATCCAAATGTTTTAAATAACCTTTAAAACAATACCATCCGCCAACAAAACCAATTTTCTTAAAATTTAATAAAAATATAGCGAGTTTTTATGTCTGCCATCACCTTAAACAGCATTACCGTCTATTGCGGTTCTAACTTTGGTCAGATTGCCGATTATTATCACCATGCCCAAATCCTAGGTGAACGCCTTGCCCATCACAATATCCGCCTAATCTATGGTGGAGGTAATATTGGACTGATGGGTACAATCGCTGACAGTGTCTTATCTCATGGTGGAGAGGTTACTGGTGTCATTCCTACCTTTTTAAAACAAAAAGAGGTCGCCCATTTGGGTCTGACCGAACTCATCGAAACGCCCGACATGGTTAGTCGCAAAACCAAACTCATTGAACTGGCAGATGGCTTTATTGCCATGGCAGGTGGCCTAGGAACGTATGAAGAGCTGTTTGAAGTGCTGTCTATCACTCAGCTTAATCTCATCTCCAAACCCATTGGCTTATTAAATGTCGCTCACTTCTTTGATCCGCTACTTGACATGCTTGCCAAAACTGTTGAGAGTGGGTTTATGCCCAAAGAAAACTTACAACTTGTCTGCGTGGCTGACAACAGCGAAGAGCTGTTACACAAAATGGCAAATTTTAAATTCATTAACGCCCCCAAATGGGTCAGACCAGCATGGCTTGATGAACACATTGATTGATGTTAAATGGCAAATTTATTAAAGCCAATGCAACAACAATGATTAAAAATTAACCATATTTCATCTTTATACTCACCAATTTACCCCATTTTACAAAAAAATTTGCCTAAAATCACAAAAAGTACTTGCAAAATATTCGTACGCATGTACACTACACAGTTGGTAAAATACAGATTTGCGTTATTGACGTTTAGCAATAACGCTGATGATTGCCACTAGGCGATTTTGAAAAAATTTGTTACAATAAACTTTTACAATTTTATAAGGTAACGGCATGGGCATTCTAAAAAACACCCAAAAACCAACTTCCCAATCAAAAACACAGGCAAAGAGTGCCAGCATTGACATCGCTCAGATTCGTGAGTTGATTGAACTCATGGAAGAAAAAGATTTGGCAAATTTAGAACTGGGCAATCATGACAACTATGTCCACCTAACTCGTCATGTCGCAACGCAAACCGTTGCCCTACCCCAAATGTCAGCATCTGCCAGTATTTCACCAACTGCCCCCACACCAAAAACCCCAAGCGGTAAAGTTGAGACATCGCCCATGGTTGGTGTATTCTATTCTGCCCCCAGTCCCAATGACCCCCCTTTTGTCAAAGTTGGTCAAAAAGTAGAAGCAGGCGACCAACTTGGTATCATTGAAGCGATGAAAATCATGAACCCCTTAGAGGCCACCCAAAGTGGTATCATTGAAGAGATTTTGGTGTCTAACGCTGAGGTGGTACAGTTTGGACAACCTGTCATTCGCTACAAAGCCTAATGGGTGATTTATGATTAAGAAGTTATTGATTGCCAATCGTGGCGAGATTGCTTTGCGTATCGTGCGTGCGTGCAAACAATTGGGCATACAAACAGTGGGCGTGTATTCATCGGCGGATAAGGATTTGATGCACCTGCGATTCTGTGATGAAGCGGTCTGCATAGGCAATGCCCCATCCACTCAAAGCTACCTATCCATTCCTGCCATCTTGACCGCAGCCGAGGTAACAGGGGCTGATGCCATCCATCCTGGTTATGGTTTTTTGTCCGAAAACGCTGACTTTGCCGAACAGGTTGAAGAGGCTGGGTTGAGCTTTGTTGGCCCGCACCCTGACCACATCCGCCTTATGGGCAACAAAGTCTCTGCCATTCATGCCATGAAACAAGCAGGTGTACCAACCGTTCCTGGCTCACAAGGCACCATCACCCTACACAATGCCGAAGAGCAGGCTCGTGCCATTGGCTTTCCACTCATCATCAAGGCAGCAGCTGGGGGGGGTGGTCGTGGCATGCGTGTGGTTGAACGTTTTGAAGAGCTTATCAATCAAGTCCAAGCCGCCAAAACCGAAGCCAAAAATGCCTTTGGTGATGACACGGTTTATATGGAACGCTTCTTAAAAAACCCACGCCATGTGGAAGTGCAAATCTTAGGTGATGGCGATGGCAATGCCCTACATTTATTTGACCGTGATTGCTCACTGCAACGCCGTCATCAAAAAGTACTAGAAGAAGCTCCCGCCCCTGGCATTGCTGATGACATCAAACAGCCAATTTTGGATGCGTGCGTGCGTGCGTGCGAACAAATTGGCTATCGTGGGGCAGGAACATTTGAATTTTTGTATGAAAATGAACAGTTCTTCTTTATTGAAATGAATACACGTGTACAGGTTGAACACCCTGTTACCGAGATGATTACTGGCATTGATATCATCGTAGAACAGCTAAAAATCGCCGCAGGTTATGGTCTGTCTTACCATCAAGATGAGATTACCATTCGTGGGCATGCCATGGAGTGTCGCATCAATGCCGAAGACCCTAAGACATTCATGCCCTGCCCTGGTCGCATTGATAATCTATTCGCCCCCAGTGGTGCTGGCGTGCGTTTTGACAGTCATTTGTATCAAGGATACAGTATTCCCAGCTATTATGATTCAATGATTGGTAAGCTCATTTGTCATGCCCAAACTCGCAAACAAGTCGTACAAAAAATGCGACACGCCCTAGATGAACTCATCATCGAAGGCATTAAAACCAACGCCACTTTGCACCGTGATGTGATATTACAAGATGAAGCCTTTACCGAAGATGCTCAAAACATTCATTATCTGGAAAATCATTTGTTAAAGAATGATTGTAAATGACCAAAAGGCTGTGAATATACCACAGCCTTTTGTTTTATGAATAAAACTAGGGCGTGCCTGCCTTTTATATTTGCAATGAAAATCACGAAAAATCGCACGTTTTTCAAGGAAAAAGCGAAGTTTGATGGTCGTTCTACCAAACGAGCTTTTGACTTCAAGCCACAAGATTTAGCCATTTTTCATGCAAAAACGATTGGTTTATTTCTAAAATATTTCTATATTGTAAATAGTGTTATAAAGGGCAGGCACGTCCTACCTATTTAACCACACCCCTAGAACTTTTTCTCAACGCTGATGAATGACTGCACACCATCACGAGAATACAAATCCGCCATGTTACTGTCTATCTTACGGTAGTTAATATTAAGATTTGGTACAAAGCCTTTGTATTGCCACTTATCATACCACAGTGCTGTTTGTAGATAATATTCATCATCTTGACGATTAAAGCCATAAAGCAGCTGTTCGGGTGTGTCAAATTTTCGTTTGGCATAACGCACCGACACACGTCCGCCCATGCCATTACCCATCTCACCTAGCACACCCAAATTTATGCCATGACGCACAGACGCAACCTCTTTATCCTTAGTGTCATCATCGGTTACATCCACCCCACCAAAGACCATCAAGCTCGGCGTTAATACATAGCGATAACTGGCACTCACACGACGGACATCACTGTCATAACGCTCTGCCAGTCGCTTCTCATCATAGTATCGTTTGGCGTATTGCACGCCTGCCCCCACATGAAGTTTTGAGCTGATACGGCGATTGATGTTTGCCTTGATGCCTGTTTCATGTTGATAAGGCTTATCATCAAGCCATGTATGATTCAAAAATGGCACGACGCTGACATTACCACGCACGTTTTGGTATTTATATCCCAGCCCAAGCGTGGCGGTTTGTTCATCATATTCAGGCTTATTCCAATAATGCACCCCATCAATGCCTGCATTGGCGGTTAGGTAGTGATTGGCTCTAAGCTGTTTGTCTTTGGCGATGTCAAAGCCATATCGCACCCCTGTGGCTTTTTGGGGCAGACTCTCAGCGGTTTTTTTCCACGTCTTGCCTTGCCATCTGACTTGGGTGGCAGGTGAGGCGTTATTGACGTTATCGGTTTTTTCATAATTGACATTAAAACTTGTGTTCGCTTTATTACGTTTATCAATTTGGTCAAGATAACGTTCGGTCAATGCCTGCATGTCAGTATTTAGCAAAGGCTTAACCGCCATCAGCTCTGATTTGGCTTCATCATAGCGCTTATCTTCAAAGAGCATGAGCGCAAGGTCAAAACGAACATAATGAAAATCAGGATTGTCCGCCAGCATTTGCCGATACACTGCTATCGCCCGATGATGATTAAATTGTGAGCGATGCCATGCCCCCAGTGCATATTGATACAGTATGGGGTCATATTCTGCTGATGATTGATAGGTGTGTAGCAGCCCATCAAGCGATTGCCAATCTTTTGCCACAATCGCCCGATTAATCTGCCCTGTCAGCCCATCACCTAGGTTTAGAGCATCTACTTTGCCCATGTTAATCTCAGAGCCTGCCTTTTGTATCGGTGTGATGTCAGGGGTTTTTTCTAATGGCATATCAACGCCTTGGGTATGCACCACATTGGCATGATTGGCATGCGTCATGATAGACATCAGCATGAGACTGGTTATAAAAAAGCCAAGTTTTTTCATAAATGTTCCATTAAAACAAAACACACAAAAAGCCGTCAGTCAGATGACGGCTTTTTGTCATACAGTCAATCAAAGCGCTTATTTGGCTTATTTGGCTTGCTTAGTACCACCAAATACGCCACCCACATCTTCATTGCCCAGCTCCACTGAACCGACAATCTCAGCAGCATTTGGCCCAAAGAAACCAAGCGTATATTCACCAAAATATCTACCATCAGTTGCCTTTCCTTCAATGCCTTGGGCGGTAATAGGGCTATTATCAATCTCACTTGTGTGTGTTTGTGTGGTGATGTTGCCTTTTGATAAGGTGATATTACCAAGGCTGCCACTGCCTGTTTTTGCAGCAAAATCTACATCATAGTTAAAATTGACTTCTTGAGCCCCAGATTGCGACCCAACCTTGCCCGAGCCTGAGTAATTAAACTTGCCTGTGGTTGGTAATTTTTCGGTGGGCACTCCCCGAACAAAAAAATGTATGTCATCAATAGATTTGTTATTTGTCTCATTGCCCAATTTTACGGTCATATTTTTATTATGAATCCCTGCGATTAATGAATAATCTTGTTTAAAAAGATAAACATCAGAGTTTCTTGTGATAGAACCTTGAACTCCGTTAGCACTACCAGTTACCCTTTCTTGGACAGAAAATTTATGATGTCCCTTAGCGTATTTGCTAAGGTCGATATCACCATTTTGTGTACGACCATTTATGGTTAGAGCATAGCCATCAATTTTGGGAGTGATGCGAGCAGCATCTTTAACATAATCTATCGCTTCCTGCTCTGCTCCTTTTTTTAATGAAGCATAACGGACAGTTGCATCCCATTTTGGTACTGGGTTGGTAGTACCGTGGTTACCGTGGTTGGTAGTACCGTGGTTACCAGAATTATTAGTATTAGCCACCAAAGGTGTTGGTTTTTGCACGCCAGAGCTGCTACTGCTACTACACGCTGTCAGAAGTGCCGCAAGAGCGAGTGTTGAAGAACCTAGGGTAATTTGTTTGACTTTCATGATTAATCCTTACAAATGGAAATAGATGGAAATGATACATTTCATTCACAAACACATAACATAAATAACAAGTATGTGTGTGTATGGTTATTTTCTGATAAGATGCAACCAAAGTCAACAAATCGTTTTTTTTTTTGAGATTTTATGTATTAATTTTGTAATTTATTACTGTATTAAATTGGCTGATTCAGGCAGTGTTTTTTTACGCTTAGCTGACACTTTCTTTATCGTGCACATCTTTGATGCCTAACATATCAAGCAAGGCATCTGTGCCTGATGAGCGAGTTAGATTCGGATTGATGACCAGTCCCAAATGACGCTGTAACTCAATATTTTCATTTAGGTCAATTTTTACCAAATCTTGATTGATGAGCGTCTCAGGCAACACCGACCAACCCAGCCCCACAGACACGAGCATGCGGATGGATTCTAGCGGATTGGTACTCATGGTGGCAAAGGGGCGAAGATTGTGCTTATTAAATTTGGCCAAAGTAATCTGACTGGTATAAGTATTCGCCGCAGGTAAAATTGCAGGATGGCGTGCCAGTTGTAGTAGGCTTATGGACGATTGTTGTGCCAATGGGCTAAGCACACCCGTTACAAAATGCAATGGGTCAGACCACAGCGTATGATACGCCAGTCGTCTGTCAAAGGTTGGGGGCAAGGTCAAAAACGCCAATGCCACATCGCCCTCTAACACCGCCTTGTGTGCTGTTTCACTGTCCATAAATTGCACTTCTAACTGAACAGACGGATAGGCTTGGATAAACTGCTTTAAGACAGGGGGCAGGTGATGCAGTCCGATATGGTGGCTTGTGCCGATGACCAACCGCCCTGTCGCCACTTCCTTTGAGTAGAGCAAATTAGCCTTACAACTTTCATAATCTTCAAGCCATTTTTTGGCATATGGCAGCAGCTCATGAGCGGACGTTGTAGGAATGATACCACGCCCGATGGTGTCAAACAGTGCCGTACCAAATTCATCCTCCAAACTCTTAATTCGTTTGGAGACAGCAGGTTGGGTAATGAATAATTTCTCAGCAGCACCTGAGATACTGCCTGTTTGCATGACAGTAATAAACGTGGATAAATTGGTGGTATTCATGATACATTCCTACGTACAATGATAATGGTATGATGGCAAAGCTGTCAGTACAATAAGTACAATATCATATCAAAATAACATTATATCAAATTTTTAAGGGTTAGTAATCATTTTATTTACTTTTGGTTATGTTTTTAAAGCCAAATAAGGCAAGATGATGATGGATGCTCGCTTGGTAATTTATCTGGGTAACTTATCTGACAAATAACCAACCCAACTTTTGACCGTGCTAAATTTTAGACTGTGCCAAATTATGGTACAATAGCACGCCACTTGTTGCCCCAGATGATGATATGACCATCCACCATCCCACTGCTAACCAACAATTCACCATCGCCATGATTGGCTTTTTTGCCTTTTTGCAGGTCTATTCGGTGCAAGCGATTTTACCTGTACTCATGCAAGATTTACAAGCAAATGAAGTGAAAATGGGGCTGGCGGTTGGGGCGACGGTTGGGGCGATTGCTCTGATGTCGCCTTTTATGGGGATGCTCTCAGATGCCTTTGGGCGACGTCGGTTCATCATCGGTTCACTGTGCATGCTTGGCGTTCCTACATTCATGATTGGCATGTCAAAGTCGGTAGATGCCCTGATATTTTGGCGGTTTTTGCAAGGGCTTGCTGTGCCTGGCATTACAGTGGTACTCATTGCCTATATTGGCGAAGAATACAGTGATAATATCGCTGGCATGATGAGTTTGTATGTGTCAGGCACAGTATTGGGTGGATTTAGTGGACGGTTCTTTGCTGGACATCTGCATGAATGGATGGGCTGGCGATGGGGTTATGGGGTTATGGCGGTGCTGACCATGGTGGGGGCGATTTGGGTGTTAAAAAGCCTGCCCAAATCACAACATTTTCAAAAAAGCCAAAACCGACAAGATGCTCTGCGTCTGCTTTTATCTCACACCAAAAACCGCCACGTCATGAGTGCCTGCCTACTCGGTGGCTGTGTGCTGTTTAGCTTGGTGGGCTGTTTTACTTTCATCAACTTACATTTGGCAGATGCCCCTTATGAGCTCTTAGCTTCTCATCTGTCCAATATCTTTGCCCTGTATCTGATTGGCATGATTATCACCCCCTTATCTGTCAAAATCATCGCTCGTTTTGGCATGGAAAATACCATCATCTTTGCCATCATATGTTCCATCATGGGGCTGTTTATCACTTTATATGAACCCCTACCACTCATCATCATCGGTTTGACCATCATGTCATCGGGGGTATTTATCACACAATCGGCAACCATCAGTTACATTGCAAGTCATACCAAAGAAGGACGTTCATTGGCATCAGGACTGTACTACATGGGCTACTATGGTGGGGGCAGTGTTGGGGCATGGGTCTGTGCCATCGCCTATGCTCATGGTGGCTGGCTCCATACTGTACTGACCATCTTTGGCGTGCAACTGCTTGCGTTAGGTGTGGTGGTGGGACTCATGCAAAAGAGATGATGATAAAAATCATGTCCATACAAAATATTGTATTAAAATTCGTTTACCCAATTTTCACATAAATACACCCATCTTTACCGATTTTTTGCTACAATAGTGATAACTTTTATTTCACCTTAATATTTATGAACAACGCTTACAAAAGTCATACACAAGCAGAATTTGAACAAACAGGGTTTGCCTTTGAAAATGAAAACCTGCTTGATGGCATCACTGCCAGCATTCAAAATACGCTGACCAGCATCAAGCAAAGCTATACCAATGCCGCAGGCGATTTGATTGATGAGATTTATGTTACTGGCAGTCAAGAGCAAGTTAACGATGCCCTAAATGAGTATGTGGTACAAAATGTTGATATGGTGCTAGATTTGCACCTTGAACTTCTTGATGGTTTTTTAAGGCTTTATTGTACGGCGGATCTGTTAGACATGCACCTGTCAGTGGCATGCAATTTCAAGCTGACCGAAGCTCGTCTTGACCGCCATGTCCAGCGTTTTGCTTTTGAACAAATCTCCAACACCGACATCATCGCCTTGCACAGCAAATCATGGTGGAAAACCCCCGCCATTTACTTTGCCATATCTGCCTATCGCACCTTACTTAGAAAAGACCCCTTACCCTTTTTGTTATCGCTATCACCCAAACTAAAAGGCAAACCCTTTATTGAGTACAAAGGCAACATCATCTATTTGGAAATCGGACGTTGGCTTCCTGATGACATCAAAGGCTATCTTAAAAAAGCTCAGGTCAATCATGGTGTGGTCAAAAAAGAACAAATCGTACTAAAAGTACAACCCAACTTTGGCGACATATTAAGTTTTGGCGACTCAAACAGTCCCATCATCACCGAAAAAGACAACCCCAACAAGGCAGATGATAAAGACGAAGAAAAAGAAAAAGCATGACCAATGCCAAATGTTACCAATCTTTTTATCGCAGTCTTTTATGATGGCAAAAAACACCCAAGCGATGGCTTAGGTGTTTTTGGTTTTTGCCAGTGCAATACTTACTTAATACGCATATCGCCCGTCTCAACAAAGCGTTGATGCCATGACAAGGCTTCTAGCAACAGATGCGGCGTGTGTACACCACCTGTTTTTTGGCTTGCCACAAATGCACGGTCATAATAATCACGAAGCATGTCACGATAATCAGGGTGTGAACAGTTGTCAATAATCACCTTAGCACGCTGTTTTGGCGACTTACCACGCAAATCCGCCATGCCTTGTTCGGTTACGATAAACATCACATCGTGTTCGGTGTGGTCATGATGGCTGACCATCGGTACAATCGCTGAGATTGCCCCACCTTTGGCAGTAGATGGGCTGACATAAATGCTAAAAAAGCCATTACGAGTAAAGTCGCCAGAGCCACCAATGCCATTCATCATACGAGTACCCATGATGTGAGTTGAGTTGATATTACCATAAATATCCGCTTCAATCATAGAATTCATACCAATCACCCCCAAACGGCGGATAATCTCTGGATTGTTGCTAATCTCCATGGGGCGAAGGACGATTTTGTCTTTTAAAAACTCAATATTTTCGTTAAAGCGTGCCAGTGCATCTGGACTAAATGACAAAGCGGTGGCAGAAGCGGTTTTCATTTTTTTAGCCAAAATCAAATCAAGCATGCCATCTTGAAGTACTTCGGTATAACCCTCCAAATCATCAAACGGTGCATCCAAAAGACCTGCCATGACTGCATTGGCAACATTACCCACGCCTGATTGAAGCGGTAGCAGGCTCTTAGGTAAGCGGCCCGCCTTAACCTCATGGTCAAGAAAATCAATCACCTGAGCTGCAATACGCTTAGACACATCATCAGGCTCGGCAAATTTAGAATTACGGTCGCCAGCACTCGTTAGCACAATGGCAAGCACTTTATCAGGGTCAATGGCAAGCCCTGCTGTACCAATACGGTCAAATGCCCCAACGATGGGAATGGGCTTACGGTGTGGTGGCAAACCCACCTCATCATAGATGTCATGCATGCCCTCTAAGCCTGCACTTAGAGCATCATTAATCTCAATGATGATTTTATCGGCATTTTTAATCGCCTCTACGCCATGACCGATGCCCATCGCAAAAATCAGCTCACCATTTTCGGTAATGGCAGCCGCCTCAACGATGGCAATGTCAAATTTACCATAAAAGCCTTGACGCATGTGCTGTTCAACATGCGATAAGTGCATGTCTTGATAGGCAATCTCGCCTGCATTAATGCCATTACGAAGTATTGGGTCAGACTGAAATGGTGAACGAAAATGCAATGCTTTTGCCTCGGCAAGCACGCCATCACACTCAGGAGCAGTGGATGCCCCTGTTACCATACCAACGCTAAACTTTTCACCTTTGCCATGAGCGTCCTTGGCTTTATTGGCGATGGCAGTTGGTAGGGCTTTTGGGTAGCCTGCCCCTGTAAAGCCTGTGATGGCAAGCATCATACCATTTTGGATGAATTGAGCGGCTTTGTCAGCACTCATCACTTTTTCACGCAAACCTGCGTGGCGAATACGGTCAATACTCATGACTCTTTACTCCGTTATGTTAAAAATAGATGTCCAATAGCAAAATGCTGATGTGATTTTAGCATTAGATTAAGATAAAATAAATAGTTTGTTGCAATATTTAGTGGGATTTTTGATATACAAAATCAATCGTTATCATAAAAAATAATTAATTTTTAAACTACAACCCTGCTTTTTTTAAACTACAACCCTGCTTTAAGACTGGCTTCAATAAACTTATCCAAATCCCCATTTAATACCGCTGTTGTATTGGAAGTTTCAACCCCTGTTCGCAAATCCTTAATGCGTGAATCATCAAGCACATAAGAGCGGATTTGACTGCCCCAACCGATGTCGGATTTGCTCTCTTCAAGTGCTTGCTGTTTTTCCATGCGTTTTTGCATTTCAAGTTCATAGAGTTTGGCTCTGAGCATTTTCATGGCAGTGTCTTTGTTGGCATGTTGAGAGCGTTCATTTTGACAAGCAACAACCACACCTGTTGGCTGATGGGTAATGCGTACCGCCGAATCGGTCGTATTGACATGCTGACCGCCTGCCCCACTTGAACGATAAGTATCAATACGCAAATCGGCAGGGTTGATGTCAATGTCAATATTATCATCAATCTCAGGCGAGACAAACACCGCTGCAAACGAAGTATGGCGACCGTTATTACTGTCAAAAGGCGACTTACGCACCAAGCGATGCACGCCAATCTCAGTGCGAAGCCAACCAAAAGCATAATCACCTTTGACCATAATGGTTGCTGATTTGATGCCTGCCACGCCCCCCTCAGAAACCTCCAATACCTCCGCCTTAAAACCGTGCGACTCACACCAACGCAAATACATCCGCAAGAGCATCTCTGACCAGTCCTGTGCTTCTGTACCGCCTGAGCCTGATTGTATGTCCAAATAGCAATTATTGGCATCCATCTCACCGCTAAACATACGCCTAAACTCCAACTCTTCTACGCTGTTTAGGGCATCATCCAGCTCCGTTTGCACATCACCAAGCAGGCTCTCATCATCTTCTTCTACGGCAAGCTCTAACATGGCGGCAGCATCATCGAGTTTGGCGGATAAGCCATCTATCACGCCCACGATACCATCTAGCACTGATTTTTCCTTGCTGATTTTGGTGGCAAGGTCAGGATTGTTCCAAATGTCGGGGTTTTCTAGTTCTAAATTAACCTCTTCTAGGCGTTCTTTTTTGCTCTCAACGTCAAAGATACCCCCGAAGCTCTTGCCCACGAGCGTGCAAATCTTTGATTTGTTCTTGATACTGTGCAATTTCCATAATAATGAACCTTAGTTAGATTGTTAGAATAAAAGGAACTATTATAACAAACTTTGCCTTAAAATAAAATGCGAAAAATAAACGCCATCTAAAAATACATGATTTGCTTTATTGTAACCTTTTGTATATAATACATCATTTTCAACTGATTTTTGTAAGTCATTGAAAATCATCATTTTTACGTATTATTCCAAATAAGGAGTTTGCATGGAACTTACCGAAATCACGCTAAACGGCTATTATACGCTGATTTTGGCAACCATTGTCCTACTTGTGGGGCAGTTTTTGGTGAAAAAAATCAAATTTTTGGCAGATTTTAACATCCCTGAACCTGTGGCAGGTGGTCTGCTGGCGGCAGCTATTATCTATTTTCTAAACCATCAATACGGCTATGTTTTTAACATCCAAAAAGAGTTGCAGACCGCTTGTATGCTTATGTTTTTCTCATCCATCGGTTTGTCGGCAGATTTTCGCCGTCTAAAAGCAGGGGGCATGCCACTGGTCATTTTGACGGTGTTGGTCGGATTTTTCTTACTCGTCCAAAACGGCGTGGGCGTGGCACTGGCATCCATGTTGGGACTTGACCCCATCATGGGTCTGGTGGCAGGGTCTATCAGTCTGATCGGCGGACATGGTACAGCAGGTGCTTGGGGTGCAACTCTTGAAAATAACTATGGCGTAACAGGGGCGGTTACCATGGGTATCGCTGCGGCAACTTATGGCTTGGTGGCAGGCGGTCTGGTTGGCGGCCCTGTGGCAAAACGCTTGATTAAAAAAATGAACATTCAAGCCACTGTTACAAATACCAACAAATCCGACAGCAGTGATGATGCCAACAATACTGTATTTGAAAAATCTGACAGCGTACGTTTGATTACAGCCGTCTCTGCGGTAGAAACATTGGCTTTGTTTGCTGTCTGCTTGGTGGCCGCTGACTACATGAGTGGAGTCGCCAAAGACATCGAGTGGTTAGCTCAGCTTAAAGTACCTACCTTTGTATGGGCATTGGGTACGGGCGTGATTTTGCGTAATGTGCTGACCAGTATCTTTAACTTTGATATGTTTGACCGTGCCATTGATGTATTTGGTAACGCATCTTTGAGTTTATTTTTGGCGATGGCACTCATGTCCTTAAAACTGTGGGAACTTGCTGACCTGGCGGGCCCTTTGGTTATCATTTTGGGCGTACAGACCATCGTGATGATTGTATTTGCTTATTTTATCACGTTTAGAATCATGGGTAAAAATTACGATGCTGCGGTATTGGCAGCAGGTCATTGTGGCTTTGGTATGGGTGCAACACCAACCGCTGTGGCAAACATGCAAGCGATTACCGATCGTTATGGGGCTTCTCACAAAGCATTCTTGATTATTCCAATGGTGGGAGCATTCTTTGTGGACCTTATGAATTTGGTGGTATTACAAGGTTTCTTGGTGTTGCCATTTATGAGATGATCTGTATAAATAAAAAAGGCGTATCGTTGGGTACGCCTTTTTTATGGTCAAATAATTTATGTAGCGTCTGTGTCGTACGTGTACGACAAAGTTTAATTTTATTGAAAATTGTTTTTGTAAAATTACTTAGCCAAATATCAAAGACAATGCCACAAATGCCAATGCACTGATTGCCCCTGCCGCAGGAAGTGTGATGACCCATGCAAGTCCAATGGGTTTCATAAGTTTCCAGTTGGTATTTTTATTCACCAAACCAATACCTAGCACCGCCCCCACAAGAATATGCGTGCTAGATACAGGAATGCCAATACTTGATGCCCCCATCACTACCGCTGCCGCTGCAAGTTCTGCCGAAAAGCCTGATGCTGGGTGCATTTTGGTCAAATTTGTACCAACGGTTTGGATGACCTCCTTACCAATAAACCATAAGCCTGCAATAAGCGATACACCAAAAGAGACAAGCACAGGAGCAGGTACGGATGCTTTGGCGGCAATGGCATTTTCACGGATGACATCCATAATCGCCACAAAAGGACCAACAGCATTAGCAATGTCATTTGAACCGTGCGAGAATGCAAAAGCACAAGCGGTAAAAACCTGCATCCAGCTAAACATAATAAAGGTCGCTTTGCCCAAATCTTCTTTGTGTTTGCCACGAATGGTCTTGGTATAAATAAAGGCGGTAAGCCATACCATCGCCCCAATCATACCCATCACAAGAGCAGAGTGCAATGTGGATAAATCCAGCCCTGTATTTTTTAACCCCTTAAAGACCACCATCGCTGTCATGACCACCGCACCTAAGGCGGCGATGAGTGGCACCCATGTTTTGAGTGCTTTTAAGGTATCTAGGTTCTCACGCTTATGTTCTATGGCGTACAGTTCTTTATAATAACCTGTTTCTAACTCATCGGCACTGTCTGCCTCTTTATAAACCTCCTGATCACGCAGCAGTGCTGTGGTGTAGTTTAGTTTATCCTCCTTTGGCAGATTTTCAAAATATTCTTTTTGGCGAGCTTTTAGGGCTTTTTTTTCTACTTTTAGCTCCTTGACTTTTATCTCCATGTGATCGTTATACGTCAAAATATTCTTTTTGACCAACCCATAAATTAGGTAAGATAATGCCCCACCCAGCACAGGTGAGAGCACCCACGAGATGGCAATTTCACCAATTTTTGACCATTTAACAGTAGATAAAGCAAGCTCAGATCCACCCAAATTCACACCAAGCACAATGCTTGACCCCACAATACCCCCAATGATGGCATGTGTGGTTGAGACAGGCAAGCCTCGTTTGGTTGCAAATAAGAGCCAAAACGCTGCTGCAATGAGTGCTGAGAGCATAAGATAAATGAATTGGTTGGGCGATACCCCTAGATTGGATATATCCACAATGCCACTTCTGATGGTATCGGTTACGGCAGCCCCTGCCAAAACCGCCCCTGATACCTCAAAAATTGCTGCAACCGCCAAAGCCTGAGTAACGGTAAGTGTCCCTGCCCCAACAGAGGTACCAAAGGAGTTAGCAACATCGTTACCGCCGATATTGAACGCCATAAAAATCCCAAAAAAAGTTGCCACTAAGAACAGCATGACCTGCTGATGATTGGTGTAGTTAAGCCCCCACATCACAAAATAGACGCTAATAGCTAACATTAATAAGGCAAAAAAGACATTCGCCACCATGGGCGTGGACTGCTTTGCTGAATTTACCATAAAATCCGCCAAGGGTTGATTCAGTTAAAATGATGATTATTAAAATCACAATAAAAAGCCCCACCCATTAAAATGCTAAATTGGGTAGTGCCATGACAACTTTATCTAAGATATCCCCACAGGTTTATCCAAAAATCGTTGTATGATGTTTGCATGATAAAAGTCAAATACGACAGTGACATGACTACATGACAATTTTAACACATTTCATAAGTTTTGGGAAAATGTATCAAAATGTTGTGATTAAAATGCGATAAACCCAATGGGCTGTATTAATACTAAAAACCCTCCGTTGCATCTACATTACCAAAAATTACCTCACCTTCATCAATCATCTCATTACCATCCACACCGATGGTTTCATCAGTGTATTCATCCAAAAACTGCTCATCCAGACACGATGAGCTTTCTTTTGGGGCGTACTTGCTTAACACAGGGACATACATGGCACGCTCGCATGTCTCATCCATAAGCAAGCCTGTCTCACCATCAAGCCATAGCCACGTTATATCACTGCTTTGATTTAGCTGAACAGGGGTCAGATTAAGCCGTTTCATATAATCTGACCAAATGGGCAATGCCCCTGACCCCCCTGTCAGTCCAATGGGCTTATTGTCATCACGCCCAACCCACACCACCGAGACATAATTACCACTAAATCCTGCAAACCATGCATCACGAGTGTCATTGGTTGTGCCTGTCTTACCAGCGAGTTGATAGGTGTTGCCAATACTGCCCATGCCTTTGGCAGTACCCTTTTTGACCACTTGTTGTAGACCGAAGTTTGTAACTGTCATGACCTCAGGGGGGATGCGTGCACTTGATTTAATGTTATCATCAATACGCTGAATCACTTTGCCAGTCTCACTGATGACCTGACGAATGCTGTGGATGGGGGTATGATTACCGTCATTGGCAAAGACTTGATACACCCCAAGCATGTCCATGGGCGATAAATCAACCGCTCCGAGCATGACGGATGGATAGTTGGGAATGTCACCTTGAACACCCAACTGACGTAACTGTTTGACAAACACATCCACCCCAAAATCCATACCAACATTGACCGCCGCTTGGTTATAAGAGTTGGCTAAGGCACTAAGCATAGGAACATCACCATGGCTTATGCCAACATAGTTTTTGGGCGTCCACGATTTTCCGCCTACATGATGGGCAATGGGTTCATCTTTGATGGGGGTTGCCCAGTGGTATTTGCCCGACTGGATGGCGGTCATGTAGATGATGGGCTTTAACAGTGAACCAACCTGCCGTTTTGAGTCAATTGCACGGTTAAATCCTGTAAAATCACTGGCACTACCAACAATGGCAACGAGCTCGCCCGTAGCAGGGTCAGCACTGACCAATGCCCCTTGTAAGTTTTTATTTTTATTTATTTTTTTATTTAGATGCTCACTGATGGCTTTGTCTGCTGACATTTGGGCAATTGGGTCTAGTGTGGAGATGATTTTTAGACCTGCACCACGCAAATCACTGTCTTTATAATACTCTCTTAGCTCACGGCTGACCACATCAAAAAAGTCAGGAAATCTGGGTTTGGCGATGGTTGGGGTTTTGACCACGCCGAGTGGTTGCTTGATGGCCTTATCATATTCATCTTGGCTGATTTTACCCATGATAAGCATGTTATGTAGCACAATATTACGGCGTTCTGTTGCCCGATTGGGGTTTTTTTTGGGATTATAATAACTTGACCCCTTGGCAATCCCAACCAGCAAAGCATACTGGTCAAGACTTAGCTCAGAGATGGGTTTGTCAAAATAAAAATGCGAGGCAATGCCAAAACCATTGACCGAACGATTGCCATTTTGTCCCAAATTAATCTCATTAATATAAGCGAGCAAAATGGCATCCTTGCTATAATGACGTTCCAACAACAATGCCATCAAGGCCTCATTTGCCTTGCGTTTTAGAGTGGGTTCTGAATTAAGATAGAAATTTTTGACAAGCTGTTGGGTGATGGTAGAACCGCCTTGACGTTCACCGCCCATGATATTGGCAAGAAAAGCTCGTCCCGTTCCACGCACTGAAATGCCATAATGTTCATAAAAACCACGATCTTCGGTTGCAATGAGTGCATCCACCAACATCTGGGGTGTGGTGTCTTTGTCCAGCAAAATGCGGTCTTCGTTATTTTCAGGATAAATGCCGCCAATGTTAATCGGCTCTAAACGCACCTCTGCACCTGCGGCGGGGTTGGTGCTTTGGATTTTGGCAATCTTGCCAGCGTTAAATGTGATTTTTAGCACCTGAGCTGGGTCTGTCTGACCATCGCCATAATCAAATCCTCGTGTATGCACTGTATAAGTACTGCCCGATTTGTTATAACGCCCTGTTTGAGTGATGTCGCCTTGACTGTATCTTAGCATGTCAAGCCACGCCTTAAAATTAGCATCAGATACTGCCACGCCCTGTTTTAAATTAAGCGGACGAGAATAGACCGTTGCAGGAATGTCCCAACGACGATTTTCAAATTTGCTGACAATTTCGCTGTTTAGCCAATAGGCATGCATCGCCAAAAATACCAACCCTGCGATGATGGCAATCAGTAACAAAAACCCAATAAACATCAGACCCTGTTCTGATTTTGACGAGTGGTTGGCAAATTTTTTATGATTTAGCATGATGATGATTTTTAAAATTTTAAAAAAGTGTCATATCATAACGTTAATATCAAGCATTTGGCAAGTGAAAAAAGCACACAAAACCGCCCAAATGTTACAGACAACTGACAGCAGATGACCATTTTTATCAACAGATTAACAAAACAGCCATTGTTTTGTTGTCATTTTCATCTATAATAAATCCCAATTTTATCCTCCGTTGCCGTAAACCTGCGACTTTGGGCGGTGGATATAAGGCAATTGTTAAATGCGATAAGTTTTGCTATACTCATCTCACTATATTCAATGTCTTACATTCCACAGTTAAGTTAAGACTAACTTGCGAGTACGCAGTAACTTAACTGGTAAGACGTTTTTAAACACACACTTAAGCTAATTTGTGTCTATGACAATCCTAACAGTAGGATTAGCTTAAAATAAGAACCTAAGATGTACGGTGTGTCGTATGGGCGGTTGTCACTATCTTAGGCTTGCGGTCGGGCTTGACCGTCTTGCAGAAGGAATCCCCGCCCTAAGTGCGGGGAGGAAGTCAATATCGTATCATTCACATCATTCATAAGGCATCATCATGACCACCCAAACCTTACAAAACACTGCTCAAATGCGTCGTTCTATTTATGCTTTGGACAAAAATAGCCCCTTAACCAACACGCAAATCAATCAAATCGTTGAACATGCTCTATTGCACACACCATCATCATTTAACTCACAATCCACTCGCCTTGTGGTGCTACATGGGGATGAACATGAAAAACTTTGGCATGGTACTGCTGATATTTTACGCAACATCGTACCTGCCGATGATTTTGCCGCCACCCAAACAAAATTAGATGGCTTTAAAGCAGGAGCAGGCACGGTTTTGTTTTTTGAAGACACAGACGTGGTCAAAGACTTACAAGAGCGGTTTTCTGATTATGCTGATAAATTCCCCATTTGGGCAGAACATGCCAACGCCATGATGCAGTACGCCATCTGGACAACCTTAGCCTCTGCCAATGTCGGTGCCAACTTACAACACTACAATCCACTCATTGATGATTTTGTGGCAAATCAATGGGGCATACCCAACAATTGGCAACTGGTCGCTCAAATGGTCTTTGGTGGTATTACTGCCCCTGCCGACAAAAAAACCTTCGCCCCTGTGGCAGAACGTCTAAAAGTCTTTGGTTAGGCGTATCAAGTAAATTTTTATGTAATGATTTTGTGTTATCATTGGCACATGCTCGCCCTTAATAATACATCTTAACTTGTATTTTAAATGATGCTGTTTTTAAAATAATATGTTTTTAAAACCATACTGCTTTAAAAACAGCATGGGTATGTTAATGCATCAATGTTGTCATCATTTATCAAATACACCATTATACAGACAGTTTTAAATATAAAAAGGCAGGCATGTCTTAATACACCTACCAGCATCACCAACCAAAACAATCATGACCAACACTTTTTTAAGCCGTTTACTACTCATCACCTTAATCTGTGCTGTTGCCACGCATGCCACAGCCAATACCATCTATGTCTACGAAGATGGCAATAATGGACAAAAATTCCTAACCAATATCCAACAAAATGCCAATGGTGCCAAAAAATTCACCCAGGTCAGTGTTACTTATTATCCTGACACCAAACTACACTCTAATGGCAACATCCCCAGCACTTACAATCCAACAACCGCTGCCACGCCCAGTCGCAGTGCCAACCGTAACAGCTATGACCACTTAATTCGTGCCGCCGCTATTCGTCATGGCGTAGACCCTGCACTCATCAAAGCCATCATTCATACCGAATCTGCCTTTAATCCAAATGCTCGCTCACCTGTCGGGGCAATGGGACTTATGCAGCTCATGCCAGGCACTGCCAGAGATATGGGGGTAGGTAATGCTTGGGACCCCGCTCAAAACATCGAGGGCGGAGTAAAATACATCGCATGGCTACAACGTCAATTTGCCAATCGTGACCACGTTATTGCTGCCTATAACGCAGGACTGGGTAATGTCCGAAAACATCGTGGCATTCCCCCATTTCGTGAAACACAACATTACGTCAGTTCGGTAAACAAACGTTATGCCAGTCTCTATCGCCATGATACAGGCATCATCAGAGATGGTACGCACCTGGCCATGAACCAAAGTTTTAACCCACCTACCCCAACAACCTTACAAGTACCCAGCTCATCAGGCGTCCAAAACGTAAGCATTACCTATACCCCTGTCAGCTATGCCACACCCCAAAACCCCAATGTGGGCAATGATTCGGGGCGTGTTTATATTCACAGATAATCTCTGATTTTGTCATAAAAATTGCTCATTTTTATAAATCATCAATCAATAACACAATGCCATTTAAATTTTTAACATCGTCCCCATAATGAGTATGTGCTTAGCCTTTTTAAGGCAAGCTACCCTACAACAATGCCATTGGGCATTTTTATTTTGCAACTTTTATTTTAAGGAAAATTTACCGTGTTACGCATTGGTTTATTTTTACTCACCAACATTGCCGTCATGGTTGTGGCAGGCATTGCCTTTTTCATCCTAAGCAGAGTCTTTGGATTGGGCAGTGTACATGGAGCGGGTGGTTTACAATATGGCTCGCTTGCCGTCATGTGTCTGTGCTATGGCATGATAGGCTCGGTCGTTTCTTTGTTTTTATCAAAGTGGATGGCAAAAAAATCCACAGGCACAGTCATTATTGAGCGCCCTGCTAACGCCACCGAACAATGGCTTGTTGATACCATCGCCAAACAAGCCAAAGCCGTTGGTATTGGCATGCCTGAGGTGGGTATTTTTGACAACGCCCAACCCAACGCTTTTGCCACAGGTTGGAACAAAAACTCTGCCTTGGTCGCTGTCTCATCAGGACTGCTACACACCATGACCGCCGATGAGGTTGAAGCGGTACTGGCTCACGAAATCGGACACGTTGCCAATGGCGACATGGTAACACTTGCCTTGATTCAGGGTGTGGTAAACGCCTTTGTCATGTTCTTTGCTCGTATTATCGGCTCATTTGTTGATCAAGTGGTCTTCAAAAACGAAAGCGACACGCCCGGCATTGGTTACTTTGTAACTAGCCTTGTCATGGATGTCTTACTTGGCTTTTTGGCAAGTGCCATCGTCATGTGGTTCTCTCGTTTGCGTGAATACCGTGCTGATGAGATGGGAGCAAAACTTGCCAGTCGTGATAAGATGATCAGTGCATTAAATGCCCTACGTCCTGCTGAGTCTCGCCCCGACCAAATGCCAGAGAGCATGAAAGCCTTTGCCATTTCTAGCGGTCAATCCCAAGGATTTAGTATTGCCAATTTGTTCCGCACGCACCCAACATTAGATGACCGCATCGCAGCACTACAAAAACTGCCTGCCAGATGATGTTATTATCCTACACCCAGACCGTCAAACCATGGCGGTCTTTTTCATGTTAAAGCAACCATGGTACAATCACAGGAGCCAAAAACGCCGTTAAAATCCCATTTAAAATCAACCCCACTGTGGCATATGCCACAAACCTTGACCCCATCTGCATGACACGCACTGTGCCTAAGGCGTGTGATGCCGCTCCCATAGACAGCCCCCATGCCATAGGATGAGTGGATTTGATGAACAGCAATACACCCATGCCCATCATCTGCCCCGCCACGCCTGCAATCAGTACGGTACTGGCAGTAATGCCCATGACCCCATTTAACTTATCAGCAACCTCAATGGCTATTGGCATGGTAACAGATTTGGGAGCGATGGCAATGGCACTTTGTTCACTGCCACCCATCAGACGCACCAACCACACCCCTGAGATAATACCCGTAAGTGAACCTAATATTTGTGAGATGATGATAGGAAACCACTGTGAGCGTATTTTTTGCCACTGAACATAAAGTGGTATGGCAAGTGCCACAACAGCAGGTTGCAACCAAAAACTCAGATGATGACTTGCCTGCTCAAAACTTACCCATCTGATATTTAGTGCTTTTAGCAGAATAATAACCACGATGGTCGTAATAAGTGTGGGATTGATGAGTTGGTTTTTAAAATGAGCTTTAACTTGCATGCAACCATAAAAAACGGCGATAAGCATGAACAGCAGAAAAAAGGGGCTATTTAACAGCTCTGTTAGCTTGTCATTCATGAGTTGTTCTCTTGATGTAAGCGTCCTTGATGTCTGGCTTTTTGGGCATGTCTTAGCCATTGGTAGGATTTGCTCGTTACAACCAACACCAGCAGTGTGCTGATGGTAGATGCTCCAATGAGTATACCCAAATCCTCCCAAATGACATTAAGATATTGCATGATAGAGATACAGGCAGGCACAACCATCAGCACCAAATAATCAAGCAAAGTCTTAGCAAGACCCTGTACCGCATCTAATTGAACCACACCAACCTGCAATGCCCCAAACAAGATAATAAGCCCAATCACGCTCGGAGGTAAGGGCAGTCCTGTCAAAGCGATAAAAACCTCACCTAGGAACACACACCCAAAAATAATCAAAAATGCTTTTAAAATCATGATGGCTTTATCCAACCCAAAGATGACGTATTGTACAAAACTTTATGGCATTTTGCACCGCTTAATTATGATTGTCATTTGTTGGATGTGATAAGGCTTGGTTAAATAAAAATTGAATAAAAATCAAAAAAAAGGGCAGTCATACCCTTTTTGGTTTTTTGGTTTGATTTTTATTACTGTAACCTGCTTTGGCTGTTTTCTGCAATGCTCATCTGTAATCCCTGCCCCAGACCTTTGCCAATTTGCACGCCCAGACGGTCAAAGACTTTACGCATGGGGTCTACATAGGTGTAATTTACCGAATGCTCAACACCCAGCTCTTTTTCTAGCTGACTGATGCTGCCTGCTTTATCGGCTAGTCCCAATTCAAGAGACTCTTTGCCTGTCCAAAACAGTCCGCTAAACACATGATTTTGCTCGGTATTTTTAAGTTTATCACCACGACCTTCTTTAACTGCATTGATGAAATTTTGGTGTGTGGTATCAAGCAGTTTTTGGACATGTATTCGCTCATCTTCGGTCATGGGGCGAGACATGGATAAGATGTCTTTGTACTGCCCTGATGTCATGGTGCGGTCTTGAACACCGATTTTTTTCATCAAATCTTCGGTGTTATAATTGGGCATGATGACCCCAATAGAACCAACCAGACTTGATGGATTAACCCAAATTTCATCGGCAGAGCTTGCAATATAATACGCCCCACTCGCCCCAATATCACCAATGATGGCATAGAGTTTTTTATCAGGATTTTCTTTGCGTAATGCCATGGCAGTCTGCCAAATCTCATCAGACTGCACAGGTGAACCACCCGGAGAATTGATGGCAAAAGCGACGGCTTTGGCATTGGGGTTCTCAAAGGCTTCGGTCAATGCTGAGTTTATGTCATAGGCATTGGCGTCGCTCTCACTGGCAATCACACCATTGACCTCCACCACCGCCAAATGAGGTAAATTCGCCTCCAAAGGTATGTTATTGCCAGTATTGCTACACCCACGCCCCATGATGGCAATGATAAAGACGATATAGGCGAATGTGAGTAATTTAAAAAATATGCCCCAACGGCGAGCCCTTTTTTGCTCATCAATACTTGCCATGAGCGTTTTTTCTAACAAACGCCACTCTTGACCACTGTATTGGTTCGGTATTTGGTGTGTTACATTTGAAGATTCGCTTTTATTGTCTTTATTGGGATTTGGAGGCCATGCCATGATATATCTCCTGGCTTATCGGTTGGTTTTAATTGCTTTTAAATTTTAAAAGGCATATTTTAACACAAATATTACCAAACATTTGTCCTAAATTTTATCAATTTGTTATTAGCTCATGCTCATCTTAGTAGGCACATTACCGACCACTAAGCTCTATCATGATTAGCTTAGCCTGCTCACGATTGGCTACTGTGTCTTTGTCGGTAAAAATCAATTGTGCTGGCAAAGTTTGTGTCAGCATCGCCTCACTTATGACATGGCGACTGTGTCCAAGCCATACATCGGCACGTACCTGCTCATCATGACATACGCTCTTATACATTTGCCATGTATAATCATGAGTTGCCCCATTGATGATGAGCCTTGACCCTACTTGTTTATTATTTTTTGTGCCAAAACCATCATCACCATGATAGTCATGATGGATGCCACCCATGATGGCAGGTGTCAGCTCGCTCTCAATGACAATAGTGCAACCCCACACCCGCTTGTCATCTATCATCTGCCAGCCTGTCATTGCTGATACATTAAGTCCTTGCCCTAACCATCTTCGCCCCATCTCACACGCCTGCATGGGTAAGCCCTGCACGTCATTGACAATCCTCCCTGCCTGCCAGTAGTGATGGATAATCATATCTTGTGCCAGTGTTGCCACCAGTGCATTCATGCGATGACTTGGTGTCTGCACAATGACCCCTGTCAGATGGTTAATGCCTTGTTGATGAAGTTTATCACGCAGCAATCTTGCTACCTTATCATGCCCTAATGCCTTATCATCTTGCAAATCCGATAAAATAAGCCACACCGCTTCATCACCATTATCTGCCCCTTGCTGACGGATAAGCACTTGACTGACCTTGTCATCACCATCTAGCACTGTTACGCTAAATGGCGTCCGTTCATTTGCAAATAACACCATCATCATCGCCATCACAAGAGGTACCAATGCAAACTTACGTCCAATCACAGGGGTCACCCAAACTGCCACTCCAAGAGCAAAAAGTACCATGCCCGTTGTGCTTATGGTTTGATACAGCCACGCATTAGTAAAACTTTGAAACCACATCAAAAGCTGATGAAGCCATATCAATATCAGCGATGAGATGCCCCATAGTACATCAGCCAGCTCTGATGATACCATAAAAATCACCCCTGCCAACAAGTTTATTGGCACGATGATAATCCCAAACAGTCCCACCGCAAACAGATTGACAAATAAACCCCACAGTGATACCTTGCCAAAAAACAGCAAAGAGACAGGCAACATGGCGATAAAGAGATGACTTTGCAATTTTAATAAACCGACCAGACGGTCTTTTATAGGCATAATGGATGTGTCAAATTCACCTTTACCATCATTCATAAGCAGTGCTACTGCCATAAAAGACAACCAAAACCCCGCCTGCCACACCATGACAGGATCAAGCCATATCATAACCAGTCCCACCCACATCAATACCGTCAATGGCGACAAAGGCAATGCCAAATAGCCCGCTACCGCCACCGCCAACATCATGTAAACTGTCCGAACCGCAGGCACATCAAAGCCTGTAAATAACGCATAAATCATGCTCACCCCAAGCATGACAAACAGCCTTAGACGATGGCGAGGCAGTAGCTGATAATACGGAAAAAATCTATCGGTCAGATAACGCACACCAAAACTCAATATTGTCGCCAATAACACCACGTGCATGCCTGAAATGGCAAGCAAATGACTGATGCCACCAAACTGATACAAATCTTTGGTCGCACGATTGATTAATGCCCTATCACCTGTCAGCAGAGCAAGTGATACCGCTTGGGCTTGCTTTTTGTCATCGCTTAGTGTGTGCCAATCTTTATAAAAATGGGTGCGTAATGTATGACGAAACCGCTCCAAATGCCCCACCAAACCAACCTGAGATAAAATCATCGGTTCATCATGCACCGCCAATACCTGAGCATTGGCATGAATGTGGCGTGTGGTAAGCCATCGCTGACTGTCAAATTCTGGGGTGCTGGGGCTTGCGGTGATGGGCGTAATACGCAGTGTCATGTAAGTGGCCGTATTAGGGTGTAGTTTGGCAAGCCAATGATGGTTTGAACCATCCTTATTATCATCCTTAACATTTGCCACGTGTAGTAACACCGTCATCTGAGTGGGCAAAGATGGGTGAAATGTGGGCGTGTGTGTGGTCGTAGCAAAAGGGTTATCGCTCTGTGTTTGTTTTTGTGTTTGTTTTTGCTTATTTTTATTATCTTTATTTAAACCAGTCATCATCGGACGATTATTGTCAAATGTTAACTCAGATAATGTCGCTTTTTGGCGATAGTAACTCCCTGTATCATACACACCATCACTGACATTATGTACCGTTACTTTGGCATTGATGATATAGCCATGCTCGGGTATGGCATGAACAGTACTCAGAAATGCCTTCTTAGTGCTGATGGTGTTAAGCATGAATAACAGAATTATAAAGCCGATGAACAATATTTGTACAAAAATTTGCCCCATCCGAACAAAAATGGATTTGGGATAAAATTGATTGAATTTAAAACATAAAAAAGCACACCCCAATAAGAGCATGCTCATCATCAAAAATCCCATCCCATGAGTGATATCCATACCAAACAGCTGACTACTTATGGCTGTTATGTCTTGGCTGGGCAGAATATTTAGTGTGGCAAGCACCATCAGTGCCACGCCAATAAATACAAACCAAATCAACATTGTATCCACATCATTTTAGGTTTGACCCACACCATATTGCAACATCAGCTCAATCAGTGCCAAATCATCAGGATAGGTAAGTTTCATATTCATGCGTGAACCTTGCACCAAAGCCACCGATTGACCCAATCGTTCAAAACCACTGGCTTCATCGGTAATCATCAGTCCATCAGCAATGACCGTATCAAGCATGGCTTGTAGGGCGTGTAATCTAAACACTTGGGGGGTTTGAGCCTGCCACAGTTGATGGCGGTCCACGGTACGACATATCCATCCATCAGCACACTCACAATCGCTCAAACTGGTAGGATTTTGTGTGCGGGCAAACTTTAAGGTATCCACCACAGGTGTGGCAAGTATTGCACCTACTGGATGATTCTCGCCATTTGCTTGTCGCTGTTTTTGTTCAACTATACACACCACAGCGATAAGACGGCGTAAGTCATCAGCAGGCAAGCATGGTCTGGCTCCATCGTGGATAAGCACCCACGCATCGCCCACCACTCGCCGAGCGATATCATCCACGCCTGCCTTGACCGACAAAAAACGCTCTGCACCGCCATCGGTCAGATAAATCGGTTTATCAAAGCAAAAATCCAAAGACGACACAAACGCATCATCTTTGGCAACAACCAAAGTCAAATCGGCAATGGCAGGAGTATTCAAACACGCCACGCCATGTTCTAATACCGTTTGTCCTGCCACTGATAAATACTGTTTTGGCATGTCCGCCCCAAAACGGCTGCCACGCCCTGCTGAGACAATGAGTGCATGAATGGGCAACTTGGGGGGGCAGATTGTCTGTTTCATCATTCAATCATTCACCCGTATCAGCACTAACACCTGTGAAGACATTCTCACCCATGTCATTATCAATAAGTCCATCCACAGGCTCTGTTGCATTCATCGCATCAACACCATAAGGAATTTGCCTATCACCAATCACAGGGGCAACGGACAACTCTACGAAAGTCTCACCTGATTTAATCAAACCCAAATCAAGACGGGCATGTTCTTCTATGGCACTTAGTCCAGATTTTAAATCACGAATGTCTGCCCGTAAAGTGTCATTGACCGCCTGGGCAGTGGCATTGATTTTTTGTTGTCTGCTAAGTTCATCATTTAACCGACCAAGTGCCTGATGACCAAACTCACCGTACCAGTATTGATGTTGCAAACCCACCAACACCACCACACCAAAAACAATAAGCAGCAAATAACCCAAAAAAGTAGGCGATAAAATGATGCCTACTTTTTTGGTATGTGTTTGGCGTTTTGATAAAGTGTCATCAGTTTTTTTGGTTGTCATATCAACCACGCAATCCGATAAATTCAGCACGCCCACGATAGCTTGCCGTAACCATCTGTTCAATGCGTAGCAGTTGATTATATTTGGCAACACGGTCAGAGCGACACAATGAACCTGTTTTAATTTGCCCTGCTGCTGTCCCCACCGCCAAATCAGCAATGGTTGAGTCTTCGGTCTCACCCGAACGATGGCTGATGACGGTAGCATAGCCGTTCTCTTTGGCAAGATAGATGGCATCTAAGGTCTCGGACAATGTGCCAATTTGGTTGAATTTAATCAAAATGGCGTTGGCGATGTTTTTATCAATGCCCTCACGCAAGATTTTTGGATTGGTAACAAATAAATCATCACCCACAAGCTGAATCTTATCGCCTAATTGTTTGGTTAAATATGCCCAGCCGTCCCAATCACTCTCATCTAAGCCATCTTCAATAGAGATGATGGGGTATTGACGCACAAGAGAGGTCAAATAATCAGAAAAACCTTGACTGTCATAAGATTTACCCTCACCTTCTAGCATATATTCACCATTTTTATAAAACTCGCTAGATGCACAGTCAAGTGCTAAGAAAATGTCTTCTCCTGCTTTATACCCTGCTTGTTCAATGGCTTTGATGATGACAGTAATCGCCTCTTCATTAGAGCGTAAGTTCGGTGCAAATCCACCCTCATCGCCCACCGCAGTATTTAGCCCTTGGGCTTTTAGCACTGATTTTAGAGCATGAAATATCTCTGTGCCTGCACGAAGACCCTCTGAAAAAGAATCAAAACCCACAGGTTCAATCATAAATTCTTGAATGTCTACCGTATTATCAGCATGAGCCCCACCGTTTAAAATATTCATCATTGGCACAGGCATGGTCAATGAAGTTTGTCCACGCAAATTGGCAATATATTGATGAAGTGGTAAATTTTTGGCAATAGCCCCTGCTTTGGCAATGGCAAGCGACACCGCAAGCGTGGCATTTGCTCCTAGGTTGGCTTTATTTTCAGTGCCATCTAAGTCAATCAAAATTTTATCAAGTCTACTTTGGTTGGTAACATCCTTATCAAGTAATGCTGAGCGGATTTGGCTGTTAACATTTGCCACCGCTTTTTTGACACCCTTGCCCAAATAGCGAGATTTATCGCCATCTCTTAGCTCCAAGGCTTCACGAGAACCCGTGGATGCACCAGAGGGGGCAGCGGCACGACCACGCACGCCATTTGCTAAAATCACGTCCGCCTCAATGGTCGGGTTGCCACGAGAGTCCAAAATCTCACGAGCCACGATGTCTTTGATTTCTATGGCGTTATCGGTGTTTTCAGCGTACATACGTTTTTTTCCTTTTGATTGGGTGAATGATAATGAGTGGAAATATGGGTATTTTATCACAAAATTGGGTCAGTGGTTTGAAAATTTACATATTTAAATAGACTACTCAAACCACTCATTTCCATTTATGTTAAAATTATTTATTTTTGGCAAAAATAAAATCCGATATTCTTGCAACCGCTTCATCTGTTGCCGTTAAAATATCATCTTTTTCCCATTGGTCTTTTGAGTAATCAACCAAAGATTTTGCAATGGCATACTTACTGTCTTTATAGCCTTTTCTATCACCAATAGTATTTTGCTTTTTAGTTTTAAACCAATCTTTTCCAATTGATTTATTAACATCTCCTTCAAGCAAAATCTTATTGCCAATTTTATTAACCAATGATTTAAACTCATCAATATCAGCAATATTTGCATCTTGACGAATAGTATCAATATTACGACCACTGGCAGGCATAATATGTTCAATATTGACACTTTCTACAAAATCAAATGGCAAATCTTTTTGTTTGGCAAATAAGTATTCGTTTAAAAATACCAAAATATTTTTATCATAATCAGAGATTAAGATTTTCACATCTTCTGGTTGCCACTGAGAGATATGCTTATCAAAATTTTGCTTAATTTCATCAATAGAGATATTTTTATCAATCAGTTTAACAATCTCACCAAATAAAAAGGTTTTAAATTTACTGCTAGAATAGCCCAAATGACCAACTTCTAATAAAGTAAACAATCTCAACAAAGATTCACAAACCGTAGAAATATTTTCTTGTGAAATATCATCAACATCAAAACGATATAAATATCCTGCCAAAAATAATTTAATATTTTCATTATTTTTTAGCATTAGCTTCACAATTGGATATTCTTGGACTTTCTCCCATTTATTGGCAATATCAGTAAGTTTTTGACATAATTCCAAAGGATTGGTAAGTAGGTCATCTTTTTTAATTTCGGTATAATAACGTCTTAAACCTGGTGTAGTTACATCAATAGATAGACCACCATCATCTTTTGTCTTGACATACTCATTACCAATTGCTCTATGAATATACATATATTGTTGCAAAATATTATCCAGATTGACAATTTTACTTTGATTTAGCCGACTTGCTAATTTATTTAAATCCGCCCAATTTTCATTAAACTTTTCATGCATATCATCTTTTTTAGCATTGGCATATAGCTGAGCAGAGATAATATCAGAATCTGATAGTGGCAATCCTGTTGAATTTAAAGAATTAAACATGGTAATTGCTTGTTCAGTTTGTTCACTACGAATTGCAATTACCTCACATTCATCAAGAAATATTTCAGCAAATTTATAAATTTGTGATTCTGATTTATCAGCCAATTGTTCATAAAAAAACTTGAAGTTTCTAAAATGATTGGTATATTGATTATCTTTTTGCTTTCTGGGAATTTTAAAGGCATTCTTTTGTGCAATATCAAAATTTTCTGCTTCAATAATTTTATTTAATTCATCATGATGCAATTCATTGATAGAATTATTTTGCAAAATTAGAATGTTTTTTATCTTTTCTGTATTTTCAAGCATATCAACCACATCAATAGGTTTTGCTCTATAAAGGATAGACATAATAACTTTTTGCCTATCCTCCAATCCCGACTTTAAACCTCTTAACACCTCATCATCAACAATTTTTGGAATGATTTTATTAATGTGCAACAACAATGCCTTTAATAATAATAAAAAAGTTGTCGTTCTTTGTTGTCCGTCAATTAAACTTAATTGATTAGAATGAGAGCAATCAATAATAACTGTACCAAAAAAATAATTATCATCGCCGTCAGATTCAACGAATGATTCAATATCATTCCATAACTTTTCACATTGACTAATAGTCCAAGAATAACCCCGCTGATATTCAGGAATGACAAAATACTTATTTTTATCTAGCTTTAAATACCTAGATATAGATTTTAGCTCTGGATTAATGCTTGTGGCCATGACAATCACTCTAAGTTAATAATAAATTCACAGGTTGATTTAATGCGTATCTAATTTCTCAAACCCTTTTACCAAATTATCCAACTCTTTTAATTGACGTAAAAATGGTTCTAACTGTGATAATCTCAACGCACAAGGACCGTCGCATTTGGCTTTATCAGGGTCAGGGTGAGCCTCTAAGAACAGTCCTGCCAGTCCTGTTGCCATGCCCGCTCGTGCCAATGTGGTAATCTGACTGCGACGACCGCCAGCACTGTCCGCTCTTGCCCCTGGCTCTTGTAGAGCATGCGTTACGTCAAAAAATACTGGCACATTCATCGCTTTCATGGTGTCAAAGCCAAGCATGTCAACCACAAGATTGTTATAACCAAAAGATGTCCCACGTTCACACAAAATAATGTTATCATTGCCTGCGTCTAGGCATTTGCCTATGATATGTTTCATCTCATGTGGGGCGAGAAATTGAGCTTTTTTGATGTTAATCACCGCTCCTGTATGAGCAATGGCACTAACAAGGTCAGTTTGACGGCTCAAAAATGCAGGAATTTGTACTATGTCCGCCACTTTTGCCACAGGAGATGCTTGATAAGGTTCGTGTACGTCTGTAATGATGGGCACGCCGTATTTTTCTTTAATGTCGTTTAGCCATGTCAGCCCCGTATCAAGGCTTGGCCCTCGAAAGGAGTGTAAGCTTGACCGATTAGCCTTGTCAAAACTTGCCTTAAACACATAGCCAATATCAAGTTTCTTGCAAATCTCAATATAGCTCTCGGCAATCTCAAATGCCAATTCTTGACTTTCTAAAACATTCATGCCACCAAATAGCACAAATGGCAAATCATTGGCAATTTTGATGTCGCCTGATGGTGATGATAATTCAATGGTAGATTTGGCGGTTAATGTCATGGGTTTTCCTTATAAAATGGATTGATAATGGTAAGTTTGTTTTCAATGATATGATTATGGTGCATATCTTCGGAATATAAAATGGGTGTATTTGATTGCAAGGCACAAGCAATCATTAGACTATCCCAATAGGAATAGTGATATTTGGCTTTGATATTTAAAGCATGAATAGCCAATTTTGTATCAACTGTTAAAATATCATAGTCATTGGCAAATGCAGAAATAATATAAGTTAATTTATCAAAATCAACATATCTCTTTTTAATCATCACATTGCAAAATTCATTAATCACCTGCGTGCTAATTACAACGTGATGAGTATTTAACAATTCTTGGGCAATTTGATTTTTTGGATAATCATCGCTCATGGCATAAATCAAGATATTGCTATCAAAAAAGCATGATTTATTCATAAAAACCCTTAGCGACTGTTTGCTTCTTCACGGTCAAATTTATAATCAGGCGGTAGTTGGATTTTAATGTTTTTAAACACCTCTTTCATGGTCGCCTTTGGGTTATGCTCATATGGCATGACAGGCTCATTAGCAGGCAATACCACAAAACTTTTGCCATTGCTTGATAACAACACTTTTTCGCCCAATGATATTTGCTCTAAGGCATGGGCGATTTGTTGTTGTTCAGCATGGTTAATCATAATTTCAATCATTATTTATTCCTATCTGTATTTATTATTAACATGCAATTTATTTGGCATATATTCAACAAAACAATCCAACGGCTCATCAAAATCATCTGCCATTTTAATTTGCCCTTTGGCACTGCCTGCTTTGCGTGATTTTTTGGCAAGTTTATTTTCGGGTGTCAAATTCATTTTATAGGCTTGACCGTCTTTGATAAAAATCAACTCTTCGCCCAAAATGGCTTGCTCTATGTGCTTAGGCTGTATCTCATGAATGGCAATTTCAATCATCTTATCCTCTTTTTATCTTCCTAATGAATAAACAGGGCGAAAACCGCCCCATTTATTTTATTGTAATGCTTTATTTATCATTTTGCAATGCAACTGCTGCATGAATAAAGGCGTTAAAAAGTGGATGTCCGCCACGAGGTGAACTTGTGAACTCTGGATGATACTGTACCGCCACAAAGAAAGGGTGATTGTCAAGCTCCACTGTCTCCACCAAATTTTGTTTGGCAGAGTAGCCTGAGACTTTTAACCCTTGTGCTTCAAGTGCCTCAATGTAGCGACTGTTCATCTCATAGCGATGGCGATGACGCTCAAAAATGGTGCCTGCTCCATAGATTTTGGCAAGGCGAGAGTCTGCCACCAAATGAGCCTCTTGTTTGCCAAGTCGCATCGTACCACCCAAATCGCTGTCATCTGAACGAATTTGTAATTCACCTTTTTCATCAAACCATTCGGTAATCAGTCCGATGATTGGGTTGGCAGTTTTTCGGTCAAATTCAGTAGAGTTGGCTTCAAGTCCCAGCACGTTGCGAGCAAATTCAATGACAGCGAGCTGCATGCCCAAACAAATACCCAAAAACGGCACGCCATTTTCACGGGCATGGCGGATTGCTTTGATTTTGCCTTGTGTGCCACGCTCACCAAACCCCCCCGGTACTAAAATGGCATGACAGGCTTTTAGTTCATCCATAAGAGCATCTTGGGTTTGTAATTTCTCAGCATCAATATAGTGGATTTTGACACGAGTTTTGTTGTGAATGCCTGCGTGCAACAAAGCTTCATTGACCGACTTATAGGCATCTGGCAATTCTACGTATTTACCGACCATCGCCACGATAATCTCACCTTGGGCGTTAAATAATCCATCAATGACTTTATCCCAATCAGACAAATCGGCTTTGGGTTGATTAAAACCAAAACGCTCACACACCAAATCATCCAAATTTTGTTCATAAAAAGTGCGTGGAATCTCATAAATACTGCGAGCGTCCTTACAGACCGCCACCGCACGTTCACAGACGTTCGTGAACATGGCAATCTTATGCTTGGTGTCATCGTCTACATCATGTTCGGTACGACATACCAAAATATCAGGCTGAATGCCAATAGACAACAGCTCTTTGACAGAATGCTGGGTTGGTTTGGTTTTTAGTTCGCTGGCAGATGAGATATAAGGCAGTAAGGTTAAGTGCATGAGCATGGTATTTTCACGCCCAAGTTTAACCATCAGCTGTCGCACCGCCTCCATAAAGGGCAAACTCTCAATGTCGCCCACCGTACCGCCAATTTCAATCATGGCAACATCATAACCCTCGCCTGATGCTAAGATACGACTTTGAATTTCATCTGTGATGTGTGGCACAACCTGCACGGTCTTGCCAAGATAATCACCACGGCGTTCTTTGGCAAGTACCGTCTGATAAATACGCCCTGATGTGAAGTTATTTGCACGAGACATTTTAGAATGCCTCAAAAAACGCTCATAATAGCCCAAATCAAGGTCAGTCTCTGCCCCATCTTCGGTAACGAACACCTCTCCATGTTCAAACGGACTCATCGTACCAGGGTCAACGTTGATATAAGGGTCCATTTTGGTCATGGTAACTTTTAGACCACGAGCCTCAAGCACAGAAGCCAAAGAGGCAGCGGCAATGCCCTTACCCAAAGAAGAAACCACACCACCTGTTACAAAAATAAATTTAGTCATGATACTCATCAGTTATTGGTAAAAGAGAATTTTACTAAAAAATACTAAAAAAATATAGGGGGCAACAGCAAATTCCCAAAATTTTTGTCAAATCAGTCAAAACAAAAAAGACTTGAATCCATTCAAATCTTTTGGTAGTGGTGATTGACAATCAATGACCACCAATCAATCAGATGCTCATCAGTCAATGCGTTCGCTGATAATTTTTAGGTCAGGGTAGCTTAGGTAAATTTTGTATTCCCAAATACCTTCCATAACGGAAAATAGCTCAGGGCGAACAGTTTCCGTGGTAAAATTCAATTTTGTTAGCTGTATATAATTTTTGATTACAGTAATTTTTTATTATAGTAATTACAGTAAAAATACTGACTAAAAAAGTAGGCTATTGAAGCCTACTTTTTTAATTGATTGCTTAATTTGTAATGATGCTAATTACCAATCAATGCGTTCGCTGATAATTTTTAGGTCAGGGTAGCTTAGGTAAACGTCATATTCTTGAAAGTCTTTATAAGCTTCAACGTCCAAAATCTTTTGTCCAAGATGCACACCAGGCTCGATGTCTTTGATGCGATAGCCTCTATCCTGCAAGATTTTTACAGCTTTTTGTACATTGGCTTGATAGCTAGGATCCATATAAATCTGACGCTCAATCATGTCTTCGTAATCTGCAAAAGCTGCAACAGGGGCAAGCAAAGACAGTGCCAAAATAGATGCTAGGATTTTTTTCATGTTTTACTCCAATTGGGATATATTAAACAATTTAAACAATTTAAACAAAATTAAAGTCAATTCATCATCAATCTTTAATTTGACGCCATTTTAGCATAAAATCACCCACACACAAGAGCAAGCTACATTTTACGTCCACTTTATTACTCAATTTCACAAAACTTACAGATTTTTTAATAAAGTTGTTATTATTTTACCAAATAATTACCCAATAAGATTAAGGATTTTAAAATTTGGATAAAAACACAAAAATAACCTGCCTTGTCATCGTCTAATTTATGCCACAAAACTGGCAAACAAATCATATTCACTGGCCTCATCGATGGTTACGGTCAAAAATTGCCCCACTTTTACCGTCTCATCAATATCATCCACATACACATGACCATCAATCTCAGGAGCATCGGCATAGCTACGGCAAATGGCGATGTTTTCATCAAAGTCAATCTCATCAACCAACACCACCAAAGTTTGCCCGACTTTTTCTTGAAGTTTCTCTTTGCTGATTTGTTGTGCCAGTGCCATAAAACGCTCATAACGTGCTTGCTTGATGGACTCTGGCACAGGATTGGGTAAATCATTGGCGGTCGCTCCGTCAATCTGTGAATAAGTAAAACAGCCCACACGGTCAAGGCGTGCTTGTTTTAACCAATTCAAAAGATACTCAAAATCCTCTTCTGTCTCACCTGGAAAGCCCACCACAAAGGTAGAACGAATGACGATATTAGGGCAAATCTGTCGCCATATGGCAAGGCGTTCTAGGGTGTTTTCACTCATGGCAGGACGTTTCATCGCCTTTAATACAGATGGGCTGGCATGCTGAAACGGAATGTCAAGATATGGCAAAAGCCCACCCCTGCCACCACTGATTTTCATGCTGTCTGCCATAATTTGCACCACGTTATCCACGTGCGGATAAGGGTATACATAATGTAAACGCACCCAAATGCCAAGGCGTGCTAAGGCTTGGCACATATCAAAAAACTTGGTCTTTATCGGTTCGCCCTGCCAAAACGCCATTTTATATTTTAAATCCACGCCATAAGCGGAGGTGTCTTGACTGATGACAAGCAACTCCTTAACCCCTGCTTTTTTTAGGGCAACCGCTTCATTCATCACGCTGTCAATGGTACGAGACACCAAATTCCCACGCAAAGACGGAATGATACAAAACGTACAGCGATGATTACAGCCTTCGCTGATTTTAAGATAAGCATAATGAGCAGGGGTTAATTTCACGCCTGCATCATTAATAAGGTCAATCTTGGGGTCATAAGTCTTTGATTTGGCAGGTTTTGGTACGTGGTGCGTTACTGCCTTGACCACCTCATCATAAGCATGTGCCCCAGTTACCGCCAATACAGCAGGGTGCATGGTGCGAATTTTTTGGGCATCTTTACCCAAACAGCCTGTTACGATGACTTTGCCGTTTTTGGTGATCGCCTCACCAATGGCATCAAGGCTTTCTTGAACAGCAGATTCAATAAAGCCACAGGTATTCACCACTACCAAATCTGCCCCATCATAATCCTTGGCGACTTGATAGCCCTCACGAGTAAGCTCAGTAATAATCCGCTCGCTATCCACAAGTGCCTTGGGGCAACCCAAAGACACAAAGCCGACTTTGGGCGTTTTGATGGCATCATCTGAACCATCATTTGGCTTGTCAATTTGCACAAGAGCGGTATTTTGCAAATTGGCACTTTGGTCAATGGTGCGGTTTTGGTTGTGGTTGGCTTTATGGTGATAACCAACTTTGCTAGGATTTACATTGGAATGTTTAGGGTTAAAGGTTTGAACGGTCATGGTGTTTTGGATAAAGATTGGCTAAGGATAAACTTGGCTGATGGGCATTGAGATTATTGAGATTATTGAAATTTTAATTAATTTTATCACATGTTAAAACTTACATAGCAAAAAACCCGCCTTAACAGCAGGTTTTTGTATATGGTGGGGTCGGAGAGACTCGAACTCTCACGGGTCGCCCCGCTGGAACCTAAATCCAGTGCGTCTACCAATTTCGCCACGACCCCAGATTCATCAACTTTCGTCTTGATGTGGCATATTATATACACCTTTTAAAATTTGGCAAGCACTTTTTAATAAAAGTTTTAAAAAGTTTATAAGTCATTGATTTATAATATCTTTTGAATCAATAAACGCTACCCCAACTGCTGTCATGTCTGCCATGGCCTTATCTAATGAACCATTCATGTCAATTGGGGCGGTTGCATCAGTAATGACCGTACACCCAAATCCAAATGCCACCGCATCCATCGCTGTCCATGCCACACAAAAATCAGTGGCAATACCAACCACATACACATCACTTACGCCACGTTCATGCAAATAGCCTGCCAGCCCTGTTTTGGTTGTCCTATCTGCCTCCATGAACGCTGAATAACTGTCTATGTGCTGATGATAACCTTTACGGATGATTAATTGGGCTTTGTCAGCCTTTAAATCATCATGAAAGTTCGCATCAGGTGTGCCTTGCACACAGTGGGCAGGCCATAGCACCTGCGTGCCATAAGGTAACTGTATCGTATCAAATGCCTCTTTGCCGACATGGTTTTGATAAAATGAGATGTGCGTGGCAGGGTGATAATCTTGGGTCAAAATGACGGTATCAAAATGGGCGATTAGACGGTTAATTATGGGGATGATTGTATGGCTGTTTGCCACTGCCAAATTACCATCAATAAAGCCGTTTTGTATATCCACAACCAGTAAGGCTTTCATAAACATTCCTTTTATTGTTTAAAAGTCTAAAAAGTCTATTAGTTTGCATAAAATTTTGTCAAAAAGCAAGCCTAATTTATATGTCGCTATTTTATCAATCTCATCCACGCCAACATGATGGTGCCATCATTGTAACGCTTGTAATCATTGACAATTTTTTTTATAATAACATCTTTACCAAAGCAAGGTCAATCCTTGCTTTTTTTGTGAACTAAACGGAGTGGCTATGTTTGAATGGTTTAACAGTCTCATCAATTGGGGCGTAAGCCTTATTTGGGGCAATGGCGATTGGCTAATAGTGGGCAATCCTTGGTATGGTCTTATTGTGTTTTTGTTGGTTGGTGGAGGCATTTATTTTACCATTGCCACAGGCTTTGCTCAATTTCGCTATTTTGGACATTTATGGAAACTTCTTAGAGTATCAGGGCAAGGCGGTCGCTTGGGCGGTATCAGTTCCTACGAAGCCCTAATGACGTCGTTGGCAGCACGGGTCGGTACAGGTAACCTTGCAGGGGTTGCCATCGCCATTTATTTGGGGGGTGCTGGGGCGGTGTTTTGGATGTGGGTTACAGCCATTTTGGGGATGGCAACAAGCTTTATTGAGTCTGCTCTTGCTCAGGCTTATAAAGTCCCCCACACTGACAACGTCTTTCGTGGTGGCCCTGCCTACTATATTCAAGCAGGGTTGGGGCAACGCTGGCTTGCCATCATCTTTTCGGTGTGCCTGCTCATTGCCTTTGGACTTGCCTTTAATGGTGTGCAAGCCAATACCATCGCTCAGGCAAGTCTGGAAGCCTTTAACATCCCCCCTTGGGTAACGGGGCTATTTTTAGTGATTTTGGTCGCTCCTGTGGTTTTTGGGGGCATGCGTTCAGTTGCTAAGGTGGCAGGTAAGATTGTGCCAATCATGGCGATTTTATACGTTTTGCTGGCTTTGTTTATCATTATTAGCAACATCACCCAGTTTCCTGCCGCCATTGCCATCATCTTCAAATCCGCCTTTGGATTTGAACAGGCCGCAGGTGGGGTCTTAGGCTATACCGTTGCATCAGCCATGATTAATGGCATAAAACGTGGTCTGTTCTCCAACGAAGCGGGCATGGGTTCTGCTCCCAACGCCGCTGCAACCGCTCAGACTTATCCCAATCACCCTGCCGTACAAGGTTTCATGCAAATGCTTGGGGTGTTTATGGATACCATCGTCATCTGTACCGCTACCGCCTCCATCATCATCTTATCTGGTGTGGTTGACCCAAACTCTGAGCAGACGGGCATTCAACTTACCCAGCTTGCTCTGTCGCAATATGTGGGGCAATTTGGCGTGGTATTTGTGGCGGTGGCGATTTTCTTTTTTTCGTTCACCACCATCATCGCCAATTATAGCTATGGCGAGAGCAACATTGAGTTTTTATCTGGTCAAAAAAACGCCAAGCCTGCCATGATGGGGCTACGCATCGCCCTGCTTGTCATGGTCTTTGTGGGGTCTGTTGCCGACCTAAAAACGGTTTGGAACTTTGCTGACTTGACGATGGGCATCATGGCAGTTATTAACCTTATCGCCATTGTATGGCTATCGCCCGTGGCACTGCGTGTCCTAAAAGACTATGAACGTCAAATCAAGTCAGGTGTTGACCTAAAAGACATCAGCTTTGACCCCGACCTGTTTCCTAAGCTTAAAACCGAAGCAGACAGAACAGCATGGAAGGATTGATGGTTTTAGTACACTAAATAAAAAACAGGGCAGATACTACCGCCCTGTTTTTTATTGCCTACCAATAATTCTCCACTGCAATATTACCCACACCCCTACGGTTCATCGCCAAACCTTTGTTTTTTAAACTTTCTTTGGTGTCGTCCACCATCTGCGGATTGCCACAGAGCATGACATGAGAAGTGGCAGGATTTAAGTTTAAACCGACAAAGTTTTCAAGTTCGCCACTGTCTATCAAAGCAGGAATGCGAGCATTTAGGCAGTTTTCCACTTTTTCACGAGTGATAATCGGCACAAAATGGAGTTTAGCTGGGTTGTCGGTCAGTTCGCTAAACTGTTGATTTAATTCATGAATTTTATCAAGATAGGCAAGTTCTGCTTGCGTTCTGGCACTGTACACCAGTACGATGTCGCTGTAATTTTGCCAAGTGGTCAAATCGCCAAGCATGGATAAAAATGGAGCAAGTCCCGTGCCTGTTGCCAGTAGCCACAAATCCTTTGGGGCAGGTTCTTGGTAGCGAGCAAGGGTCAAAAAACCAAACGGCTCGGGGTTAAGATAGAGCGTATCGCCTACCGTCAAATGCTGTAATTGACTGGTAAACGCCCCGTCAGGCACGACCACCGAGAAAAATTCCAACTCTTCATCATAAGGGCTTGACGCTACCGAATAAGCACGAAAAATCCGCTCATTGGGGGCGTTTTTGGCATTGGCAAGCTCGCTGGGATTGATGCCCAAACGGGCAAATTGCCCTGCATCAAAACGAAATCCATCTGGGCGTGTTGTGGTAAAGCTAAACAGCGTGGGTGACCAGACGGTCTTGGAAAGTACGGTAATGGGTGTGGCGTGTTGGTCGGACATGGAATTTGACTGGGTTTTGAAGTTGGCATTATTTTAAAGGAATTTAAAAAAAAAGTAAAATAACCCTTGCAAATTAAGGGGGGGGGTAAAATACTCACAAACACTAACAGGAAATATTCATGAACCCAAATACCACATCATACCCACAAAACCGTAACAACCTAACTGATACCGCTATCGCAGGGGCATTATCCGAAACAGTGTCTCGTTATGGCTTGGCAGGTGCTGAGTTTTTAAAGGGACTTCGTGGGGTAGATTATGAGACTGGGCAAATTTTTGACAGAAGTTTACGAAAGGTCGCACAAGGAAAACTAAACCCCAATTATTATGAACAAAACCTAAAACAACAAGCAGGGTTTTCAGCAGAGATTGCTAGTGTTAGTAAAAAAAATGCCCAAGCGATTATGAGTGGCAACAACAGTCGATTTTCACGCAGTGAGGACATTGCCAGTTATGGTAAAAACCACAATGTAGTAGATATTGTTGAGTTGCTAGAAAGGCAAGAAATCTCCACCTCACAGATGAAGTTTGTGAGTAATTATAAGAATTTACTCAACAAAATCGCCAAACGCAATAGTGGTGATAAAAATGATTTGTCTCGCTATTTGGAGGTGGATAGACTAGAAATGCCAAGTGAGCAAGTCGAAGAAGCCAAAGCATACTGTCGTGAGCAGGCCAAAAGCTTAAAACAACAATCCGAAAGAACTAGACAACAAGGCGAATTGACCAAAGCAGAGGGCTTAAAACAACAAGCCAAGAATTTTGAAAAATTAGAAAGCAAAATCAGTGACTCTGGCATGACCACCGAAGAAGCCATCGCTTATCGTCTAAATCCAGAGTGGGAGACCGTTAAGGATATTAGTAGGGTCAGTCATCAAGCAGGGATACAAGGAGCAAAATTTGGTGCTGTAATTGGTGGCAGTATTTCACTTGTTACCAACATCATCGCTTATAAAAGCAGCAATAAAGAACTAAGTGAAGCTGTCGTAGACACAGGTATGGATACCCTAAAATCGGCAGGGGTGGGTTATGGTACCGCCTTTACTGGCACAGCCATCAAAAGTTATATGGCACAATCTGCAAACGAAGTCGTCCGAAATCTTTCAAAAACCGCCCTACCTGCCATGATAGTGTCCGCTTGTCTTGCTACAAGCAAATCTGTTGCCAGCTATGCCAAAGGCGAAATTGATGAAAGCACACTCATGCAAGAGATGGGTATCAGTGTTACAGGAATGTTATCATCATCGGTATTTGCTACCATAGGACAAATTGCCATTCCCGTTCCTGTGCTTGGTGGACTGATTGGTGGTATGGTTGGTTATGCCCTAACCAATACTTTTTATCAAAGTTTTTTTGATGTTTTAAAAGACAAAAACATTGCTCGTGAACGGCGAATATTGATTGAAATGCAGTGCAATAGTGCCAAAATTTTGGCGGAACAATACCGCATCGTTATTCAAGACATTTTTGAACAAAAAAGCATTGAGCTTGACCATCAAACCAAAAAACTGTTTGCTACTTTTAATGACGACTTGACCGCTGATGAGTTTTGTCAAAACATCAATGAATTTGCTAAATTTTTGGGCAAAGATTTACCCATTAAAAATTTACAAGAATTAGATGACATTATGTTATCTGATGAACCCTTAATCATTTAATCCTCAACCTTCACAAACGGAGAAATATCATGCCAATCCCAATTGTTTTAGGCGGTCTTGCAGTAGCGGCTGCCGTTACAGGTGTTGCCAAAGGTGCAAAAGGCATCATGGACAACAACGAAGCCAAAGAGTTAAATGAGCTTGCCAAAGCCAACGTTGAGCAGTCCGAGTTTAATCTTGAACAAGCCAAAAAACATTCTCAAGCATCACTTGAACTACTTGGCACCGCCAAAGTTACTATATTAAATATGTCGGTCAAAAAGTTCTTGGAAGTATTTGGTCAAATTAAAAATGTCGATTTTGAACATGATGGCAATTTGGGAAATCTATCATTGACCGAATTTGATGTAGCAGATTTTAGAATGCTACGACAAGAAGTCTCGTTCATCGCAAGCTCAGGTCTTGGTGTGGGTGGCGGTGCAACCAGTGGGGCTTTGGCAGCATTTGGGGCTTATAATGGCGTAATGGCACTTGGAGCTGCCAGCACAGGCACAGCCATCAGTACACTCAGTGGGGCAGCGGCCACCAATGCCACGCTAGCATGGCTTGGAGGCGGCCCATTGGCAGCTGGCGGTTATGGTATTGCTGGTGGCACAATGGTACTAGGAGCAGTGGCGGCAGGTCCTGCCATGCTGATTGCTGGTTGGTATATGGGAGCCAAGGCAAGTAAAAACTTAGATGATGCCAAATCTAATATTGCCCAAGCAAAAGCATTTGAAGCAGATGTTGACAACACCATCACAGCAATAGATGGCATTACAAAACTTGCAATACAACTGAAAGATTTATTTCATCAAGTGCGTACAGAAGCCCAAAAAACCCTAAACGACTTAGAGCAAGTCATCGCCAAACAAGGGGTTGATTACAGTCAATACAACGAGTACAGTAAGCTATGCGTCATGAAAAATGTCAAAATCATGCAACTTATCAAAGCCATGCTGGATATTGCCATTTTGGACAAAGAAGGCAATGTTTTGGGCGATGCCGAAAGCAATATCTTTCAAGTTAAAAACATCATTGACAATGATTATCAAGGTGAGATTGCTTGACTCACACACCATTTCCCTGCACCGCTTGCGGTCTATGCTGTCGCCATGTCCATTTAAGCGATGTAACCGCTTATTTGGATAGGGGCGATGGCATTTGTAGGTTTTTGGATACCGACACCAATCTATGTCAAATTTATGATGATAGACCCCTGATTTGTCAAGTGGAGAATTATTATCGCATTCATTTTAAAGATAAAATAGACTGGGAAACTTTTATTAATCTTAACCTTAAAGTCTGTCATCAACTCCAAAATCAGCATTTATAATAATAAATCCCAAAATTATCATAAACTGTAAACACCTATTTTAAGTCAAACTCTTTTATGATGCGTGTTACGCACTTGACACTTGAAATGGGTTTTGTGATGTTTTTGAAATGGTCTTGATAGGCGCAAAAAAACAAGCACCCAACTAAGTGCTTGTTTTTATTTACCCCAAAATTGCCAAACTTGCCATTTTAAAGAGCGTGTTTGGCAAAATTCCCATCACAAAAATAAATGCCGTGATAAGAATCAGTACAAGCCCCCCTGCCTTAACACGCCAATCATTGGGTACATCAAAAGGCACGATGGTCATTGGGCGTTTGAACATGATAAGCAGCACTTTTAGATAATAATAAAGTCCGATGGCACTGCCCAAAACCACCATAAAGGCAAGTCCAAATCGCCCACCTTGAATGGCAGCGAACAGCACCTGCATTTTGGTGATAAATCCTGCGGTAAGTGGCATGCCTGCCATGGACAGAATCATCACCGTCAAAACCGCTGTCAGCACAGGTCTTCGCCAAAACAACCCTTGATAAACCGCCATGCTGTCCGCTTCATCTTCTATCTCTTGGGTTGCTCTATTGCGGTCGGTTTCACCGTACGCTCCTGTCATCAGCACAATCACCCCAAATGCCCCAACAGAGGATAAGGCATAGATAAGCATATACATACTGATTACACTGTCAGCATCTGCCGTTGCCCCTGTGGCGATGAGAGGAATCAGCACATAACCCATATGTGCCACAGATGAGAACGCAAGCAGGCGTTTTAGGTTGGTTTGAGTCAGAGCAAGCAAGTTCCCTGCCATGATAGACACCCCAACAATGGCAACCAATATCGCATCAATAGCTGATATGGCAGGAGTTGCACTTGTCAGCAAAAAACGCACGGTAAGGGCAACCACCGCCACCTTGCCCACGCTTGCCAAAAATGCCGTAACAGGGGCAGGAGAACCTTGATACACATCGCCTGCCCACGCATGAAATGGTGCAAGCGATAACTTAAAAGCAACCGCTGCCACCATCATGACCGCCCCAACCACAAACAAAGGCAGTATCCCAAAACCTGCCATCAAAGCCTCTCCAAGATGGGTAAAGCCAAGCTCACCTGTTGCTGCAAAAATCAGTGCCATACCCATGAGTAAAGTCGCCGAAGCAGTGGCCGATAAAATCAGGTATTTTAGCCCCGATTCTAAGGATTTTTGTTTTAGATAAGCAAAACTTAGCATGCCATACATGGGTACAGACAAAAGCTCTAATGAGACAAAAAAGGAGGCAAGGTGATGAGATGAGGTCATCAAAACCGCCCCAAGCGTGCTGATTAAAAGTAGCAAGTACAGCTCTTCTTTGTTGTTATTAAAACTTTGAAAATAGCGATACGATAACGTAACACACGCCAAAGCCGAAACGATGATGATAAGGCTATTAAACAAAGCAAAACCATCCACCAAAAACAGTCCCATGACATTGCCACCATTGACATAAGCAGGCAATACACCAAAAAACTGTAACAGCAACACCAGCAAAGCCCCATTTAACCCAAGAGCGGCTAAGCCAACAATCAGACCATGTAAGCGTTTGATGGCGATGGCAAGCATGACCAAAAGCACCGCCATGGCTAATATCATGGCAGGTAATAAGGGAAGCAAAGATGAAAACTTAATAGACAGGTTCATTCGTTAGCCCCCTGTTTGATATTAATAACCTCTGGCATAATGTCTGGCAAGATGGGTTTTTGATTGCCTTTGAGTTTTGCAATGGCACCATCCACATCTGAGTATCTGTTGGGCATTTTGGTGCTGATATGGTGCATTGCTTGCTTAGATTTGTCCAGAACAGGCTGTGGATATAGCCCAAGCCAAATAAGCCCTACCACAAGCACACCAAGCAAAGACAGCTCTCGCCTGCCCAAATCACGCAAAGGCTTGGCGGTATCGTCTTTTGCCTTATATAAGGCGTGCAAATGGGGCGTGGTGTTGTCGCCAAACAATGCCTTATGAATCAAAATCAGTGCATACAGCCCTGCCCACACAAAACTTACCGTCAGTAGCACACTGATGATGGGATATGCCTGAAATGACCCCATCAAAATCAAAATCTCGCCGATAAAGTTACCCGTACCAGGTATGCCCAACAATGCCGCACAAAAGAACATCATAAATGGAGCAAGGCGGCGAAACTGTCCCCACATACCACCCATGACCGTCATATCACGAGTGTGCAAACGCTCATAAATTTGACCTGCCATAATAAACAGTGCTGCACTTGATAAACCGTGAGCAAGCATTTGCACCATCAAACCTTGCAACGATACAAGTGTGCCAGCATAAATGGCAAGCACGACAAAACCCATATGCGACACACTGGTATAAGCGAGCAGTCGCTTGATATCGGTTTGGGCAAATGCCAAAAACGCCCCATAAAATACACCAATCATGCCCAAAGTTATCGCCACTGGTGCAAATTGTGCCGAGGCATTTGGAAATAATGGAATGACAAAACGCAACAAGCCAAATGCCGCCGTCTTAATCAAAATTCCCGCCAAATCTACCGAACCTGCCGTTGGTGCTTGGGCGTGGGCATCAGGCAACCAGCCATGCAAGGGAAATATTGGAAGCTTAACTGCAAAACCAATAAAAAAGCAAAGCATGATGGCATATTCCCAATCACCAAGACTGACCCCTAAGAGGTCATGATAATCAAAACTTAACATGCCTGTTTGGGCAAAACTGACAAGCACAAGCATGCTTATGCCAATGAACATAATAAGCCCAGATGCTTGGGTGTAAATAAAAAACTTTGTGGCAGCCGTGGATTTTGGTTTTAGGACATTGCCATTAGTATCACGCACATCATGCCCCCAAAGGGCAATCAAAAAGTAGATGGGCAGTAGCATCATCTCCCAAAAAAAGAAAAACAAAAACAAATCAATGGCCAAAAAGACACCAATGACACCACCTAAGGACCACAGCAGATTAAGATGAAAAAATCCCACACGGTGCTTAATCTCACCCCACGAACAACCCACCGCCATGATGCCCAAAAATGCCGTCAAAATAATCATGAGCAAAGACAAGCCGTCCATCGCCAAGGAAAATTTAATGCCAAAAACAGGCATCCAAGGCAATTTAAAGGTTGCCGCCCAAGGCAGGTTATCAGCATTGCCAGCATTTAACACCCCAAAGTCGCCTTTGGCATACAACATCAAAGACAGCACAAAGGTCAATGTCATGCCAAAGAGTGCTACCCATCTGGACAGCCGTGCGTTCTTTTTTTCAACCAACCAACACAAAAATCCTGCAATCAACGGGATTGCAATCAGACCTGGCAAAAGCCATGTTTGCTCTATCATCTTATACCACCATCATCATTGCTAGGACTAACACCACAGCAAGCCCCACACCAAAACTCACAACATGCGTGCCAAGTCGCCCTGTTTGGGTTTTTAACAGCAATTTATTGCTAAGTTTGACCCCAAAGGGCAGAACATACCATAATTTGTCCACCGGGTCGGATTTTAATACCTTTGCGATGCCCAAAAATGGTTTAACAAAAACAATGTCATACAACGCATCAAAGCCCAATCCATGATAACACCAATAGACACATGCTGTGCCAAAGGTAGAATTTGTCCATTTTGTCAAAATTTTGCCTTTGTTTATGACATATAAAAAGTAGGCAAATACCAAGCCACAGACAGTAAAGCCAACAGCGATAATCTCGGCGGTGTGCTTGCCGTCTGTAAGGGTACTACCCACGCTCACTGGCAAGACATTTGCCAAAGGTGGATGAATCCACGCCCCAATCCCTGTCGATAGCACCAGTAGCACCACCAAAGGCAAAGCGTAACTTATACCCTTTAAAGGCTCGCCATGCGTTTTTTGCTCTCCAAAGAACACAAGATAAATCAAACGAAAAGTATAAACAGCCGTTAAAAATGCCCCAAACACGCCCGCCCAAAACAGACCCATGTGTCCTGTGGCATAAGTCTCCCACAAAATCGCTTCTTTGGAATAAAAGCCAACCGTTACAAAAGGCAAGGCAACCAACGCCCCACCACCTGCCACAAATGACCAAAACACAAGGGGAATTTTATGACGCAGACCACCCATCTTAAAAATGTTTTGCTCGTGGTGTGTTGAGATAATCACCGCCCCACTGGCTAGGAATAGCAAGGCTTTAAAAAATGCGTGCGTCATCAAGTGAAAAATCGCCACCTGCCACGCTCCAACCCCTAAGGCAATGAACATATACCCTAATTGACTCATGGTTGAATACGCCAAAATACGCTTAATATCGGTTTGTGCCAACGCACAAAAACTTGCCACCAGCATGGATAATGCACCAACACCGCCCACCCAATACAGGAGCATCTGGGGGGTCAGCACAAATAAAGGGTGCATGCGGGCAATCAAATATACCCCTGCGGTTACCATGGTGGCTGCATGGATAAGAGCGGAAACAGGCGTAGGGCCTGCCATCGCATCTGCAAGCCAGGTATGCAGTGGAATTTGAGCTGACTTACCAAACGCGCCGCCGATAAGCATTGCCACGATGAGTAGTAGCATGGGGTCATTAACAGCAAACATGGCATCTGCTTTGGCATTGATGGCGGTCATATCAAGCGTACCAAATACAACAAACAGTAAAAACAGCCCAATCGCCAAAAACACATCGCCCACACGGGTTACAGTAAATGCCTTTATCGCCGCCCGCCCGTTGGCTCGGTTTTGATAATAAAAGCCAATTAACAAATATGAGCAAATGCCCACACCCTCCCAGCCCAAATACATGAGCAAAAGGTTATCAGCAAGCACAAGCATGAGCATGCTTGCCACAAATAAATTCAGATAACTAAAAAAACGGGCAAATCCTGCTTCATCTTTCATATACCAACTGGCAAACAGATGAATCAAAAAGCCCACGCCTGTAATCACGCCCATCATGGTAACAGACAATCCATCAAGATACAGCCCAAATTTGGGAGCAAAATCGCCCACCGACAGCCATGTCCAAAGTGGCACAGACATCGCCTGTTGCCCTTTTGTCAAAAACCCAAAAATACTGACAAAGGCACACACAGCCGACAGCCCCATCGCCCCCACCCCAATGATGGTAGCAGGTTTTTCGCCAATTCTGCCTTGCCCCATGGTCAATATCAAAAATCCAATTAAAGGGAAAATAAAGGTCAATGCTAACAAATTCATACCACCCTACCCCTTTAATTCACTGGCGTGATTGACATCAAGACTTCTAAAACGATGATAAAATTGCAAAAGCATGGCAAGCCCAATCGCCGCCTCTGCCGCTGCCAGCGTCAAAATAAACACAAACATAACCTGCCCATCTGCCTTGCCCCACATGTTACCCCCCACCACAAAGGCAAGAGCAGCTGAGTTCATCATAATCTCCAAACTCATGAGCATGAACAACACATTGCGTCTTGCCATGACGCCAGCCAGCCCAATAACAAACAAAATGGCAGCCAAAATCAGCCCATGATGAGCAGGCACGCCCATATCAGATGCCAATTTGGCGACTTCATGGGCAAAGGGGACATTTAGTGTATCCACATTATAATTTTGCATTGGCTCTCTCCTGTTGCTCTTTGTCTTGATTCGCCCATGTATTAGAGACGATGTCAGGGCATGTTTGGCTGTGGCTGATGTTTTCATCATCAAGTGCTTTTTTACCCAAATGATATGCCGCAACCAATGCCCCCAAAAGCAAAAATGCCGCCACCTCCACAAGCAACACATACCCTGTAAATAAGCGTATACCCACATCTTTGGCAGAGATGGTATCGCTTTGTAGCTGTATGGATTGGTCTGTACCATAGCCAATAAAACCAATCAGCACCGCCCCAACAATCATCATCAGACACACAGGCATCGCCCACGCATTGGCGGTAAGCCATGTTTTTTCTTCTGTGGTATCTGTGCCTAGATTTAGCATCATGATGACAAACACAAATAACACCAAAATCGCCCCAGCATAGACAATGATTTCAAGAATGCCTGCAAATGGAGCACCTAAGATAAAGAAAATACCCGCCACGGCCAATAATGATACAATCATGGATAAAATGGCATGCACAGCATTGGCGTGCGTTACCACCCTTAGGCTTGCCCAAATTGCCACCAGCGATAAGACATAAAAACCCACCACACTGCCATTTGCCAAAAACGCCTTTAACACATCAATCATGGCAACAAACTCCGCACATTAACAGGCTCTGCTTCACGCTCGTGCGACCCTTTGGGTTTATCGTCCGTTGCCATGCCTGTTACTCTATAATAGTTGTATTCTGGGTATTTACCCACACCACTGATGAGTAAATGTTCTTTTTCATACACCAGATTTTGGCGGTCATATTCACCAAGCTCAAAATCAGGGGTGAGCTGAATGGCGGTGGTTGGGCACGCCTCTTCACACATGCCACAAAACACACAGCGACTAAAATTGATGCGAAAAAACTCAGGATACCAACGCCCATCTTCTCGCTCTGCCTTTTGTAGGCTAATACAACCCACAGGGCAAGCCACCGCACACAAGTTACACGCCACACAGCGTTCATCGCCATCAGGGTCTCGGGTCAGCACAATGCGACCACGAAAACGGGGTGGTACAGGCACAGGCTGTTCAGGGTATAAAATCGTGTCTCTGGGTCTTAGGGCGTGGCTATTGACCATCCACATTGAACGCACAATGGTAAACATGCCCACTGCCGTATTTTTTAAAGTTGCAAACATTTAATTCACCATCAAAATCACAAAAGCAGTCGCCAAAAGGTTTAGCAGCGTTATGGGTAAGCACACTTTCCAGCCAAAATTCATCACCTGATCGTATCTGGGACGCATGAGTGAACCACGAATTAGCACAAACAAAGTCATAAAAAACAAGGTCTTAATCAAAAACCAAAACACAGGTGGCACAAAGGGCAAATCCAGATTAAATGGGGCAAGCCAACCCCCAAAAAACAAACAGGTCATGAGTGCTGAGATGACAACCACATTGACATATTCACCGATAAAAAACATGCCAAATTTCATGCCAGAGTATTCCACATGATAACCCTCTGCCAGTTCTTGTTCCGCCTCTGGTTGGTCAAAAGGGTGGCGGTGGGTAACTGCCACGCCTGCCACACAAAAGGTCAAAAACCCCAAAAATTGTGGAATGACATGCCAAACATCTGCCTGAGCCAAGACAATCTCACGCAAGTTAAATGACCCTGTCATCGCCACCACGCCCATGAGCGATAAGCCCAAAAAGACCTCATAGCTTATCGTCTGAGCCGCTGAACGCAGACCGCCAAGCAAAGCAAATTTATTGGCAGAAGCCCAGCCGCCAAACATCACCGCATACACCGCCAAACCTGCCATGGCAAAGAAAAATAAAATGCCAATGTTCCAATCTGCTGCCCCCAATGTGGGTGATAAGGGAATGATGGCAAAAGACGCCAAAGCACTAAACATGGCAATGGCAGGGGCTAGGGTAAATAGGCGTTTGTCGGCAAAGTTGGGTGTCCAGTCTTCTTTAAAAAAGATTTTGAGCATGTCCGCCACCAGTTGTAGCGAGCCTTGCCAGCCAACACGATTTGGGCCATAACGGTCTTGCCACAACGCCAACATACGCCGTTCATACACAATCATCAAGGCCGCTGTCACAACAAGCCCCAAAAAAATAATCAGCGTTTGGGCGGTCATAAAAACAAACGACCACCACTCAAACGACCAAGTGCCAAGCCATGACGGCACATCAGGAATCACACGAATACTCATTTATGCCCCCACTTCATTCATCGCAAACGGTGTGTTATTAAACCCTGCCTTTGGTGTAAAGATATTCTCACGCTTGATACTTGCCAATCTCTGCATGCTCCTTTGATGTTCAGGCACATAGACAGGCGTATCAGCTTCCGCCTTTTTGACAGTCGTTGGTATACCGAGCATAAGCGGTACAACGCCATCAGGATAACCAATACAGCCATCTGCCAAATAATCCACCACCTCCACAGGCAAGGTAATCTCTGCCCCATGCTGGGCAAGAGTTAATTTATCGCCCGCCTTAACCATCCAACGCTCTGCATCATCATGGTTTATCATCCACATGGCGGGCTTGATTTGGCTTGCTACCACAGGGCTACGGCTTATCATGCGTGAGCTTGCAAATAGATTATGCACAGGCACAACGACCGCACGACCATCAAAAATGCTTGTAGCAACATTCACATTATCAATATCAACACGCCCAAACACCATTTGCGTCTTTGGCAGTGTCTCAAACAGACGAATGCCCACATCGCCACCTTTTAATCGCCCACCAACTTTATTTTGGTATTTATTCCATGCTTGTGGGGAGTTCCAGCCTGCTGACCACGCAAAAGGGATGAGGCTTGGATTGGTCTTATCGCCCACATAACCCTCCATTGAAAAGGTCAAACCACTGTCTAAGTCCTTAGGTTGCATGGGTTCGTGGATAGAAATGGGCGAGCGTAACACCGTCCGCCCCGAATAACGGCGTGGTTCACGGGCAACTTTTAGCCCTGTAATGCGATAATCTGACTCTGGGGCAGCATCTTTGATTTGAGCAAGGTATGGATACTCTACAATCAGCTCATCAATGACATCATCAAGATGGTGCCAGATGGGTTCACCCATCTTGTTTGTCATGGCATTGTCAAGTGCATGTAGCCAACGCCAACTGTCTTTTAGCTCGCTGGTTGGTTCATAATATTTTTTATCATAGCTTGCAAAAAACCGCCCTGCTCGCCCCTCAGCAGAGACAAGCGTGCCATCACTTTCAGCAAATGATGCACTTGATAACACAAAATCAGCTTTATCATGCCATTCATAAGACTGATGGTCTAGTACGATGAGTGTTTTTTGTGTTAATTTGTCAAATTGGTTTGGGGTCAGATTTGACAAATCATGTTCTAACACGACCACCGCCTCAAACGCTTGTGCCAAAACCTCCTCCATCGCCTGCCCACCCAACAAATTCACACCCACGCTATTGGACTCTGGCATGGCAACATACACGCCTGTTTTATCAGCATACAGAGTATTTGTCTTTAATAGGCGAGATGACAGCTCTTTTTCAAAGTCATTGGGGTCTCGCTCTGTGGTGTGCGTACCGTCCGTTTTGGCATCTTTATCAGGGTCAATGAACTGACGAGCGACCTCATCACGGATTTTGGCGTTTTGCACTTCTACAAATTCACGCTCCACATGGGCGATTTTGGCACGCTTGGCGGTCAAGGTTTGGGCAATGTAGCCTGCGGCCTGAACGATTGCTTTTGATGTCAAACTTGTGCCTGTAACAACAAGCGGACGATTTGCCATAATCAAATCATAAGCGATATGATGCGCCAAAAATTGCATTGCCATGTCATCATCAATCACCAAATCCGTCTGTTTTTCTTTGGCAAAAATGGCGTTCTCACTTTTGCCAATCTCATCTAGCGTATCAGCATATGCCTTGATGACATCGCCCACCATAAAGCCCAATTTGGCAATGTCATCTGGTGTGGCAACAGCAGACACTTTGGCAATGTCGGATAGCTTAGTATCTGCCACACACGCCACATAAATCGGACTGTACGCACTTTGTCCGATACGCTTAACAGGTTCAGCAAGCCAATGCTCGGTTTTTAGGGCACTTGCCATTTGGCGGGATTTATTCTTAGCCGCTTGGCGTACTGACAAGGCAACACGGCTTGCCGTTTGGGTAATGTCCTCCCCCAAAATAAACACGCCATCTGCCGTCTCAATCTGTGCCAATGATGCCTGATGCACCGCTTCATGGCGTAATAATGCCACACCCAATTCCACCACATCTTTAACGGCCGCTCGCTCGCCTGTGCTAAAATTGTTTGCTCCAACCAGTCTTTTTAGGGCAAAATTACTCTCCAAACTGGCTCTGGCTGACCCAATGCCAATCACATTTTTACCTTTTAGCAAGTCCGCCACGCCATCCACAGCAAGCTCTGCACTGGTCTTGACAAATTGTCCATTCACATTTTTAAGAGGATGGGTTGGGCGGTCAGCACGATTGACATAACCATAACCAAAACGCCCACGGTCGCATAAAAAGTAGCCATTGACATCGTGATTATAGCGGTTCTCAATACGCCGAAGCTCGCCATAACGCTCGCCTGCTGAAATGTTACAGCCTGCCGAACAGCCATGGCAAATGCTTGGGGCATATTGCATGTCCCATTTACGATTGTAACGCTCAGAATGGGTTTTATCCGTAAACACCCCTGTGGGGCAAACTTCGGTTAAATTACCACTAAACTCACTGTCAAACTGCCCATCTTCTGGGCGACCAAAATAAACACGGTTATTAGACGCATACACGCCCAAATCATCACCACCTGCATAATCTTGATAAAATCGCACACAGCGATAGCAGGCGATACAGCGGTTCATTTCATGAGCGATAAAAGGCCCAAGCTCTTGATTGTGGTGAGTGCGTTTGGTAAAGCGGTAACGGCGACGATGATGACCTGACATATAAGTCATGTCTTGCAAATGACAATGACCACCCTCTTCACAAGTGGGGCAGTCATGGGGGTGATTGGTCATCAAATATTCCACAATGCTTTTGCGAAATGCCTTGGCTTCATCATCATCAACAGAGATATACATGTCATCACTGGGGGCAACCATACAGCTCATCACCAACCGCCCTTTGCCTGCTTGATAATCCTCGGCGTTATTATACTGTTTGACGGCACACTGACGACAAGAACCGACCGAACCTAGGGCTGGGTGATAACAAAAATACGGCACATCAATGCCAAGCGACAGGCAGGCTGAGAGCAGGTTATCCGAGCCGTCCACATCATAAGTTTTACCATCTATATGAATGACTGCCATGTTACACCCCCACCTTATTTTGTTGTGGTTTTGATTGGTTGTTTACTTTTTGCTCAAATTCATGACGGAAATATTTTAACGCACTCATGAGTGGCTCCATCGCCCCTGGGGCATGAGCGCAAAAGGTTTTGCCAATCCACAAATCTCGTGTCAGCTCGGATAGTTTGTCAATGTCGTCCGCTTGGGCCTGTCCGTTATCCATGGCATCAAGGATTTTAACGCCCCACGGTAAGCCATCACGGCAAGGGGTACACCAGCCACAACTTTCACGCTGAAAAAACTGTTGTAGATTTTTTGACAAACTCACCATGTCTTGGCTTTCGTCCACCACCATCATCAAGCAAGTACCCAAACGACTGCCCGCTTTCATGATGGGGTCAAAGTCCATCACCAAATCCAAATGCTCATCACTTGCGGTCAAAAAGTCGGTACTCGCTCCCCCCGGTAGCCATGCCTTTAAGCTAAGCCCCTCTTGCATGCCACCTGCCAGCTCTATTAACTCCCTTGCGGTATGACCAAAAGGCAACTCCCAAAGCCCTGCATCTTTGACACGCCCTGACACGCCCATGATTTTGGTGCCAGGGGTGGTGGATTTGCCCTTGGCTTTTGGCAAATTCAAATACCAATCCACCCCATTTAGCAAAATGGCAGGCATGTTGTTTAATGTCTCAACATTATTCACCACCGTTGGGCGACCCCACGCCCCTGAAACTTGGGGAAATGGCGGTTTGGTGCGTGGGTTGGCACGCCTGCCCTCCAAGCAATTAATGAGTGCCGTCTCTTCACCACAAATATACCGCCCCGCCCCTGTATGAACATGCAAAGTAAAGTTAAACTCCGTCCCCAAAATCCCATCACCCAGCAAGCGATTGGCGACACACTCGTTAATGGCGTTTTGTAAGCGCTTGGCAGCTAGGACATACTCGCCACGGATAAAGACATAGCCCACGCTCGCCCCAATGGCATAGGCACTGATGAGCATGCCCTCAATGAGCTGAAAAGGCAGACGCTCCATCAATAGGCGGTCTTTGAATGTGCCAGGTTCCATCTCATCGGCATTACAAATCAAATAACGCACGCCCCCATCAGGCGGGGTCATGAATGTCCATTTTAGCCCTGCGTTAAACCCTGCCCCACCACGCCCACGCACATTGGCGGTTTTTATCATCTCGCCGACTTCTTTGGGCGATTTGGATAGGGCGTTTTTTAAGCCAACAAAACCGTCCAGCTTTTCATAATCTGCCAGTGTCAGCAGTGCATCATGATGATACAGTCGCCATGTCAAAGGGTGCGTTTGTGATGTTGGTGCTTGACCGTCCGCCAGTCCCACGCCCCAGATTGGGGTTTTTTGGCGGTTAAGCTGGCTTGGGGCAAGTCCGTTTTTACGAGCGTCAATCTGTTCGCTGACATTTGGCTTATTCATACATATTGCTCCAATAATAGACCGACCTCGGACGGCAGCACAGGGCCATAAGTGTCTTCATCTATCAGCACACTTGCCCCTTTATCACAATTTCCCAAACAACAAATTGGCAACAGGGTAAACCTGCCATCAGCTGTGGTTTGCCCAAACTCAATGCCCAGCTGTGCCTTAAACTCAGCCAAAAGCGGTTCATAGCCTGTCAAATAGCAAGCAATGCTATCACAAACCAAAATCACATGTCGCCCAACAGGCAAGCGATAAATGCGATTAAAAAATGTCGCCACCCCCTCAACATCTGCCACACTGATGCCAAGCATGTTGGCAATGGCAGCCACTTGGGCATCATTGACCCAGCCGTTACGCTTTTGCACAAGTTTCAAAGCATCAAGCACCGCCGCACGGGGCTGTGGGTAGTGATGAATGTGATGATGAATGCCGTCAATTTCTTGGGGCATTAAAATGGCGTGAATGTCCACTTTGGGGGTTTTGTCGGTAACAATTTTCATGGTAACCTTTTGTATTTAAAATTCTAAAACATTGTGTCAATGATTTAATAACAATATTTAATAATAAGTTAAGGCATTTAATAATGACTTAAAGTTTAATTAAACCTGAATGCCCAATTTTTAGAGCCAATACCAATAAAACAATAAAAATTAACATTTTAAAAAAATTTGGGCTAATCTTAGCTCTTAACCAAATGCCAGCATACAATCCAATAATAGACAATACGGACAGTAAAAATATTAAACCGTATTCACTCTTATTTAATAACCAATACTGGTCTTTTAGCATATATATTTGAACAATTTTCGCCAAAAGATAGCACAGGTTGCTTGCTTTTGCGATGCGGTTTTTATCCTCTGTTTCACTCAGCAAAAATATTAACAATATGGGGGACATGGTATTGGTTGAACCGCCAATAACGCCTGCCAAAAACCCAAACAGAACCATATTTTTATTATTGGCAACCACTTGAATATTTTTTGCTTTTGCACATACATTTAAAATGCCATTGACAGAATAATACAATGTAATGATTGCCATCAGTAAAAACAGCCAAGACACTGGAAGTATCAAAAGCAGCTTTACCCCCAAATGCTGCCAACGACGCTACCAATAGCAAGCAATTTATAGGTTTTTAAATAATAAACAATCTCTTGGTAAAAACCCTTTTTGTTATTGCTACATAGAACCAACAAGCTCATTAACAGGCTTGGTAATGCCACCAAGGCAACAACCTTAGACAATGGCATGATAAAAGCCAATGCGGTTGTACCGAGCATCGGAAACCCCATGCCTGTAATTCCGTGCAGTATGGCGGCAGCAATAAAAACAATAGATTGTATTATTTCTTGCATGACCGTCCTTTATAAATGCCTATTTTGATAACTCTTAGAGCAATTTTTAAATCGCCATCAATCTTTGGCGAAAAGGCAGTTACCTATCACAATCTGCCATCACAATATCAATGCTTGCCAAATAAATAATCGCATCAGACACCAAAGAGCCGTTAATCACGCTGGGCATCTGCTGCAAATGGGCAAAGGTTGGCGTGCGAATGCGTGTGCGATAGCTCATGGTGGATTTATCGGATATGACATAATAGCTGTTAAGCCCCTTAACGCCTTCTACCATACACGCTGACTCCCCTGCTGGCATGACAGGCCCCCATGATACTGATACAAAATGGTTAATCAGCGTTTCAATATCTTTTAGAGTTTTATCTTTTGGCGGTGGCACAGCCAGTGGATGGTCAGCCTTATATGCCCCAGATGGCATGTTATTTAGGCATTGTTCAATGATGCGTAAACTTTGGCGAATCTCTTCAATTTTAACCAAACAGCGGTCATAGGCATCACCGTTATAAAACACAGGAATTTCAAAGTCAAAATTCTCATAACCCAAATACGGTCTCGCTTTACGCAAATCAAACTCAATGCCCGTCGCCCTTAGTCCTGCCCCTGTTACGCCCCACGCCAGAGCATGTTTGGCATCATATTGGGCGACATTTTGCGTGCGTCCTTTTAGCACACTATTGGTCATGGTTGCCTTGACATATTCATCAAGGCGTTTTGGCATCCAGTCCAAAAACTCACGCACCAACCGCTGCCAGCCATTGGGTAAATCATGTGCCGTACCGCCTATCCGAAACCACGCAGGGTGCATGCGATAGCCTGTTACCGCTTCTATGACATCATACGCCTTTTGACGGTCAGCAAACATATAAAACACAGGGGTCATGCCACCAGCGTCTTGAATAAATGTGCCCCAATAGAGCAGGTTATTGGTAATCCTAAAAAACTCACTCATCATGATGCGAATGACATTGGCACGCTCAGGGGTGCTGATGCCTGCCAGTTTCTCCACCGCCATGATATAAGGCAACTCATTCATCACCCCACCCAAATAATCAATGCGGTCGGTATAAGGAATGAATGAATGCCAAGTCTGACGCTCCGCCATCTTCTCCGCCCCACGGTGGTGATAGCCAATGTCAGGGATACAATCCACAATCTCCTCACCATCAAGCTGCAACACCAAACGAAACGCCCCATGAGCAGATGGGTGGTTTGGCCCGATGTTTAAAAACATAAAATCCTCATCACGCCCAGAGCGTTTCATGCCCCACTCTTCTGGCACAAAGCGTAAGTTCTCTTGCTCAAACTCTTGTTTGGCGGTGTTCAAAAAATAGGGCGTAAATTCGGTGGCTCGTGCGTGATATTCTTTGCGTAATGGGTGTCCCTCCCAATATTTGGGCAATAAAATGCGTGTCAGATGCGGATGCCCATCAAACACCACCCCAAACATGTCCCACACCTCACGCTCATACCAGTTGGCATTGGGATAAATCTTGGTCGCAGATGGGACATGCTCACCTTCTTTTAAAGCAACCTTAATGCGAATGTCTGAATTTCGCTCCAAGCTCATCAGATGATAAAACACCGTAAAATCACTGTCAGGCAAGCCATGGCGGTACTGACGCAAACGCTCATCAATGGCGGACAAATCCACAAGCATGACAAAGGGCTTGGGCAATGTGCGTAAAAACAGCAAAACATCAAGCAACTGTTCAGCGGTTACCCAAATGGTTGGTATGGTGTCTGCCGTTTCTTGGATAACAAGATTTTCAAACTTAGCGTTTAACTGATTTAAAATATCAAAATCGTGAATGTGGTGAATGCTCATAATGCCAACTTTTTATAATATGTTTGTTAAATTGGTCGCTTGCGTGGGGCTTGCAGTCTCCAAACACTTTAACTAAATGGCAAATTATAACGCAAAATCGCTTTTTTTACAGCATATTTATGATAGATTACGAGAAAAATTGAATGATAAACCATTGTGAGATATAAATTTATTTTATAATTGATGGCTACATCTTGACAATAAATACTTTATTTGATATAAAATTGAGGAATTCCTTAGGTTAAGGATGTACCCGATGAAAACCGTAGCAGATATGCAAACTATCTTGAAAAAACTATCAAAATACTGGCAACAGAATGCAACTGTACATACTTTTGATGGTGATTATGATGATATTGAATTCTTTGCCGATAAAAAAGACTTTGCTGAATGTCTATTGCCTTTTGCCAACCATGATGCTTGGCTAAATGCACCACAACCCAAAAAAGATGCTTGCTTGTCTTATGCTTGGATTCTGTATAACATGAAAACAGTCTATATAGAATGTGATGTTGTTACGCCAGCATGCGAGAATATCTTAAAATACCCCCTAATACAGAAAATTTGGCAGATGTGCAAAAAGTCATCGCCAAAGCATTGCTTGATGAAGCATTGCACACCAAGATGTCTATTGGTGCGTGCAACTATATTTACCAAAAACGAAATTTACCTCACTTAGGCGAGAATAATTTTTACCTTTCACAATGGCTAAACGAGACACTAAATAAACAACTTGACGAAAAAAATAGAAGGTTGGTGCAATTTGCAGTGGCGTGTGCTAGTGAAACACTAATTACTGACTATCTAGACATTCTGTCCAAGGATAACACCATTCAAAATATCTGCTATGAAGTTACCAAGAGACACGCCCTTGATGAGCGTAGTCATTCTGGTGTATTTAGCCATGTCGCCTTGGAAGTGCTAAAAAATGAAAGCAAAGAAACTAGAACGCTATTCATTAATACTCTAAAATCTACCGTACCTTTATTTGCACATACTGAAATGAAAGAATGGGAAAAAATCTTTGGAATACTTAACTTTCCTAATTATCAAGAAATATTAAGAGACACGGATACATTAAAAAATATTGGTATTTATGATAACTCAGTCAATAAACTGTTACTAAGATTGGGAGCAATGTGATGGAATTACTTGGTTTTAGCATAGATATTGTTGTCTTTTTATTAATAGGTTCTTGTATTGCAGGCTTTATTGATGCGATTTGTGGGGGTGGCGGTCTTATTTCTATTCCTGTATTATTAACCGCAGGATTTAGCCCCGCACAGGCGATTGCCGCCAATAAGTTACAAGGAACAGTAGGAGCAATTGCCTCCACCCAATATTATTTAAACAAAGGTGTATTAGATAAAAAATTACTCATTGCTTTATTGCCTCCTGCTATAATTGGCGGTGCAATCGGGACTGCCACTTTATCTTTGTTACCTAGTACACTCCTTGAAAAAATTCTCCCTTTTTTGTTAATTGCAATGGCTTTATATTTTTATTTCTCCAAGAATTTGTCAGATACCACAAAGAAAGCAAAGATGGGTGTATTTCTGTTTTCTTGGACAATTATCCCTGTTATTGCTTTTTATGACGGATTTTTTGGAGCAGGTGCAGGTACTTTTTACCTACTTGCAGTAACTTCTTTACTAGGTTTTGCCGCTACCAAAGCAATGGCATATTCAAGAGTACTTAACCTAGCCAGCAACCTAATTTCCTTGCTTGTCTTTATTTATTTAGGCAAGATGGCGTGGATGGCAGGTATTTTAATGGCAATTGGCGAAACAATTGGAGTATATCTAGGTAGTCATTTAGTTGTAAAAAATGGTGCAAAACTTATGCGTCCTTTGGTGGTTATTGCCTGCGTGCTAATGGCAATTAAATTACTATGGTCATCATCTTGATTTCAAGACAAATAAATCCACAAGCATGACAAAGGGCTTGGGCAATGTGCGTAAAAACAGCAAAACATCAAGCAGCTTATCACAAGCCACCCAAATGGTTGGAATGCTGTCTGCCGTTTCTTGGACGAGAAGATTTGTAAACTTAGCGTTTAACTGATTTAAAACATCAAAATCGTGAATGTGGTGAATGCTCATAATGCCAACTTTTTATATTTGCGTTTGTTCATTTATCAAACCTGATAAACCTGATATTTGCCTTTACCAATGAATTTATTTGCTCATTTGTTTTCCTATTTGGGATAATAAACCTTGGTGCATTTGGTTAATCAGAACAATGCCCATGACAATAAAAATTGCCCCAACAAAAAACTGATGGGTTGGTAATTCATGTAAAAATACCCAAGCCATCACAACCGCAAAAATAGGCTCAGATAATTCAGTTACCTGCACTTTTGCCGCTGTCAAATAATTTAAAGCCTTAGTTGTACAATAAAATCCCAATATGGTAGGCAATAGAGCCAATGCCAATACATTCATCACAATCAAAGCATTCCAATCAATATGATGTCTGTTATTTAAATAGGGAAAAAACAAATACACACCACCAAACATCATAAATAATCTTGTTAAATAAATCCCACCATTTAACGAGAATTTTTTTACCAACACTGAAAACACGCCATAGCCACTACCTGCAATGATTGCATTTAGCAACATGGTTAAATTACTGCCACCAGACCAAGATATCAAGAATATTCCAACAATCGCCAACAATGTCCCCAAAATAGCAGTAATTGTTAATTTCTCATTTAATAACATTCTTCCAAATAACAACGCAAAAACAGAAGCAGAAGCCATTAAAACAACCACAACATTTGATGCAAAACCGTATTGATAAGCGGTTGTTTCAAAGAAAAATAGCACAAAAATACCTAAAAATGCACAGATGGCTATTTTGGTCAGTAGATTTAACCAATTTAAATCTGATGTTATTTCAGCATTGACAATCTCTTTTTTTTGTACCGATAATGGTTTGTTAATTAAAATCAAACTTAATATCACAAAAGCACAAACCGTCTTAAAAAAAGCAATGTCTTGTGGAATTAAGCCATTTTGCAGCAAAACCTTACTAAATATCCCAATGGACGCATTAAGAGCAGCAGCTGATAATGCCAATAAAACCCCCAGCATGATTTTAGACATATTCCCTTCTCCATAATTGTTGCCACATAGAGGGGTTTTTATTACCAGAAACAAAAATTCCACCAAATCTTTCATTTATGAAGCGATACTCATCATCTTGCATTAAAATATGATGAGCTTTTTTTAAGTTCCAAAATAAAATGGTAGGAAATAAATGATGAATAAGGTGCATGAGAAATTTTATCTATAAAATAAAACTCACTCCACCCCATCAGGACTTCTTAAATTTTTCACCGCAATGCGGTCAGCTTGTTTTCTATCTCGCTCTGGCATCATCATCGGCTGATACACCCCTTGGTCAAGATGAATGCCCAGCGGACGGCGTTCTTTTTGAATGCTCTCTTGTAATAGCATGATGGCTTGAATGAGTGCTTCGGGGCGTGGCGGACACCCCGGAACATACACATCCACAGGCAAGATTTTATCCACCCCCTGCACCACCGAATAAATGTCGTACATGCCGCCAGAATTGGCACACGCCCCCATGGAGATGACCCACTTGGGTTCTAGCATTTGTTCATACAGCCTGAGTATCACAGGTGCCATTTTGACAAAACAAGTCCCCGCCACAATCATCACATCAGCTTGGCGAGGGGAGGCACGAATGACCTCCGCCCCAAAACGAGACAAATCATGCACGCCTGTCAAGGTCGTGGCGTACTCCACATAACAACAGCTTGTGCCAAAGTTAAAGGGCCATAAGGAGTTTTTGCGACCCCAGTTGGCAAGGTTGTGCGTCAAATCGGACAATCTGCCCAAAAAAACATTTTTATCCACCTCGGCTTGGGTGATATCATCAATGATTTCACGGCTTTGTTGTGGGTATTGCTTGGTATGTTGGTTTGGTTTGGTGAGCGTATATTTCATCGTCTTAATCTTGCTGGTTAATAAACTGGCGTTATTTTAGATTTGGTTTTTGATTTATCCAAATGACTGTTTTAGGATTGCAAATCAGATTTTACCCTTGATTTATCATTGCCATCTGCTCCATTGTCTTAATGATCAGAATTGTTTTTTATTTTCTTGATACCAAAAATTAAACAAATAATCACCCCACCCATAAATGCAAAATTATTAGAAACAATCGCTGCCATCACAAAACTCATGGCAAGCATGGCAAATGTCCAATCAATTTTATACCCTTTTATTATCATGAGCCTTCCTTATCACTTAAAAATCACCCATACCAACAAACACTGTCAATCAATTGGCGGTGCTATTATGAGTTAAAATCTTGGGTGGTTACCCGACCTGTGGTATTAATGTGGTCAATGTTTGCCATTTGTTCGCTGTCCTTGTCAAGCACCGCTTGTAAGCCTTTACGCCCTGCAAAAATCCGCCCTGATGACTGGGCAGGGACTTTTCCTGTGGGGTCGGTATGCAGTTCATCAATGCCATGAAAAGCGGTAATGGCGGTCAAATCAAAGTCGGCAGGACGGCTTAGGATGCGTTTTTTCTTAATGCGTTTATCGGCAGGCGCCCAGTTCATCGCACCAAGGTGCATCTCATAGACAAGCCCCACAAATAAAATGGCAATAAAGACAAAAGCACTGGCAAACCCCACCCAACCCACTTCACGCACACTCACTGCATAGGCATACAAGTACAAGGCCTCTAAGTCAAATATCACAAAGAAAATCGCCACAAGGTAAAATTTGGCAGACAAACGAATACGTGCTGAACCTACTGAAACCACGCCTGCTTCAAAGTTTTCTTGTTTTTGAGAACCGCTTGAACGCCCACCCAATAGGCGTGGCACGACAAGCATAAAGACGACAAGCCCTAAACTGGCAAGTAAATAGACAATGGCTGACCATTCGGCTAGCATAATCACCTCATGTGATTTTATAAAAATAGACTATATAAAGCATCGGTAGAATTCTGCCAGTCCTGACAGATTGACCCTTGCAATTATAGCATATTTCACAAAATTATTTAAATAAAAAATAACCGTACCAGTCATGTCAATCATTGGATGGGTTTTGGTGCTTTTGATAAAAACACCGCCAACTTTTTGACGGTGTTACGTTCTATCTTATTTGTTGTGTCTGATAAATCATCAACGCAAAAACGCACGGGCGTTACGAAACAGTCGCATCCACGCCCCATCTTTGTCCCACTCATTTGGTCTCCATGAGTGATTGACCGCACGTAATGTCCGCTCTGGATGTGGCATCATTAAGGTAACACGTCCATCATTGCTACAAATGCCTGTAATGCCTTGGGGTGAACCGTTGGGATTTAGTGGATAATGTTCAGTAGCCCTCCCTTGACTGTCCACGTAACGCAAGGCGATTTGACCGCTATTTTCCAGCTCAAAAATCGCCTTATCATCAAGGTTGGCAAAACCCTCACCATGTGCCACTGCAATCGGTAAGATACTCTCTTGCATGCCCTTTAACAGCACGGATTTGGTACGCTCTACACGCACATTGACCGTACGAGCTTCAAAGCGAGCTGAGACATTGGTGCTAAACCGTGGAAAATGCTCTGCACCCACCATCAGCTCTTTTAACTGGCTCATCATCTGACAGCCGTTACATACCCCCAAAGCAAAGGTTTCAGGACGATGAAAGAATCTGGCGAACATCATTGACAGCTCTTTGTGGTGTAAAATACTGCTTGCCCAGCCTGAACCTGCTCCAAGCACATCGCCATAACTAAATCCACCACAAGCCACCAACCCATCAACATCACGCAAATTGACACGTCCGCTCATCAAATCACTCATATGCACATCAATGGCATCAAAGCCTGCCAGTTTAAAACCCGCCGCCATCTCCAAATGCCCATTAACGCCCTGTTCACGTAAAATGGCAACTTTGGGGTAACTGGTGCGATTATTCACATATGGGGCTTCTATGGCTTGATTTAGGTCGTAATTTGCCTGTGCAATCAGTCCATGATGGTCAATGTCATTGATGAGTGCAAACTCTTGGTTGGCACAGGCAGGATTATCACGAATACAAGCGATGGCATGACTGACTTTTGTCCACTCATTTTGTAGGTCGCTACGCATGAACTCCAAATTCATACTGGCTGTCTGTATGCTTAGAATGTCTTGGTCAGCACCGCCAGCAGGAGTGGCAAAGACTTCTCCGATGTCACAAACCATCTGTGATACACCCATACTTTGAGCCAGCTCCTCAAAATCAAAGACGTATTCAGGCAACACCTGCACCACCGCCCCAAGCTCCTCAGCAAATAACTGCCCTAAGAGATTATCATCATCTAAGGACAGATTGATGGCAACACGAGCGGTAAACTGCATCTCCGCCACCGTCGCAATCAAGCCGCCATCTGAGATGTCATGATACGCACTGATAAAGCCCTGATTATTGGCAGTTTGGATGAATTCAAAGAACCGTTTCAAATCATCTGCACTGTCCACATCAGGACAATCATCACCGAGTTGACCAAGTGTCTGGGCAAGGATAGAACCGCCCAAACGGTACTGCCCTTTTGATAAATCAATGCGATACAAACGACTGTCGGTATTGGTCAGTTCAGGCGTTAGGGTTTTATTAATGTCTTGAACAGGGGCAAAGCCTGTGATGATAAGACTCATGGGCGATACCACTGCCTTATCCATGCCATCATCTTGCCAGCCTGCACGCATGGACAAGCTGTCTTTGCCCACAGGGATGGCAATGCCCAAAACAGGGCACAGCTCCTCGCCCAGTGTCTGCACCGCATCATAAAGTGCCACATCCTCACCATCATCACCACAGGCTGCCATCCAGTTGGCAGATAAGGTAATCTTTGAGATATCAGCAATGTTTGCACCAGCTAAGTTAGTAATCGTCTCACCCAGTGCCAGACGTGCTGATGCTTTGGGGCTGATGAGTGCCACAGGCGTGCGTTCGCCCATCGCCATCGCTTCACCTGTATCGGCAAGCAATCCTGTCATCGTTACCGCACAGTCCGCCACAGGAATCTGATAACGCCCTACATACTGTTCACGCACCACCATGCCTGTAATAGAGCGGTCGCCAATACTAATCAAAAATGATTTGCTTGCCACGGTAGGGTGTCTTAGCACATCACGAACGAAACCTGCAATGTCTGATTGTTGAATGTTTAACGCTGTTAATTTAGGATGCAGGCGACGCACCGAACGCTTCATCTTAGGCATGCCACCTAATAGCACTTGCATGGGCATATCCACAGGTTGCTCTGGCAGCAGCTCATCATTGACTTTAAGCTGACGCACATCAGTTGCCACACCCAGTATGGCAAAAGGACAACGTTCACGTTCACAAATTTGGGTAAATCGCTCTTCATCTTTTGGGTTAATGGCAAGCACGTAGCGTTCTTGGGCTTCGTTTGACCAAATTGCCATGGGCGACATACCACGTTCTAATGATGGTACTTTTCTAAGCTCCAACACCGCCCCAAGCTCATGGTCATGAACAAGCTCTGGCATGGCATTAGACAGACCACCTGCCCCAACATCGTGGATGGAGACGATGGGATTGTGTTCTGCTCCCATCGCCCAGCAAGCATCAATCACCTCTTGACAGCGACGTTCCATCTCTGCATTATCACGCTGAACACTGGCAAAATCCAACCCCTCATCCAAACTGCCACCATCAACCGAGCTTGCTGCTCCACCGCCCAATCCAATTTGCATGGCAGGCCCACCAAGTACAATGAGCAAATCGCCCTGTTTGATGGGATTTTTTTGCACCAAATCACGCTTGATGTTGCCATAACCACCAGCAATCATGATCGGCTTATGATAACCACGCATTTGACTGCCATCTTGCATGGCACTGGTGTCAAGCTCAAAACTTCTAAAATAACCTGTCAAATTAGGACGACCAAACTCATTATTAAATGCTGCACTGCCAAGCGGTGCGTGAGTCATAATTTCAAGGGCGGATGCCATACGTGCAGGCTTACCGTATGCTTTGGTATTTTTTTCCCATTTTTCAGGCATGTTTGGCAGATGCAAATGAGATACGCTAAACCCTGTCAAACCCGCTTTTGGCTTACCACCACGTCCTGTCGCTCCCTCATCTCGTATCTCACCGCCTGAACCTGTTGCCGCTCCTGCATATGGGGCGATGGCGGTTGGATGGTTGTGCGTTTCAACTTTCATCAAGATATCAACAGGCTCTTTGTGAAAGCCATATTCATGCAAGCGGTCATCATTTTTGTTCACATAAAAACGTTCAGCAATGAAGCCCTCCATGACCGCTGCGTTGTCTTTATAAGCCGATAAAATCCCCTCAGGCGATGACTCATGGGTATTTTTAATCATCTTAAATAATGATTTGTCTTGTTTTTTGCCGTCAATTGTCCATTGGGCGTTAAAAATCTTATGGCGACAATGTTCGCTGTTGGCTTGGGCGAACATCATAAGCTCCACGTCAGTAGGATTTCTGGCTAAGATATTAAAATGCTTGACCAAATAATCCATGTCTTCATCAGATAATGCAAAACCAAACTCACCATTTGCCTGTACCAGTGCCGAACGCCCCTGCCCCATGATATCAATATGCGTTAGGTGTTTGGGCTTATCATCAGCAAAGAGTGCTTTGAGTGCTGATAAATCATGGCTTAGGCTTTGGGTCATGCGGTCGTGTAGGATATTTTGGGCAACCTGTGGCAGTTTGCGTGGCAGTTCACCATCGCCTATTAGCGTAAATAACACAACACGCTCCACACGTTCAATATTTATCCCACAGTTTGTAAAAATGTCAGTCGCTTTGGATGCCCATGGACTGATCGTACCAAAACGTGGAGACACCACCACTTGACATTCACCATCACCGGCTTTATCTTCATCAAACGCTAAGCCATCATTTAATAAACTGAGTGCTTTTTGGTGTTCATCATGGGTTAAGTAGCTGGCAAAAACATAAATCTGCTGTGATTTGATGGCACGGATGGATAAATCGGTCTTGGTGTTTAGCTCTTTGATGAGAGCGTCTGTCTGAAACTGGGTTAAAAACGGCTTTCCAGCGATGGTCATCATGATGGTCGCTCCCCACAATGTGATAAGATAAAATGAATAAATAAGATAAAAGCAATAAGCAATCTTGGATAAGATATTTTAACAGATTTTATCCCAGTTATGTCAATGCTTTGCTTGATATTTTTAAAAATTGTTAAAGACATGCTGGCACACCTTAAAGTTTGGTTTTGTTTTTATTGTCATATTCTTTGTCTTTGATGAGATGTTTTGTCTTTGATGTTTTGTCTTTTTGGGTAAAAAATGCTAAAATTAAGACAAATTTTATCATTGTGCCATCATGTCTGCCACCCCACATACCAACACCAAAAAAGCCAATGCCAATGTTTGGTACAAAAACTACATGGTCATCGTGTTCGTCATCGGACTGCCACTCATTGTGGTTATTGGCTGTATTTTCTTTATCATTCACGCTTTTAATATCAAAGATTCGCCTGTGCGTGATGATTGGTACATGGACGGCAAAAGTCTTTATCAAGATGCCTCCAAAGACAAACTTGCTCATGATTTGGGTCTGTCAGGCATCATGCGACTAGATGGCACACCTGATGATTATGCGGTACGTTTTGAGTTAAAATCCGCTCAAAATATGAACTACCCTACCACGCTTCATGTCAAAGTCTCGCACGCCACCGATAAAGACAAAGACCGTGATTTTGTACTAACTCATGAAAGCAATAACATTTATACAGGCAAATTCACACTTGACCCCTTGCCTGCCAAATACTATCTTAATATCACCAATGACAACAGCACCACCAAAACAGCGACTGACAAAACAAAGACTGACTTATGGCGACTGACCCACAGCCAAAAACTGCCCGCCCAAAACGTAGCATTTCTTCCCTTAGTCGCCTTTGATGATGAGCGTTTTGCCCTACCCGACCAACGAGACAAACGCCATCAGCGGTATGCTCCTGATACCATACCACCATTGGCACAATAATCCGACACAATAATCAATAATCCATTGGCACAACCAAATCATAAAACTCAAATGATAAGCACCAGAGGTTACCCCCATCGGTCATTGTCCGCTTTTTATTTAAAGTGGCTTGCCATGTTATTTATGAGTGTTGATCATGTGGCATGGCGATTTTGGGATTATAATACCCATTTGTCCGAGATGGCACATTTTTTGGGGCGGTCAGTTGCTCCGCTTATGTGTTATCTGCTTGTGGTGGGGTTTTATCATACTCGTGATGTCAAAGGTTATGCCAAACGCTTGGGGCTGTTCGCTCTTATCGCTCAAATTCCCTTTTGGCTGTTTGATATTGGCATCAAAAATGTCGTGCTGTTGTATCAATGGCACCAATGGGGACAAGCTGACTGGACTGTGATGGCAAATCTCATGCGTGGCAATGTGCTGTTTTCGCTTTTGCTATCGCTCATCGCTTTGATGATTTGGCATCATAAGAACATTAATCGCTTGACAAAAATCATCCTAATTGCCCTACTTTATCCCATCATTAGCCTATCTGATTATGGTTTTGCCATGATTTACATGACTTTATTGTTTGATTATTTTTATGAAGATAAAGCCAAATGCCTTAGAGCTTATCTTTTATCCTTGCCTGTGATTTATGTACTCATTTATGGTTTTAATCGTACTGTTGGGCTCGGCTACATGCACTTTGGCATGATACTCACCGCCCTACTCATCCATGGTTTTAATGGCAAAAAAGGGTCTGATTTTGGTGGTCGCTATTTGTTTTATTGGTTCTATCCTGTGCATTTATTGACCATTGCCATCATAGAGTATTTGATTTAGATGTCTTATATTTGTTATTTGCGTTTTAGTTATTTGCGTTTTTATGTCCCATTTGGCATATTGCCAACATTACCTACATTCTCATCATCGGCAACGGTTGTACCCAGTCTGCTCATGCGTCTGTCCATAAGCTGTCTGGCAAGGGCTTGCATGTCATCAACACGGTCAATCTCATCAACAATTTCAAGACCAAGCAAAGTTTCAAGAACATCTTCTAAACTAACAATCCCCTTAACTTCACCAAATTCACCCACCACAAGGGCGATATGCAGTCGCTCTTTTAACATCAAATCAAGCACATCAAACAGTCTCATCTTGGCAAAAACAAAGGTAATCTCTCGCTTAAAGGCTTTGATGGGCGTATGAATCTCTTGGTTGGCTTTGGCGATAAGTAGGTCGCTTTTTAGCACAAAACCTGTGGCATTATCCAAATCTTCATCAAAAATGGGGAAGCGAGAAAATGGCAGTTTGGGGTGTGTGGCAAACACATCGCCAACCGTCATATTCTCATCAAAGGCAATCATCACAGAGCGTGGCGTAACGATGCTCTCCACATGAATCATGCTTAGTGCCAATGAATTTTTGATGATGCGTGTCTCAAGCTCACTCATCTGCCCTGAGATTTCGCCTTGATTGGCAAGGGCAATGAACTCATGGCGATTAAAACCGTTCTCGTTATTGCCCTGCGTGAGTAAACGAGAGACTTTCTCAGCAACCCAAACGATGGGGAACAGCAAAACACTAATGCCCTTAACATAATACGCCACAGGCACAGCAAATCGTCGCCAGTAGGTTGCCCCAAGCGTCTTAGGAATGATTTCACTGCCCATAAGTACCGCCAATGTCATCACACCGCTAAACACCCCAAACCACGCACTGCCAAAGACGATGGTCGCCTGTGAACCTGCCCCAAGCGAGCCTAAGGTATTGGCGATGGTATTTAGGGTGAGAATTGATGAGATGGATTTTTCAATGTTCGCCACTTTAACTTCATTCAGTAAGTCGGCGGTTTTGGGGCTGTCTTCGTTTAGAGTATCAATATAGCTTGGGGTCATCGTCAATAAGGTTGCCTCTGAGATGGAGCAAATAAAGGAAACCACAAGCGACAGCACCACATAAAAAATCAGCAAAATGACATTGGTGCTATTTGCCTGTCCCACGCTCTGACCCATTGTGGCAAAGGCGATGCTAGGTGTGATGGCAAATAGATAAAAAGCAATAAGAAAAAATCTCGGTCGGGGCATACAAAGAATGAATGGCTTAAATTAACCGCTAATATTAAGCCAAAATGATGACAACTGCAAGCATTTTAGGATAAAATGGGCGATTTTGCGATGATGATGGCATGGCTTAGATTAAACATAAAATGATGATTTTGGGAAAATTTATACAATATTTCAAAGGCTTATGTAAAATTTGCTAAATTGCATTTGTTTTATGGTATGATATGCGTTATTTTTCGTTTTAAAAATTTAGGAATGCTCATGTTATCTTCTGTTTTGGCAACCGCTGCACCTGCTCAGCCCAATTCTTTTTTGTCAGTATTGCCAATGATTGCCATTTTTGCCATTTTTTATTTTCTCATCATTCGCCCACAGTCCAAACGAGCCAAAGAGCATCGTACCATGGTCAATGCTTTGACGGTTGATAATGAGGTGGTTTTCGCTGGTGGTTTGGTCGGTCGTATTAAAAAGATTGATGGCGACTATGCACTCATCGCCCTAAATAACAACACGGACATTAAAATCCAACGTGCCTCTGTGATGAGCGTATTGCCCAAAGGCACCATTGATAACATCTAGGCGTGTCTAACATTGATAACATTGGATAAATTAGATTGGACAATTGGACAAAAGGATAAGGGATAAGCCCAATTCATCCTTTAAGTCATCTAAACCATCCTTTAAAACATTAGCAATACCAAATGATGACTTAACAAAAATCATTGTCATTATAAAGATTAAAGGTTTTGGCTGATAAACTCAGATTCATTGATTTTAAATCATCCAAATCCACACCATCAACCTTTGTAAAGAAGTCCTTATGCATTACCCTGCTTGGAAATACATACTCATCGCTGTGGTGCTGGCCATTGCTGGCTTGTACGCTCTGCCCAACCTCTATCCTGACGAACCTGCGGTACAAATCACAGGTGCCAGTGCTGGCACAGAACTGACCTCTGATGTACTGGTACAATCACAGGCATTGCTTGATAAAGCTGGTTTGGCATATCATGATGGCAGCTTTGCCAATAACAGTGCCTTGATTCGCCTAAATACTGCCGAAGACCAACTCAAAGCCCAAGAGACCCTACGCCAAAACTTAGGTGAAAACTACGTTGTGGCACTAAATCTGGCTCAAACCACACCCCAATGGCTCAAAAGTATCGGAGCAAAACCGATGAAACTGGGACTGGACTTGCGTGGGGGCGTGCGATTTGTCCTAGAAGTTGATATGGATAAAGCATTAGAGCAACGTCTGACAGTCGCCACCCAAGAGGTGCGTCGTAACCTGCGTACCGCCAAAATCGCCATCAAAAGCCTAAGAACCAACCAAAACGGCATGGTATTGACTTTCAATAGCAATGATGAACGCAATCTGGCTCAAAATGCCCTACAAGGGAGCATGATGGATTTTGTGCTAAAACCCCTTGCCAGTAATGATGGAGCGGTATTGGAGCTTAGCTATACCGAACAAGCCCTAAACCAAATCAATGAATACGCCGTCGGTCAGAACCTAACAACACTGCGTAACCGCATCAATGAACTTGGCGTGGCAGAAGCACTGGTACAGTCACAAGGCACTAACCGCATCGTCGTTGAATTGCCTGGTGTTCAAGACACCGCCGAGGCAAAACGTGTATTGGGTCGTACGGCAAATTTAGAGTTTCGTATGGTCAGCGAAGACACTCACCACTTTACAGGAGGTATTGCTCCTGCTGGCAGCGAAGCCTTTGCTTTTGGCACATTAGAGGGCCCTCCCATACTGCTAGACCGTCAAGCCATCGTTACCGGTGATAAAGTCCAAAATGCCCAATCTGGTGTTGATGAAAATGGTCGTCCACAGGTATCCATTACCCTAGACACAGCAGGTGGTCGCCTTATGCAAAACGCCACTCGCACCAGTGTGGGCAAGCAGATGGCAGTACTGTTTATTGAAAATAAACAACGTGTTGGCTATGAGATTGACTCTGCCACAGGCGAGACCAAAGAAGTACGCCAACCTTATAGTGAGGCTCGTGTCATCAACCGTGCTACCATCCAAGCGGTGTTAGGTTCATCCTTTGTCATCACAGGACTAGACAGCCCTGCTGAGGCATCTGAGCTTGCTCTATTACTTCGCTCCGGAGCGTTGGCTGCACCCATGTACTTTGTTGAAGAGCGTACCATTGGTCCATCACTGGGTCAAGACAACATTGATAAAGGGCTTAATGCTTCTAAAATTGGCTATCTGCTTGTATTTTTGTGGATGATTGTATTTTATCGTGCTTGCGGTGTGATTGCTAACATTGCCCTTGCCTTTAATATCATCGCACTGGCGGCGGTCATGTCCATCATTGGTTCATCATTGACCTTACCTGGTATCGCTGGGATTGTACTGACCATGGGCATGGCGGTTGATGCCAACGTGCTGATTTTTGAGCGAATCCGTGAAGAGCTTGCCGGTGGTGCCAAACCAAAATCTGCCATCGTTACAGGCTTTGACCGTGCATTTAGCTCCATCTTTGATGGTAATTTAACCACATTGCTCGTTGCCTTTATCTTATTTGCCATCGGTACAGGACCCATTAAGGGCTTTGCCATCACGCTTGCTGTCGGTATCATCACTTCCTTGTTTACCGCCATCATCGTAACTCGTGCCTTGATGCAAATTTGGTACGGTAATCGCAAAAATCTCACCAAAATCAGTATCGGTTAGGAGCAGAAGATGACAGATAATAACGACAATCTCAATAGCACTGACAAGACCCGCCGTCGTCGTACTCCACGCCGTGATGGTAAAGGCAGTAATGCCGCCGCCAATGCCAGTCTTGACAATCAAGCCGTCATCGCTCAGACCGATGAATTTGCTGAAAAAGAAGGCGGTGTTAAACTGCTTGGTAACAGACGCATCATCGGGTTTATGAAAATAGAGATTCCCATGATGGTTATCTCTGCCATCTTGGTGATTGCCAGTCTCATCGCCATCACCACTAAGGGTTTAAATCTTGGATTAGACTTTACAGGTGGTATCTCTGCTGATGTGGCGTATAGCCAACCTGTGGAACAAGCACAGGTTGCCTCTGCCCTATCTGACAAAGGTTTTAATGATGCAATCGTACAGTATCTTGGCACACGTCAAGAGCTGTTAATTCGTCTGCCACCTCAGGAAAATAAAGACCCAGAGGGTCTAAGTACTGCCCTAAGCGTGGCTTTAAACTTGCCCAACAATCCTGCCAAAGTGGACAACGTCAATATCATTGGCAGTCAGGTAGGCAAAGAGGTCTACACACAATCACTCATGGCATTAGGGTTGGCACTCATCTTAATGATGGTATATATCTCCATCCGCTTTCAGTTTAAGCTGGCGGTAGGAGCAACACTTGCTTTATTCCATGATGTGATTGTGGTGTGTGGACTGTTTGCCATGTTTGGTTGGCCATTTGATTTGACGGTACTGGCCTCTGTGTTGGCCTTAATCGGTTATTCGGTGAATGACACCATCGTGGTTTATGACCGCATCCGTGAGAATTTTCGCCGTGTGCGTGGACTGTTGCCTCGTCAGATTATTGACCTGTCCTTGACCGAAACCCTACGCCGTACTTGTATGACCTCTGGCACGGTCTTTGTGGTTGTACTTGCTCTGCTATTTTTGGGGGGAGATGGGTTATTTTGGTTTGCCTTGGCTCAATTTATCGGTACCATTGCAGGGACATATTCATCCATCTATGTTGCCAGTTCTGTGCCTTTGCGCATGGGATTGTCTCGTGAAGATTTTGTGGTGCGTATCAAGCCTGAATTTGAAGAAGAGGTTGTGGTCTTTGCTGACCCCAAACTTCAAAACACCCATGATTGATTTGAACCGATGCAATTAACCGTTCAATGATTTGGACGGTTTTTTTGCTTTAAGGAAGATACTGTTGATGTGACAAGCATTTAAGATTTTGATGTCTGCTTGGGTTTTAATTTACCTTTTTAAATTATCAATAATCAACCCAACAATCAACCCAGCAGCAGCAAAAGGCAACCATTGCATAGAATACTCATTCAAAGGAACACTCACGCCCACAACAGACAGCACCGATACCATCGTTACCAAAGCAAGGCTTACTTGTTTGGCGATGGCAGGCAGGGGCTTGATGAGATGCAATCCCAACAAAATCATCGCTGTCATGGTAATTGGATACAATACCAACAGCACAGGAATGGATTTGTCAATTACCGCACTTAGTCCCTGATTTGCCAAAATAAAACCGATGAGTGTAAAGGTGATGGCATAGGATTTGTAAGATAATTTCACCGCACCGATTTTGGGAAAAATTTTGTGAAAATACTCCGATGCTGATACAGTCAGACCCACGGTTGTGGTCAGACACGCCAAAGAAGCAATCAATCCTAACACCACCCCACCTGATGAGCCAAAACCCAGCACCGCCGATTTATTCAAAATAAACGTGCCGATGTTTTGCCCTTTGTCCGCCACCTGTGTCATCTCATCTGATGATATGGGCAGATGATTGCCAATCCAGCCAAGGGACAGATAAATCAGTGCCAATGCAGAGATGGCAATCAGCCCTGATTTTGTGGTTTCAACAAACAAATCAGCACGCTTACCGAGTTTTTGGCTAATGGCATTCATGACCAGCACTGAAAACGCCACAGATGCAATCATATCCATGGTGTTATATCCTTCTAAAAAACCAATAAAAAACGCCTTACCATCATAATTTGGCAGGGCAATACTGGCAGGATTAGCACCCAACTTAATAAATGCGATGATAATAAGTGCCAATACTGTAACAAATAAGATGGGCGTTAAAATCGCTCCAATACGGTCAACCAATTTGCTCGGATTGATAGACAGCCACAGTGAGATGGCATAATAAATCACGGTAAAGATGAACAGGCTTGTCCAGTTTGTTGCCTGCAAAAATGGCAACACCGCCATCTCATACGCCACCGCTCCTGTACGTGGAATGACAAAAAACGGAGCGATGGTCAGATAAATCGCTGACAATAATGCCACCGAAAACCAAGGATGAATCTTAGCAAGAGCATGCTGATAGCCACCGTCATACTTTGAACCAATCATCAAAACCGCCAAAGGCAGACCTACACCTGTCAAGATAAAACCCAACATATCAGGGATAAAAAATTGCCCACTTTCAAAGCCCAATTTGGGTGGAAAAATCAAATTGCCCGAACCAAAGAAAAAGGCAAATAGCATAAAGCCAATGATAAGCGTGTTTTTGTTCATGATTGTTTTGCTGCCATATTTTTATAAAGATGGGCATTGTAACAATATTTTTACAAAACAAAGCTTTTTTGGGTCATTGATAATAAATTTTCATGGATTAGTAAGAAATCATCACTCATAAATAATTTTTCTTTTTATTTTATAGTAATATTGTGGTATGATATGGTTATATTTTGAAATATTAGGATAATACATGATAAACCTTTATCAAGTCTTAGGATTGTCGGCACACGCCACAGATGTGCAAATCCGCCAAGCTCTAAATACCCATGCCCAGACCTTGGACCCCAAAGTCATCAAAGCAGTCAATGAATGGCTACTAAACCCCGCCGTCCGTCCAAACTACGATGCCAAACTACACACCCAAGAACCTCACTTTTTTACCTCGCCACAGCCCATTCATCACAACCAACCATCACCCGAGCCAAGCTTCAACCCCTATCAAAGCCCAAGCTATGATTCTAGTGCAGATGAATATTACACGCCCTATCTATGGAACCCCAATAAAGCCACCTTTATTGGCCTAATTTTTGTACCTATTGCCATTTATATGCACGCTCTAAACTGGCAGGAATTGGGCGAAGATGAATTAGCACAGCAAAGCAAAACTTTGGCATTTATTGTACTTGCCATCATGTTTGGCTTGGCTATTTTTGAAATGACAACAGGTATTAGCCTACCTAATGCCACAGGGCTTATCATTCTATTTGCTTGGTATTTTGGTCTTGGCAAAAAGCAGGTTGCCTATGTCAAAGATGAGATAGGTGATGAGTATGAGCGAAAAACATGGCTAAAACCCATCTTAATTAGCATTGGTGCTTTGATTGGCTTTGTCGTAACGTCGATGGTGCTAGGGTATATATTTGGCTTGTTGGGGTTTTTACACCCTGATTTTTAGTATTATGGACCTCCAAATCAAAAAAAGAGAGGCTATACCCCTCTTTTTTTATGTTACCAATTCATCAAACTCATCATCCTTTTTAATCTTAATCTCTTGACTGGGCAAGGCATGTTCTACGTCATATTTTGCCACTTCATTTAACACATCAATGAGCAGTTCACTTTGTTTTTTCCAAAACACCGTAACATCGGACGCATTGAGATAGCACCGCATTTCAATGACAAACGCATCTTGGCGTAACTCACTCAATCTTACCAACGTCCATTCATCATTCACATAGACATGATTTTCCAAAAATAGCTGTAAATCTTTGATAAGCCTACCAATTTCATCAGGATTTGCTGTGCGTTTTAGGTATAAAAAATGATAAAAATAAAACATGTCCCGAGCATCATAGTTTTCAATCTGCATGGCACTAAACTCGCCATTTGGCACAGTTACAATCGTCCGAGACAGCGTACGAATGCGACTTGAACGAATGCCAATATCCACCACTGTCCCCTCCATGTTACCAAATCGGCAATAATCGCCAATGCGTATGGGTCTGTCTGCCACAACCATCACCGAGCCGATGAGATTTTCAATGGTTTTTTGTGCACCAAACGCAAGAGCAAGTCCCCCCACTCCCAAAGCGGCAATCCCCGTGGTCAAATCAAAACCCAAATTACCAAAAATAATGATGCCCGCCAAAATGAGCATAAAGGCTTTGGCAACTTTGCGAAACAGATTTAAAATGGATACCTGCTCTAAACGCCTGTGCTTTCGGCTGTTGTTCTCGGCACGCATAAACACCACATCAATCACCCTAAGCACAAGCCAAGCAGTAGCTAGCCACGCCACCACTTCAATGCCCCGAGTTACCGCTGAACGTAGCGTAACAGGCACCGCCATTTGCACCATCATCTCAGGGAGCATGGATGCCAAAATCACCACCGCCAAAGGCAGCAAGGCTTTGGAGGGTATGCCAAAGGGTTTGCCACGCACTTTGGGATATAAAAAGGCAAACACCCCCCACACCATCCAAAGCCCACCCCAAAGCAGTGACAAGCCAATGACCGTCAAAATAATAAACGACACAATGTCTGATATTTTATGCCCCAAAAGCTGTCTATCGCCAACAAAATCAAACCCAAAGGCATCGGCAAGCGTGGTACGATTTTCGGTCAGATTTTTGGGCAATTTGGTAAGCGTGTCTTTATAAATTTGCCAATAAACCACATTATCCTTGTCGGTTTTTCTGATAAGTAGCAAGTCTATTTTGTCATCACCAACATGAATGGTACCAACTTTTTCTAGATTGCTTGGCAATCTGTCTGCCAAATCGCCCTCACTTTTATCGCTGATTGCCAAATCAGGATGCAAACGTCCACCTTTGTCAAGGGCGATTTTTAGGTCATGAATGATGGCATCAGAGGTTTTTTGTTTTTTTAAAAAGTCAGAGTCCAAATACTTTGCGCTCAAATCCACATCCTTATCTGACAAGGCCTTGACAAAGTTTTGTATGGTGCTTCTTGGTGTATCACGCCCAAAACTGTCTTGTGGTGCAAATGCCTCACCTTTGGAGATGTTGTCAGCTAAGACAACATTGGCAAAACCTGCCACAGGCAAGGCAAGAGACAACACGGTTAGGGTCATCACAAGATAGGATTTGATAGATAACATCACAACAGATGGATAAGATGAAGATTTTGACACAGTAGACATGGTAAGAGCGGTTTTATTGATGATGGTCTTAAAAATTTATATTTTATCTATTTTATCATGCCATTATTATGACATATCATCTGCTTGGTCTAAAATTTGTTATTTTGAAATTTATTCTTATTTTGGTATAATGAACACACCAAGAGATGTTGCAACTTTTTTAAGTCAGGCTTGGTTTAATGATTTGATATTATTGGCTAAATAGAACGTGTCCGCCTTTTGTCTTGTACGTCCAATTTTTAATGTATTTTTAGCCGTATTTTAACCATTATAAAACAACGACATCTGCGTTTTTTAGGGCGTGTTAAATCTTTGGCATTTGCAATGAAAATCACGAAAAATCGCACGTTTTTCAAGGAAAAAGTGAAGTTTGATGGTCATTTTATCAAACAAGATTTTTTTCATGCAAAAACATTATGTTATTTTTAAAATATTTGTAAATATTAAATTGTGTTATAAAAGTCAACACGCCCTGTTTATCAATTCATTTTTAAGGAAAACTGTATGAACGCAGTGTCAAACCCCACCGACTACAAAGTCGCCGATATTAGCCTTGCCAGCTTTGGTCGTAAAGAGATTAAACTTGCTGAAACTGAAATGCCTGCACTCATGGGCATTCGTAAACGTTACGCAAGTCTGCAACCACTGGCAGGGGCAAAAATCGTGGGCTGTATCCACATGACCATCCAAACAGCGGTACTCATTGAAACATTGGTTGCACTGGGGGCAGAGGTTCGTTGGACGTCATGCAACATTTTTAGCACCCAAGACCATGCCGCCGCTGCCATGGCAGATGCTGGCATTGCTGTCTTTGCATGGAAAGGCGAAACCGAAGAAGAATATGAATGGTGTTTAGAGCAACAAATTCACAAAGATGGCAAATTGTGGGATGCCAACCTTATCTTAGATGATGGGGGCGACTTGACTGCACTCATTCATAATAAATACCCACAAATGTTAGATAATATTCATGGCATCTCAGAAGAAACCACAACAGGTGTGCACCGCTTGATTGAAATGCTTCACAAAGGAGAACTCAAAGTCCCCGCCATCAATGTCAATGACGCTGTTACCAAATCCAAAAATGACAACAAATACGGCTGCCGTCATTCTTTAAATGATGCCATCAAACGTGGTACGGACATGCTTTTATCTGGTCGGCGTGCACTTGTCATCGGCTATGGTGATGTGGGCAAGGGCTCAGCTCAAAGCCTACGTCAAGAGGGCATGATTGTGCGTGTGAGCGAGATTGACCCCATTTGTGCCATGCAAGCATGTATGGATGGCTATGAGCTGGTATCGCCATTTATAGATGGTGAACAAAGTCAAGGAGTAAACACCACACTGATGGCAGATACTGACCTTGTTGTTACCACCACAGGCAACTATCACGTGTGCAACAGCGAGATGTTAAAGGCTCTAAAATCCACCGCCGTGGTGTGTAATATCGGGCATTTTGATACCGAGATTGACACTGATTTTATGCGTAAACATTGGAAATGGGTAGAGGTCAAACCACAGGTTCATCAAGTCTATCGCTCCGATGATGAGATGGATTATCTGATTGTTTTATCCGAAGGTCGTCTTGTCAACTTAGGCAACGCCACAGGACACCCCTCTCGCATCATGGATGGTTCATTTGCCAATCAAGTACTTGCCCAGATTCATCTGTATCAAGAAGCCTTTGCCAAACTGCCAGCTAATAAAAAACAAGACAGTGTCTATGTCAAAGTCCTACCCAAAAAGCTAGATGAGGAGGTGGCTGCTGCCATGGTTGCAGGTTTTAATGGTGTGATGACCAAACTCACCCAAGAACAAGCGGACTATCTGGGGGTAGATGTGAACGGTCCTTTTAAGGCAAGTGAGTATAAATACTAAACGTAACATAGGTACGGTGTCGCACGTGCATCATTGATAAAAACAGCTGGCGACACCATTTAGATAATAGGTTACAACAGGGGTAAATTAAGCATGTTTTCCAAACGATTCATCAAAAATATTGGCATTTTTGGACTTAGTGCCACCACAAGCATCTTTACGCTCATCGCTTGTGGTAAAAGCATCAATGACCATCATGGCAACCAAACCGAGCTACACCAAAGCAGCGATGTATTACCCAATGAGTTATTATCACAACTGCACAACTTACCTCAGATAACCTCAGGATTGGGCGATACAGGCAAAGATGTCATCAACCCAAATAAACCCACATTGGTAAAATTCTGGGCAAGTTGGTGTCCTCTGTGCCTAGGCACACTACAAGAAACACAAGACTGGCACAACGACCCCAAATTTTCAGACTTTAATATTGTTACTGTTGTCAGCCCAAATCACCTTGGAGAAAAACCCACTCAGGCCTTTAAAGATTGGTATCAAGTATTACAAGCAGACTATCCTACCTTACCTGTACTAATTGACACAGAAGCGAAAATCATCACTCAGCTGGGCGTACAAGCCTATCCAAGTTGGGCAATATTAGACAAACACGGTAAACTTGTGTATCTTAACAGGGGAAATCTAAGCCAAGAACAAATGAACTATTTGGCAGATAATCCTAATGCCCTAGAAGCCTTAAAAACACAAAACAGCACCATGACCCAACCCAGCCAAAACACCAACTATTACAACAGTAATGGCAATACGGCTAACGTGAGCACCATCTATTTGGCAGGGGGCTGTTTTTGGGGTGTTGAGGCTTATATGGAACGCATTGACGGCGTTTTGGATGCGGTAAGTGGCTATGCCAATGGCAGTCCAAATCTACCAAATCCAAGCTATGAGGAGGTTATCAGAGGTTCAGGTCATGCCGAGACCGTCAAGGTAACATATGATGCTGACAAAGTGGATTTAGATACATTATTACAGTACTATTTTCGCATTATTGACCCCACCAGCATCAACAAGCAAGGCAATGACCGTGGCATACAGTATCGCACGGGCATTTATTACGTCAATACACAAGATAAAGCGGTCATTGATAAAGCACTAAACACCTTACAAGATAAGTACCAACAAAAAATTGCCGTTGAAAACCTGCCGTTATCCAATTTTAGCATGGCAGAAAACTACCATCAAGATTATCTTACCAAAAACCCTGACGGTTATTGTCATGTTGATTTAAGTCTTGCCAATAAAAAAATCACCAAAAACAGCCCCAATACTTTGGCTCTGGCAAAGACCGTTGATGAAGCATTAGAACCAACACGCTATCAAAATTTTGATAAAGATAATTTAAAACAAACCCTAACCGATGCCCAATATCGTATCACGCAACAAGCAAAAACAGAATGGGCATTTAGTCATGACTATGACCAATTATTTGATGACGGCTTGTATGTAGATGTTGTTAGTGGTGAACCTTTATTTTTATCTACCGACAAATACAATTCTCGCTGTGGTTGGCCAAGCTTTACAAAACCCATCACCCCAGAGGTCATCACCGAACACAAAGACGACAGTTATAATATGATTCGCACAGAAGTGCGTTCAAGAGTGGCGGATTCACATTTGGGACATGTATTTACTGATGGGCCGCAAGACAGAGGGGGTTTGCGTTATTGTATCAATGGCAATGCACTAAAATTCATACCAAAAGCACAGATGCAAAAAGAGGGTTATGGAGCTTTATTGCCACTTATTTTACCTGCCAGACCGTAAATTTTGTATAAGTATTATTTGTATAATTATTATAGGGTTGGGTTATATTTTTTAGGTTATTCATTTTTGGCAGTCATTAACCCATTGGTTTAAGATGACTGTCATTATTAAGTATTTTTAGCAACTTTCAAGGATTGATATGCAAAAACATCATGGTACGATTGCCAAATTTGACAATGAACGCAAATTTGGATTCATCCAATTTGATAATAAAAACAGACAAATCTTTTTTCACGTGAGCCGATTTAAAGCAGGTAGAAACCCCAATATTGGCGAGCAGGTTTTGTTTGATATTGGACAAGACAAACAAGGCAGACCTGTGGCAATCAATATCCAAGAAGCCCAATTTGTCGCCCAAAAACAGCAAGAACAAAAACAAAAACAACAAGCCTACAAAGCCTATCAAGAACGCCAAGAACAAAAACACGGTCAGTTAAATTTATTGTGCGGTGTTAGCGTGGTGTATTTGCTGATTTTAGCGATTGTTTTATTAATGAGCGGTTTATCTTTAAAGCTATTGGGCGTGTATTTTATTATGGGCATTGTCAGCTTTTTTATATATTATCAAGACAAAGTCAAAGCCCAAAATAACCAATGGCGAATCCCCGAAAATACCTTACACACCATTGATGTTTTGGGCGGTTGGATTGGGGCGACTTTTGCTCATAAATTATTAAACCACAAAGCCACCAAAGCTGATTTTAGGGTGGTATTTTATATCACAGTTGCATTAAATATCATCGGGTTTTTGGCATTGGTGTTTTATGTCAAATAACCCTGTTCTAACGCCAATAATTTTTCTTTAATATCCACCCCACCTGTATACCCACCCAGCGTACCGTCCGATGCTATCACACGATGACACGGTATGATAAGCGAGATTAAGTTTTTGCCATTGGCGTTAGCACACGCCCGAAAAGCGGTGGGCTTATTTATCATGGTTGCCAGCTCTTTGTAACTTATCGTTTGTCCATAAGGGATTTGGCAGAGCGTTTGCCAGACTTTTATTTGAAAATCAGTGCCATGCGATAAATCAAGCGGTAATTCAAATGCCGTACGTTTGCCTTTAAAATACTCATCTAATTGCTTTATAACCTGCAAGGCAATTGATTGATTTTTATCAGCATCTTTTAACTCCGCCTGTTTTATAAAAACCGCATGCTGATTTAATTTATCAAAAATTTGGGCGGTTTTGTCGTTATACCAATCTAACGCCAATAACCTGCCGTCTTTTACCGTCAAAGTAATCATCGGCAAATCTATGGGCGGATAATAATGCGTGGTTATCATAAGTTTGTTTTTAATTTATCCTATATAATAAAAGGTGAAATACATTCGCCTTTTTGTCATTTTTCCTCGCCGATGAGTGCATCTACAAATTCTTTTGAATCAAAGGGCTGTAAATCATCAATACGTTCACCCACCCCAATAAAACGAATGGGCACGTCGGTGGTTTGGGCGACATTAAAAACCACACCCCCTTTTGCTGTGCCATCTAGCTTGGTGATGGTAACACCTGACAATGGAGCAACCTCGCCAAACAGATTAATCTGACTGATGGCATTTTGACCTGTGCCAGCATCTAGCACAATCATGCACTCATGCGGAGCACTCTCATCTGCTTTTTTCATGACACGAATGACTTTTTCAAGCTCATTCATAAGATAAGTCTTGTTTTGTAGTCGCCCTGCGGTGTCAGCAATCAGCACATCAATGCCTTTGGCTTTGGCAGACTGCATGGCATCAAAAATCACCGATGCACTGTCTGAACCTTGTCCTTGTGCCACCACAGAAATGCCGTTTCGTTCACCCCAAACTTGCAGTTGCTCGGTGGCCGCTGCACGAAAAGTATCACCTGCCGCCAACATGACCGATTTGCCCTCACCTTGTAAGCGTTTGGCAAGTTTACCGATGGTTGTCGTTTTACCCACGCCATTAACCCCAACCATTAAGATGACAAAAGGCTTTTTGGTTGTGTCAATGACAAGTGGTGCAACCTTGGGCTCTAAGATGTTCACCAATTCCTTTTTTAGGGCTTTATATAACGAATGCGAATAAATCAAATCACCCCGTGCTGTCTGTTCAGTAAGGCTTGTGATAATCCTGTTGGTCGCTTCTACACCAATATCTGCCGTAAGAAGCTGGTCTTCAACCTCCTCTAAAAGTTCATCATCAATCTCTTTACCGCCAACCAATACATTCATCAGACCTTCTGATAAATTCTTACTGGATTTGGACAACCCTGCTTTCATGCGGGCAAAAAATCCGCTTTTATTCTCACTCATGTCTGCTTGCTCATCTTATAAAATATGCAATTTATGATAGCATATTTTTGAAGATAATTAAAATTTAGCTGTCAGAAAATGACGATATTTATCAAAAATCAATCAAAAATCGCTGTTTTTTTATGTTAAATGTGTTAAATTATCCAATTTTTAGCGTGTTTATTTTAAGGATTTTTATGAAAACGTACGCCCTATCCGCCCTAAGTATTGCCATTACTCTACTGGTCGGTTGTGATAATGACAAACCTGCCACCAAAGAGCATTCCACCCAAGAGACTGCCACACAAAAAACTCCAAAAACCATCGCCATCAGTGCCATCGTTGAACATCCATCGCTTGATGACATTAGAAAAGGGGTGATTTATGGCTTAGGGCAATACGGCTACCTAGAAGGGCAAAACTTAACCGTCAATTTCCAATCAGCACAAGGTAACATGGCTACCATGGGGCAGATATCCAAACAATTCGCCGCCGATGCCCCAGATGCCATCATTGCCATCACCACCCCCACCGCCCAAAGTTTGGCAGCTGCCACTCAAACCATTCCACTCATCTACACTGCCGTCTCTGACCCTGTGGCAGCCAAACTCATCAATAACAACAATCAAGCCTTACAAGCGAACATTACTGGTCTGTCCAGTCAGTTACCGCTTGCCCCTCAGCTTGACTTATTGACCCAAATCAAACCTGATGCCAAACGCATTGGTTTTATATATAGCCCTGGTGAGGCAAACTCTGTCGCCATCAAAGAACAGCTTGCCACCGAACTGCCTAAGCGAGGCATGACGCTTGTGGATATCCCTGCCAATCGTTCAGCGGATGTAGCTGCTGCCACTCGTGCCTTGGACGGACGTGCTGACTTGATTTATACATCACTAGATAACGGCGTGGCATCGGCGATGGAGGCCATGGTTGGGATTGCCAATGAGTTAAAAATTCCCATCATTGCCTCTGATGAGTTTAGTGTCAGACGTGGGGCGAGTGCAGGACTTGGAGTTAATGATTTTGACTTTGGGGTAACCACTGCCAAACTGGTCGCCAAAAGCCTAGACGGCACTCAGCCTACTGATATCACCCCTGAGGTTATGAACACACTCACCCTCTATGTCAGCCCCAAACACGCCCAAAATCAAGGCATTATTATCAGTGATGAACTCATAAAAGACGCCATCAATGTAGATAGCGTACCACGCAAAGAGTGATGTTTATCAAAAATTATCATTTTGCCAAAGTAATTTGTCATATTTTAACAAACTACCATCCCACAGGGTCAATGTCTATCGTCATCTTGACCCCCCGAGAGCTGGGCAGGGCAAGCACACCCTGCCACCACCATGACAGCACATCATGCAGAGCTTTGCGTTCTTTGGCAAGGATGAGCATCTGCACATGAAAACGATTGTTCTTTTTGACCATTGGGGCATCAATGGGAGCAAGCACAGCAAAAGGGTGGGCATTGGGCAGATGATTTTTTGCTCCAATAATGGCATTTTTGGCAGCATCAAGCCGATTCCCATCTGCCCGAATCAGCACCGCATGGCTATAAGGTGGCAGTCCCAACTCGCATCGCTCTGCCAACAAGTCATGAGCAAATTTATCATAACCTTGACGTATCAAATCAAGCAGTAGCGGATTATCAGGATTTAGCGTCTGTATCAGTACCTTCCCTGCTCGCCCTGCTCGCCCTGCCCTGCCAGCCACCTGCATGATCATCTGAGCGGTGCGTTCGGGTGAGCGAAAATCAGGTGACAAAAAACCACCATCAGCATTGACAATCACCACAAGCGTTACATTGGGGAAATGATGACCCTTTGCCAGCATTTGCGTCCCTACCAATATCATCGGCTCGCCTGTGCTGACACGCTCATACAACTTATCCCACGCCCTTTGACCACGCACCGTATCACGGTCTATCTTCACGATGGGATAAGGGGTTTGGACGGTTTGAGGATTAGCAAAAATACCATGCAACCTTTCATATAATTGCCCTGTTCCTTGACCCAAATGCACAAGATTGGGACTGTGACAACCTGGACAAATCTTAGGGGTGACCACTTGATAGCCACAATGATGGCATTTTAGGTAATCATACAGATACTGCTCATTGGCGTGATGTGCTTTTTTAAAGGGATTTTTATGTAAAGTCAGATGGCTGCTACACCGCACACAGTCCGCTTGCCAGCCACATGCCCCACACAGCAGTATCGGAGCATAGCCACGCCGATTTAAAAACATCAGCACCTGCTCACTTCGCTCCAAAGTATCACGCACCGCCTGTACTGTCTGATGAGACAACTTAGTATCACGGCTCTCGCCTGCCATGTCCGTCTGCCACAGTGTGCCTACTCGCATGTCCACAAGGTCAAAGGTGGGCGGTGTCGCATTCCCTGCCCGCTTGGTCAGTTTACATTCATACAGTTTATTATCATGGCTAAGTTTGATTTGTTCAAGACTGGGCGTTGCCGTGCCTAGCACCACGGGGATTTGTTTTAGCACACCCACATACAACGCTACATCACAGGCATGATATCGTAAATGGTCTTGTTGTTTAAAACTTGTGTCATGAGCTTCATCAACGATGATCAGCCCCAAATTGGCAAATGGATAAAACAGTGCCGAACGTGTGGCGATGATGATTTGAGCCTGTCCTTGACGACATGCCTGCCATCCCAACAGTCGTTCTTTGTCATTGAGTGCTGAGTGCAAAACAACGACATTCGCCCTAAAACGTGCCAAAAAACGTGTCCGATTTTGTGGGGTTAATCCTATCTCAGGCACCATAATCAGTACCTGCCTGCCCTGTGCCAATACCTGTTCCATGGCATGTAGATAAACCTCGGTCTTGCCTGAACCTGTGATGCCATTTAACAAGATACCCCGATAACACCCATCATGAATACTCTGGTTTATCTGCATCAGTGCCGAGCGTTGTTCGTCGTTTAGGGTAAGCGGTTCTTGTGCCATCTGAACCTGTGGGGGAGGTGTGTTTGGTGTGGTGTGGCATTCTATCAGCCCTTTTTGGGCAAATAATGCCAAATTTTTCTCTGTTACCCCAAGCATGTGCAAGGTGTATTTGGTTGCATTGGGATTATCACGAATAATGGCAAAATTGGCATGCTGTTTTTTGGCGGTTTTGCTTAACACGTTTTTGACAAAATCATCATCAACATGGGCAGGTACCCGATACCGCCGTATGTCATCACTAACATCCACCCCTGCCTTGATAAGCGTGGGTAACATGACCGCCATCGTATCGCCAAATGGATGATGATAATAAGATGACAACCATCTGGCAAGTTTAAAAAAATATTCATCAAAAATCGGCTCATCATCAATCACATCAATGAGCGATTTTAGCTTATTTTGTGGCACATCACTGTCATTAGGATGAACATGTCCCACCACGATACCAATCAGCTCTTGGTGAGAAAATGGTACTTTGACACGCACACCCACCTTGGGCAACACGCCTATCACACGATAATCAAAAAGACGATAAAGCGGTACAGGCAGAGCAACTTGGATTAACATAGTGTCATCTTTACAAAAACAAGACATTATAAATAAAGGCATTATTAAACATCAGAGTATTAAACAGACATTTTTATGGTAAATATCCCACATACCATAAGATGGACATGTTTTAACACCAAATAAACACCAAATAAATAAGGGCGGTGTTCGCCCTTATGTACGATTGCACGATGAGTTAAAAAGTTCATTCAATATACAAAATCGCCTCAATCTCTACCAATGCTCCTTTTGGCAAGGCTGCCACTTCTAGGGCAGCACGAGCAGGATAAGGAGCGGTCAGACGAGACTCAAAGATTTGATTTAATTCATCAAAATCATTTAAATCATCCAGTGATACATTAAACTTAACCACATCCGCCAAACTGCCACCAGAAGCTTGGGCGATGGCTTCAATATTATCAAATACTTGCTTGGCTTGGGCGACAAATCCATCACGCAAGGTCATGCTGACAGGGTCAAGTCCAATTTGACCTGAAATATAGACAGTATTACCCACTTTGACAGCTTGGGAATATGTTCCCACCGCTTTTGGGGCATCATTGGTATGAATGATTTGTTTTGGCATGGACAGCTCCTATCATTTAAAAAGTTAATGCCAATGTTTATGCTAAATGTTTGATTGTCATCTTTATGTATTTATTTGTTTGTTTATTTTATTGGCTTGCCAATAAGCCACGATTTCATCCCACAGACTCATGGCAGGCTTGCCAGTATAGACAATATTGCCTGCGACATTATCAGAGGTTTTTGGCAAAATGCTCGGTTCGGTCTTACCTAAAAAGTGAGCAACTTCATCTTTTGAGTTTAGGTCAATATGACAGCACATCGCAATCTCCTTTTATGAATTTTATGAAGCAAAAGTTATATTTATAGCAACCGATCCGAGTGGACAGATTGCTTTGATATTTGTCATATTAAACAAAATACGCCAAATATTCAAGTATTTTTTACTGTTAAATCATTCTTTCGCCGTATTGTTTTTAGATTTTGAAAATGCTATGATAATCAACAAATCGTCTCTTAGGACAGATGGGATAAGGATGCTTACAGGATACTTTATGAAAAAATCAAGCATTACCCTACTTAGTGTCATTTTGACTTTATCAGGTTGCACAACCGTTGCTGATATGGTAGGCATGGACAGCAAAACCCTAAATGCTCAGGCAGGATCAAACTACCATCAAATACTCAGCAAAGCTCAGATTGATACCACATCAAACACCGCCAAAACCATCCAGCGTGCCTTTAACCGCCTAAGACCGCATGCCAACTCTCTAAATAATACAGGCATGCGTTTTGATTGGCAGATGACCGTCATCAAAGACCCAAAAGAAAACGCATGGGCGATGCCAGGTGGCAAGATGGCGTTCTACACAGGGCTGGTCCAGAATTATCACTTGACCGAGAGTGAGATTGCTGCCATTGTTGGGCATGAGATGGCTCACGCTTTACTAGAACATAGTAAAAAACAAATGGGGGCAGGTGTACTCTCTGATTTGACAGTGCAACTGGGTGCCATCGCCGTCCAAACCAGAACAGGCTACGACCATGATTTGATTAATTTTGGGGCAAGTATGTTGCATGAATATGGGTTTGATAAGCCCTACTCTCGCCATCACGAATACGAAGCGGACGCCTTAGGCATGCAGCTGATGGCAATGGCAGGCTATAACCCCGCTGATGCCATCAATGTCTGGAAAAAGATGAACGCCAAACAAGATGGTGGTAGCAAAGCTGGCGGTATTCTCTCCACTCACCCCAGTAACAACAGCCGCATTCAAGCCATGGAAAAACTTCTGCCCAAAAACCGTGCCATCTATGAACGTGCCATCAGACGTTAATCTGCCAAATCATCATAACACACCCTGCACATTAGCAGGGTTTGTTTTTATTAATAAGCATAAACACATTAGGTTGGCATTTGATACAGTCGCATGATACTAGGATAACCCAGTATTTGACGTAGTTTTATGATGCCCTCCTCCAAATGAGATCGAGAACGCACCACCACTTGTATGAAAGTTGCCCCAACCCCACCGCCTAATTTCTCATCCGCTTTCACCGATGTCTGTTCAATACCAATATTTAAATCACGCAACTCATAAATCGCCTGACTCATCTGCTCTTCGTTTAGTACAGCGTAGATTTTGAGTGTGGCAGGAAAATGTAGCTGTCCAATGGAATTGTTGTGGTCAAGTTTGATATCAACTTTCCAATTGAGTTGTATGACCTGATAAGGGTTGTCAGCACGGATATTTTCCAGTGAGTAACATTTATGGCGATGCACGATTAACCCTTGACGTGCTGACAGATGCCCGACGATGTTATCGCCATACATGGGATTGCAACATTTGGCAAAGGTAATCTCCACGCCTTTAATTCCCGCCAGTAAATGCTTGGTTTGGGTAATTCCTGCCTCATCTGCCTCATCCACCTCTTCGCTAAACAAGCGAGAGACAACCAACTGTGGCAGTAGCGTACCTGTGGCAATTTGTAGAAAAATATCACTTTGACTTGCCACGCCACGCCACGCCAAAATGTCCGCCCAGTCCTGCTTTGATAAGTCGTCCAGATTTTTATCATAAGGTTTTAACGCACGCATCAAGGCTTCTTTGCCATAATGTTCTTTTTGGTCGTGGGGTAGGCGTTTTAGGAATTTTAAAATCTCATTGCGTGCTTTATTGGTCGCCACAAAACCAAGCCAGTCCGCTTTGGGTGTGGCATTTTTGTCAATGTCAATACTCACCGTATCGCCATCAGCCAACACCAGTCCTAGCTTGCCATGCTCACCATTAATGTCCGCCCCTGTGGCAATGTTACCCACAGCAGGGCCAACCGCATAAGCAAAATCCAAAGCCGTTGCCCCACGAGGTAATTCATAGGCACGCCCTTGGGGGCTATAACAGACGATTTTACGTTCATGCAGATAGCTCATGAGTTCATTGATGACTTTAAGCGATGTTTCTGCATCTTCGCCCTCAACTGTCGCCAAATCCTTCATATTACGTAGGCTTGCCTGTATCACCGACTGACTGATGTCATTTTTGCTATTGCCCAGCACACCCAAGCGAGATGCCTCCTTCATGCGTACGGTCATGAGTGTTACTTTGATAAAATTATAATCCTTTTGATAAATCAGCGACAGTGACTGATTGCCACCTGCTAGGGGTTTTCGGATATTATCCTGAATGTTACGGTCAGCGATTTCAAACTTTTGAATGAGATGATATGCCAATTTATCACATGCTCCGATATCTTCTAGCACCACCTCAAAATCATACTGACGAATCAAGCGGTTGGCTTGCCCACGGTTTTTAAAGAACTGCCGATACATATTTGTTCTATTATCCAGCACTTGCACATGACCTTTTAGGTTTAGATGTCCCAGCAGGTTTTGTAGATAAGTGCTGATTTCAACTTTTTGAAAATTACGCCCCAACCCATGTTGTAAGAGTTTATCATTAAATTTGTTATACATGACAGGATTAAGATTGCGATAACACAAAAGCTCAATATAGTCAGCGATGTCATTTAGCCCCATAATCCGAGCAAATGGCACATAAAAATCCAAAGTCTCACGAGCGGTTGATTTTTGTTTTTCCTCTCGCACCGCCTCCATGGTACTCATGTTATGTAAGCGGTCGGAGAGTTTAATGATGAGTACACGAGGGTCTATCAGTGTGGCATTTAAAATCTTGTGAAACGTCGCTGCCTGTGATTGCTGTTTGCTCATGTTGGCTGATTTTAGTTTGGTAACACCATCTACAAGTTGTGCCACCGTCTCACCAAATTCACTCGCTATCAACGCACCGCTAACCTCGGTATCTTCTACTGTATCATGCAAAATTGATGCAATGATGGTATCTCTATCCAATAAAAACCCTGCCAAAATCTGTGCCACAGCAATGGGATGAGTAATGTACGGTTCACCCGATTTGCGTTTGTCCTTAATGTGTGCCATGTCTCCAAAATGACATGCACGTAGCACATCCTCTCGCTCTTTGATATTTAGATAGCTTACCGCATTCATGAGACTGTCTTTGGCTTCATCTACCAAAGGATGACTAAAACGTACGGGGATATTGTTGGCGTGGTAATTGGCTAGCATGGCTTTTTGCTCGGTAAGGTGTTGGTTGTTTTTAAAATTGACATGAAGTTCTTGAAGATTCGTTTTGTATAAAAATCTCCAATCCGAACCTTATAATTAATCATTTTTCACACAAACTGTCAAGAAAAAAATATATATTTTTATAATAATATTAGAAAATTAATAAAATAAAAACAAAAAACCATGCCAAAAGCATGGTTCTAGGTCGGTATGTGCTGTATTAGGCATACATTGTATCAAAAGCCATTAGCCAACGGGTCAAACGGTGGTGGTTCTTTTTTTACGTATACTTCCTCAGGCTTATCCAAAATCGCACGGGTCACATGACCATCAGCAATCTCACGCAAGGCAAGTACCGTTGGCTTATCACCCTCAGGGGTTACCAATGGGTCGGCACGCCCTGTGGCAAGCTGACGTGCTCGTCTTGACGCCACCAAAATCAAATCAAAACGGTTGTCTACCGTATCCAGACAATCTTCAATCGTTACTCGTGCCATAAATCACACTCTTTGCATTAACAATAATCCATTATTATAACAGATTTTGACCATTTTAAAAGCAAAAATTAGGACATGTTCAGTGTTGTATTTATCATGGAGATGGGCATTTTAATTTGCCAATAGCTGACTGATTAATTTTTCGTGGCGTGCCGTTTGCCTGTCAATGGCAAGACGATAGGCGGTAATGATGGATTTCATCTCAAAGAGTGCCACATCAAAATCATCATTGATGACCACATAGTCAAAGTTTACATATTCTTGCATTTCACGCACCGCCCCTGCCAGTCGGGTCTCGATAACTTTTGTGGCATCTTGGTTGCGATTTATCAGACGCTCACGCAAGGCCTTGCGACTTGGTGGCAGGATAAAAATCATCACCGCATGAGAAATGAGCTTTTTAACTTGTAATGCTCCTTGCCAATCAATCTCCAAAATCACATCCATGCCAGCACTTAGCAAATCATTAACCGCCGTCTTGCTGGTGCCATAATAATTACCAAATACCTGAGCATGCTCCAAAAACTCACCCTCTCCTACCAAACGGACAAACTCATCCCTATTGGTAAAATAATAATGCTCGCCATCAATCTCGCCACGTCTTGGGGGGCGGGTTGTGTGCGAGACGCTGACCACAAGATTTTTGGTTGTGGCAAGCAGTTCTTTGACCAATGATGTCTTGCCTGTACCTGATGCGGCGGTGATGATAAAAAGTGTGCCTTGGGTGGGGCTTGGGTTGGTCATGACAATCTCGCCAAATGATAATATTTCATCAATTATAGCACAAATTAGCATATCCTAAAATGACAAATTATGGTAAAGTAAACCGTTTGATGTTGAATTATTTTAAGGTTTTTTATGCAAATCCTACTTGCCAACCCTCGTGGCTTTTGTGCTGGTGTTGACCGTGCCATCGCCATTGTTAATGAGGCCTTACGCCGTTTTCATCCTCCCATCTATGTCCGCCATGAAGTTGTCCATAACAAATTTGTGGTAGAGGATTTGGCACGCCGTGGGGCGGTGTTTGTTGAAGAGCTCAATGAGGTGCCCGATGGAGCAATTGTAATTTTTTCAGCTCACGGTGTATCAAAAGCGGTAGAGGACGAAGCGATGCGCCGTGATTTGACGGTATTTGATGCTACATGTCCACTGGTTACCAAGGTGCATATTGAAGTTGGTAAATTTGCCAAAAGTGGCATGGACGCCATTCTCATCGGACATGCAGGACATCCTGAGGTGGAGGGAACGATGGGACGCTTTGATACCAATTTTGGCGGTCGCATTCATTTGGTTGAAGATGCAAGCGATGTGGAGAATCTAAACTTTGGAGCAGACAAGGAACTTGCCTTTGTTACCCAAACCACCCTATCCATGGATGATACCGCTCAGGTGATAAATGCCCTAAAAGATAAATTCCCCCAAATCAATGCCCCAAGAAAGGATGACATTTGTTATGCCACCCAAAACCGTCAAGATGCGGTCAAATCTTTGGCAAAAGAGTGCCAAATCGTACTTGTGGTAGGCAGTCCCAATTCATCCAATTCCAATCGCTTGCGTGAGCTTGCCGAACGACTCGGAGCGAAGGCATATCTCATTGATAACGCAGGACAAATGGATAAAGCGTGGTTTGATGGCGTAGATAAAGTGGGTGTTAGTGCAGGTGCCTCCGCCCCCGAGGTGCTTATCAAAGAGGTGCTAGATACCTTGCAAGAGTGGGGAGCGGATACTCCCACTGAGCTTTTGGGCATTGAGGAGAACGTAACTTTTAGCCTACCTAAGAGCTTACGATAATCATTGAGCCTACTTGACAATGACCTACTTGACAATGAATGTCCCAATTAACCTTAATTGTCCAGTCTTCATAAACGAAACATTTGTTTACAATTTATCAAACAAAATGATGAAAAATGGTTGCTCCTCATTCTTGATTGGGCTACACTAAACCCAAAGCCCAATGAAGATAGGTAGCACCATGACTTGCCAAATCACTCATCATCTTGCCACCCAACTTACCTGCCCCATCACTCACCCCATCATCATGACCGTCATTCATGGTGATAAGACTTTTGCCATCAGTGATGAGATGATTGTCCAAACCTTAACCAAACTCACCACACCCATCGCACTAACACAGCCCAAACAACACATGGCATGAGAGTTTATCATGGCATGTTTGCTTGGTCTAAATCCGCCCTTTTTATCAATAACAATTCTTCAAATACCAATAATTCTTGCTCCAAAAATTGGGTCAGCTGTTCAATGTTAGGCAAGGCACTTTGGCAAGCGGTAATACCAAAATCTATTTTGTCTTGATAGTTGGTCAGTGTGATGTTTAAAGCCTGCCCATCTAACAGCACCGATGCAGGAAAAATCCCTGTCAGCCTTGCTCCATTAAGGTACATGGGCGTACCATCTCCTGGCACATTTGAGATGATGAGATTAAAGGCTTGATGGGTTGGCATCACGCCTGTACTTAGATTAGCAAATGCCATGCCATAAGCCAACAGGCTATAATTAATAACCTGTGCCTGATTCATCCGAGAAAATCGCTGTTTGCCATCATCCACGCTTGCCTTGATGGTCAAAAGACGTTCAGCGGGGTCTGATTTATGTGTGGCTAGGTTGGTTAGAATGAACGAGAGCTGGTTGCCCATCGCACTTTTATCACGGCGAAGTGAAATGGGCACAAAAGCAATGAGTGGCTTGACAGGCAGGGCATCTTGGGCAAGCAGATACTCACGTAAAGCGCCTGCACAGATGGCAAGCAAAACATCATTGGTTGTCGCCCCAAAATGCTCAGCAATCTTTGCAAATCGCCCTTTTTCAAATGAGATGAATGACAATTGGCGTGAACTGCTTATTTTTTGGTTTAATATGGATTTGGGGGCATCAAAGGTACTGGTAAAATGTGGGTCTTTTTTGCCAAAGTGATTTTTCACACTATTTATCAGCTCTCTTCCCACAGGATAGATGGTGGCAAGCTGTTCTTTGATGATTTGTAGGGGGGGTTTGTGAATGGGTAAGATGGCGTTGATTTGGCTGCGGTATTTGGTAGATAATGACCAAAATGGGGCGGTCATCTGCTCTTGGGCGGATGTGGAGAGCGACAGTTGCAACAGTCGCATGGCGGCAATGCCATCTACCATGGCATGATGAATTTTTAAGAATAGAGCAAAACGAGCATTACCACCATCATAAGCAGGAGCAAGACCATCAATGAGATGAAATTCCCATAACGGTTTGGCTCTGTCTAACATAAGTCCATGCTCTCGTGAAATATAGTTTGTCAGCTCTTGTATCCCTCCGGGTTTGGGTAAGGCGACATGGCGAAAATGATGATTGACATCAAAATTCCCATCTCTCTCCCAAAACAGTCCTTTATTTAGCACTTGATTAAAAGGAAAACTTGGTTTGGTACGTGTTACCTCAATGTCCGATACCAAATTTGTCAAAAAATCATCACCCGCTCCATCAGGTAATTCAAATATGCACAGACCTGAAACGTGCATGGGTTCTTTGCGAGTTTCAAGCATTAAAAATATGTGGTCAATAGCATTTAAAGCACGCACGTGTTGTCCTTGATTAAAAAAATATTTTGGCATTGTTCATTGCAAATGCCAAAGGCAGGCATGTCCTATATATTCATCATGTTTTGTAAAATGTTATGAGTGGCAGGCACACTCTAACAAAAAAGAGCAAAACATCTGCCACTTTTTTGTTGGTCAATTATTTGCTTTGAAGTTGTGGCACGGCGTTAGTACCTGACAATCCCAATAGCCCCACACCTGAATAAATTCCAAGTTTGGCGCGAGTATCGATGATATCAAGATTACGCATGGTCAACTGTCCGATACGGTCAGTGGCACTAAAGCTGGCATCTTCAACTTTCTCCATGGACAAGCGGTCAGGTTCATAGGTAAGATTTGGTGATTTAGTATCCAAAATAGAGTAGTCATTACCACGTCTAAGTTCAAGCATTACCTCACCTGTGATGGCTTTGGCAACCCAACGCTGGGCGGTTTCTCTTAGCATGAGTGCTTGACTGTCAAACCAACGTCCTTGATAGAGCAGACGACCCAAACGCAGTCCGTTAATGCGGTACTGTTCAATGGTATCTTCGTTATGAATGCCTGTAACAAGACGCTCATAAGCGATGTGTAGCAGTGCCATACCAGGAGCCTCATAGATGCCACGTGATTTGGCTTCTATGATGCGATTCTCAATCTGGTCGGTCATGCCCAGCCCATGTCGCCCGCCGATTTCATTGGCTTTTAGCATGAGTGCCACAGGGTCATCAAATGTTTCACCATTTAGTGCCACAGGATTGCCCTCAAAAAATCTCACCGTTACAGTCTCAGGTTCAATCTCCACACACTCATCCCAATAACGCACGCCCATGATGGGTTCTACAATTTTGTGGCTGGCGTTTAAAAATTCCAAATCTTTGGCTTCATGTGTTGCTCCAAGTATGTTAGAATCAGTAGAATACGCCTTTTCTTTGCTCATTTTGTAATCAAAACCATGATCAATCAAGAACTGCGACATTTCTGCACGCCCACCAAGCTCATCAATAAAGACCTCATCCAACCAAGGTTTGTATATTCTTAGTTTGGGATTGCTAAGCAGTCCATAGCGATAAAAACGCTCAATATCATTGCCCTTATAGGTACTACCATCTCCCCAAATGTCCACACCATCATCACTCATGGCAGTAACAAGCATCGTGCCCGTTACCGCACGTCCCAGCGGTGTGGTGTTAAAGTATGGCATACCGCCTGTGCTGATATGAAATGCACCACACTGTATCGCACAAATACCTTCATGGACAAGCTGAATGCGACAATCCACCAAACGAGCCTTTTGAGCCCCATATTGCATGGCTTTGGCAGGGATTAAATCATAATCGGACTCATCGGGCTGACCCAAATTGGCGGTATAAGCATAAGGCATCGCCCCCTTTTGTTTAATCCATAAAATGGCAGCAGACGTATCCAAACCGCCAGAAAATGCGATGCCCACCTTTTCACCAACAGGCAAAGACTCTAAAATAGTACTGCTCATATCAACTCCAATGTATATAAAATAATAGAATATAATCCAAAAATTATAACACCATTTGGCAAACCTTAGGGTAAAAATTTTAAAAATTTGGTCAATATTCACAAAAATATGGGGTAAAAATTTTAAAAATTTGCTAAACTGTTAAAATTTAAAATGGTCATCATTTTTTAAATTGATAATCCAAACATGATAACTTTAAAAATAGACACTACCACCCAAACTTTGACCGTTTTTGATGATGACAAAGCCATTCAAACCCTATCTGTCTCCACCGCCAAAAATGGCACAGGACAGATTGAAAATACAGGCTGTACGCCACTTGGCAAACATATCATCAGCGATAAAATTGGAGGCGAATGCCCCAAAAATGCCGTATTTATAGGAAGAGTGTTCACAGGGGAGATTTATGATGACCATCTTAGACAAGCCAATCCTGATAGAGACTGGATTTTGAGTCGGATTTTGTGGTTAAAGGGTTTGGAGGATGGTTACAATTTGGGCAAAACCACAGACGGCATGCTCTGCGACACACATGCACGTCATATCTATATTCATGGCACCCCCGACAGTGAACCTATGGGTGTGCCGATGTCGCACGGCTGTATTCGCATGACCAATGATGATGTGATGTGGCTGTATGATGTGGTTCATGTGGGTGTGGATGTTTTGATTGTTTAAAGCATTTAATTAAAACTGTTTAACCACTTAAATATTTTAACACAAGTGTCAATTATACAAAGGCTGGGCATATCCTAGATGGTTCATGGTGTTATATCAGTTGCCAACAGCCAAACCATAACAACACAAAAAGGACAACCATGAATTTACAAAAAATTGATTTAAATCTTATTGTTTATCTGGATGTGTTGCTGCGTGAAAAAAACGTCACCCGTGCCGCCGAACAGCTTGGCATTACTCAGCCTGCCATGAGTAACATTTTACGCAGATTGCGTTCACTTTTTAATGACCCACTGCTGGTACGTTCCTCTGAGGGTATGACACCCACCGAACGAGCCAAAGAACTACAACCACGCATTCGTGAAATACTCTTAGATGTGGGGACATTATTAGAACCACGCACCGAATTTCGTCCATATAGTACCTCTCGCATGTTTCGGATTATGGCCAGTGATTATGCCGAAGCAACCTTGGTGCCACGTCTTGTCAAAGCACTCAGAAGTGAAGCTCCCAACGTGATTTTGGATTTTTTGACCCCATCTGATGTATCGTATCGAGACATGGAACAGGGGCGTGTGGATTTGGCAATCAACCGCTTTAATGAGATACCACAAAGTTTTCATCAGGTACTGGTATGGCGTGATACGTTTAGCTGTCTTTTGTCAGCAGACAGTCCTTATTTATACCGCCTTAACCTAAAAGACTATCTCGATGCTCAACATGTTTGGGTGTCTAAGACTGGCATGGGCGTGGGTTTTGGGGTTAATCCTGACAAATCAGGTGGTTTGGGTGCCATTGATCAAGCCTTGCAAAGACTTGGTAAAAAACGCCAAATCAGCGTGTTCACTCGCCATTACCAAATGCCTGCCATGCTCGCCGCCAACAAGGATTTGATTGCCACTTTGCCCACTCGTGTGGCAAATTTACAAGCCCAAAATAATTCACAAATCGTCGTCAAAGAACCGCCGTTTTTTATTCCAGAATTTGAACTTAAAATGGCATGGTCGCCCCTACTACAACACCACCCTGCTCATAAATGGCTAAGACAGCTTATCATTCATGTGGCACGGCAAATCATGGCAGAAGAAGGCACCAAATTGTATCAGATTACAGGATAAAATGGCTCGCCCTGATTGTGGTTGGTGCTGTTTGCCAATCGCTTTGCAAAGATGATGAATGCAGTTTAAGAAATTGCAAACAAAAAGCAGATGACACACTTGATACATAAAAATAATAAAGAAATAAAAAAATCCCCAAGTCAGGGGAGACTTAGGGGATTAAACTGGAAAAACCAGTTAAAAATGGCGCAGCGGACGGGACTCGAACCCGCGACCCTCGGCGTGACAGGCCGATATTCTAACCAACTGAACTACCGCTGCTAAGGTCGCTTACTTTTATTAGTAAAAGTATAAAACTTTATTGGTGGGCGGTAACGGATTCGAACCGCTGACCCTCTGCTTGTAAGGCAGACGCTCTACCAACTGAGCTAACCGCCCGAACTTGACTTACTTAACTATTTTAATAAACAATTTAAACCATGCTTATTTGTTATGTATGTCGTTCGTTGTGGTGCGTATTATATAGATTTTTTGGTGGGTGTCAAATGTTTTTTTCAAAAAATTTAAATAAAATATGCAACATATTGAAATTTATAAAATTATTTTTTAAAATCCCTCATTCATTTTAAACGCCCTGAACATACCGCTCTACCTCGTGCAGCCGCTCTATTGTGCCAACATCTACCCATTTATCGTTTAGCATTTCACCGCTAACACGCCCTTGTATCATCGCCGAACGTAGCAGTGGTGCCAGCGGTGCTATCTCTGCTACACCCACATCTGCCACCATCTTTGGCGACATCACACTGATGCCAGCAAAGGTGTGGTTATTGCCATTATCATCGTGCAGGGCAACCCTACCCAATCCCTCTGCTGACACGTCAATCAAAGCAAAATCACCTGTAAGATTGTGTGCAGGGTTGGCGGTGAGCATCAAATGTGCCAAATCATCACCTAGGCGATGATGAGTTAGCCTGTCAAATCCAAATTCACTCCACACATCGCCATTAATGAGTAAAAACGGTTCATCTCTTAACTTCTGATGAGCCAGTGCATGGCGAATTCCCCCTGCTGTCTCCAAAGGTTCAGGCAAGACACTCTCATCGGAAATATGAATATTCACACCAAAATCACGACCATCAAAAAAGTCAATAATCACACCACCCAAATGACCGACATTTAGGGTAATATCAGTAATGCCTGCCTGTTTTAGGCGTTCAATATGCCATACCACCAAGGGTTTTTGTGCCACCATCACAAGAGGCTTGGGCGTGGTCAGAGTCAAAGGACGCATTCTGGTGCCTTTGCCTGCTGATAAAATCATGGCTTGGGTTATCATGGTTTGCCTTTTATAAATATAGTTTTTATAAATGATTGAGTTTTTAAATTAATTGCCTTAATAAAATTAACCCCATCAACTTTAAAATTAAAAATATCAAACATCAAAATAGGACAATCTATCATATCATCATCCTATTTTCATTTATTTATGCCGATATAAATACCTGATTATAAGTAGGTAGGATTTTTTGATAAATGAATTCCTTAAAATCAGTATAAATATCATCACCGCCCTGCTCACTTAGCCAGTTAAGTTCATGGCACAAATCATTCATGACTTTGGGGATATTTTGCAAATAACGCTCTTTACCATCTCGTTGATACAGACGAATAAAAATACCCAAGACTTTTAGATGTCGCTGTACGCCCATGATATTGACATTTTTGGTAAAGTCATGCAATGTCATGTTTGGGGTTTTTAATTCATAAAAAGTCCTAATCTGTTCATCTACCCAAATCTCATCCATATCAATGTACGCATCTCGCACCAGACTGACCAAATCATAAGTATCCGCCCCAATCAGTGCATCTTGAAAATCAATCACACCCAGCTCATCAGAGGCTTTATCTTGCATGAGATTACGGCTGTGATAATCTCGGTGAACGATGACTTTGGGCTGATTTTGAACATCGGTGATGACTTGTTTTTTTAGTTGTTCCCATAATAGTTCATCATCAGCTGTCAATACCACATTAATATAAGGCAAAAACCACTGGCTAAATAAATTCATCTCATCATTTAATTTATCATCGTCATATGCTGGCAAATCCACATTCGTATCCAAATTCTGTAATTTAATTAATGTCTCATACGCCTGTTGATAATAAAGAGCTATATTCTCTTTATCGTCTTTGATTAAATGAGAAAATTCGGTTGTGCCAAAATCTTGTAATAATAAAAAACCCTTGGTAATGTCTTGGGCGATGATGTTAGGCACATTAAGAGCATCGCTTATAATGCCTGCCACTGCCACAAACTCGGTTACACGCTCTTTATCAGGTGGGGCATCCATCAAAAGATAAGTCATCTCATCTTTATCATGCTCATCTAACTTAACATGAATGCGATAATAACGGCGAAAACTGGCATCTGCTGCCAAACTTGCTATGCTAAACTCAGTGCTTAGGTGATTGTTTAAAAAATTCATCATCTCATCATGGCGAGTCATGGTATGCCCTTAATGGTTTAAACGGTTTAAATAAATGCCATAGTTTAGCGAATTTTTCAGCATTATACCAGTGGTTTTGGGTGAATATTTTTGATGGCAAATTTTCATAACAGATGCAAAAACTATTAATTTTAAATCAAAAATAGGGTAAAATAATCAATCCTACATTTAAAAAATCACCCTAAGTCAATCAGGTAATATCATGACACGTGGACAGGTAACAAAAAACAAGCAAAACGGACAGCAAAAACAGGATTTTTTTGGCAAAAAACACGAATTGACCATCTGTGTTGGCATTGCCTTATTTGGTGTATTACCTACCCTAAGTCATGCCCAAAATTTTATTACATCCGATAAAATCACACACCCAATCCCCAACAACATGATGGGTCATGCCCCCACGCCTGCCACCATCACCCAAGAGACCACAAAAGTAGAGCCAAACTCAACCGATAACGATTTGACAACCTTTGCAACTAACACCGCCCAAATCACAAGTTCTTCCCCTGACATCATTCCCCCCAAACCCATTCATCCATCCCCAAGCATGGACACCACACTTATCAACAATGAGAGCATCAGTCAAGACCATCATGCCAATACGCAAAAAAGTCAAAGTTTTGCCAAGCTCACCCAATACTATCACCCCAAACCAAGCACAGGCGGACATGTGGCACGCTGTGACGGGGTTTGGGTTTTGCCCAAAAGGCAGAATTTAAGCCAAAATCTGGGTTATCAAGGTGGTGATGACAACAACACTTTCTACGCCCAAGCTGACTATGCCTACCATGATAACAAAGACCATGCTGAACTTGTGGGCAATGTCATCATCGAGCAAGACGGTCAGCAAATCACCGCCAACAAGCTCACCTATCAACCCAGCACAGGGCAAATGCACGCCACAGGACAAGTGCTGTTTAGTGATGACAGATTATCTGATGCTGATGCCAGCAAGGTGAGCGGTGCAGGGATTATTGGGGTTGCTCATGATTTACACCATCTCAATGATGGCAAAACTGTTATCGCACATGATGTTGCTTTTGCCAGCACCGCCATAAATGCCCACGGACACGCCCATACCCTAAACAAAATCGGCGATAACCAATACCACATGCAAGAGGTGATGTTTTCTACCTGCCCCCCAAACGAACGCAAATGGCATTTGGATGCCAAGAGCATTAACATTGATAACAATACAGGGCGTGGTGTGGCAAAAAATACCACACTTAGAATCGGTAATGTACCCATCTTTTATCTGCCGTATTTTAACTTTCCCATTGACAACAGACGTGCCAGTGGATTTTTATTGCCAACAGCAGGGGTTGGTTCTAATAGTTTTGAAATCAATACGCCCTACTACCTAAACCTTGCCCCCAACTATGATGCCACCATCACACCCACGGTATTTAACAACAAAAATCCCATGCTCACAGGTGAATTTCGCTACCTAACAAAGCATGTTGGCACAGGTGTATTGCGTGGGTCTTATCTGCCCGATGACCGCAAATATGATGATAAAGACCGCAAAAGCCTATTTTATGACCATCACTGGCAATCCAAACGCCATGCTCATCTGTCCGCCCATGCTCATTATCGCTATGTTTCAGACAGCAGTTATCTTAATGACTTTGACACGCTTGGCATTGAAGGCAACCCATTAAACCTGCCACGCAACATTAGAGCAAGCTACTACAATGACCATATCAGTGCTGATTTGCGAGCTGAGACTTTTCAGACATTACATGGCAAAAATAACGACGGTACGGTCATCTTGGATAAAGACAAACCCTACTCACGCCTGCCCCAATTATCGGTACACTATCGCTTGCCAAAGATTGGTAATGAATCTGATGCACTAAATCAGCTAAATGTAAAAGGGGTTCACAACTCTGCCTATTTTAAAAAATCCATCAAGGACAACTCTGAGACGGAAAAATCAGGCTTTCGCATGTATAACCAACTGTCGTTTAGTTATCCGATGACCCGTTCATGGGGTTATGCCACACCATCGCTTGCCTTGACACATCTATACACCTCTTATGATGAAGACAGCCTTATCGGACAAAATCTCACCGAAGATGAGGGGACTTATTCGGTATTTGCTCCCAGAATTGGGCTAGATACTGGGCTATTTTTTGAAAAGGCAGGTTCACCCTTTGGATTGTATGACGACAGTTTGGGTGGTCATCAGGTCATCATGCCACGCCTAAAATACACCCACACCCCCTACAAAGACCAAAGCAAAATCCCTAACTTTGAGACCGCCATTGGACAAATCAGCTATGAACGCTTGCTGTCTGATTCATGGTTCTTAGGTTATGATCGCATTCAAGATTTGCACGCCATCACCCCCGCTCTACATTATCGCTATATAGATGGTACAGGTTTGACACGCTTTGATGGGGGCATCGCTAAGCAGATTTATTTAAATAATATTCGTGTGGGCGTGGATGACAGTGAGGTTTTTACAGGCAGTACATCAGGGATGGCATGGCGGGCATCTATTTTGCCAATGAATAACCTTTGGGTGGAAACTGGTGGGGCTTTTACCCCCAACCATGACCTAAACACCATCGTCACCTGGCTTCGTTATCAGCCCAGAGACAATCAACTGTATAACTTTGGTATCATCAAACGCAAAAACAATCCTGCCACAGGTCAGCTTGCCTTGTCCGCTTATACAGCATCCGCCGTCTTTCCCATCAACAACCGCTGGCGTGTCATGACCCAGACCCAATACGATAACAAAAATAATCGTCTGCTTGATGCCCTAATTGGGGTTAATTATGAAGATTGCTGTTATGGGCTGTCGGTCTATGCTCGTCGTTATCGCAACGACCTAAATCCCAACGCGGACGCAAATAACGCCATCATGGCAGAAATACGCCTAAATGGCATTACCAGTAGCAGTAAGCTAAATCGTCTGATGTCTGATAAAGTCTTGGGCTATGATACCGTCAATCGGGCATGGCAACAAGATTATTAATGCCACCTTATTCAAACTTTTAATAGCATTTGACGAGATGGTAATGAAGTGCTAAACTGACCTGCTTTTATCTTTTATTGATGATTTTATAGGAACAACAATGAAACACCCTTTTATCCATTTACTGGTTGCTGTTAGCCTAAGTCTTGGCATGACAAATATTGCAACCGCCAACACCCCCAGCGTAACAAGCAGTGCTGATGGCATTTTGGCACAGGTCAATGATGAGATTATCCTAAAAAGTGAATTCATTGCAGCCAGTCAAGCCATGGCTCGTGAATATCGTGATAGGGGCATCGCTCTGTCTCATGCTGAGATTCAAAATCTTGCCATGAATGCACTCATCACACGCAAATTACAGCTTGGATTGGTGAACCGTGCAGGATTTCACCCTGATGAAAATCTGGTTAATCGTGAACTGCTTGCCATCGCCAACAAAGAAGGTTTTAATAATTTGGCAGATTTTCAGCGTGCACTTGATGAACAACAAGCAGGCAGTTATAACGAGCTTCGTCATCAGGTCATCGAAAATGCCAGCCTTGTGGCATTATGGCAGGCTCAGGTTCGCCCACGCATCAACATCAGCAAACAAGAAGTTGATGCCTTTTTAAATTCACCCGAAGGACAGCAAATCCCCACTGAGCAAATACTCATCCCCGAATGGCAAACCAGTCATATTCTCATCAAAACCGATGACACCCAAAATGATGCCATGGCACAACAAAAAATCAACACCCTATATCAAGAACTTCAAAAGGGGGCAGATTTTGGGATGATGGCAGCCACTTATTCTGATGACGCAGGTTCTGCCGTTCAAAATGGTCGCTTAGGCTGGGTTAGTGATGGGCAAATGGTGGCAGAGTTTGAAGCGATGATGAAAAATACCGCCTCTGGCGATTTTTCTGCTCCGTTTCGTACACAGTTTGGTTGGCACATCCTAAAAGTGGAAAATATCCGCCAACAAGACATGACCAATGAAGTACGCAAAGATAAAGCTCGTGAGATACTATTTGCTCGTCAAGCCCAAGAAGCCGAAGAAGATTGGATGGATGAACTAAGAGCTGGGGCTTATATTAAGATTTTTGACTAAGTTTTTATGGATGGTGGCTAAAAAGCAGGAAGGTTGATAAAGCTTGTCGTTGCTCATTTTTTAACCCCTACAATGCCTCTTATACCACTTGTCTTGCACCATAAGATGGTGCATCTTGGACGATGTATTTTACTGCCTTTTGTGAATAACAGTTCATGTGGGCTAAGCCGTTTTTGTTTGTGATTTATTATTTTATCAGATTTTTTGGCTTATTTTTGTAAGACACGTTTTAAATCACCACCAAAAAGACAAAATTGGCGGATAATTTTCATCCACCAATTTTGTCATCATAACAAATTCATCAGCTCTGAATGTTACCAAACCATTTTTTGAACAGCTCATCATAAGTGCCATTTGCCTTAACTTTTTCAAGCCCCATATCCAGCTTCTGTTTTAGGGCAGTGTTACCCTCTTTTATGGCAAAACCAGAATTGGTAACCCTCCCCTCAAAGGGGATTAAACGGATTTTAAGGTCAGGATAATGAGTGGTGTAATACTCAAAAGAACGGTTGTTTCCTAACGCTCCTATGGCTTTGTTGGAATACACAGCTTTTAATGCTAAAAATGCCGTTTTTTCAGGAACGATGGCAGATTTATCTTTGACAATTTCAGTAACATGCTCTTCTCCTTTGGAGTCAAATGTGCTATATGCCACAGTTTTACCAACCAAATCCGACACATCTCTTATATTAGCATTAGCATCATTGTCCAAAATTGCAACAACACGCTCATGATTCAAATATGGCTCACTAAAATCCATCACTTGTTCACGCTCAGGCGTGATAGAAATCGAAGACGCCCAAATGCCAACAGAATCTCCATCAAGATTTTGCTGTATGTTATTACGACTGCCATCAATAAAATCAACGTTAAATTCTGAGGCAGTTGCTATTGCTTCTAACAAATCTCTTTCAAAACCAACGATAATTCCCTTTTCATCCTTAAAAGAAAAGGGTGGAAAATCGGCTTGTGTTGCCACAATCACAGTCTCCCAATTAGGGTTTTTAGTTGTAGTGGTATTGGCAATATCAGCGACAACATCCGACTCACTGGTAACTGGTGTGGTCGATGCCTGCTCGGTGGGTTTATCGTTGCAGGCCGTTAATATTAAAGAGAATAAGCTCATTCCAAGTAGTTTTTTCATAACATCTCCTTAGGGTTAAGTGGGTTATCAAACATCAAGCTGTGCCATCACATCATCACTAAAATTGACGTTGGTATAGACCTCTTGTACGTCATCCAAATCTTCTAGCATGTCAATCATTTTTAACACACGCTGGGCATCGTCAATATTGTCAATGTCCGCTGTTGTACTGGGGGACATGGTTACCTCGGCATTGTCTGCTTTTAGCCCTGCATGTGTCAGTGCATCCATTACCGCCCCGAAATCATTGGGTTCTGTGATGACAAGCAAACTCTCGCCGTCATTTTCAATATCTGTTGCCCCTGCATCCAAAGCAACCTCCATGACCTTATCTTCTAATGACACATCATCAAAGACAATCTCACCACGCTTAGAGAACAGATACGCCACCGATCCTGAGGTGCCCAGATTGCCACCATGTTTACCAAAGGCATGGCGAACCTCGCCTACGGTACGGTTGACATTGTCGGTCATGGTCTCAACGATGACCGCCACACCGCCCACGCCATAACCTTCGTAAGTAATCTCTTGGACATTATCGCCCTCTCCGCCCCCTTGACCACGCTCAATGGCACGTTTAATCACATCTTTGGTCATATTGGCAGCATTGGCTTTTTCTAGCACGGCACGCAGACGTGGATTATTGGCAGGGTCTGGGTCACCGCCTTTACTGGCGGAGACGATTTCACGAATAATTTTGGTAAAAATCTTGCCTTTTGCAGCATCTTGTTTGGCTTTACGATGCTTGATATTCGCCCATTTACTATGACCTGCCATAAAATGTACCTTTTATTGATTGGATAAATATGGGTTATTATACAAGGTTTGGGCGAATTTGCCAATATTTGCTAGGGGCAATGTGTGCGATGATGCGTTTCTTGATATTCAGGCGAACTCATGTCTGGATAGCCTTGTGGTGTGCGTGGGGCTGGGATATGGTGTTGGCAATTTGGGTTGTAAGTCGGGTAAGTTTGGGGTGTTTGACGCTTACTTTCAGAAAAATCCGCCATGTTCATGCAAGCGGTCAGGACAAGGGGTAGCATTAAGATGATGATTCTCATGATAAATCAAATGTAAAAAGCCTAAAACGTATCAATCATAACAAGAATTTTGTAAAAATACTATCTCAAATCCTAACTTTATTATAAAATATGCCAATATTTATCTCATTGTACCTTGCATGAAAGCCCCTGTTTACAAAAAAAGTCTGCCATTAAAAGAGAAAATCCACATCGTCATCGAAGGCACAGACACACCTGTGGGACGATTTTTTGATGTGGTACTACTCATTGGCATTGCTCTTAGCGTGGTTGTGGTCATGCTTGACAGCGTGCTGTATTTACGCTTGCAATATGGGCGAATATTTTTGTATGCAGAATGGTTTTTTACCATTTTATTTACCATAGAATATTTGCTGCGTCTGTACTCTGCTCCCAACCGCAAACGTTATGCGTTTAGCTTTTTTGGGGTGATTGATTTATTGGCATTACTGCCAAGCTATCTTAGCTACTTTTTTGTGGGAACACAATATTTACTTGTGGTACGAATATTACGGATTTTGCGTATTTTTAGGGTATTTAAACTCAAATCCTACATGCAACAAGCAGGATTTTTGGCGGCTGCCTTTCGTACCAGTCAGCACAAAATCATCGTATTTTTCTTATCATTATTACTGCTTGTTACAATTTTTGGTTCGGTCATGTATGTCGTTGAAGGCCCTGAAAATGGCTATACCAGCATCCCCAAATCCATCTACTGGGCGGTGGTAACCTTAACAACGGTAGGCTATGGCGATATCTCACCCAAAACACCAATAGGACAGACGATTGCAAGCATGGTGATGATTATGGGTTATTCCATCATTGCCGTACCAACAGGGATTTTTACCTCCGAGTTATCACGCACCATGCGGCCACAACTACACCCCATCACTTGCCCAAAATGTGGTAAATTTGGTCATGCATCCAACGCCAAATTTTGTGACAGGTGCGGTCATGATTTGCATTTGTGATTCATCTTATTTCACCTAAAATCACGCACCACTTTATTTAAGAGCCAAACCAGATTAACTCCTAAACCTCACACCATTTTCGCAAGGTTTTAATCTTTTGTGATGGTGTGCCATGGTTAAATCTAAATTCACATTCTTTGATAAAAAGATGGCAGTGTCTTTTGTCAATACCACTGATGTGGTTGTGGTCTTTGCAAGCTCTTTTGAGTGATTGATGAAAGAGTGTTTAAAATCACTCACATCAAAAGCCACAAATAACATCAGTTTGCCTTAGCATTTATGTATGTCATAATATTAGCCAACAAAGAAACGGTTTTATTTTACTTTTACCCCCAAAAGCGTGTAAAATAGCACCTTTTAGACACCTAAGACCCATGAAAGCCCTACTTGACTATATCCCCATCATTGTCTTTTTTTATCTGTACAAAACCGCAGATAAGAATAATCCCACTCACCCCCTGCTAACTGCCATTGGACTAACAGGGGCTGAGAGTAATAATCATATTATCGTAGCGACCGCAGGGCTAACCTTTGCCACGCTTGTCGTGTATGGCTTTTTATTTGTCAGTCAAAAATTTCGTCTGCAAAAACAGCAAATTTTTGTATTACTCATGACGGTGGTATTTGGTGGTTTGACCCTTGCCTTGCGAGATGATTTTTATATCCGCCTAAAAGCGATTTTGATTAATCTGGGTTTTGCTCTTGCCTTATTTTTATCGCCATTTTTTTTAAGTGATAAAGAATCTATCATTCAAAAACTATTCGCCCCCATTTTTGAGATGTCATCATCAGCATGGAAAAAACTCAATTTGGCATGGGCGGGATTTTTTGTATTCATGGCAAGTCTGCATGCCTTTTTTGCTTTTGTGTTTATGGGGGGTAAGTATTGGGGTGAATTTACCGCCTTTGGTGACATTATTGTCATGATAAGTTTTATGGTGGGTATGTTTGTCGTTCTGCGTAAGCATATCAAGATAGATGAAACGGCGATAAAAAAATAATTTTAATTTGACATTTAAAATCATTTAACTTCAAAATACACCAATTACAGTAGGGTGCGTATTACGCACCTATTAAGTAGAAAATCTTATTGGTGCATACCACGCACCACCCAAATCAACCCCAAAATTAGGAAAACCCATGCCTTTATTTGCCATCATCGGTCATGATGTCGCCGACAGCTCCGCCAAACGTGCTAAGATTCGCCCTGCTCACATTGAGCGACTGACCGCTCTACACGCCCAGAACCGACTTGTCATCGCAGGCCCTACACCCATTAATCATGGCGAACCTGTCATGAGTGGCAGTCTCATCATCGCCCACTTTAATGACATAGATGAGGCACGAGCATGGGTAAATGACGAACCCTATCTGCATGGCGGTGTGTACAGTCATGTAGACATCAAGCCCTTTATCCAAGCCTTGCCTGCTAACGGCAGTGGCGCGTGAGGGTTGCCATGAAAGTTGTCATTATGATTGCCCTGCTTGTCATTGCCCCACTGTCTATATCAAGCCTTGCTCAGACTGCTTTGACAAACACAGCTGACACGCCTGCCACTACCAGCCAGCATTTGGGTGAGAGTGAACATACAGAAAATGAAGCCCCTACCAGCCTACACAGCCTTAACGCCCCAACATTGGCACAACTTGTCAAACCTGACGACAATCAATTATCTCGTGCCAATACCGAACTGCTTGCCAAAAACAGCCAACTACAAGGACGCATTGACGAATTAACCACACAAGTTAATGTCTTGGTGAATGAACGTAGTGGACAGTTGTTTCTTTATGGTGTCATCAGTACTTTGACATCGTTCACTCTTGGCTTTATTCTCGCCTCACTCATCATAAAACGCAAATAAATCAACCTAATAAACAATGATACAAACCGCACACGTTACATGGCAAACCGATAATTTGGGGAAAATCACACCCATCTCCGAACAATTTGATGACATTTATTTTTCAAAAGCGGGCGGTTTTGATGAGAGCAATCATGTCTTTTTGGAGAGTAATGACCTGCCAGAGCGCTTTGCAAATCTGCATGATAATGAACATTTTGTCATCATGGAAACAGGTTTTGGTACAGGGCTAAACTTTTTGGCAACCTGTCTACTTTGGCAAAAAGTCGTCACATCATCTGCTCGTCTGTATTTTGTCAGTACCGAAAAATATCCGCTTAGTCATGCTGATTTAACCACTGCCCTATTGGCATGGCAAAATGAAAAAACCAACCCATTCATCACAACTTTACTGGATGATTACCCACTGGCATTATCAGGCTGTCATCGCCTGCATTTTGGTAATATTTGCCTTGATTTATGGCTTGGGGATGCACATGACAGCTTTGCAAGCATGCACACCAAAACAGGACAGGCGGACGCATGGTTTTTGGATGGTTTTGCTCCCAGCAAAAACCATGAACTGTGGTCAGATGATATTTTTAGTCAAATCAAACGCTTATCCAAATCTGATGCCACTCTCGCCACTTTTACCAGCAGTGGTACGGTCAGACGGGCGTTGATAAACATTGGCATGAGTATACAAAAAATCAAAGGCTTTGGGCATAAGCGTGAGATGATAACCGCCAAATTTGACAGAGCCGTCGCCATCAAACCCACGCCAAAGACAGCCATCATCGTCGGAGCTGGCGTATCGGGGTTATTTACCGCACACGCTTTGGCAAGTCGTGGTGTGTCAGTAACGCTCACTGATAAAATCGCCCCACTCTCAGGAGCATCGGGCAATCCAAAAGCTCTATTTGCCCCCAAACTAACTCAATTATCAGATGCCCCCAACCATCTGCCCACCGTCAGCTTTTTATATGCTGAGCGGATTTATCAAACCTTTAATCAATTGGCAAAAGATGAAATATTTACCCAAACAGGGGCGATGGATTTTTTATTACCCACACAAAAATCACATGATAAACTTACCCATTTGGCAAACAGTTATCCTGATGAATTAATTAGCATCGTCAATGATGATTTTAATTTGAATAATGATGATTTTAATAAGCAAATCATTAACACCCATACGCCCAAAGCAGGACTGATTGACACCCATAAATTAGCAGATTTCATTCTATCAAATCCCTTAATTCATTTTGAGCATTTTCATGCCAACAACGTCATAAAAGAGCATGACAAATGGATGCTAAAAAATGCCAATGACCAATTATCCGCTGATATTGTCATCATTTGTGCAGGTTTTGAAAGTCATCTATTAAATGATGAGTTGTTTAATCCCAGAAAGATTCGTGGACAAGTCTCATGGCTTGACATTGACCAGCACTGTGATGAGCTAAAAGCCAAACTTGCCACACCGATAAAGTATGATGGTTATTGTGCCGCCTTTGATAAAGATGACACGCTTACTTTCTTAATGGGGGCAAGTTTTGTACGCAATGATACTAACACATCGGTACGTGATGATGAACATGAGTTTAATTTGAATAAGTTTCGCCAAAGTCTGCCAAATCTTGCCAACGAACTCAATGTCAATCTGGCAGATTTGCACGGGCGGGCAAGCATACGAGCCCAAACGCCTGATTATCATCCACTTGTTGGGCAGGTTGGCAGGCATGATGGGCTGTATACCGTCTATGGCATGGGGTCAAAGGGATTTAGTTTTGCTCCATTATGTGGTGAGATTTTGGCAGGGCTGATTTTTGATGAGCCGTTACCCATCTCTTATGTACTACTAAACAAATTAACCCCAAACCGTCCACGCTTACAAACACCGATTGACCAAAACCGATGAATTTAATACAAAAACCGTCATGTTTTGGTAACTTAGCACACACGATTTTATGATTTTAACCAGATTTTAACCAGATTTTAAAAAGCCATGATAAAAGCTCATACTCTAAATACACACACCCACGCTTGCACCATCATCGCCCATAAAAATCATGCACTCCCATCAGGCACTTTTGTCATCGGCATCGATGAGGTTGGGCGTGGTTCACTATTTGGGCAAATGACCGTTGGGGCGGTGATTTTGGATAATAACCTTACGGGCGAATTTGGACAAATTGATTTGGCAGGCACGCCCATATCTTCTATTAATGACAGTAAAAAGCTGTCTGAAAAAAAGCGGAATTTGCTCTTTGAACCCATCAAACAGACCTGCCAAAGTTATGCTTTAATTGACATACCTGCATTCGTCATTGATGCCATTGACATTTATCAAGCCACTCTGCTTGGCATGAGACTGGCAATTGAACATTTGATTATGTTAAATAATATCGGCATTCACGACAACCCTGTCATCATGATAGATGGCAATGCCATGCCTCTGTTGTCCAACGACTTTGCCCCATTTGGGTCGTGCATTCATACACTCATCAAAGGTGATGGCATTCACACATCCATCGCCTGTGCCAGCGTCCTTGCCAAAGTTCACCGTGATAACACCATGAGCGATTACGCCAAAATTTATCCTGATTATGGACTAGAAAAACACAAAGGCTATGCCAGCAAAATACACCGTGATGCCATTCATAAATATGGGATACTGCCCGAGCATCGTAAAAGTTTTAACCCCATGCAAGCCATATTGGCAAGTCAGCTTTTTTAAATGCTCATTGATGACAAACCATCATGATAAATCATCATTCAAATTTTTATGCTGTTTTATCATCACTTTTAATATTTCATTATTTTTATCAAATCTGGCACATTCAGGACACATCAAAAGATGAAATCTCACCATCATTTTTTGTGACAAAGTCAATGGTTCATCTTGTGATAAACTCATAAGCTCAGTCATTTTTTGGCAATTTTTAAATCGTTTCATTGTACCCTCTAAACAAACCATTTTACCGATAAACACATTTGCAATCTTAATCTGGCTCTATGTAATAACACATATAAATTTTGGCGAGTAATGTTTAAATTTTGGCAAATCTCATCACTGCCCAATTCTATATATTCCTTCATCAAAAAAACCTGTGCCTGCTCTTTTGGCAAATTTTGTAAACATAATTCCAATACTTGCCAAAATTCATCATTCTCAGCAGTTTCATGCGGACTTGTCCAGCAATTATCAAAACCATTTGGTGATGAACCATGTTGCCAACGTCCAATATCATCAAACAGCACGGATAAAAATTCATCATCGTCATTTTCACTCATCTCGCTGATGGTTACATAATGTTTATTTTGGCGAATAAAGTCGGCAATTTTATTTTTCAAAATGGCAAATACCCACGTTTTAAAGGCGGACTTTCCTTGAAAACTATCGGCATATTTTAAGGCATTCACCAAAGTATCTTGTACCACATCTTTGGCGTGTTGTTCATGATTTAACTGATTGTACGCAAAAGAAAACATGGCTTGATATATCTCATCCATGCTTTTCTTATCAAAGTGGTGTAAATTGATTTGGTGCATTTTTATAAAATTCTCAATAATTCAATGGGTCAAGAAAAATGAACAAAGCCACATAAATGGTACGTTATGAATATGTTATGAATATCTGATGATATTATTTTAACATTGGCAGACTTTTATTTAGCCAAAAATCCACACTGATAATACGCCCCGCCCCATAAATAATCAGCACAAGCAACATAATAAAATACGTCATGCCAAATTCTACGCCATTATTTAAAATCACAAAATTCCCTGTTTCGGTAAGCCAGTCATAATTACCATAGGATTGTAAAATTTCACGAGCCTTATTTAATCGCTCACCTGCTTGTATGGAATTATCCAAACTTGCCTGCCCATACCTGCCAAATAATTGGGCGATGTTTGTCGTTGGATTCGTTGGAGCGATGGCATGCCAACCATTTTTTAAATGCACCAATAACATGGCAAATGCCATGGTGATTGCCAATAATAGACCAAATAAACGTGTTGCCACCCCTAATAACAATGCCACACCGCCAATCAATTCGGCAATAATGACCACGACCGCCCAAAAGGATGCAAAAGGCAAACCAAGCCCCCAATCACCATTACCAAACCACGCCACTGTATCATAAAATGAGCGGTATTTGGTCAGCCCCGCCATGATAAAAATCGGAGCAAGATACAAACGTATTGCTAGCAGTGGTAAAAAGTCTATTTTTTTCAAAGACACAACCAATTTATCATAATAAGCAACATATTTATTCATCATAAATCTCCTTATCTTTTATAAAAAATTTGGTTGTCTAGCATGGTATTTAACAAGTCATCAAATGATGATTTTATATCATTTAAAATTTCATCATTTAATTCAAAGGTTTTTTGTAGTTGTAATAATAATTCATAAGTATTTTGATAACACACGCCTTGCTTTTGCTTTTCTTGAATAAAGGTCAATATGATAAATGTCAGTTGGTCAATTGCCATAAATGCGGTTTTAAAGACATTATCCATACATTGACGATATACCACCAAAAACGTCGGCTGTTTTTTATTGGGTAAAAATGACACGCTAATGTCTTGTACCATCCATTCATAATACAAAATCTGGGCGGTATGATTGATGATAATAGGTTCATTTTGATGAATAAAAACAGGCTTAGGGCTGTCATTGGGCAGATTATCCACATACAGCTCCACCCATTCATAATGAACAAATTGAGATAAATAAAGTGGCAAGGAAAATTTATTCAAAATATCATCTGTCAAATAACCAACAAACTGCTCATTAATTTCACTAAAATACGGACTTGTCATATCACCATGTTTTATAAAATCTTTGATGAGATTTTGCCAAAGCGATGCACCAAAATGCACTTCAATGATTTTACGAGTAATGGGAAAGCATTGGTTTATAAAGCCAGAGATGTTATTATAAATCAAATTTTGGTATAACTGCCCAACACGAGAAGGCACGGTATCGCCATCATCGTGTTTTTGCTTTCTAATATAATCACCAAATTCACGCTGAAAGCTGCGTAAATTGGGTGCTTTATCTGTCATCATTACCATAAGAATTTATTAAACCATTAAGCCAATTTAGTTACGGTGTTATTTTTGTGGATTTGTTGAATTTCTCGGATAAATTTTACTTCACGGGTAAGCTCGCTAAGTTTTGGAAAGTTAAAATCACGCTCCAAACAAGTTGGAATTTTATCCGCCGTTTTGCCCGTTTTGGCAAAAATCAACTCATAAGCATCATTTAGCAATGCCCAAACACGCTCTACCACGCCATCGCCATGTGTATCCACAATCAGACCATCATCGTCCACATAATGTCCTGCCACATGTAAATAACACGTCCGCTCTAAGGGTAATTCACGCAAATATTGGTGTGGGTCAAAACCAAAGTTCTGACTATTGACAAAAATATTATTCACATCCAAATGTAACAAACAATCCGCCTCTTTTATCACCGCTGAAATGAATTCACTGTCAGACATTTGGCTTTGAGAGGGCAGATAATAGTATGAGGCATTTTCAATACCGATTTGAGAGCCTAAAATGTCCTGTACTTTTTTTATGCGGTCAGCCACCCAAAATACCGCTTCTTGGGTGCAAGGTATGGGCAATAAATCGTATAAATGTCCTTTATCATCACCACACCAAGACAGATGCTCGGTGAATAAATTCATGCCGTGTGATTTCATGAATGTTTTGATATTATTGACATGAGTAATGTCCAATTCTTTTGAACTGCCAATAGATAAAGAAAGTCCATGACAGATGAATGAAAACCGTTCGGTATAAGCACGTAAGATACTTTCAAAACGACCGCCCATCATGCCTTGGGAATTTATCCAATTTTCAGGCGAGACCTCAAAAAAATCAATATGGCTTAATTGATAAATGGCATTGACATCATCAAGAGACATTTGTGGTAATAATTCACGGCGAAAGCCAAGCCCTGCCCCATGTGGTGATTTGTTATCTGTCATGTCTGTCTTTTTACTTATTGAGGTTTTTATTAGCATGGTATTTACAGGTGCTGATGCCCAAAAGATGATAAATGGGGCAAAAATTCATAAAGCCTGTCAATAAAGGCACAAGCCCAACGATTGCCCACCACGAACCAAAATAAGCACCCACACCAATAATAACGACACCCAAAACAATTCGCACGATTTTATCGGGTTTGCCAACATTAATTTTCATAAAAAATCCCTTAACGATAGCCTTGTTGTTTTAAATCTTCATAACCACCGTGATTGGTAACATTGGTATAACCCAATTTAAGCAGTTGCGTACGAGCAACCTCGGCACGTCTGCCACTACGACAATATAGATTGATGGGACTGTCTTTATTAGGTTCAATGGCAAAGATACGTTTGGTGATATCATCAACAGGGACATTGATGCTATCTGTCAAATGACCCGCTTGATATTCTTCTGGGGTGCGAACATCAATCCAAACGCCTTTTGCCTTTGGTGTGATTGGTGTTTGAACCTGTGTTTGGGTTGTATTGTCTTTGATGGGCATGTTGGCAAAACTGTTACATGCTGTCAATCCAAACACACCCATGATGATGGTCAGAGTAAATTTTTTCATAACATACCTTTATAAAAAACCATTTTAAAATTGAGCAAATAAATCATTTAATGATTCGCTCATGGTTGGATGCGTAAAAATCTGTCCTTTAAAATAATCTGCTTTAACGCCATTATCCATTGCCAGTTTAAATAAGTTGATAATCTCATGGCTGTCATCACAAAACAGCGTAACACCCAAAATCTCATTGGTGTCTTTATCCACAACCGCTTTTAATAAACCTTTGGTGTTGCCTGTCATTTTGGCTTTAACAATGTTTTGGGCAGCTAAGGTTGCTACTTGATAATTTTTACCACTTACTTGGGCTTGTTTTTCACTCATGCCAATTTGTGATAAAGGCGGTGTGATAAAGACGCTGGTTGGGAAGATATTGCGGTCAGCTCTTTGGCGTGTGCCACTGCCAAACAAATCATCTGCCACAATGCGATAATCATCAAGCGAGATATAAGTAAATTGTGGTGAGCCTGCAACATCGCCCATGGCCCAAATATTGTTTGTGGCTTTTAGTTTATCATCACACACCACATAACCACGCTCATCTAATTGCACGCTTGTGTTTTGTAGGTTTAGACTGTTTGTGTTGGGCTGTCTGCCAATGGCAATAAGCACGGCATCAGCATCTAGGGTCAGTTTATCGGTGATGACCTGAGTGTGGGTATCTTGATGTCTAAACTCTTGGACGTCTTGTCCCAAATGCAACTCAATACCACGCTCATCTAACAAATCAAGGACAATTTCACGCACATCATCATCAACGTTTGCTAAAAACTCCTCCGACCGCTCAACAATGCTTACTTGACTGCCAAAGGCGTGATACATAAAGGCAAATTCAAGAGCGATGAATCCTGCACCCACGATGACCAATCGCTTGGGGGCGGTTTTTTGCGTATCGCCTAAGTTTAACAGCCCTGTACTGTCATAAATACGCTCACCATCCACGCCTGCCACGTTTGGCATGATGGGGGTTGCACCTGTGTTGATAAAAATCCGCTCAGCACGCACCGTCTCGCCTGTAGATAGGGTAACGGTATTATCATCAACAAAACTTGCCTGTGCGGTAATGACACGCACGTTTGATAAATCATTGATTTTGTTAAAATTTGCTTCACGCAAAGTACTGATAAGGGCATCTTTGTTTTGCATGGCTTCATCAAAACCATCCGTTTTGGCTTCATGAATCAGTTTTTTTGAGGGAATACAGCCCACGTTAATACACGTTCCACCATACATTTTGTCCGATTGCTCAACCAAAACAGTACTCTGACCATGTTTATCAAACAGTCCCGCCAATGTTTTGCCTGCTTTACCAAAGCCTATGATTAAGTTTTTGGTTTGTATCATTATTTTTCTCCGACTCACCCATCAAAAAGAGCGTTAAATAAGTAAAAAGAACGAAAGTCAAGGTTACAAAACATCATAACCTTGTATTTGCCATCAAAAAACTGTTTATTTTGAACCGCCACAACTGGCATTAGCGTTTTTATCAGTGCTTGCCCCACAAGCAGCAGATGCTGATTTGTCAGCATTGGCGGTACTTGCTCCACAACTGGCAGACGCTGATTTGTTGTCCCCCATGGTCGCACTACATCCTGCTTCACCGCATTTACCCTCACCGCATTTGCCTTCGGCGGTTTTGGTGTCGGAGACGACTGCTTGATTAGGCTGTGCGACGGCAGGCTGGGCGGTATCAGCATTTTGATAGCCTTGTGCCAGTGGCTGTGCTTGCATTTTTTCCTCTTTGCAAGCACTCAGCCCTGTCGCCAGTAAGGTTGCTGCTGCAAGGCCTGTGATTTTACGGTTAAGATTTGACATAATAAACTCCGATTGAACATCATAAACCATTCTATGATATACCTTAGACGGACGTGGAGCAAATATCTTACAAAAAATTTGAAAAATTTTTAAAAATTATTGTCATACCCCTTATGTTTTAGGTGCAAACGTATTTTAGCACGCTCTTTTTTATGGCGTGTTTTGGGGTTGTCTTTATCATGAACACCACCCTTTTTTAATAAAGGGTTTAAGGCGGTTTGGTTGCGTACTTTAATCGCACTTGGGTAAATTGGGTGATTTGCCAATTTTTCGCCAAGTTTGATAAGCTCTTTTTGGTTTTTCATATTATTTTCCTATGTTGGACTAAATCAAAATATATTTTAGAATTTGGACGTATAAGGGTAATTTATTCACCCCAAAATCCAAATTTAACACAGAGCAAATGTAATTTGCCCCTGCACTTATTTTACAAAATGACAAATAAAAAATCAGATAGTAGTCCAAAAATCATTCATCACCCCTTAATACACATCACCTGCTTTAAGGTATGCACAACCTCCACCAAATCGGTTTGGTTTGCCATGACCTCATCAATATCTTTATACGCCTGTGGAATTTCGTCCAACACGCCCTTATCTTTACGGCATTCGATACCGTCCGTTTGGCTCACCAAATCCGCCAAGCCAAACTCACGCACCGCACGCCCCCTGCTCATTTTTCGCCCTGCCCCATGCGAACACGAACAAAAACTCTCGCTATTGCCACGCCCACGCACGATATAGGATTTCGCCCCCATAGAGCCAGGGATAATGCCAAGCTCGCCCTCATAGGCACTAATCGCCCCCTTGCGAGTTACATAGACCGAACTGCCAAAATGCCTCTCACGGCTGACATAGTTGTGATGACAGTTTATCGCCTCTTTGGTTACGGTAAAGCGGGGAAATTGTGCGTCTTTGCTTTGTAAGGCTTTGATAATGAGTCTCATCATCTCCTTGCGGTTTTCAGTCGCATAGTCCTGAGCCCAGCCCACCGCCTCAATATAATCCTCAAAAAACGGCGTACCCTGTGCCAAATACGACAGCTCACGGTCAGGAATATAACCAAAACACGTCTCATTCACTTTTTTGGCAAGACTGATAAAATACTCGCCAATACACGAGCCAATCCCACGAGAACCAGAGTGAAGCATAATCCACACATCATCGTTCTCGTCCACGCACAGCTCAATAAAGTGATTGCCACCGCCCAACGTGCCAAGCTGTTTTGCCCACGTTCTGTCAAAGTTACTCATCATTTTCAATAAACCCTTGTGCTTGTCGGTAATTTTTTTGAGACGAATGGCAAGCGGGTCAAGCGTACTCATTTTTGCCATGATTTGCTTGTGCTTTTCAAAGCCGACAGGGACGTGTTTTTCAATGGCAAGGCGGGCAGGTTTTAGGTTGTCGGGCAACTGCTCTGCCTTGATAGACAGGCGTAGGGCGTTCATGCCACAGCCAATATCCACGCCCACCGCAGACGGAATGATTGCCGATTTGGTCGGAATCACGCTCCCCACAGTCGCCCCCTTGCCCGCATGAACGTCAGGCATGACGGCGATATGGCTATGGATAAATTGCAACTGGCTCATCGCGTAGAGCTGATTTAACGCCTTTTGTTCCACGTCTTTGGTAAAGATTTTGACAGGCACGCCATTGTTGCCATTTTCATTTAAAATAAGTCCGATACTCATAAAATTATTTCTCTTTTGGGTTGGTTTGGGGATTTAGATAAAGGAGCATTAACATTAGCACAAATTTATGATATGTAGGTGTAGGGACGTGCTGAGCACGTCCAATAAAATCGTTATATCATCAAGATGTGTGCAACACGCCCCTACAAAGCCTGTGATAAATATTAATTTCATTAGGTGTATTTAAAAAAAACCAAATTTTTGATATAAAACTCCCCAACCAAAAATCATTCAATTTTTAGCTAAAACAAATAAATACAAATTAAAAAGACAATACTTCCCCAATCATTTTTAAATATAAAAATGATAAATAAATGATAAAATTTTGGGAAAAGAAAACCGTCAAAAATGATAAAGCAGTTTATCAATTTTTAAGACAAATCTTAGCGATTTTTTGGGCAAATTTTAGACAATAAAAAACGGTGAAAGCCTTGTAGATTAAGGCTTGCCACCGTCTTTATGTGTTTGGCTTGATATAAGGCTTATATCAAAAATGATTTGCCCAAACAGTCAAAACGGCTGGTCTTTTTTGAATTACAAAGATTGTAAGATACAGACATTGTTTTACTCCTATTGCTGTTTGGGTAAATGAAATGCACCAAGCGTATTTGGTGCGTGAATGTGTATATGATAAGCGATAAAAATAAAAAGTCAAGGGGTTTTTAAAAATTTTTATAAAAATCCCAAACAGTCATATATATCGCCAACTTTCTTTATCAAAATGAATAATGTCAAATAATGGCACGCTTTTTATGCTGATATTCTCTTTGTCTTTTTCTAAAATTATCATAGAGCCTGTTTCTAATTTGCCTTTTTGATTAAATTCCAATTCTTTGATTTTTACCGATTGGGTAATGCGATTATCAGCAAGTGTTTCATGATAAGGCTCGCCCGTATGCCCATAAAAATGATAACAAAAAGCGATATTATCCAACGCGTCTGCCACGTCAGATAAACCATAACTACGAATACTTTCGATTGGTTTGTCATGAGTGATTAAAATATCTATGTCGCCACAGGCTTTATAGAGCTTTTTTAATTGTTCTCGTTCATAGTTTTGGATAAACGTTTTATGCTCTCGCCCTTTTCTATCGCCAATTCGCCCAATGCCCAATAGGCTAATGCTGTCGGTGTCATTGGTTAATATGAGTGGAAAGCCTGTTTTTAATACCCGAATTTTTTGATAACAATCAATATGAAAATAAGGCAAATTTTTATCGCTGTTATTTTCTAAATTATCCAAAAAATCATGGTCTTCGTGATTGCCACGCACGGTATACATGGGGATATTGAGCGTATTTAAAAATTTGGCAATGTCACTATCCATTTTGACAAAATTATCCATAAAACCCAACTCATCTCTGTCATGTCTGGCGTGTCTTAATGTCGCTTTATCCATGTTGTTTTTGTCAGGAAATACTCCCATGTCGCCACATTGAATAATGGCATCAATCGCTTGTCCTGTCAGGGTTTGATAATAATCCACCAATTTAAAGGGTAATAAAAATTTACCATGAATGTCTGCAAAAATCGCCAATCTTAGCATATCATTCCTTAATATTTTTAATTAACACCGCCCGATTCTCATCAAAAGCATTTAGGGCATTTATCATCATCACTTTTTCATATTGCCAAATGTTATTTTTATCAATATTTGCCAAATGAATTTTTTGAGCTTCCAATAAATAAGCCCGCTGCACTCCTTTTAATAATGGTGTATTTGGTGTGTACCAAATATCATCTTTTAAAAATAATAAATTGCCAATAGAACAATCCGTAACCAAGCCGTTTTTTATAATGATAATTTCATCACAATCGCCCTTTTGGGATAATAACTGATTTAATAAATTTCTATCATCATATTTATAAGCATAATCTATACTATCACATTCTATTATTTTAAAAGATTGAATGGATTTTGGGATGTAATCAAAATATTCTACTTTTATGCTATATTTATCATAAGTAACACGACAACGGATAAATTTATTATCAAACTCATCAGAAATATTAACAATATTGGCAATATCATCAATCATCGTTTGACAATGCAAAAATAACTGCCCCTGTTTAAATCGTCTATTGTGATAATCCAGATTTAAAATACGCCCATTATTTATGGCAAGCGTCTCAAAAAGCATGGTTAATCCAGTTTTTTCCATTTGATTTCAAATGCTGTCATCTCGCCCACAACCGTTTGTTTTAGGTCTCGTGCCATCTCAAATGTGGTTGGCGATGTGGGGATATGCACCGCCATCAGCTCAGCTTGGGTCTGCGGATAGCGTGGGTTTTGGGCGGGGTTGGCGTAGCCGTGTGGGTAGATGGGAATGCCGTTTGATAGGTCGTATTTGTCGCTGGCACCAAAAGCGTGTAGGCTCTCGTGGGCAATGACCACATTATTATTAGCACCTCTTTTTGATGCCCCAAACAGATTAACAGTACCAATACGTCCATTTTGTAGGGCGGTTGAGGTCTCGGTGATGATTTTTTTACTGGGATGATGGTACTGCAAAAATAGCCGTAAATTGGTTGGTACGCCAATATCGTGAGTGTGTTTATAAGCATAATAGCGAAATTTTAAACTCCAAATAATGGCATCAATCACAGTGCCATTTCTAGGTACGACAGGGGGCACAACCTTAACCTCTTGCCCTAACCGATAATAAAAATGGGCGTTTTGACCATATTTTTTACTTTGGGCATTCAAATAATTTTCTATCTCTTGAAAATCTTTGTCAGATAGACTTGCAATATACCCAGCAACCTCTGGCGAGTTATCTACGTTAATAGGATACATGGCAACATAGACAGGCTTTTGCCAATCGTGGTTCTTATCACGAAAGCTATTAGTAGCGACGATGAGTAAAATGCAAAGTAGGATAAGAATGCGGATGTTTTTGAACATGGTTTATTTTAGATAATCAATAATTTTATTTGCTACATGATAAGCCAATTTAATGGGTACAGCATTACCTATCATTTTATAACCATCATTTACCGATGAATAAACGAATTCAAAATTATCAGGAAAACCCTGTATTCTGGCACATTCTCGTACTGAAAGACGGCGGTAGCTATCTGTTTTGAATTTATCAAATTCAAAAATGTTCTCAGCTAATTTTGTCATTCTTGGAGCATCAGGATGTTGCGGAGCCTGTCTGCCACTGGCTTGGATGGTAAAAGATGGCTCATGCCATAAACGCACACGGTTTCTGCTCATATAAATGCTAGAATAACCGCCAATAAAGTACTCATGATTAGAAATAATACAGTCTTTACCATTGGTTCTATTATTTTCTAACGCTGGTACGGCACTGTCTTTTAAATCCCAAATCACATCTTTTAAAGATATCTTATGCTCAATTGGTTGTGGAAAATCAAAATCATCAATCATTAAATCGTGACGAAAACCAACATAAAAAACTCTTTTTCGGTTTTGAGCAGTTTCAAAATCATACGCATCAAGCATCTTAATAAATACCGAATAACCAGCCTCCTTAAAAGAGGTAATGATATTTTGCACCGCTTCATGATGGCGTCTTGCAAGCATTCCAGAAACATTTTCTGCCACAAAAAACTTAGGCTGTTTGGCTTTTAAAATCCGAATATAATCAAAAAATAACTGCCCCCTTGCATCATTTATACCACGTAATGAACCCGCTTCACTCCAACTTTGACACGGTGGTCCACCGATAATACCATCACATTCTGGAAAATCATCATTATGAAATTGACGAATGTCACCCTTTAATAAAGGCGTTTGATGATTCTTTTCATAAGTTGCCCAAATGGATTTGTCATATTCATTTGCTAATACAATATCAAAACCTGCTTGCTTAAAACCCAAATCCATGCCACCTGCTCCTGTAAATAGACTAATAATATTCATTGCATGGCTCCAATAAAAAACTGGATAAGTTTGGCAGGTCTTAATTGGGCTGGATTGTTGGGATTTTTGACTTTAATATCAATTAAACTGGTGTTGGGCGTTTTATTAATCAATTTTATCAATTCATCAGTATTAGAAAATGATTGCCATTTTTGATCATTGATGATTGCCATGAAGTTAAATTGATGATTAAAATTTCTTTGATAAACATAATCAAAAACCTTAAATGGATTTTCAATATGCCACATGCCACGCACACGTAAATTCGTAATACCCAGTGGATCAATACGTTTAATTTTACCCAGCTCTTTGGTTGGTGTAAATTCAACATTCTGTATCATTTCTACACCTGTTTTGATTCTATTTTTAACTGTTTCATAAATTTCTTGCTCAGCACAATAATCATCGCCATAAATAAAAGTTAAGGCATTTAATCGCCCATTATCAACAATACCTACCACATAAAGCATATCTTTTACCATCCAACATTCTGCATTCTTACACGCTTTATTTAGCATTGGATTGTCAGAGAGTAATTTTGCCTTTGGATAACTGGAATTTAAAGCCAAATCTGAATTTCTACTTTCTATTTTTTTTAACTTCAATCGCATCACCACCTTTTAACATCATATCTGGTGGGTTACTACTATTGCCAAAATAAGAAAAACACTCAGAAATTTTCACATTTCTATCATTGGCATCTAAGTCAAAATCACCCAAAAATAAATCTTGAACATAACGTTCTAGGGCATCACCAACATTATTGATACGGTTTTTTCCCAAATAACTTTCTTGCAAATCAATGATTGGATATTGAATTAAATGAATGATTGCATTAATGATATTTGCCATGAAACACCTTACCCTCTCTTCTTATCCCGTTTTTTAAACCCAGCAATACGTTTACGCTCTCGCATGACTTTGGCTTTATTTTTGATGACGGGATTTTTTTTACCTTGATATGGGTTGGCGTTTTGTTTAAATTCCACATGAAGGGGTGTGCCTTCTAATTTAAATACCTCACGATAGATATTTTCAAGATATCGCTGATAGCTTTTTGGCAGACTGCTTGTTTGGTTGCCATGAATGACAATGACAGGTGGATTATGACCACCTAAGTGAGCATAACGAAGTTTGATACGGCGACCACTCACCATTGGCGGTTGATGGGCCGCCACAGCATCTTGCAAAATCTGCGTAAGACGAGATGTGGACACCTTAAACATGGACGCATCGTACGCCTTATGGATGGATGGATACAGATTACCCACACCATTGCCATACAAGGCAGAAATCAGATGAATCTTAACCCATGGGATAAAGTGAAAACGTCTGTCCATTTCAATTTTGACACTGTCTTTTTGGTCCTGAGTGAGATTATCCCACTTATTAATGGCAATCACAATCGCCCGTCCTGCATCTAAGGCATAGCCGAGCATGTGTAAATCTTGGTCCACAATGCCCTCATGAGCATCAATCACCAACACAACCACATTCGCATCTTTGATGGCCTGCAAGGTTTTGATGACACTAAATTTTTCCACTTTCTCATCAATACGCCCACGCCGTCTTACCCCTGCGGTATCAATGAGTGTATAAGTTCGCCCCTCTCGCTCAAAAGGGATATAAATGCTGTCTCTGGTTGTGCCTGGCATATCAAACACCACAACACGCTCCTCACCCAAAAGGCGATTGACTAGCGTGGATTTGCCCACATTCGGGCGACCGATGATCGCTAATTTTAAGCCATCTGCCTTGGAATCTTCAACGACTGTTTCAGGCATATCAGCGGTGATGATTTCAAGTAGGCTCGTTACGCCCTTGCCATGGCTGGCACTGGTAGGTATCGGCTCACCAAAACCCAACCCAAAAAACTCAGCAATGGACGCATCATGTACGCCATCTGTTTTGTTGGCTACCAAAAAGACAGGTTTGCCCAGCGTGTGCAAAAACCTAGCAATCTCCTCATCACTTGGGGTAAGTCCTGCTCGTGCATCCACAACAAACACAACCATGTCTGCCTCGTAAATGGCGGTGTATGATTGTGTCGCCATGTAGTCATCAATGTTACCCTTGCCATCATCAGCCTCGCCAATACCTCCTGTATCAATGGCGATGAAAGATTTATTTTCAAAAAACACATCGCCATACTGACGGTCTCGGGTCAGTCCTGCCAAATCAGCAACTAGGGCTTGGCGGGATTTGGTGAGTTGGTTAAACAGCGTGGATTTGCCCACATTCGGGCGACCTATAAGGGCAACTACGGATTTTAAGGACATGGTGTTCTCAGTTGTTATTTTATAAAACTTGCTATTTTAACATAAAATTGCCAAAGTGGGGCATTTGTCAATTGCCAACTTAGAACATACCAGCAAGAAATACACCAGCAGAACATCACTCCCATGCCTTAGCATACCCCTTTAAAAATCGTAAAAAGGCACTCATGGCAGGCGTGAGAGAACGCCTTTTATGGATGATGGCGATACCGTTAAGATTTATATGAATGACAAAGACAGCAATAGTATTTTTGGTGAGATTATCAATACGATGAAGACAGAGTTTTAATTGTATTGAAATTATTAAAAACACCCACGCCAGAATTGATTTGTGTGGGTGTTTTTTTGATACTTGTTCTTCTTAATTTTTTTCAAGATAGGTCTTGACTTTTGTTATTATTCTGATATGGTTGTCAATGACCTATATCACTATATAACAAGGATATCACTATGGATATGATGACTGATTTGACCCTCCAAGACTTCAACCCACTAAGCAAGCATGTAAAATATGCACAGATGCCAGATGAACCGCCAGCATCAACGATGCGTAGCGGTCAATCTCAGATTGTGGATTATCATTCCACGATTGCATTCACACCAAATAATGTTTGATGAGAAAATAATATTTGAAACTTTTTTGTATTATAAAAATCACCTACAAGACTTTCAAACACACAATAAAGCCACAGACTTTATTACTTCCATCAATGGCATTATACAATTCCAAATCGTGATATGCTTGCGATATCCAATGATGTTGATATGGACAATTATATTACACGACTTGAACATATGAACCAAAATAATGATTGGTGTATTGCTTATTTTGGCTTACATACTATCAATGCACAGATTTGGGATATAGCAAGAAATTTTGCTCATATTATTTACAATAATACCGATAAAAAACCAACAGGACGAGTAGATGTAGATTGTTTTTTGGGCAATTATGCATCAACACATTCAGGCGTGCATGTAGATTATGCACATAATTTTGCTTTTACTCTAAGAAATGGCAAAAGTATGTATACTTGGTCGCCCAATCAAAAAACAGTAAAAGGACTAAAATATCCACACTATGAACAATACAAGGATAGTGCTACAATCATTCAAAACCGAAGTGACAATATTTGTTATTTTCCTTATGACTATTATCATGTAGCAGAGAGTAAAGGTGCTACTTCTTTAGTTGTAAATATCGCATTTTGGGAAGACAATGATGATGTTGATACCATATTTGAACAAGTTGGTAAGAGTTTGTTTGTTGGAAGTGATGGTTTAAATCATATTAAATTCAATAATTTTCCCAATCACAATTTTAATTCTGGATTGGTAAGCCTAAGCGATGATAATCTTGATATTATTCATCATATTAGAAGTAGACTGAATGAGTTTAATATAAAACTTAAAATAATTGCCTATCAGCTTATTAAGACAACCAGTTTGGGTTTGTTTGTTCCTAGACCAATACAAAAACAAAAAATGGATTGTCTTTTCTTAATAAAAGATAATAATGCTGTATTGCAGTGGATTAGATCGGACGATATGTTAATTATATCATCTAATGGTCATTGTTCCTGTATTTCTTATCATCAAGATATTGACATTTTGTTAAATTATATTTTAAACAATAAGGTTATTGATATTGAGAGATGTGGGCAAGAGAATATCTTTGCTGTCATAAATAAATTATATTTATGGGGGTGTTTGGTATGCGCTACCCGCTAGTTATTATTGCAGTCGTTGTTTTGGCACTAGGAAGTTTCGCTGATGAAGCAATGTTGGTTAGTTTTGCTCTTACATTAGCTAGTGGTGACTCAAAAAATTTAACCTTACTATATACTCTGTCTATGATTGGTGGTGTTACTGCCAGTCGTAGTGGTGCGTTTATTTTGCCAAAAATTAGTGAAAAGATTATTTTACCCACTGTGTTTTTTCTACAAGGGTTGATCATACTTGCCTTTTATTTTTTTGCTAATTCAGCATTGTTGATTTTAGTTCTTAGTTTTTTATTGGGGTATTTGGGTTCGCTACTGTGGACTGTGTTTTTATCAGTGTTGCCAAATTACTTTTCTAACAATTTAACTCTTGCTAACAAATTAACTCAAACCATTAAAAACGCTGGATTTGTTTTTGCTCCCAGTTTAACAGGATTGGCATTTGGTTTTATTGAGAAGGACTTGGTATTTATTTTGTCAGCCATTAGCTTTTTTTGTTTTATTTTATTGATGTTGAATGGTCATCATTCTAATAAGCAACAACCAATAGATGAAACATCAAACAATAATTATATTATTTCTTATCGGCAATTTATAAAAAACCATACTATTCAAAAAGTTTTATTATTTTTTACGATTACTATTTCTTTAACTTCCGCATTAAATATTATTATCATTCCTTATATCAATCATCGGTTAAATCTTAATCCATTTATTTATGGGACAACTTTATCTATGATGAGCCTGGGTTTATTAATTAGTCCAATGTTATTTAGTGACTTCTTTAAAAAAATAGGACAGGTTTCTGGTGCTTATTTGGCGGCTGGGTTAATGGGTGTTGGTATGATGGGGTTTGGTTTGGCAAGTATGTTGTCTAATTATTGGGTAATTTTTGTTTTATTTTTTTCTGGATTGTTAATTGGTGTCGGAAATGGTGTGCAAAATACGCTTATGAGTGAATTTATGCTCAATTTTTGTGGAAATTATACTAAACAACTAATGCCTCATTATGTATTATCACTGCAATGCTGTGTGCTGCTTGGATTTGCTATAACTTTTTTAATTAAATCAGAGTTGATTATTTTAAGTTTGCTTTTGTTTGGATTTATTGTTGTGGTATGCGGTGTTTTGGGTGCTTGGGTAAACAGTCATATAATACAGGAAAAATGGGAAATATAGTTAAATACATTATATTTCATAAATGACAATTATTTTTTAAAAACCCCATAAGTACCCCCATAAAATCATATTTATTTATGGGGTGTTTTTGATTATAATGACATTTATTTTAAATGATGGCAAAGGTTTATGGTAATATAATGCCATCATCAGGTAATAAGGAATTGTTATGAGCAATCAAACCCCTCTTCTAAACTTAACCCCCAAACAAGCCGTCCCCATTGCTGCTGTTGTGGTCTTTGTGCTTGCCCTTACGATGATAAAATGGGGCTTTGTGCCTTTGTTGTCGCTTTTGATTGTCATTTTGGGTCTGTTGATGTTTGGGCTTACCAAAGGCATCAGCTTTGAGGCGATGCAAGATAGAATGATTGGTGGTGTTGCCACAGGTATGGGGGCGATTTATCTGTTTTCAGCAATTGGACTGTTGGTATCGGCACTCATGATGAGTGGGTCGATTCCAACACTCATTTATTATGGATTTGATGTATTATCTCCTAACATGTTTTATTTGTCCGCCTTTATCCTAGCAAGTGTGATTGGGGTGGCACTCGGTAGCGGTTTTACCACTTGTGCAACAGTGGGTGTGGCATTTTTGGGCATGACCGAAGCCTTTAATGCCAACCCTGCCATGGTCGCAGGTGCGGTGGTCTCAGGGGCACTCTTTGGTGATAAGATGTCGCCATTATCTGACACGACAAGCATCGCCGCCAGTATCGTGGGCATTGATTTGTTTGAACATATCAAAAACATGATGCACACTACCATACCTGCATGGCTCATCTCGGCGGTGGTGTTTTTTATGCTATCAGATGGTGGCAGGGCAAACTTGGCGGATGTGGCAGTGTTACAGGACAATTTGTTAGCAAGTGGCTTGGTACATGGCCATGCCCTGCTCCCCCTTGTTGTGTTGGTTGCCCTTGCCATCATGCGAGTGAACGCCATTTACGCCATATCAGCAACCATCATCGTATCACTTGCCATCACTTATACCCACAGCTCGCCCACTCTTGCTGATTTGGGCGGATGGTTCTTTACAGGCTATCAACCTGCAAAGGACTTGGAGCTTGGTCAGGTTGGACGACTGGTATCCAGAGGCGGATTACAAAGCATGTTTTTTAGTCAGATCTTGGTAATTTTGGCACTAAGCTTGGGTGGTTTGTTGCACGCTTTGGGGGTATTGCCTGCCCTGCTGTCTGCCATATCCCATCTGCTCACTCGTGCCAGCCGTGCGGTATTGGCAGCGTCTTTGACGGCATTTGGGGTCAATTTTTTGGTGGGCGAGCAGTATTTGAGTCTACTGTTATCAGGCAATACCTTTGCCCCTGAATTTAAACGCTTGGGATTACATCCCAAAAATTTAGCACGTACGATAGAAGACTCAGGCACGGTCATCAATCCTTTGGTACCATGGGGCGTGTATGGGGTGTTTTTGACAGGAATATTTGGCATGCCCGTGCTGGATTATGTACCGTATGCCGTATTTTGTTACAGCTGTTTACTTTTGACGTTATTTTTTGGATTTACAGGAATAACAATGACAAGGCTTGAATCCACAAAACAGATATGATGAAACTTTATACTTATTTTCGCTTATCGGCAAGCTATCGGATACGCATTGCTTTACATTTAAAAGGCTTAAATGCTGACCATGTGCCAGTTCATTTGGTCAAAGGCGAACAAGTTGGGGCGGATTATCTTGCCAAAAACCCCCAAGGGCTTGTCCCTGCCCTTGATGTGGGCGATGGTCGCATTATCATGCAATCGCTGGCAATTTTGGATTATCTGGAAAACACTTACCCCAGTATACCCTTACTGCCATCAGAGCCCTTTGACCGTGCAACTGTATGGACAATGTGTCAGATGATAGCATGCGACACTCACCCACTTAACAATCTTAAAGTTTTAAAATACCTACAACAACGCCTAAATGTCAGCGATGATGATAAGCGGGCGTGGTATGCCCATTGGATACATGAAAACTTTACTGCCCTTGAAAAGCTACTACAAAAGACGGCGGGCAAATGCTGTTTTGGTGATATGCTCACGCTTGCTGACTGTGTGCTGATACCACAGGTATATAACGCCAACCGCTTTGGGGTGGATTTGTCCGCCTATCCAACCATTACCGCCATTGATGAGTATTGTGGTATCTTGCCTGCCTTTATTAAAGCCCATCCAAAAAAGCAGGCAGATTGTGATGTAAGCTAGCCAAAAGATAATCAAAAGGAATTTTTATGACAAAAGTATATGACAATGCCAAATCCGCCCTTGCTGACATTGTGGCGGATGACCAAACCATTGCAGTAGGGGGTTTTGGACTGTGTGGCATCCCAGAGGCTTTGATTTATGCCCTAAAAGAGACAGGCGTTAAGAATTTGACTTGTATTAGCAACAACGCAGGTGTGGATGACTTTGGGCTTGGACTGTTGCTACAAACCCAGCAAATCAAAAAAATGATCGCATCTTATGTTGGCGAGAACAAAGAATTTGAACGCCAATTTCTATCAGGTGAACTTGAAGTGGAACTTACCCCACAAGGCACACTTGCCGAAAAACTTCGTGCAGGTGGTGCAGGCATTCCTGCTTTTTTACAAAAACAGGTAACAGGTATAGGAACGCAAGTTGCTGACGGTAAAGAAATCCGAGAGTTTGACGGAGTGAAGTACCTGATGGAGCACTCACTGGTTGCTGATGCGTCGCTTGCTAAGACATATAAAGCAGATAAAATGGGTAACTTGATATTTAATAAAACCGCTCGCAACTTCAATCCTGATGTCGCAACCGCAGGTAAAATCACGGTTGTAGAAGTTGAAGAGTTGGTAGAGACAGGCGAGCTTGACCCTGATGAGATTCATCTGCCAGGCATTTATGTGCATCGTATCGTGGTCAATGCCAATCCTGAAAAACGCATTGAACAACGTACCATTAAAAATTAACATATTAACAAGGAATAATCATGGTCTGGACAAGAGAACAAATGGCACAGCGTGCTACCAAAGAATTACAAGACGGCTATTATGTCAATTTGGGCATCGGTCTACCAACATTGGTTGCCAATCATATCCCAAAAGACATGACAGTCATGCTCCAATCAGAAAATGGACTTTTGGGTATTGGAGCATTCCCTACCGAAAGCCAAATTGATGCTGACTTAATCAATGCAGGCAAACAGACCGTAACTGCCCAAAAAGGGGCGAGCTTTTTTAGTTCATCACAATCGTTTGGTATGATACGAGGCGGTAAAGTCAATCTTACCATTTTGGGGGCGATGGAAGTATCTAAAACAGGTGATTTGGCAAATTGGATGATACCAAATAAAATGGTCAAGGGCATGGGTGGTGCGATGGATTTGGTGGCAGGTGTTCGGTATGTCATTGTACTCATGGAACAGGTCAATAAGCATGGCGAACCGAAGATTTTACCAAAGTACTAACTGCCCCTGACAGGCAAAGGCGTGGTCAATCGCATTATTACCGAGCTTGGGGTGTATGATGTTACCGACAAGGGACTGGTTTTGGTAGAACTTGCAGACGGCGTAACTTTTGAAGATGTGCAAAGAGTAACACCGTTACGGTGCATCAAAATAATTTGGTAACCAAAGAGATGAACAATGGGGCAATATCTCTCGCCCCTTGGTTCGTATTTACCTAGTTCGTATTTACTTGTTATTTATCACTCAAAACTGCCAGACTGTTACCACATCTTGACTGCTTTGAGTGTATAGACGGTTTTGTCGCACTTGCAAGCTGGTCAGTTGCCCTTTGGTGTTTGTGCGACTGATGATTTTTCCTGTATTATCAAAAACATGCACCACGCCATCTAAGTCGCCCACTGCCACATGATTGCCGATGGTAACAGGGTTGGTCAGGCGACGATATTTTAATTCACTATTTTCCCACACCACATCGCCCGTCATCGCATCAAAAGCAACCACATCGCCATGAATGCTTGTGCCGATGAGTTGATTGCCCAGTAGAGCAAGTGATTTGGTGCTGGCAAGCTCGCTGACAAACAAAGCACGCCCTGTACTCATGTCAAATCCTGTCAATTGCCCACTATAACTTGGTACATACAAATATTGACCTACCACCAGTGGCGTGCCATCAACATCACTCATCTGATGCACACGACTGCCACCGATTGCACGCCCTATCCGACGTGTCCACAGAGGTGTGCCTACCTGTGGATTAATGGCATGAATACGCCCATCTGCTGTGCCAAATAATGCTGTATTGGTATCCAAATGAATGGGCGTTGCCGCACCACGTACGCTGATGGTAGGGTTTTGAGTGCTAAACTGCCATACCTGATTACCATCATTGGCATTTAGGGCATAAATCACGCCATCGTTGGTCAATATCATGACACGACCATCACCAATAAGGGCAGGGGCAAGAGATGAGCTTGATAAATTTCGCTCCCAAACCACATTACCACTCATTGCATCAAATGCTACCACTTTGCCTGAGCGAGTGCCAACCACCGCCAGTCTGCCATCAGTTGCCACGCCACTGGTGATGGTATCGCCGACATTAACCGACCACGCCTGCACATTGCCATCAAAGGCACTGACCACACCTGTACCGCTGGCAGCGATGAGCATATTACCCAGCTGAGCTACTTGCAAATCAATCACATCTTTTTTATTGGCATAACTCCCTTTAAAACGCCCACCCGCTTGGGGCAAGGAAAAACTGGCAACTTTGTTTAAGATTACCATCTCGTTATCAATCTTAACAAGTTTGGCAGGGGTATTTTTAGGGGATTTACTGCGACCAAAACGATCGCACCCTGTGGCAGTTAATGCCAGTACAGCAACGCTTGCCACGGTCAATGATTTGGTGATGTGCTTCATACGAATCCTTATTTGATTTATGTATTTTGATTGTGGTTTGGTATCAAAACGCCTTTATTTTAGCAAAGTTTTGTTTGTCATGCGTTAATAAAAAGCATGCTTATCTTATATTGCCATTTTATGTCATCATCGCTCATGAACCTGTGCTGTTTTATTCGCACCTGCATCATCATCAGATGACATCTTGCTTACATTGTCCTCTTGGGCATTACGTGCCGTGCTTGCATCCGCCTTAGGTGTTGCTACCACCTGATGCTTGGGTGTGATGGTTGTTGGTGTCATGCCCAGTGCCTGCATTTTTAGGTTCAGTAAAGAGCGACTCTCGCCACGTTCAGACAACTCATTCCATGCCAGCTGGTAGGCTTGTTTGGCATTGTCATCATCATTTTTTAGGACGTAAATGTCTCCCAATAACTCCTGCTTTGAACTGGTAAATGCCCCAGGAAACTCACCATTGACCAATGTCAAAGCCTCATCAATACTGCCCTCTGCCATGAGTGATTGCCCCAATCTTAGTTTGGTGATGGCTGTTAATCCCTCATCATCCAAATTCATCTGACTTGCCTGTCTTAGGGTTGCTGATGCCTTAGTGTGTTGACCATCATCTGACTGATGGCGAGCCTTTATCATAAGAGCCTGCCACGCATAAGCACTTTTGGAATGATTTACCACCAATTCATCAATATCAGCAAATAAAGCCTCCTGATTCTTGGCAGTTGTTTCTTTATCAGTTTGATGGGTAAATTCATTATTTTTTTCGGTGATTAATGTATAACTGTCTGCTGCCACCGTATCAATCTTGGCATAGTTTTTTTGATAAAAATCCCACCCAAAATAACCCACCAATACCAAAATGATCGCCCACACAATTTTGTTGCCGTGCATTTTTAGGGCAGACATGGCTTGTTTGTCATTTACGACCAATTCATCACTCATTACTAGCTGTTCCTTAAAACATATCTAAACCTGCTCATGGGCAAATTTAGCGTTTAATTGCTACTTCACCGCTTATTGCTCTTACTCTAAGACAGACACGCCCCAATCTGTCATTTCATTTAATAAAAATCAAAATCCATCATGGCGTAACTTACCTGCTCCCCTGTTGCCATGTTCTTAACTGACACGGTTTGACTGCTAACCTCATCATCACCGATAATCACAGTAAACCCTGCCCCAGATTTATCGGCTTTTTTCATCTGTGATTTTAAACTTGTGGCAGATGCCATTTTAACACGCAAATTTGGGCGATGTGTGCGTAACTCATTGGCGTACAACACAGCGTTCATATAGACATTCTCACCTGCCACAACAAAGACATCGCAGGCGGTAGTATCGGCGATGGGATTGACCGCCTCTATAAGTAACATCAAGCGTTCAAGTCCCATGGCAAAACCTACCGCAGGCTCACTCTGTTCAGGTTTGCCTTTGATGATGCCAATAAGTCCATCATAACGCCCACCACCACAAACCGTTGCCTGTGAACCCAGTTTGTCCGTTACCCATTCAAAGACGGTTTTGTTATAGTAGTCAAGCCCACGCACAAGTTTTTGGTTGATGACAAAATCAATGCCAAGCGTGTGTAGGTAGTTTTGCACCTGCTCAAAATGCAAACGACTCTCCTCACCCAAAAAGTCAGACAACTTAGGTGCACCAAGCAAAATCGCCTGTGTCTGTTCATCCTTGCTGTCAAGCACTCGCAAAGGATTGGTACTGACACGGCGTTGGCTGTCATCATCAAGTCCATCAAAATGAGCAGTCAGATATTCAACCAATGCCGTTTTATAAGCGATACGCTCATGAGCCTCGCCAAGCGTGTTAAGCTCCAAGCTTACATGCTCAAAAACCCCAAGCCGTCTCCACATCATCGCCGTCATCGCAATCAGTTCAGCATCAGCATCAGGTAGCGGTGAACCGATGCTCTCTACCCCAAGCTGAGCAAACTGACGATATCGTCCTTTTTGTGGACGTTCATAGCGAAACATGGCTCCCATATACCACAATTTTGGTGTATCGCCACGGGTCAGATTATGTTCTATTACCGCACGCACGCACCCTGCCGTTCCCTCGGGGCGTAGTGTAAATGATTTATCATCTTCATCTGCACCTGTATTTTGGTTGCCATGCACCACACCAAACATCTCTTTTTCAACAATGTCAGTCGCCTCGCCCACGCCACGGGCAAACAAATCTGTATTCTCCACCATAGGCAGACGAATTTGACCAAATCCATAGGCATCCAACACTTGCATCAAAATATGCTCTACTTTTCGCCATTTGGCGGATTCGGCTGGCAAAATGTCATTAAAGCCACGGATGGCGGTAAGTTTAGTCATATTTTTTCCCAAATCAGTTTTATCAAAAAGATATTTCAATTTATATTACAACATCATTTTCGTTATTAGTTAAAAACTAAAACCACTTTTTAAATATTTTTTGATAAGTGCCATCACTTTTCATATCTAGGATGTGCTTATTCATGTCATTCATCATGTCCACATTTTCTTTATTTATCAAAAATCCATAAGATTGTTGTGGATAATCATAATCAATGGAAAAATATAAAGGGTCTTTTTTTGTTGAATATTTTGAATAAAAATAAGGCATGGCAACAGAATTACCAATGGCAATTTTAACATCATCTCTTAAAAGAGCCTGCACAGAAATCCAATCACTGACCGTATAATCTATGTTGGTATTGTCATGATTATTTTCATAATCTTTGACTATGGTGAATGTGGTTTGCATTGAATCTTCTTTAACAGCTGTATAATTCTTATCAATATCCTCCAATTTCTTGATTTTGGGATTTTTGCTTAGCAAAGTTATTGGATAAACATCCAAATAAGAGTTGGTCATATTATATTTTTGAGTTCGTTCTTTGCTAATCTCAATACCTGCAATCATGTCTATCTCTTTATCATTCATGCCATTAAAAAGGTCATCTCCTGGCTGATATTCATATTGAAAATTATAATCAGAACGTTCATCTATTTCTTTTAAAATGTCATACTCAAAACCCTGAATGCCCCCCTTTTCGTCAATAAAAATCAGTGGTGCATTACCAGTTGAAGATGACATAAGACCCACTTTAACATCAAAAGATGATTTTTGGGCAGATGGTTTTTGGATGGTATTGGCATCAGCATTAATACCTGATTGTTTATTTTCATCATTCTTTAATGAATTGTCAGCATTAGAACAAGAAGCCATCAATAAAGAACATGATAAAACTGTCATGAATGATGATATATTTTTTTTCATAAAATAAATTCCAAAAAGTAAGAGCCATTAAATACACAAAAATACGAGATAAACATTTATAAATCATCGTATGATTGGGTTGCATTATTGTCTTAGGGCGTTATTAAGGCATAAAATTTTATATCAATATAACCAATTAGGTGCAAAGTCATTTTATGTATGATTTGACAAATATCATTTAAGGTTTTTTAAATTTGCCTTGAAATTTGACTGGCACCAAATAACTGATGCTCTTTAAATCCATCACCTCTGTTAAGCTATTTAAGCCCTGCATCATTTCAAGTTCTAGCAGATTTATATGCACAGGCTCTTGTGTCATCACATTTATTGTATTGTCATCCAACTTTATGATTTTAAGGGAAGCCTCGGTTTGTATTGTCTTGCCATGAAAAGAGATGGTCAATGGCTGTACTTTACTTGCTTCTTCATGAACACCAAGAGCATTTATCCAGTCATGATCCATTTGGGATTGAATCTCTACCTTTGGAAATCTTGCTGTCTCAAAAAGCCATTCTTTAATTCTTTGGTCTCTGATAGAGATGTCTGTATCAACACTGTCAAGCTCTATCTCCATTTTTAGGTTACCTTGCTTATCCAAATAGCCAGAATAGGTATTAAAAACACCCTCCTCGACAATGTCATTATCATTCTTATCGGTCTTTGTGCTATAAAATCTAATGTCCGCCTCTTCTAAAATCCAATGAGATAAGGCATTTGACTTCTCTGTCATTTGGACGTTGTTTGAAGAATTACTCTCCAAAGCAGGCTGTTTGGCAATATTTTCTTTTTCAGTACAACCATACATACCAAGCGATAGGATAAGAAAACCCAAAACAAGAGTGCGTTTCATCACATTACCTCATATAAAACCATAAAATCAAAAAAATAACCTACTAAAATACTCTATTAAAGTCGGTATGAACATCAATTTATCAAAGAATAGCCGTCATATCATCAACAAATACAAAAGGCAAGCATGCCTTAGAATACCAAAGAGTACCAAATGACAATTTTTATTGAGCCACCCTGACAATCTCACTGGCTCGTTTGTCCGCCAACTCTTTGGCCTTTTGACGCACCATTTTTTCTATTTCATCTACCAAATTTGTGGTATCAATCAAATGGCTCTTTTGACCCATTTTATACACCAGTGAATTTGGACTTGCCCCCACCACGCCAATGGTTGCCTCTTTGGCTTCCCCCGGTCCATTGACTTTACAACCAATCACCGACAAATCAAGCGGTTCTCTGATGTCTTCTAGGCGAGATTCTAGCTCATTCATGACTTTAATCACGTCAAATTCTTGACGGCTACAAGACGGACAAGCAATGAAGTTGACGCCATTTGAACGAATGTTTAGCGATTTTAAAATATCAAAACCAATTTTAATCTCCTCCTCTGGCGGACTTGCCAAAGATATTCGCATGGTATCGCCAATGCCATCAAGCAAAAGCCCACCTAGGGCAATGGCGGATTTTACCGTACCTGTACGATACACACCCGCCTCGGTAACGCCCAAATGCAACGGGCAGTCCACCTCTGCTGAGATGAGCCGATAAGCATCCAATGTCAAAAAAACATTGGATGCCTTGACCGAGATTTTATAATCTTGAAAATTTAATTTTTCTAAAATATCAATATGACGTAAAGCTGATTCTAGCATGGCTTGCCCTGTTGGTTCGCCATATTTTTTTTGCAAATCTTTTTCAAGTGAACCTGCATTGACACCAATACGAATGGGTATGTTATGATGACAAGCACAAGAGACCACCTCACGCACCTTTTGGTCATTGCCAATATTACCCGGATTAATGCGTAGGCAGTCCGCTCCCGCTTCTGCTGCTGCCAGAGCAATTTTATAATCAAAATGAATGTCAGCGATAAGCGGTACATTGACTTGCTTTTTAATTTGGGCAAATGCTGCCACAGATTCCATGGTAGGTGTTGAGACACGCATTAAATCAGCCCCCGCCTCCACACAGCGTTGTATTTGGGCGACTGTGGCATCAATATTACACGTATTGGTATTGGTCATGCTCTGCACGCTGATGGGGGCGTTGCCACCGATGGCGACATTGCCAACCATGATTTGACGAGTGGGGCGACGTTTGATGGGACTGTGGTGCATGATAACTCGCTTATTGTAGCGTTAAAGTGGCTTTGCCATTTTGGGTATGCTCACCCAAACGAATGGGGCGTTGATTAAAATTCAAATCTACCTGTGCAGGATTGTCAATCTCAATGGTAAACGGTGTCTCACCCTTTAACTGATAACCCCCACGGGACTGCAAGCCTTGCATGAGCACTCTGTCATGTTTATCGGTGATTTTGATATTAACATCTCCTTTTGACCAAATATCAATCACACCTTGACCTGCCATGGTTTGGGTGGTAGATTCACCATCATTTGTGCCTAAATTTAATGCCGAACCCGATGCACCGACCGCCGCTCCTTGGGCTTGCTCGCTTGGATTTAGTATTTGTGTTTGGGCAGTTGGGTTTATTTCATCTGACCTGTCTATTGCACTGGATATGATTTTTAATAACACAAAACCAAAAATCACAAGTGCAATCACCCCTGCAATAAGCCATGGATTAAAACGCATGCCCCCACGCCCACGCTCAATTGTACCCATGGGCGTCAGTGGTGCTTTAATGTCATTGACGCTCTTGGTGCGTTTGTTCTCAGGGTAGATACTTTCAAATTCTCGGGCGAATTCATTGGCATCAAGTCCCAAAAACTTAGCATAGTTCATCACAAATCCCCGTGCAAAAGCAAATTGGGGCAGAGCATCAAAGTTCTCCTCCTCCATCGCCTGTACGTGGCGTTTTAGGATGTGAAGTTCAGCCGCTGCTGCATCTAGTGAGTAGCCACGAGACGTTCTGGCACTTCTTAATTTACCGCCAAAACCTGTGTTTGATGCTGGTTTGTCGTTGGTTTGGCTCACTGTAATGCTCCCGTTGGGTTGTTTAGCCATTGTTTTAGTTGTTTTGCTTCATCAGAGAGTGGATGTTGCGACAAAAGTTGACTTGACAATCGCTGAATCTCTTGGCGATCATTTTGCAAAATACCCAGACGGACTCCTTGATATAGCAAGCGTGATGGCATGGGTTGATTATGAAGTTGCGCCATCGTTTTTAGGTCATTAAAGTAGGCTTTGGCTTTTAGGGATTCATGTCTGCCAATTAGGATATCAATCATCTCCATTTTTGCTGTAACCGTTGCACTCTCCGTCTCTATTGCTTTATTAAATGCCATCTCCGCCGCTTTTGGATTGTTCATTTTTAGATAGGTCAGTCCCAAATTTTCCAACGCACCTGCACGATTATGATAGCCTAAGGTACTGCCTGCAATATTAAACTGCTCAATCGCTTCTTGATGACGTCCAAGCTCGGACAGATACACCCCATAATTATTGCGTGCTTGGATAAAATCAGGGTCCAGACTGATCGCCTTTTTAAAGTATTTTTCGGCGTTGGCAATATTGCTAGGACTGCCCTCTATTTTGAGCAAGTTGCCCATCATATCATAAGCAGGGGCATAATTTGGCTGTGCCTCTATCGCTTCATCCAACTGTCTTTTGGCAGCATCCAACTGTCTTTGGTTGATGTACTGCCCTGCCAAAGCGGTGCGTGCTTGGGCAAGCTCCATCTTATCACGTTTACGCTGTGATGGGTCAGTACCTTGATAGACCGATGTTGTGTTTTGTGAAGTGCTTTGACAAGCCGTCAATAAAACGGTCAATGTCGTTAATATGACTAAATATTTCATGATTTTACCATAATTACCATGATGAACAGTTACCATGATGAACAATTACAAATTGTTACATCATTGTGCTGCATGTAAGGGTCAAATCCATATTGACAACCATCCAAAACTTGCACGCTTTTTATAAAAACAAGACAGAAAAATCATCGCCATTCTAACAATTATCAACAATTTTTGCCAATGTTTTCATTTTTTCCAAAAGTATCGCCATTTTATCAGATTTTTACAAAAAAAGACAAATTTGGCATAAAACATCCCTAATCACTGGTAAGGCATGCTTGGCGTTTTTTGATGCTCTCTTGCCATTTTTTGGCTCGCCGTGTTCTGTCCGCCACTTGCCCAACAAGCTGACCACAAGCAGCATCAATGTCATCGCCACGAGTTTGACGCACCGTACATACAAAACCTGCATTATTTAAAATATCACAAAACGCATGAATGCGGTTATTGCTTGAACGTCCATAAGGGGCGTGGGCAAAGGGGTTAAAGGGAATTAGGTTAATCTTACTTGGCAAATCTTTTAACAACGCCACAAGCTCATGAGCGTGTTTATCGCTATCATTTACCCCATGCAACATGACGTATTCAATGGTAACGTGTTTTTTGTGACGTGGATTTTCATCATAAACATACGCCTTGGCAGCTTTTATGAGTTCAGCCAAAGGATATTTTTTATTGATGGGTACAAGCTCATTACGTAGCTCATCATTGGGGGCGTGCAAGCTGATGGCAAGAGCGACATCAATGTCCTTTGCCAAATCATACATTTTTGGCACAATGCCCGACGTAGATAGTGTAACACGGCGTTTGGACAGCCCAAAGGCATGGTCATCAAGCATGAGACTCATACTCGCCACAACAGGATGATAATTTAAAAGTGGCTCACCCATACCCATCATTACCACATTGGTAACACGGTTTTCACGCTCGGTGGGGGCAATGCCTTGCATATAGGACTGATTGGCAACCCAAAGCTGTCCGATAATCTCGCTTGCTGTTAAGTCTCGCTCAAAACCTTGCTTACCTGTACTACAAAATGAACAGTCTAACGCACAGCCTACCTGACTGGACACACACAGAGTCTTACGCCCAAACTGCTTACCATCATCGGCAGGGATAAGTACTGTCTCAACAAGCGAACCGCCCGCCACTTCAAACACCCACTTACGAGTACCATCTTCGCCAAACTTCTTGAACTTAACCACAGGTGGTACCACGCACGCAACTTTATCAAGTTTCGCTTGCAAGGCTTTGGATAGGTTGGTCATCTCAAAAAAATCAGTAACGCCAAACTGATAAATCCACTTCATCACCTGAGTGGCACGAAACGACTTTTCACCCATACCCACAAAAAATTGGGAAAGTTCATCTTTTGACATGCCCAAAAGATTGGTTTTTTGGTTTTTTTGGTCAAAGGTGGTTGTATCGGGGGTGTAAACAACAGGGATTTTGGCGGCCATGGCATGGTTTTTTATAAAAATTAACCGCTTATTATACAAAAAAAATCGGATAAAGTCATGAATTTAACAGGTAATTTTGGCAAATTTTGTTATAATGACAGTTCATTTTAAATTACAAGGAAAAACCATGTACCAACTTGTCGCCATTGGTAACGCTCTTGTTGATACCGAATTTAAGCTCTGTGATGAGATTTTAACCCAAACAGGATTAACCAAAAGCAATATGACCCTTGCTGACACGGATGAACAAACCGCCTTATTTGACATGTTAAACACGCATGGACTTACCCCCACCAAACAAGCAGGAGGTGGTTCAGCAGGCAATACGGTGGCATGCTTTTCAGCACTGGGTGGCACGTCCTTTTACTGCTGCCGAGTAGGGCATGACAAACGTGGTGCATTTTATTTGTCTGACATGCAAAATATGGGCGTGGCGATAGATGCTGGCAGAGCCGAAGTGGTGGGGGCAACAGGCACCTGTGTGGTATTGGTTACAGACGATGGTGAACGTACCATGCAGACCAATTTGGGGGTAAGTGGTGAAATTGACCAAAGCAATGTGGATTTTGATGTTTTAAGCAAAGCAAAATATCTGTATCTAGAAGGTTATCTTGCCATGACGCCATCGGTGCAAGATGCCATTAGCAAACTGTGTCAAACCGCCAAAACGCAAGGGGTGAAAATCGTGGTAAGCTTTGCTGACCCTGCGGTGATTCGCTTTGCCAAAGACGGTATATTATCATGGCTGACAGGGCTGACAGATGGTGTGGATGTGATTTTTTGTAACATGGATGAAGCCAAACTCTTTGCTGGCACAGACGATAACACCCAAGCGGTGCATGCCTTACTTGCTCATGCTGCTTTGGTTGTCATCACAGATGGGGCAAATCCCACCACTGTGGCGGACAAAGATGGTATTTATATGTATGATGTTGCCCCTGCCAACGTGATAGACACCAATGGGGCAGGCGATAACTTTGCAGGGGCGTTTTTATATGCCCTATCAGAAGGGGCGGATTATAAGAGATGTGTCGCACTGGCAGGGGGTGTGGCAAGCCGTGTGGTAAGCCAGTTTGGGGCAAGACTGCCCAAAGCGGAGTATGATTTGATTAAACAGACAGTTTTGACATAAGACAGTTTTGACATAAGACAGTTTTGACATAAAAAGACAGATGGTAATACATTTGCCAACATAAAAATAAAAGGTCAATCCCTAGGATTAGCCTTTTACTTTATTCGTTTACAATTAAAGCTCTCATCTAAGTTGTGCTAAACCCTGCTCCCTCAACCGCACCGATAAGCTCAATCTTATCTACCTGAGTGTCATCATACTCAATGACCGCTTGCTTTAATGGTAAATTAACCTCTACGCTTTGCACCCCTGCGATGTCATTAATGGCGTTATGCACACTTTGCACACAGCCATCACAGGTCATGCCAAAAACTTTTAGGGTTAAAGTTTCAACTGCCATAATACGCTCCTTTGGTAAGTGATTTGATAAATGATTTGGTAAGTGAAAATGACCAAAATGACAAATAAAAGTGATGTGGTTTATGTTGGGGTTTGTGGATATTTTTCAAGGCACTACCGCACAACCCCCAAAATCCACGCCCAATCCGCATCTTTCATCAAATCCACATAAGATGTTCATATTTTGTATCGCCTGCCCAGATGCCCCCTTGACCAGATTATCTTGGACAACCAGTACAGTCAAGACCTCATCATCTTGATGAACGGCGATTTTTAGGCGGTTGGATGCTCGCACAGAACGGGTGTCAGGCAACAAGCCTTTGGCAAGTACGTCCACAAAATACTCATGCTCATATGCTTTTTCAAAAATTTCCTGCCAATTTAACACCTTACCATCATCGGTTAAGGTCAGATGAATACTGCTAAACATACCTCGAATCATCGGCACAAGATGGGGAACAAAACGCACCTTTTGAGTAAATTTTGATTTTAAAAACACATGTATGCCTTGATTTATCTCAGGGCTGTGGCGATGAGAGGCCACGCCATAGACAGAAAAATTCTCCGACAATTCACCATACAACAAATTCACCTTGGCATGACGCCCCGCTCCTGACACCCCTGATTTGGCATCGATGATGATATTGGGCAAAATCAAGGGTTTATCAGCACCATTTTGGACGTCTATCACAGGCTTTAAGCCTAAAATGGCGGTGGTAGGATAACAACCTGGATTGGCAATAACCTGAGCGGATTTGATTTGCTTGCGGTGAATTTCAGGCAAGCCATATACCGCCTTTGTCAGCACATCAGGGCAGGTGTGTTCTAGCGCATACCATGCACCAAACTCACCCAAATCTTGTAAGCGAAAATCTGCCCCCAAATCAATGACCTTAACCCCTTGTGCAATAAGGCGTGGCGTATGATTCATAGCAACCCCATGTGGTGTGGCAAAAAAAACAACATCACACACCTTGCCAATTTCATCCATGACATCATCCGTCATATCACTGTATACAATATCACATACCCCATGTAGGTTTGGGAAGATTTCACTCACCTTACGCCCCTTTTCACTGCGAGAGGTTAGATGGCTAATACTGACATAAGGATGACAAGATAACAGGCGAATTAACTCAACACCTGTATAACCTGTACCGCCAATGATGGCAACATGAATCTTTGACATGAACTCTCCTAAATATATAAATAAGATAAACGAGTTTGACACGCCCTTTGGATTATAAAAAATTTTTATCATTTTGGCAAATAAAATCAGCCGCCCCATCATGTCATCACAATATTGACACAACCTTGCCAAAACTTGTTATAATATCCCTTTTATTCACAGCCTGCCGCCATGAATGACCGCTTATGTTGCCTGCCAATTTTATTCAACTCCTTAGACCTTGACCGCCTTAATCCCACTCAAAAAATTACCGTTCAACAAATAGATGAACAACTACCCCAAACTCAGTGCGGTCTGTGTGGATATCCAGATGGCTGTTTGCCTTATGCTTATGGCGTGGCGGTAGATGGCAAACCCCATAATTTATGCGTACCAGGCGGTCAAGCTGTTACAGACAGCATTCATATGGTGCTTGCAAAACATGGCGACATACGCCCCACTCTGCCTGCAACTACCAGTAAATGGCCAACCGACCCTACCACTGACCGCCCTACCGAAGTAAGAGCCGTCATCGATGAGAACGATTGCATTGGTTGCACCAAATGTATCCCCGCCTGCCCTGTGGATGCTATTATTGGTACAGCCAAACACATGCACACCATCATCACCGACCTATGTACAGGGTGTGAGTTGTGTTTAGCTCCCTGCCCTGTGGACTGCATTCGTTTGGAAGTACACCCACGCACCATCACAATAAGTGAACGAATACACGAACAGACTCATCTACGCAGTCGCTATCACCGCCATCTTGACCGTGTCGCCCAAAGTATCGCCGACGGTACCAAACCTGTGGTCAGCTCCGTTGAATCTGTCATGGCAAATGTCATCAGCGAACAGACAAGCACACCCATGGATAAAATCGCCGCCAAAAACGCCATTGAACTTGCCAAAATTCGTACTCAAATCAAAAAGCTCACCAAACAACTTAGCGTAAAAAACAGCCCCACCATCCAAGAAGAACTTGACAGCTTAACAAATAAGTTGCGACAATTAGAGCAATAATCCTGCGAGATGTGCCATGTCATTAGAAAACATTCACCCAGAAAATCTGAGTAACATCAATACGCTAGACCCTATCATGCACAAAAAACTTGATTTGATAAGACGCTTGGAGAATTTAGGTTTTATTTTTGCCATAAACCCCAAAGTCGCCACAGAGCAGGCTTGTTCATCAGATGGCACACCCACCGACAAGCTCATCTATCGTGCCAGTCTTATGGATGGTCAAGGCAAGCTACAAAGTGCCTTGCACAAAGGTGATTTTTGGATTAAGGGTGCAGGCAGGTTATATGCTGGCATCTCGTTCGTGGTTGGGTTTATTGGGGTGTTTGGACTGCTTAGCACACATGTAATCAATTTTTTCTATGTCCTGCTAGGATTGCTCGGCTGGCATACACTTACGCTTGTTTTGTGGCTTATCGGATTAAACAGCCCTAGCCGTCATTTTGGCATTTATGATGTGATGAACTGGTTTCGCCCCAAATCTGTCATAGACAGCGAAGCCTTTGATATTTATCAAGAAGAGTTTCAACAAAACCCCACATGGCAAATCGGTAAAATCATCCACAGAGCTTGGCTCTTTGGTTTGACAGGTAGCTTACTTGCTCTGCTTATGCTGTTTTTGTTTAAAAGTTATGCCTTTGTATGGGAATCCACACTGTTATCGCAACACCATTTTGCCATGATTTTAAAGGGATTGGGATTTGTGCCGGGTTTGTTTGGCTTTGAATTACCAAATAAAATGGGTCTGCCTTATGGTGACATACCCCCTGCTCGCCTTGCCATGCTCATGATATTATCGGTGGTGGTCTATGGCATGATACCACGCTTGTGTGCTTATCTGTTGTGCCATATCAATGCTCGTGAACGTTTTAGTATTAACCTTAATTTATATTATTACCAAAATCTACTTCGCACTTTTAACCAAAGCATTGTGGATAAAGACGACTACACCCCACGCACACCAAAACCGAGTAAAACCGTCCCCAGCACTCACAAAAAAATCGTAGCAACCCTAGAATGGGCAAGTGATGATGCACTTTGGCATGGGCTGGCCTCTGATGTCAAAAATTTAGGGGCGGTTGATACCAAAGAAGACGTGCTTCACCTCACTCAAATTGCAAACGTTCTACATGCCCAAATCCTGCTCGGTGTGGACTGTCGCATATTGCCTGATAGGGGTGTGCTTAGAAAAGTGGATTTGATACACAAAAACAGCGATTATGGCATGATTGTCAAATTCTTGCACGGTGATGGTTACATTCGTGAGTGGCAAGATACACTAAATGAACGAAATATTGAACAGTTAAATTAATACACAGACTGATTGATTATTAAATCGTTTGATTGGTTAATAAAAATGGAGCGATTTCAATCAATCCCTTTTTTTCATGCACCTTAAAAGGCAAGCGTTTTTTGATGACATGCCACGTGCCATCATCATAATACGCCAAAATATCCAAATCCATGGGTATTTTTATTTCATCTGTTTTGTCTATTTTTAAAACATCATGCTCTCGTCCACACTTTTTTTCTATGCTTTTGAGTGCAAGATTAAAGCCGTTATGGTCTATTGGTTCATATAATGTCATCACCACCACAGCATTATGATAAATCAAATCCGTTTTTCCTGTAAAATCCTTTGAAGCCACGACAGACGACAACAGCACATCACCCCATTTTTCTAATTGAGCAATGGCGATATCAAAACTTATTTTACCATCGCTATTGCTGCCTAAGGCGATGACATATTGGGTTATCATATTGTTAAAGTCAAAAATTTTTAAAGTTAAAAAATTCACGTGGATTGATGGCGAACGATTTTTACACCCACACTATCAGCGTGTTGTATGGCGTTGGGTTTATAAATGCTAAGTGTTATGGTTTGACAAGGATAATTTTCAAGTAGGTACGCACAAATCTCTTGGGCAAGTTTCTCTAACAGTTTTGCCTTTATATCACAGCACAGTCGCTCAATGTCTTCACACACGCTTTTATAATTTATGGCATGTGCCACATCGTCTGTTTGGCCTGCCTTGGTCGTATCACACACCATCTCACAGTCTACCACCAAAAGTTGCCCAATGGCTCGCTCCCAATCATACACACCGATAATTGCATCAATTTTTAAACCTTGAATAAAAACAATGTCATTCATTATTTATCTCCTTTATTAACATTAATATTAAATATATTTGGAACAATATCATTTATTCTACATTGAGTATTTTTGGTATTTAAAAAATAACACCAAATTAACCTCTTCTGTATTTTATCATATCCACACTAAATATCATAAGTCCAAGCCAAATCAACCCAAAAATTGCAAGGCGTTTTGGGTCAATCGGCTCATGATAATAAAACACAGCAGTCAAAAACAAAATACTCGGTGCCAAATAACCTAAAAAAGACAAAGTATTAAAACTTACCAATTTGGTTGATTGATTGTAGAGTAAAAGGGGCATTAATGTAATCGGGCCTGCCAAAGCAAGTAACCACACATCGCTTGATAGCCAAAGTGCCATATGGGAGCTTGCCACATTGGCATAACGAAGCCATATCAAGCACAAAGGCAATAATAAAGCCGTCTCAATAAACAAGCCATCAATGGCATTAAATGGCGTCTGGCGTTGTAACACCGCATAAAATGTAAAAGACACTGCCAAAATTAAACTCACCCACGGCAAACCACCAAATAACACCACTTGAATACCAACAGCAAGCACAGCAAGGGCGATGGCGATTTTTTGTAAGGGTCGCAATCTTTCTTTGAATATAATAAGGGATAATGCCACACCCATTAAGGGGTTGATAAAATAACCAAGACTGGCTTCAAGTACCCTATCATTTGCCACTGCCCATACATAAGTTAGCCAGTTCATACCAATTAGTAGAGCTGACATAAAGGTCAAGCCAAGCCATTTGGGGTTTTGGCGGATTTGGGCAAGCCAAGATGACCTTTTGCCAATAATGACAACAAGGCTCAACATCACAAAGGTCCACACCACCCGATGCACAATCACCTCAACGGCATGATAATTGTCTAATAATTTAAAATAAAAGGGAAAGTTGCCCCACATCAAAAATGCCAAAAGAGCAGTCATGATGCCTTTGGGGGTGGTGGTGATGGGTACGGTTGGTTGTTTTGCCATGGTTAAATCACATCATTTTTTACGTTCACATGAAGCCCTGCTCCATTCACCAGCCCAGCAAAGTTTGGAAAACTGGTGTTCACCGTTTCTGTGCCATGTATGATGATGGCATCACTCGCCTGCAAACTTGCCACCGTAAAACTCATGGCGATGCGGTGGTCGTGGTGGCTGTCAATCTTGCCCCCAGTAAACACCCTTTTGCCATGTTGATGTTCATCGCCTTTACCGATAATCTCAATGCCATCATCAAGCACCGTACAATCAATGCCCAGCGTTTTTAAACCATCTGCCATGACAGCAATACGGTCAGACTCTTTGACACGCAGCTCTTTTGCTCCACGCAAAATCGTCTTGCCAGTGGCACAGCTTGCCGCCACAAACAGCACAGGAAATTCATCAATGGCAAGTGGCACAAGATGGGCAGGAATGTTGATGCCTTTTAGTTTTGATGATTTGACCATGATGTCTGCCACAGGTTCACCGCCCATCATCGTCTCATTGGCTAGGCAAATATCTGCCCCCATGAGTTTTAAAATGTCAATCACACCCGTGCGAGTTGGGTTAATCCCCACTTGTTTTATGGTGATGTTGCCATGATTGGCGATGGTGGCCGCCACCATAAAAAATGCCGCACTAGAAATGTCCGCAGGCACGGTAATGTCGCAAGCGGTGAGTTGTCCCCCACCTGTGATGCTGATTTTATTGCCATGTGGCTGTTTGTCAACCACCACCGTATAACCAAACGCCCTTAACATGCGTTCGGTATGGTCACGACTAACCTCAGGCTCTATGATGCTTGTTGTGCCGTCTGCCCACAACCCTGCCAATAGCAAGCAGGATTTGACTTGTGCTGATGCCATGGGCATGACGTAATCAATGGCTTGTAGGGACTGACCACCTGTTATGGTGATTGGCGGTGTGCCTTTTGTGCCAGTGGTTTGAATGACCGCCCCCATTTGGCGTAATGGCTTGGCAACTCGCTCCATGGGACGCTTGGATAAACTCACATCACCCATCATCACGCTGTCAAAGGGTTGTGCGGATAAAATGCCTGATAACAGTCGCATGCTTGTGCCAGAATTGCCCATGTCTAACGGCTTGCTTGGGGCTTTTAAGCCATTCATGCCCACGCCATGAATGACAACTTTGTCATCATTGCGTTCTATCTTCACCCCCATATCACAAAAGGCTTGCAGGGTAGATAATGCGTCTTCACCTTCTAAAAAATTGGAAACTTTTGTTATGCCATTTGCCAAAGAACCAAACATAATACAGCGGTGCGAAATGGATTTGTCAGGGGCAACATGACACGTACCCATAAATGTGTGGCTTGGGGTGATGTGGTATTTCATTGCTAATTCCTAAGCTAAAAAAGTTTTGGTAAATAGTGCAAATTACACACCATTTTAGGCATTAAGTTTTGTCCAAAAGTTTTCTTAATAATTCAATTTCTTTATCTTTTTGAGCAAGTAATTCATCTTTATAAGAAAGGGATAATTGTAATTTCTCAATTTGGGTAATTAAATATTGGTCGCCATTATAATAATTATTGCTATTATTTTCACTAATTTGACAAACAAATTTTTTATTATCCAATAATTCAGTAACTTCAACACCAAATAAAGTTGCTATCTCATTTAACCGCTCTAAGTTTGGCATACTCTCACCCCTTTCTATTTTGGCATAGCCATTTCTGGTAATGCCTAATTTTTCCGCCATTTGCTCTTGCGTCCAGTCGTTTTGCTCTCTTAACTCACGAATGGTTTCAACATTTATCATAAAAATACCCATATTTTTTAACAAAAGACCACTCGCAGTTGTCAAATGACAAGTGTGGGTTGGTTTAAAAATAAAATAAATTATTGTAACATATAATGGTTGAAATTCAAAATTTTTTGGAGAAACTATGCTTGGTTTTTTACGGTTGGTGCGTGGGTTTTGTGGGCTTGTCTTTGCTTTGCAAGTTCTTGGTGCTTTTGGTACATTACTAACATTAAGTCAAGTTGAAAATATTTCACCAAATGACGAAGCGAGTGTTTTTGCCTTTATTTTTATCAAAATAATTTTTGCCGTTATTTTTGGTTTTCCTTATTTTTATTTAAGAAAAGTTATCAATAATATCCACCAAAAACAAACTGGCGATAATGAATTATTGATAAAATCAAAATGGGCTTTGTGATTTCATTTTGGAGTGGATTTTATGGGATTTGCAGAAACCTTAATTTGTGTAACTTGTATTGGTATCTTGATCACCTATTTTATTTATGTGGAAAAGTTACGGACAAGATAAAGCAAAAGAAAGAGAGCATATTTACAATACCATTTTACAAAATCTAATTAGCACTTATGTAAAAATGCCTAATTTATTTGCATCTTTTAATGAATACAATAGAGACCCAATGCAAATAGAAAGATTTATTATGGATTATGTTTTTAAAACATTGCAAGATAAAGGTCATAAAGATATTAGTCTAATTACTTTTTGTGGAGATATAGAAAGACTACCTGATATTAGAAAATCATTGAAATTCTTAAAGGGAATTTATATACTCGGTTTGAGACAAGCCGAAAATTTCGGACTTATAAAATAGTTGGTTGATAATATTATGAAAATCTTATTTTGGATAATTGCCATTATCGCCATTTACTTTATTTATGCGTATTTCTCTGGCTATCAAAGACAACTCAATTACCAAAGAGCAATCGCTGATTTAATGCAACAATTAGCGATAAATCCACATCAATTTTTTGCCCCAAAGTTTAGTTCTCCCCCAAAAACTTTTCTGACGCCACACGACATATATGATTTGGCAATGTTCAAAGTAATTGAATTGTCATTGGAAAGAAATATTCGTTCTCCTATCAATGCCAATATTATTCCGTCAGATATTATGACTTTACCAAATGCAAAACAAGATTTTGAAAAATTATGTGCATTTGCTTATTCTGTTGTGAATGATAGGAATTAAATTTCTATTATTCTACTATTTAGGGTGCGTAATACGCACCTTACACACACAATTTTATAAATTCTTTAACTTCTCTTTCTCCACCAACAACCGCCCAAAATGTTCTCGTGCGTTTTTGGCAATTTCAAAAGTTTTTAATAAATCATCGGAATTGTCATCTTCAATGGCGGATTTTAATTGATTTAAAATGGTTTGATAATTATCCAATCCTTTTAACACCGCTTGTTTATTTGCCAAAAAAATATCATGCCACATGATTGGGTCGCTGGCTGCGATGCGACTAAAATCCCGAAATCCGCCCGCTGTATAACGAAAAATGTTTAGATTTTCATCGTCTTTGGCAAGCTGATAAGTCAAGACATAGGATAATAAATGGGGCAGGTGGCTCGTTAATGCCAAAATCTCATCATGTTTATCACAAGAAACAAAATCTACCTTTGCCCCAAGTGCTTGCCAAAGTGTGGCAATTTTATCTACTGTGATTTGATGATTAAATTCATGTGGGCAAATGATGAGCTTATGGGCTTTAAATAAATTGCCATCTCTTGCCATAAAACCTGACTTTTCTGCTCCTGCAATTGGGTGAGCCAAAACAAGATTTGATGGCAATACCCCAAAAACATCAAAAGCATCCTTTAAAATATTGCCTTTGGTGCTGGCGGTATCACTGATGATAACATCATCTGGCAGTAATTTATTATCAATGGCGGTTTTAATTTTGGCTAAAATATTTTTAATTGCAAATGCAGGAACAGCGATGATAATACATTCACAATCTTTTAGTTTGCCTGTATTTGCTAACATTAATAAATCATCATCACCATCTTGAATTAATTTATCATTAATAGAATTTTTAATAACCAATTTATTAAAATCTACCGCATATAATTCGCCAACAAGATGATTATCAATAATCCCTTGTAAAATACTACCACCTATTAAACCCAAACCGACGATTAAAACTTTGTTGAACATCTTATTTCATACTTATTTATAAAATATCTTTTATTAAATGAGCGTTTTGCTTTATGTCAGTTTTTTCAAAAAGACAGGCACGCCAAAACCATATTCATTAATGCTTAAAAATTTAAAGTTCTAGCTTTTATTGTTTGGCTCAAAATAAATCAAATCACCGCCTTAGGGTACGAACCCAGCACCCTAAGTTCTTTGACAATGCCACGAATTTCACCAATGGCAGCACTGACATTGGGGTCTTGGATATGACCATTCATGTCAATAAAGAACACATATGACCATTTATTAGGACGCTCAGGGCGAGTCTCGATGCTGGTCAAAGACACCCCATGCTTTCTAAAAGGGTCTAAAATCTCAATCAATGCGCCCGATTTGTCATGTGCTGCCGCCAAAATGGACGTTTTATCTTGCCCAGATGGGGCGATGCTCTCACGCCCAACAATCAAAAAGCGGGTGGTGTTACCAGGGTTGTCTTCAATGTTCTCATACAATTTATGCAAGCCGTACTCATTGACCGCCACCTCTCCTGCAATGGCGGCTGAGTGCCACTCGTTTTGTAGGCGTTTTGCCGCTTCACCATTGCTTGACACCGCCACCCGCTCCACATTGGGAAAATTCACATCAAGCCAATGACGACACTGTGCCAATGATTGCTGATGCGAATAAATACGGCTTAGGCTATCTACTTTGGTATGCTCTGCCACCAAAAAATTATGATGAATGGGCAATTCCACCTCACCGATGATTTTAAGAGTTGACCCTAAAAAGGCATCAAGGGTATGATTAACCACGCCCTCGGATGAATTTTCAACAGGGACAACGCCATACATGGCAGAACCTGCCTCCACTTCACGAAACACATCGGTAATCGTGGTAAGCGGTACGGTTGTCGCCGCCTTACCAAAATGTTTTAGGGCGGCAGCATGGGTAAATGTACCAACAGGCCCCAAATAAGCAATCACTTGCGGTGATTCTAAATCAAGGCAAACCGACATGATTTCACGAAATAAAGTCGCCATTTTTTCATCGCTGATGACCCCACCTAAGTGATTGTTCCTCGCCATGACAGCTTTTAGCACCTGTGCTTCACGCTCAGGGCGATAAAATATGGGGTGGTCTTCATGTTGTTTTTTAATCTCTGCCACTTGTTGGGCAATGTTCGCTCGCTCATTAATAAGTCGTTGAATCTGTTCATCAATAACGTCAATCTTGCTACGCAAATCTCTGATTTGGTTGGTGTTTGGGTGGGTTTTGGGGATTTGTTCGCTCATTTTTGCTCTTTTTGTTTGTTAAAAATCAACTAATGATACATGAATAATAAGGGTTTGGGCAAATGTTTTTTGGGATTTTACAAAAAAATTATCATGCTCGTTTTTTGTATCTTTTGGGCAAGCATACCCAAAATAAGTCTTTTATGTCCCAATTGATAAAACTAAGCATCACAACTGCCCCAATTGATAAAACAGCTCATCATAAGCCATTTTTTCCTGTACGTTTTGTCCGACCGCCACCGCCACATCATCAAGACCCGCTAAAAATCCCTCCACCTTATCAAGACTCAGAATTTGTGTTTCGCCCATCAATCCCATCACATCAATGTCCGTATGAATACTATCAAGTCCAAAGCTCACTCGCATCACATCCATAAGCATCAGCCGTGTCAAAACAACAAAATCAGCAAAACTCATCACACCCTGCCAATAGTCACTGGCACTCACCGCTGACCGTTCGCCATACCTTAGAGTAAGCCATGTTTTTAGCCACAGCATTCGCTTATCAAACCATACCGCCTTTGGCAAATCTACCGCCTTTAATACCGCCCCATCTGTAAGCATCAAAGCAAGTTTGGCAAGGTTGCCATCACCTAACTGTTCGCTGACATAAGACAACGCCACATCATAAGAGACATGCCCAAGCGGTAAGGCTTGCACACGACTTTTTATGGTTGGCATAAGTTTGGCGAAATTATCGCTGATGAGTATCAAATACACACCTGCTCGTGGTTCTTCTAGGGTTTTTAAAAGGGCATTACTCGCTCCAACAGTTAGGGTATCGGCATCATCTAATACAATAAGCCGAACGCCATGCCCCTTGATATGACCATACTCTTGCAAGGCTCGCACATCATCAATCTTAATAGACGACGATTCGCTCTTTTTGGAGGTTGGCAGACTCTCATGTGGTAACACCATGACATCAGGGTGTGTGCCTGCCATCAGCCAACGACAACTCTCACACGCCCCACACGCTCCACGCTCGTTTTTATTTTGGCAAAGCAACCACGCCACCAGACGCCACACAAATTCACGTTTGCCAATGCCTGCCATGCCATACGCCAAAAGCCCATGTGCCAATTTACCATCATGAAATTGGGAGGTTACCTGCCTCCAAGGCTGTTTTTGCCAAGGAAGCAATGGAGCAAAGTAGGGTAACTGTTCTTGCTCGCTCATGGCGTATCGTCCATGTGAATTTCGTGGTAGTGTTTTAGCATGATACCGTCAAATTCAAATGCCATTATCCACGGAAATTTATGCTTATTGGCATTAAAATCCTGATAACCAAAATCCGCCTGATAATACTTAATGATGGTAGATAATGCCGTACCGTGCGTGCCGATAACAATCGTCTGATTGGGATAATTTATCAAAATTTCATGCAACATAGCAATGTTTCGTTGCTGGACACGGTGCAGACTTTCGCCATTTTTTAGATGATACCCAAAATCTTGCCACTGCTTTTGGCTAAATTCATCAAAATCATCCACCCAAGTGCCAACCCGCCTTTCACAAAGCTCCGCTTTTAGATGAATGTTTTTTTTGCGGCTGTTGGCAAGCGGATAAATTGTATCCACCGCCCGTTTGTAAGGGCTTGAAAAAAACACATCAATATCAATGCCCCTAAACACATCAAGCAGCCGCTCGCTTTGGGCAATGCCTTTTGGGGTCAATTCTCGGCTAAACTCATCACGATTGGCATAATTGGGTTCGGCATGGCGAATAAAATAAACTGTGGTCATCGCTACCCCTAAAATTTCAAAAACTCATCAATCGGCATGGCATTTAGTCTGTCCAAATCCTCTTGTGTGTCCACCCCAAGCGGCAAAACAACTTTGGCAACATCTATGGCAATTTTTTGTCCATGCTCCAAAATACGAAGCTGTTCTAGACTCTCTAAACATTCAAGCGTGCCTTGTTCCCACGCACTAAATTGCTTTAACAACCCAACCCGATAGGCATATAACCCCAAATGGCGATGGGCATTTTTTGGGGCATTACCCAATCTGTCTGTCAAATGAGCGTCTCTGTCGTAGGGTATGGGGCTGCGACTAAAATACAGTGCTTTTTGGTGTGCATGGACAACTTTTACCACCGAATTTTTATAAAAATCATCATAATTATCAATCACCTCGCACAAGGTTGCCATGACACAGTCATCATTGGCAAGTAGCAGATTTTTAACCTGCTCTAACAACAAAGATGGTACAAGCGGTTCGTCACCTTGCATGTTAATGACAATGTCATCGTCTGCCAAACCCAAAAGTTGTGCCACCTCTGCCAGTCTGTCCGTGCCTGAGACATGCTCAGCTGTCATCACCACAGGCACGCCTGCACGCTCACACACATCAAAAATGCGTTCATCATCCGTTGCCACACACACGCTGTTGGCAAAAGTCGCTTGTAGGGCTTTTTGGGCTGTCCATAAAATCATGGGCTTGCCATGCAAATCAAGCAAGGGCTTGGCAGGTAGACGAGTGGATTTGTAGCGGGCAGGGATAATGATGTGGGTTTTGGGAGTGGGTTTCATGGGTGTTCCTTTGGATTAAGAAGTAAATTTGTGTCTATTGTATGATATTTTTGGAAAAAATTTTAGGTTTTTGTGAGCAATGCCACCCTACAATCTAAAAATGGTAGATTATCAATAAAATCCCAACTTGATGAAGTTGGGATTTTATTGTTCATTTTGATTTTTTTAGTAGCTCAATAATCTCTTTTAAGTTATTGATTTCAATATCTTTTTGAGCAATTATTTCCTGCAAATGGTCTAGTCTTACCTGCAATAATGCCACTTCACTTGATTGTGATGCTTCGCCAAACTGCATAGTTTTATGATAAAAATTGGTAATAGGAGAATGGTTAATGCCTGTTGCTTCATCATTAATAATAACAATACTATCTCTCTCCATAAGAGCCTCCATACTAACACCCAAAGCTTGTGCAATTTTTTGTAAACTTTCGGTATTTGGCGAACATTCGCCACGCTCAATCTTGGCATAACCACTAATAGATAAGTCTGTTAATTCCGCCATTTGGCTTTGCGTTAGGTTTTTTTCTTTTCTTAACTCTTTCATAGTTGGCATTTTTTGAGTGGACATAAAATAACTACTTTAAGGTTATAAAATTGTTATTATAGTTGCTTTTATCACAAAAAGTAAAGTGATATGATAATGCTAACTTCAAAATCCATCAACCAAAAGAGGTGAGTTATGTTTATTTATCACAAAAATTTTGCAATTATTTATTGCAATAGCAAATGGCAATGCGATAAATGCCATACAGTCAATCTTGGCGGTAAGCGTTGCCAAAATTGTGGCTCTCCAAGATAATTTCTTTTTACGGTAAGTTATTTATAATAAATATCTTACCGTAAATAACCTATAAGCTTTTAAATCTATTTTTAAGGTACTAGCTATGTCATTAAAATACCAAGCTTCGGCACTTGACAAAAACGGAAAAGCAACCCATTTCACAACCATCTTAGCCAACAATAAAGATGAAGCCTTACAAAAGGCATGGGCTAAATTTTATGAATTAGGTATTAGACCCGCTTCTGTTAAGGTAAGTTCTTAAAACTCAAATAGCGATAAATTCAATGTAAATAAAGTGAGATAACTATGGGTTTATTTGACTTTTTATTTTCAAGCAATAACAGCTCAACCTCCTCTAATCATACAAAAACATTGGTTCGAGTTTGGGTTCAGGCATCTTGGGGAGACTGGGAGGGTTGTCAAGATGTTGAAGAGTATAGGCTGTATTTACAACGCAAGCTAAATTTTTACGGAGAGATAGACATTCGACACGGCTTGGAATGGTGGAACTATGGTATGGATTTATACAGAGATTACAATACCGCAAATGATAATTGGACACCAGAAAGTAGTGATTGGATTGATAGCCTAGCAAGAAATAGTAATGTTGCATCCAATTTAACAGGTAAATACATGGCATTATGGTATAGTAATGGCAGTATTGAGGTTATTGATAAAGACGGACGGGTTTGGCGTAGTTGGACAGCCTCCTCATTGCCAATCTAAGATAACAAGTTGGTATTTTTATAAAGATCAATCCATTCAAAAGCACTTAAAAACCAACTCCCAACACCCCAAGCACCCTATCCATTTCTCCATAGACGCTATCCGACAATACCGCCTGCACAGGTAGCACCCAAATGTTATCAAATGCCCCATGATTTGGGTACGTATTAGCAAGTTTGTGCAATTTAACGGCGTCTTTGCTGGTTGTAATAATCGGCAAATCGGTCAAATCGGTCAAATCATCAATCTCAAAGACATGATGATCGCCAAAGGCCTGCTCTATCACGTCAAATCCAAGCTCGCTTAGGGTTTTAAAAAAGCGTGTAGGATAACCAATGCCACTTAACGCATAAACCCTTTGGGGTGCCAAATTTTTATCACCCCCCAATAGCGGTATGGGCTTAGTTGGGATTAGGTGCATGAGTAGAGCTTTATCATCATAACGTTCAGCTCGGCTGTCATGATGGATGACGGTCGCCTCTGTCAGACGGTCAAGCGGTTCACGTAAAAAACCCTGCGGAAAGAGCTTTTCATTGCCAAAACCACGCATACCATCTACAACTATCCATTCCACATCTCGGTGTAGGGCATGGTGCTGTAATCCATCATCGCTGATGACAAGTTGCAAAGTTGGATGATTGTGTATTAATAAATCAATCACTTGACCACGATTTGCCCCTACCGCCATGGGTACATTTGTCTCTTGGACGATAAGGCATGGCTCATCACCCACTTGAATGGGTGTGCTATCAGCACAAACCATTGCAGGGGCATTGCCTGTACGTCCATAACCACGACTTATCACGCCCACATTGATGCCCTTGCCTTGTAAATACTTGACAAGGGTAATGATAAGCGGTGTTTTGCCACTACCGCCCACCGTGATATTTCCGATGACCATCACAGGGATGGGGGCATGATATTTGCTAAGTTTGTCATTATCATACAAAAACTTACGCACACGCCCCACCACGCCATACAGCAAAGACAAGGGGCTTAACATGATAAGTATGGGTGAATTATCTTGCCATGCTTTGGTGATAAGAAGTTCTGGATTTTTCATGTGGGCTTTGGGGGCTTGGTTTGTGTTGCTGGTCAAAGGTACGTTCATACATGGTGCGATACATCCCATCTTTGGCAAAGAGTTCATCATGTGTGCCCATTTCCACGATTTGCCCTTTATCCATGACGATAATACGGTCGGCGTTTTGAATGGTAGATAGGCGATGGGCGATGACAAGTGTTGTCCGTCCTTGCATGACAGTTTCTAGTGCTTTTTGAATGTAGTATTCGCTTTCGTTATCTAAGGCAGATGTCGCCTCATCTAATATCAAAATCGGTGCATCTTTTAACAACGCTCGCGCGATAGAAAGCCGTTGGCGTTGCCCACCTGACAGCTGTAAGCCGTCTGAACCGATGAAGCTGTCATAACCGTTTGGCAAATCCATGATAAAATCATGGGCATAAGCTGACTGGCTTGCCTGAACAATCTGTTCATAAGACTTGGTAGACAATGCCCCATAGGCGATGTTATGAGCAACCGTATCTAAAAATAGCGTTATTTGTTGATTCACCATGGCAATCTGTTCACGCAAAGATGATAATTTGATGTCATCAATGGGCATGCCATCTATCAGTACTTGCCCTGATGTTGGGGTCAGTGAGCGAGTGAGTAGATTGACCAATGTGGTTTTACCAGAGCCTGACCGACCAACAACCGCCACCGTTTCACCTGCCTTAATGTCAAGATTAAAGTCCTTTATCGCTTGTACACCGCCGTCATAAGTAACACTTACATGGTCAAAGCGGATATTACCATAAAAGATAGGGGTGAGTGTGCCTGTATCACGCTCTTCGGGTGCATCTAGTAGCCTAAACACAGATGCACCGCCTGCCAAACCTCGTTGTAGTCTCTGATTGACATCGGTCAAGGCTTTGACAGGGCGAGCAAGCAATCCTGCGGCGATAAGAAAAGATACAAACTGCCCTGCTGTCATTCCCCCCAAAATCTCAGGACGCAAAGACAACCACACCACAAAGCACATGCCCATCGCCATCAGCAATTGAATTAATGGTGAGTTGATGGCAGCAAGCACGGTAATTTTCATGCCTTTTTGTAGATTGTCCAAACTGGCTTTATTAAACCTATCAGCTTCGTACGCCTGACCGCCATAATTTTTAACGACTTGATAACCTGCCACGGCTTCGTTAGTGATATGGCTTACCGCACTCATGGATTCTTGGATGCCTATTGACAGCATGGCAAATTTCTTGGATACTTTTTTGACAATCCAAAAAATCGGTGGAACAACTGTCATTAGCACCAATGTCAATCGCCAGTTGCTATAAAACAGGTAGCCAAATAAAGCGATGACCGTCATGCCCTCTTTTAGTAGCGTGGTAATCGCCTCATTACTGCCTGCGGTAACTTGCTCAACATCAAAGATGAGTTTGGATGAGATGGTACCAGCAGGATTTTTTAGATAAAAATCAGATGGCAGGCGTAACAATTTTTCAAAAACCGCCACACGCAAATGATAGACAAGGTTGCGAGAGACATACGCTGAATAATATCCCCCCAAAAATGCCCCCATACCCCGAAAAAAAAATAAGGCAATCACCAAAAAAGGAAACCAAAATTTACCTTTTTCGTCATCATGATTGATGGCATCAATAATAAATTCAAAAAGTTTGGCACTGGCAACCTCAGAGCCTGCACTAAGTATCATACCAAATACCATAAAAATTGCCGCCCACCAGTAGGGTTTTAGATAGGACACCAGACGCAAAAAGACCGCCAATTTATCATTGGAGTCAAAGTTAGTTTGGGGGGTAGGTTTTGACATGATTTTCAAAAGAAAGATTTATTGGCATTGTAACACAAAATACCACATTGCATTGCATAAATTACACGACTACCTAGCCATACAATTATTTGGCACCATGCTGTGGTACTGGCACAACGGTAGTAATGTTTAAGTTTAAAAAACCCATTTTGCCTGCCACATCCATAACACGCACTACCGCTTGGTGTGATGCTTGGGCATCGGCGGCGATGACAAAGAGTTGTTTTCGGTCGTTGCCTGCTTCTTTTTGAAGCATGTTAATAAGCTCAGCTTCGGTGCCAGATTCTAACGCCAACCCATTGACCAAATAAGTACCGTCTTTTTGTACCGCCACCTCTATTTGCTTGCCCTCATGGGTTACTGCCACGCCTTGGGCTTCGGGCAAGACGATATTAATGCGACTAAAATGGTTAAAGGTCGTCGCCATCAATAAAAAAACAATCAAGAACAACAAGCAATCAATCATGGGTGTCAGATTGATATCCAAAGGCTCAACGGTCGGTTTACGAAATCTCATGACAACACTCGGTTATGATGGCTCTTGGCTTTGTGTGCATTGGCTTTGTGTATAAGCGACAGGTTCACTGGCATAAACTTGACTCAATCCATGTTGTAGATTGTCCTTGATAAGTCCATAATCATACATCTCTTGGATGAGTAGTCCCGCTTCACTCTCAAATCTGGCGTTAATATCCACAATACGTCTTTGAAAATAGCGATACGCCATCAAGGCAGGAATGGCAACAAACATCCCCCCTGCTGTGGTAATCAATGCCTGAGAGACACCTCCTGCAAGCATGGCAGGATCTTGCATAGAGCCATCTGTTACCGCCAAAAATGAGATGATGATACCCAATACCGTTCCAAGCAGTCCCAAAAGTGGTGCAATCGCCCCAATTGTACCGAGCATGTTAATATTTTTCTCCAAGGCGTGAATCTGAACACTGGCACGGTTTTGCATATGCATGGTCATGCTGTCTAGTCCATACTGGCGATACAACAGCCCCGTTGCCAAAATATCACCCAATGGCGACTCACCTTTGATGACAAGTAGGGTATTTTTGGCAATATCACCCTTAGTACGTAACTGGCTAACGAGTTTCTCTCTAAGCCCACTCGGAGCAAGCAAACCCATGCGTAATACTTTACCACGCTCAATGATGATGACCGACGCCACAATAGAACATACAATGATTGGCAACATCAACCAACCGCCTGCTTTGACAAGCTCCCACATAATTTACACCGTTACTACAATTATTAATTAGACATCAAGACACTGCCACACCAAGCTGTGTCATCAGTTCACTTAGCTCATCATGGCTGTGAAAAAATATCTCCACACTGCCCTTACCGTCTTTACCTTGTTTTAGCTTGACCCTCGCCCCCAGTGCATCTGATAACCTTTGATTTAGGGCGATAATCTCACGGCTATTGATTGATACCGCCTTTGGCTTAGGGTGCAAAATGGATTTGACCAGTCTTTCCGCTTCACGTACCGTCATATCAGCATGGATGATTTTTTTGGCGATGATGGGCTGTTGGTCTTTGGATAAAGACAACAGTGTGCGGGCATGACCCATATCAAGCAAATTATCCATCATGAATGCTTTGACCTCATCGTGCAAGGCATTAAGACGCAATAAATTAGATACGGTCGTACGTGCCTTGCCCACGACATCGGCAATCATTGCATGACTCATGCCAAATTCGGTATGAAATCGCTCCAATGCCGCCGCCTGCTCTAACACCGTCAAATCTTCACGCTGAATGTTTTCAATCAGCGCCAAAGCAATCGCGACCTCATCTGAGAGTACACGCTCAATGGCGGGGATGGTATTAAGCCCTGCCAATCTGGCAGCTCGCCAACGTCTCTCCCCTGCGATAATCTCATGAGTGATGCCTTGTTCCTTACGCTCACCCTCCAACAAAGGGCGAATCACGATGGGTTGCATGACCCCATGCTGACGCACCGATTCGGCAAGCTCTTTTAAGGTCTCTTCTTTAATGTCTCGTCTGGGCTGATATTTACCCGATTGCAACCGAGCAGGAGCGATTTGAATGAGCGTAACCTGCTCACCATCTTGGGTAGGTAGATGATGGGTAGATTTGGGCGTGTTCAGTTTATCGGTATTTTTGTTGGTATTTTTATCGGTATTGGTTGTTTTGGGGTTGGTTGATTTTTGGGTAAAAGCAGGTGCCACTGTCGGCATGATGGCTTCTGCGGTCAAATCTCTTTCTCGTTTAATGTTGCCCATCAAGGCTTCTAAACCACGTTTTGTGCCAAGCCCACGCTTTTTTGTCATGCCCATCTACCCAGTATTTATCCAATGTTACAAAAATAACGAGCTATTTTAGCACAAATAATATCTTATGTTAAATGCTAAGTGTGCTTTTTGTCATAAAAATACCCAAAGTCATTTGGTATGACTGATGCCACAGCTTTATGTATCGTTTTATACACCATAAAAAATGGAAACACCCCAAAATTTTAACTTCTTTTGCAAAATTTTTCTTTTTAAAGGCAAAAATAAAGGCAGAATAAAGGCAAAAAGAGCGGAACAACCGCCCTTTTATGTGTTTTTTGTCTTAATAAGCTTAATAAACTTGACAAATTTAGACCGCTTGAATCGCTGTCAAAGCAATGGTATAAACAATGTCATCTACCAAACAGCCACGAGAGAGGTCATTGACAGGCTTATTAAGACCTTGTAGCATAGGGCCAACACTTATCACGCCTGCGGTACGTTGTACGGCTTTATAAGTGGTATTACCTGTGTTCAAATCAGGAAAAATAAACACATTGGCATCGCCTGCCACGTCAGAATTTGGTGCTTTTTGTTTGCCCACGCTTGGCACAGATGCTGCGTCAAATTGTAGTGGACCATCCACTTTTAGCTTGGGGGCTTTTTCACGAACAATCTCTAACGCACCTTTGACTGTATCCACATCAGGGCCTGAACCTGAATTCATGGTAGAGTAGCTAATCAAGGCAACTTTGGGGTCAATACCAAATGCCTTGGCAGACTCTGCCGACTGAATGGCAATCTCAGCGAGTTGTTCTGCTGTTGGGTTGGGGTTTACCGCACAGTCGCCATAGACGACCACTTGCTCGGGCAGTAGCATAAAGAACACGCTAGATACTAGGCTATACTCTGGGGCGGTCTTGATAAGCTGGAACGCTGGGCGAATGGTGTCAGCCGTGGTGTGTACCGCACCTGAAACCAAACCATCCACATCACCCACTTGTAACATCATCGTGCCTAGGTAGACGGTATCTTGCAGGGCTTGTCTTGCTCCTGCTTCATCAAGTTTGCCCTTACGGCGTTCTACCATGGGGGCGACATATTTTTCAATGACACCAGTCGGTTCAATAATCTCAATATCATCAGGCAAGGTAACACCACGCTCGTCTGCCACCGCACGAATCTTGGCAGGGTCGCCCAAAAGCACACACTGGGCAATACGACGATTTTGGCAAATTACCGCCGCTTCAATGGTGCGTGGCTCATCACCCTCTGGCAATACAATGCGTTTTTTGGCATTTTGGGCAAGACGAACCACTTGATTGCGAAAGGCATAAGGTGATAGCTTTTGGGTGCGTTCGGACGTTTTGTAATTGTCAAATGCACCGCCATCAATCTCAGATAAATGACCACCTTTGTCAGTACGTGCTACCACTTGCACCTTACCTGACAGCTCTGCTGTGCCAATGATACCCCAAATACGTTCACCTTTGATACCGCCAAATACAGATGCAAATACAGGCAGGCGTATGTCATTATCACCCACCAAAATCACATCTGCATCAAAACCTGTTGCCAGTTCACGGTTGACACGGTTGGCATAGGGGCGACTCTCATCGGCAAGCACACCCACCACCACACTCACAGGAGCAGACTGTTCGGCAATGACAGTTTCTAGGAGGTCATCAAGGTTATTATCGCTGATGGCATTTACCAATTCATCATGGCTTGGTATGGCGACAATTGTACCATCGGTCAAATCTGCAACATTTTGAGCCACGGTTTGCATGTTGATTTGGCTTGTGGTAGGGATAAGTAATAATGTTTTCATAAGTTACCTTTTTGGTTATCTTTTTATCAATTTATCAATCAGTCATCAATCAAATTTTAAAGAAAAGTCAGACCCAAATCTGACTTTTATTATTTGTTTTTGTTGTTTTTTATAGTCCCAACACCGCACGAGACTCGCTCATGATTTGAAACTCTTCATCGGTTGGGATGACCCACAACTGAACAGCAGAATCCTTGGCATGAAAACTGCCCTCCGCTCCACGGAACAGCTCAGCATTCTTATCGGCATCAATTTGTACGCCCAAATGTTTTAGGTAACCGACAATCTTAGCACGCATGTCTGCACCATTTTCACCAACGCCACCTGTAAAAGCAATGCCTGTCAATACTGGCAAGCCTGCGGTCAAGCTAAGCAGATATTTGGCAACACGGTAAGCAAACATATCAAGGGCAAGCGTGGCATCAGTATTACCCTCTTTGTCAGCTTGTTCTAACAAACGCATGTCGTTAGAGATACCAGAGACCCCCAAAAGACCGCTCTTTTTGTTTAGCAAAGTGTCAATCTCTTGGATAGACAGCCCCAAAGTACGGTGCAAATGCAGATGAATGCTTGGGTCAATATCACCTGAACGAGTACCCATCATCAAACCCTCTAACGGAGTTAGACCCATTGATGTGTCAAGGCTTTGACCATCATATACCGCTGTCGCTGAACAGCCATTACCCAGATGAGCCACAAGCCAACCTGTTTTACCCTCTTGACCGCTTAACGCATTGGCACGGTTTGAGACGTAATTATGCGATGTGCCGTGAAAGCCATAACGGCGGATTTGGTGCTTAGTGTATAACTCTTTGGGGATGGCATAGCGGTAAGCATGGTCAGGCATGGTTTGGTGAAATGCTGTATCAAAAATCGCCACCTGAGGCAAGTTAGGATAAATGGCGTTAATCGCTTTGATGCCAGCAGCATTGGCAGGGTTGTGCAGTGGAGCAAGGTTTGCCAGCTCTTCAATGGTCGCCAATACCTCAGGGGTAATGACGGTCGCTGATTTGAATTTGTCGCCACCGTGCACCACACGATGACCCACCGCCACAGGCTTATGCTCAGCAATCAGCTCGCCTAGGATAATTTGCAAGGCTTCGGTATGAGCCCCTGAATTTGGGATATCAATCTCCACTTTTGAACCGTCTAGGTTTTTGTGTTTGATGCGAGCATCAGCATTACCCAAAGCTTCGGCAAGACCTTCAATACGACTGTTACCATCTTCGCCAATCAAGGCATATTTGATGGATGATGAGCCACAATTTAATACTAAGGTGGGGTTGGTTAGGGACATGGATTTTCCTATGAAAATAAAAAAGATACGGCGGTAATTATAACACACAAAATTAACTTTGACAAAAGGCATGAACCAACCAAAACATGGCTTATCATCAAGCCTAAGCACAAAACTCACAGACAAAGGACGCTCCCACAAATCAACACCCAAAAAGCGTCATCCATCAATTTTATAAATCCCACCAACCATACGGTATAAATGCAGACCATGATTTGTAAACCATGATTTGTAAACACAAAACAGAATTTTTTAACCATAGAATATTGACCCCCCCCCCTTAATTTGATAAAATAACAAAGGTTTGTTAATTCTTTTTACTTTGAGTAAAATTTTATTAATAAATATTGACAAATCAAGCAAATCAACCTTGTTATTTTAATTAGGACATTTATCCATGAGTAATCCCAATACAACCATTCAACCTCTAGATTTTAGTGCAGCATTAAAAGCTCATGCAGACTGGAAAGGAAAATTAAGAGAAGCCATTGGTAATGAAGAGACCTTAGATGAAGCCAAAGTGTCTCGTGATGATTTATGTGTCTTAGGTGTTTGGCTTCATGATGAAGCTAACGTAAACGCCTTGACTGGTCTTGAAAGTTATCACCACTGCAAACAAAAACATGCAGAATTTCACAAAGAAATCGGTAAAGTAGCAAAAGAAATCAATAGAAAAAATTTTGACAAAGCCAAAGAAATGATTGGTTCAGGTTCACAATATTCTGAAATCAGTACTGACATTGCACTGTCATTACACCAGTTGAAAAAAGATGCCAGCACCTCTTAAAATGCTTTTTAAATAAATCCCCAAAAACCACGAGTGTCATGACATATGTGATGCTTGTGGTTTAAAATTATGGACAATCTAAAAAGTACGCTAAAAAGCTCTATAAAATCCGTAAAGTGGACTAAGTCTGACATTAGCAAGCGTTTTTCATCGGACAAGGCTTTCAAAAAAGTTAGGAAAATTGGTAAAAATATGGCATAATAAGTACAAGTTTTGGGTTATATGCGAATGATTGCACCCAAAATTAGACCCAAAATAAAACATCCACTTGCAAAGCGAACTTGCACTCACCATCCATGACGAACTCGGAGTTTTTATGTCAAAACCAACCATTGTCTACACCTATACCGATGAAGCCCCAGCCCTTGCCACGCACTCTTTACTGCCAATCATTCAGGCCTTTACCAAAAGCTCAGGCATTGACATTACCACCAGCGACATCTCTTTGGCAAGCCGTATCTTATCTCAATTCCCCGAATTTTTAAAAGAAGAGCAACGCCAACCTGACGCACTTGCCAAACTTGGCAAACTCGTTACCCAGCCACACGCCAACGTCATCAAACTGCCCAACATCTCAGCATCCATGCCTCAGCTTTTGGCAACCATCAAAGAACTACAAGATGATGGCTATGGTGTGCCTGACTATCCTACCAACCCCAAAGATGACAAAGAGCGTGATATTCAAGCTCGTTATGATCGCATCAAAGGTTCAGCGGTCAATCCTGTTTTGCGTGAAGGTAACTCCGACCGCCGTGCACCCAAAGCAGTCAAAAACTTTGCCAAAAAACACCCACACAGCATGGGAGCATGGTCAGCTGACAGCAAAACCCATGTCGCCACCATGAACGGTCATGATTTTTTTGCCAATGAAAAATCGGTCATCATGCCACATGCTACCACTGTCTCCATCATTTTTACCGACAAAAATGGCAACAGCAAAGCACTACGCAAGCCACTGACTCTAAAAGCGGGCGAAATCCTAGATGCCACTTTTATGAGCAAAAAGGCCTTGGTTGATTTTTTAGATGAACAAGTCAAAGATGCCAAAGAAAAAGGCGTACTATACAGCCTACACATGAAAGCTACCATGATGAAAGTCTCAGACCCCATCATCTTTGGTCATGCGGTCAAATCATTTTTTAAGCCTGTCTTTGATAAATATGGCAAAGAACTTCATGATATTGGGGTGAATGTCAATAACGGTTTTGGTAACTTACTTGCCAACCTTGATAAGCTAGATGCCAACACCAAAACAAAGATAGAAGCCCTAATCGCCGACACCTATGCCAATAATCCTGATGTTGCAATGGTAGACAGTGATAAAGGCATTACCAATCTGCATGTTCCCAGCGACGTTATCATTGACGCCTCCATCCCTGCCATGGTGCGTGCATCAGGTCAAATGTGGAACAAGGACGGTAAACAGCAAGACACCAAAATCATCATCCCTGACAGCACTTATGCACCACTGTACCACGCCACCGTTGAGTTTTGTAAGGCAAATGGTGCGTTTGACCCTACAACCATGGGTACTGTGCCAAATGTTGGTCTGATGGCTCAAAAAGCAGAAGAATACGGCTCGCATGATAAGACCTTTGAGATTGAAGCGGACGGCAAAGTAGAGGTCATTGATGAAAATGACAACATACTGTTATCACACAATGTAGAAGAGGGCGACATTTGGCGTGCCTGTCAAACCAAAGATGCTCCCATCAAAGACTGGGTCAGTTTGGCGGTCAAACGTGCCAGACTCTCTAAGATGCCTGCGGTGTTTTGGCTGGACGAAAACCGTGCTCATGATGCCAATATTATCAAAAAAGTCAACACCTATCTTGATGAACTTAATACCGATGGACTACAAATCCACATCATGCCATTGGTTGAAGCCACCAACTTCACGTTAAATCGCCTAAAAAACGGTGAAGATACCATCAGCGTAACGGGTAACGTCATGCGTGATTATCTAACCGACCTATTCCCCATTTTAGAACTTGGTACCTCTGCCAAAATGCTCTCTATTGTGCCACTTATGAATGGCGGTGGCATGTTTGAAACAGGTGCAGGCGGTTCTGCCCCCAAACATGTTCAGCAGTTTAACAAAGAAAACTATCTACGCTGGGACAGCTTGGGTGAGTTCTTGGCATTAGCGGTATCACTTGAACATCTTGCTGAACGTGAAAACAACACCAAAGCCCAAATTTTAGCAACCACCCTAGACAAGGCAACCGAAGCGTTGCTTATGAATGATAAGTCGCCACAACGTAAACTTGGCTCTATTGACAACCGTGGCAGTCATTTTTATCTTGCCAAATACTGGGCCACAGCACTTGCCACACAAGATGAGGACAAAGACTTGGCTGATGAGTTCGCTCCCATCGCCAAAGCATTGGACGAACAAGAAATAACCATCGTAAATGAGCTAAACGGTGTGCAAGGGCAGGCGGTTGAGACCGAGGGTTATTACTTTGCCAACCGTGAGTTGCTTGATAAAGCCATGCGTCCGAGTGCAACCTTTAACAGCATCATCGCCAAATTAGGCTAACTTAGATGCCCTGATATTAACCCTGATATTAAAAATGCCATCCCAGTGATGGCATTTTTATTTGTCATAAAGACATTCATGATACTTGCACCTTTGTGTGGATTTGATATACTGACATCATTTTCTCATCATTATCAGCGTTACTTATCATGAATCATACCACCGTCATCATCATTATTACTGTCGCTGTCAGTCTTATGGCCTGGCAAAACAAAACTTTTCTCGGCAGGCTCGTCTTTGACCCCATCTGTATCGCTCGCCATAAACAATATGACCGTTTTTTGACCAGTGGTTTTGTCCATGGTGATGGCATGCACCTGCTTTTTAACATGATTACGCTGTACTTTTTTGGGCGAACCATGGAGCGGTTTTATATCCATGAGCTAGGAGCATTAGGTTTTGTGGGTTTTTATGTGCTTGCCATCATTGCATCAAGTATCCCTGACTATATTCGCCATAAAAACAACCCACGCTTTACCAGCCTTGGGGCATCAGGCGGTGTATCAGCCATACTGTTCGCCTTCATTCTGCTTGCACCATGGCAGGTCATTTATCTGTTCTTTATACCCATTCCTGCCATTATTTTTGCCATTGGTTATGTCGGTTATAGCATTTGGGCAGACAGACGTGGCACAGGACGGATTAACCACCTTGCTCATTTATCAGGAGCGGCGTTTGGCGTGATTGCCACCATCATCATCAAACCTACCATCATACTACATTTTATAAATGCCCTGTTAAGCCCTACTTTTTAGAGATGATTTAACTCAATGCCCAAATGGCACACATATCAACATGATAATAAGACCACAAGATTGCTCTGATGTGCTTGGGTACAGTGAGTGCATCAAAATCATGAACCACATTTTGGGCCGTTATTTTAAAATAAAAACAGACAATACATATTGTCTGTTTTTTAAAGGTAAAGGCAGTTACATTAAAGGCTAAAAATTAAAAAAGTCCGGCTGTCTTGGGTGAATAGCTCACCAACAGGTTTTTGGTTTGCTGATAATGGCTTAACATCATCTTGTGGTTTTCACGCCCAATCCCTGATTTTTTGTAGCCACCAAAGGCAGCGTGGGCAGGATAGATGTGATAGCAGTTTGTCCACACACGTCCTGCCTGTATCGCACGCCCTGCACGATAAGCGGTCGTGCCATCACGAGACCACACGCCTGCACCCAAGCCGTACATGGTATCATTGGCAATTTGCATAGCTTCATCAAAGTCCTTAAAGGTCGTAACGGTCAAGACAGGGCCAAAGATTTCATCACGGAACACCTGCATTTCATTAGTACCCTTAAATACAGTCGGCTCAATATAAAATCCACCATCTTCGTTCTCTTTACGCTCACCGCCACCTGTTAGTAGCTCTGCCCCTTCTTTTTGACCGATGTCGATGTATTTTAGGATTTTGTCCTGCTGTTCTTGGCTTGCCTGAGCCCCAATCATCGTCTCGGTATCAAGCGGATGTCCTGTTTTGATGTTTTTGACTCGGTCAATGGCACGCTTGATAAACTCATCGGCGATACTCTCATGCACCAACGCACGAGACGGACAAGTGCAGACTTCGCCTTGGTTTAGGGCGAACATGGCAAAGCCCTCCAACGCCTTATCCAAAAACTCATCGTCCTTATCCATAACATCGGCAAAGAACACATTGGGCGATTTACCCCCTAATTCTAAGGTAACAGGAATGATATTTTCAGTTGCATACTGCATGATCTTCTGACCCACCTCGGTTGAACCTGTAAAGGCGATTTTGCTAATGCGTGGATTTGTGGCAAGTGGTTTGCCCACTTTTAAGCCATCACCATTGACAACATTTAGCACACCTTTTGGTAAAATATCCTCGATGAGTTCAATGAGTACAAGAATGCTCACAGGTGTCTGCTCGGCAGGTTTTAGCACGATACAGTTGCCCGCTGCCAATGCAGGGGCGATTTTCCACGCTGCCATGAGAATGGGAAAGTTCCAAGGAATGATTTGCCCAACCACACCCAGTGGTTCGTGATAATGATAAGCAACCGTATCATGGTCAATCTCACTGACGCCACCCTCTTGGACTCTGATACAACCTGCAAAATAACGAAAATGGTCAATGGCAAGTGGAATGTCCGCCTCCAACGTCTCACGCACAGGTTTGCCATTCTCCCACGTCTCAGCAACAGCAAGCAGCTCTAAATGTTCATCCAAACGGTCAGCGATTTTTAATAAAACATTGCTTCGTTCCATGGGCGATGTCTTAGCCCAAGCATCTTTGGCTTTGTGGGCAGCGTCTAGGGCAAGCTCAACATCTTCGCTTGTAGAATCTGCTACTTTGGTGAACACTTTACCGTCCACAGGTGAAATGTCATCAAAATACTCGCCTTTGACAGGGGCAACCCATTCGCCACCGATGAAGTTTTCGTATTGGGATTTGAAATTGACTTTTGAGCCGTCTGTATTGGGATTGGCGTAACGCATAGAGATTTCCTTATGTTGGTTAAAGTTGGTTAAAGTGAATGATACTGCCTTGTGGTACATACCACACACAGCAAAGAGCGATATGTACAGTTGTAAATTAGCTTAAATTCTCTCAAATTGCAAGGGCGAAATGTTATGAGATTGTAAATTGCTAAGCTATCATGAATAAATAAGAAAGCTATCATGGACAAAGGCAGATTTTGCCGACTTTAAAAATTTTAACCGCATGGTAAATTTTTAAATTTCAGTATTGACAGAAATTATAAAAACTTCTAAAATATCCAAAAACGTTAAAAAGGCAACTATCATGAAACTCTCCCCCACCACCGAAAAATTTGTCCTGCATTGGGGCGAAATGGGCAGTAAATGGGGCGTAAACCGCACAGTCGCCCAAATCCACGCCCTACTATTCATCACGGCAAAGCCGATGAATGCCGAACAAATCGTAGATACGCTCGGGGTCGCCCGCTCCAACGTCTCAAACAGCATTAAGGAACTGCAAAGCCTAAATCTTGTGCAGACCACGCACATATTAGGCGACAGACGGGATTATTTTACCACCAATAGCGATGTATGGACGCTCGCTCGGGTCATCGTAGAAGAACGCTACAAAAGAGAGCTTGCCCCTACCGTGCAGTTTTTAGATGAACTCATGAATACGCCTGAATTTGAACTGGAAAATGAAGGGGTCAAACAACGCATTAAGGATACGCACGGCTTTGTGGATACGCTCACCACTTGGGCAAATGAAATGCTAAAACTCTCTACAACGACACTCAATAAAATCCTAAAACTTGGGGCAACGGTGCAAAAATTTTTGAAATAAAAATAAGCGAGCAATAAAATGGCAACCAAAAAAGAAATCCTAGCTTATGCCAAACAACATGGCTTTATTTATCCAAAAGAAAAGGTGATTTTATTATTTATCTTGTTGGGTGGTGCGGTAGGTGGTTTTGTTTTCTTATTATTAACGAAACTATGGGAATTATTAATATCAATTCTTGGAAATTCAAGTAGTACCATTGATTATTTTCAAAGTTTTATTTTTTCATTTGGACTAATCCCACTCTTTCTATTTTTTGGAACATTATTTGGTTTTATTCCTGCTTTATTGACAGGCATTTATTTATCCATAAAAGAATTTATTATCATTGAGGCGAAAGATTATGGATTTTTGTTTTTAATTGGTAGTTTATCCGTGTTATTTTCTATCACCATCTTAATCATCATAACTGACCCAAATCCATTTATCTTTGATTTTAATGATACTATAATAACCATATTATTAGCTATCATTGGCGGAATATCAGCGATGATTTTTGGTAAATTATTTTTACCAAAACTACCAAAGAACTTTGATAAATAGGACAGCAAAATGAAAAAAACCCAATTATCTAAAACAAGTCCAATGGCAAGATTTACGCCATTTGACATTTTGGCAAAAGGTTTATAACGTGGCATTGCCCTATCCTTTTTTGCTTGTATCTTGGTATTTGGTTCATCAGTCGCATTATGCGTTTGCATTTATCTGCTCGGTATTTTTTGTGATTACTGCCTATCGGCAAGGTCATGATTTATTTCATCAGGCATTAGGCATTCATCGCCATTTGGCAACGGCATTATTATTCATCATCAGTTTATTGTCATTTAGCAGTTTGCATAGCATGAAATACAGTCATCTATTTCATCATTACAAGCCATTAAGTGATGATGATACCGAAGATTATTTGGCTCATCAAACATGGTATCAAGCACTGCTTGGGGGATTATTATTTCGTGTGCGGATTTATCGGCATGGCTATCATCTCGCCCTAAAACATTTTAAACCAAAAATCATCATTGAAAGCCTGTGTATTTTATTATTATCATTTTGTGCTTTTTATTATCAATCTGCCTTATTGCTGTATCAATTTGCTGTGATGTTTTTTATTAACGCAAGTTCAGGATTGATTGCGGTATGGGGTTTACATCATGATTGTGATGAAATTGGACGCACCGAGCGAAATCCGATTGTTAATGCCCTGACCTTTAATTTATTTTATCATGCCGAACATCATTTATTCCCTGCTGTTCCTACGGACAATTTACCAAAATTGGCAAAACGTTTGGATAAAGTCGCCCCACACTTTAGCAAAAATAGCGTGGTGCCGACATTGCAAGACATATTTGGCAATAAAAATGACACTTGCCCCATTCGGCAATTATTTGCTTAAATTAAAATCAACGCTACTGATTAAATCAAAGGCATTTTATGAAAATACCCAACTATATCTATCACGCCCTTGCCTTATTATGGTTATATAGTGGCGTTATCCCGATAGTTTTTAATCATTCATCATCGCTTGATTTATTGCATGGCATGGGATTTTATGGCGTGATTGTTGATGTGTTATTTATCGGAGCCAGTGGCATTGATGTGATGTTTGCCCTATTTATCATGACTAAATACCGCACGCATTATCTGCTTTGGCTTAGCCAAATCATTGTCATCATTGGCTATAATACATTGATTTTAACACTTTTACCAAAATCATTGCTGATAGAGCAATTATTACACCCCTTTGGTAGTATGATAAAAACTCTACCTATTTTGGCAATCGTGATATTTTTATATGAGTATCACAAACCCAAAATACACTCTACAAAATGAAAAAGTACTACGGTTTCTGTTCTTGGTGAGCCTGTCGAACCATGACGGAAACTTATCCGCAGGCATAGCTCGGGGTGAACGGTTTCCGTAGTAAAATTCAATTTTGTTAGCTGTAAGATAGGGCGTGCCTAATATTTTTTTATTAACTTATTTCTGTTTTTACAGAAATTATGGTAAACCAAGGAAAAACCATGAGCGACTTTACCCTATATCAACTCATCAAAACCTTGCATATCTTATCCGCCATGATAATTTTAGGCACAGGTTTTGGTACAGCGTTTTATCTGTTCGTAACCAATCGCAGTGGCTGTGTCCCTGCCCAATCAGTCGTCAGCCATTGGGTGTGTCGGGCGGATTTTTGGTTTACGACCCCTGCGGTGTTTTTTCAGTTTTTCTCGGGGCTGTGGCTCATGAACGCCCTAAATATGCCGTTTTCTGCCACTTGGATTTGGGCGAGCCTTGTGCTGTTTTTCTTTACGGGGGCGTGCTGGCTTCCTGTGGTCGTGTGGCAACTAAAAATGCGAGACATCGCCAAACAGTCGCACGACAATGGCGACACCGCCCTACCCCAATCCTATTGGGACTATGCCAGAAAATGGGAATTGGCAGGTTATCCTGCGTTTTTGGCGGTATTGGGGATTGTGTTTTTAATGGTATTTAAGCCGATGTGATAACCATGAACATTTTATTATTCGGTCATACAGGATTTATTGGCAAAAAGATTGATAATTTATTAAGTCAAAATCCCTTATATCACATCAAATCCCTATCATCAAAAACGCTTGATTTTAATTATCCAACCATACCGCCCGATTTATTTGATGATATTGATGTGGTGATTAACGCTGTTGGCGTGATGAGTGATGATACCGCCTTTATGGAAAATACTCATCATCATACGCCTGTTTACCTTGCCACTATCGCCAAACAAAATGGCGTAAAGCATTGGCTAAATCTCTCAGCACTCGGAGCGGACAAGCATTCGCCCATTGCCTTCGTGGGCAGTAAAGGGCGTGGCGATAAGGCGTTATTGGCATTGGCAGATGATGATTTTAGGGTAACTGTCATTCGTCCGTCTTTGGTGTTTGGGCAAGGCGGAGCAAGTACCGAGCTGTTTTTAAGACTTGCCAAATTACCGATTTGGGTTTTGCCTAATGGCGGTCATTTTATCATACAGCCCATTCATGTTGATGATGTGGCGTTGGGGTTTTTACATCTTTTATCTTTTCAAACATCTTTACAAAAAAGTGGTGTTGTTAATATGGCAAGCTCGCCCATTTTATTAACAGATTATTTAAAAATACTGGCAACTAATTTTTATCAAAAACAGCCTGTTTTTATCATCAATATCCCTGTATATTTTGCTAAATTATTTTTAAAAATAATTTATCCAATATGTAAAAATACGTTGTTTTCTATGGATAATTTAACATTATTAGAAAATAGTCAAATGGTTGATGAAAATGATTTTATCAATTTATTAGGCAAAAATACACGCAGTTATCAGGATTTTATGTTTTAATTTTAAAAATAATCCATGACAATCCCAAAATAAAAGTAGATACCAACAATCCCGATATAAACATCAGCATAAAACCTTTAAAATAAGGCGTATAATAAAACCCTGTTATCATCGTTAAAATTTTTATCGCCAATAAAGCCACCACAAATTATGTAAGAATACTAAATTGTATTAAAATCCTACCCATAACCATATCATGCAATATCAGGCTAAATGTTGGATAATGTGCTAAGGCATATTTATCTATCATCACATAAATAGGCACAAATACCAATACGCCCAATATCAAACTTAATGTCTCTAGCCAATTACTAAAATAACCCCCAAAAGCACTCAAAAATAAAAACCCAACGATTGCATTGGAGCATACCAGACCTGTCCATTTTAGCCAAATATTATTCATCTTTTAGCCCCATTATTTTTTAAATAATCACCAAACGTCATCATTGCCATAATTACCGCCGTCAATATCGCCACCACAACGGATAATAACCCACCTGTTACCACCGTCAAGAAAAACGCTCCAAAAAATCCTATGTTCGTTGGGTGAGTACTTATATTAAAACCCATAATACCGCCAACCAATTCAAATGCTATCCCACCTGCAAATATATCCACAATCATTATAAATTGCATCAACGCCCGAATAAGCACGCTAATCCATAAAGATTTTCTAAGGTGTTCATACTGATAATCCAACGCATATTTATCCAAAAATACATAGATTGGCACAAATACCCAAATACCAAAAAAGATACCTATATTATACGTCCATGATTTAAGATCCAAAAAACCACCAAGAAACAACCCAAGAATAGCATTTAACCATACCAATGCCGTCCATTTTGACCAAAGCTCAGTCATGTCATATTTTTGTGTCATAGTATGCCTTTTTGTGTTGATAAAATTGGTAGTATTATAATCACTTGCTCTTTGTATGATTGTGAAAAAATCATGGAAAAATAATGAAAAATAACAACGACTGCAAAATTTTTCATGGTTTGCCAAATTTTTTTCATCTATTTTTTTACATTTATCTGCCAAAATGGGGTATAATTTTCCGCCAAATATCTATGTAAAATCCAGATATTCTCGCCTTACGATGTAGAGTTTTGCTCATTCTGTCAAGCCTAGATTTACGTTGTAAATGATGAAAAGCCACCAGAATGTCGTAAGTTTTTTAATCTATTTAAGTGATTTTTTATGAATTATCAATTATTTACATCAGAGTCCGTTTCCGAAGGACACCCTGATAAAATGGCAGACCAAATCTCAGATGCCATACTTGATGAGATTTTGACCCAAGACAAGGACGCTCGTGTGGCATGTGAGAGCTTGACCAAAACAGGGGCTGTGGTACTGGCAGGAGAGATTACAACCCATGCCAACATTGACGTGGAAGCAATCGTCCGCCGTACGGTCAATAAAATCGGCTATAACCATAGCGATTTGGGCTTTGACGGGGCAAGCTGTGCGGTCATCAACATGATTGGCAATCAGTCGCCCGAGATTGCCCAAGGCGTGGACAGACAACGCCCCGAAGACCAAGGGGCAGGCGACCAAGGGTTGATGTTTGGCTATGCGTGCGTTGAGACAGACGTACTCATGCCTGCTCCCATTCAGCTCTCACACCGCCTAATGGAACGCCAAGCCGAACTGCGTAAAAACGGCACGCTCTCATGGCTACGCCCAGACGCTAAGGCACAGGTAAGCCTACGCTATGATGACAATCATCGCCCATTGGCGGTAGATGCGTTGGTGCTGTCCACTCAGCACGACCCCGAGATTAGCCAAGCTGACCTGCATGAAGCGGTCATGGAAGAGATTATCAAACAAGTCATTCCTGCCGAACTGCTCCACGCTGGCACAAAATACCATATTAACCCAACAGGTAAATTCGTCATCGGAGGGCCTGTGGGAGATGCTGGTCTGACTGGACGTAAAATTATCGTGGACACCTACGGCGGTATGGCTCGTCATGGGGGCGGTGCGTTTAGCGGAAAAGACCCGTCCAAAGTTGACCGTTCGGCTGCCTATGCAGGGCGTTATGTCGCCAAAAACATCGTGGCGGCAGGGCTTGCCGACCGCATTGAAGTGCAAGTGTCCTATGCCATTGGCGTGGCAGAGCCGACTTCTATCTCGGTCAATACCTTTAATACAGGCAAGGTGTCTAATGATGAGATTATCCGCCTTATCCGCACCCATTTTGACCTACGCCCCTACGGCATCACTCGTATGCTGGACTTGCTACAACCGATGTATCAAATCACGGCAAGTTACGGGCATTTTGGGCGACATGGTACGGACAATGCCTTTACTTGGGAAAAGACCGATAAAGTAGAGGCGATTATGGCGGATACAAATTGGTAATTTATCAAAATCATGCTAATATTAGAGCCAGTTTTTGACTGGCTTTTGTTAATTTGGCATCATTGGGCAAGCATGTTTAAATTTGGATGTTTATCCAAAATCAAACATTCACCATTGAACAAAGGATTTGACCCAACCAATGTGCCTAAATGACCAATGAACCAACCGTTAATTTTATCCACTCATCAATCTTATCATCTTAGTTCTTATCATCAATCTTAGTTTAATGGAAAAATCTATGTCAAATCTTAATGAACAAATGACCAATAACACCGCCGAACTCCCCCAAAATGCCAACGCTTTTTTTGAACGGGCGGACAGTGTCATTACGCTTGCCAACAGCCAATTATCACCAAACTCTCACGCAGGGCAAGTGGCAGCATCTTTGAGTTATGCCGCCGCTCGTTTTGCGGTGTCGGCGGCAAGCATTGGTTTTGTCAAGGGGTCGGATTTTACCAAAGAAAAAGCGGACATCATCGCCTTTTATACTGAGCAATACCAAAAAATGCTTAGCGATAATATTGATGATTATGCTGAGAATTTTGAGAAATATACAGGACTAAAAACAACCACTCAAAATCCATCAGATCAGAACAAGAAATGATAAGATAAGCAGAAAACGCCAAATTTACCCAGATTTACCTTTGGGTAGATTTGGATTTTAATCATTAACAATCCATCCAACCTTTGATTGGATGGATTTGATTGGATGGATTTGATTGGATGGATTTTATCCTAACAAGGTTAAACTGCTAAAATATTTTTCATTAACCTTGATGATAATTAACCTTGACGATAATTCGGAGCTTCTTTGGTAATCTGCACATCATGAACGTGCGACTCTTTCATACCTGCCGATGTTACCTTAATAAACTGTGGCTTAGTTCGTAACTCTTCAATGGTAGCACAACCTGTATAACCCATGGACGAACGCAGACCGCCAGCCAGCTGATTGATGATGCCTGTTACCGAACCTTTGTATGGCACACGTCCTTCAATGCCTTCTGGCACAAGTTTTTCCACACCCTCTTTGGCATCTTGAAAATAACGGTCAGATGAACCATTTTGTCCGCTCATCGCCCCAAGCGACCCCATACCACGATATGCCTTATAGTAGCGACCTTGATACAGCTCCATCTCACCAGGAGCTTCTTCTGTCCCTGCTAAGAGTCCCCCTACCATGATACAGCTTGCTCCTGCTGCCAAAGCCTTTGCCATATCGCCAGAAAAACGAATGCCGCCATCAGCAATCAGTGGGATACGCTCTTGTAAGGCACTTGCCACATTATCAATGGCACTAATCTGTGGCACACCAATCCCTGCAATGATACGAGTGGTGCAGATAGAACCTGGCCCAATGCCAACTTTAACAGCATCCGCCCCAGCATCTAAGAGGGCAAGGGCAGCATCACCTGTGGCAATGTTACCGCCAATGACTTGTATGTGGGGGTATTTTTTCTTGATAAAGGCAACCCTATCAATCACACCACGGCTATGTCCATGAGCGGTATCAACCACAATCACATCTACATCAGCCTCTACGAGTGCCTCTACACGTGCCTCGGTATCCGCCCCTGTACCAACCGCCGCCCCCACACGCAAGCGACCTTGTGCATCTTTGGCGGCGTTAGGATTGTTTTCGGCTTTGCTAAAATCATTGACGGTAATTAGTCCTTTTAAGTGAAAATTATCATCAATAACAATTACTTTTTCAATGCGGTGCGTGTGCAATAAGCGTTTGATATTCTCAGTAGACTCACCTTCTTTGACAGTAACGAGTTTATCCTTTGGGGTCATCACATTTTTGACAGGCTGATTAAGATTGGTCTCAAAACGCAAATCACGGTGTGTTACAATGCCTACCACTTGACGGCTATCATCTACCACAGGCACACCTGAAATGTGATTTTCACGAGTGATGCGAAGCAGCTCGCCCACACTTGTCTCTGGACTTACAGTAATGGGATCGGCAACGGTACCCGCTTCAAACTTTTTGACATGACGGATACGACTGGCTTGACGGCTGATGTCCATGTTTTTGTGAATGATGCCCATGCCACCAAGCTGTGCCATGGCAATTGCCATCTTTGATTCGGTAACGGTATCCATCGCCGCCGATAAGATTGGTAAGTTTAGGTCAATCTCACGGGTCAGACGAGTGGATAAGCTCACATCTTTTGGCAACACCTCAGAGTAGGCAGGTAGCAGCAATACATCATCAAAGGTCAATGCTTCATAACTTAATCTTAACATAACAGCCCCTTATGGCAAAAATGGAAAATACACCATCAAAAAACCAAAAAAAGCTAAACAGTCATCTGCCTAGCCTTTGGATATACGGTTACTTGTTTGTTTTGGCATTGTATATCGGTTTGAGAGTGTAAAATTAGCGGTGCATTATACAACAGATTATCAGACTTGTCAATTATCAATTTATTTAATTTATTGATTAATTTTGAAGGTATCCGTAAATTACAAAATAAAGTTGATGACAAGATAACTATGATATAAAATACCCAATCAATCTATAAACTTATACCTAACTTACTTATATAAGCACCAGTTATGAAACGCCTTACCCTACTTTGCCCATTACTACTAACCGCCTGCACCGCACCAACAGTAACGCCTAAGCCTGCTGTTATTGATGCGATAGCACCCCATCCATCTACTCTGTCAGAACCTGCCATGTCCATGAAGCACTGCACCATGGAGTATTTTCCTGTCTGTGCCACACTTGAACAAAATGGACAACGCTTTGATGAAACCTTTGGCAACCGCTGTGCTGCCCATACATTCATCCCAAATGACACTAAGGTGATAGATGTGCGTGATGGTGAATGCAACCCAAACAGCAAGCACTGATGAGATTTGGTTATTTGTAATTAAAGTCTCATCACACCATAGCCAAACGTTAGCTTGGTTATCCTTGTTATTATTGTGTTATGACAATAATAACAACCATCATTATCATACACCCAACCTTTATTCACACTCTTCGCCAGCTCGTCCCTGACCTACCGTCTTCTAACGCCACACCTTGTTCTTCTAGCTCGGCACGGATTTGGTCAGCAAGCGCAAAATCCTTGTCAGCTTTGGCTTGTTTACGCTTATCAATCATCGCCAAAATCTCACTCTCAGAGATGCTCTCATCACCAATTTGGGCTTGTAAAAAGGCTTTTGGAGCAGTTTGGGCGATGTTTAGCACACGTGCCAGCGTCTTTAATATCACAGCAAATTTTAGTCCGCCTGCCATGTCGTCTGCCTTAACCGCTTTATTTATCTCGCCTGCAACCTCAAATAAAACACTCATCGCTTGGGCGGTGTTAAAGTCATCATTCATCGCACGCACAAAGGCTTGCCCATGCTCACCATCCCACACCGTCTCATCTATCTCTACCACCTCAAAAGGTTTTAGGGCGTGATATAGACGTGATAAGGCGGTATGGCTTTCTTTTAAAGCCGTATCAGAGAAGTTAATCGGACTGCGATAATGACTAGATAGGATAAAAAAGCGAACGGTCTCGGCATGAAAATCCTGCAACACCTCACGAATGGTAAAGAAGTTGTTCAAGGATTTGCTCATTTTTTCATCATCCACATTGACAAAACCAACATGTAGCCAGTTGTTGGCGTACTGTTTGCCTGTCGCCCCCTCGCTTTGGGCAATCTCGTTTTCATGGTGTGGAAACTGCAAATCATGCCCGCCACCATGAATGTCAAAACTCTCACCCAAACAACAAGTACTCATCGCACTGCACTCAATATGCCAACCAGGGCGACCCAAACCCCATGGACTTTGCCAATGTGGTTCAAACGGTTTGGCAGATTTCCACAGCACAAAATCAAAAGGGTTGTCTTTATCATCTACTGTAAGAACCCTTGCCCCTGCTTGCATGTCAGCAAGTTTACGTTTAGACAGCTTGCCATACTCAGGAAAATTTGCCACCTTATAATACACATCGCCACTTGCCCCCTGATAGGCTAGGTCTTTGGACTGCAAGGTATTTATCATATCAAGCATTTGGGGAATGTGGTCAGTTGCCTTAGGCTCACTGGTTGGACGCAAGCATCCTAAGCGGTCAGCATCTTCGTGCATGGCACTGATAAAACGTGCGGTCAGCTCGCCAATGGTTTCGCCGTTTTCGTTTGCTCGTTTGATGATTTTGTCGTCAATGTCGGTGATGTTGCGGACGTAGTTTACCTCAAAATAACGAGACAACCAACGATAAATCACATCAAAACTCACCATCACCCGAGCATGTCCAATATGACAATAATCATACACCGTCATGCCACAGACATACATGCCCACTTTGCCATCATGGATGGGAACAAAACGCTCTTTTTGTGCCGATAAAGTATTATACAGGTGTAAGTCGCTCATGCTATGCCTTTAACTTGACAATGGTTTTTGATAAAGGGGCTATCATACTAAAAATTTAAAAAAAATACTAGGGCATGGATGAATGAAAAACTGGGGGAATTCATTAAAATCAGTTAAAATCAGTTAAAATCAGTTAAAATCAGTTAAAATCAGTTAAAATCAGTTAAAATCAGTTAAAATCATCATTTTAAAACAAAACTCCAAATCGCTTTGGGGCATATTGCCACTTATCATCACTTGCCACTTGGCTTAAAATGACATAAAAATATCAGTAAGTCTCATCGGTCTCAATAATGACAATCTCATCACTGATGGGTTTTTGTGTTTCAAATTCAGCTGTGGGCTTTGTTTTTGGTTTGGATGGTGTTTGGGTCTGTGATGTTGTCTCTGGTTGGGTCTTGGATGTCATCTTGGATGTCATCTTGGATTCTGCGAGTTTTGTATTAGATTCAAAGGCTTGTGGTATGCCAGATGGGATGTCCTCAGGCTGTAAAATGGCTTCTTCGGGCGTGGGAATTTGAGGCAATGGTGGCAACTCCACAGGGCGGATTTGCACCGTTGGGGCAGGGATGATGTCATTAAACTCTTGACCGATATTGGCGGTTTCACGTTTGGCATTGACCAGGTTTTGGCGATTCATTGCACGTATTGCTGTTGCCATGGTTTCAGACGCAAGCATAATGACAGGCGTGTTATTATCAATGGTCAGTGTTTGCTCATCTGAGTGAAAAACAAAATCACCCACAAGACGATTGCCCCCCATAATACTTATGCCATCTTCAATGGCTTGCTCTTCTAGACCTGCCACGCCTGCCCTGCCAAATACCTTATTGGCAGTCTCAATCTCTTGACTGGGTAGGACGATATGAAGCTGTCCACGACACTCGCTGGCGGTTTGGCTGATGTTTTGCAAATCAATATCCAGCTCCAACAAACGTGCGTTTAGCTGTAACGCCAACTGCTCGCTTGCTCCACTACCAAGTGCATGCACAGATGCTGTATAAAGCTCATCACGCACAAGGCTGACCACACGGTTTTTTAAACCAATATCATCACAGACCATAACAGGGTGTTGGGCAACCTTGGGGGTAGCAACATCAATTTCTGCCTGTGGTTTGGGATCATCCTTTTTGGTGCATCCGACCATGCCAGCTAACGCAAGGGCGATGGCAGACACACAGGTTAAATGGTTAAGTATTTTCATGGTTTATCTCAAAATCTTGGTTGACATTTGGGGTGTGGCGGTCTTGTGCTCTACAATAAAATACCCAATTTAAAAAATAGGGTTAAAAATAAGAGCATGACAGGTTTTTAAAACAACCCCAATAACCAAATCATGTGCATGTTAATCATGCCAATGCTCATCATTTTATACCTATATACACCTAAAATATACCTAAATTTTTATACCCAAATTTTAAGCATCAGGCTGGTGTTTAGTGGACAGATGGTCGTTTTTCACATGTAAATTTAAAATGCAAATCATGTTATGTGCTATAATGTGCCATAAAGGGCAGACCCCAACCATTATACCACGCCAAACCCATTTGCCAAATTATTTTTACCATGAATGATACCATCTCCCATTCTCATGTTAATGACCGTAATTTTAATGACATCGCCGATCATTTTGCCAAAAAAGTCTATGGCACCCCAAAAGGTCAAATCCGCCTTGCCGTATTAGAGCGAGACTTATCCAAACATTTGCCAAATCATCCGCTTAGGGTGTTGGACATAGGGGCAGGACTTGCTCAAATCAGCCTAAACCTTGCCACACATCATGACACAACCATCAGCGACATCTCTACTAAGATGATACAACAAGCCCAAAACACCGCAAGCAAACTTGGCGTATCACCTCGTTTTATCACCGCTTCTTATCAAGAGCTTGCCACACGGTTGCAGGGTGAGACCTTTGATTTGATTTTATGCCATGCTGTCCTAGAATGGCTTGGCGAACCTGCCAAAATCATGGCGTTTTTTGATGAATTTTTAGCCGATGATGGTTACTTGTCTTTATGCTTTTACAATCCTGCCAGCATGATTTATCGCAACCTTATCATGGGTAATTTTTATCAATTAGAACACCCCAAACCCGCCGATAACAAAAGTCTAACCCCAAACAATCCTGTGCCTTATGAGACGGTCAAATCATGGCTTGATGATAAAAAATACACCATCATTTGCCAATCAGGGATACGAGTGTTCTCTGACTATACTCCCTTAAAACGTGGCGGACTGGGTAATCCTGATGATGTTATGGCGATGGAACTTAACTACTCCCAAACGCACCCTTTTTGGCAAATGGGGCGGTACTTGCATATTTTGGCGAAAAGGTAAGATAATTCACTCTTGACTCAAAATAGCAACTTATTGATTATTCAATAATCATTTTTAGGTTGTAGGGACGAATTGCAATTCGCCCTTGATAAACAAAGCACTTATATAAGAAGCCAAAATGGGATAAGACACCAAAAACACTTACTCTTTTTCTTTTAAAAAATCATCTTTTTCCAAAAAGACATCGCCCTGCTCATAAGGATTTTCATATTCCTTAACCACTTGCAAATCCCGAATGTTCTTTTGAATGGTAATCACCGCAAAGAGTGACAAGGTAAACGCCATAAAATAATAGCCCTTTTCGCTAAGTAGCAAAGTGGCGTTCCATAGACCCACGGTCATCAGTAACATCGCAAGCCCCAACGCCAACCAACTAATGCCATAATAAATGCCCGACACAGGGATATTTTCTGCTTTATCACGAATGGTTTTTTGTAGGCTAATCGCCGCATACAGCCCCAATGCCAACACCGCAAAATAATAGCCCTTCTCGTTTAACATCATCTCGGCATTCCACAGACCAACCAAAAAGCCAAGCACGCCCACGCCCAGCATCGCCCAAGATGCACCGACATAAGCCGATGTTGGTTTATTAATGATTTGCATGGTTTTTTCCTTTCATCATTTAAAAAATTGATAGATGTTTTTAGAGTTTTGAATAATATAGCAAAATAAAGCAAAACCGACAAGTGTACTTTATGGCATGATTTGGCTTTTAGCATTGACCATATTATAAACAATAATACGATTTTTGACCCAATTTTTCATAAAACCATCGCACCGCCTTGCAATTTACCACGCCTGCCACCATAACAGGTCAACATTATAAGAATTTATTTGGAGTTTATCATGCCTGATAACCAAACCTTACCCCTACTTGCCGTGCGTGATGTCGTGGTTTATCCACACATGCAAATCGCTCTATTTGTGGGGCGTGAGCAGTCCATCAATGCCATAGAACTTGCCGATGAGCGTTTTGATGGTCATCTGCTTGTGGTCTCACAAAAAGACTCGCTGTCAGAGGAGATTAGTACAGACAATCTTTACCACTTTGGTACGGTGTGCAAGGTCATCAGCACCATGCCCCATGATGCTGATGAAAACTGTCTTAAAGTACTCATCGAAGGGCAAATGCGTGCCAAAGTGAGAGATGTTAATGTTGATAAGGCACATAACACTCTTGTGGCGACATTTCACAAAAAGCCTGTTAGCGATACACTAAGTGATGACGACAAAGAAGCCTATAAAAAGGTACTGATGGACTTTTTTGCCAATTTTGCCGAAGAAAATCTACGTAACGGACGTGAGATTATCCGTGTGGCAGGCAAGATTAACGACTTGACCGAGCTCATGTACTTTATCGCCACTCGCATATCCATGCCCCTTGACACAAAACAAACACTGCTTGAAGATAACGATATCACCGATCATTACCAAACGCTGGTTGATTTTTTTGTCAGCAATCATGCTGAGCAGTCGCTTGAAAATGAACTTCAAGAGAGCGTACGCAAGCAGATGGAAAACAACCATCGTGAGTATTTTTTAAATGAAAAAATGAAAGCGATTAAGTCTGAGCTGTCTGACTTAAATGATGGGGCAGATGAAGAAGACGGAGAACTTGAAAAACGCCTAAACAATGCTGACCTGCCTGATGATGTCCGCAAAAAGGCTGAAACCGAATTTAAAAAACTAAAACAAATGCCCCCAAGTTCATCAGAGGCATCGGTGGTACGTGGTTATGTAGAATGGATACTAGATACCCCATGGAAAAAAGCAAGCAAGGTATCTGTTGACCTAAATAAAGCCAAAGAAACGCTAGACAAAGACCACTATGGGCTAGATGATGTCAAAGACCGTATTTTGGAATATCTGGCAGTACAATCTCGTGTCAAAAAATTAAAAGGCCCGATTTTGTGTTTGGTTGGTCCTCCTGGGGTGGGAAAAACATCGCTGGGCGAGAGCATTGCTCGCGCCACAGGGCGTAAATTTGTGCGTATGGCATTAGGTGGTGTGCGTGATGAAGCTGAAATCCGTGGACATCGCCGTACCTATATCGGCGCCATGCCCGGTAAAATTGTGCAGTCTTTGGCAAAAGTGGCCGTTAAAAACCCGCTGTTTTTGCTGGATGAGATTGATAAAATGGCACAAGACTACCGTGGTGACCCTGCATCCGCCTTATTAGAAGTGCTTGACCCATCGCAAAACAACAGTTTCAATGACCATTATCTTGATTTGGATTTGGATTTATCTCAGGTGATGTTCATCTGTACCGCCAACTCAATGAACATACCCCCTGCCTTGCTTGACCGCATGGAGGTAATCCGTCTGCCAGGGTATACCGAAGATGAAAAAATGAACATTGCCAAAAACCATCTCGCTCCCAAAGCCCTGGAACAAAACGGACTTGGCAAAGATGAGCTTGATATTAGCGATGATGCTGTTCTTAACATCATCCGCCACTATACTCGTGAAGCAGGCGTGCGTAATTTGGAGCGTGAGATTAACAAAATCAGCCGTAAAGCGGTACGTTCACAGATTGAAACCTATGGCATCAAACCCAAAAAAGACAGCAAAATTGAGTCTTTGTCGGTAACAGATGAAAACATTACCGATTATTTGGGTGTTAGACCCTTTGACTTTGGGCTTGCCGAAAAAGACCCTGAAATCGGACGCATTACAGGACTTGCATGGACTTCGGTGGGTGGCGAGTTGCTCACCATTGAAACCGCTACCATGCAGGGCAAAGGTGAGCTTGTCTTTACAGGGTCGCTTGGCGATGTCATGAAAGAATCCATTCGTGCCGCCATGAGTGTGGTACGTGCAGGGGGTGAGCGTTTTGGCATCAGTTATGATAAGTTCAAAGATACCGACGTTCATGTGCATATGCCTGAGGGTGCTACACCCAAAGACGGCCCGTCCGCAGGCATTGCCCTGACCACCGCTTTGGTTTCTGCTTTTACAGGCATTGCCATTCGTGCTGACATTGCCATGACAGGTGAGGTTACCTTACGCGGTAAAGTGCTAAAAATTGGCGGTCTAAAAGAAAAACTGCTTGCCGCTCTGAACATGTGCTTATCCCCAAAGCCAACGAACCTGACCTTGCCGACATTCCTGATAACGTCAAAGAGGGTTTGACCATTCAAGCGGTTGAGACCATCGATGAGGTGCTAAAAGTCGCCTTGGTTGCCCCACTCATGCCCTTAAAGCCCAGTATGGTTGTCAAAAACGATGAACAAACGTTGAGAAGCTGACCCAAACATACCCAAAACCCTGTCTGCTGGCGGGGTTTTTCCACTTTATGGGCATGCTACCAGCCCTGACAGTTCTGTGATGATTTTTGCCAAAACTGTTCAATTTTTAGTATAATAATTCGTTTAATATCACTTTTAAGAGCCATCATGAACATCTCCACCCTACTTCACACTCACCTACAAACCGCGATGATAAACGCAGGAGCAGATAAAGGCACCGACCCCATCATTAAACAGTCAAATAAGCCCCAATTTGGTGATTATCAAGCCAATGGCGTGATGGGTGTTGCTAAAAAACTTGGTATCAACCCACGAGAATTTGCCCAAAAAGTACTTGATGAGTTAAACGCCAACCAATCCTTAGATGGTATTGCCAAAAAATTAGAAATTGCAGGGCCTGGTTTTATTAATATCTTTCTTGATACAGATTTTTTGGCAAAATCCGTTCAAAATGCACGCTTATCGGAACATTTGGGCATCACATCAAATCATAACCAGACAGTTGTCGTTGACTACTCATCGCCCAATGTCGCCAAAGAGATGCACGTTGGGCATTTGCGTTCTACCATCATTGGCGACAGTTTGGTACGTGTGCTTGAATTTTTGGGTGATACCGTCATTCGTGCCAACCATGTGGGCGACTGGGGAACACAGTTTGGTATGCTCATCGCCTACCTTGAAAAAATGCAAAATGAAAATGCGTCCGATATGGCATTATCTGACTTAGAAGCCTTTTACCGTGATGCCAAAGCAACTTATGACAACGATGAAGCATTTGCCGAAAAAGCTCGTGGCTATGTGGTCAAACTCCAAAGTGGTGATGAATATTGCCTTGCCATGTGGCAAAAACTCGTTGCCATTACCATGAGCCAAAACCAAGCCAGCTATGAACGCCTGAACGTAACCCTAACCGATAAAGACATCATGGGCGAGAGTCTATACAACCCCATGCTCCCTGACATCGTCAAAACCCTAAAAGAAAAAGGCATGGCGGTAGAAGATGACGGGGCGACTGTGGTATATCTGCCTGAATTTAAAAACAAAGAAGGCAAGCCGCTTGGCATCATCATCCAAAAAAAAGACGGCGGATTTTTGTACACTACCACCGACATTGCTGCTGCAAGCTATCGTTATCATACCTTAAATGCTGACCGTGCCATTGTTTACTCTGATACCCGTCAAGCCCAACATATGGCACAGGCATGGGCGATTGCACGGCTTGGCGGATTTGTGCCTGATACGTTCAAATTAGAGCATCATAATTTTGGCATGATGTTAGGCAGTGATGGCAAACCGTTCAAAACTCGCACAGGCGGTACAATCAAACTTACTGACCTACTTGATGAAGCTGTTGCCCGTGCCACAGTATTAATAGACAGTAAAAACCCTGACATGAATGCAGATGAGAAAGTAGCACTCATTGATGCTGTTGCCATCGGAGCGATAAAATACGCTGACCTATCCAAACACCGAACAACTGATTATGTGTTTGATTGGGACAGCATGCTAAACTTTGAGGGCAATACCGCCCCTTATATGCAGTACGCTTATACACGTGTGCGTTCTATTTTTGCCAAAGCAGGGGTAAATCCTGACACGCTAACAGGCGAGATTGTCATCACGGACGACAAAGAGCGAGCATTGGCGGTCAAATTACTCCAATTTGAAGAAGCCCTACGTCAAGTTGCCAAAGACGGCACACCTCATGTTTTGTGTGCCTATCTGTATGAATTGGCTGGGGTTTTCTCATCATTTTATGAAGCCTGCCCGATTTTGTCAGCAGATGATGACACCAAAAACAGTCGCCTACAACTGGCGGATTTGACCGCTAAGACCTTAAAAACAGGCTTAAATTTACTCGGTATTAAGACGGTTGAGAGAATGTAAATCACACATTGCCATTGGGTTGTCCTGATGGCAATTTTTTAACTTGGAAGCACTTATGTTTGACAAATTTGGCAATATAAGCACCGACAATTTGGACATTACCGCCCTGCCCCATTGGTCATTTGGCGACAGCCCCCAAATGGCAGACGAACTTGTAGGGCTTGTCTTAGACGGCAAAAAGCGAGCCACTTGCACCGCTCTACATTGGCATTTGGACGAGCCAGCTTACCCCGTTGGTAGCCTGCAAGTCATCACAGACGGACAAAACCGCCCACGCTGTGTTATCCAAAACACTACCCAATTCATCATTCGCTTTTGTGATGTTGATGAAAAGTTGGCACGTCAAGAAGGCGAAGGCGATTTGTCGCTTGATTTTTGGCGGACGGCTCATCAAGAATTTTTTGAACGGTTTGGGATATTTGATGATAAAATGTGGTTATTGTTTGAAACCTTTGATGTTATAAAAATACTGGACACTCCATGAACAACCAAACCAATCAAGAACCCCAAACCCTAAATAAAGTCCGAGCCGATAAATGGCTGTGGGCTGCTCGATTTTTTCGCACTCGCACGCTTGCCAAAGAAGCAATAGAAGGCGGAAAGGTTCACATGAACGGTCAAAAAATCAAAACAAGCAAAGAGTTACACGTAGGCGACATTCTAACCATTCGCCAAGGTCATGCCAGTGTCCAAGAACAAAAAACAATAATTATCAAAGCCTTATCTGACAATCGAGGCAGTGCTACCATCGCCCAAACGCTATACGATGAGACGGACGAGAGCATTGCCACCAGAGAGTTTTTTGCCCATCAACGTCAATTACAAAACCTTGCCAGACCATCCACCAAACCTGACAAAAAACAGCGTCGGGACATTAAGAAATTTAAAAATAATTGGTAAAAATAAGCACACAAGCACACAAGCACACAAGCACACAAGCACACAAAGATTATCTCAAAAGAACGACATCAGAAAATAACAATATCATCATGGATATGTAGGAGAAGATACGTACAGAGAAGGGTTGTCAAATTTTAGACAAAAAAATGACTTCACCAGCACATCTTCGGCACACTTTGGGATTACTACCGTTGCTACCTTCCGGTCCTGGCGGGGTTCATAAATCAAAGTTGCGAAGCTACCGATGAAGCCGAGATTAATTATACATGAATTTTTAAAAAATGCAAGAAAAATTTACCAAAACTTTTATATTTGTAAAAACCAGTCCCAAACTACCGCTTACCATCCTAAATACCATCTAAAACTTCAAGCTACTTTGTTTGTTTGGTGGTTTTATTTGATGATTTTGCACATTCAAATGTTCAAAGCCATCTGGCTTGTTTATTTTGGCTTGTTTATCATGCCAGTGCGTTTTCCCACGTTGGGATGACCGCTTGCATGAGTGGTTTTAGCAGTTTGGCATTACAGGCAAAGACTGAACCTGTCTGCATGGCGTTATTTGCTCCCTTGTGGTCAACCACCACCGCTTTGGCCTCACTGGCAATCAGCTCGCCTGCACACACATCCCACGGCTTAATATTCATCTCAAAATAACCATCAAAACGTCCTGCTGCCACATAACACAAATCCAGTGCTGCTGAGCCTGTGCGACGAACCTGTCCGCCTTGCTCACAAATCACCGCCAAACTGGCAAAATGCTGACGGATAAAACTCGTGCGAGTCTCGCCCATCATGCGTTCATAAGGATGCCCTGTGGTAAACAGTCCGCCCGCTATCGTGGTACGCCCCGAGACTGACAGACGACGTTGGTTAAGTCTTGCTCCACGATTACGGCTGGCGGTGAACAGTTCATCACGCATAGGGTCATAGACCACGCCATGCTCGGTTACACCTTTATGCTGAATGCCAATAGACACACAAAAATGTGGCACACCATGCACAAAATTCTGCGTGCCATCTAGCGGGTCAATGACAAAACACCACTCTGCATCTGCCCCCCTACCCTCTTGCAAGCCAAACTCTTCACCCAAAAATGAATGCTTAGGGTAACTCTCTTTTAACAAAGAAATGGTCAGCTCTTCGGCATAACGGTCAACCTTGGTTACCAAACCATCCAAACCTTTGGACTCAACACCCAAATCAATACGATGACGGTTCTCATGAGCCTTTAAAATCTCATGACCGACTTTTTTCGCCACTTCGGACGCAATCACCACCATAGGTTCCATAATATACCTTACCAATGTTTATTAAATAATGTAAATAATGCTTTTGTATTCATCATACAAAGACTGTCATTATAGCCTAAAATGGGTAAAATTGCGATCAAAATTTACCACCCATCAAAGTTGGTCAAAACTCATCTATTAATGGTTGGGTTCTGGCATCAAAGGCTCAGCAAATAACAACTCATGAATCAAATCCACGGTAGCGACATCCATCTTTGCCATTGGCGGGGCGGGGGCATCATCTAACACCCTTTGACCTTGCCCATCTACCATAAAATACTCATCCTCCTTGCGAACTAATGCCATGCCATTTTTAAAAAACCCCACATCATCATATTTTAGTGGTACAACTAGCAGTCCTTGATGATTGATAAAACCAAATTTTTCTCGGTATTTTACCCTTGCCAGTTGATGGTTAAATTGACCAATTTCATCAAACATGATTGGCACAATAATAATCCCTCTGTCATCCATCATACCATATTTGCCATTTTGGGCAACTTTGATGAGTCCATCTAACACACATTCAACGCCGTCATATTCATCGCTGACTTTGGGCATGACACAGTCATGAGCCATTGCCATTTGATAAGCACTCAAAACAGGCATTAACAAAACAAATATCGGCAGGCACAGCAAAGGGGGTTTGATTATTGACATGAGTAAAGTGGCATAAAAGTGGCGTAAAAGTGGCGTGGTACATAAAACGTGGCGTGGTACAAATGGCATGACCAAATCAGTCAAACAGCCAATAACAACAGATTTTATCAAACTTTATTCGTCAATACCAAGACTTTTATTCAGCACCAGCACCAGCACCCATGCCATTTTATGCAACAGATTGATAATTTATGCTTAATTTGCCCTATTTTATCATTTTATGTTATAATTTCATATTTTTTTATGATAGATAACCCACCATAAAACGCTCATTTTGGTCAAGATTTGCAACCCAGACCCGCTTTGCAAATCTTTGCTTACACAGTTTTATGTAGAGTTTTGGGGCATGTAAAGTTTTAAGGTTTTTTATGAATTACAAACGCATTATCATGATTGCATTGGCATATGTCGGTGTGGTTACAGGGGCAGGACTGTCATCTGGTCAAGAAGTTTTTCAGTACTTTGTCAATTTTGGTACAATTGGTTTGGTTGGTGTGGTGCTTGTTGGCATTTTACACGCCATTTTTGGGCGGATTATTTTGACACTCGGCTCATACTACCGAGCTCGTGAACACAGTGCGGTTTTAGAGCGAATTACGGGCAAATTGGTGTACCGCCTGCTGGATATTTCACTGATTTTGAGTGGATTTGTGCTGGGCTTTGTGATGATTGCAGGGGCTGGGGCGAATCTAAACCAAGAGTTTGGTCTGCCCACATGGGTTGGTGCATTGCTCTGCTCGGTGTTGGTCGTCGTTGTGAGTATGATGAACTTTGAACGTGTTACCCAAGCCATTGGTGTATTTACGCCCATCATTGTGGGGATTATTGTGTTGCTTGCCATTTATACATTTTGGGGAAAATCTTATGATTGGGTAGCCTTAGATGGTTTTGCCAAAACCTTGCCAAAGGCTCTGCCAAATATTTGGGTGTCAGTCGTCAACTACTATGCCATTTGTATCATGGCAGCGGCGGCGATGTCCTTTGTGCTGGGCGGTAATGAGATGTATGTTGGCGAGGCGGGGCGAGGCGGACTGATTGGTGGGGCGATTATTGGCGTAATTACCACTTGCACCGCCTTTATCTTACTTGCCAACATTGAGCTTGCCAGTCAAGTTGCCATTCCCATGCAAGCCTTAGTCGCCCAAATCCATCCCATCTTTGGCACATTCATGTCAATCATCATTTTTGGCATGATTTTTAATACCGCCATCAGTTTGTATTATTCACTGGCAAAACGTTTTTCAGGAGCGGATGATGTTCGCTTTAAAAAGCTCATGGTCATCTTTGTGGCGGTCGGTTTTGGGCTAAGTTTTGCAGGCTTTAAAACACTCGTGGCGACTGTATTTCCGATTTTGGGCTATATTGGCATGCTCATGCTGTTGGTCTTGACAACCACTTGGATAAAAAATCGCCACATCATCAAAGAAGAACGCCTACGTCGCCGTCAAATCTTTGACCTTATGGTACAAAAACACGATGATGACCAACATTTTGACAAAACCCATCAAAAACACTTGGATGGTCTGATTGACAAATCAGTGCTGGATAATGATGATTTACGTCAACAAATGCGTGATATGGCAAAAGAGCATTTAGACGATAAGAGATGATTGGGTTTTGTGGTTTTTTAAAAGATGATATTTTGTCAGGGTAAATATGATTTGCCCTGACAAATCTATTTTGGGCGTGGTTAATTAACAATGCCAGATACTTTAACTACCATTGCATTGCACCTAATTCATAAAAGTTCCACCACATAGGCTTCCACTCTCCATTGACATAGTTACATTTGGGCAAGTGGCTTGAATGGTGTAGCAACTGCTACCATCTGCATTAACCGACTTCTTTTTGAATTTCGCAATTTCCATCATTTCTTTGCTATCGCATTTAATACACACGCTCAATCTTAAAACCCTTTACAGGTTTTTCAGGATAGTTCATTTATTCACACCTTTGTAAAACAAATTGATTGGATTACTATTTTATACAAAATTTTTAAATCAATCTATCTTTTTGGTTTATTCAACCACTCCAAAATCCCTGTCCCATCTAGCCTGCATTGTGCCAACTGCTCATCATGACTGCCATGGGCAACAAACACATCATCAATGCCAATTTGCACAAGAGAACCACCATAGCCCACACTTGCCAAATACTCGCCCACCGCAGAGCCTGCCCCACCCATACGCTGATGCTCCTCTACTGTGATAAAATGCGTAACGCCCTGCCCGATAAGCTCATCTATCAGCTCATTGTCAAGCGGTTTGACCCACCGCATGTCCACCACCGTCATGGGCGTGTCTGTCGTTTGGGCGAATGTTTGACTTGCTGACAGAGCGTCATATAGGCGTGTACCAAAGGCAAGCATGGCGATTTTTTTGTCTGATGCTTTTTTATCTTTGGCGATAAAACCATCTGATTGCCATACCACTCTCGCCCGACCAATGGCAAAACTCTCATCAATGTCCTTGACAATCTGTCGCCCCACACCCACACCCCTAGGATAGCGAATGGCACTTGTGCCTTGATAGGCATAACAAGCACTAAGCAAATGATAGCATTCATGTTCATCGCTTGGAGCAGCAATGACAACATTTGGCACACAACGCAAATACGCCAAATCAAACACGCCTGCATGAGTTGCACCATCTTCGCCCACAAGTCCCGCTCGGTCTATGGCAAAAGTTACATCCAGATTTTGTAAGGCAATGTCATGAATGAGTTGGTCATAGCCACGTTGTAAAAAAGTAGAATAAATCGCCACCACAGGCTTTAATCCACCTGTCGCCATACCCCCTGCTAAGGTTACGGCATGCTGTTCGGCTATTGCCACATCAAAAAATTTATCAGGATAAGCCTTGGCAAATGCCACCATCCCAGAGCCCTCACTCATGGCAGGGGTAATGGCAACCATGCACTCGTCTGTGCCGTTATCCATAAGCCACCGCCCAAATACGTCCGAGTACTTTTGGGGTTTTGAGGCAGGGTCTATTTTATCAGTTTTTGGCGGCTCGTTTTTGGGTAATTTGCCAATGGCATGATAGGTAATGGGGTCAGCCTCAGCAGGCAAAAAGCCCTTACCCTTAACCGTATGCACATGAATCAGCACCGCCCCTTTTAACTGTTTGGCACGCCGAAATACTTGTAAAAGTTTTGGCAAATCATGTCCATCAAAGGGCCCAAGATAGGTAAAACCAATCGCCTTAAATAGGTTATCAGGGAAAATATGGTCATGCACTTTTTCAGCGATTTTATCAGACAAGGGCATGGGCGGGGCATTTTTACCAAAGAGATTGCCAATGTTTTGCACAAGATTGCCACCGAGTTTGGCAGGGATTTTTTCTAGGGTTTCTTTTGCCCCATTTGCCATGTGTATATAATGGCGAACCCGCCTGTCATCAGGGCTAATCTCACGCTTTATCATCAAGATATTGCCATGTTTATCAATGTCAAAAGCCAGCCCACGTTGCCATAAACGTGCCAAATGGCGACTAAATCCACCAATGGCTTGCGAGATTGACATGTCATTATCGTTTAGCACCACCGTCAAATCAGCATTTTGCTGAACAGCGTCATTCATTGCCTCAAACGCCATACCCCCCGTCATCGCCCCGTCTCCGATGATTGCCACCACTTTGCGGTTTTCGCCTTTGATACGACTTGCCAAACTCATGCCAAGCCCTGCTGATATGGAGGTAGAGCTATGTCCCACGCCAAAGGTGTCGTACTCACTCTCACCTCGCTCAGGAAATGCCGTCAAACCGCCTTTGGCACGGATATGCAAAAGCTCATCACGGCGACCTGTCAACACTTTATGGGCATACGCTTGATGCCCCACATCCCACACAAGTTTATCATAAGGTGTGTCATAAATGGCATGCAAAACAACCGTCAGCTCTACCACACCCAAATTTGCCCCAAAATGTCCACCACTTTGACCGACCGAATAGAGCAAATACTCACGCAATTCATCAGATAATTGGCACAGCTCATCGGTGCTTAACGTCTTTAAATCTCTGGGTAAATTCACTTTATCCAAAAGTGGTGTCGTTGGGCGAGAGATGGGCAGGTGCGTAAAGGTGCGTGGGGTGTGAACAGAGGTTGGCATAAGGCTAGTGTTCCAGATTTTGATTTTTCAAAAGTCATCTTTGCAAAGTTATGTTAAATCATGACAAATTTGGGGTATAATGCCAAACTTGATGATAGCAAAGCCAAACTTAAACTTAAATGAGTGGCTTATTTTACAAGATAGCCTTTTAATTTGCCATAGCAGCACCATTTAATTCACAAATTATTCACAATTTATTCACAAGTTAATCAGGGCGTGCCAACATTGATGACACAATAAGGACAGCACGCCCCATCATTGTACGTTTTGGGGAAAATTTTGTATCAATTTATCAGCAAAGCCAACTTGCCTACCGTGCATGGCGATTTTATCATTCATGCCTTTGAAAACGAACACGGTCAAGAACATGTTTTACTAAGCGTGGGGTTGCCATCTGCCGACCCTGATGCCATTGCGCTCATTCGCATTCATTCAGAGTGCTTAACAGGCGATGCTTTTGGTTCATTAAAATGCGACTGTGGCCCACAGCTTAATACCGCCATGCAAATGATACAAGCCCACGGCTGTGGGGCGATACTCTATCTGCGTCAAGAGGGGCGTGGCATTGGGCTTGTGAATAAAATCCGTGCCTACGCTCTACAAGACCAAGGACATGATACGCTAGATGCCAATCTCATGCTTAATCTGCCAGCGGATGCTCGTACTTATGAGATGTGTGAGGTTATGCTAAAACACGTTGGCATTGATAAAGCCAGACTGTTGACTAACAACCCAAACAAACTTGCCTATTTGCAGGCGTTGGGGATTGAGGTGGTGGAGCGAGTGCCGTTACTGGTGGGTGTCAATCCATTTAATGCCGAATATTTGGCGATTAAGGGGGCGAAAATGGGGCATTTTATCCCCACGCATGTAAAGCCTATCTAAGCCAATGCTTGACACCGCCATGTGATGAACAAACACCACGCCTGCCTAGACTTTTAGAACACGTGCCGTCATAACAAATGGCGGTGCATTCATGAGAATGCCCATAATACTCGGACGGATAATACTTATTGGTATTTGAATACTGTGTTTGTGGGGTTTGTAATTCAAGTTGTTTTTGTGTCATTGAATTTTCCAGTGAGATTTCCCTTTGGATTTTTTCTATCATCCCATCAAATCCAGACACACCTTGATAATTGGGAATTTTTTGAAAATATTATAAGGCGATTTCTCTATTTTTTTCAATACCGAACAGTCCTTTATAATAAATCTCTCCCATTCTAAAAATAGCGGGTTCATAGTGTAAACCTACCAACTCATTATATAATAATAGTGCTTGCTGATGATTTTTCTCTATGCCTCTACCTTGTGCCAAATGATTGGCTAACACAAACCCAGCTTCTAAATTGCCAGATAAATAGGCTTGATAATACCAAGCATTGGCATTTTTTAAATCTTGGGATACGCCAATTCCCTGCTCATGAATTTTTGCCATTTCAAATTGAGCATCAGGATAGCCATCAAAAGCAAGTTGTTCATACCAGTATAGAGATTTTTGTAAATCTTGTCCGTATTTTTCATCGCCAAATAAAATATCAGCACCTTTACGGTAATTTTCAGCCAAACAAAGCATACCCTCAACTTTATCCCAGTTTTTTAACAAATGACAAGGAATATCACCATCAGCCAAACAAATGCTACCATCATCTTTTGGTTGACTTTTTGTCTTAATTTCACATTGATAAATTGTTTGTATAAATTGTTGTTTCTGCTTGCGATTATGGTTATCCGTCCATAGATAACCAACTGCCACCACAATAAACACAAAGAAAAAAACCTATCCATTGTCTTTAATTAACCACCTTAAACTTTAAATGACCATGTGCCAAATGCGATGTTTGAGCTGTTTTATATGTCAAATATCAGCACAACCCATCAAAAATAAAATACTTCGTCATCAGGATTATTATCTAATCGCTCGCCAAGCATTTGATCAATAATGGGTGTATATTTGATGGATTTTTCATTTAATCTTTGCTTAATCATCATTTTATTTTGTGGTGTATTTTGATGATTTAAAATACCAGTTATTATCCCTGCCCATTCATCAACCACTTTATCAATCAATACTCGTTTATGAGTATCCATACCGTCACTTTGCATCAGATTGACATAAGCAATCAAAAGCAGATAAGAGACTTCCTCTAATACACCAGAAGACCAGATGGATTGATGTTGGTAGCCAGAGATAATAAACTGATTGCCAATGATCTTTGTATGCCTTTTTAGCAGTGAGATGACTTGGGATATATCATTCATTTTAATGGAATTTAATTTGCCAAAAAATTTCTGATATGTTACAATAATTTACCCAAAAGTTGAACCAACCCACACTCTACATCTGCCAACTGACAGTAGTCTTTTATTAAAAATAGGTTTTTTATGATTGATTTTGACACCATTCGTGAACTTCGTGAAGAGCGTAACTGGACACAAGAACAAATGGCAGAAAAATTGGGGCTAACCCGCAATGGTTATGCTAAGATAGAGACAGGAAAAAGTACGCCTAGCCTAGAACGCTTAGATGAAATTGCAAGCCTATTTGGTGTTAAATTATTTGAACTGTTAAAACTTGACAGCAAAAGCGTGGTTTATCAAATCGGTGAGAATTATCACGGCAATAACAATTATTATAACAACAACGAAAAACTACAAGAACAGATTCATCAGTTGCACAACGACATAGAAAAGTTAAGACTAATCATCGCCCATAAAGATGAATTATTAAACCAAAAAGATGAGTACATCAAAATCTTAAAACACCTTGCAAAAGCTGATGATGAACTGCCAGAACTATAATAGTTTATTTATAAAAATAAAAAACCATGAATAATTATTATAAAAACCCCAAAAACCTGCCGTTTTGAAATTCTATAACCTTTACTTTATGTCATGATGTGCTTAGAATGTTCATGTTAATCATCATCAATCCTTTATTAATATCATCTAAGGAGCATATCATGACTTGCACCATTCACCCCAACCACGACCACGTTCATGGCGAAGGCTGTGGACATACTGCCATTGTTCATGACGACCATGTGGATTATCTGCATGATGGACATTTGCACCATCAGCATGGCGACCATGTTGATGAACACGTGCTAGAAATCAATCAGCAAAATCCTGATGAGTGCAACCAAGCTCATCACTGCCACGACCACGTTCATGGCGAAGGCTGTGGACATGACGCCATACCACATGGCGACCACATTTGTTATGTCGTGGATGGACGTTTGCACCATCAGCATGGCGACCATTGTGATGACCACGGTGCGATAGAGGTTGTTGCCTGATTTTTCAGATTTATCACGCCAAAAACCCCAAAAGCATGACTTTTGGGGTTTTTGTTATCCATCAAACATCATGAACGAATGAGACTTGACGGACATTTATAAATCAAAACTTCATCTAACAATTAGGCATTACCATCAGCTTGGGCTTGGCTTTGTAAAAATGCTTGATCAAAATTGACAGGAGCAAGTAAAAGCTGTGGGAAACTGCCACGTGCGATGATGTCACTGATGACCTCACGAGCATAAGGGAACAGCACATTGGGGCAATAAGCATTCAATAGGTGTGGCATGTCCGCCTCTGGGATATTACGTAGCAAGAAAATCCCTGCTTGTTGTACCTCAGCGATGAATGCGGTGCTATCTGCATTTTTGGCAGTAACGCTCACAGTCAATATCACCTCTTTGTGGTCTTCATCTAAATCAGAACTGGTCGTAGTCAAACCAATGTCCAACTCAGGTTGCCACTCTTTGGTAAACACCTCAGCACTTGGCACCTCCAATGAGATGTCCTTGACATAAATACGCTCTAAACCCAATTGTGGGGCGGTTTGTTCGTCAGCCATGATAGCCTCCTTTTAACTTAAAATACTTTTGACTCAAATGATAAACACACTCACCCAAATCAAAAAACCATTGATAAAGTCATCACAACCTCATCAGTTTGAAACATACAATGTCTCTATTATCAATCAAAAATTAACATTATTATTAATCAATACTTAACATTTTGTCAAGTCTGCCTTCTTTGTCTAATCTGTTAAGGTCATCAAAACCACCGATAAAAGTGTCGCCGATGAAAATCTTTGGCACAGTGCGATGATGATTGGTCTTAACAGCAACCTCTTCAAGCTCTGTTTGGTTCATCTTGGTTACATCAAATTCAGTATACACCACACCTTTATGCTCTAACAGTCGCTTGGCACTGATACAATAGGGGCAGGTTTGTTTAACATAAATGGTTACAGGTTGCATAATCATCCTACATGTTGTGAAATGTTATAAAATATTATGTACCGCTCTTATATAATGGTGAGTTTGAATATTTCAAGAGCGGTTTGAGAGGTGCTACAAGGTTATTTTTTTGCCGTTTTTACACCAACCAAAGGTAAGCCTTGTGCTTGATAATTAGCAATGCCTCCTTCTAGTCGCATGGCATTGGGTTTGCCGACCAGTTGCACCGCCATGCCCGCCTGCATGCCAATATCACAAATAAAGACGATGGGATTGGTCATCGCTTGTAACTCTGGCAGATGGTTTTTAAGCTCAGTAAAGGCAATGTTGCGAGAACCTGCGATATGCCCTGTGGCAAATTTATTGGCAGGACGAATGTCAATCAACGTCGCATTGTCATTATTAACCAACAATCCCAACGCTTGGGGGGAAATTTTCTTACCGCTGCGTTTATTCTCAATACTAAAAAACATGATAGCAAAGACAAAGAGCAGTCCGAATAAAAACGGGTGATTGCCCATAAACTCAAACCAACGTTCCATGGTTGCTCCAAAATTTTAAAAACTGATATTATACCTGTTATTTGTCATAATTGCACTCATTTTGGTTATTTTATCACGCTTGTCCCTGCTTGGCTTCTGCTACCATCTCATTAAAATTCTCAACACGCCAAGACAATACCACCCCATCCGCCACCGCCTGCCAAAATGCACAGCCTTTGGCATTGGGGGCGTGGCTACAATCTCGAAACTGACATGCACCATGCAAGTCATTGAGTTCATCAAATCCCTTTAAAATGTCATCTGCCGATAAGTGCCAAATGCCATATTCACGAATGCCGGGCGTATCAATGATTCCGCCCTTTGTCAAATCACCCATATCATAAGCAAGCAAGCGACTGGTTGTCGTGGTGTGCTGACCCAACTGCGAACCTACCGATATGATGTTCGTGGACTGCTTGGCATGGGGCAAGATGTGGTTTATCAGGCTAGACTTACCCACACCTGACTGCCCTGCAAAGATGGCAAGCCTGCCTTCAATGTGTGATTTTAATGTATCCAGCCCCATCATGTCCACACCAGAGCTTTGAATGACATCAAAACCGTATCTTCGCCCAAGTGATTGATATTCTTGATAAATCTGCACCACTTCTGGATGCTCATCTAACAAATCTGCCTTATTTAGTACCAACAGGGGTCTAATATTGGACAATCGTGCTACCAAAATATAACGGTCAATCAATCCTGTGGCAGGCTTAGGCAGGGGAGCAAAAACAATCACCAAAATTGCCACATTACTGGCAACAGGCTTGACCTTATGGTAGCGGTCAGGTCGTGTGATTAGGGTTGTGCGTGGCAGCAGCTGTTCAATGCGTCCTGTGCCTGCGATATCATCAAGGCTAAATTTAACCACATCGCCTGTGGTTAACATGGGCAGATTAGTGCGAGCATGACACCGCCATATCTGCCCAACCGTTAAAGATGCTTTTGGCATGATTTGGGGCAGGACGGTGATTTGAACGTCTAACTGCTTGCCAAAATGCGACACCACCACGCCTGTGGCAAAAGTACCATCATCGGTGATGGCTTCTTGGTTTTTTTTGATTTGACGGGTTTGGTTTTTGGTGAGTTTGCGTTTGCGGATAAGAGACATGATGACAAATGTGATGAATTTGAGTTATTGTAGCCCAAAACAGTCCAAAAATAAATGATTTTGCCCCAAATGGTGTGCTTTTGCTGGACTGATGATACAGGTTAAATCAGTGATTTTAACAGTTTTTGTTTTAATGTATCAACATTTTGAATTTTAAAGATTTAAATTTTAGTTTTAAAGATAAGTGTCCGCCCAAACAACACCTAACACTCATAAAACGTGCATCAATTACCCCTATGAACACTCTTTTTTGTCTTTTTCCCTTTTATTTTTGGTCAGAAAAAAACCGCCCAAAAGGACGGTTTTTCAATAATGGCGGAAGCTGAGAGATTCGAACTCTCGGTGGGCTATGAACCCACGCCGGTTTTCAAGACCGGTGCATTCAACCGCTCTGCCAAGCTTCCTTGGGTGCGTATTATAGCTAAATTTTTAAATAATGCAAGCCTTTTTTTGTGAATTTTTTAAATATTTTTAAAATAATGGGCGAAATTCTAAAAAAATATTTTTGGTTCACGTCTGGGTGTACTGATCTCTTCTAAACTAATCTCATCTGCCATGCGACAGTTATTTTGTGGTCGTAAAATGTCTCGTGCCAATGCCATCATTTCATAAATCGTTCGCCGTGAATGCACCCAATTATTATGCCCGTTGCCCCATGAAAGCGGTATAGTAAGCGGTGCAGGTTGTGGTATTGTGCTAATGCCAGCCTGTGCAAATTGTCGTCTTGCTCGTGCCATATGATAACGGTCAGTAACCAAATACACGCTCTCACCCAGTTCATGATGAGCAAGCAGTTTGGCGGTAAAAATGGCATTCTCACAAGTATTCATGCTGGCGTTATCGCTGATAATGAACGCTTGGGGGTGTTTTTCTTCAATATAGTCTTGAAGCCACGGCGATTCTACCCCACTGGTGATGATGGGCATGGTGCCATCATGAATACCAATGGCAGTATCAGCACGGCTTTGAGTGTAGTGATTTAGAGCAATCTTACCATCTTTTTTGATAAGTCCACCCCCCAATAACACGATGGCAGTCGGTGAATCATCATTTACGCTTAGGGTAGTTTTGCTAAATACATCAAGGACAAACACCCCAACGTTGGCAAAAATGGGCGTAAATACCGATAAAGCAGTCAGTCCACCGACGATTGTCAAGGTTGTTGTCGCTTGCCAAAGACGCTCTCGCCTCACACCCATCATACCACCCACACAGGTTCACGCACCAAAGTTATGCCAAACTTGTCCTGCACGGCACGCACGATAAATTCCTGAGCCGTGCGAATGTCATCTTGTGTGGCAATGTGTGGAGCATGATTGGTTAATACAAGGGCTTGCTTATCATATGTTAAAATTGGTGCCACACCCCCACCCTTTAATCCTGCCTGCTCAATGAGCCAGCCTGCGGGGATTTTTATCAAATCATCAGTGATGAGATGACCTGACAAATTGGCAAATTGTTCTTTTAAAATGGTAAATTGACTCATAGAAACAATCGGATTTTGAAAAAATGAACCACAATTTGCCAAAACAGCAGGGTCTGGCAGTTTACTTTGACGAATGCTAATGACTGCATGAAATACGTCAATGGGATGGGGGGCGTCTCGTTTGTTGTTGTTGGCAAATTCTTGTGCCAAACTTGCCAAATCACCATAATTTGTCAAGACCTTTGGGTCTTTGTGAAGGGTGAAAATGACATGGCTAATCAAATACCGTCCTGCATTGGCCTTAAAGAAACTGTAACGGTAACCAAACTGACACGCGGTGTTATCAAATTCATACCTTTGTCCATCTGTCAAATCATAAGCGATGACTTTTGTGATAAAATCAGAGACTTGCACGCCGTATGCTCCGATATTTTGCACAGGACACGCTCCTACAAGCCCTGGGATTAGAGCCAGATTTTCAAGACCAAAATAACCTTTATTCAGACATGTTTTTATCAAGTCATGCCAGTTTTCTCCACAAGCAACTTGCAAAGTGATGCCATCATTGGTCTCTTGCACAACTTCAATGCCTTGTATTTTGGGCATTAGTACAAGGGCATTGAGTACATTTGGCAAAATCACATTACTGCCATAGGATAGGACAAATAACGGCAACTCATGGCATTTGGCAAAATCTATGGCAGCAGCAATGTCATCACCAAGCGTATCGGCATCATCCAAAATCATCGCATGACAAGCAGTGCAAGAGAGTGCCATGGTGTTGTTGTGCGATAGGTCATGGTTGGGTATGATGTCAGCCATGATGATGACCATGTTGCCAATGTGTTAGCCATTGTTTGCTGACACGTTTAATATGCCCAAACATTATCCTAAAATCACCCAAATCGCCATAATAAGGGTCGGCAACTTCTTGTTTGGCAAAATCATCAAAAAGCAACACCTGTGCGGTAGCATCGTTTGGCATGACTTTTTTGATATTGGTTAAATTACTGTTATCCATCGCAAAAATCACGTCAAATTCATAAAAATCTTGCATGGATAATTGTCTTGCTCTAAGGTAAGATAAGTCAAAACCAAGCATGTTACCAACGTCTATCGCACGTGGGTCAGGCTTTTCGCCCACATGATGATTGCCCGTACCTGCTGAGTCAAAATGGATGCTAAGTCCTTGATTTTTTGCAAGTTTTTCCATAACTGCTTGGGCAGATGGGCTACGGCAAATATTACCAAGGCAGACAAAAAGAATGGATTTGGGCGTTGTCATAATAATCATTACCACCAATAAATGACCTAAATGAGCCAAAATAAAAATGATTGGTTACTGTCTACTTCATCTTATTTGAAAGTTCAATGTCTTTGGCTGTCATCAACATCTCATCAAGTCCATCAATCTGCAATGTCCGAACAGGAAAAGGAATGTTGATATTCCCCTCATCAAAGACATATTTGATGCGTTCTAACAGATCACAGTGTACCACCCACCAGTTATCATTATCGGTCCACAGATACAGGATAAGGTTCACCGAACTGTCAGCAAGTTCCGTTACACGCACAATGGGTTTGGGGTCTTTTAATACCAATTCATGCTCATCTGCAACTTGTATCATAAGATGGCGTGCGGTCTTGATATCGCTGTCATAACCGATACCCACAGCCACCTCCACACGGCGGTTAGGTAAAGATGAATAGTTGGTGCTTGCTGATGTCATGATGTCGCCGTTAGGGATGATGACCTCATGGTTATTGGGCGTTCGTATGCGAGTGCTTACCAAGGTAATCTCTTGAACAGTGCCTGTATGCCCTCCAATCTCCACATAGTCGCCACGGCGAAAAGGGTGAAATACCACAATCAGCACACCTGCCGCTAAGTTTGATACCTGATCTTTTAAGGACACACCAATGGCGACAGTCATGGCACCAAGTACCGCCACAAAAGAGGTGGTGCTAATACCAAGCTGGTTTAGCGATGCCAAAGTAACCGCTGCCAACATGACCCCATAGAGCAGATTACCCAAGAAGCTAACTGCTGTTGCATCTATTGAACCACGTACCATGGCATGTTTGGCAAGATTGACAATACGTTTACCAATCCATTTACCTACATAAAATATGATGATGGCAAGCATGGCCTTGATGGCAAATTCAGCAGAGTTGGCGATGAGCGTGCGAGTATCCACCGTAATACCGAGCAATTCTAGGGTATAATCACTGGCGGTCTCTACGGTTTTGGTCGTACCCGTAACAACCTCTCGGGTAGTCTCCGCCACCATCTCGCCTGTTTTTGATGCGGTGCTTTCTAGGCGTTCGGCGGACTGTTCGGCACTATTTTTCAGTTCGTCAAGAATCGGAGCGGGGGTTTGTTTTGTCATAATTTAGGGTTTATCAAAATTGTGTTAATTGGTTACTTCAATTTTATCACTATATCGCCATGTACGAATGATTCTAATCTCGCTAAGCTTACCCATCTCTTCATCAAAATGACCATAAGGAGCAGATTGACGAACCGATTGCTTGGCAGCTTCGTCTAATATGGCAGAACCTGACGATTCAAGCAGACGAATCGCTTTGACATAACCATCGGGTGAGATAATCACCATCAAACGAACATCGCCCATGATATTATTGCGACGTGCTTCATTGGGATAATATTGATTGGCGATACGCTCAACATGGCGACGAAAATTTTCCAAATATCCTGCCGCAACCCCATGTGTGGTTGCATTGCTATTAACCGTGTGAATGTTGGATTTGGATGAAAAAACTTGCTGTTTTTGAGACAGTTGAGCTTCAAGTGTACGAATTTTTTTACGAATACGTTCTTCTTGGGACTCCAAATCGTTTTGATTTTTTTTGGTATTGTTGTCATTTTGGTTGTTTACATAGCGGACAGACAGTGTGGTACGTAGATAATTTTCTTGGTAGGCCTCTTGACGGCTTTGTTTTTGCAAGTTAATAATGTCTTGGGTCTCCTCCATGTCATCACTGACATCAGGACTGATCATGGTTGTTTCTTGGCGTAACTGCTGACGCACCTCTCCGCCACCCTCTTGACTGGCATTTGCCACAAAGCGTGCTTCTTTATTTTTCTCTTTATTATCACTTAAAACCGTCGCCACTTCTTGTGCCATCTCATTGGACAACACATCTGCATTAAAACTCACCCCAAAAATCACAAAGACATGTACCGCCACTGCAATAACGGTCGCCATGGGAATGTCTGGATTTTTATCTTGTAGAATATGGCTTAGAAAATCAGGCAAGCTAGGCACAGGTTTTCTCTTAAATCAAAATGGTTAATATTCTATCTTAATTTGATAAAATTAACAAGTTGGCGATGGGCATTTTTCATCTTAAATCTTGTCCAATAACGAATAAAAAAGATGACAAAACTAAAAAAACCTGTTATAATTGTTAGGTATTGGTGACGTGGCTGAGTGGTTGAAAGCGCACGCCTGGAAAGTGTGTATACGTTAATAGCGTATCGAGAGTTCGAATCTCTCCGTCACCGCCATTTGTAAGCCCTGAATCTCATCAGGGTTTTTTACTCATCACTCATCTGTCGCATCCAGCAGTTTGGCATCTGCCAGTTCTAGCTTATGAATGTATCTTTCAAACCAAAATGGAACAAATGGCAAAACAGAAGCCACAAGTCCGATGACAAAAACTTTTAATGACCAGCCCTTTACCTGACACGCCAAAAGTAGCAGCACAATAAACAACACAAACATCGCCCCATGGAACATACCTGCATATGACACCAAAAATGGCTTGTCCATCATGTACTTTAAAGGCATGGCAATCCCCAAAAGCAGGATGAAGGATACCCCCTCCAAAAAACTCACCAAACGCAATAGCTTTGTCATGATTTTTCCTGATTTAAAAAGCGTTATTCATCAATAATAAAACAAAACAAATGATAAAACAAAACACCGAACGAGCGGTGTTTTGTATTGGTATCTTACAACTTAGGGCGTGCCTTATTGTGCAGTACAGCTTACCTCAGCTGTGCCGTGTACGCCTGGATAACTAAATATTGCCATGTCGCCTTTTTCATGCCATTCGCCACCATGACCGAAGATGCCAGTCTCTGACACATAACGTGAGCCTGACCCTCTCGTTGCAGCATTTAGAGTAGTGGTCGCACCTTGCAAAGTCAGTTCAACTTGGTTGTCATTGGGATAGTATAAAGATGGGGTCATGCCGTTATCGCACGAGAAAACCTTGGAAAATGGTTGATAATCTGGCAAAACAACCGCTGATGTGGCAGTTTGGTTAAGTGTTTTGGCGTTGTTACAGCCTGTTAGTGCAAGAGTAACAGCCGTTAGTACTAATGCAAATTTTTTCATGACAGCTCCTTAGAAGCGTGGTTAAAATAAAAAAGAAAATTAAAAATTAACTGGAAATTGATTAAAAGTAACTTAACCATTGTACGCAAAAATTGGATAAAATACAAGGTAATATTGTTGCAATTATTTCTCTTTTATTGATAGCAGTTTAATTTGTGTTTTATCTGCATTTAATTCAAAATATTTACTCTCAATGGCTTTGATAATTTCTTGAATATTTCGATAACCAAAAATTCTAGGATTAAAATCTGGATTTCTTTTGGCAATCTCAACTGCTAATGGATTAATAAACACCCATTTATTTAAACCACGATAATCTATAATTGTATCATGAATGATTTTTAACACTTTGATACTGGGTTTCTTCCTTACAAATTTTTGTGAACCCTCTAATTTTATCTCAAATAAATCTAATGATTGCAGTAATCCTGATAGTTTGGCACGCCCATAAGTTCTTGTGTCAAAATCAGGCTTAATGGTTGCCAAGTGATTGCCTAGCGTAGATAAATTTGCCCAACCATCATCATCCGCAACATCTTTGATGGATTTATAAATAAGTTGCAAAGTTGGCTCGTCTACCTCAACTTGTTGATTAGGCATGGTTGTTGGTTTTTGATTAATATCACTAGACGATTGTTTAGTGCTGTCTTTTGGCAGTGTATTTGCGTTGTCTGCTGTTTTATTTTTTTTCATCAGTAGTGATGAATTTTCCTTATTATCAAGTATTTCATTGGTATCATTTTCCACATAGTTTTGAGTTAGATTTTCTATATAAATAAATTTGTCGCACGCATTGATAAAAGCACTTGGTGTTTGGGTTTTGCCAAATCCATAAACCGTCAAGCCACTTTCACGAATACGACTGGCAAGCGGAGTAAAATCGCTGTCGCTTGATATAATACAAAAGCCATCTAATTGATTGCCATACAGCAAATCCATGGCATTGATGATAAGCATCATGTCCGTGGCATCTTTGCCTTTGGTGTAGGCAAACTGCTGAATGGGTGTAATGGCATGCGATAGCGAAACATCACGCCAAACGTGTAGGCGATTGGTTGGCTTGCCGTTTTCATTAATCTCGCCACTCCAATCGCCATAGACACGCTTGACGATTGGCACGCCATATTTGGCAATCTCTTGTAGTACAAGCCCTATGGTCTTGTGAGATGTATTATCTGCATCAATGAGTACCGCCAACTTTTTCATATCACTCACTCACCCAAGCCCCATTTTGCCACATCAACGCAAATTTGGTTGCCTTACCGTCTTTTTCTGAACCGACATATTGCTGTGCATTTTTGCGAGACCATCTTAAAATGGTCGGATTACCATCAGGGTCGGTTGTAGGGGCAGAGAGTAAATAATGAAATTTAGGGTCAAGCTCGCCTTGTATGGCTTGTAATTCTGCCACTTTGGGTGGACGAGTTTCACGGATTTTGGGGAACTTGCTCGCTGCCAAAAACAGCCCAGCCGCTCCTTCTCGCAAGATATAATGGTCATCAAACCGTACTGAACGTAAATGTGGCATTAAAATGGGCGTCATGCGTGGCGGTGCAGGTTGTCCGTCTTTTTGGACTTTGCGGGTGTTGTCGCATTTTTGGCAAGCAAAATACGCCCCAAATCGCCCCGTTTTTAGCTCCATTTGCCCATCGCATTTGTCGCAGTCAATGGTTGGTGCGTCATTGCCTTTGTGGGTTTCAAACACGCCTTTTTCTAAGAGATAGCCATCACAATCAGGGTTATTACCACAAACGTGCAACTTTAATCCCCCATCCACGATATAACCATCCATCGCTGTGTGGCATTTAGGGCAACGCTTCTTTTCAAGCAATGACAAAATCTCATCCGACTCATTGTCTGATTTATCTGATGTTTGATTGGCAAAAGCCTCTACCGCCATGAGATTTTTTGTTCCCTTACACCGCTCTTTTGGTGGCAAGTGATAGCCTGTGCAACCCAAAAACACGCCCGTGCCACCTGTGCGAATCTGCATGGGGCGACCGCACAAATCGCAATGCACGTCAGGCACGTCTGTGGGGTCATTGGGTTTCATGCCATCTTTGGCTTTGGCGGTTTCTAATCTGCCCTTAAAATCACCGTAAAACTCATCAAGCACCGCCTTATAATCCACATTCCCTTCTGCCACATGGTCAAGTTTATCCTCCAAATTGGCGGTAAAAGTGTAGTCCATAAGGTCAGGAAAACTGCCTGTCAAGCGGTCGGTTACAATGTCGCCCATTTTTTCGGCAAATAGGCGTTTGTTTTCGGTGCGGACATAGCCACGCTCTTGAATGGTGGAGATGATAGATGCGTAAGTAGATGGTCGCCCAATGCCACGTTTTTCAAGCTCTTTTACAAGACTCGCTTCGGTGTAGCGAGCGGGCGGTTTGGTAAAATGCTGGCTTGGGATAATCTCGTTTACCATCAAACTCTCGCCCACTTTGACATCAGGCAGTAGCACATCATCACTTTTGGCAGGAGGTTGGGCTTTGGTGTAGCCATCAAAGGTCATGACACGCCCTTTTGCCTTTAATTCTACATTGCCAGATGATACAGTCAAGGTCATGGACAGATAGCGGGCAGGAGGCATTTGGCATGCCACAAACTGTCGCCAAATCAACTCATAAAGTCTTTGGGCGTCTGGTTCCATGTCGTTTAGATGAACCGACAGCACCGATACATCGGACGGACGAATGGCCTCATGGGCTTCTTGGGCATTTTGTTTATTGCCATAGACATTGGGGTTTTTTGGTAGATATTGACTGCCATAATTAGATTCAATATACGTACGCACACTTGATAAAGCATCTGCACTTAAAAATGTACTGTCAGTACGCATATAGGTAATATGACCTGCTTCATACAGACGTTGGGCAAGTAGCATTGTTTTTTTGACGTTAAAGCCCAAACGTGTGCTTGCTGATTGCTGTAAGGTGGATGTGATAAAAGGGGCGGACGGCTTGGATTGAGTGGGTTTTTGCTCACGTTGGCAGACGATGAAGGGATTGGCGTTTAAAACATCAACGACCGCTTTCGCTTCATATTCATTGGCAAGGCTTAACTCTTTACCATCTTGACGGATGGCTTCTAGGTAAATACCCTCCTTTGAATCACTTAGAGTGTCAGCATGAATTTGCCAATATTCAGTGGGGGTAAAGGCACGAATTTCACACTCTTTTTCCACAACAAGGCGAGTTGCAACCGACTGCACACGCCCAGCTGACAGGCCACGAGCGACCTTTGCCCATAAAAGCGGCGACACCATAAAACCAACCACACGGTCTAAGAATCGACGTGCTTGCTGGGCATTGACACGGTCATAATTTAGGTGAATGGGGTGTTCAAAAGCTTCGGTGATGGCAGATTTGGTAATCTCATTGAACACCACACGGCGATACTTGCTGTCTGCCCCCCCAATGACCTCTTTTAAGTGCCACGCAATCGCTTCTCCTTCACGGTCTAAGTCTGTTGCCAAATAAATGGTATCAGCGTCTTTGGCAAGTGCCTTTAACTCTTTGATGACTTTGGTTTTGTTGGGCAAAATCTCATAATGAGCCTGCCAGTCATTTTCAGGATTGACCCCCATACGGCGAACCAAAGCATTGTATGCCTTTTGTTCACGAGACAGTCCCATTTCATCGGCTTTTTTAACCTTACCCGCTCCTGAGACAGGCAAATCACGCACATGACCCACGCTAGAACGCACGATATAATCTGAACCCAGATATTTATTAATGGTTTTGGCTTTGGCAGGCGACTCAACAATAACCAAAGACTTAGCTTTGCCTGATACAGAGCCATCAGCCATGCCATTCTTGGCGGTTTTGGTTGTTTTTTTGGTGGTTTTGGTGGCTTTGATGGTATTTTTGGTGCGTGTGTTGGGTTTTTTAGGGAGTGCCATGAGTTGCCTATTTCTCTTATAATATATAATATGAAAGTGTTCACTTTATAAGGTGGCTTTGATGTTTTGTCAATAGCCAGATGAAATATTTTAACAATTTTATGCTTAAATGGTTATGAAATGGGAGCAATCTTTATGGGTTGGCATGATGCACATTTTGCAAAAATACTTTTAGTGCCAACAAATCTTGCTCTATCATTGTCATCACCTGTTCATCTTTGATGGCAAAACTTTTGGCGTATTTTTCATCTTGCCAGTAGATGCTAATACTATTGGCTTTGGTGGTCAGTCCTTGAATATGGGGTAACAGCGACCTGGGGGGTATCTCTAAATTGATGGACGCACCATCTTCGTTTTGCCAATCGCCCCCTGTCCATAGCAAGCGTTTGGCGGGCAGTTGCCAGTCATCATTGATGATGGTATATTTAGCCATCATGTCATGACTGGCTAAGGCTTGTGTACTCTGTCCATCATATCCATCATGCCTGTGATTTTTTAGCCAATCGGGCATGGCAACCAGCTTAGGATGCAACTCCATCTTACGAGCAACCATTCGCATATTACCCACGCGAACCTCGCTCATCTTTGGTTTTAAGCTCATGATATTACCAAGCACAAAAAGCATGGCAATGATGATGATAATAGTCCCAATACTCATGGTCAGCCCTGCCTATTTTTTGGCTTTTGCACTAAGGTCAGTCAAACATTAATCCATCAAGCACTATATGGCTAAAATCAGCTTTTTGTGATAAAATGATGTCGATTGGTCAGCGGTTACTTATTTGCCATGGTGCTGACTGTCAAGCTCTACCAAGCGAGCGGTTGCTTTATTCATGGCATGCATGATTTGCCCAAGCAGTACTTGCTGTTTGGTTACCACAATCAAAATCATGGGCTGGTTGGCATTTGGCACAGAACTGATCATGATTTTACCATTTTCAGCATCCAAAATCACCGAACGACATCCTGTCAACTGTGCTTCGGCAGTCAAAGCTTGTACCAATGCCAAAATAGATGAACCAACCGCTGAGAGTTTATTGCCATCATAGTTTTTTTGAAAAATGGATGACACCTCAAAACCATCAGTTGATGCCAATAACACGCCATCCACACCCGTGGTAGAATGTAACAATTCATGCAAAGTCTCTTTGGAGAGCGTAACGAACTGTTCGGCAGGTTTGATGCGATTAGAATCCAATTTAAAAGGACTAAGACTCATGATATTACTCCAATATGTTTATTTTTGTATCAGTATTATGACATCAATCATTCAGATTGTTCTAAACTGGCGATGATGCTCTCAACGAGTAATAAAACATCTTCACGTTTACGCATGTCCACAGGAAATAGCGGTAAATTACGTCCAATACCTGCCAAATAATCACGATAAATAGAAAGCTCACGCTCAGGCATTTTATCAACCTGACTAACACCAAGGACGATACGACCATCATAAATGTCATCAAAAATCTTTAAATAGTGCGTCAAATCCGCCACAGGGTCAGCCGCTGAATGGTCAATCAAAATCACCACACCCAAAGCACCTTGCGATAAAATGGGCCAAATAAATTTAAAACGCTCCTGACCTGGGGTGCCATACAGTCCAATACTTGCCCCACCATCAACGGTAAGCTCACCGTAATCCATACCAACCGTGGTCAAGAGCTTAGCGTTGGTGTCAAGGTCGGTGTTCATAACCTCTGTTGAGACAACAGGAATGTCGGAGAGGCTAGAAATGGCTTGGGTCTTACCTGCACCCATCGGACCACTAAATACGATTTTTAGACGCTGCATAAATACTACCTAAATAATAAATACAAATAATGACGATAATTGTATGATAAAAATACAGATATTGCAAATTAAGATATCATCATAATCCCAACTTACGACGCAGACGTGATAAGAAACCCAACTTCTCTTGTTGCTCGGTGGTTTTTGGTTCAGGTTTGGGTTCACTGGCGGGAATGGGTTTGGCAACTGGGGCGGTCGGTGCTGGTACGGTCGGTACTGGCGTAATGGTGGTACTGATATTTTGGTAACTATTATCCGTCAAATGCTGAGAGAACAGCAGTGAGGCAATCACCTTTTGAACAATAAGACGGCTCAGTCCTGTACGTACCACAATCTCATCTACCGTGCGTGCTGTATCTTCTAAGGCAACCATCGTTCGCAAAATGATGCGTCTGTCGGCATTGTTATCAGGTTTTGCCCACGAACGCAACTGGTGACGGGCTTGGGGATTGATAAGCGGTAGTAACTTATCGGAATTTACCCATGCAATCTGATAAAGCCACTGATTCATGTCTATGGCATGCTTAGACTCACCTGCCATCCCGCCATACACTCGCAGTCGCCACGCCGTTACATCTGCCACTTTGGCACTTTTTAGCCACACCAACTGGCGTGCCCCATCAATGACAGCCAACACCTCACCATCTTGGGTCAGCTCAAATAAAGACTTAGGGCGAGTATGCAACGTTTTAACCAACTCTATCAAATCATTCATCTTTGCTGTGGCAGGCTGTGCTTGTTGTGCTGTCTGAGTAGACTCGGCTGTTTGGGCTGTCTTAATGGGCGTCTCAGATGTGCTTGGCGTCTGATAGGCCAATCCTTTTAAGACACTTACTTTTTGGTGCAGCCATTGATTTAGGTTGTTGATTTGTTTTAGGGGCAATACCAACAAATCATCAGTGATGCCACCATCGCCTGCCAGATTACGACAAAGGTATAAAATGGGGGTGCGTGGATGGGCATCAATGAGTTTTTGTACGCTGGCAGAATGTTTAAAATCTTGATTGATGACATATAAATCCACATCATCAACCTGAGCAGATACCCAATCCAAATCCACATCCAAGCGTAATAAAACACGCAGATAACCCTTAAAAGTAATTTGGTCGGCAGGGCTGATACCAACCATGGCAATACGCATCGTATTTTTGCTATCAGTACTCGTCATGATATACTCTTAACTAACCAAAGCGACTGCTTTGAGATTATTGATTAAATTACCTAACGCCATTATTTTGATATTTTTGATAAAGAAAATATTTGCTTAATCTTGCAATTAATACAACATACATCAATCAACCTTTGATTGATGCTTTTATATTATCCCAATATCAACATTGCAACATCAAATTTAATTAATACGACCATGAATGATAATTGTTGATTTTAAATAACCCCCAAAAATTCAAGTAGAAAATTTTAAAGGTCAATAAAATACCATTATCTCATGTCATGCTAAAAAATTTGGCATGGCATTTTGGCAAGGCGTTAGGGTGAAGCTTCATCAGAAGCGAGACTTTCTACAATACCAGATTTTCCATTTACCCCAAAACCATCAAAAGATGGCGACAAATCATCAGAATGTTCAAATTTGCCACGAGCAATTTTATTCAAGAATTTAAGGTTTTACAGGAAGTCTTTTAAAGTAAGGTTGTTTGCACGATACAAATAAGAATAATTATTGAAAAATCTGCGATTCCATTGATAATGATGACACAGACAGCGATGTCATTAGTCATGTGTTACTGTCATTAATCAATAAAACTTAATTTTAATCAATAATTTTCTCAAAATCAGGCACATATAAAAGCCATTTATAAACGGATAACAATAAAGATAAATTCAGCAAACTTTCGCTGACCGTATTTTATAACATAATTTAGTTTACGGCTATACCAAACAGTATGAATATTTTACCTTTGGGTAATATTTTTATACCCATAAAATTATTATGGATATAAACCACAAGGCAAGCACGCCCATTTTAAGCAATGTGGCATGCCAAATCATTCATACCCTGCATGCTCCCACATCACCCTTAACGGTTACCGTCGCCCCTGTCAAGGCAAATAAGCCCTTGATTTGATGGGTGGCATTATTGGTAGCAAGTGTCATGATATCACCTTGACATGCTTTTTTTAGCACCTCGGTTTTGGCGGATATTTGGGCTTGATTTAGGATTTGTGGGTCATTATTAGCAACACCAAATAACCCTGTTTTCCAGTCATAGACCTGAATGTCATCAAGAAAAACTTCAAATACCTGCGATGGGGGCAAGGTTACGGTAATGTTGGCGTGCGGGGCGACTTTGGGATCGGTCTGAGGGTCAAAGGTAACAACCACGTTTTGTGCCGTAATTTTTTCTAAATCCACGCCTGCCAAAACACGTCCTTTTGCCACAAAAAGCCCTTTTTGTTCGTCCTGCCAAAGTTTGTACCAATTACCCTCTTTTTGGGCAGTGATGACCGTATCCACGCTAAAAGCAACGGTATTTAAGCGAGCCATTTTTTGAATCTCAGTAACAACACCATCTCGGCTAATGGCAGATACGGCGGGCTCCTCGGTGAATTTTAGCGTCCAAAAAATCGCCAAAAACACAATCATCGCCATGACAGCCACGACACAAAATAAGGTGAATTTATTGGTTTTTTTGGATTTTGGGGTAGGCATAATCATGTGTCTCCCTGTATGGATGGATGAATAAAAAAGTAAAATAAGGGTAAAATAAGGGTTAAAGAGTTGGTGTCTTTGGTTATCATAACATTTTATGGGGAAAAATTTGTGAAATTTTAATAAAAAGACTTGCACAGTTACCAAAGTTTACTTTAATATAATACGTTTTTACCAAATGTGAAATTTGGGGCATTTTACCAAACCATTTTAGCGATGTGATAAAATTTGGACGTATGGGATGAATGTTATGCCAAAACACCCTACTTATGCCCTGCTCCTACATGAACAAAGTAACGCTAATTTGCTTTGCCAATCCTTTTAAAGTGCAAAACACAACCTAAAATATCAATCAGTGAGAATTATCATGAAAGCCAGCCAATTTACCCTAGCCACACTTCGTAACACCCCAAGCGATGCTGATGTCATCTCCGCCCAGCTGATGATAAAGGCAGGACTGATTCGCAAACTTGCCTCAGGGCTTTATGTGTGGATGCCCATGGGCTTGCGTGTATTAAAACGAGTTGAAAAAATTGTCCGTGAAGAGATGGAACGTATAGACGCCCAAGAACTGCTCATGCCTGTTGTCCAACCTGCCGAACTGTGGCAAGAGAGTGGGCGTTGGGAGGATTATGGGGCGGAGCTACTTCGCTTTAAGGACCGCCATAATCGTGATTTTGTGCTAGGCCCCACCCACGAAGAGGTTATTACCGACATTACTCGCAACCAATTAAATAGCTACAAACAGCTGCCTTGTACGTACTATCAAATCCAAACCAAATTCCGTGATGAGATTCGTCCACGTTTTGGCGTGATGCGAGCTCGTGAATTTACCATGAAAGATGCTTATTCGTTTCATATTGACAAAGACAGTCTTGCCCAAACTTATCAAGATTTCTATGATGCTTATGAACGTATTTTTACTCGTTTAGGGCTTGATTTTCGGGCGGTACAAGCTGATACTGGCTCAATTGGAGGATTTGCCAGCCATGAATTTCATGTGCTTGCCGACAGCGGTGAAGATGACATTGCATTTAGCACAGAGTCGGATTATTCAGCCAATGTAGAGCTTGCCGAAGCGGTCTGTATCACCACACGCCCTGCCCCAAGCAAACCACGTACGAATGTGGACACACCAAATATGCCTACCTGTCAAGAAGTGGCGGAGTATTTGGGCTTAGACCTGACATGTACGGTAAAAACGCTCATCGTCAAAGGCTCACACTCAGATGATGCCCCTGACATGCCAAAGCTGGTTGCTCTTGTGCTTCGTGGCGACCATACCCTAAACGAGTTAAAAGCACAGAAGTTACCACAAGTCAAAGCACCCCTAGAAATGGCAACAGAGGACGAGATAAAGACGGCAGGTCTCATCAAAGGCTATATCGGTGTGGACTTAGCACAATATGGCATGACTGTGATTGTTGATAAAAGTGCTTCGGTCATGGCGGATTTTGTCAGCGGTGCAAACATCGCCAACAAACACACCACAGGCATGAACTGGGAGCGTGATGCTGTCTACACAGAAGTGGCAGACATTCGCAACGTCGTAAACGGCGACCCGAGCCCTGATGGTAAAGGCGTGCTACAAATCAAGCGTGGCATTGAGGTTGGGCACATTTTTCAGCTTGGTAACAAATACTCACACGCCTTAGGTTGTACTGTACTTGGCAAAGAGGGCAAGCCTGTTACACTCATGATGGGCTGTTATGGCATTGGTGTGAGCCGTATCATCGCAGCAAGCCTAGAACAAAACCATGATGACAAAGGTTGTCTATGGGCAAACACCCCAGACCCTGCCGATAATATCGCACCTTTTTATGTGGCTGTCGTTCCCATGAAGTCCAAAGATGGCAATGCCGAAGCTAAGGCAGATGAGCTTTACAAAATCCTAAAATCAAAAGGTGTAAACGTTCTACTAGATGACAGAGACGAGCGAGCGGGTGTTAAATTTGCTGATTTGGAGCTGATTGGCATTCCACATCGTATTGTTGTCTCAGAGCGTAACCTGACTGATGGCAAATACGAATACGCCAAACGTGGCAGTGATGATAAAGCGTTGTTAGAACTGGATGAGTTATTAGCAAAGTTTTGATTTTTAATATGTTGACAGCGGTATATCCAAAAAGGCAGACCAGACGGTTTGTCTTTTTTTGTTTGTCTTTTATTGACGAATCAATCTTAGCATCTGCCCCCTATTGGCATGAAAAACTCGTACAGGGTTGATATCAATGCCTCCACGTCTGGTATAATTTGCCAGCACTTTTAAGGAGGTTGGATGAAAAGACATCATCAAGTCAGCAAATATACGCTCTACGCACTGCTCATGAAAACCGTTATGTTGCCTAAATGACAAAATGTATTTTAATACATCGCCAAAATCCAATTCATACTCGCTTGTTATTTCAATTTGCACCGTCCCCCAATCAGGTTGATTGGTTACAGGGCAGTTTGAACGTAACAGATTGCTATAAAATTGATATGTTTTTAATTCACCTTTATTGGCATTTTTCAAAAAACCATCATCAATATCATCGGTTAAAATAACCTCATCGGAAAAATCATGCAACGCCTCATCAATACAAATGCCCATCGGTCTTGCAATGGTCAGCTCATCACTGTCCATCTCAATAATCTCTACACCCACATCAGCACCCACACAAATGGATAAATCTTTTTGCAAAATGCTTTTTAATTCATTGATATGATGAAATTTGGTAAAGTTTAGGCTATTTAGATACAACTTTAATGATTTGGATTCTATAATATTTGGTGAATTGGCAGGGATGATAAAGCGAGCCATTGCCACTTGTGAGACACCAATAGGGTTTAGCCACGACAATTCAAAGGCTTGCCAAATATCAGCACCTTTTTTTAAGTCATCATCATATTCATTAAAATCAAAATTCACCTCTTTTAAAATCTCATCTCGCCCGATTTGACGAGATATGGGATATAAAATAGCAGGGTCATAAGTTTTTGAATAAGTGGTACTCTCACCTAATACGCCATGAATACTCATTATATTTACCTCAATCCAGTGGAAGTATTTACCATTGATGGCATTTTATTAAAATTTGACGAATGTTTAATATCATTCAATTTATCATCACATGATTATCTGCCATTGTATGAAAATATGTATTAGTAATATCAAGAGATTCGAATTCTTTTACCATCTTTTAGTATTTTATACGCCACACCGTAAAACAATACACAAAATACCAAAATTGCCAATAACGAATAACAAACATTGACATCAGAATGCCCCAATATGCCATAACGAAAAGCATTGACCATATATACGATGGGGTTTAGTAAAGATAAATTTTGCCAAAAAGATGATAAATTCTCCAATGAATAAAATACACCGCCCAAATAAGTTAAGGGCGTTAAAATAAAACTTGGCACAATAGAAATATCATCAAAAGAATGGGCAAATACTGCATTAACAAATCCACCCAATGAAAACAACACAGATGTGCCAATAATGGTAATAAGCATGATCGGAAAATGACTGATTGTTAATTGGGTAAAAAATAATGCCACAATACTCACAATTAACGCAATGGCAAGCCCACGAAACACACCACCGCCCACATAGCCCAATAATATGGCATGCTTGGAGATGGGCGAGACCAACATTTCATCAATACTGCCATGAAATTTGGTGCTAAAAAATGATGAAACCACATTAGAATAACTGTTGGTAATGACCGACATCATGATAAGACCAGGCACGATAAATTGCATATAACTCACGCCTCCCATCTCTCCGATACGAGAACCTATCATTTGTCCAAATATTACAAAATATAACGTCATGGTAATAACAGGGGGCAATAAAGTTTGAGGCCAAATACGGACAATGCGTTTTATTTCTTTAAATAGTAAGGTGTTAAAAGCGACTAATTGACTGTTCATGATTTTCCTTAATAATATTAATATATTTTTTCCGTCATTTATTTGCTATTTTGAGAGTGATTGTCTACCACTCCCATAAATAATTCTTCTAGGCGGTTGTTTTTATTTCTCATGCTAACAATTTGGATATTAAAATCATTTAATTGGCGAAATACATCATTTAGATTTTGGTTTTTATTAAGTGTAATTTCTAGGGTTTTATTATCCGATAAAGTTATGTGGCTGATATTATTGATGGTTGGCGTGTTATTTAATTCATCTTTTAAATCAAATACAAAAGTTTCTAACGATAACTGCGTAAGTAGTGATTTCATATCGGTATTAATTAAAATCTCACCATGATTTAATATGGCAATGTATTTACATAACTGTTCAGCTTCTTCTAAATAGTGAGTGGTCAAAATAATGGTAGTGCCTTCATTTTTATTCAAGTGTTCAATAAAATCCCACATAGAACGACGCAATTCAATATCTACCCCTGCGGTTGGTTCATCTAATATGAGCAGTTTGGGGCGGTGTATCAAGGCACGAGCAATCATCAAACGGCGTTTCATACCGCCAGAGAGCGAACGAGCCTTTTCATCTTGTTTATCCCAAAGCCCCAATTCTTTTAATAAAAATTGCGCCCGAGGTAGAGCATCTTTCTTTTTTATGCCGTAATAGCCTGCTTGAATGATGAGAATGTCCAAACATTTTTCAAATTGATTAAAATTAAATTCTTGGGGAACAATGCCCAAATAGGATTTGGCAAGGCTTGGATTTTTGTGCAAATCCACACCAAAAATCTGCACCGTACCATCTGTTTGTGGAAATAATGAGCTAATAATACCAATCATGGTGGATTTACCCGCCCCATTAGCACCAAGCAAAGCAAAAAATTCACCTTGTGGCACAGTCAAATCCACACCTTTTAGGGCGGTAAAGCCGTTAGGATAGGTTTTTTTAAGGTTGGATATTGTTAAAGCTGGCATGGTCATGGTTTTTAAAATTATGTTTAGGCTGGGTGTGTTTGGTCAGTCATGTTTTGCATGGGTGTTATCTTATATGGTATAAAAATATGATATAAAAATTACCAAAACACAGCAAAGACAAATCGCCTAAGTGGTTGCCCACCTAAGCCATTTGGTGTCATTAGATAAATTATTGAGATTGAGTGATGATATAATCAACCGCATTTTTTACTTCATCATCAGAGATGTCTGCACCACCACGGGCAGGCATGGCATTAAAGCCATTGATGGCATGGTCATACAAAGTTGTCTTACCTTTGGCAATACGTGCTGTCCAGTCAGAGGTACCTATTTTGGGAGCTCCTACCAAACCTGCATCATGACAAGTGGCACAGATTGCCTTATAAAGTTGGTCACCTGGACGAGCCACACCCTCTACCGCAGGAGCCAGTACGGTGATGTTGATATCACACTCTTCACCATCAAAGCAAACTTTACCCACAGGGGCAATACGTGCCACCAATTGTGGATACATGGCAATGAGCTTTTTGACCTGAGCACTGTCCTGCACAATGGGTTCTTTTTTGGCTTGGGCTTGTGATGCTTCTGCAACTGCGGTCTCTGCCTGAGCTTGGTTGGTCGCTTCTGCATTGGCAGGTGCTTCACTTGCTTGACCTGTCGTCATGCCAAAAATTGCCAACAATGTGGCAAAAGATAAAGTTACAATTTTTTTCATTGTCTTATCTCGTTTAGCCTTGAATAATCTTGTTATTCTGGGTTTGGGAAAATTACCCCTGCTATTATAAGGGAAAACAAGGATAAAATGCCATGTTTTTTATGTAATTTGTAAAAAATTAGCAATATTTTTTAGCATGTTAAAAAAGTATGGTAATTTTGGTAAAATTTTGCTAGAATATGGGATTAAAATGTGCCTGTAGCTCAGTTGGATAGAGTGTTGGCCTCCGAAGCCAAAGGTCGTGGGTTCAATTCCCGCCAGGCACGCCATTTAGAAACTCCCAAAGGTGTGCATTTTCAGGCTCTAACTCTAATTTTGCTTGATACAAAGTATCTGCCTTATCTAGTCCCATATACTCCGCAAGCCTAATGATTGTTTCATCGTTGGGCTTTCTTTTATCCCCTGTTTTGTAGTTTTTGAATGCTGATAATCTTTGCTGTGTTAGCCCTAAGATTTCGGCTAATGCTGTTTGATTGCCTGCTTTTTTTGTTGCATTATCAAAAAGTTGTGAAATCATAAAAATTCCCCTTGGGTTTAAACCCCTTTGGGTATATAGATAAGATTATACCCCTAACCGCCAATCTTGGCAAATTCTCACAATGTGGAGTGGCAACATGAAAAATCTATTCTCAATCTACGACCATCAAGAAACACTTATTGAGCTGTCAAACAAGACTTCAAAACTACGCATTTATAAAAGCGTTGGCAATAATATCAAGGTTTGTGCAACCCTAAACGGCTCTGATGATGACTTCTTCATCCCTGCCAAACACTTAGACAAACTTTTGTCATACAAAAGCATTCATCACGCTTATAAACATGCAAAGTGTTTTGAGCTTCCCAACACCAAAGAATTGTTTAATGCCCACATTGACAACCTTATCGCATTGGATAAGGCACATAAGGCACAAAGCCAATCCAATCCAAAAGACAATAAAACCCTACACAAAATCTCGTTATGATAATGAGATTTGTGATGCCCTGCAAATACACCGTCACACAGGGCATGATATTTTTGGCATTACTCAATTTCCTGTATTGCTACATCCCAATTTTAGGGCGGTTGTTGGCATGCACCATCATTTACATCGGGGGTGGGGTCTATCATCAGCGACCATTTTTAATTGGGCTTATTGTGTTGATTCCTCAAATGCTCCAAGCAATAAAAAGTTAGCCGAACACACCGAACGCTTTAATTATGATAAAAGCGTTTACAAGTACTATAAATCAGCAACCATTCACACCCACAAAAAACGCATTCCCAAAAACTTATTTTTTATTATTTTTGGTGTTATTTTATTTGGCTATTTTGCTGTCAAAATGCTATTTTTTAATGATAACTTTTTTTCTAAAATTTATGGCGTAGAACAAAAGTCTACCAAAAAAACACAGCAAGATGATGCCATCAATTCAACATTTTCATTATCAACCGATAATCAAAACAGTTCACAAAGTGAATCAATCACTCAAAATAACCATGAACATCATCAAGATGAATTACACAACCGTCGCTTGTTTTTATGCCAAAGGGATTTACCAGAAGATTACATCATCAGACATCAAGACCCCATGTTACAAGTAAGGGGTGTTATGAAAATGGGTAATGATTGCATCGCATACAATTCTTATGGCAACCGCATGACATTACCAATCAATGAATGTCTAGATTACATCAATAATGGCAAAGTTTATCACTCTAAAACAAATAGCTTTACCAATAATGCTGATTTTGATACAACCCAAACCCAATCTGAAAATAGCTCTTGACTTATACCCCAATGGGTTATATAATATCATCAAATTAGGAGCTACAAATGCAGTTATTGACCTTTATTGAAACCAGTATTTTTACAAAAGCCATTAAAGAATTATTTGATGATGATGAATATCGCAAGATTCAAAATGAGCTGTTAAATGACCCACAAAAAGGGGATTTAATTCAAGGTACTGGTGGACTTAGAAAGATTCGTTTTGGTCGTAACAGTGGCAAGAGTAGCGGAGTTAGAATCTTATATTATTATACAGATGAATTTGGTCGCATTTATCTGTTTGCGGTTTATCCAAAATCCGTCAAAGATAATATTACTAATGCTGAAAAAGCGGTTTTTAAAACCCTTATCACCATACTAAAACAGGAGCTTAAAAATGGATAAGCAACTATTTGATGACATCGTCGCTTCTATGAATGAAGCCATTGCCATTACAAAGGGCGAAATTGCCCCAAGTCGTACATTCACCTATGAACGCCCAAACATCAAAGACATTCGGGCAAAAACAGGGCTATCACAAACCCAGTTCGCCCAGAAGTTACATATTAGCCCTAAAACGCTTAGAAATTGGGAACAAGGCATTAGAACACCAACAGGCCCAGCCATTACCCTAATTAGATTGCTTGACAAAAACCCTGATTTAATTAGCATGGCTTAACTTATTCTGTTTTGCGGTGTAATGTCGCACCGTAAAACAGGTTAAATCTATGAATTTTGAAAAGCTATCTGATATCATCAAATACTATCAGACTTATCATTTAACAAAGTATAAATACACCTATCGGCTTGCCCTACCATCCATCTAGGTGCAAGTACTTTTTTGACCATGTAGATAAGATTATAAACAATTAATAACCAACAACCAAAAACACGCCCAAAAGCGTGTTTTTGATTTTAGCCATTTGCTTAAGTTTTAGCCTTTTAACTCAATAATCTCTATCCAGTAGCCATCTGGGTCTTTAATAAAGGCAATGTCTTTCATATTACCATCCTCAGGGCGTTTTTGGAACACGACATTGTTTTTATCAAACCATGCCACCGCCTCCGCCAAATTGGGTACAGCAAAGCAAATATGCCCAAAACCTTTGGGGTCGCTGTTGCTGTCATGATAGCTAAAATTGGCATCATTTTCAGTGCCATAGTTGTGTGTCAGCTCTAAGATGCCACGTTGGCGAGAAACATAAGCGGTCAAATCACCAGCAGCAGGCAGATTGTCACGCTCATCAGCGGTCAATTTTGCCAAAAAATATAGGTCAAATTCGGCATCAGGAAACTGACTGTGGCGTAATAGGGTCATTCCAAGCACGCCAGTATAGAATTCTAGTGATTTGGCAGGGTCTTTGATACGTAGCATGGTGTGATTAAAAGTAAAGTTCTCAGATGCTGTTGGAATGTCTTTGACGCCATCAGCGGTCAAGGCTTGGTCAGGCTGGGGTATGAAAGTCATTAATTTCTCCATTTAGGTTGATATTTGATTGACATTTAATCGATAAAACACTTAGTTGGGATAAGGCAACAAGATTTTGCCACATCGGTAGATTTTAATAAACCTATTGATAAAATCATTCAAAAAAGTTCACTTTACCAGTGGCAACATCATACTCTGCACCGACAATGGTCAATCGTCCGCCATTGACCATATCCTCCAAACTGCGTGAGCCTGATTTTAATTGGCTAACCGACAGTCTTACATTGGCACGCACAGCACGGTCAATAAACTCATCCATATCTATCTCGTTGCCATCTGCGGTTAATATCTCATGTAGATTGTATACACTGGGGCGGATTCTGTCAACAATGGATTGTAAATTGGGCGAATAATACTGCTCAGGGTTGATGAGTGTTTCCACGCATGCTGTTACCGCGCCACAGTGGCTATGTCCAAGCACAACAACAAGTTCGGTACCGAATTTTTCAGCAGCAAACTCTACCGAACCGATCTGACTTGGGGCAACCACATTACCCGCCACTCGGATCACAAACATTTCGCCCAATTTTTGATCAAAAATCAACTCCACAGGCACACGAGCATCCGAACATCCTAAGATAATCGCTGATGGTAACTGCTCTTCTACCAATATGGGCGGGGGTTGGTAATGTTCTTTGGCATTTGTGATTTTTTCAATATAACGCAAATTACCTGCTTTTAATTGTTCCAATACCATCTGAGCATTCAAATTTTTCATTGCATACCCTCATTCATTCTTTGGCAGTGATTATTTGCATGCATGTCCATCATTCATCACCTGGTATCACGGATGTATTCATACCAGAGATGGGTGGGGCAGGTGTCAAATCAGCAATATTTACACCTTGGGCGGATGGTTTAGATTTGGGCTGAGTTTGTTGTGGTTTGGGCTGTTTTGGCATTTCTTTGGGTGTGATGGTCGGTGGCATTTTAAGTTGTTCATTGGCATTAAGACGATTGATTTGTTCATTGGGCTGTTCATTAGGTCTGGCACTGGGCTTAGTATTAGATTTGGCAGTAGGTTTGGCACTGGTCTTAGTATTGGACTGTTCATTAGGTTTGACTTCTTCATCAAAATCAGCAACCTGTTCTTCTTTGACGGTCTTAGGCTCGTGTATTTTTTGGCTCATCTCTTCTTTTGGTGCTTGGGCGGGAATTTCTTTTTCGGTAGGTTGTAATTTTACCAAACGTGGTGCCTCCTTAGAAACATTCACAAGCATCTCTGGACGTTCATAATTATCTATCATGCTTACATAACGACTCATCTGTTCGGGCATGGGCATGATGCTTTTGGGCAGTTCAAAATCTATCGTTTTTATCGTCCCCAGTGCCTCTTGGGTGCTGCCCATGATGCCATAGGTGAGAATATAACGCTGTTCGTTGTTGGTATTATAATAACGAAAATAGGCAAATTTTTCACGGTCATTACGCCTTTTGAGATATTCGGTAATGATTTCATTTTGAGCCACATCCATCACTTGCACCGTCCAGCGTTTTTTATTATTCTCAAAAAATTTTTTGTCTTTAAATTCGGCAGGATAATTACGCAAATCTTGCACCACTGTTGTAAAATCAATGGGTGGCACCTCCCTTGCCAACTCATTTAAATGATCAATTGTTAGGGGTAAAGCAAAGTCTTCTGCCACCACTTGGGTCTTTTTGCGTTCTTTGGCAGTCACTGGTGTGCCATCAAAGAGTGACATAAAAAACCACAATATCAACATAATGCCTGCCATAACAAGCCAAATCAATGCTTGTTTTTTGGATTTTTTATGAATCATCGCCATACTTTGGGTCATGGTATTGCCTTTTTTATGTGGGCATGTTGAATTTTTATCACACAATAAGCCCTGCCGTCTAAAATTAATAAGCAGTGCCATCTAGCACTTGCATGAGTGTCTTTATATCAAAATCTTTGGTTACAAATGCCCGACCGAGCTTTTTTAACAAAACAAGGCGGATATTGCCATCTTGTACTTTTTTGTCATGCCCCATCAAATCTAATGCCACAGATGATTCTATATAAGGCGGTTTGACTGGCAAATTAAAAATTTGCAATAAATCAATCACTCGTTTCATCTCATGCCAACCAATAAAGCCCAATTTGTAGGACATCAGCATCGCCTGCACCATACCTACCGCCACTGCTTCTCCGTGAAGCCAATTACCATAACCCATGTGCGTCTCAATGACATGTCCAAAGGTATGTCCAAAGTTGAGTAAGGCACGCACGCCTGATTCTCGCTCATCACTGGCGACGATTTGTGCTTTATAATCACAGCAACGATACACCATGTCACTTAGTATCTGGGCATCTCTGGCGTTGATTTTGATGGCATTTGTTTCAAGCCAATCTAAGAAATCTTTATCAAATATCAAAGCGTATTTTACCACCTCTGCCAGTCCTGCCGCAAATTCTCTTTTGGGCAACGTATCAAATGTACGCATGTCTGCCAACACACAAGCAGGCTGCCAAAATGCCCCAATCATGTTTTTACCAAGCGGATGATTAATGCCTGTCTTGCCACCTACCGATGAGTCCACCTGTGCCAGTAGCGTGGTTGGTACTTGAATGAAGTTCACGCCACGCATAAAGCTTGCCGCTGCAAACCCTGTCATGTCACCAATCACTCCACCACCTAGGGCGATGAGCGTACAATCTCGGGTGAAATGATTTTTCATCAGCATGTCATAAATAATATTGATATATTCTTGGTTTTTATATTGCTCACCATCTGGCAAAATACAACTTGCCACGGTCAAATGCTCCGCCATCAAGTGGTTGGTTAAATTCACCAAATACAAAGGAGCAACTGTGGTATTAGTAACGATAAGTACTTGCTTGCCCTTGATAAAAGGCAAAATGGGACTTGCCAAATCCATATCATCTGCACAGCTGGTACCGATAAAAATGGGATAGTCATGGCTTTGGGTATGAACGCTAAGTGTGCTGGCAATGTGTGTCATGGGGATTTATTCAAAATGGTCGGTAAAATAAGAAATGGGTAAAATAAATAAATCATTTAAAAAGCGATTATGTTGCATTTGACTGATTTTCAAGATTTTTGGCATAAGCAGTCAAAAGGTCTAATATCTCATTCATCATCTGTTTGGGATAAACATGTCCTGTGGTAACCGTAATGTCTGCCACTTTTTGATATAAAGGGGCACGTCTTTGGTAAAGGTTTTCTAAAACTGCTCTGGGATTGTCATTTTGCAACAAAGGGCGATTCTTGTCTTTTTTGGTGCGATGGATTTGGGTGTCCACGCTCGCATCCAAAAAAATAACCAATCCACGTTTTAGATATTCTCGATTGCATTCACGCTCAACCACACCACCACCTGTTGCCAATACGATGTCTGACAAGGCAGACAGTTCATTCATGGCACGACTTTCTCGCTCACGAAAACCCAACTCTCCTTCTTTGGCAAAAATCCAAGGAATGTCCGCTCCTGCCTTTTTGCTGATATAACAATCCACATCCAAAAAGGGGCGTTTTAGATGCTTGGCGAGCAGTTTACCAATGGTTGTCTTGCCCGCCCCCATAGGCCCTACCAAAAAGATGGGGGGCAATAGATGGGCATAGTGATGAATGGGTTTTTCAACCAAAACCTCTACAATCACCGCCGATGATTCTACATTCATAATCAAATCACTAAACATAAATGCCTTATCATACAAGGTTTGGGTAATGATGACCAGTGGTTTTTTGTGAACACAAAAAAGCAGACCAAAGAGTCTGCTTTTTCATCCAAATCATTAATATCAATAGCGACTGATACCATCATTGACGATGCGTGGTGTAACAAAAATAAGCAGTTCTTGTTTATTATTTAGTCTGACATCATTTCTAAATAAACGCCCCACACCTGGCAGATCGCCTAAGAAAGGTACTTTATTTTGATTCTTACCAATGGTATTTTTAAAGACGCCACCCAATACCACGGTCTGACCATCTTCCAAGACAACATTAGTATTAATCTCATCTGTGGTAAGAATTGGCACGCCCAAGACCCTATCGCCAGAGTCCGCAGAGTTGGTAATTTGTAATTGTAGACCAATTTTACCCTCTGGGGTGATGTTTGGTGTGGCAGACAGAGCCAAGGCTGCTTGTTTGAAACTGACGCTCGTTGCACCGCTGGCTGCTGCCTCTTGATAAGGAATCTCTATCCCAGATGATATTTTTGCCGTTTGCTTGTCGGTTGTTAAGACCTTTGGTGAAGAGATAAGTTCCCCTTTATTATCCGCTTGCATCGCTGATAACTCCAAGCCCAGTGCATAGTTATCAATGTTTAAAAGTCCCAGCGATATGCCGCTTGTCGCTGTAACACCCAAATCAACAGCAAAGTTACCAAAGCGTGATTCGGTATTTGAAGAAGACAAACCATTCATGCCACGAATGTCAAATTTGTTACCAGTTCTATTAAAACCCCATTTAACACCCAGCTGTTTGGAGAACGAATCCGACGCGTTCACAATGCGAGCTTCAATCATGACCTGCTTGACAGGAATATCAATGGTTTCAATCAATTGGCGTACATTATTAATGCTTCGTGCTGTATCATTAATAATGATGGTGTTAGTGCGAGCGTCAAAGGTGGCATTACCACGTGGGCTAAGCAGTGAATTGTGATTGTTAGCTGAACCAATTGTGCTACTTGCACTGCCCACTCTGCCTATCAATTCATGGATATCCTCTGCTTTGGCATAATTTAGGCGAATGTATTCTTGACGAATGGGTTCTAATTCATCCACTCTTCTGGCATCTTCTAACTCTTTGATTTCCTCAGCGGCAATCTCGCTGGCAGGAGCTATCAAAATCACATTACCATTTTTACGCTGACCTAAGCCTTTACTTTTTAGGATGATATCCAAGGCTTGATCCCATGGTACATTAATGAGTCTTAGTGTGATACTGCCTTGCACAGAGTCATTGGCAACAATATTTAAATAACTCTGACTGTCACTGGCATTATCATTCACAAATTTTGCCAACACATCTAAAACGGTACGCACCGAGACGTCTTGGAACTCCATAGACAAAGGTTCGCCAGTATACACTTTCTCTTCCAGGGTAGGTTCACGCAAAAGCTTAGGTGGCAATACTGAAATGTTTAGGGTTGAACCTGACTGATACGCTTGATACTCAAAATCATCGGTCATGTTGATACTAATCACACCATTTTGACCTTGGTTGGTCGCATTGATATCTGCCACTAAGTCATTACCAGCGATGCGTCTTATTAAATGGCGTGGAATGGTCGCACCTGTGGTACGAATGACCAATTTATTGCCCTGACGTTGCACATCCACAGGAATGTTTTCATTGGTGAGATTGATGGTAACATTGGCACTATTGGTATTGCCTGTATAATTAATTGACGAAACGCCATCATAATTGACAGCCAATGATGCAGCGGTTGGTGCAAGCAGTGGATTTACTTTGACCGTCATCGGCTGATCAGATGCTAAGGCAACAGATGAGCTTGATGATGCTTGATTAATGTTTTTTTGATTGGCATGCTTGACATTGACAAGCAGGTGATTATCCTCGATGCTACTGGTGTAGTTTGCTTGCTCTTTTAAATCAATCACCAAACGTGTCATTGAGCCGTTGTTTAATGCGGTTATTTCATTGACCACACCACGATTAATTGGCATGTTTCTTGGCATCCCCTCACTGTCTACTTGATTAAAATCAAGGGTGAGCTGTTTGCCACCTGCCTGCTGATAAGCAACAGGAGACACAGGCTCACCATCAAAAGCAATCTTAATTTGTGTCGTATCAGCACTGATTTGGCTGGCTGATAGACCTTGGATGGTCAAAGCATGTGCCTGAACCGACATGAAACTGATTGCCAACGCAGAATAAGCAAAGGCGGATTTTTTGTTTAAAAAATTCATTATTTTGTCCTCAGAATAAATCTAGTTGGCTCTATTAATTTGGTGACACCAACGAGGTGGTTTTTTCAACGTATTGCTCATCAACATCTTTAACAATCTCAAAGAGATTGATTTGTGTTGCTGTAATCTCAGCGATACGACCATGGTTTTTGCCCAAATAATTATTTTTTTGAACATCATGAACCATGCCATTTGGTGTTTGTATCAATCCAAATTCCTGTCCATTGGGAGCGGTTACTTTGCCACGATAGATAAGCTCAGCCAATTCATAAGATTCAAGCGGTTCTTTTGTCCGATTCTCATCTGGCTTCACCGAAGGTGCCTGCTCAATTTTTTGTTGGCGATTACGCAAACTTTGTGTCACAAATGGGTCTGATATGCCATTGGCAACATAAGTAAAATCTTCAATTTTGAGCAACTCTGGTGGCGGTTCAATGGCTTGCGAACCTTGACTTCTAATTTCTTGCATTTCTGACTCGGCAACACTGATGCGATCAGTACAACCTGTCATCCATAGGAACGCCAGCAACAAACTGACACCGACCTTAGAAGAATTGTTTATCATCATTGCTCTCCTTCGGTTGTTGCATTTACATCCACACCTTTGGAGCGGTAAGTTTTGGTTTGCAACACTAATTGTAACTCAGGCATTCTATCAAGCGATGGCTGAGGATTTTTAATCTCAAAATCATGCATGGTAATGATTCGTGGCAGTGCTGCAATACCACTGACAAATGAACCAAACTGATGGTAATCGCCCAAACCGATAATCTGGATCGGCTGTTCAATGAAAAACTCTTGTTCAACCTCACCTTGCACTGAAATGTCTTGGAAACGAACCCCACTGCCACTACCTACCATATTAATACCATCTACCAATTCAGGCACACGGGTGTCAGTAGGCAACTGCGCTAACAGGTCAGCAAAATCAATTTTCATTTGTTCTACCTGCTCTTCATAAGTTTGTAGATGGCGAGCTTTGGATTCTTTTTCTCTATACTGTTCTAATAAAACCGATTGCTGCGCCTCTGTTGCTTTAATTTCATCAAGTTTTTTAGAGACCAATACAAACCAAGCAAGTGCTAAAATGAATGCCACCAACATCACTAAGATAAAAATCTTAACTGGCATTGGTGCAGAGCCGTAGTTTTGAGCATTTAAGGAATTGACCTCGGCCATGAATTTTTTGGAATCAAAAGCGGGCTTTTTAGGCTTAGCACCTACTTTTTTACCTTTGATTTTTATTTTAGACTTACCCAAACCTTTTGGCTTTGATGTATTTGCTTTACCCAGTTTGATTTTTTTGTTGGTACTCTCTTCTGGGGTAGCGGTCGCATCGGTTGCTGATTTGGGTTTTTTAAAAGGTGATTTCATGATTGACCTCCTACCTGAGTACTGCCATTTGTAGGTGCAGGTTGTACATTTTGGGTGTTAGGCGTATCAGCTGTGTCTGTCCCTGCCACACTATCAGCAGGTTCAAGGGTGGGTGCTGTCTCGCTTGTGGTTGAAGGTGTTTGACCTGGGGCGTTATCAATACCAATGGTTGGTACTTCGGGCAATTCTTGATTGCTCATGCCTTCACCGTCCACAATAGTGGGGGGCAGAGTAACGTTTTCATCAGTTGCATCATCAGGTTCATCTTTGGTGTCTTGGTAATGAATATTAGTAGTTACCACAAATTCTACATAACTCTCCTCAGGGTAGATGGAACGCACGCCTGCACTGGCCACCTGTTGAGAGGGTGTATTTTGATAAGCTTCAATTTTACTCTTAATGCTCACCACCGCCGAACCATCCAACCATTCACTGGCATTTAGGTTACGTACCAAATTTGCCACAATGTTGGGATTGGCAGCAAAACCTGATAATGTAATCACATCGCCTTCACGCTTTATGCTAACCAAATACATGGTATCTTTTGGAACCGCACGAGCAATGTTATCCCACACACGCACAGGCACCGAGCGACGACCTTGCAAATCTTGAATGACTTTCATCTGAGATAGCATCTGCTCACGTTGGGCATCCAAATCTTCAATAGATTTTAGAGCAACATCAAGCTGTGCATTAGCATCCTCGATACGTTGATTGGCATTTTGTTGATTGGTCAATTCCCTACTCAAAAGAGACAAAATCAAAATCGTTGCCAAAATGGCAAGTCCAGCGGTAGCGATTAGCAAGAGATTAAACTCTTTATTTCTAAGTTCACGCTGCTCTTTACGCCAAGGTAATAAGTTAATACGTGCCATCAGTCAAACCCTCTTAAAGCCAAACCACATGCCGCCATCAGGCTTGGTGCATCTTTTTGGAGCATGGCAGTGTCAATGCGTGAATCAATAGACATGCCCTCAAAAGGATTTGCCACAGACACCATACCTCCAACACGTTCTTGTACCATCTGTGCCAGACCTGGTAATGTAGAGGTGCCACCACATAAAATGATGTGATCAACATTGTTATATTCGCTGGATGAAAAATAAAACTGCAATGAACGGCTGATTTGCTGGACGATATTTTCCATAAAAGGCATCAGCACACCCTCATGATAATCAGTAGGCAAAGTATGTTCATGCTTACCGATGGTAGCATCATGATAAGGAATGCTATAACGTGCTTGAATCTCTTCGGTCAGCTGAGCCCCGCCAAAACTTTGTTCACGGTTATAGATGAATTCTCCATCTTTGGCGATATATAGCGTAGACTGCTTATGTCCTAGGTCAATGAGTGCCACCACCTGTGGCTCATTAGGTAGATTATCCACCATCAGACCAAAGACACGCTCAATGGCATGAGACTCAATGTCCATTACCTTGGTTGTCAATCCACCCATCAAAAGCGTTTCAACACGTTGTTCTACATTCTCAGAACGAGAAGCAGCAAGCAATACCCGAACCAAATCAGGGTTGGTTATGGATGGTCCTAATACTTCAAAATCCATATTCACCTCTGAGAGTGGATATGGAATGTACTGCTCTGCATCTAGCTTAATTTGTGCTTCACGGTCAGCATCAGACATGTTTGCTTCCATGTCAATAACCTTGGTGATGACCGCTGAGCCTGATACCGCCGTTGCTGCATCTTTGGCACCAGCACCAGAGCGACGCACCAAACGAGCGATGGCCTCACCCACTTCTTCGCTATTGACAATATTTTTATCAACAACCCAACCCGGCTCTAATGGCTCAACGCCGTAAGACTTCAAATGAAGTCTTGCTTGTTGCTTTGTCAGCTCAACAAGTTTCACAGAAGTGGTACTGACATCTAAGCCGATAAGATGCCGACCCTTAGGAGAAAAAGATAGTCTCACAGACTTTATCCTTATATTATATTTTGATGCCAACTGAACAAAACAAAAACAGCATTGTTTCAGTTATAATAGTGGCCTTTAAAAGTACAACACGTTACTGTTTTATATCAAGATACCAACTTCACAGTTTTATTTACCAGTTTCGTCGGAAATCTGCTATACTTAGCGGTAATTTTAACATGATTTTTTCAAAATTAACATGCTTTGTAACGCATTCTTTACATAAAGAATATGATACAACATTTTGACAACAATTTTAACCACCTAAAAACGCTATGTCTCAAAAAAATTCTGCCGTTCGTCTGATTTCTTACCTAAAAAATCTAATTTTGGCAATTTTTGCACTGATTTTAATCTTGGTGCTAACTTTTCCAATTGGCTTTTATGGCATGGCAATGTATCTAGAACCGAGCTTACCAAACATCAAAGAATTAAAAACCATGCCCCAAGAGATGCCCTTGCAAATCTATACCGCAGACAACAAACTCATCGGACAATATGGCAACAGATATTCATTGCCTGTGGCATATGAAGACATTCCTGAGACGATGATTCAAGCGTTTTTGGCAGCAGAAGATGATACCTTTTTTGAACATACTGGCATTAGCGTTAAGGGGCTTGGACGTGCCATTACCGAGATGATATCAACCACGGATGGACAAACGGGCGGTTCTAGCATCACCCAACAAGTCGCCAAAAACTACTTTCTAAGCCCCGAGCAGACCTTTGAACGCAAACTCAATGAACTGTTCATCGCACGCAAAATAGAAAGCCAGCTCAATAAACAAGAAATCATGACCTTGTATGTCAATAAGATTTACTTAGGTCAAGGGGCTTATGGGATTCGTGCTGCTGCCAAACGTTATTATAGCAAATCTTTGGATAATTTGACCATAGCTGAGATGGCAATGTTGGCAGGCCTACCCAAAGCCCCATCCGATTTTAACCCCGTCATCAATCCTAAACGTGCCTTAGAGCGACGTAATTGGATTATTGGACGTATGTTTGCCGAAAATTATATCACCAAAGCACAATATGATGAAGCACTTGCCGCTGATATTGGACTAAACATGTACCAAGAACGGTTAGATGTCAATTTGCCTTATATCGCTGAGATGGCACGTTCTGCCCTTGTTGAACGCTATGGCAGGCAGGTCATGGACAGCGGTTGGCGAGTGCAGCTGACCATTGACAGTGCTGACCAATTAAAAGCAAGGCAATCTGTGTTAAATGGCACTTATCATCACAATGCTTATGCCAATACTACTTATCGTGGCGTTGAAGCATTGACAGGTGATTTGGCAAACTTTAAGCCCTTTACGTTTAGGGATGGTGAGCGTTTTGATGACATGCTACCTGCCAAAGTTGTGGCGGTTAAAAGTGGTCAAATCCAAGCCAAACTCCAATCAGGCGAGACGGTGCGTGTCATCATGAACATGCACTATGCTGACAACAAAGTTGGGGGCAAACGTCGTGGCTTTGGCACCAATTTGGTTGCTGGCAGTCGCAAAGAGCTAAAACCTGCCATTGAAGTGGGCAACATCATCAGAGTAAGTAAGCAAGGTAACAGCTGGTATGTAACTCAGCCACCACGCACCCAAGGGGCATTGGTAGCAATCAATCCCCAAAATGGTGCCTTAGAAGCAGTGGTTGGTGGCTTTCATTTTAACCAAAGTAAATTCAACCGTGCCACCCAGGGTTATCGCCAACCGGGTTCTATCATCAAACCTTTGGTCTATGCCGCCGCTTTTGAAAACAACCCCAAACTTAGCCCCAATGACATAATCTCAAATGCCCCCATCATCATTGGCAACTGGCGACCCAAAAACGCTGGCGGTGGCGTGGGTGGTGCCGTCCCCATCTCCAATGCCTTAGCACGCTCACTAAACCTGCCCTCCATTCGCATGATGCAAAAAGCAGGTGTTGAACCTACTCGTGAGATGTTATCTTATCTTGGATTAGAAAAAAATCGCCTGCCACAATCTTTGGCATTGGCACTGGGGGCAACTGATGCCACGCCCTTACAAATGGCAACCGCTTATGCCACTTTTGCCAACGGTGGTCATCGCATTCAGCCTTATATCATTGAACGCATTTATAATTTTCATAATGAAACCATCTTTCAGGCCAACCCTGCCCAGGCCTGTGCTTCCTGCTTTAACAAAGAACTAAGCAAAGTAAACACTCGCCTACTGGACGGTTTTGGTCATACAAAAAACGACACATCAGCCCAAGATACAGATGATAAAACCAATAACAAAGACAGAAAAAAAGAACAGGATTTACCAAAGAATATTGACCGCATCAAAGAGATGATCACTCGTCTCAATGCTGGTAAAAAAGAGCTAGAAGCACGCCAAAATGACCATCATCACAAATACCCAACTTTGGATGCCGCCCCCATCTTTGACCGTCTAAACCCCAAACAAGCCATCCAGTATGGCATATCAGAGCAAGCCCCACGTATCCTATCGGTACGTACAACCAATCACATGAGTGGCATGCTAAAAGGTGTGATGACAAGTGGTACTGGCAGAAAGGGCAATTTCCGCTCTGACTTAGGTGGCAAAACTGGCACAACCAACCAAGCCAAAGATGTGTGGTTTGCTGGCATTCAGCGTCATCATGTGGCAGTGGTTTGGCTAGGCTATGATGAACCAGCATCGCTCGGCTCTGGTGCTTTTGGTGGTACACTTGCCATGCCCATTTGGATTGATTTTATGAAATATCAGCTAAGAGATGAGCCCATCAATTGGGTGAATGATACCAATATCGCCAAGAGCAAAAAAAGCGAACAAAGAGTCATCAGCATCACCGATGACAATGAAGCTGCTGCCATAGAAGAGATGCAAGATGAAGCAAAAAAAGAGCATTTGGCACAAGAAGCAGAAAAAGCCCTTAGTGATGAACTCTTAGGCGAGGACATTGCTGAGAGTTCAGGCGATGAGATTATCTTTGAAAATAAGAACAAACCCACTGGCGAGCAATAAAACCGAACATGGCTTTGATGGGTCATGTTCGGTTGTATTTGTTTCGCTGTGTTACTTTGGCACTTTTTTGGGCTTTTCAGGTCTGACCCAATTTTCAATGACAACTTGCCTGCCACGAGCGATTACCAATTTATCATCTTCACAATCTTTGGTAATCACCGAACCTGCTCCGATGGTTGCTTTATGACCGACATGAACAGGGGCGACCAGTACCGCATTTGAACCGACACGCACCTCATCGCCTATCACTGTCCTAAATTTATTCACGCCATCATAATTGGCGGTAATCGTACCTGCTCCGATATTGGTTTTTTCTCCGATGGTGCTGTCGCCCAAATATGCCAAATGATTAGCCTTTGCTCCTGTTGCCATTTGTGTGTTTTTAAGCTCCACAAAATTACCAATATGCACATCATCCGCCGTTACTGTTTTTGGGCGTAATCTGGCAAAAGGCCCAATTTGGTTATTTTTACCAACCACTGCATCATTAAAAACACTATAAGGTTCAATCACCGTACCACTTGCAATGGTTGTATTTTTAATCACCGAGCCTGCACCGATTTGGACATCATCACCAATTTGACAATCACCCTCAAAAACCACATTAATATCAATTTGCACATCTTGCCCCACCGTCAGCGTGCCACGCAAATCAAAACGACTTGGGTCAATGATATGCACACCTTGTTTCATCAGCATTTGGGCTTGATGATACTGCCAGGCACGTTCTAATTTGGCAAGTTGCATACGGTCATTGACCCCTTCAATCTCAAATTCAAAAGCTGGTGACACTGTATCAATATCAATCCCATCATCAACTGCCATTTTAACAATATCAGTGAGATAATACTCACCTTGGGCATTGTTATTATTAAGGTTATTTAAATATTTATGTAAGATTTTATTGCAAATACAATAGACACCACTATTAATCTCCTTAATTTCTTTTTGAGCATCGGTTGCGTCTTTTTCTTCTACGATGGCAATCACCCGATTATTTTTGCGAATAATTCGCCCCAGTCCAAATGGGTTTTCCAAATCCATGGTAAGCATGGCAAATGAGCTCTGGCTCTTTACCAATTTTTGCAAAGTATCCACACCAATTAACGGTACATCGCCTGATAAAATCAGACTTTTACCATCTATTGGCAACACAGGCAAGGTCATGGCAACAGCATGACCTGTGCCCAGTTGTTCAGCCTGCTCCACCCATTCAATATCCTCATGAGCAAATGCACTCTTGACCTGCTGACCGAGAAAGCCATAAACCACAATGTTCTTTTGGCTGTTCACTTGTTTGGCAGCCGCCAAGACGTGTGCCAATAAAGGTTTACCTGCCAACAGTTGCAATACTTTGGGTCTGGCAGACTTCATGCGAGTGCCTTTACCACCTGCCAAAATGACGATGTTTAACACGATATCTCCTGATATTAACAAATTAAAATGATAAATTGTTGTGCCAATAAATTGACATACAGAGTTGACAAAGGCAATAAATAGGGCATTTTATGGGGTGATTACCAAAAACTCTTTTACAAATTTACAAATCATCATATCAATGCCAATGATGATTGATGTCATTCATCCCCTATTTTAAAAATAGCATAACCACCACAAATACCATCACCGCCATCACCCCTGCCAACACATCATCAATCAATATCCCAAATCCGCCAGAGACATTTTTATCCACCCATTTAATCGGAGGGGGCTTCATGATATCAAAAAAGCGAAATAAAACAAAAGGGACAATGAATAATAACGCAGTGCTTGGGTGGTAATACTCTAAGCCAGTTTCAGCTGTATCTTGTGTTTGAGCAAGCAACCACACACTTGGCAAAAGCGAAATCCACATGCCCACCCATTCATCAAAGACAATGTGCGGGTCATCGTGTACGCCCATCAGCTTTGAGGTTTTGCCACACACATAACTGCCAACCAAACAGCCAACCACCACAACCGCCAAAAATCCCCAAAATCCCAACAAAAGCATGGGTAAAGCAATCATAAGCCCGCCCACTGTCCCCCAAGTGCCGGGGGCTTTTTTAGGCAAACCTGTGCCAAGCCCAAGCCCAAGCCAATAAATCGCCCTCTCCCAAGCCGTGGCGGTATCAGGACAAGGCGGGCAAGGGTTTGCTTGACGAATGTCAGGTTTGTGGTTTTGCATTTAAGTTACTCTTTGGTGCTGTGCAAATTTTTTTGTTCTCGCTGATTAAAAAATCCAATCTTATCAATCGGCTTATTCATTGCTTTTTTAAAGGCATTGTTGTTTAATAATTCTTGCAAAGTTGTGATATTAAGCGTGCGATTTTTGACATTAGAAATTTCCACCTTATGATAATTAACATCAATATGACGAGCAAAAGAAAACGGCGAAAAATTATGTACCGCCAAATGATAGTCTTGTCCGTCTATCATATAAATATAAAAATTTGGTTTGCCGTCTGGGGCATATTGTGGGTCATAATATTCATCAATGGTTCGCCCCAAGCCTTTTTCTAACTCTTGTACGAAATCTTTCATGGATTTTATTGTTGCAGGTGCAGGCGGTTTATTACCGTTAAAGAAACTTTGCTGTAATGGCGTGGCAATCTCCACATAAATGGGGTGTTTTGATTGATTAGCAAAAGGATAATATCCCATTTTTTGACGATATTCATCAATCAATTTACCCCAATAAACCAAATGATTTAAACGAATAATATCAGCATTGGTCTGAAAGTCAACATAAGCACTTTTTTGAGCATCTGTCATCGCCTTTTGGGCATTTTGAGCGATAGCGTTTATATTAAATAGGTTAAGAGATAATAAGATTGCCAAAATAAATTTATTCATGATTAACGCCTTTTTAATTAACAAGCATTTATCAAAAATGCTCCCACCCTTTTACCAATAAATCCACTTCTTTTTTATTGTGTAAAAACACTAGCCCTTTGTCCGCTACAATTTGCCCAATGGGATAAATTGGCATATCAGGATTTTGGGTTTTGAATAAATCAAGTTTAGCAGAAGGCATGGTCAAGCACAACTGATAATCATCGCCCCCATTGATTTGATGTTGCCATTTTTGGGCATGGGGCAAGGCATCAAGTAAGGCATGGCTGGGTATGGCATCAAGCTCAATCACCGCACCGACATTTGAAGCGGTTAAGATATGCCCCAAATCCTGCCCCAGACCGTCGGAGATGTCTATCATGCTGTTTGCAAAGCCGATGAGCCGTTTGCCAAGTGCCACTTGTGGGGCGGGGTATTGCATGGCTTGGCGTAATTTTTCAGGCAAGCTCTCTGGTGGTCGGTTGGCGTGCCCGTCTCCATTTAAATCGTCCAAAATCCCATGCAAAGCAAGGCTTGCCAGCCCCACCGTACCACTGACACACACCACATCGCCCACGCATGCCCCTTGGCGTGTGATTGCCTGCCCATGTGGCACAAATCCAAGTGCCGTTACTGAAATCGTTAATATGGGTGAGCTTGTGGTGTCGCCCCCAATCAGCTCTACCCCAAACGGTGTGCAAGCCGCCGCCAAACCCTCTGCAAATGCCTGACAAAAGTCGTCATTTGCCATGGACTTTGGTAAGGATAAGCCCACCAAAATGGCATAGGGCATCGCTCCCATGCTGGCAAGGTCAGACAGATTGACCGCCACCGATTTATAGGCAATGGCGTGGGGGCTGGTCTCATGAACAAAATGCCGTCCTGCCACGAGCGTATCCACACAGCTGACCAGCTGGTTATTTGGCGGAATGTTGCTGATGGCACAATCATCACCAATGCCCAACACGGTATGTTGGTGGGGGGCGGTTAGATGCTTAAAATGGGTGTGGATTAGGGAAAATTCGCTCATGGTAATTTGATGGCTTAAAAAGGGCAGAATCATCCGCCCTTTTAATAAATCTCCTACAAAACTGATGGGCAATAATCAGATTGTCTGTATTGCATAGAGCTTTTGTAAAAAATCTGAACTCAATAAATTGGAGTTTTGCAGGAAATCCAATCACTCATTTTTGGCTTTTTTCTCAGCTTTATTAGCCCGATATTCTGCCTCTCGCATGTCTTTGGCATATCTGTCCAAAATGGCATTGATGAACTTATGGGCATCGGTCGCTCCAAAGTGAGTGTTTAATTGCATGGCCTCATCAAGCACGACTTTATAGGGAATGTGCAAACTGTGTTTTAGCTCATACGCCCCAATCAGCAAAATCGCTTTTTCAATGGTATCTAATTTGTCAAAACTGCGATCAAGATAACGAGCAATCTCTACAATCAGCTCACCTGCTTGTGTGGGAATTTCACGCATCAGTTCATGATAATAACCCAAATGCACGGTATGCATGGCATTATCGGCACGAGTGCGGGCAGCGATGGTATGTGGCTCATTACCCCCTAGCAAATCACGTCTTTGTTTGGCAAAGCGGTAATCGGTCATCAGCCATTCATAAAGACCCTGCACAGCAAAACGGCGAGCCTTGCGTACAGCGGTATGGCTGGTTTTATAGCCAGTTTCGTTGATGTCAAATTGGTTATTTTGGGGGTTGGGGATGGTCATATTCGGCCTTAAAATAATACTACATTAAAATCATCTTTTAATGGGAATGGGGAAATCAAAAATCCAAACAGTAAAATAAGACATCAATAATAAAATAAGACATCAATAATGATGCTATTTTTATGATGAAATCTGGATAAATACTTTGGGTTAAAGAGCCTTTAAGACACTGACCATTTCAATGGCAGTCATGGCAGCCTCATAACCTTTATTGCCTGCTTTTGTGCCAGCTCGTTCAATGGTTTGTTCAATGTTTTCGGTGGTCAAAATGCCATTAATGACAGGAATGTCATGATGCAAAGCCACATGGCTTAAACCTTTGGCGGACTCGCTTGCCACGATATCAAAATGCGGTGTCGCCCCACGGATAATTGCCCCAAGCACAACAATGGCGTCATAATTGCCCGTGACCGCCATACGTTTGGTGGTCAAGGGCAACTCAAATGCCCCCGGTACACGCACAACCGTGATGTTCTCACCCAGCACGCCATGACGCAACAGAGCATCCAAAGCCCCTTCTACCAAACTTTCAACCAAAAAGCCATTGAATCGCCCTACCGCAATCCCAATACGCAGATTGGCATTTTCATGTAAAGCACCATCAATATGGGTTACGGCATTTTTTTGTTCAGTAAATGTGGTCATAAGGCTCTCATGATAAAAAAGTTGCTTGCCTATTATATCAAATTTGTCTTTGCTAACAAAGTCTTTTTCTACCGCCATCGTTCATTTTATCAATATTTATGATGGTAATACCCTAATTCACTCGGTGCGTAATAAATCATTTAGGCTGGTTTTGGCTCGTGTTTGAGCATCCACCTTTTTGACGATGATGGCGGCATATAGGCTATATTTTCCACAGGGGCTTGGCAAATTGCCTGGCACCACAACCGAACCTGCTGGCACACGACCGTAGTGGATTTCACCTGTTTCACGGTCGTAGATTTTGGTGGATTGACCGATATACACACCCATTGAGATGACCGAGCCCTCCTCAACAATGACACCCTCAACAATCTCAGAGCGAGCACCGATAAAACAGTTATCTTCGATGATGGTAGGGTTGGCTTGTAAGGGTTCAAGCACACCGCCAATACCCACACCGCCTGATAGGTGGACATTTTTGCCAATTTGGGCACATGAACCAACGGTTGCCCAAGTGTCCACCATCGTGCCTTCGTCCACAAACGCTCCGATATTGACATAGCTTGGCATCAAAATCACATTTTTGCCAATAAATGAGCCTTTACGAGCCACCGCAGGGGGAACGACACGCACGCCTGCATTTTTGTAGTCTTCTTCTGTCCAGCCATTGAATTTGGTGTCTATTTTGTCATAAAAACCCAATTCACCTGTATTCATGGGTTTGTTGTCATTGATTTTAAAGGACAATAATACCGCTTTTTTGACCCATTGGTGAACAACCCACTCGCCATCAATTTTTTGGGCAACACGCAAAGAGCCATTATCTAGACTTGCCAGCACTTCTTCAACCGCAGAACGCACGTCTGATGGGCAGTCGCTTGCCCCAAAATTGGCACGGTTGTCAAAGGCGGTTTCAATGATATTTTGTAAAGACATAACAATTTCCTAAATGAATGAAAATAACATGGGTAAAATAAATGAAAAAATGATTGTCATCGTGTGCTATTGTAACATGGTTTTACCAAAAGTTTCATCACTCTTGGCGAGATGGTTGTCTGTCAAAGTCGTCTGTCAAAGTCAGCCAATAAAGGATGTCCTGATACACTCTACCCTTATCCATCTCATGTAGCGGTTCATGTCTCATGTTAGGGTATAGACATGCTTGCACGTTTTGCCCTGCATGGATTAATTCATCGTGCAACTCATCAATCTCCTGCCCCATACGTCCGACAGGGTCGTCTTTGCCACTTACGAGCAACATGCGAAAATCTTTGGGTGTGTGGGCATACCATGTGGGCGATGTGGCTTTTTTGATGACAGCTTGCAAAGCAACAAAACCATTATTGGTAAATGCAAAACCACACAAAGGGTCATTTTCAAAATTTTTGACATTTTGAGTGTTCTCAGTCAGCCATGCAAAGGGCGAGGCACAGATGGGTGAACGGATTTGAGAAAGTAGATGATGATTGAGCAAGGCGGCAAAGCGAACATTGGGGCGTTTTGGGTTAAGATGATTCATCACCCCAAGTGTCATTAGAGCAACACGGTTAATCAGTCCAAAGCTGTTGCCTGTTCCCATCAAAATAACCCCATCAAAGGCAATGGCGTGATGGGTCAGTACCGTTCGCACAATGAATGACCCCATAGAATGCCCCATGATATAATGGGAAACTGGGCGGGAGGTGAGCGTGCGTGCCTTGTCTTTTAATTTATCCGCCATGATGATGACATCTTTGCACAGGGCTTGGACGGGGTGTTTTTCGTCAAAAAAACCAAGCTCATATTTGTCCTTGACCGTCTGCCCATGCCCAAGCTGGTCATAAGTTGCCACAAGTACGCCATTATCCGCCAAAAACCTTGCAAAATCAGCATAACGACCGCCATGCTCACTCATGCCATGCACGATAAGTAAAGTGGCTTTTATTTCACCTTGCGGCACAAAAAACGCATGATGTAGGCGGTGGATTTGGTTGGATGATAGGATAATTTGGGTCATGGTGATGTTGGTTAATACTAAATTGGTGATTGATGAGTTTTTGGCTTTTGACTTATTTTGACTTATAACATGATTTGTTTGACAAAAATTGTAAAAAAGCTACCATCTCATCTTTAAAGCATGGGTAAAAATTGGCATTAAACCCCAATTTTATGTTAATCAAAAACACCCAACTTTTTCGCCACGCTCTGCCTTTGCCAATTTTTCTTCGGCAAGGACTTTTGAGCTACGCACAGGTGGCGGGCAATCTTCACCATAATACTGACGGTCGGCAAAGTAGCTTGAACGCACCATCGGATTTGCCCAAATGTTAAAAAAGCCCAGCTTTTTGCCATATTCGGTATAACGGGCGAACTCATCAGGATGTACATATCTGTCCACAGGGGCGTGGTTTTTACTGGGGGCAAGGTATTGCCCAATGGTGATGATGTCCACATCATGGGCTTTTAGGTCGTCAAGCAAGGCATAAACCTCATCTTCGGTCTCACCAAGCCCAACCATAAATCCACATTTGGTGGCGACATCAGGTCGGCGTGCTTTGTATTGTTTTAATAAGCTCAAAGAATGCCCATAGTCTGAACCGGGGCGAAATGCCTTATAAAGGCGTGGCACGGTCTCAATATTATGATTAAAAACATCAGGGGCGGTTTGGGTTAATAAATCCAGTGCAACCTGTTCACGCCCCCGAAAGTCAGGCACCAAAATCTCAATCAAGCAATTTGGACTAAGGGCTTTTGATTCGTTAATGACATCCACAAAATGCCCAGCACCGCCGTCTTTTAGGTCGTCCCTGTCCACGCTTGTGATGACGGCATATTTTAAACCAAGCCCCAAAATGGTCTCAGCCGTGTGGCGTGGCTCGTCCACATCAAGGGGGTTTGGGCGTCCGTGTGCCACTTCACAAAAAGGGCAACGGCGTGTACAAATATCACCCATAATCATAAAAGTGGCGGTACCGTCCCCAAAACACTGGGGCAGATTAGGGCAGGCAGCTTCTTCGCAAACGGTGTAGAGCTTTTGTTTGCGAAGCGTGCCTTTGATGCGTTCCACCTCGGCAGGACTGGATAATTTAACACGAATCCAGTCGGGCTTTTTGGGGGTCTCAACAGTGGGAATGACCTTGATGGGAATGCGAGCAACTTTGTCATAGCCACGCAATTTTTCGCCTTGTACGGCTTTTTTGGGGGTAGGTTTTGGGCTTGGGGTATAGGTTTGGACGGTCATGGCTTGCCTATTTTTATCAATATGAAAATAAATTGGGCTATTTTACCTTATTTTAAGACAAAAAGCGATGATAAAATTAAGACACATGATCAAGGTTTTCATCATAAACCCTTATCATTGATGGGGTTTTTGTGTGTTAAGTCTTTATTCTTAAAGTCAAGATGTGCGTATTAAAAATTTATCAGTATCAGAACAAACATCTCCTAGCCATTGACAAATGTGAGGTATTTTTTAAATAAATAGTGGTTATGGCGGAGAATTTTTTGAATTTGGGTAGATTTTAGGGTATGATAAGGGGGAAAAATTTGGGTATAATGCCTGTTAAATCAATGTCTAGGCACTTGATAATTATTGCAACAGTGAAAATCATTATCAAGCACTTATGACCTACCATATGGAGAATTGTTATGTCGCAAATGCTAACCGAATACAGAGCCCACGTCGCTGAGCGTGAAGCCTTAGGCGTACCCCCACAACCACTAACCGATGTCCAAACCGCCGATTTGGTTGAACTCTTAAAAAACCCTCCACAAGGTGAAGAAGAGTACTTGATAGACTTACTTGAAAACCGTGTGCCAGCAGGGGTTGACCAAGCCGCTTATGTCAAAGCCGCCTTTTTAAACGCCATTGTCAAAGGCGATGCCACTTCTCCGCTTGTGAGCAAAGAGCGTGCGGTATATCTATTAGGTACTATGTTAGGTGGCTATAATGTTGCACCTTTGGTTGAACTGCTTGATGATGATGAATTGGGTGGGATGGCTGCCAAAGCACTCAAAAAAACCCTTTTGGTCTTTGATGCTTTTCATGATGTAGAAGAAAAAGCCAAAGCGGGCAATGCCAATGCCAAAGCCGTACTAGAATCTTGGGCAGAAGGCGAGTGGTTTACAAATCGCCCCAAAGTGCCAGAAGAGATGACCATCACCGTATTTAAAGTCACTGGCGAGACCAACACAGATGACCTATCACCTGCCCAAGATGCGTGGAGTCGCCCTGACATTCCGCTACATGCCAACGCCATGCTAAAAAATAAGCGTGAAGGCATTCATCCAGAAAAAAATGGCGAGGTTGGTCCTTTGACCCAAATCCAAGAGCTGCTTGACAGAGGTCATCCTGTTGCCTATGTGGGTGATGTTGTTGGTACAGGTTCTAGCCGTAAATCAGCAACCAACTCTGTATTGTGGTTCTTTGGTGAAGAGATTCCCCACATTCCAAACAAAAAAGATGGCGGTGTGTGTTTGGGCGGTAAAATTGCCCCCATTTTCTTTAATACCATGGAAGACGCTGGGGCGTTGCCTGTTGAGATTGATGTAACCGAGATGAACATGGGTGATGAGATTACCCTAAAAATTGACCACGAAAATGCAACTGTTGCCGCCTTTAAAGATGGCACACAAATTGCCAAATCTAAGCTAAAAACCCCTGTACTGCTAGATGAGGTGCGTGCTGGTGGTCGCATTAACCTTATCATCGGTCGCAACTTAACAAGCAAGGCTCGTGAGTCCTTGGGTCTTGAACCATCCACTCTATTTCGTACCCCAGAGCAACCTGCCGATACTGGCAAAGGCTTTACCTTAGCCCAAAAAATGGTGGGTCGTGCCTGTGGTTTGCCAGAGGGGCAAGGCATTCGCCCAGATACCTACTGTGAACCGAAAATGACAACCGTAGGCTCACAAGACACCACAGGTCCGATGACCCGTGATGAACTCAAAGATTTGGCATGTCTGGGCTTCTCATCTGACCTTGTCATGCAGTCGTTTTGTCATACCGCCGCTTATCCAAAGCCGATTGATGTGGTAACGCATCACACCCTACCTGATTTTATCATGAACCGTGGCGGTGTCAGCTTACGCCCCGGGGACGGTGTGATTCACTCATGGCTAAACCGCATGTTGTTGCCTGACACCGTTGGTACCGGTGGCGACAGTCATACTCGCTTTCCTATTGGCATCTCATTTCCAGCAGGTTCAGGTCTTGTAGCGTTCGCTGCTGCCACTGGTGTGATGCCACTTGACATGCCAGAGTCTGTACTTGTCAAATTCAAAGGCAAAATGCAGCCTGGTATTACTTTGCGTGATTTGGTTCATGCCATTCCTTACTATGCCATCCAAGCGGGTGATTTGACGGTTGAGAAAAAGGGCAAGAAAAATATCTTCTCTGGTCGCATCTTAGAGATTGATTTGACCGAGATGGAAAACGACTTGACTGTTGAACAAGCGTTTGAGTTATCCGACGCTTCTGCTGAACGCTCTGCCGCAGGCTGTGCCATCACGGTATCAGAAGAAAAAGTGGCAGAATACTTACGCTCTAACATCGTCATGCTAAAATGGATGATTGCCGAAGGTTATGGCGATGCTCGTACACTGGCTCGCCGTGCTGAAAATATGCAAAAATGGCTTGACAACCCAAGCCTGCTAAAAGCAGATGCTGATGCTGAATACGCCAAAGTATATGAGATTGACCTTGCTGACATCAAAGAGCCAATCCTATGCTGTCCAAATGACCCTGATGATGCCAAACTGCTCTCAGAGGTTGCAGGCGATAAGATTGATGAGGTATTCATCGGTTCGTGCATGACCAATATTGGGCATTTTCGTGCCGCAGGTAAGCTGTTGCAAGAAGTACCAGCAGGCAGCTTAACCACTCGCTTGTGGATTGCACCACCCACCAAAATGGATGAACGCCAACTGATGGATGAGGGTTATTACAACACTTATGCCCAAGCAGGAGCAAGAACCGAAATGCCCGGCTGTTCACTGTGCATGGGCAACCAAGCACGCATCGCACCCAACTGTACCGCTGTTTCAACATCCACCCGTAACTTCCCGAACCGCTTAGGTCAAGGAGCAAATGTCTATCTGGCATCTGCTGAACTTGCCTCTGTGGCATCTGTACTGGGCAAACTGCCAACTGTTGAAGAGTATATGGGGTATGCAGGCAAACTAGAATCCATGGAGGCAGAAGTTTATAACTACCTAAACTTTGACCAAATGAGTGAATATACCGAAAAATCAGACAAAATCAGCGTAGCTCAACTTGCCTGACCTGATAATGAACCAAAACACCACCATAAAAAGTAGCCCCANNTGGGGCTACTTTTTATGGTGAATTCATGACAAAAAGCAGCACATTGCCAAAACCCCAAAAAATTTGTTAAAATACACGATTTTATAAATCAAACATATCATGTCAAATCCCATTTCCCCACCCCTCTTACGAAATATCTCCATCCCTACCACTGACCCATCAGCAGGCTTGCGTTTGACGGAGATTTTTTATTCCCTACAAGGCGAAGCTCTGACGATGGGCATGCCAACCATTTTTATTCGTCTGACAGGTTGCCCTTTGCGTTGTGTGTATTGCGATACCACATATTCGTTCACAGGGGGGGAGCGTTGGGGTCTTGATGCAATTTTGGCGTACATCAAAAAATACCCTTGCAAACGCATTTGTCTGACAGGAGGTGAGCCACTTGCTCAGCCTAATGCCATCACCTTGATGAGACTATTAGTTGATGACGGTTATGAGGTTTCGCTAGAAACAGCAGGAGCGTTATCGGTCAAGAACGTGCCTGTGGCGGTGTCAAAGGTCATGGATTTAAAAAGCCCATCATCGGGTGAGAATGCCAAAAATTTATGGCAAAATTTGGATTATTTAACCTGCCACGACCAAATCAAAATCGTCATCGCCGACCGTGCTGACTATGAATGGGCAAAAAACGTATTACACCAGTACCAACTTGACAAAAAGTGTGGTGTGGTGTGGTTTTCACCCATGTTTAACATTGATGAACGTAAATCAGACGTGCCAAACTTAGCCGTAGAGCTCGCTGAGTGGATTTTGGCAGACGGTCTGCCTGTGCGTTTTCAGCTGCAATTACACAAAATCATTTGGGCAGATGCCAAGGGCAAATAAATTTGATGCTGGTCAGATTGTATTTGTCATGATATCGATGAATATATAGAATATGCCAAATACCCACTTTATTATTTATTTTAATCATTTTTAATCAATTGCACACACCGCCAAATCCTTGATGATAAGCTGCAAATTCTGATTTCCCTGCCATTCATTAACATCTAAGGCAAATAAAATATGTACCCTACTGGCACGATAATCCCATTGTTCCATATCATAATGAAACCAAATGGCATCTATCGGATACTGTACGCCATCAGCTTGTAGGGTTAGTTTTAAATGCTTATCTTTTAAAATGCGAAAATTAATCACCTCAAAGACCCCATCAAAGGTAGGAGGTAAAAAACCATTGCCCCATACACTGATATTTTTTAAGGCATGGACGAACGCCAAACTAAAATCAGGAGGGATGAGCGTGCCATCGGTATATTTTAATTCGCTAAATAACTCATCATCAAAGTCATCCACCACTTTTAAAAATTCTACCCCAAACCGTTCAAAATCCCGCTTGTGAATGGTCAAGCCTGCTGCCATGGCATGACCACCAAAGTGTAAAATCAGCCCAGGGTTTGCCATTGCCACCGTCTCAATAACATCACGAATATGCACGCCTGCAATGGACCGCCCTGAGCCTTTGATTAGGTCATCATCGCCCACTTTTTCACCATCAGCAGGTGCAAAGACGATGGTTGGGCGATACAACTGTTCTTTGATACGTCCTGCCACGATACCGATCACCCCTTGATGCCAGCCATCTTGATACAGACAGATGGCTTTGGAGGCACATGTAGACTTATCCTCTGACTCATCATAGAAGTGCAGTTCATCGATGATGCTACTGGCTTCATCACGCATTTGTGTTTCTATGGTACGCCGTGAGTGATTTAGGCGGTTTAACTCTGCTGCCAGACGGTGTGCTTCATCAAAATCATCCGTCAGCAGGCAATGAACCCCTGTTTGCATGTTATCCATACGTCCAGCAGCATTAATGCGTGGAGCGATGGCAAATCCAAAATCATCCGCCGTCATCTGATGCACCTCTCGCCCTGCCTGTTCTAAAAGTGCCAAGATACCCACACAGCACTGCCCTTTGCGAATGGCATTTAGTCCATGTATCACCAAAATGCGATTATTTTGGTCAAGATGACCAACATCTGCCATCGTTCCCAATGCCACAAGGTCAAGGTATTTGGTAATTTGCGTGGTTGATTTGCCCATATCACGACGGATTTTGGCGACACGCCCCATGACATAAAACGCCACACCCACACCCACCAATGACTTACTGCCAAATTCACAACCAAGCTGATTGGGGTTGATGACCGCACTTGCCTTAGGTGAACTCGTTGTTGTCAAATGATGGTCGGTAATGACAACATCAATACCCAATTCTTTGGCTTTGGCAACCCCATCATGGCTAGATATGCCATTATCTACCGTAATGATAAGTTTTGGGTCAAATTCATCTGCACCATGTGCCACGATTTCAGGGGTTAGCCCATAACCGAATTTAAAGCGGTCAGGCACCAAAAACTCTACATTTGCCCCCATCTCACGCAAACATCGCACCATAAGTGCCGTTGATGTTGCCCCATCGCAGTCAAAATCACCGACAACAAGAATGCGTCTGCCATCGTCAATGGCACAGCTGATAATCTCTGCCCCAACATCCATCCCCAGCAAATCACTCGCTGGTAATAGCTTTGCCGCAGACATGTCCATCTCATCAACACTGTCAACCTGCCGTGCCACAAGTACTCGCCCAAGCGTCGTACCAAACATCTCTGTCAGCTCATCAGGAACGTCACCACGATGGCGTGGAACAAGCGTCAAATGCTTGGGGGTGAACCTGCCCACTTTATCAAAATTATACTCAAAATTGTGTACGCTGGTATTGGTCAGATGCGACAGATTGGCATTGGCAAATTTTTGGGTGCTTATCATTTGGGTGGATTTGGACAGGGGCAATGGGTGGTCATTTAAAAAGTCATTATCTTGGCGGTTTTGCCTACTCATGAATTACTCTCTATATATCTTCTTTTGCATTTTGCAGTTATTTTAGCACAGTTTTTTAACACAGTTTTGCCAAAACTTGCCCAAAGTCAAAAACTTGTCCCAAATCATGAATATAAATTTACATACTGATACATTTTGTTAGCAACTTTATTACAATGCAATCATACAGGCTGTGGTATGATTTGTTTTATTATCAGTCTTTTTTATTACATTTTGGAGCTTATCATGAATTTTAGCGAACTTAGTACAGACACATTGGTTGTCAAGGATGTCAGTGGACTTGACCTAGACAAGATAGAACGTGAATGCAAAGAACTTGCCAAATCTCGTGCCAAAGTCTCAGCAGGCGTTGCCATTGTTCCCATTCCTTTTTTAGATGTGGCGGTTGATGTTGGCATGCTAAGAAAACTTTTACCCCAAATCACCGAACGTTTTGGTCTAGAAGACAAAGACACCGCTTTGGCTCGTGAAAAAAATATCAAAGAAAAAGTGCTTCGTGTGGGCGGATTGGTTGCTACTCGTGGTATTGTTAATAAAACTGTACAAGGCTTTGGCGGTCGTATGATTGGCAAACAAGTCGCCAAATATGTCCCCCTAGGCGGTCAAATCGTCGCAGGTACGGTAGGTTATATGATTTTTACCAGAATTGCCTTTGACCACATTGAACGTTGCCACAAAATTGCCAAAGAAGCACAGCAACAGCAAAATCAACAACAAACCCAACAACAGAGCCAGTCTAAACAAGAAGACATTCAGCAAGACAAACAAGACAGAACAGACACAACGATTTGATTAAAGCATTGGTTTAAAACATTGATTTAAAACATAAAGCAAGGTCTCTCCTTGCTTTTTTGACAAAACCGCCATCAAAATCCATCAAAAAATGACAAGCATTAACGCCATTCTCATTACTGTTTATCTACTTTACCATTTGCTTTACTTACCACCCATTTTAGCCATTGTAATAATAATCACTTTTACTATTTACAACTTTTTGGCATTTTTTAATAAAGATTTTGTATTTTGGTCTCATAAATCACCTGCTTTGGTTTGAGAAAATTTGCCAAAAAGTATAAAATATACACCAATTTTGTCGTCGTGTTATTTTGATGGGACATTTTGGTAATCTTATTTTTATGACCATTTATCAGCTCATCATGGGGACAACTGCCCAAAAAGTCTCGTCAAGCCAAACCATTTTATCACAACCAAACACAACTAAGGTATCGCCATGACATTTGTAGTAACTGATAACTGCATTCTTTGCAAATACACCGACTGCGTTGAGGTCTGCCCTGTGGATTGCTTTTATGAGGGGCCAAATTTCTTGGTCATCAATCCTGATGAGTGTATTGACTGTGCTTTGTGTGAACCTGAATGCCCTGCCAACGCCATTTTTTCAGAAGATGAAGTACCAGCAGGTCAAGAAGCGTTCATCCAAATCAACGAAGAACTCGCCAACGAATGGGCAAACATCACCGAGAAAAAAGACGCCCTACCTGAACATGAAAAATGGGACGGTGTGGCAGGTAAAATACAATATTTACAACGTTAATTTGTTAGGATGGTCGCCCTTTTGACGTGATTTGTATGTTAAAATTTTACACTTTACATTTTAAAAAACGTGATAACACAGATTTACCACATCAACCAAAATCAACCATAAAACCCAAACACCATGACTCAAACCATCTCTTCTTTTGACTTATCCGCCTTGCCCACTGATAAGCCCTTAACCATTGGTATCGTCGCAGGGGAGGTATCGGGCGATGCCTTGGGGGCTGATTTTATGACAAAGATGAATGCCATCTGCCCTAATGTTCGCTGGATTGGTGTGGGCGGTGAGATGATGAGCAAGGCAGGGCTTGACTCTCTTATTGACATGAACCGCCTATCGGTCATGGGCATCGGTGAGGTGGTTAAGCATTTGCCTGATTTACTGCTTGCCAAAAAAGAGATTTTGGATGAGTTTTTGTCCATTGGCATTGATATCTTTATAGGCATTGATGCTCCTGATTTTAATTTACGCCTTGCTAAGAGTTTAAAACAAAAATCCATCATCAAGCCCGTTTTTTGTGTGCAATACGTTAATCCCAGTGTGTGGGCATGGCGTGAGAGTCGGATTTTTGGCATCAAGTCGGCAACTGATTTGGTGCTGTGCCTGTTTCCCTTTGAGACAGCAATATATGACAAACATCAACACCCTGCGGTGTGCGTAGGTCATCCCTTGCTTGACAAGATACGCCCTGATGAGCGGTCGCATGCTAAGATTTATGATGAGTTTTTAAGGGATTATACTCCCCTATTTCCTGAACTCGCTCACCTGCAAAAGAGCAACACTCGCCCCATCTGTATCATGGCAGGCTCTCGCACCAGTGAGATTAACGCCATTTTACCCATGCTGATAGGGGCGATGGATAAGCTAAACCAAGCAGGAGACCACAGTTTTATCCTGCCTGTGATAAGCCACGAACACGCCCATTTAGTCAAATCGCTCATCAAAGAGCAAGCGGTACATCTGCTGGATAAATGCCACATCATATTCACCCAAACCGCAAGCAACATCGCCAGCAATATTCATCACGCCAAAGATGACCAAGCGATGAAACTGCCAACCACACTTTCACTGTCCCAAAACGTGATGAACGCTTGCAAACTTACCATCTTAGCATCAGGCACGGCAACCCTAGAAGCTCTGCTACTGCACCGCCCCATGGTCGTGGTATATAAAGTCAATGTCCTAACCTACGCCATCGCCAAACGACTCATCAAAACCCCCCATGTCGCCCTGCCCAACATCCTATCCCACAACCAAACAGGGCAGGCGGTTGTACCAGAGCTTATCCAAGATGACGCCAATGCCAATAACATCGCTCGTCATGCTTTGGCGGTGCTGGCAAATCCTAACGAACAAATCGCCAAACTTGCCCACACAACTGCCAAACTGCATGCTGACAGTCATCATGATGGGGTCATCAGCGTCCTGACGCACTTTTTTAATCAAAAAAATGTGTTATAATAAATGTATTATAATATACACTGACGTTAAAAATTACTGATTTGGCTTATTGACATTCATTTACGCCAAAAACCTTGCAATTTTTAAAATTTTTCTACATAATACATAATGAACAACAATTCACCAAAATCTACGCCATTTGGGATTTTGGTCATTTTTATTTGCATGTTATCCATCTTTATCCATCATTTATCAAGGTGCCTTATGAGTACAACCGATCAAACCAAAGAAGCCAAAATTCTAACTCGTGAAGAGAAAAAACGCCAAACCCGTCAAGCCTTCTACAATGCCGTGCTTGACCTATGTATGATGGGTCAAGGGTTTAGCTCCATCAGCCTACGTCAGGTTACCCGTGAGGTGGGCGTGGTACCGACCGCTTTTTATCGTCATTTTGATGACATGGAAGAGCTTGGCAAGTCACTGGTAGAAAATGAACTCGGTGATGCTTTGGCCACACTGCGTGAACACATGCAATTTGGCAAAAAACGCACCTTTGAACGCCAAATCGCCAAAAGCGTTCAGCTGTTTTTTAAGGCCGTTGATACTCAGCCACGTTATTGGCAGTTCATCGCTTCTGAACGTTTTGGGGGTTCGGAGGCGGTTCGCCGTGCCATCAGTGAACAAATAAAAACCTTTGCCAAGCTCATGAGCGAAGATTTGGCATTACAACCATCATTTGAACATGTCAGTGCCAGCGACCGTTATTTACTTGCCGAGATTGGGGTAAACCTAAGTTTTTCATGGATTATTGATTGGCTGGATTTGACTTATGCCCCAGAGCTTGAAGACGATGAAGAGGCCAAGCCTGTTGATAGCGATTTAGAACAAGCCAAAGAAGCCATGCTGTTGCATTGCACTCGCCAAATGCAAATGATTCTCTACGGTGCTTATAACTGGAAATCAACCGAAGAGACAGTGTTGGATGAAGATGTAAAATAAGCCAAAACCAAACAAAAAAACCGATTAATTCACTTAATCGGTTTTTTGTCGTTTAATTCAATCAAAAATCAATCAATCGGCGGTGTATAAGTACCATTTTTAATATCATCTTTGATACGCTCGGCTTCTGCCAGCACTTGCGATAGCAGGGCTTGCACATTTTCAAGTGTAGCGATGGGGCTAAGTGTCGTCATCTTTAACGACTGCACATCTTGACGGCTGTCAATGACACGAGTTACGCCAATGTTCGCTTCCCCTCGGGCAAATAACTCATCTGCCACATTTTGGTTTAGGCTGTCCAAATACTCATCAGGATAACCCTTTGGCACGACACGAAACAGCACAGATGCAAACTGCGGTTCAACGAGCAATTCTAGCCCATCAGCATGACGAATATAATCCGCCACTTGTTTTGTTAAGTTTACCCCATGGTCAATCATAGAGCCGTATAACTCCTCGCCTAACGCCTCTACCGTCAGCCACAGCTTTAAGGCATCAAATCGGCGAGTGGTCTGCAAGGATTTTGAGACCAGATTTGGCACGCCATGCTCTTCATCATAAGCAGAATTGAGATACTCCGCCTCATAGTGCATAAAGCGGTAATTTGTCTCATCTTTTAGCAAAAATGCCCCACAAGAGATGCTTTGAAAATAGTGCTTATGAAAATCCAGTGTCACCGAATCGGTCAATTCAATGCCGTCCAGCATAGAACGATAATCATTAGACAGTAATAACGCCCCGCCCCATGCAGCATCCACGTGTAGCCACGCCCCAAAGTCATCGCACAGCTTGGCAATGCCTTTTAAATCATCAATCGCTCCTGCATCGGTTGTCCCTGCCGTTGCCACAACACACGCCACGATGTTACCCTTGGCGTGCAAGTCTGCCATGATATCGGCTAAGGCTTGGGTATCCATTTGGGCGTTGTCATTGACAGGGACGCTTACAACCGAAGCAAAACCCATGCCCATCATCGCCATGTTTTTTTGTACGCTAAAATGGGCATTTTGGGAGCACAGTACTTTGACATTTTGCATGGCATCAGGGGGGATACCATCACGCTGTACCGACCACGGTTTGCCGTCTTTATCGGTATAATGTTTGGCAATACACCAATCACGAGCCAAAAGCACGCCCATCAGGTTAGACTGCGTACCGCCTGATGTGAACACGCCTGCCTGCCCTGCCCCATAGCCCACTTTTTGGCGTAACCAGTCAATGAGCAAAACCTCCATGAGCGAGCCTGCTGGCGACTGGTCCCATGAGTCCATTGATTGGTTGGTGGCGTTAATGAGTATCTCGGCGATTTGTGATATTACCATGGTTGGGCAATGCAAATGGGCAAGCGAATGCGGATGATGTACTTTTAGGCTGTTGTTTAAAAACAGATTTATCGCACGCTCTAACGCCCCATCAATGCCTAAGCCGTCTTTGGTTGGGTTAAAAGCAATCTGTGAACGCAATTGGCTGATACTGCCACCCGTATACATTTTATCATCTTGTAGCCATGATTTTACCGCTTGGACGGCTTGATTCATTGCACTTTCGTAGTCGGCGATGGACTTATCGTCATTGCAAAATAGGGCTTGTTTGTGTTTGGATAGGGTTGTCATCGAGAAGATCTCTCTAAAAATAAGAATTATCTTTCTATTATAGCACAAACATCTCACAAGGTAAGCACACAATAGCAAAACCGCCCATCTCTAACCATACATCACTCAACTTTGAATCTAACTGATGCACATTTAAGATTTTTAGCACAAATAGCACACTCTCACAAAACCACCTTAATTTAACTCATCTAATTTTTTACTGATAAACTTAACCCTATCGTCCAAATACTTGATATGGCGATTGTTGATAAAAGTTTGTGTTTCAGTCGCCCCATTATCAAATTGCTCTTTCAAAGGCAATAACCATTGATTATATTCAGAAAAACCAGTATGTTGCAATGCTAAAATAATATTTTCAAGATTGCTTTGTGAAATGCTGATTGCATCAGAAAGATTTTTTAAATGGTCTTTACTGGTGATACACCAGCCTAACTGATCTGCCAAATTTGCCATAAAACACTCCTAATCTATTTATTCGAATAAAACTCAACTTACACTTCTTTATTTGCATCTGCACGCAGTTCCAATATAGAATTTTCAATATCACCAATCTTTGCATTGATTTGAGTTAAAAAATTTTGCAAGCCGTCAATACGCATTTTTAAGCCATTATAGGCTTTGAGCTTATCGGCATAATCCTCCAAAAATCCAGAGCTTTTCATCGCTTCAATCTGATTTGAATAGTCGCTCAAAGTATCACCTAATTGCCTGATATTGAGCTTGATATTATCCCTAGCGGTCCGTAACCCGACCAAAATGCGGTCATAGCGTTCTAAATTACTCATCGTTACTCCTTGTGGAATTAAGGGGGAGGTGGATTTTTGGGTGTTGGTAATGGTTTTTGCAAGTTGCTGATTGTCATAACCTCGATAAAAACTATCTTTTAAGGTTTGGTTGGAATAGTTGGCTTGCCAAAATTGGTTAATAAAATTTTTATGAAATACATAAGAAAAACCCCAAGAATTTCTTGGTTTACCTTGCTTTGCCCAGTTTTCTCCAAGCGGATAGCCAATATCACTATAATCGCCTGTATATATTCGCCAAAGTTTATCTTTGAATGACATTATACACTCCAAAGATTATGAGAAAAAGCGTTTGATACGGTTGATGATTTTAGCATTTTCTTCTTCTTCCCTCTTTGATTCAAATGCCTTTATCTTATTAATAATGTCATTGGTATATACAGTCTCACCATCAAGATTATATCTAACAACCAATGGATTATCATGTATCTTTAATTCTCTTAAATTAGTTAGGTTGCCAATGCTGTCAGGTAGGTGGGTGAGTTGGTTACTGTAAACATAAAGCTTTGTTAATTGACTAAGCTTACCAATCCAATCAGGTAGGTGGGTAAGTTGGTTATCGCTAACATAAAGCTCTGTTAATTGACTAAGCTTACCAATGCTGTCAGGTAAGTGAGTGAGTTTGTTAAGGCTAACATCAAGCCTTGTTAATTGACTAAGCTTACCAATGCTATCAGGTAAGTGGGTGAGTTTGTTAAGGCTAACATCAAGCCTTGTTAATTGACTAAGCTTACCAATGCTATCAGGTAAGTGGGTAAGTTGGTTATTGTAAACATAAAGCTTTGTTAATTGACTAAGCTTACCAATGCTGTCAGGTAAGTGGGTAAGTCCCAAACTATTCAAATACAAAGTATCTAAATTGCATAACTCTTCTGTATCTCTTGGCAACCTATCCTGTGGTATATTGTTTTTATCCGCCCAAGCAATGATTTTTAATAATTCACTTCGTAATTTTTCCTGTTCACGAGCTTCCTGTTCACGAGCTTCCTGTTCACGAGCTAACTCACCTATCAAGCGATTTATCACACCATCAATTGCCTGACGATAATCGTCATAACTGTCAAATTTTTGTCTCATCATCATTCTCCATTAACACCAATTTGGGACATCATCATCGTCATCAGCATTCAGTTTCGCTAGTTTTTGCTGTGCTTTGGCAATCGCATTATCCAGCTGTGCAAAATGCTTGTCATTGGGATTTTCTACTTTGATAGACTCTATCGGTTGGTCGGCATCTGTTTTTTGTGGCATTTGGGCAGTCTGGATATTTGCCTCCCCACTTTGAATAACCTGTGCTTGCACCTGCAAATGAAGTGGGCGACTTAGGCGAATTTGCTCCAATGTGGTGTTAATCTCTACTGGCTTATCTACCAATGCAGTAATGGTGCTGTCGCCTGTTTGCATTAGGATTTGATATTGCTGTAATCCCAAAATGGTTTTGGTGTTGTATGAAGCAAAAATATCAAAACCCAATGCCATATCGCTATTAACACGATATGTCATTCTAAGACCGATTTGGTCTTTGACTGAGCCACGAAAATTAACATCTTTTAAAGTCTGTGTAGACAAAAATAAGGAAAAACCAAATGCACGCCATTCTCTAACGATTTCTTCCAAGACATCATTTACCTTTTCTTGATGGGTAAAATTGCCTTTAAATAGACGATGAAATTCATCAATCATAATGACAACATAATGTAATGGATTCTGGGGATTTTTTTGTTATAAGCATAAATATCATTAATATTTTGGGACAAAAACAGTTTCCGTCTTTTTTCTACATCATCTCGCAAACTTTCTAACAAAGACAAGCCGACAGTTTGGGCATTGGCTTCTAAAAAGATTTTTTCTACATTGGGGTGATTTTTAAATTGGTTAAATTCTACCCCTTTAAAATCCAATAGATACAGACGAATTTGCCCTGCGTGGTAATACTTGCCAATTTGCATAATGATGTTGTTCATCAAAGTGGATTTGCCAGAGTCTGGTATACCAAGCAACATCGCACCATAATTCATACTGGCTCGCCCTAGCGATAAATAAGCGTCCGAGCCGTTTGGCTGTGTGCCAATTTTGATGTGCAAAAAATCCTGAACATCATTATCTTGCTTGGTAAATTGTGCAGATAGGGCTTGAATGATTTTAGTTTGGTTAATGTCAGCAGGACTAAAACGAAAATCAAACTGTACCATTTGTTGTATAGGCAAAGCATCTTCACTAACTGATAAACGACTAAAATTATCCAAAATTTGCACTTTTGGCAAAATATCCAATAAAGTTTTTAGGCTGTTTTCGTGTGATTATATAGCTTTATCACAATTGTGTAGAGCAATAACATAGATACCAGCACTGTATGCCGAACTGATAAAATCGCTTAGGCGTTTAGCAGATAGACTGTTATTGGGAAAATAGTCGGTATTGATGATTAAAATGTGGTAGGGTTCTGGGCATAAACTGCGGGCATTATAGTGGTCAAGATGACTGTCGTTACCATCAAATAAAGTGTGATAGCGTGTTTGTATGGTGGCTTCCAATTCATTAAAGGCTTGGGTGGAAGCGTGTTCGTTTAAATAAAAATGGCAAATGTTGTGCTGTTTTAATTGTGCCAAATGCAAAAAGTTGGGGCGATTGGCAAAGTCAATGATATGCACCCTCACCAACTGGGCGGGCATCTCTTCTATCAAACATAAAACAGTGTTTTCTATTTGATGGTTGGCAAAAACCTCTTCACCTGTTTGATAATGTAGGCAAAATCCACCCTGTATGGCAGGCAGATAAGCAGGCGGATTACCGTAAGTTGGTGAATGAAATTCACCAAGATAGATACATTCGGGGAATTTTGGACTGGTCATAAAATTTTCCTTAATTTTAATTTTTTCTCAATTTTAACCAAAATTTAAACAATAGTAAAGACAAAAGGCGTACATCTCTGAACGCCTTTTGTCTTACAGGACAAATCACCCACGTACCGCTTTGACCGCTTGCTCTACCGCTTTACCAAAGCGTTCAATGACCTGTTCACACTCTTCACGAGTAATGGTAATCGGACACAAAAGACGCACGACCGTACCGCCACGACCACCACGCTCCAACAGCAGTTTATTATCAAAACAGGCTTTTTGGATGGCGGCGGCAAGCTCACCGTCGGCAGGATATGAACCCATGTGGTCAGCTTCTTGGCGTTCATCCACAATCTCAATACCCATCATCAGACCACACCCACGCACATGACCGATACAAGGGTACTGGCTCGCGATTTTTTGGAGTTCTGTACGCAAAAACTCGCCTTGAATGCGTGCATTGTCTGCCAAATTGTTTTGGCTGATTTGGGTTAATACATTATAGCCTGCTGCCATGGCAAGCTGATTGCCACGGAATGTGCCTGTGTGTCCTGCTGGCGACCATGCATCAAATTTTTTGTTAATGGCAAGCACGGCAAGGGGCAGACCACCGCCCACCGCTTTTGACATGACGACCACATCAGGGATAATCTCAGCATGCTCAAAGGCGAACATCTTACCAGAGCGGGCAAATCCTGCTTGTACCTCATCTAAGATAAGCACAATGTCGTGGCGGGCGGTAACTTCACGCACCTTTTGAAGCCATTTTTTGGGAGCAGGAACGACACCACCCTCGCCTTGGATGGCCTCTAAAATGACAGCGGCAGGCTTGACCACGCCACTTTCAACATCTTCAATGAAGTTTTCAAAATAATAAGTCAAAGCATCCACACCAGCCTCACCGCCTAGCCCCAATGGACAACGATACTCATGTGGATAAGGCAAAAACTGCACGCCTGCCATGAGATTGCCAACTTTTTGTTTGGCGGATAAGTTGCCTGTCATGGCAAGAGCACCATGTGTCATGCCATGATAACCACCGCTAAATGCGATGACATTATCACGCCCTGTATAAGTTTTGGCAAGTTTAATGGCAGCTTCTGTACCATCTGCCCCTGTCGGGCCACAAAACTGCAAGACAAAATCCTTGGGGAAAAATGACAACAGTTTTTCGGTAAACGCATCTTTAATCGGCGTGGTGATATCAAGGGTATGCAATGGCAAACCGCTGTCTAACACATCCTTGATGGCGTTTATGGTCGCAGGATGATTATGACCTAATGCCAATGTGCCAGCACCTGCCAAACAGTCAAGATACTCATTACCCTCCACATCGGTTACCCAACAGCCTTGGGCTTTGGCGATGGCTAGGGGGAGTTTTCTGGGGTAGCTTCTGACATTAGACTCCATCTGATTTTGACGGGTCAAATAGTAGTCATTGGTTGCATTTTGTGGGGGAGTTACAGGGGTGTGAACGCTCATATCGGATTACCATCTCAGATAAGGGTTGAAAGAAAAACCTATGTATACATCATCCAACTCATCAGGCATTCATAACCACTTGATGACTTTTGATGATGGCATTTCAAACCCATTAAATGGGCTTGACAAGGTCATGATGGTTGGCGTGTGGTTCAATGAATTTGAAGTTACTCACTCATCACACACCAGTTTTGCAAGAGCAATCGTGCAATATTTAATGCAAGATTGAACCGCTTGCACGGCAATAATTTTGGAGAAATTTAAAAGTGGCAGATTATAGCACATGTTTTAGTAAAATTCTAATCTAAGAGTACTATTATATCATGTATATCATGGTTATGTTATGGTTACGTCATGGTTTTTTAATTTAAAACAAAAATTTACCGACACCCAACATTTACACACATTGTTAGCATGTGTATTTTTCAAAATCTCTTTAACATCCATCATCGTTAAGTTGATAATCATGATGTCTTGGTCCAAGCACAAGCCTAATTACAACCGCCTAAGTTACAAAAAACCCCCAAAACCCTTTGCAAAATCCACCAAATGAGTGTATAAATATGGCTTTGCCAAACCAACCTTTATTTTGATAAGGATTTATAAGGATTTTTCATGAACCTATCTCTTAACAAAGACAAAATCCGCTTTTTGCTCTTAGAGGGCGTCCATGACAACGCCCTAAACGTGCTAAACGAAGCTGGTTATACCAACATTGAGTACATCAAAACTGCCCTTGATGAAGATGAACTCATTGAAAAAATCAAAGATGCCCACTTTATCGGTATCCGCTCACGCACCCATCTTAGTCGCAAAGTGTTAGAATCTGCCGAAAAACTTGTCTGTATCGGTTGTTTTTGTATCGGCACCAATCAGGTAGACTTAGATGCCGCCTTGGAGCTGGGCATTCCTGTTTTTAACGCCCCCTACTCTAATACCCGCTCGGTCGCTGAATTGGTACTGGCTGAAACCATCATGCTCATGCGTGGCATTCCCCAAAAAAATGCGGTCGTGCATCGTGGCGGCTGGAACAAATCCGCCACAGACAGCCATGAAGTGCGTGGTAAAACCATGGGCATCGTCGGTTATGGTTCTATCGGCTCACAATTATCAGTGCTTGCTGAAAGTCTGGGCATGAAAGTCATCTATCATGACACACTGACCAAACTGCCACTGGGTAATGCCGTGCAAGTGAGTAGCTTCGATGAGCTTCTAGAAAAAGCAGACGTGGTAAGCCTGCACGTTCCTGACCTGCCTGGCACTCGTGACATGATAACCTCTCGTGATTTTAATAAAATGAAGGATGGCTCATTTTTCATCAATGCCTCTCGTGGTGGCTGTGTGAACATTGATGACTTAGCGGCCGCCTTAGAAAGTGGCAAGATACTGGGGGCTGCCATTGATGTCTTCCCCAAAGAACCAAAATCGGCAGATGAGGAATTTGTCTCGCCCTTGCGTGCCTTTGATAACGTCATTCTCACCCCCCATATTGGTGGCTCTACCCAAGAAGCCCAAGCCAATATCGGTCTGGAAGTGGCTGAAAAATTCGTCCGCTACTCTGACCAAGGCGATACTACCGGTGCGGTGAACTTCCCCAATGTCTCCATTGCGTTCACAGACAACAGCCATCGCCTGTTACACATTCACCAAAACGTACCAGGCGTACTCTCTCAGGTTAACGCCTCCTTTGCAGATGCTGGCATTAATATCACCGCCCAGTCCATGATGACCCGTGGTGATGTTGGCTATTTGATCATGGATGTTGATGACAGCGACTCAGCCAAAGCCCTAGAACGTCTGCGTGCCATCCCCCAGACCATTAAGGTGCGTGTACTGTTTTGATGGGCAGGATATGGATAAAGCCACTTGCTTATGATGGGTGGCTTTATTTGTCATTACCGTCAAATTTGCATTTATATGTCAAATCCCATATAATACGTGCATTGTACAATATTGGAGAAAACTCGCTTGGTATCCTGGGAGCAAAACCCGCAAGCTAGGTTGGGAGAACTCCATTGCCAAACTGGTTTGGTGTTTTATACTACTGCTATGTCTAAGACTTACATTGGGATTGATATCGCCAAAAACACATTTGATGCCTGTTTTATCGTCGATGACATTTGGCAACATCATACATTCACAAACACCCATAAGGGCTTCATAGAGTTGATGCGATGGGTTCAATCGTGTTATTATAACACATCTTTACACCTTATCATTGAGGCCACAGGGATTTATTGGGAAAAACTGGCTCAATGGGCGGTCTCCCATCAACATAAAGTAAGTGTTGTCAACCCTTTGTACATTCATGCTTACGCCAAAAGTCTGGGCATACGCACCAAAACAGATAAACAAGATGCCATTCTTTTGGCACGCTATGGCACCAAAGAAAACCCACCGTCATGGCAACCCAAATCAAATAATGAAATAAAACTGACTGCACTTCTAAAACAGCGTGATCACCACAAACGACAACTCATCAAAGAACGCACTCGCCAAGAATCCCAATCCATTTACGTCAAATCCTACACCGATGACAACATTCGTCATTGGAGAGAGAGCATGATACAAATTGATGACCAAATTTGGCTACTCATCGATAAGACACCAGAGCTAAAACACCGTGCCAGCCTACTTGCCACCATACCCGGAATTGGTAAAAAGACACTGCCATACCTACTTGCCACCATCGGAGATGGCTCGTCATTTCAAAGTGCCAAACATCTGGCAAGCTACGCTGGACTGTCCCCCAGACATCACCAATCAGGCATCAGCATTCACAAACAGTCTGCCATCGGATTTAGCGGAAAAAAAGAGCTGCGTTCAGCCCTTTTTATGCCTGCTGTTGTGGTCAGCTTTGGTCGTTATCCCACTTTTGAAAAATTCGTCAAACGCATGGAAAAAAAGGGCAAAACCAAAAAACAAATCATCATCGCCATCATGCGTAAACTGCTCACCATCAGTCATGCCGTGATTCGCCAGAATCGCCCTTTTGATAAACACATACATGAGTAGTAACGTTATTTAATTTTTAATTTGTTTTATTTATTGGTATCCTAGCAGCTATCGCATTGCCTGCGTATCAAGACTACACCGCTCGTGCGCAAGCAACCGAAGCCATAAAAGCCACAGCAGGTGTGCAGTCTGACATCGGTGTGTTTGTTGCTGACCAAAACCGCTATCCACAAGCAGCAGAAGTTGCAGGGGTTGCTGCCTTAGATGGTAAATACTTTGCACCAGGTGGTGTTACAATAACAGGTGGTGATGCTAATACAATTAAAAAACCAACCACCCCAAGCGTTATTCAAGTGACATTTAATGCTGGTGCTAATAACGGCAAGGTAGTTACCTTGACTCCAACTGCCACTACAACTGGTCAGATCTCAGGATGGACATGTGCACCTGGTGCAAAAGATGGTATTGATGTGAGTCGTTTGCCTAAGAGCTGTCAGTAAGCTACTACTACTAGTTAACCCCATCAAATTTACTCACATTCATTCACAGAACCCACCATGTTGGTGGGTTTTGTGCTATTGGTTTTCATGATAAGGGCGTAAATCAACAATATCCACGATTTGATGCTGTTGTTTATCAATCAATACCACCATACTTTGTTTATAAGCTTTTAATGGTAGAAACGCATCAGCGTTGTGATATTTGGTTAACACATGATTAACATCATTGATGGCATTGTATTGTTTTAGTTGAGTTAAGCTTTGACTTTGGTTTTCGATTGTCTGCCATTGGTTTTGTAAAGGCTCATACAAATCTGGCTGCATACTTGGTGTAACACCATTGCCTATTTCATTAAAGATACGCTGTTGTTGTTCTTCAGCGTCTTTATAAGGTCTGACTGCCACCCATTTGGGTCTACCATAGGCTAATTTATGATATTCTGTGCTGGCCTTTTGTAAACTAAACGCAGGCACATCACTTGCCTGTACTAATTCAAAAGATAGGGTATCAAAGGCGATATACACGGGGCGATTAACAGAGATGTGATACATGCCATAAACATAAGCACTGATTTGTAATAACACAATCACCATCAAATCAAACTTGAGTGATTTTTTATTCGGTTTGGCAATGGTAAAGGTAAGTAAAGGGCCTAATATCGCATCAATGGCGAGCATCATCAAAAAAATATGAGTCACACCAACCGCTTTGGCAAGTGGGGCAGGATGCCAAATAAAAAATACCACACACAGACTGATGATGGCCACCACCAAAGATAATAACAAATGGGTGGCAAACGCCTTGGTGCGAAAATTAAGAGAATCTGATGTCATGATGTTTTAACACCTATTTAATACCTAAATGGCAATGACTTCATATTTTATATGTTTCAGCTCTATTGACAACTGCTTGGTAATTTATCAGCACCTACTGTACCGCCACATTGCCACTCGATTAGCTGGCGATTATTGTGTGTGTTGATGTATGGGGTCAAGGTTAAGTTTTTATTTGCCACATTACCACGGCTAAACGTTACGGTTATCACGCCTGTGTTTGCCTGCACTGTTACGCCACCTGCGTCAATGTATTTGCCTTGCAAGGTGCTGGCTGGCTGTCCGATGAGTCCTGTATCTGCCACGGCTGTTGCGTCAGGAAACGCTTGCGTACTCCATACCCAAGAAGCCACATCCATACGCAAACCATCAGTGATGCGAAAACCCTCTATCACCTGTGTGCGCCCGACATAGTTCATATAACTGGGCAAGGCGATGGCAACCAAGATGCCAATGATGGCAATCACCATCATCAGTTCAATCAAGGTAAAGCCTTTAAGATTGCTTTTCATACTAAAACCATATGAGTCAATAAATTAATCAAAAGCGGAAGTATATCATTTCTCAGATTATTTAACCATATTTCATATCAAAAAACCATAAAAAAACCCACAATGATAAACCACGCCCCCAAAAGTTAGATAACCTTTTAGGGGTGTGGCTTGTTATGGGATTTTGTTAACTATTTTACTGGTTTATTATTGACAGCTCTTAGGCAGACGGCCTGAGTCGATTGTGCCACCACAAGTCCATTTTGAGATTTGACCATTTGCAGCAGTTGGGGTTAAGGTAACTGTCTTGCTTTTATTAGCACCAGAATCAAACTCCACTTGAATAACACTTGGGGTGGTTGGTGTGTCAACAGTAGCAGCATCACCACCAGTTATTGTAACTTTACCTGCTGAAAAGTATTTACCAGCTAAGTTAGTAACCCCTGCTACTTCTGCTTGTTGTGGATAGCGGTTTTGGTCAGCAACAAACACACCGATGTCAGACTGCACACCTGCTGTGGCTTTTATGGCTTCGGTTGCTTGCGCACGAGCGGTGTAGTCTTGATACGCAGGCAATGCGATAGCTGCTAGGATACCAATAATGGCGATAACAATCATCAATTCAATCAGGGTAAAACCTTTTTGAGCGTTCATAATGAACTCCTTAGTTAGGTGGGCAGAATTGCCCAGTTATTAGATGTTATTTGCAACGATTAACAAAGCAGTCTGATGACTGTACTGCTAATCTTGCTAACTTACACTGATACTGTTGCATGCTCTGTGCCAACTTTATGGCAGATTTGGGGTGATGGGGGGCGGATTTGGCGAATATTGCTCAAAAAATGAGCAGATTGTTGGATATTTTTAGCACAATGATGAAAACATGCACAAAATCTCACCATCATCGCTCAATAAATTCATAACAATGTGTAACATGGGCATTTGTATGCTGTCTTGGGCTGACAATTTTTGTCAGCATTGGGGGTTTTTGACATTTTTTGGCAGATTGAGATGACAGATTGGTGAATGTGCCAATTTTTGGCATGGACAAAATTTTGACCTGTCAAAAATTGTCGCCAAATTTTGTCAGCTTGGATAAGATTTGTCAATATCGCCATTTTATCAACATTACCATAAAGCAGACAGAAAAAAGCCCTGAATGTTCAGGGCTTTTGGGGGATTGGTGCTGTTAGTATTTTTGGTCTTCTGGGGCTTGGGCTTCGGCGGTGGCGGTGTTTGGTGTAACAGCATCGGCGGTGGCACTGGCAGCATCAGAGACGACGTCAGCGGCAGCTTGGGCGGTATTGGTGGCGTTCTCTATGCCACGGTCCGCTGCATCAGAGACAGTATCGGCGGTGGCACTGGCAGCGGCTTCGGCTTCGGCGGCGACTGCTTGGGCGTTATGGGCGGTATCGGCGGCGGCGGACTGGGCAGTGTCAGCGGCGTTATTGGTGGTCTCTTTGCTGCATGCTGTTAGAGCCAAAGCAGCGACCAATGTGGTCAAAATCAACTTTTTCATGATGTCTCTCCAAAAAAGGAATGTGGATGATAAAGCCATCGATGATACACGACGGTCTATGATGAGTGATAGTTTAGCAGAATGACAGCATTTGGCAAGGCTAAACCGTAAAATGCAACAAAAATTAACAAAGGTGCCAACCGAACTTCATGGGTGCTAGGTTAGCACGATGGCATTAAGATGCGTCTAATGCCACGATGGCGGGTAAGGGTTTGCCCTGAACGAACTCCAAAAACGCCCCACCTCCTGTGGACAGATAGTCTATACCATCTGCCACACCATACTTATCTATGGCTGCCAACGTATCACCACCGCCTGCGATGCTAAACCCATCACTATCCGCCACTGCTTGACAGATGATGGCGGTGCCTTGCCCAAATGCGTCTGCCTCAAAGACACCGACCGGGCCATTAAATAAGATGGTTTTGGCGGCTTTGATGTGCCTACTAAGCTCGGCGGCGGACTGGGGGGCGATGTCTAATATCATCTCATTCTCACCAATCTCATCTACTGACCTGATGGTAGCGTCTGCTCTGGCAAGCGAGCCCAAAAAGTCATCGGGGTCAATCTGGGTGCTGTCCGCTACAACCACATGCGTGGGCAGTAGGATGTTGGTCTGGGTCATGATGGTACGGGCAGTGTCCACAAGGTTGGCTTCATATAAAGAAGCACCAACGTTTTTGCCAGCTGCCACCAAAAAGGTGTTGGCGATACCACCACCGACCAAGATGGCATCGCACAACGTGGCAAGGCTGTTTAGTACGTCAAGTTTGGTGGAGACCTTTGAGCCGCCCACGATGGACAGCACGGGACGGGCCGGATTGTCCAATGCCTTTGAGAGTGCATCAAGCTCGGCTGTGAGTAAGTTACCAGCACACACAGGCTTACCATCTGCAATACAAGCACGAATCACCCCCTCGGTTGAGGCCTGGGCTCGGTGAGCACTGCCAAAGGCATCCATGACAAAGATGTCGCATAAGTTGGCGTACTGTTTGGCAAGTTTGGGGCTGTTTTGTTTTTCGCCCACATTAAAACGCACGTTTTCAAGCAGTAATACATGACCTGCCTGCACTGACACACCATCATCCAGATAATCAGCACAAAACCCCACATTTACGCCCAACTTATCCGCCAGATAAGTGGCAATCGGTGCTAATGAGTATTTGCTCTCATACTGCCCCTCGGTTGGTCTGCCCAAATGTGAACAGACAATCACGCCTGCCCCTTTATCAAGGCATGCTTTGATGGTCGGTAAGGCTGCCTGTATGCGAACATCGCTTGTGATGACGCCGTCTTTGATGGGGACATTTAGGTCTTCACGGATAAGGACGGTTTTGCCTGATGGGTCTAGCTCGGACAGATGAATGATGCTCATAAAAGCTCCTATTGGATAATCTTGAAGAGATTAGTATGCGATGATATTAAAGTCAGTCATTTTAGCACAACATTTCACCATTTCTCAACATTGCCATTTTATTGCTATTTTTTTAAGGCAATGCCAAAACAAAAAGACCCGAGGTCAGGTCTTTGTATTGGTATCATGGTATCATGGCATCATCAACTAGTGGCGATAAGCAAGCTGTGTTAGGATGTCTTCGGCATCATTCCAACGATTCTCCGATGCACTGGCACCCAGCAAGACAACGATGGCAGGACGGTTGTTGATGTGCGTCTCCATGACATAGCAATAACCTGCCTCACGGATAAAGCCTGTCTTTGACATGCCAATGGGATGTATGCCTGCACGGATGAGGCGGCTGGTATTTTGAGCCTTGTAAGTGCGTGAACCTAAGCTGTGGTTGGTTATATAAAAATCATAGTTGGGGGCGGTTGAGAAATTACGTAAGTGTTGATAGCGTAAATCAGCGTTCACCGCACGCATCATCTTAACCAAATCATTCGCTGATGAGCGGTTGCGTGGGTCAAGCCCTGATGGGTCTGAGTAACTTGTGCTGTTCATGCCCAGACTTTTTGCTTTTTGGTTCATCGCCCAGATGAAATTATCATAACCGCCCGGATAGGTACGAGCAAGGGCTTTGGCGGCGGGGTTTTCTGATTTCATAAGCATCAAGAGCATGAACTCGCTGCGACTCATGCGATCGCCTGCACGCAAATTGGAACTTGCTTTTTTGGCAGCGATAAAGTCTGACGGCTCAATGACAATCTCCTCACCCATATCAAGCCCTGCATCCATGAGCACCATCGCTGTCATGACCTTGGTTACCGAAGCGATAGAACGCACGGCGTCGGCATTTTTTTGGTAGATGGGCTGACCTGTTTGTAAATCTACCACAATGGCAGCAGCAGAGCGAGTATTTACAGGCAACTGTTCAATGTAGCCTGTACCATAAGCTGTGGATTGTCCATAGGGCTGTATGGGAAATGGCTGAGAGGTCGTCGTACTGGCAGGTATGGGCACTCTGGTAACCTGAGTGTGCGTGTAGCCTTGGTTGTAGGTGTTGGTGGTGGGGGCTGTGTTATTATTGAGGTACGCTGTGTTATTATTGAGATATGTGGTGGTTGTTTGCTGAACGGTTGTGGTCGCACTCGGTATCTCTTGAACGGTATGTGCCTGCATGTTTTTGGCATTGCCTTTGCCAATATAGACCGTCTTTTGTTGGCTGTTATCCACCAAAAAAGCATGGGCAGAGGTTGTCATCATGGAGATGACAGACAGGCTTAGCACGCAGCTTAGGCGTGCTCGGTTGATTTTTTTAATATTAACTCGCTTCATAAGTTCCGCTCTTGATTGGTTGATGGTTGATTGACCACAGCCTTATTGCAATTTTTTCTTGACTTCCTCCCCGCCCTAAGGCGGGGATTCCTGCTCCCAGACGGTCAAGCCAGACCGCAAGCCTAAGATAGTGGCAACCGCCCGTACGACACACCGTACATCTTAGGTTCTTATTTTAAGCTAATCCTACTGTTAGGATTGTCATAGACACGAATTAGCTTAAGTGTGTGTTTGGAAACGTCTTACCAGTTAAGTTACTGCGTACTCGCAATTTAGTCTTAACTTAACTGTGGAATGTAAGACATTGAATATAGTGAGATGAGTATAGCAAAACTTATCGCATTTAACAATTGCCTTATATCCACCGCCCAAAGTCGCAGGTTTACGGCAACGGAGGATAAAAAATGCTAATCTACTTATTCTAATCCACTGTCATCGATTTCATTAACCTCTACTGACACATCAATAACATCGGCAACGGCAACATTGGCTCTTTGGTACAGGCAAATGGACGAACACATACATGACCGTCTTATCATTTTTATTCTAATTTATATTCATTCTAACACAACAAAACCACTTTTTTTATGTTAAAAATCAAAGTTTTTGGATAAATTTGTAAAAAAATTTAACATTATCCTAATGTTCACCTGACACATCATGCTGATGAGCATAATCATTTGACAGGTATTTTGTAACATTAAAAAATATCATCTGATATGAACAACATTAATGGCAAATTTTTGTGAAAAAGTGCCAAATAAATTGCCAGATTTGGGTTTAGTTGTTAGAATTATTAAAATGATTAAGGTTGCCAAAGCGTACAGACAGCAACCCAATATCCATCGCTGGGCGTTCATTTTCATTTAAATTAATCAAAACGTTGCAAGTTTTGAACCACATCAATCAATTTCGGTATTCGGTAGCCAACTGTACACATGATAAACAGATCCGAGATGATTTGGACAGTTTATTTAACGCAATTTAACAAAGTATCTCAACAAAATATCTAAGAGATGAAAAACATGACGATAAAAGTACTCATCGTGGATGACCACGAACTTGTTCGCACAGGCATCAGCCGCATGCTTGGCGATGATTCTACCATTTGGGTTGTTGGTGAGGCAGGCTGTGGTGAGACAGCGGTAAACATGGCTCGCAAACTGGTGCCTGATGTGGTGCTCCTTGATGTGAATATGCCCAACATTGGTGGGGTGGAGGCAACTCGTCGCATCAAACAGTTAGATAAGTGCATTAAAGTTGTGGTGGTGTCGGGTCTTGTCTCTGAGCCTTATCCATCCATGCTTTTAAAGGCGGGTGTGGATGGCTACATTAGCAAAGGCACGCCCATCAATGAGATGATAACCGCCATCAAAAAAGTCAAGGCAGGGGGTAAGTATTTTAGCCATGAAATTGCCGATGTGCTGGCCCAAAACATGCTTGACAAAAACACCAATCCTTTTGATGGCTTATCCGAACGTGAAAAACAAGTCGCCATGATGGTAGCAAACTGCCAAAGTGCCAGTCAAATTGCCGACAGTCTATTTGTGAGCATCAAAACTGTCAATACTTACCGTTATCGTATTTTTGACAAACTGGGCGTGGACTCTGATGTCAAACTTACCCATCTTGCCATACGTCATGGGCTGGTCAATCCATGAGTCTCTCTCCCATCAGACACACCAAAACATGGGTACGAAGACTGTGGTTTTTGTCCGCCAACGTCCATGAAGAAGCTCTCATCTCCACGATGCGTGTGCGTCAAGTTGGGCTTACCTACGCCGCTTACCGCTTTGTCATCGCCAATTTTTTACTGATGGCAAATTTTTTGTTAAGCCGTGATGGCGTGGGTCTGCCCACACAACCTGACTTTGTAGAACAGATGCTATTTGGCATTTATGTTATTGTGGCGTTGGTGCTATTATGTGCTTTTTTTGGGGTAAAAAAACGATTAAGGCTACAACTGTTGGCAGGTTTTGTGATAGATGTTGTTTTTTTGACCTTATTTGCACTCTACGGTAAAATCAATGATTTTCAAATAACCCTGCTATACATGGTCGTCGTCGCTGCAAGCTATATGTTGCTGTCTTTATCCCGAGCGACTGTCATCACACTCATGACCATCTCAGCACTCATCTATCAGCAGTTTTTTGTTTTTTTCTTTGAGACAGCAGCGATTGAAAAAAACCTACTGACCATCAATGACAGTCTGCTGTTGTCGGTGAGTTTGGTGGCGGTGGGATTTTTAAGTTGGTCCATCTCTCAGCGACTTGCCAAAGCCGAACAGTCGCTTCTTGACCATGCTGATGAAGTAGAAAAACTCCACACCATCAATCAAGCCGTCGTCAAAAACATGGTCAATGGCGTGCTGGTGTTAGACCCCAAATGCAATATCGTCATGATAAATAATGCCGCTCAACGTTTTTTGCACCTGCCCATTGATGATAACGCCTGCGACAGCCTTGCCAAAATCATTGAATTATCTCGCATCATCATCAAACAACACCCCAAAATCATCGGCTGGTATCGCTCACTGGCTCCCAACCAGTCATCTGAACTTATCTACGACCTACCGCCCAAAATCCATAATCATGCTCATATCAATCAAACACACCTTAGCGATAAGTTACGCATCAGTTCCAGACCCCTGCTTGAACATGGTCAAATTCTCATCATCGAAGATCTAAGCCGTGAACAAAGTCACGCCCAACAGCTAAAACTTGCAAGCTTAGGTCAGCTCTCTGCCAGCATCGCCCATGAAATCAGAAACCCTCTCGCCGCCATCAGCCAAGCCAGTCAGCTACTCATGGAAGAAGTGCGTGATGATGATGTCAATGCTGAGTTTTATGAGATGATTTATCAGCAGACCAAACGGGTCAATTCCATCATCTCAGATGTGCTAAGCCTGTCTCGCCAAGAGATGCCCAACCAGTCGCCCCTAGACGCCCCAAGCTGGGTGCGACAGTTTTTGGCGAAACATTATCCACATGAAGCCATCATTGTAACGGGCGACACCGCCTTGCCCATCTTGTTTTATTTTGATGCCAATCAGCTAGAACAGGTCATGATAAATATTATTAATAACGCTTTACGCCACACCATTCATCAGTTCCACGACCATGATATCAACATACGCCTAACCAAAATCAAAACAGGAGCATTTATTGATGTGCTAGATTATGGCGAGGGTGTGAGTGAGAAGGATTTGACCAATCTTTTTAATCCCTTTTTTACCACCAGTAAAAAAGGCACAGGACTGGGACTTTATCTGTCACAATCATTTAGCGAGGCCAATAACGCCAAAATCCGCTATTTTAGAGAGAATGATAAAAGCTGTTTTCGTCTGATTGTCTCTAATACGCCTGTTGCTTAGCGTATGGTTTTGGGGCATTGGGTGCATAAATATTTATCCAAACATTCACATTTTTGCTGATAATTTTGCCAAGAATTTGCTAAATATTGGGTTTTGTGTAAAAATCCTATATAATAGTCCACATCTAAGTTATTGGAAACATTCATGCAAGATAAGCCGCTCGCCCTAGTTATTGATGATGAAGCTGACCTATGTCGCCTGATGCAAATCACCCTAAACAAGATGGGCATAGATACGCACGTTGCTTATGATGTGGCAAGTGCCAAAGGTTTTTTGGCAGACAATCACTATGATTTTTGTCTCACCGACCTTGCCCTACCCGATGGTTCTGGCATGGAAATTGTGGAGCTTATCACCAAAACCACCACAACGCCCGTAGCAGTCATCACCGCCCATGGCGATGTAAATGTTGCCATTGAAGCGATGAAAATTGGTGCATTTGACTTTGTCAATAAACCACTGGACTTACCACGCTTACGCCAACTTGCCAAATCTGCCTTAAAGGCTAATGAATCCATCATTCAAGACACCAAAAGCATTACAGCACAAGAAAACAACAACCCAAAACAAGATACCAACACCATCATACCATCTAACCCATTGACAGGCAATTTGCTTGCACCCACAGAAAATAATACTCAAATCAACCAAGATGGGCGTCAAAGAACCATAAAAAACACCACCAAAAAAACCACCGCTGTCAGCGATGATGATATTTTTGGCGGTCGGCTCATTGGTGAATCTCGTCCCATGAAACAGCTGCGTTCTACCATCAAAAAATTAGCCCGCTCACAGGCACCAGTATTTTTATGGGGAGGTTCGGGTACGGGCAAAGAAGTGGTTTCACGACTCATCCATGACCTAAGCGGTCGCCGTAATGGCAATTTTGTCCCCGTCAACTGTGGTGCGATACCATCTGAATTGATGGAGAGTGAATTTTTTGGTCATAAAAAGGGCAGTTTTACAGGGGCAACGTCGGATAAAATTGGGCTGTTTCAGCAGGCAGATGGTGGCACACTGTTTTTGGATGAAGTGGCAGATTTGCCACTTGCCATGCAGGTCAAGCTACTTCGTGCCATTCAAGAAAAAACCGTGCGTGCCATCGGTGACACCAAAGAGGTGCCTGTGGATATCCGTATTGTCTGTGCCACGCATAAAGATTTGGCGGATTTGGTACAAAAAGGGGCATTCCGTCAAGATTTGTTCTATCGTATTAATGTCATCGAGGTCAAGTTGCCTGCCCTAAATGACCGCCGTGATGACATTCCCATGCTTGCCAAGCATTTTTTGGAGATGATTGCCAAAGATTGGGGGCTTGACAATCTTAGCCTAACCGATGATGCCATAGACATGCTGACATATCATAACTTCAAAGGCAATGTACGTGAGCTTAGAAACATCTTAGAGCGTGCCGTTACCATGAGTGATGGCGATGAGATTGATGCCCATCATCTCATGCTTGATGACATGGCAAATGTATCAGATGATAACACCTCATCATCTGATTTTGACACACAAGATGATGATGCCATCACGCCCTACACATCCAAACCCTTAGTGAACACAGTCAGCCCCACCATGACCAAAGCATCGCCCTACCATGACCAGAGACCGATCTATACCGCCAATACCATCATCAAAGAAAACAAAGAAACCAAGCCCATTACCCAAGGTCTAAACATCATCGCCTCTGCCAACTATGGCACACCCTTATCTGTCCCAAAACCCCAAAACTCCAACCCATCTAAAACACATGATGACAGTCAAGCCTCTGATAAGTTGGATTTGTCAGATGAAGACTTGGTAAACAGCAACCTACCCAGTCAAGGGCTAGAAGCTTATTTGCTTGATCAAGAACGCCAAATCATCTGCACCGCCTTACAGCAGGCAGGGGGTAACAAAACCCAAGCTGCCAAACTGCTTGGCATGACCTTTCGTTCTCTACGTTATCGCATGAAAAAACTGGACATTGATGATGGTGATGATGAATGACCTCTGAAAATCCAGCATTAAAAAAGGAGTGTATGCCCCTTTTTTAAGCGCTATCTTTTTAAGTCATCTCTTAAAATCCACCCACAGGTGCAAAGTCCACTCCTGTTTCTAATTTTGCCCCATCCATCAAAATAAGTGCTTGTGATAGCCACGCATCGCTTGGTATTGCCATCATGGTTGATGCCAATTCATCAGAATCATCAAATGCCACATCAGGCACAACCCCCACCCCATCAATACGCTGACCATCAGCGGTTAGATAATGAGCGGTCGTCATCTTGATTGCTTGCCCATCACTTATGGGAATAACCGATTGTACCGAACCTTTACCATAGCTTGTCTCACCCACAATCAAGGCTCGTTTTTGCGATTGCAAACTACTGGCCAATACCTCAGCTGCTGATGCTGAATAGCGGTTTTGCAATATCATCACTGGCAGTTCAATAAGCAGTGGTGCTCCTTCGGTTCTAAGTTTTCTCTCTACCCCTTGTCGCCCTGCCACCTGCACGAGTGTCTGATTACGCATAAACAATGATGCCACCGCCCCCGCCGACTCCAACACCCCACCGGGGTTGTTTCGCACATCCAAAATCACCCCTGTGATGGGCACGCCTGCCTGACCCAAACTCTCCAAAATCTGTTGGCGGGTGTTATTTTGAAAAACAGGTAATTTGATGATGACCACCCCCCCAACGATGATGGTTTCTACATGGCTTTTTAGCACTTCATTGCGATGGGCGGTGAGTCGTCTTTTACTGCGTCCTGCATGAGACACCACAATATCCACTTGCGTGCCAGAGATGCCACTTAGCAACTGCTTGACATCATTTTCGCTATGACTGTCATCCAGTTTAATCTCACCCACCTGATGTAGGTAATCCCCAACTTTCACACCAGCACGCCTGATGAATGAATCTTCTTGGATATCGGTGATGACCCAATGATTGTCCTTGGCTTGCCACATCGCTGATAATCCAATGTTTGCCACATTGCCAGCGGTGAACGATTGCAAATTGACAAAGGCGTCTTTATCCAAAAACTCAGCGTGGCTGTCAAGCCCTTTTAGCATGCCATTCATCGCATTTTTAAACAATGTCTCATCACTTACCTCTTCAACATAATCACGACGCACCAAATCCACCACCGATACAAAGGTTTTTAAGGTATTTGGTGATACCGCTCCCAATGGCACACGTCCCTGATGAAGTCCATCAATGCCATGCAAAGTGTTGGGCTTGGTTTCTAAGGCATCAAGTGTTGGGCTTGATGGGCTTTGGATGTTCATCCGTTCGCCTGTTTTTGCTTGGGTATCTAAACCACTGTTGGCTTGTACCTCATCACCAAACTCTGGCAGATTTGCCACGTTATTGGCGGGTGTGCTGATAAGATGAGACGGCTTGGCATGGCTGATTGACACGCTCAGCGATAATGCCATCATACTCACCAGTAAGGTTGTGGTCAGTTTCATACATCCACCAACAGACTCTCACCTGTCATTTGGGCAGGTTTTTGCATGCCCATCAAGTGCAATATGGTAGGAGCAACATCGCACAACCGTCCACCTGTACGCACATTGACCTGTTTATCCCCCACATAGATGAACGGCACAAATTCGGTTGTGTGCTGAGTATGCACCTGCCCACTGTCATAGTCTTGCATTTGCTCACAGTTACCATGGTCGGCGGTGATGAGCAGATGACCGTTCATCTCACGCACCATACCGACTATCTCACCTATGCAGGCATCCACAGTTTCCACCGCCATGACAGCCGCATCAAACACGCCTGTATGTCCCACCATATCGCCATTAGCATAGTTAATGATAATCACATCGTATTGACCTGAGCGTATCGCATCTTTTAGCTTATCGGTTACCTCAAAGGCACTCATTTGGGGTTTTTGGTCATAAGTTTTGACATTGGGGCTATTGACCAAAATTCTTGTCTCTCCATCATAAAGCTCTTCACGTCCGCCACTAAAAAAGAATGTAACGTGGGCGTATTTTTCGGTTTCAGCAATGCGTAGCTGAGTTTTGCCATGATTTTGTAAATACTCACCCAGTGTATTGCTAAGGCTCGTTGGCTGATAAGCAACCGCTGTTGTAGGATTGTTTGCCAATTGGTCTGAATATTTGGTCATCATGACAAAGGCGGATAATTTAGGTGTCATCTTGCGTTTAAAGCCGTCAAAATCGCCATCAACAAAGACCTGACTTATCTGTCTGGCACGGTCTGCACGAAAATTGACAAAAATCACACCGTCATTATCTGCTATCACACCATTATCATCAATGATTGTCGCCTGTACAAATTCATCCGTCTCATCTGCTGCATAAGCAAGCTCTATGGCATGGATGGCACTGTCTGCTTCACGCACCGCCTTAGCTTGGGTCAGTAGGTCATAGGCTTGTTCTACCCTATCCCAACGCTTGTCTCTATCCATGGCAAAAAAACGACCGATACAGCTTGCAATTTTGACCTCCACATCATACTTTTGGTTAAGCTCTGTTAAATATTGCTCCAAATCCGCCACATAACCCTCTGCCGATTTTGGGGGTGTGTCTCGTCCATCTAAAAAGGCATGAATAAATACCTGATTTGCCCCTTGCTCTATGGCAAGTTTGGCGGTTGCCTTAATATGGTCAATATGTGCATGAACTCCACCATCAGAGAGCAAGCCCAAAACATGCACCGCCCCTTCGTTGTCTATCGTGTCTTTAACCGCCTTGATGAGCACGTCATTATTAAAAAATTCGCCCGAGCTGATGTCGTTCATGATACGGGTAGAATCTTGATACAAAATCCGTCCTGCCCCCAAATTCATATGCCCAACCTCTGAATTGCCAAATTGACCATCAGGTAATCCAACATCCTGCCCTGAACCTGAGATAAGACCATGTGGACAGCTTGCCATGAGTGCGTCCAAATTGGGTTTCTTGGCGGCATAGACAGCATTGTCTCGTGGGTCTTCTCGGTGTCCAACACCATCTAAAATCATCAAAACATAAGGGATTTTTTTCATGATAACGCCTTTTTATAAATCAAAAATAATGAAGTAAAAACAATAAAACATTGCCCATTTTAGCATAAAATCGCCCTTTTCGGCACGGTAAAAACCATTTAAATCTTGAAATTTTTACAAAATCATCGTATAATAGAAGCACTGAAACACTCGCCAGTTGAGAATACACCTGAGCCGATAATTACACTTATAGGGTAATGACTGTTTGTTGTGGTGTGTATATCCGCATCATCTGATGTATCGGACAACCTAAAACAACAAAGATTTACCCACCTTGAACTTTTGGTTCATGGGCAACACTTGACAGCGGTGTTTCGGTTTTTATTTTTAAGCGGACAGTATTTTTATACTAAATGATTGATTTTAAATAACAATATTTTTAAACTTAAAATTTTCATTAATTTTTTAAAAATTTGCTTGACAAGACATCAAAAATCTATATAATACGCAATCACTTGATACAAGTTATTCCCCAATAGCTCAGTTGGTAGAGCATCGGACTGTTAATCCGTGTGTCCCTGGTTCGAGCCCAGGTTGGGGAGCCATATTTTAAAACCCTTTTCTATTTTGGAAAGGGTTTTTTGTTTTCAGTATTAATTTTTGGTGTTAATATTAATTTTTGGTGTTAAACGGTACATTATAAATCCTACACCAACCAACGCCCAATCAAAGCATCACAGACCCAACATTTTTGTGATGATGCTATAATGGTCCTCAAACATCATACGCCCATCCAGCTCACCAAGCGGCAGCCAAAATGCACGGTTGGCATCATCACCTCCCACCACATCAGGTAAATCATCACCCATCAGTTCAAAATAAAACACGGTTGTTATCGTTCGTCCACGAATTGAACGCTCAGGTGCATCAAAGGTGTGGCTTGATTTTAGGGCATTGGGATTGATGATAAGCCCTGTTTCTTCTTGCAGTTCACGCAAAGCACAGTCAAGCAGCGTTTCATTTTTATCCAAAAATCCGCCTGCCAGTGCATACAGTCCACGCCCATATTCACCTCCACGTTCAACAAGCAGTACATGACCTGCCTGCACTACCAACGCATCCGCTGTAACAAATACAGGCGGATAAGGAGCTGATTGCCATGATTTTTGATAATCCAGAATATGGTGGCATTCACGTTGTAGGTGAGTAAAATCATCTGTTTGGGCAAACTTTTGTAAAAAATCCACGCTCGGGGCAGGCATGACATCTTGCCAGTGGTCGCCATTTTTTAGGCGTTCATTCAAAAAATATGCCCATCTTAATGGTGTGGCAGACAGATTTTTAAAATTTGACAATCCGACAAATTCCCAATTAGGAAATAATGACAAATAATAAGAGCTGTTATCTTTGACATGTCCAATCACGCCAATATGGGCAGATTTGTTTTGGGTGATACATAAAACGGCTCGCTGGATATTTTGTAGCCATTGATGATCATTATAAAGCGTATCATCAATGGGCATACAAATAATACGTTCATTGTCATTATTATCATTGTCAAACGCTTTTAAAATCATGCTTTGACGTTCATCAAAACTAAATGGATTTTTAAGAGTGCGTGGGCTATTTGCCGAACCAATGAGCATGATGACGGTTTTGGCACGATGTAGGGCTTCACGCACAACAAATTCATGCCCATGATGAAATGGCTGAAATCGTCCGATAAATACCAAATAATCAAATTGAGCCATGTTAAATCTCATTATTTAAAAAAATAGACTTGATAAAGTCAATTATGTTACCATAAAAGCATAAATTTTTATATTTTTATTGAGTTTTTACCATGAGTGACTTACAAAACGAGCCCCTAAGCAGTAACATCATCATCACACCGAGCGCTCAGGACTATTTGGCACAACTGCTTGCCAAGCAAGAAGTTTTAGGCATTGGTGTGCGTATTTTTGTAGAACACGCAGGCACACCACGAGCTGAATGTTGCATGAGTTACTGTCAGCCCGATGAGATTGACGAAGATGATTTACAAATTGCTTATGATAAATTTGTTGCCCATATTGATGCACCAAGCATTCCTTATTTGCACGATGCGGTGATTGACTACAACAAAGACCGATTTGGCGGACAATTGACCTTTCGTGCCCCCAATTCAAAAGTTCCTCAGGTGGGCGAAAATGCCAGTATTGAAGAGCGAATTACTTATGTGCTACAAGCTGAGATTAACCCACAACTTGCCAGTCATGGCGGTCATGTGGAGCTTGTGGAGATGATTGAAGATGATACAGGCAAAATCGCTGTACTCAAATTCGGTGGTGGTTGTCAAGGGTGCAGTGCGGTGGATATTACCTTGCGTCAAGGCGTAGAAGTTCAACTCAAACAACAAATCCCAGAACTCACTCAGGTCATTGATGAGACTGACCATACCAAAACAGAAAATGCCTATTATAAATGATTGATGAGATGACACAAAAAAGGGCATGGATTTGCCCTTTTTAATACCCTCTTTATAAACAACAACTCATCAAGGTCATTTATTCTGATTATTAATGGTCGCTTGGCACTTTGTCCATGTCAATATCAGGATTTTGGGTCAGATGAATGATGGATAATATCAATCCCCCCCAAACGATGGATAAAGCTACTACCATGACGACCAATGCGATACTATTCATGCGTTTTCTCCTTCTGTGGATTTATGTTGATGATGTGTGGCGTGAGCGGGTGCTTTGGTCAATAAGAATGAACCGAGTGCAAACACCGCCACCACACCCCAACCAAAGATGAGCTGAGTTGCCAAATCATAGCTGTCATAACCCTTGGTAATCAGTGAGAACACACTTAACCCCAACGCCACGATGAGTGAAATGGGCGTGATAATGGTCAGCATAAACACCCAACCTTTACCCACTTTCACACTAGATATGGCATTGATATGACTGATGAGTTTATCCATCACAGGACGATTAAACCATGTTACCCAAATGATGGACAAAATCGCCCCTGTTACCACGCCGATATTATTGGCAAAATGGTCAATCACATCCACAAATGTAATCGCTGTTTTGGTAGAAAATAAAGCCAGAGAAATCAGAGCTGACACACCGCCGACCGTGCTAACTGCTTTTTTGTGCGACCAGCCAAATTTATCCTTAACCGCTGAGATTGGTACTTGTAGAATGCTTGCCATGGAGGTAACCCCTGCCACAAACAGCGAACCAAAGAACAAGATGCCAATGAGTGTGCCAGCATCGCCCATCGTGGAGATGATTTTTGGAAAAGCGATGAACGCCAAGCCAATGCCACTTGACACAACCTCTGATACAGGCACGCCTGATTGCACCGCCATAAAACCCAGCACCGAGAAAATCCCAATGCCTGCCATAATCTCAAAAGATGAATTGGCAAAGCCAACCACCAAACCTGAGCCTGTCAAATTGGCATTTTTCTTTAAATAAGATGAGTATGTTACCATAATGCCAAAGCCAATGGACATTGAAAAAAAGACATGTCCATAAGCGGCAAGCCACACTTTGGGGTCAGCCATTTTCTCCCAGTTGGGTGTAAAAAAAGCATTTAGACCTGTGGATGCCCCATTTAACTGCACCGCCTGCACCACCATGATGGTAAACATGACAATAAGTAGCGGAATGCAAATTTTATTGGCAAGCTCCACCCCCTTACGAATACCACCATACATGATGAACAGAACCAGTATCCACACAATGGCAACCCCAATAAATAAGTTTGGTACGATGCCAAAATCTAACCCAGAACCATTTTGTAAATAATGCTCAAAGAAAAAGGTCTGTGGATCATTACCCCATTTTTGTTCAAAGGCGTACAGCATGTATTGCCCTGCCCACGACAGCACGGAGGCATAATAAATCCCGATGACGGTACACACCAGCACCTGCCACCAGCCCACGATTTCTTTTGATTTAATCATTCGCCGATAAGCGGTAGGCGGAGCTCCATGGTATTTTTGTCCTGCAACATAATCCAAAAACAGCAACGGAAATCCTGCACTTGCCAAAGCAACCAAATAGGGAATAAAAAACGCCCCGCCACCATTTTCATAGGACACATAAGGAAATCGCCAAATGTTACCCAAACCCACCGCCGACCCAATCGCCGCCAAAATAAAGCCTGAGCGTGCCGACCAACTTTCTCGTTGTATGGACATAATTACTCCTTGTTAATGTTTTGGCAACTCCATTTAATGGGGAATTTACCCATTGTCATCTGTTATGCCAAATCTGTTAAATTTTGTAAAAATATTTTATCCTGCATAGTTTGATTGAATCAATTAAAAAAGTCAAATAAATAAAAAAATAAAAACCCATAACAAAATATTATGGGTTGGTGATAACATTTGTAGACTTAAAATTAGCGAATCAGTCCACGCTTGCTGTTTTGTAGCGACTTGATAAATAATGCCACTTTTGGCTCATCCGCTACCCATGTGGACAGTTCAGCAATCACATCCGCCTTAACCTTACCAGAATGAAAGACCACATCATAGGCTCTGTCCAATGTGTTTATGATCTCTTTGCTCCATCCTTTACGTCTCATGCCCTCTTTGTTTAGTCCGTGTACCTTGGATGGGTTGCCTGATACGGTTGTAAAGGCGCAGACATCTTTTAAAATCAAGCTCGCCCCACCAATCATAGCATAATCATCAATCCGACAAAATTGGTGCACACCCGACTGCCCGCCGATGATTACATGATGACCAACATAAGCATGTCCTGCCACACCCACGTTATTGGCAAATACGTTATGGTCGCCTACCACACAATCATGAGCAATATGGGTATTTACCATAAATAGATTATTATTGCCAATTTTGGTCAAACTGCCGCCGTCTGCTGTGCCACGATGCAACGTACAGGATTCACGAATGGTGTTATCATCGCCCACTTCTAGGTAAGTGGTTTCACCTTTGAATTTTAAATCCTGCGGTATCTCACCAATGCTGGCAAATTGAAAAACCGTATTACGCTTGCCAAGTGTGGTATGATCACCCACGATGGCATGTGATTTTAAAACAGTGTCCTCACCAATTGTAGTATTTTTGCCCACGATACAGTATGCCCCAATGCTTGCGGTTGGGTGTATCACGGCGGTTGGATCAATGATGGCGGTTGGGTGTATGTTCATGATACTGCCCCGTCATCTTAGCTTTTGACGGGCAATCATAATCTGGGCACTGCACGCCAGCTTAGCATCCACGTGGGCATTGCACTCAAATTTATAAATTTCACGTTTGGCGGTGATGAGTTTTGAGCGAATTACAAGCGTATCGCCTGTGCTGACAAGTTTTTTAAAACGCACCTTATCCACGCCTGCAAACAAATACAGATAGCCATCTTCGGACGATTGTCCTGCACTGACAAAACCCAAAATGCCTGACAGCTGTGCCATGGCTTCTACCATCAAAACCCCCGGCATGACAGGATTGTCAGGAAAATGCCCATTGAACAACTCTTCATTAATTGTGATATTTTTATAACCTGTAATCCAGTTGTCTGCTGATATCGCCGTCACACGGTCAATGAGCATAAAAGGATAACGGTGAGGCAAATACCGTTTAATAATGTCATAACCAAATGGCAAGGTTAGATTTTGAGCCGTTAAGCGTTCGTGGTCGCCATCGGTCATCAGTGTTAAGTCTAGAAGAGAGTTTGTCATAAGTTTGTCCGTTTTATACAATCACTTTTGTCCGCTTTGGCGAAATTTGATGGCTGCTCGACGCCAGTCTTGGGTGGGCATGGCGGTCGTGCCCGATGAATACGAATCTGCCTTATCTATACTTTGGGCGACAAAGGTTCTGCCTGTCAAGGTCGTACCATCTGCAATCATCAAATGCCCTGCAATACCCACACCCCCCCCAATAATACAGTTTGTGCCGATATGAGTACTGCCTGCCACGCCTGTCATGGCAGCGATGGCAGTGCCATCCCCAACATGCACATTATGGGCGATTTGCACCAAATTATCAATAATGACATCATCACCGATTACAGTATCGCCCACCGCCCCCCTATCAATACAAGTATTAGCACCGATACGCACACGATTTCCAATGACGACACGCCCCAGTTGGTGAATTTTTTGCCAAGATAACCCATCTGTCTCCACTTTTGGAGCAAAACCAAAACCCTCTGCACCAATGCTGGCATGAACATGAATTTGCACTTCATCGCCAATCACACAATGATGTGCAATGACAACATGTGAGTCAATCTGACAATCATCCCCAATCTGCACAAAATCACCAATGACTGCATATGCCCCAATTCTGACATTTTTGCCAATGATGGCAGTGGGTGAGATGATGGCGGTTGAATGAATGCCCTCATCTGCTTGATGGTCAAATAGCCCACTCACAGAAGCATATGCCAAATACGCATCTTTGACAAGGATAACGGTTGTATTAGGCAAGGCTGGCAGTCTGTCCAAAAATCGCTCCGACACCAATATCACACCCGCCTGACTTCTTAGCAAATCGGGCAAATAACTTGCCTTTGCCAAAAATGCCAAACTCTTGCCATCAGCATTCGCCAAATCTGAGACACGATTGACCGACACATGAACATTCATCAGTGCATCTTTATTTAGCACTTTTTGACAATGTTCAATGGCACAAATCAGTTTATCCAAACCGATCATGATTAAAATACGCTGCCAATTTGGAATTGGACATTTTCTACTCGGTCGCCTTGTTTGTCATTTAAGGGTTTAGCATAGCTAATAGAGATAGGACCAATTGGGGTATACCATGTAACACCAGCACCCACACTATAACGCAACTCTTTATCCTGCTTGATGTATGTTAGCTCATCATTGACAACCCCAATCTGTGTCAATTTGATTTTTTCGCTGTCAAGATTTGTGGTGCTAAATGCTTGACCTGCATCAAAGAAAAGCACAGGACGCACCTGATTTGCCCAGTCGCCTTTAAATGGCACAGGTAAGATCAGCTCTGCCCCAAAAGTTGCCAAAGCATTACCACCCACCTCCTCGCCACGATAATTACGAGCGTCCTTTGCCAAAGCATAAGAGCGAGACAAGGGGCCAAGTGATGATGCTTCAAAGCCACGCACCGAACCATAACCACCAGCATAGAAATTTTCATAAAATGGCAAGTTATTGCCATAACCTAGGTGAGCATGACCACGGAGCACCGTGCCTCTCCATAGCGGATAGTAGGCATTTAGGCGGTAGTTTAACTTTTGAAACGTTTTATCGCCAAAGCTCAAATTGACATCAACATTATGGCTCATCCCTTTGGTTGGAAATACAGGTCTATCAAGGCTAGAATAGCTCCATCCTAGCACCCCACCATAAATGGTATAATCGTTGGTAAAACTCACGCCATCTTTATCAATGTCTGCCTTACCGCCATCTTCTAAAAGTTGTTTGACGTTGGCGATGCCCATATGACTGCCACCACGTACTTTGGTTTTGTCAATGGTAAAACCACCACTGATGCGTTGATTTTCATCAATGGGATAACCATAAATCAAGCTGCCGCCGTAGGAGTCAAGTACATAGTTGGAGATATTTTTGTTGTCATATTTGGTTTTGCGATAATAGGCACTCATACTTTGAGAGACACCATTAACGGTGAAATAGGGGTCAGTCATGCCCAAACTATAATTATCACGAGTCTCTGAACGACTAAATGACATATTGGCTCGGTTACCTGTTCCCATAAAATTGGATTGGGACAAATCCACTTGAAAGGTCATGCCACCACTTTGAGAATAACCTGCGGCGATGGTTGATGAACCTGATGGCTGTTCTTCAACCATGTAGTTAATATCCACCTGATCGGGACTGTTTGGTACAGGTTTAACATCTACTTTGACATCTTTAAAAAATCCTGTTCTCATGAGTCTAACACGAGACAGCTGAATTTTTTGGTTGGATGCCAACGCTCCTTCTAGCTGACGCATTTCACGACGCAACACCTCATCTTTGGTTTTTAGGTTGCCTGTAAAATGAATGCGACGAACATAAACAGGGCGTACAGGATCAATATAATAATCCACATTCACCGTCAAAGTTTCATCATCAATCCTTGGCACAGGACGGATTTGGGCATAATAATAACCATCATCTCCGAACTTATTGGCAATGGTGGCGGTGGTTTGGTCAAGCTGTTCTTGTGAATAGGTGTTGCCTTGCTTGAATGTAACCAGCTCATTTAGCTCATCACTGCGATATGTGGTACTACCCAAAAACTGAACCTCACCGAATTTATATCGCTGACCTTCATTGATGGTTGCCTCAATAAAGACCTTTTTCTTCGCATCATCAACGTTTAAGGTTGCATTATCCACGCTCATACGCACAAAGCCGTCATTTAGATATTTGGCTTTGATATTCTCCAAACTGGTGTTAAGTTTTTCTTGGCTATAACGGTCAGCCTTAGACAGCGGATTCCATTTTTTATCTTTGACCACAAATTCATCTTTTAGCTCATCATCACTAAAATGTGTGTTGCCAATGATGCTAATATCTACCACACGAGCAGGCTTACCCTCAACAAAGTGAATGTCAAGTTTAACACGATTGCCATCTAGTTTGGTTTGCTTGACTGTAATATCAGCATTATAATAACCCTGTGAGATGTACTGATTTTCAAGCTCACTTTCTAAGGTCTGTACGGTCGCCTGTTTTAGCACATTGCCAACCGCCAGTCCTGCACCCTCCAAACCTTGTTTTAAACCATCCTTGGCAATGAGTTTATTGCCATCAAAATTTAGCTCTGCGATGATCGGACGCTCTGCCACGTAAAACACCACATGCCCACCATCAACATTTGCCTGCACGTGAGAGAACTGCTCGGTTGCGTATAAAGCACGAATACTGTCTGCCAAAGCATCTGCTGTTAGTGTCTGCCCCACACCCAAAGGCAATACCACTTGCAAACTTTGGGGGGTTACCCGATTAAGTCCATGAAATTCAATAGCACTGACAGTATCATTGGCATAAGCTGTGGCGGTCATGGTCATCATCACAGACGTGGTTAAGGTTTTTGTCAAAAAAGAAGTACGCATAACAGGTTCACTCAAAGTCATTTACTCATCAGCAACAATACTAAAATCAACAGTTACAAGTGTATATTGATAATGATTGAATGTGGCAAATGTTAAATTAATCAAAAAAATAAATATGGTGTAAGTTAAGCCAAAAAATCAATTTTGGCAAGTAAAATTATCAAATTTTTAAAAATTTTCTTAAAACATTACTCAATGATTGCCAAAAATCACGTTTAGCGTGTATCAGTATTTCTACCGTCTACCCAATGGACAGATGAACCGCCCTAACCAAACACTCGCAATATGTCATTACCAATGGCAAGCACCATCATGCCAAACAGCACCAACATACCCACTTGTAATCCTGCCATTTGTAATCGTTCGCTCATGGGTCTACCCCAAATCAATTCATACGTATAAAATACCAAATGCCCACCATCTAATACAGGTATTGGCAAAAGATTTAGCACAGCAAGTGATAGGCTAATCAGCCCTGCGGTAGACAACACTTGTTGCCAGCCCATCTGTATGCTGTCCTTAGAGACCTGAGCGATACTAATCGGGCCAGACAAATTATCAAGTCCGATCAGCCCTGTTAGCATCTTACCCATAGATTTGAGCGTCATTACAGACAAATCATAAGTTTTGATGAAAGATTGTTTTAGAGCTTCTGTGGGCGTATGACTGACCATCATTTTATAATCATCAGGAACAGTCAGATCAAATTCTTGCACCCTTGCCCCAATTTGTCCCACCGTGCGATTGTCTACTTTGACGGCACGTGGCATGACTTTAATATTCACGCTTTGCCCATCTCTGATGATGCCAAACACCAACAATTTTTCAGGGTTATTTTGGATAATTTCGGTAGCAATGAGCCAATTTGTTATCTTTTGACCATCAATATGGGTAATCCTATCGCCTGTTTTTAACCCCATTAATGCCCCTGCCCCATCAGATGTGAGTGAGCCTATCACAGGCGGTATGATGGGTCGCCAAGGCAGAACACCAAATGCACTCAGCGGGTCTTTGCCCCCATCTGCCCCCTGCATAAAACCATCAATAGCCACCGCCGTCTCGCCCTTATCGGTCGCCACAACAACTCTGCCACGCTCACCCATGCGGTCAGCTAAGGCAAAATTCACACTCTCCCATGTGGGTGTGTTTTTACCATCAATGGCATGTATCACCTCACCTACCATCAGTCCACTGGTGTGAGCGGGGCTGTCATTGACAATCCGTCCGATTTTGGTAGATAACTGCTCGCTTGGCTGCAAAAACAGCACAAAAAACAGCCCCACGGCGATGATAAAATTCATCAAAGGACCCGCTGCCACGATGGCAATTTTTTTTAAAGGATGCTGATTGTTAAATGCCAAATGTCGCTCACTCTCGGCAACCTCCCCCTCTCGCTCATCTAACATTTTGACATATCCGCCAAGTGGTATGGCACAAATGCGGTAATCTATGCCTGTCTTAGGGTTTGTCCAGCCAAACAGCCGTGTACCAAAGCCGATAGAATAAGTCAGCACCTTAACACCACACAGCCGTGCCACGACATAATGACCCCACTCATGTAGGGCGACAAGGGGCGTTAGGATGAGTAAGGCGGATAAAAATAAATATAAAGCGGTCATGCTTTTTGGATTCTCTTCATGCTTAAAAAATACTTGCTTAAAAAATATCTTTAAAAAATTTTAAATCAATCATTTAAATCCCTTAAATAAACGTCCGTCCTATCTCGCACTCGCCTATCCAATGCCAAAATCCCCTCTGGCTCATCAAAACTTTTTCCAAAGTCTGCCCCCAACTCATCATCATCTAACACACGCTCCACCGTGTCAGCGACGTCAGTTAGGCGAATGCGACCATCCAAAAATGCCGATACCGCCACTTCATTGGACGCATTTAAGGCAACACATGCCCCAGTACCTGTCCGTATGGCATGACGGGCAAGGTCTAGGGATTTAAATTTATTCTTATCGGGGCGGATAAATTCTAAGGCGGACATTTCAAATAAGCTCAATGATTTCACACCGCCATCCATGCGATTAGGGTATCCCAAAGCATGGGCAATGGGTACTCTCATGTCAGGTGAACTAAGTTGCGCCAAAATAGAGCCGTCCACATATTCCACCATAGAGTGAATGATGCTTTGGGGGTGAATGGCAATGTCAATTTGAGCGTCAGATAGGTTAAACAAATGACAAGCCTCAATCAGCTCCAAACCCTTATTCATCATGGTATTAGAATCCACCGTGATTTTACTGCCCATGTTCCAGTTGGGGTGAGATACGGCTTGGGCTACTGTGGCATTTTTCATCTCATCATAAGACTTGTGTAAAAATCCACCACCACTTGCGGTCAGCCACAATTTTTTTATGCCAAATTCACTGCGATGAATGGCGGTATTATCGTCTTGAACCGCCCTTGGCAAACATTGAAAAATGGCATTATGCTCACTGTCAATGGGCAAAAGGGTTGCTCCATGCCTGCGTGCGGTACTCATGATGAGTTCACCTGCCATGACAAGGCTTTCTTTATTGGCAAGTAGCACGGTTTGCCCTGCCCAAACTGCCGATAAAGTAGAGCGAAGCCCTGCTGAACCAACAATGCCCGCCACAACTTTATCCGCCCCTTTATCGCCTGCCAAATCCATCAAACCATTTTGACCGCCCACCACGTCAATCGCCAAATTTGCCGATTTTAATCGCCCAGCAAATTCATCCACCTTATCAGATGGCACACCCACACGACTTGGGCGAAATTCTACGCACAGTTTAAATAATTTATCCAAACGACCAAAGCCCGATAAAGCATACACAGGCAATCCTACATGACGAACGATGTCAAGCGTGCTATCACCTATGGAACCTGTCGCTCCAAGTACCGTCAATGCTGTCATCACAAAAGCCCCTTTAAATCACCAAGTGCAGGCAATACGCCCAAATACACAAGCACCAACACCCCAAGTGCAAACACAGGTGTGGCAGACAGCAGACTGTCAATACGGTCAAGCACCCCACCATGCCCAGGCAAAATGCTGCCAGAGTCCTTAATCCCCGCTCGTCTCTTTAACATCGATTCAAATAAGTCGCCCAGCACACTTGCCAACACCGTAAGCCCCGACAAGCCCAAAAAGGCAATGAGTGCCACCGTACCAAGCTCTAATCCAAAGCCCACACCCATCGCCACAAAACTTGCGGTAATGATGCCACCGATGAAACCCTCTATGGATTTATTGGGTGAGACGTTGGGTGCAAGTTTACGTTTGCCAAATTTGCGTCCGATAAAATACGCCCCACTGTCGGCACACCACACAAGCAAAAATACATACATAAGCCACCAAGGCGATACTTGCCATAAGCTGTATATGGCGGTAATACTGGCGGTCAAAATGATGATACCCATCAAAAACAGACGTTTACCGTACCATTTTTCCTGGGCAGGATACACACGCACCCATTTGGTCGCCATCAGCCATATCCCAAAGGAGAGTAACCACCACACCGCCCATGTCTGCCAAATAAAGACACTTATCATCGTTATCGCTAGGGATAACATGATAAATAAGACAGGCTGTTTGAGTTTGGGCATGAGTTTTGTCCACTCATGGGAGGCAATGAGTGTGCCTATGGTCAAAAGTGGCAAAAACAAAAAGGGTTGGCGACTGGTAAACATCGCCACACCCACGATAATCACAAGTACGATTGCTGTTTTTATTCGTTGCCACATTTAAGGTTTTCCAGTTTTAATAATCTCAAAAGTAATATAACACTCGTAAGGTGCGTATTACACACCGCCATTGGCATTGTGCTTTAAATGGTGCGTGATATGCACCTTATACTTAAAACTCAAACTACCATTTTTATCAAATAACGCATATAAAATAACGAAAACACCAATGCCACAATAGAAAAATACACCGCCCATTTCGCCTTTTGGTTGGCATTTTCTAATTGCTCGTTTGAAAATTGTCCATTGGTACAATAAAATTTTACCACTTTTTTAAAAATAAATTCACAAGCCAAAACAATCAATAACGCCACAGAAATCCAAATCGCCCCTTCTTTTCTTAATAGCATTACCAGTACTTGTTTATCAATTACCATTAACATAAAAAACAGAATAATTAATGGCACACTAATGGGTAATTTAAATAAATAACGGTAAGTTTTTTGCAATTTATTCATAAAAATTTCCTTTTAAGCTTTATCACTTCACTCAATGGTGCATAATACGCACCTACGCTCAATGAATAATTTATCAATCTTGCCAAATTACCAAATAACCCGCCACTATCAAGCTGATAATATAAATAGTCCAACCTATTTTATTAAAAATACTTAATTGATTTTGATTAAAATTTTGTTTTAAAAACCATTTATCAAGAAAGGCATAAATACCAAATAACAAAACCGCCCAAATCACACCCAAGACAATAATAAACAATGTATTATATTTTGGAATGGCAATAAATACACAAAATGACATGCTAAAAAATGCCGATTAAATGCCTTTATTTTTATCCAAAAAGTCGTATTTAAATAGGTTTTTCATTGCTATTTTATTCTTGATTTTTATTAAACTTCCTGCAAAACTAGTTTTCCGTTCGCCCTGAGCTATGCCTGCGGGTGGCGGAAAACCGTTATGGTTTGACAAGCTCACCACGAACGATTTTCTTTAATTTAGGGTTTTGCAGGAAGTCTATTTAATTGTCATTATTCTGAACTTGCTCACTGGTTTTACCAAAACGTCTTTCACGATTGCCAAAGTCTTGTATCATCCTATCTAGCTCATCTGTCCCAAAATCAGGCCATAACGTGCTGGTAAAAAATAGCTCAGCATAAGCCAATTGCCACAACAAAAAGTTAGAAATACGCCATTCGCCCCCCGTACGAATGAGCATGTCCACGCATGGTACATCAGAGAGTGCGACATGCTGTCCGATAAGGTCTGCATTGATGTCATTTGGGGCAAGATTTCCATTTTGTACTTGTATGGCAAGTTTTTGACACGCCAAGGCGATGTCCCATTGTCCGCCGTAGCTGATGGCGATGACAAGTGTCATTTTGTCAAAATGGGCGGTTTGGGTTTCAGCATCTGCCATCAGAGCTTGTAAGTTGGGATTTAATATTGATCTGTTGCCGATAAATCTTAGGCGAATTTGGTATTTGTTCATGCGTGGCAGTTGCTCATGGATGGTGTTTTCAAGCAATTGCATGAGTAAATCCACCTCTGGCTGTGGTCTTGCCCAGTTTTCAGATGAAAAAGCAAACACCGTCAAAACTTTAATGCCCCGTGCCAAACAATGCTCTACAATGGGGTCAAGTGCATCTTTACCCTTGATATGCCCTGCCCCTGCCTGCAAAGCGTGAGCCTTGCCATAACGGTTATTACCATCCATGATGATGGCGATGTGTCGGGGCAGATTAACAATGGGGGGCAATGGGGTCTTTGACATGATAAATGGGCAGATTAATGAGTGAACAAATAGGGCGAATGACTCGCCCTGTGTTTAATGGTTGTCCATCAAACTTCCATAAGCTCGCTTTCTTTTTTGGCAAGGCGAGTATCAATTGCTTTGATAAAGTCATCGGTGAGCTTTTGAATGTCAGCCTCAGCACGGCGTTCATCATCTTCGCTGGCTTCTTTGTCTTTGACCAGTTTTTTAATATCACCTAACATATCACGGCGGATGTTACGCACTGACACACGCGCAGATTCAGCATCAGAGCGAGCCAATTTTTGCATGTCCTTACGAGTCTCTTCGGTCAGGGCAGGCATTGGCACACGTATCACATCTGCACTCATGGGATTAAGTCCAAGGTCTGCTTCACGAATTGCTTTATCTACCGCCTGCACCATAGAGCGGTCAAAAGGTTGCACAAGTAGGGTGCGACTGTCTTCTACATTCACACTTGCCACCTGATTTAAGGGCATGTCCGAACCATAGTAGTTCACCATCACACCTGACAAAATACCAGGGTGAGCACGCCCAGTACGCAACTTAGCAAACGCACCTTCTAGGGCTTCTAGGGCTTTATCCATACGGACTTTACCGTCTGTTTTGATTTGATTAATCATAAGGGTTTCCTATTTTTACAGTCATTATTAAAATGAATCAGTGATACACTCGTGTGCCTTCTTTTTCGCCCATGACAACATTTAGCAAGGCGTTGGGTTTATTCATATCAAACACTTGTAGGGGTACGTTGTGTTCACGACACAGGGCAATGGCGGTCAAATCCATCACACCCAATTTGTCTTCTAGGGCTTTATCAAAGGTTAGACTGTCATATTTGACCGCATCGGCATGGACGCTTGGGTCTTTGTCATACACGCCATCTACTTTGGTTGCCTTTAAGATAAGCCCCGCTTCAATCTCAATCCCACGCAAACACGCTGCTGTATCAGTGGTAAAAAACGGGTTGCCCGTGCCTGCCACAAAAATACACACCTCGCCATTATTTAGATGGCGAATGGCCTCACGGCTAGAATATGGCTCGCCAATGGTAGCGATGTTTAGAGCGGACATCAGACGACATTTGATGTTACGGCGTACTAGGGCATCACGCATGGCAAGCCCGTTCATCACAGTGGCAAGCATGCCCATTTGGTCGCCTGTTACACGTCCAACCAGCCCTTCTTTTTGCAAGGTACTGCCACGATACAAATTACCACCGCCAACAACAATCCCTACTTGCACACCAAGCCCTCGCAAATGAGCAATAGACAAGCTCATCTTGTCAAGAATGGATGCGTCAATACCCATGTCTTTACCCCCTGCTAAGGCCTCGCCTGAGAGCTTCAAGAGAATACGAGAGAATTTTGGATTTTTATCGTTGGGATTATGAACATCTGGCATGGCACACCTGTTATTGTTGACATATAGATTTGGTAATTCTATCACATTTTGTCAAATATTGTAAATTAAAAAGACAAACCCTGTCTACCTTATTGTTTACAATCCCAACTGCTTTGCCTGTAAGTCATCTTTGGGTCATTCTGAATTCACCTTAATTCACCTTTATCAGCTCCATGCTGATGACTCTGCCATCATTGATTTGGCTGACTTTGATGGGCAAATAATTTAGGCTTGGGGCAAGCCAAAAACTTGTGGCACGCCCTTTGTCATCATGAATGCGGTCAATGCGAATGGCATCATAAGTACCAGCAGGAACAGTAATTTTACTGCTACTTGAACGCCTAAATTTAGTGGCTTCTATCTCATTTTTCTTAACCAAATGATAATTACCGCTAAACTGTCCATGAATGAGCTCTTGACGAATTTGAGCTTCTAGGCTCAAATCATCATAGGCTTGACCATTCATCCTTAGCGTGGTGGATTTACCACGGTAAGTGCTGACCACTGATTTGGCAGGATTATCAAACTTGATATGATGGGTGCGTCCGACGCCAAGCACCTGTACCGACATGCGAGAATCAGATGGCACGATACGACCATTTAACAGGCTAAAACTTGCTGACTGGTTCATGCTTGCCACGCCTACGGCACTGGCTTTTACATGATAGTGGTAATCATCTCCATTTTTAATTAAGGTGCGTGTTGCTGTGCCCTTTTTGCCATCTGCGTTTAGTACATAAGTGGCAGAAAATCCTGATAAATCAGACGCATTTGCAGATAACGTTGCCCCTGCCACCACGGCGGTTGTCATGGTGGTAGAAGTTAAAAAGCGTTTAAAGATGGTCATGGTCATTACTCATTCATGTAAATTAATATAAAATATGGACTTATTATTGACATTTTTTGTTACCAATTCAAGGGCAATGACGTGGCGATTTGTAGCATTTTGTGAGAGCAATCTCAAACCAAATGCCTCTTGCCATTTTTGCCATTAATGGTTACCATGTTTTTGGTCATCCAAATTTGACTTAAACATATTTTATTTTAAGTTTTACATAAAAATCAATGACTTATATTAAATTTATCACATTTTATCTTGAAAAATTTGCCCCCTAACACCATTTTTACAAACAATCTGGCTTGACCAGTACCCCTAAAACTTAATGGAGAAATTCTATGTCAATCCGTCCTTTACATGACCGCATTGTCGTTCGTCGTACCGAAGAAGAGCAAAAAACCGCAGGTGGCATCTTGCTTCCTGGCTCTGCCCAAGAAAAACCCCAGCAAGGTGAGATCATCGCTGTGGGTAATGGTCAGCTTAGCGATAATGGCGTACGTCCCCTAGATGTCAAAGTGGGCGATAAGGTTTTATTTGGTCAATATGCAGGTCAAACCGTCAAAGTGGACGGCGAAGAGTTGCTTATCATGAAAGAGTCTGATGTTTTGGGTGTGCTTGAATAATTCAAATCAACCCAAAACCCTAACATAAATTATCAACCGTTGAATAAAGAGAGTATAAACATGGCAAAAGATGTAAAATTTGGCGTATCTGCCCGTGAAAAAATGATTGATGGCGTTAATACCTTGGCAGATGCCGTTAAAGTCACCCTAGGTCCAAAAGGTCGTAATGTGGTCATAGATAAGTCTTTTGGAGCACCTACCATCACCAAAGATGGCGTAAGCGTTGCCAAAGAGATTGAACTTGAAGACAAATTTGAAAACATGGGTGCCCAACTAGTCCGTGAGGTCGCCTCAAAAACCAATGACGTGGCAGGAGATGGCACTACCACCGCTACTGTACTTGCCCAATCTATTTTGGTAGAGGGCATGAAAACTGTCGCCGCTGGCATGAATCCCATGGATTTAAAACGTGGTATTGACAAAGCAACCCGTGTTGCCGTTGAACAAATCCACGCCCTATCTACCCCAGCTGATGACTTTAAGGCCATCGCTCAGGTCGGCTCAATTTCTGCCAACTCTGACAGCAAAATTGGCGAGCTTATCTCAGAGGCGATGAAAACCGTCGGTAAGCAAGGCGTGATTACCGTAGAAGAGGGTTCAGGCTTTGAAGATACCCTAGAAGTGGTTGAGGGCATGCAGTTTGACCGTGGTTATATCAGCCCCTATTTTGCCAATAAGCAAGAGAGCCTAACCGCTGAATTTGACAACCCACACATCCTACTTGTGGATAAAAAGATTGCCAATATCCGTGAGATTGTGCCACTACTAGAACAAGTCATGCAGACCAGCCGTCCCCTGCTCATCATCGCAGAAGACGTTGAAAATGAAGCATTGGCAACTTTGGTAGTAAACAACTTGCGTGGCGGTCTAAAAACATGTGCCGTCAAAGCCCCCGGATTTGGTGACAGACGCAAAGCCATGCTACAAGACATCGCCATCTTGACAGGCGGTACTGTCATCTCAGAAGAGGTAGGTTTGAGTTTAGAAACCGCTACTCTTGAACACTTAGGCAGTGCCAAAAAAATCACCGTTGGCAAAGAAAACACCGTGATTGTGGATGGGGCAGGTGATAAGGCTCAAATTGATAGCCGTGTTGAATCCATTCGCCGTCAAGTTGAAGAATCCACCTCTGATTATGACAAAGAAAAACTACAAGAGCGTGTTGCCAAACTCTCTGGTGGTGTGGCGGTCATTAAAGTTGGTGCTGCTACCGAAACTGAAATGAAAGAGAAAAAAGACCGTGTGGACGATGCCTTACACGCTACTCGTGCGGCAGTAGAAGAGGGTATTGTACCTGGCGGTGGTGTTGCCTTGGTGCGTGCGTTGTCAGCTCTTAGTGATTTAAAAGGTGATAATGACGACCAAAATGCAGGCATTAACATTCTAAGACGTGCCATGGAAGCCCCACTTCGCCAAATCGTAACCAACGCAGGCGACGAAGCTTCTGTGATTGTCAATGAAGTCAAAAACGGACAAGGCAACTACGGTTACAACGCTGCCACAGGTGAATACGGTGACATGTTAGAAATGGGCATTCTTGACCCTGCCAAAGTAACCCGCTCTGCCCTAGAACACGCTGCCAGCGTGGCAGGGCTTATGCTGACCACTGAGGTGATGATTACTGACAAACCTGCCCCAGAAGCACCTGCGATGGGTGCAGCTGGCATGGGTGGTATGGGCGGTATGGGTGGTATGATGTGATTGCCCAGCCTTGACATTTAGCAAAAATCCTGTCATTTGGCAGGATTTTTTGTTGGTAAATCTTTAACAAAGACCAGCATCCACACTTATTCTCAGGGCAGTTTATGCTTCATCATTTAGATAAATTTATCATTATAAGTTATTGATTTTAAATCAATTTATTTTTTATAAAATAATGTATGAACCCCAAGCAATCAATCACCATCGCCCATCATTACAGTGTTTTTGCATAAAATCATAAAGTTATTCACAAGGTTATCACAGTTTTTAGGGACAGCTGTTTGGCAAATTCTAACCATAAAAAAATGACAAGTGAAAACAATCACTTGCCAATTTTTTGATGATGATTTGATTCATCCCATCTGTGAAAGTTTGACTTTTTACCTACATCATCCCTGCCACATCCGCCATGTCATACGCATGTATGCCAAACATTGCCCCATCAGCAAGCCTATCACCCATGATGCCATGCCATGCTACCACATCATGCACGTTCATCTGCGTCCCAATAAGCATGCCTGCCAAAACATCTCCCATGCCTGCACTTGCCATAAAGGCATTACCAAATGGGCAAATTTGCACCCTTTTACCATCAAAACTTAGCGTGTTTGCCCCTTTAATGACCCATTGACCGCCATAACGTTCATATAAGCGATACAAGGCATCAAGTTTGTCGTTTTTTACATCTGCCACACGCACACCAAGCAGTCGTGCCGCCTCTGCCAAATGTGGCGTACAGATGACATAATTGGGCAATTTGCATGGATTTTTTGCCAAAAAATACAACGCATCAGCATCTAGCACCACTTTATCAAAAGCATGATGAATCACCTTGTCCATAACTTTATCAAAAATCATCTTTGCCCATGTATCACGCCCAAGACCCATGCCAAATGCTACACGTTCAAATTCTGACAAGTCATTTGCACTTATTTTATCAATGTCTGCTACCATGACATTGGGCGAACGTGTCAGCATGGCACCGTGGTGCATAGCGTGGCAAACCGCCGTTACTCTTCCTGCACCCATACTCATCGCCATTTGGCTTGCCATGATGACCGCCCCACCCATACACTGATGACCACCCACAATCGCCACCGTACCAAAATCGCCTTTATGGGCAGTGTTTTGACGGATGGGTATTGTGGGTTTGTCTGACAAATACGCCACCGCCAACAGCTCATCATCAGGCGGTATTAGGGGCAGATTGATGACTTTTCCGACAAAATCCTTTGCCACCCCGACAAACAGCCCCATTTTTAATCCCATGACACACAAAGTGATGTCCACCTTTGTGCATATAGGCATGGGCATGCCTCTGTTGGGGTGTAGACCACTTGGTATGTCAAGGGCGATTTTGGTGCCTGCCTGAGCATTAAAAGTGTGGATGGTGTTTTGGTGTGATTTGTCAAGTTCTCTGTCTAACCCATGACCAAATAACGCATCCAGATGTATCACTTTTTCAAATGCACGAGTGATATTGCCCACATTATCACATATGTGCATATTCGTACACAGCGATTTGGCATGGATGGCATTTATACTTTTGGGCGGATTTGGGGCGATGATTTGTACCTTAAAATGCTTATCATCTAGCCTATTTGTCAAATATTTTGCCGTCAGATAACCATCCCCACCATTGTTACCCACGCCACACCATACGATGATGTCAGTTTGGGTAATATCATTTTTATTTATAAAATCAATGATTTGCAAACACAATCTAAGACTTGCCTGCTTCATAAGACCAAATGAGCTGTTACCATCTGCAAACCAGCGACTCTCCCAGTCTTGGATGGCGTTAGTGGTATAAATGGGTGTATTCATCATCCCTCCTACATTTGTAGCGATGCTAATTGGCGAAAATCCTGCTCTGATACCATGCTATGATGAATGGTTATTTGGTGCGTCATCTCATATGGCACGATAACACCAAAAGTCATCACCACGCTTTGCCCCATGAGTGTTACATCCGACAAATATGCCTGCCATATCTGTCTGTTCGCCTTATCATACATGCCCAGATACCACACATCATCAGGGTCATGAGTAGACAATTCATGTATGGCAATGGCACGCACTTTATCCATCCACAGGCACAATGTCCACACCAAAGTGACAACCACATACTGCCACCACAAAACATCCATCATCACCATCAGTAACAGCGTAATAACAAGCACACCGATTTTGATGGGTAGGTTGTAAGCGGTCTCTTTGATAGAAATATCAACAAACATCAAAGCGGCTCAGTGTGTCTGAGTGCTTTTATCTTGGTGATAAGCATGTTTATCTGAATGTCATCAGAACTTGCCTGCCCCAAAAAAAACAACAACAAATCAGGGTCCTCATATGCCAACAATCGTTCAAAGGCAAGCTGTTCTTGTTCATTGGCGGTAGGGTAATGGTTTTTGACATAGGGGTCAAGATAAAAATCAAGCTCCTTTAAGCCACGGCGAGCTTGGTAGATGATACGGCGTTGGTATAAGGTTGGTTCTAGGTCAGACATGGTCATGGGTTGCCTTTTGATATATTTACAAAGGATAAAGCCAAACAGAACAAGATTTGCAAAATATGATTTTAAGATAAAGAAAAAGGTCAGCAATTTATTGATATCTACTGCCAACCTTTTTAAGTGATTATAAAGTACAAACAAATCTAAATCAATATGCTCTATCAAAAATCACGCAAAAATTAGAAATATGCCCAAATGTCTGATAACCATCATTTGAGAATTAAAATATTGGCAGGTTTTTTAAGCAGGTATTAATAAGAGCGGTTGATAAGAGCGATGACTAATAAACCCACAAGCTATATTGCATTCACATTCTAGCTTTTAGATTTTATATTATTTTAAATACACAACAGCATCAGGCAACTCATTGCCACTAACATCATCACAGGGAAAATACTGGTTGAGCAGCCGCCCAATCTCCCCAATCAGCCATTCTAAGCCATCTGCCATCTCACCTTTTTTAAAGTAGATGAGTGTATTTTGACAAAGACTTTGCCAGTTGTCGCATGCATGGGCATCAATACCACGGTCGGCGATGATTTGTAAATCATGCTCACACAAATTGACGTAGATGAGTACACCTGTATTATGAGCGGTATCCCATACGCCATATTCACCAAAAAGCTGCAAGGCACGTCCATGACAGTCTTTATCATAGGCGATACCAATTGGCAAATGATTTTCAATGATAAGGCGTATCTCACCACGATGACCTCTCTCAGCTTGGGCAATGCGTTTGGATAGAGTCATTTTAAGTTCGCCGCTTAGCCAACGATTGTGTAGATATGGCACAAAAATGAGTTGACGAAACAGACGTGACAGGCTTTTTTGGGGAATGTGTCTCATAATTTTATCCTTTTTTAATCAGTTACCAAGAACCACCTGCACCACCGCCGCCAAAACTACCACCGCCACCGCCAAATCCGCCAGAACCAAAACCACCGCCGCCTCCGCCAAAACCACCTCCGCCAAATCCGCCACCGCCATAAGTACTACCACGGCGAGAGCCATTTGAAAACACACCAAGTATGAGCAATACCCAAAGCAAAATACCTGCCCCAATGGCGGTAAGTAGCCCCACACCCAATAAGGTTGTTAATAGGACAAATCCCCCTGTGGAGACACTTGCTCCCAAAAACCGCCCCAAAACCCCACTAAGCACCGTACCAAAAAATATGGCAAAAATAAAAAATGGTACCACACTAATGTCTTCATCAGTATTTATCTGCTGTGCGTCCGCTCGGGCGAGCGTTTGGGGGTCAGCACGAAGCCTTTCATCAATTTTTGCAATGCCTGCCGACAGACCTTGTGCGTATTCGCCCGTCTTAAAAGCTGGGGTAATCTGCTCACGGATAATACGATTTAAAATCGCATCAGGCAACACCCCTTCTACGCCATAGCCTGTCACGATACGTAATTTGCGGTCGTTAATCGCCACCACCATCAAAATGCCCTCATCGGTGTCTTTTTGCCCAAGTTGCCAGCGGTTAGCCACATTAATGGCATAATCAAAGATGTCCATGCCGTCTGTGGTTGGCACAATGACCACCGCCATCTGAGCCAGCCCATCATCGTAGATTCGCCTAAGCTGTGTTTGCAAATGAGCCTTTTGACTGGCAGTCAAAACATGGGCTTCATCAATAACAGAATCATCCAAAATCAGCTTATCATGACCAATGGCGGTAGCATTAGATTGATGTGGTGCGGATTGATTGACTGTTTGGGCTAAATTTTTCTGACTTTTGGTTTCGGGTTCATGTTGATTTTGGGCTTTATGCAATTCATTTAAGACAATTAAATTCTCTATCGCTTGTTCTTCGTGTTGGAGATTTTGCGTTGCTATGGCGGTGTTTTTGGGGGTAGCATTGGCGATGGCAGGTGTGCCCACCCCAAGCAACACACTCATGCCAAGCAGAACAAATAACGAACGATGATGGGCTGTGATTGGGGTCATAAATTGCCTTTTTTGTTATTACACATTTGACATGTTAAAAATAATACAGGGTGCCATTTGCACCATTGTGGATAAATGGGCAACATGATACATGACATGTTTGCATTTTATTCAAACATTTTATTTAAATCATGTTTATCCAAATCACGGTGTTGTGGCACTTTTTGAACCTGTATTGGCATGACTGCCAAAATTGACCGTTGGAGCGGTGCTGATGGCTCGTTCATTTTCTACGCTAAAATTGGCTTTGGTCTGCATGCCAAATACTTTTGCTGTCAGATTCGTTGGGAATTTGCGAACTGTGGTGTTATAGCCTTGCACACTTTGGATGTAGTTATTGCGAGCGACTGTAATGCGGTTCTCGGTACCCTCTAACTGAGCCTGCAAATCTTGAAACATGCCGTCCGCTTTAAGCTGTGGGTAATTTTCAGTTACCATCATCAATCTTGATAAGGCAGATGTCATGCCCGCTTGGGCGTCGGTATATGCTTTCATGGCGTTAGGGTCATTTAAGGTCTCAGGGGTGAGCTGAATACTGCCGACACGAGAGCGAGCTTGTGCCACTTCGGTCAAAACCTCTTTTTCATGTTCAGCATACCGCTCAACGACTGCCACAAGGTTTGGCACAAGGTCAGCACGGCGTTGGTACTGGTTTACCACTTCCGACCATTTGGCACTGGTGTCTTCATCTAAGGCTTGCAAGTTGTTATAACCACAGCCTGACAAAGTCAAGGTGCTGGCAAGTAGGGCTGATGTGATGAGTTTTTTCATAAATTGCCTTTTGAAAATCAAACAAAGTCATACTTATAATAAAGGCTTGTCCATCAAATGCAAGTAAAAAAATGTAGGGCATGCTAAAACGGTTAAAATTTGCAAAATCTTTGTTAAAAATTTTGATGCAAATTCAACAAAACCAAAAAATATAAAAAACTTTAAAAAATTGTAGATTTTTTTATAAAAATATGGCAAATTGTGAACGCTTAAATTTTTATTAAATTTTACTTTTTAATTTGTCATAATTGCAAGTGCATAGGGAGCGATGACTATGAATGACGTTGTAGATTGGTTAAATGGGATTATTTGGAGTCCTGCCTTGATTTATCTGTGTCTTGGTGCAGGGCTTTTTTATTCCATCATGACCCGTTTTGTACAGTTGCGTCTGTTTGGTGAGATGGTACGTCTTGTATTTAACAAAACCAAAAGCGATGATGGGATTTCTTCTTTTCAAGCATTTGTGGTGGCACTTGCCAACCGTGTCGGTGTAGGTAACATTGCAGGGGTGGCAGCTGCCATTGGATTTGGTGGGCCTTCGGCGGTATTTTGGATGTGGGTGGTGGCGTTTTTGGGTGCATCTACCGCTTATGCTGAGAGCACATTATCACAAATCTACAAAGAGCGAGACCCCATCACAGGTCAATACCGTGGTGGCCCTGCTTATTATTTTGAAAAAGGACTTGGGCAAAAATGGTATGCCATCCTCTTTGCTGTGGCGATGATCATCTCATGTGGCGTATTTTTGCCAGGGGTGCAAGCCAATGGCGTTGCCAGTGCGGTAACTCGCATCACAGGCGAGGGTCATTTGGTCAATTTCTTAGGATTGGAAGTTGGCACGTTACGCATCGCTGTCATGGCGGTTGTGGTTGTTGCGGTGGGTGTGATTATCCTAGGTGGCATCAAGCGTATTGCAAGTTTTGCTGAGATTGTCGTGCCATTTATGGCGGTCGGCTATATCGCACTTGCTCTACTTATTATGTTTATGAATCTTGACAAAATCCCTGCGGTCTTTGGACTTATCATGGGCGATATATTCAACCCAATGGCAGGCTTTGGGGCAGCGATTGGTTGGGGTGTTAAGCGTGGGGTGTATTCAAACGAAGCAGGTCAAGGTACAGGCCCCCATCATTCAGGGGCTGCCGAAGTTGATCACCCTTCCCAACAAGGATTGGTACAGGCATTCTCTGTTTATGTGGACACGCTCATTGTGTGTACGGCCACCGCCTTTATGATTTTGACCATGGGTAGCTACAACGTCCAAGGCACACTTGAATCAGGGCAATTCATCGTCCAAAATATTGATTCTGCCGTTGAGATTGGCACGCCTGCCTTTACACAGATGGCATTGGAGACGACTTTTGGGTCATTTGGTAATTACTTCATTGCTGTTGCCATTTTCTTTTTTGCCTTTACCACGATTTTGGCGTATTATCACATCGCTGAGATTAATGTGGTATATCTGTCAAGATTTTTGGGCAGACGCTCCCAAAAAACAGGGCTCACCATTGCCAAAATCATCATTCTTATCATGGTAGGTTATGGTGCACTAAACAATGCTGGGGCTATCTGGGCATGGGGCGATGTGGGTGTGGGCATGACCGCATGGCTAAACATCATCGGTATTTTAATCATGTTTTTTATGAGTTCTCGGATTACCATGCGTATGCTTGCTGACTATGAAGCTCAGCGTAAATCAGGTCAGCGTATCACCTTTGACCCTGCCAAATTTGGCATAAAAAATGCCACGTTTTGGGAGGAGCGACTAAAAAATAAATAACCATAGATAAAGCCGCTTAACTAAACGCACCCCAAAAGTCAGATGCTCAACTTTTGGGGTGCTTTTATGGCATTTTCACTGATTATGAATGGCACATGTCCAAAAAATGGCAGAATCATTGGCAAGGATTGGCAAGCATGCTACAATACAAGCACTTAATTTGCTTGGCGTATTTATTACGCATCTTTAAACATTCCAACAAAAACATTCTAACCAGACTGCCATCATGACGTATCCTGCCCCACACCGCCCTTTTGCTCCTGCCATCATCTCGGCAGATTTTAAGACTTATCCTGCTGATTTTATCGTCAAAGAGCTGATGGATGTTGATTTTAGTGGTCAAGGCGAACATTTGTGGGTGCATGTCTGTAAAGTCGGCATGAATACCGCTTTTGTCGCCAAACTGCTAGCAAACTGGGCAAATATTTGCATACGTGATGTTGGCTACTCTGGATTAAAAGACCGTCATGCCCAAACGTACCAATGGTTTAGCCTAAGACTGCCTAAGCGTGGTCTGCCCACAACAGCTTTTGATGAATTCATCAAGGAGTATCTAAAAGAGGGTGAATGTCTGACACTCATTGCCCATCATTGGCATGACAAAAAACTACACCGTGGCACGCACAAGGCAAATGCCTTTACCATCACGCTAAGGCAAGTAACAGGCGAGGTCTCTGCCATCAATGCACAGCTTGCTCATGTTGGGCAGATGGGTGTACCAAATTATGTTGGCAAACAACGCTTTGGACATGATGGTGATAATATCCATCAAGCCAAAGTCTTTTTTGAAAAAATATGTTCATCTGGCAAACCTTATAAACCCTTCAAAAAAGACACAGACAAGCACAGTCTGTACGTGTCATCTGCCAGAAGCATGATATTTAATGCCTTAGTGAGCAAGCGAGTGCAACTTGGGTGTTGGGACAAGGCGATATCAGGCGATGTGTTCAATTTGGACGGTACGGGTTCTATTTTTTGTGCAGATATTGATGATGAAATAATTAGGCGAGTGGCAGAACAAGACATTCATCCCACCGCACCACTATTTGGGGTAGGAGAGCTAAAAAACAGTGATGAGAGTCTACGGATTTATCAGTCAGTATTGGCACAAGATGAGTTTGAACTTTTTAAAAATGGACTGTTAAAAGTTGGGGTTAAACTTACTCAACGCCCCTTACGCCTAAGGATTTATCACCTTGATTGGCAATGGTCTGACAACAATCTAACGCTACATTTTGAGTTACCCACGGGCAGTTTTGCCACCAGTGTTCTGTTTGCTGTGTGTGAGCACTTGATACAAAACCGCTAAAATTGCTCCCATACTCCCACCTGTCCTGCCTTGGGTGTGGCAACTCTTCCAAGTTTTCGCCATGGCATGTTTTGACCATGAAAATCCGACCCCACAGACACCATCAGTCCATACTCTGACACGCACCTGTCTATCATCGCTTGGGTGGCTATCGGCTCACTGGGAATGGGCAGTTCAATCGCCTGACCTCCCAGCATGGCAAAATCAGCGATGAGCTTACGCACACGTGTGGCGGATAAGTGATAACGAGTGGGGTGAGCCAATACCGAGATGCCACCACACTCATGAATGAGTGCAATCGTCTGTGCCATGCTTAGGCTATCAATGGCAACATAGGCAGGCTTATTGTCCGCCAGATATTTATCAAAAGCCTCCTGAACCGTCTTTACCACACCCATCTCAAAGAGTACGCAAGCAATATGAGCCCGCCCCACAGCTTTGGCATTACCTTGTGCTTTGGTCAGCACCGCCTGCCATAATACTTGCTCATTGATATGAACAAAGTCTGCCATGTCTGCCAATATTTTTGCCATTTTTATTACAATGGCATGCCCACGAGTGGCACGAGAGTTTTGCAGATGGTTGAGTTTTTGATTTAGGCGTTCTTTGTTGGTAAAGTTAAGAGCAAGTATATGAATGGTTTTGGTTGTTGTTTGATTTTTACCATAACCACCACTTATCTGATGATGACAACTAATCTCTACCCCATTAATCAAACGCATGCCGAGCTCATCTGCCATTTGCCTAGCCTCATCAATACCAGAGATGGTGTCATGGTCGGTTAGAGCAAAAATATCAATACCCGCATCATGAGCCAATCTGACCGTATGGGCAGGGCAAAATGTACCATCAGAGCAGGTACTGTGACTGTGTAAATCCACTCTTATCATATATTATCCATCTCATGCTGCCGTTTATTCTTGTCATCACATAAAATAAAACCCCACCAATGGCAGGGTTTATCAAAGTATTTACTACTTATTGTTGTGCTGTTGCGATTTTAGATAACTGTTCACATCAATGCGTGTTTTGATTTGGGGGGCACTCTGTGGCTGAGCTTGTGCTTGTATTGACTGGGGGGCACTCTGTGGCTCGGTCTGCTGTGCTTGTTGTCGACTCTCCAAAGCACTGACATGACCTACTGGGGCAGTTTGTAGGTTTTTAATCGGTGCTTGTTGTATGGTAACTTTTGGACGGTCATCCAAAGTCAAACCTGTGGCAATCACAGTAACATGAATTTCATCACCCATGTTCTCATCTTGGACATAGCCATAGAAAATATTACCCTCTTCTAAGTCAGCAATGGATGATAATGCTTCGGCAATCTCCTCAGGCTCACTCATCATAAGTTCAGCTGCGGTAATGTTTACCAACAGACCTTTGGCATTTTCAAGACGAATATCATCAAGCAGTGGCGAACGAATGGCTTTTTCGGCTGCCTGTCTGGCACGATCATCACCACTGGCACGACCAATGCCCATCATCGCATAACCTTTGGCAGTCATGGCGGTACGCACATCTCTAAAATCGGTGTTAATCACCACGTTATCCGCTGTATCCACAATTTGCACCAAACCACTCACCGCATGCAATAGCACATCATCGGCTTTTTTGAGTCCGTCTATAAAAGAGATTTGCTTATAAATCTTTAACAGCTTTTCGTTGGGAATGGTAATGATGGCATCAACAAGCTCCGCCAGTTGGCTAACACCATCTTTGGCAGACTTCATGCGTTTTTTGCCTTCAAAGTTAAACGGTGTGGTTACCACAGCCACAGTCAAAATGCCCATCTCCTTGGCAATACGTGCCACCACAGGGGCAGCTCCTGTACCCGTACCACCGCCCATGCCTGCGGTGATAAACACCATATTATAACCATCTAACATTGAACGGATTTCATCTTCGTCTTCTTCGGCGTAACGACGACCCTCCTCGGGATTGCCACCTGCACCCAAACCCTCTGAGCCAAGCTGAATCTTATGTGGTACGGTCAGATTATCAAGTGCAGTGCGATCTGTATTGGCAGCAACAAAGGTTACGCCATTAATGCCCTCTTGCACCATGTATTCTACGGCATTACCACCGCCGCCACCCACACCAAACACGATAAAGCGAGCTTTACCGTGATTTACTTGACCGTCATCTGTGTCAAGACCATATTTAGACATGTGTTTCTCCGAATTCTTTTATCATAGCGACATAGAAAATATTTTGACATTATAGCACTAATTCACCCCATATTAAATAGTAGGGTGAATGATTGGATTGAAATAAGCCATCAATGGATGGCAAGCAGGAGTGTTATAATAATTGTCTTAACTTATCAAGCCATGATTGACAACTTTTCCTAATATGCCCAAACAGCCCAGACCCATCTATTTCACCGAACTGTCCACGTTCATCACGAGCATATTGCTCACTTTGATAATACATCAGCGCCCCTAAAATGCTGTGTAATTTAGGGTCAAACAAATGTGTTTTTAATAAACCAATATTTTCATCACTCATCATCTGTGTGTATACCGCCACTTTGGTATTAATGCTCATTTGACGCACGCTCACGCCAAACTGTCTTTCTATCAATCCAGCCAAATCTGTCATGTCTGCTCCACCACCAGCCAATACCACCCCCATGTCCATGAATTGGTTCAGCCCTTTATCGGTCAGCTCATCAAAAATCTCATTTAATAATGCCAAATAGCGTGCTTCAATAACACTGGCAAGTTTATACAAATGTACGGTCAGTTCACTGTCATGGTGGCGTTTTTTCAAGGTGATAAAATCGCTTTTACTTTGTTTGGCGGTGTTGGCTGAACCGTGATGTTTTTTTAAGGACTCCGCTTCAAGCAAAGTCAGTCCAAATGTACTGGCAATGTCCGTATCCACCAGTTGTCCACCCACAGGCAAACAGCGACTATACAGCAACACGCCCTCTTGGTATAAACACACCTTAGTAAGTGCCGCACCGATGTCAATAAAGCACACGCCACGCTGTTTTTCATCAGCACTTAACGCATACTCACTACTGGCTATCCCATCAAAGAACATGGGATGAACTTCTAGGTTGTTAGATGTCAGCAAATCCTTGATTTGGGCGTAGAACATGCTAGGAATGCTAATAAGATGATAGCTTGCTGTTAATTTGCTGGCAAGCATGCCCACCACTTCTTTGGCATCTTGATCATCATCAAGCCAAAAACGCTGTTGGCAAAGCTGAACCTCTTTACGCTCTTGTTGCCCAAGTTTTGATTTAGCCTCATTTAGAACATCTCTGATATCATCATGCGTTATCTTACGCCCAAGTTTACCCCCACCTATGGGCTGTTGCCCTGCGATGATTTTATCATGAATGCCATTTTCACCTTTCATGGCAGGACTGGCAAAAGACAGTCCCACATAAGAAACTTGTACGCCTGCCATATCAATGGCCTCACGCACAGACTTGTAAATGGCACTTAGCAGATGTTCACGGTTGATGATTTGACCACCAAAGAACGCATCTGTTTTGGCAATACCCAAGCCCATTACCTGAGTTTTTTTGTGATGCACGTCAAAATAGCCCACAATGGTATACACCGCCGTGGAACTAAGATGAATCACCGCATGAATGTCAGAATTGGGTATCATATTAAATCAAATTAAGAAGACTTTGCGTCCTAAAAATAAAAATAAAAATAAAATGGTCAAAATACTTGTTAAAAATCCATCAAAAATAAATCAATGTTAAAAACATAAAGTCAAAACATTGCCCTAGGTTAGTCTTTATCTTTTATCTTGCCATGCGATAGAAAACCCATTTTTATAACGCAAGTCCACCGACTGCATTTCATGAATGCGGTTGGCAAATCGCTCTTTTAACACCACCGCCAAATGATACAGTTTTTGCTCGGTATTTTCATCATCCACAACCACCCGAAGACCGTTATGAAAACGAATAATCCAAGTGTTACGAGATGTCAAAATCAAATCATTAACTGTCAGACCAAGGGGAGCAAAACGCTCATTGACATAACGCATTTTGTGCATGATGGCATTTACATGAGCGACCGACCCATGCACAGTCACCAAATCTTCATTCATGAGCTCGCTTGTATTGGCGGGCTTGAAAACCACACCATTAGCATCTAATAAATCCTGACTGCCAAAATTAGCAATGGGCTTACGTGGCACAACTTCCACGACGATACCACGGTGCCAATCTCGCTTGACTTTGGCATACTCCACCCATGACAGCTTCATCAATTCATCATGAATCTGATGTAAATTGCCCCCAAAAAAAGGAAAATCACCCAAAGGTAAAACCACACCTGTCAGCGACTGACGCTCAAAGGCGTTTAGATTTGATGACATGATATAAATGGGCTTAGCAGGGCTTTTGCCGATGGTCTGCATGGTAAAAAAACCGATGATAAATAACAAAACAAGCGTCACCAAAGCAGATTGCCATGATTTTGACAAGTACTTATCATCATGTTCTGCACGCTTATCATCAATACGATTAATACGGTTTGATGCCATCTCTGTCACGGTTCTGCCCACCAAAAAACCCATCCACACTAAAACCTAACCCATTATGTTCATCATATGCACATTTGACAGATTTTAATCAAGCAAGGCTAAATCATGTATTTTACCTTATTTTGGCGTTCTTTAAAAGTAAAATTCATCACTAAGTGGCTGTTTTTACATGAAATCGCCATTTATTTTACAGTTGGTGTGGCATGATAAGGTTGCTGTTGTGGTTTTATTGCAAAGTCTGTGCCAAAATTTTCACACACAACTCATCAAACCCAATCCCTGCTTCTTTGGCAGCCATCGGCACAAGGCTGTGGTCGGTCATGCCAGGGACGGTGTTAATCTCTAACACACACAGCTTGCCATCATGCCCCTTTAAAAAATCCACACGAGACCAACCACGCCCCCCAATCGCACGAAACGCTTTTAATGCCAATTCACCCATTTGCCTCTCTTGCTCTGGCGTCAAATCAGATGGGCATTGATAAATGGTGTCATCACGCAAATATTTGGCTTCATAATCATAAAATTTGCCCTTAGGGATGATACGGATACTGGGCAGAATATGTTCACCAAGCAGTGATATGGCATATTCTCCGCCCATCATCGCTTTTTCTGCCAAAATCTCGCCATGATATTGCTTTAATTTGGGATAAATTTTTGCCAAATCACCTGCTTGCTCAACCATAAACACACCCACGCTAGACCCTTCGGCAGCAGGTTTGACAAATAGCGGTAAACCAAATTCACGCTCTACGGCAGCAAAATCGCTGTCATCATGCAAAACCACATAAGGCACATTTGGTAGCCCGAGCGACTGCCACAGCAAACGACAGCGAAATTTGTCCATGGCAATGGCAGATGCCAAGACACCACAGCCTGTATAAGGCAGATTAAAGCCATCAAGCACCCCTTGTAAGCTGCCATCTTCGCCAAAAGTGCCATGCAACACATTAAACACACGGTCATAGGCACGCAAATGAGATATGTCAGTATCGGCAGGGTCAAAATGATGGGCATCCACCCCTTTTGATAATAAGGCATTTAGCACTGCCATGCCACTATTTAGCGACACTTCACGCTCTGCACTTGTTCCACCACAAACAACCGCCACTTTGCCAAAGTTTTGGTCATCTTTTGTATTAAGTTTGCTCATGTTTTTCCCAAAATTGATGATAATACATATTACTTTTTCAACCTTAATTGTAAGTTTAATTTAAAATAAAACTGGTTGTTTTCTTGGTAGACCAAACCAAAACGGTGTCTTGATGATGATGGCGTGTCAAAAATTGTATTTTTATAGAAAAAATCTTTTAAAACAGCATCTTTGTTGGTATGGTAAAAAACCAACTCTCCAGTCTCATTTATCAATAAAATAGCATTTGCGGTCAAATGACCGTTCCATTCATATGTTGGAAAAATACCCAAAATACTGGCTTTAACAAAATCTTTTAGCCGACAGTGGATTTGTTCTTTTTCTTCCAAATCCACAATTTTTTCATTAGGATAACTGATGAGATGATGATTAATTTGTTTTTTAAAAAAAGCCAACAATGCGTCTGCCAATATTTCTGGCATACGACTATCTACCTTTCTTAAAGTGGATTCATATACTGGATTTTCACACCGTTCAAATATCAAAACTCCTCCTAAATCTGTTATTTTTTGTAGGCGGTCTTTGATTTTGGCACGAGTATCAACTGCATTGATTTTTGTCATATCATCAGCTTTGATGTTTTGAATTTTATATATAAAGTTTGTGGCTTGAGACGCATTGACCAGCGTTGGTGAATGACCTAAAAACGATTTAATACTGGTATTTTGTTGACTAAAAATTTGTCCTTTTTCGTCAAATGATAAGACAATATCACCTTTTTGTAATGATGTGCCTTTGGTTTTTTGCAGTCCCAGTAACGCCACTTTATCATTTAAGGTTTTGATTGAAAAAGTACTTTTGCCATTTTTAATCTCACCTAAAATATGATTAAGTTCATTTTGAGTAATAAAATCAGAGAGCATATAAGCATGTTGCATACCATTTTTACCATAAATAATCATATGACTTTTTTTCAAATCAATATGTGAGTGCTTTGTATGAATTTTTAGAACACGAATATAATCATCAGTCAATTTAGCATTTAAATCACCATAATGAATGTCTTGTTCAAAAATAACTTTACATAAAGCATAAATTTCACTAAGTTCACCTTTGTTGCGTTTCACTACTATCTCACTTGACTCATTAAAAAAATCTTGATGATTATTTAGATAATCAATCACTGTTTTAGCAACTTGTCTGACAACTTCCACACAAACGCTGTTGCCCAGTTGTTTCATGGCTTGAGTTTTTGAAACAGGAAAATGATAGTTTTCAGGAAATGCCATCATTTTCTTACCTTCATCAATGCTAATTCGTTTTACCTCGCCATCAACACGATAAAATTCCCAGTTTCTCCTATCATTGATATTTGACCCTTTACCACCCACTCGCAATGTAAATCCAATTTTCTTTTCACAATGACCCTGCCAAATATCACTCATTGTATAAGTAAGTGGTATTTTTGGTGGAAATTGAAAGGGTGGTAACTTATCAGCATTTCTAAATCCAACAATAAATACCCTAGGACGATGTTGTGGGATATTATAATCTGACGCTTTTAAAACTTGGTGATAAACCGTATAGCCAGCATTTTTTAATAAGTTCTCAATAACAGCAAAAGTTTTTCCGTTATCGTGAGCGATTAAATGGCGAACATTTTCTAAGATAAATGCTTTGGGTCTTTTTGCTTCGATAATATCCAAAATACAATAAAATAAATTACCACGCTCAGAATCTTCTCCATCATCAAATCCTTTTTTTAGACCTGCTTGAGAAAAAGGCTGGCAAGGAAATCCTGCACATAAAATGTCATGTCTGGGGATTTGGTCTGGGCTAATTTTGCGAATATCATCGTTAAATTCAAAATATTGCGTATCAAAATTATGTGAATATGTTTTACGAGCGTGTGCATCTTTTTCTGATGCAAAGACACATCTTGCTCCAAACGAGTTGAGTGCTAAATGAAACCCACCAATGCCTGCAAATAAATCAATAAATTGTAAGTCTTTCATATTATTCCAAAAACAACCCATTTTTGACCAATTCTTGACACAGTTGTCCCACATTGCCCGCCCCTTGGGTCATCAGCAAATCATTGGCGTTTAGGGTGATTTTAAGCACTTGGGTAATTTGTTCTTTGTCATTGACATTTAGCACAATCGGTTCAACCTGCCCACGCTCACGCAATGAACGCGCCAAATCATTGCTTGTTGCCCCCTTAATCAGCTCTTCGCCAGCACTGTATACATCAAGCAAAATCAGCTTATCCACCTGCGACAACACATTGACAAACTCACTAAAACAATCCCTTGTGCGACTGTAACGGTGTGGCTGAAACATCATCACCAAACGGCGGTCAGGATAGCTTTGGCGGGCAGCTTTGATGGTCATGGCGATTTCGGTGGGGTGATGCCCATAATCATCAATCAATACCACATCACCGCTGCCATCTGTTAGGGGGTAGCTGCCATTATTTTCAAAGCGTCTGCCCACGCCTGCAAATTTTTCTACCGCTTGGCAAATGGCTTTATCGCTCACGCCTTCATCGGTCGCCATGGTAATTGCCCCAAGGGCATTATAGATATTGTGAATGCCGGGGATATTTAAGGTGATGGGTAAGGGTTTTTTGTCTTTTCTTAGTACGGTGAAATGGGTTTTTGTGCCGTCTGCAATCACATCTACCGCCTGCACATCGTTGTGTTTTTCAAGACCATATGTGATGACAGGTCTTGCAATGTCATCAATCATGGCATACAGCTCTTTGTCATCGCCACACAACACCGCCAGCCCATAAAAAGGCATGTTGTGCAAAAACTGCACATAGGCTTGTTTTAGTTTATCAAAGCTGCCTTCATAGGTCTCCATGTGGTCTTCATCAATGTTGGTAACAACACACGCCATGGGTCGCAAAGATAAAAAAGACGCATCAGACTCATCGGCTTCTGCCACCAAATAACGGCTAGCACCCAAGGCGGCATTTTTGCCCGAGGCGTTTAATTTACCGCCAATCACATAAGTTGGGTCAAGCCCCGCTTCGGTGAGCATCATGGTTAATAAGCTTGTGGTTGTGGTCTTGCCATGAGCCCCTGCCACCGCAATGCCATGACGGTATCGCATGAGTTCGCCCAACATGTCGGCACGGCGCACCACAGGAATGTGTGCTTTTAAGGCGGCTTGAATCTCAGGGTTTTGTCGGTCAATGGCAGATGACACCACCACCACATCGGCCATTTTGATGTTGCTGGCATCATGACCGACATATACCGTTACATCTAAGTTTTCTAAACGCTCGGTCATCGCATTTGCCTTAATGTCTGAGCCAGTAACCACATAGCCTTGATTGGCAAGCACTTCGGCAATGCCACACATGCCAGCCCCACCAATACCAACAAAATGAATGTTTTGAATGCGTCGCATCTCTGGAATTTCTATTAGGCGTTTTGGGAGCGTTTTGACTTTGGTTGAATTTGGCATGACTGTTTCTCTGTTTGGGTGTTATATTTTAAGTATTAAATATTGAATATTAAATGTTGGATATTAAACTGGTTTGGTGGATAAATATGCCATGATATTTTTTAAACAATGACAATCACATCAATCAATGTTAATTTGACAAATCAAGGCAAAGAATTTACCCCATTAATTATTTAAATTAAAACCGATACATATAAACCACATGATTAATAATTTCACCATTGATGTTTTCATGATTGGCGATAATCCCACAAAATTCAAATCCCAATCGCTTAGCAACTTGTTGGCTTGGGGTATTATGCTCACCCGCCTTAATCTCCACCACATTCATGCCATAGATGTTTTTGGCAATGTCCATGATTGCACGCACCGCACAGGTCATGACACCACGCCCCCGATGGTCTTGGTGTAACCAGTAGCCAATTTCTGCCTTTTTAAGATGATGATAAATGTTATTTAGACTCACCGCTCCGATAATTTTATCATCATAAATAATATGAGTATGAATGGCTTTGTCATCGGCATATTGATGCAGGGCAAATTTGACAAATTCATGATAGCTATTTTCGCTAAAATCATTTACCCACGGCAACCATTTACCCAAATAGTCTTTTTGGGCATTAACAATATCATTCATTTGACTGGCAAATGATGAATGTACTAAGGTTAGGCTTAATGCGTCATTGATTTTATATTGAAACATTTTAAAGACCCAAATTTTAAAATCCAATTAGCCAAATTACACGCTTTTATGGCTGGCAAGCACTTAGGCAAAGGCAGTGGCAATCAAATCATTTGAATTTACCATATTATTTTATCTACCCAATGTGGTATGATTTTTTAACTACCTAAAAAATATCATTTAATATACTCTATACCACCACCATTTCAAGAAATATTTCAATGTTTATGGTTTTACATATGATTAACTGGGTCAATTTTTTAATTCACTCATTTTCATCAATCTGTGATAATAATATATTTTAACTTTATTAATATCATCTTACTGACTGCCTTTGTCATCGCCACACGCCAAAACCAGCTCTGCCACTGTCTTTGCGACATGATGTTTGGCACTCTCTTGTGCTTTTTTTGCCATATCTAAGCATTTTTGGCGGTCAAGACCAGTTAAAATCTGTGCCAATGTTTCACCCGACAGCTCATGTTGTGGCAACAAAATCCCTGCCCCTTTGTCAGTTAAGCTCTTGGCATTGGCGGTTTGATGGTCGTCCACAGCGTGTGGTAGCGGCACAAAAATCGCTGCAACGCCCACGCTGGCTATCTCGGTTACTGTCAATGCCCCAGCACGGCAAATAACCACATCTGCCCAACTGTATGCCTGTGCCATGTCATCAATAAATGGCATAACCTCAAAGACATGACGGCTTGTGTCAATCTGTGCTTGTGAATAGGCGACCAACATGGTGTTGTGGTTGTCTTTACCGCATTGATGTCGCACGGTTAGGGGCTTATCCGACAGCTTTAACAGTTCAACCACCGCTTCATTGATGGCTTTTGCCCCAAGCGAACCACCCACCACCAGCACCTTTAAAGGCGATGTGTCCGCCACATCATAACGCTCGCTTGGTGGTTTGACATTCATAATCTCATGACGCACAGGGTTACCCACCGTGATGGGTTCATCGCCCATGCCACTAAACGCCCCATCAAAGGCTTGTAGGACTTTTGCTGAATGGGGAGCTAGGGTCTTGTTACTCATGCCAGCGATGGCATTTTGTTCATGAATGATGAGCGGTTTGCCCGATAATTTAGCAGCCAATCCCCCAGGGACGGTAACATAACCGCCAAAGCCGATAACCACATCTATGTTATTGTTTTTGATGATATTTTTACTTGCCATGACCGCTTTGAACAGCATAAAAGGCAACTTAATGGCACGCACCAGCCCCTTACCACGAAGCCCTTGCATGTCAATGTGGTGCATGGTATGACCGTGTTTGGCAACAAGCTCATTTTCCATGCCCTTTGGCGTGCCAAGCCAATGAATGACAGCCCCACGAGCCACCATTTCATCTGCCACCGCCAAGGCAGGAAACACGTGCCCCCCTGTTCCTGCTGCCATCATGAGTACATTCATCATCATTCTCTGATTTTAAATTGAACCCCCTATTTTGTAATAAAATGGGGAAAATTACAAGAGAAAAATGCGTAAATGGCTATTTATATTAGAGCATACCCATTTCGTATCATACAATTTACATTTTAGATGGATTATGGAAATAAAATGATTGTCTAACCACATTAAATAGGCACAATTTATTGCAAATACCAACATCAAGCACATCCTGCACTTCATATTTTTCATCATCACCAATTGCCATAAAAAATTTTGATAAATCTTGCCATTATCCGATATAATAGATGCTTTGAAATTTAGGCCATCCATTTCATCCACCCCAAATCCCAGCACTAAAACCTACCCAAAAACCCAATCATGAACAAAATCCTACAAAATCAAAAAATAGCCGAGTTTATCAGCCAAATGCCCATCATCAAACGCCTATTTTTTAGCGTGTTTGGCACAGTGGTGCTTGGGTTTTTGTTTTTGTCTTTATTATCATACAATACCCTAGACCCAGCATGGTCTCATGTGGGTACAGAAGAGCAAATCACCAATATCGGTGGTCGTTTGGGAGCATGGGTCTCCGATATTTTGCATGTATTTTTTGGTTATGGTGCATGGTGGCTTGTGCCGATTATGGTTTACGAATTGGCACTTTTATGGTGGCGACAGTCTCAGGTTATATGGCAACTTCGGGTACTTGCTTATCTTTTTTTGCTTGTTTGCATCAGTGGGCTTTTGTCAGGTTATGAAATGGCAAGTGAACATGGCATCGGACTGACAACAGGAGGTGTGGTTGGTTTTGAGTTATATCAAGGCTTAACATTGCAATTTGGCAACTTAATGAGTGTATTATTCTTGCTTGCCATTACTGTCATTGTGATGATATTGGTCTTTGAGGTGTATTCTGCATTACTGTTTGGTCATTTTATGAACTGGCTAGACAGTAACAAGACCCCAACTCACACCAAGCCTACTAAATCATCTAAGAATAATGATACACTCTTTGATGTTATAGAAAATGACACGCCTGCACCCATACCCACACATGCACCTAATGAAAATTTGTCAGAGTTTTTACAAACATCAGGACTGCGTGATGAAATATTAGCAAATACCCAGCAACATACACAAGATGACGAACCACAAGCGGATCATATAAAGATACATGCCAATGAGGTGATACTAAAAGCAGACCGTCTTACACCAGATATCAATCAATCAAGCCAGTCAAGCGGTCAGTCATCAGATAGCATTCACCACAAACAACAAGTAAACTCGTCAAAACCCACAAATGATGATGAATTTGACAGCAATATCAGCAATCTGCCCAAAAGCAACCTTAGTGTCATTAGCAGTGATACAGCTCCATCACAACCGCAATCAGCCGAAGCAGTCAAAAATGATGACACCGACAAGACCCATCATGGTGATGCGACAGATTTTGATGTGACGCTTGATGATGAAGATGAGATTAATTTTATTTATCAAAATAGCCAAACCAACCAAACCAGACATATCAGTTATGATAATATGTTCACCCAAAGTTGGACAGATTTGTCCGATGACCTGCTAAATTTGGGGAATACAGCTGATGAATTGTCTGACAATAACAAAAACAACAAAGATGGCAAAGACGACACAACAGATGCCAAAAATAAAGACGGCTTGGATAATAAGACAGTGCATGTAACATCAGAGCATACAACAGACAACACAAATCCCCCGCCGCACTCTGATGATTTTGCCCCCAAAAAACCTTTGTCTGTGGTACAGACCCCAAAACAGGCACATTTTAAAGACGATACAGATACAGACACGGACACACCATCTGCTCTACGCTCACATGCGATGGACACACTCACTCATCGCATGAGTCTATCACCCACTCCCGAACTATCCATCTTAGATGAGCCTGACACCAATAAACAACCAATCTACACCGACCGAGAACTAGAAAAGCTATCTGAACTGTTGGAGATTAAGTTAAGGGAATTTAACATCAAAGCGACCGTGGTCAGTGCCATGGTTGGGCCTGTGGTTACTCGTTTTGAAGTGGAACTGGCAGCGGGGATTAAGGCAAGCCGAGTAACAGGGGCAGCACAAGATTTGGCACGCTCGCTTTCTATGGCAAGTTTGCGTGTGGTTGAGGTCATCCCAGGCAAGCCTTATATTGGCATTGAGATTCCAAATAAAAAGCGAGAAATGGTCAGACTCATTGAATTGCTTGACACACCTGACTACAAAAACCCTGATAAACAAATCGGTGTCGCCATCGGTAAAGACATCGGTGGCAAGGTGGTCATCGCCGACCTTGCCAAAGCACCGCACATGTTGGTGGCAGGCACAACAGGTTCAGGTAAATCAGTTTTTGTCAATTCCATCCTGCTCTCCATGCTTTTTAAATATACCCCCGATGAGCTAAAATTGGTCATGATTGACCCCAAACAGCTAGAACTTGCCAATTATGGTGACATTCCACATCTGCTTACGCCTGTGATTACAGACATGACCGAAGCGACCGCTGCACTGACATGGTGCGTTAATGAAATGGAGCGACGTTATCAGCTCATGAGTTTGTTGCGTGTGCGTAAAATATCAGAATTTAACAAAAAAGTAGTGCAAGCTCAAACATCAGGCGAACCGATTCTTGACCCCTTATGGCGTGCTGATGAGAATGTCAGCATTCAAACTCCCCCCAAGCTCAAAACCCTACCGCTTATCGTTATTGTGGCGGATGAATTTGCTGACATGATCATGCAATTGGGCAAAACCGCCGAAGAGCCGATTGTCCGACTTGCCCAAAAAGCTCGTGCCGCTGGTATTCATCTGGTTCTTGCCACTCAGCGTCCGACGGTAAATGTTGTTACAGGTCTGATTAAAGCAAATATTCCATCTCGTGTTGCTCTGCGAGTAAATTCCAAAGTTGACAGCCGCACCATCATCGAAGAAGGCGGTGCAGAAAACATGTTAGGCAATGGCGACATGATGTTCATCGGACCCGGTGAGAATACGCCACGTCGTGTGCATGGTGCTTATGTTGATGATGATGAGGTCAACCGTGTGTGCGATGCGTGGCGTGAACGTGGCAGTCCTGACTATATTGATTTGTCAAACAGCTATACCTTTGAGGGTGAAGGGTCTGGCGATGGAGTAAGCAAGGGCGGTGATGATGAATATTATCATCAGGCAGTCACCTTTGTTATGGAAAGTCGCAAAGTATCCATATCCAGCATTCAGCGTAAACTGGGCATTGGCTATAACCGCGCTGCTCGCATCGTGGATATGATGGAAGAGGCAGGATTGGTCAGTCCCATGGATAATAGTGGCAGACGTCAGATTTTGATGTGATGTTAAGGTTGCTTTATTAAAAAGGGCATGAAAAGCACGCCCTTATCAATTAACCGTTATTTTATCTAAATCCTATCCTTTTGCAGTTTTGCCTTTTAATTGCATAAAAGCCTGTTCCACATGCTCGCTGTGGTCGCGAATTTTTTGTTCAATTTGGGCAAACTGTTCTTTTAGATACTCATCAGCTTCATGCAAGCGGTTGGCAAATTCGGTACGTTTTAACTCCATGGACTTAGCTTTTAGGGCGTGCCATTCCTCTACCGTTTTGGTGAAGGCATCGTATTCGGTGCTGATTTTGTCCTTAAATAGCATGAGCCTATCATCCAAGGACAAATCCCCACCAGCAATGCGAGCCTGAGCACGTTTAAATTGCATGGTCACCTCAGCATGCTTGATGGTTAGGTCATCAACGGTTTTTAACTCTTTGGCAAGACCGATTTTTGACAATCCAGCGATGAGCCATTTGGTTGGGTCATATTGCCACCATTTAACCCCATTACGGTAATCATATTGAAAATAATGATGGTAGTTGTGATAACCCTCTCCCCAGGTAAAAATCGCCAAAATTGGGTTATCACGGGCAGTATTCTCATCAGTATAGGGGCGTGTGCCAAACATATGGCATAGCGAATTGATGAAAAAAGTAAAATGATGGGTGAGTACCATACGCAGCAGCCCCACGATGATAAATGCTCCAAGCATATCACCAATGATAAATCCTACTGCACTTAAAACGATAATATTGGTCAATAGCACCCACAGACCATAATGCTCGTGTTGGTGTGTCAGTACCTTGTCTTTTTTTAGGTCGGGAATATTTTTATAATCATATTGACCACTGGGATATTTTTTTAACATCCACTGCATGTGGCTAAACCAAAAGCCACGACGTGCTGAGTAAGGGTCATCATACTCATCATCAACATGACGATGATGAACACGATGCCCTGAACACCAATCAAAAGCAGAACTTTGTACTGCCAAAGTCGCCCCAATGAGTAAAAAATATTTCACGATGGGATGGGCTTCATAAGACTTATGGGCAAATAAGCGGTGATAGCCTGCGGTAATAGACAGTCCTGTCCATGCCATGAACAGTGAAAATGTCAGCCACAGAGCAGGACTGGTATCATGCGTATACAGATACCACGGCACTAAAATCAAAGCAAGCAAAGGGGTGCTGATAAGAAAAACAGCAGGCACCCAGTTGATGGGAGGGTTTTCAAAATCTTGGGGGGTGTGTTTGGCAGTCATGGTATTTTCCTGTATTGCCTATAATTCTTTATATTATTTATGATAGACCATTATACCTGAATTTACCAAAAATGTGAACGTCCATGCACAAAAATTTATTAAAAATAAACATGCATCCATCAATGATAAACGGCTAAGTTGTCATAAAAATACTGGATGTGGCAAGCAGCTACTAAGGCAAATGTTTTTAAAATATTTCACAATATTTAAAATTTTGTTATAATTGAAAAAATTTTACATTTTGCCCACTCAGGGATTAAAGACATGAGCAGTCGTAAAGAACAGTTTGAACACCGAGAACGGCAGATTTTGGCGGCTGCTGAACAACTGCTACTAGAATCGGGTGATTATGATTTGACCTTAGACAGCTTGGCACGTCATTTAGATTTGGCAAAGGGAACGTTGTATAAGCATTTTGTAAGCAAAGATGAGTTGTTACTGCACCTGCTGATAGAATATGAAAAACGCCTGTATGAGATGAACAGCATTCATGATGGAGCGGGGGCGGGTGTGGCTCGCATGGTACTACAATTACTACTACGTCCACAGCGGGCGATGATGTTTCATCACTTAGAGGATAAATTGTCATCAACAGCATCGGGGCTAAACCGATTATTTGGTGAATTGTATAAGATTCGTCGTGAACGCATGAGACGCATTTATGAGATTGCTGAATGTTATTTGTCCGAACAAAACAGCTCCATGGCAATCCGAGATTTTTTGGCAAGCATCTGGGCATTGGGTCAAGGCGGAGCGGGACTTTTAAATTCCAGCTTTTATCAGCGTTACCTAGGGGATAGGGATACTTTAAAATACGCCTTTGTGATACAAATGCTTGACTTGCCAAAACTCCACACCCCAAACACTATGGTCAAGCCACTGCCAGAGCAGACAGACAGCAAATCAAATGCCACCCCAAACATCGACGGCGAAGAAATCCCCACCATCACACCCAAACTCATCAAGCCATTAATGCCACCTTTGGTATAGGATATACACCCAACCTATAACCCACAAAAAAATCCTGCCAACCAAAGCAGGATTTTTATATTTACAAAAACTACACATCTTCTTCTTTGTATTGTGGCATGGGCTTTTTAAAACCACTTGTCTTAATACCAAGCCAGATAAAACCCAGCAACGCCCAAAACAGACCCACAGCAAAGGTAATGCCATCCACTTCCAACCACATCAGAAAAATGCTGATAAAGCCAATCACAGGCACAACAACATAGCTGATGATTTGTTTGGGTGTTTTAACCATTTTATCACGCAGTGCATAGCGAAAAATGACCGATAAGTTAACAAAGCTAAATGCCGTCAATGCACCAAAACTGATCAAATTAACAACGGTCTCTAATTTGATAAAACCTGCGGTCAAAGCCACACCACCTGCAATTAGAATGTTATTAACAGGCGTTAAAAATTTGTGGCTTAGCTGACCAAAGACTTTTTTACTAATCACGCCATCACGACCCATCACATACATCAGACGAGACACGCCAGCATGGGCAGAGATGCCAGATGCCATCACTGTTACAATGGCAAAACCCAACACAATCGATTGAAATGCCGAACCGCCCACAAGCAACAATATTTCTGCTTGGGTCTCATCCACCGCTTCAAAATACAGCTTAGGGTCGCTCGGTAAATAGGTTTGCATAAAGTAAGCACTGACAACGAACACCGCACCTGCAATTAGCGTTGTCAAAATCATCGCTTTTGGCAAGGTATTTTTAACATCTTTGGTTTCCTCAGCAAGACTAGAAATAGAATCAAAGCCTGTGAATGAGAAACATAAAATGGTCGCACCTGTAATTAACGCCCCCACCGAAGTCATCTCACTCCAAAATGGCTTTAAACTCCAAAGTTCATAGATATCCTCTGGGTTAGTATTGGCGGCATACTGTGCCATTTGTAATTTGCTATAAATCAGATAGGTAAAAACAGCGATTACCAATAACTGTACCGCCACAATCCAACTGTTAAAGTAGGCGACGGTTTTTGAGCCAAAGATATTAACCACCGTCATCAGCCCTGTTAGACCAATCACCCAAACCCAATGATTGACCATCGGAAATAACGCCTCAAGATACAGCACAGCAAGGATGATATTTACCATAGGCGAGAGCAAATAATCAAGCCAACTTGACCAGCCAACCATAAACCCCATGGATGGGTTAATTGATTTTTGTGTATAAGTATATGCTGAACCTGATGATGGATAGGCACGAATCATATGCCCATAGCTGATTGATGTAAGCAAGATGGCAAATAATGCAAAAAGATAAGACATCGGCACATGTCCACCGCTATCACGGGAAACCATACCAAAAGTGTCAAGCAATGTCATCGGCTGAATATAAGCCAAACCAATGATGATGACGTGCCACAGACCAAGATTTCGCCGCAATTTTGCAGCTTGGGTAGTAACAGGTGTACTCAACGTAGAGTCCTCCAAAAGCGTGCGTAAACGCAAAACAGAGAAAAGGCGTTGGGGTGCTAATACTGTTATCAAACGTACTTTTGGCAGATAAAATCTGTTAGCGGGCGTGTTTGAGATTTGATTAAGCTATCAACTCCGAATTAAAATATGATTGACCGAAATGGCAATCTTTGGATGATTTTTACAGACGTAAAAAAATGGATAATTTTACCCCAAAAATCAACCCATGCCAATGTATTTTTAACAATTTCATTCACATTTAATCATATTTTGTCAAATTGATGAATTTTTAATCAATAAAACCCCATAAAATGGGGTCATATCTTATGACAAAGCTGATTTTAAAGCCATTATTTTAGCAAATTCTCAATAAATTTAATAAAATCCACCGCAATGGTTGTGCCACACTGTTCATCAATTTCACGCACGCATGTTGGGGAGGTTACGTTAATTTCAGTGATTTTTCCCCCAATAAGGTCAAGCCCCACAAAATATAAGCCTTTTTTGAGCAAAATGGGGGCAACTTTCTCAGCAACGGCTCGTTCAGCATCTGTAAGAGACATGGCAACACCACGACCACCCGCCGCCAAATTACCACGAGTCTCACCCTCTTGTGGAATGCGAGCTAAACAAAAGGGCATCACTTTACCACCGACAATCAACACTCGTTTATCACCGTCTTTAATTTTAGGCAGATATTTTTGAGCCATGATGGGCAAAGTTTGCATTTGAGTAAGCATTTCTAAGGTTGAGCCAATATTTGAGTCATTTGCCGTCAGACGAAAAATCCCCATACCGCCCATACCATCTAACGGCTTGACAATCACGTCTTGATGCTCATCTATAAATGAACGAATGTGCGACTGTTTGGCGGTAACGATGGTTGGGCTCATAAATTCGCTAAACTGTGTGGCAAAAAGTTTCTCATTGCACGCACGCACTGAATCTGGGTCATTTGCCACCAATACGCCTGCACGTTTGGCATATTCTAATAAGTGCAAAGCGTACAAAAAATTCATGTCAAAAGGCGGGTCTTTACGCATCAAAATCACGTCAAATTCACTGGCATTGACGGTTTTTTTATCGCTAAGTTCATAAAAATTATCAGGATTTTTAAATACTTGCACATCCTGCTTATCCACAAACAACCCACCCTCATCAAGCCACAAATCATAAATGCCACAATACGCCAAACCATGTCCACGCTCGGCTATCGCCCACATCATTGCAAGCGTGGTATCTTTTTTGTAGTTGATACTTGCAATATCATCCATGACGATAAGAAAGTTAAGTTTTTTCATGCAACGCTCCAACTTTTAAAATATTTAGGTAATTTTCATCAATCACAAAAAGTCTCATACGCCATATTGCTCACGGTAGGCTTGCATTTTTACCAAATGCTCAGTTTCGCCCTTAGCCTGCAAAAAAGCAATAATGTCATCAATATCCACCAAGGCAAACACAGGCACGCCAAAATCTTCTTTAATCTGACAAACTGCCGAACGCTCGTCCTGCCCACGCTCTTTGCGGTCAAGAATGATGACAATCCCAGCAAGACTTGCCTCCACCCCTTTTAAAATCTCAATCACCTCACGCACTGCCGTCCCTGCGGTCATGACATCATCAATCACCCACACCGACTTGCCAGATAAATCCGCTCCGACAAGGTTGCCGCCCTCGCCATGTTTTTTGGTCTCTTTGCGGTTATAACCCCAAGCGGTATCAATGCCATGCGTACGCCACAAGGTCTGAGCGGTGGTCGCCACAAACGGAATGCCCTTATATGCCGCCCCAAAAATTGTGGGGTTGTCGCCCAACTGTTTTGCCAAAATATCAGCATAGCCGTTTGAGAGCATATCCAACGCCTTACCGCTTGACAGTAGTCCTGCATTAAAAAAGTAGGGACTGACACGCCCCGATTTTAGGGTAAATTCACCAAATGTTAATACGCCATAATCAAGCAGCAACTCAATAAATTCGTTTTTGTTAAACATAAAACCTCCGCTAAAATAAATGCCATTGTACTCTGTTTTTGACAAATTTCCCAAATTTTTTACAATAAAAAACGCACCAAATGATGCGTTTTTGTCATCAAAACCGTGCCGTAACACCAACGGTAAAAGCTCTGGCAGGCAACGGGGCGATATAACGCAAGGGTGAGTTATGAGGGCGAGCATCTTCATTAAGCAGATTTGTACCACCAAAACGCAACGTCATCGGAATATCCAGCCAATGCACCTCTTTTTTAACATCTGCACTCACAAGTGTGTAGGCAGGCAATGGCGTTTCATTCTTAGTGTTTTGATAACGTGGCTTATCATGATACACACCATTAATCCCTACTTGCCAACCCTGATGACGCCAATTCACCCCAAGTCCGTAGCGATTGGTTGGCATATTTGACATGTAGATGCCCTCATTATGCACCGTCACCCGACTGGCATTTAGATGCTTGTTTTTGACCAAATCAGCAAATGATGATACTGTCATATCACCATAACGACCCAACTCAAATTCTCGACGCACATCTATTTCAAAACCTGTTATCTGAACGTCATTTTGTTGCCAGTATTTTAGTGGCATTCTCGCCCCACCTGTATTTGCCCCACCAGATGCCATGTGAATATAATCGGTAAATTTATTTTCATACACCGACGCACTGATGTCAAAATCTAAGCCATCAAAGGACACGGACAACTCTTTACTTTTTACCCGCTCTGGTTTTAGGTTCTGATCACCCTCTTCGTGTGCCATAATGCTATAATGCAAATTGGATGCATACAACTCATTAATCTCTGGCGCTCTTTGACTATCAGCATAGCGAGCCTTGATGCCCACTCGGTCAAACGGACGAAACGATGCCTGCAAATCATAGCTGTCTAACCCATATTTTCTGCTTTCTAATGCCTTGTTCTTGGCATTGCGATGCGTGGCAAAACCACCCACAACATCATGCTCAACACGTTCATGGCGATAACCCAATGTTAAATCAACAGGATTAAATGACAAGGTCTCTTGCAAAAACACGCCATAATGTGTTGTATCTACATTGGGCAGATACACCGACTCACCCACGCCTTGGACTTGTCTTTTAGAGCCATTTATCCCCATCACACCCAAAATAAATGGCCCAGGCTGATGGTAAGCCGACGTGCTAAATTGACTGGTACGAAAACGGTAGTCATTAGCCAACTGCTCTCCCACGTTCTCTTTGCTTTGTTCATGAACCCAGCCTGCGTGAAGTGTCATGCGATTTAGCCAAGGCTGGTTGTGGTGTGTCTGCGCTTCAACAGCCAGCTTATTTTGCGTGTTGTTAATGCGTACAGGCTGACCACTTTTATAATCAAGTCCCAAACCCAAATTTGACATGGAAAAACCGGGCAATCCATAATCACTGTGTTTTGTATCAGCAGATACAGCAATGTGGTTATTCTTGCCATGTCCCTGCCAAAAATAACTGCCTGCCACCCCCAAGCGGTGATTTTCAAGGTCGCTATTACCCAGTTTTTTATGATAATTTTCGGTAATGTCCAAGATTTTATCCACGGTCTCTATTTTCTCGGGCGTACCTGCAACATAATGAGGATTATCTTTATAACTAGAATGTGGTGTGTTGGTAAATACATCTGCCAATCCAAGTCCCCAATCACTGTATCTATCACGAATCTTGCCTGTTGCTATGTCGTAATAATCAGGCTTATAGTATTTTTTGGACGTAATGTTAAATTCGCTTTTAATGACAGGCTGACGCTGACATGAATTCGCCAAATTTGAGTTATGTCCAAGCCCATATTGGTTGCGTGAGATTAATTGATTTTCACACACGCCTGCCTTGCTCATGCCCACAATGTCATACCCATCTAACTGCTGAGTGGAATATAAAACATTGACACTGATGTTTTTTTGATTGTTAAAATTCGCCTTGATGCCATGGGAGTCAATGTCATTAAACCCCTTTTGTAAATGCACCTCAAGACTTACAGGCTCATCAGTAAGATGTTTTGGCACAAGACCACCATCAATCTCCACACTGCCGCCAATGGCATGACCACCTTCTTTGACCACATTGTTAAACTTATGCACGCCAACCAAGCGATGAAATATTGGGTCAAAAGCAATGTTTGTTCCTGCACTCATGGCATTTAATCCATTGACCGTCATGCCGTTTTCTATGACATTGACACGATTGCCAGACAAACTGCGTATGACAGGCGAACCTGCATGTGGACCAAAACTACTGCTATGTACGCCTGAGATGCCCTTAACCGCATCACCAAGCGTTTTATTGTCTGATGATTTGTTATAAACATAAGTGGTGTTCGGTGCTTTATCATCAAGATAGATGGTCATCGCAGGCAGTTGAACGCTGGGCAACTCCTCTGCCATCGCCATTTGAGTCAACGTCGCCAACACCATCAAATTTAATTTACGCAAATTCATGGTTACCCCCAAAAGATATATTATTACATAATGTTTACATAAAAACAATAATTTTAAGCAGATTTTGACAAAGCGACCGCAATGATGTCAAAACAAATTTCAAACTTAGGACAAATTTGACATTAATAAAATAAAGACCAAATCAAAGGACTAAGTTCCTGCAAAATACAGAAACTTAGTCCTTAATAAAACCAAAAAATCAATACATCCAAGGATATGGAATAGATGCTTAGTTGGCAAGGCAAACTTAATCTAATCTCTCATCTTAATTTGTCTAAGAATTGGCTCATAAGATTGGGTTTTGACTTGATGGTATATTAGCCTTGGGCGGCAGCTTGGGCGGCAGCAACCTCAGCGGCAAAGTCCTCTTGCTTTTTCTCAATACCCTCGCCAACTTCTAGGCGTTTAAAGCTGATGACAGTGGCATTTTCAGCTTTTAACACATCGCCAACTTTTTTATCGTTGTCAATGACATAAGGCTGGTTGACCAAAGTAACTTCGTTTAGGTACTTTTGGATACCGCCAGTGATCATCTTCTCAATGACCGTCTCAGACTTACCAGATTCTTTGGCCTTGGCTTCAATAATGTCTTTTTCACGAGCTAGGATATCGGCAGGTACATTTTCTTCATTGACCGCCAATGGATTAAAGGCAGCCACTTGCATGGCAACAGACTTACCAAGTTCTGACGAACCACCATCCATAGACACAACCACACCGATACGCAGACCATGACGGTAAGCGGCTAGGTTGGTACCTTCAATGATTTCAGCACGGCGAACTTGTACGTTCTCACCGATTTTTTGTACTAAGGCAACACGAGCTTCTTCTACACTCACACCGTCTTCATACGGCAGTGCAGAGATGGCGGCGACATCGGTGATATTATTTGCAAGTGCAAGTTCAGCAACTTTATTGGCAAATGCGGTGAAATTTTCATCTTTGGCAACAAAATCAGTTTGGCAGTTTACTTCTAGTAATAATGCTTTATCGGCATTTTGAGTGATAATAATGGCACCGTCAGCGGCAATATTTCCTGCTTTTTTGGCAGCTTTGGCCTGACCTGATTTACGTAGATTATCAATGGCAAGCTCAATATCGCCACCAGCTTCTTCTAGGGCTTTTTTACATTCCATCATACCAAGACCAGTACGGTCACGGAGTTCTTTTACAGTTTTTGCAGATATTTGAGACATGGTTTCTTACCTTTTGTTTGCTGATGATTGAATTAAAATACAATAACTTGCATACACAGCAAATTATTGATTGGGCAATGCTCCTCATTTTATCCTATATTAGCACATGACAACAATCACATGCTGGGCTTAAAATGAACAGCAAAGCCCAGTAACAAAATCAATAATTGTTTACCACTTGACCTGCTTGGTCAACTTTATCTTCAACATCGGCGGTGGCATTATTACGATTGGCTTGTTTTTCAGGGTCCAAATCATCGCCCTTAGCTTGGGTTTTGGCATATTCTTTGCCAGCGATGATGGCATCAGCCATGGCAGTAGCGTATAGCGTAACGGCACGAATGGCGTCGTCGTTTGCTGCAATGACATAATCTACATTATCAGGATTTGAATTGGTGTCTACCACGCCAATTACAGGAATGCCTAGGTTTTTGGCTTCTTTGATGGCGATGGCTTCATGGTCAACGTCAATCACAAAAATTGCATCAGGCAGACCGTTCATGTCTTTGATACCACCCAAAGCACGCTCCAATTTCTCCATGTCACGAGTACGCTCCAAAGCTTCACGCTTGGTTAGTTTGGCAAAAGTACCATCTTCGGCCTGCTTTTCTAAGTCTTTTAAACGAGTGATAGACTGACGAATGGTTTTCCAGTTGGTCAAAGTGCCACCCAACCAGCGATGATCAATGTATGGCATGCCAGCACGCTGTGCTTGTTCACGGATGGCTTGACCTGCGGCACGCTTGGTACCGACAAATAGGATTTTGTTGCGATTAGCGGCTTGTTGATTGGCAAAAGTCAGTGCTTCATTAAACTGCTGAACGGTATGTTCTAAGTTGATGATATGAATGCCATTACGTGCACCAAAGATGTATTGATTCATCTTAGGATTCCAGTAGCGAGTTTGGTGACCAAAGTGAGCACCTGCTTCTAGCAAGTCACGCATGGCGATTTGGGTAGGGTTTGACATGATGTGTCCTCAAATGTTGGGTTATGCCTCCACGAATGCACTTACCGAATTTGCTTGCAATATCTGCACAGCAAACACCCCGATAAGTAATGGCAAGCCTGTCTTGTGGTCAGACTTTAATTCGTGTGTGTCATTAGGTTAAAGTAAAACGCTTAAAAAAGCCGTTCATTATAGCATGTATTGGTATCCATGACAACAAAATCCGCCTACTTATACTTTTTAAAAAGTGATTTTTGCGAATAAATGTGCCTAGAAGCAACGGATCAGTTGCTATAACTGACGCAGATGCCAATAACGCCATCATGCTCATGCCAATGAAAAGGAATGACATAAGTACGCTTATCTTTGGGCAAAAAGTTTGCACTTGGCGCCCCATCAACAATCTTAGGTGGCGAGATGATAAAATCAGAGCCAAATTCTGTACGTGCATTACCTGATACGGTATTTGCCACCTCGCCGATAAGGTCTTTTAATAGTGCCAATGAGTTCTCAGGTTCACCCAACGTGATAAGCAAATCACGAAGCAATGGCGTCTCTGCACTCACGTACACACAGCCAGTTAAAGGACCCGTGATGGTAATAATACCACTATAATCATAAGCAAGCGGTGTGGCGTTGCTGTTTAGATAAGGAGTGTCTACATCGGTTAGTTTTTCGCCAACTTGGTCAAAAAATGCCATAACCGAGCTGATAAAAATATTTAATTTTTCTGCTTTCATAAATACTTCTCAAAGTGTCATACCATACCTTGTTTAAGGTTATATCTATCAACTCATCAATGAAATGATGCTTAAAATCTGTTTGATTTTAATGGCACTAATACAAATAAAATATTTTATTTATATCAAAATAATAGAAAAACGCTTAAACATTCAAGTAAAGCAAACAAAAAGTCTTATCAACTTTTTAAAATTATAAATCACCGACGGATATTATCCGCCGAATACCAATCAATCATGCATGAGTTCATCAAGTGCTGCAACCAGTTCTTCATCAGAAAATGGCTTACACAAAAAGCCACTGGCACCCAGTGATAATGCTTGAATGCCTGTGGCTTTATCAGAGAGTGCTGAAACCACCAAAATACGCACCCCATCATCCAAAGCAACCAACTTCTCAATACATTCCAAACCGTCCATTTGTGGCATGGTCAAGTCCATGGTTACAACATCGGGTTTATGTAGTTGAAATTTTTCAACGGCATCTGCACCATTAGATGCTGTGGCAACCAACATGAATGTTTCGTTATTGTAAGCACGCTGAATACGATTTCTGATGATATTTGAATCATCAACAACCATTAATTTATACATATAAACTCCATTAGAATGCCCATAAGCCTGCTCATGATACAGCACTTATGGGTTTTCGACTACTAAAATTAATTACATGGGCAGTTTAATCACAAAGCGACAGAATTGACCTTCTTCACTTTGAACATTAATCTTACCACCAAACTCTTTGACACGGTCTTTGACAATGTCTAACCCCACACCTCGCCCTGCATCTTCATCAGCTTGGTCTTTGGTGCTAAACCCTGAGGAAAACAGTATGTTTAATAAGCGACTCTTTTCAAAGGCGTGCACTTCATCTTCGGTATAAGTACCTTTGGCTATGATACGCTGACGAATGGCCTCATAATCAATGCCTTTGCCATCATCCTCTATGCTAAAAATAAAGTCGCTATTGTCATCACCTGCATGAGTTTTTATCATCACTTTGACAGTACCCATCTCATCTTTTCCATTTTGAACACGAGCAGCGGGCGAGTCAATACCATGCACGATGGCGTTACGAAGTAGTTGAACAGACAATTCTTTGGTTACGGTTTTTAGGCGTGCAGGAATATTTTGACCTTCCAGTCCTTGGGTATCTAGCTGTACAAGTTTACCCTGACGCTCAGCGATGTCTTGGGCAAACTGCTCTAAATACGCACCCAACTCTTCTTTGGCATTCACAGTTTCTTGCTGCTCTGTTGTCTGAGTTGTCTCACTTCTTAGATAATCCTCTTGGGTCTTAGCACCAACCTCTTGATGTCCGTGATTCATCATATTACGTGCTGCTGTGTTAATACGCTCACCTAGACCAGTAATGGTATTAGATAAGCTCAACAACTCATCCAAATGTACGGTCAATGGCAAGAAGTCATTACCTGAGAGTGTTGCTTGGTTTTGCAATGCGTGCAGTTTATTTTCTGCCTCTGATGCAATCTTAGTAAAACTGTGCAACTTTAATGCTGATGCCTCACCTTTTAAGCTGTGCATTTCGCGATATAGCGATTTGGTTTTATTTTGTAGTTCAAATTGCGAGCTGCCTGGGTTTTTTAGCGTGTTATTCATCTTTTCAATATGCTTGTGCGTATTGTCAATAAACTCACTAATGACCGTAGGATTTACGTTCAAAATGGTGGTCAGCATCTCAATCTGCATGTCATTTTGGGCACGTTCTTGTTCTAGACGTTGTTCCAGACGCACCGCATCAGAGATGTCATTGACGTTCACCAAAATACGGGCAATGTTTTTGCCTTCGTATACCCGAGAGAATTTAAAATCAAGATAGCGATTTTCATTTGTGCCATTTTCACTCTCACGCTGAATCATGACCTTATTCAAAGGGTTCAAGCTATCCACAAGTTTCTCTTTAACACGTGGGTTATATAGCTGGTCAATGAATTTTTGTGTGGTATCAAGGTCTTTATCAGAGATGCGATTGCGAAGAACGGTGGTTAAGTTCTCACCGCCTAAGCGTTTAGTACCGATAATGTCGGTCAGAGCTTTTGAGTGCTGCTGACCGATGTTTAGGTCTCTGTCAAGCAGGAACAGACCTGTGTTTACCGTCTGCATAATCTCTGTGGTCTCTTGACGTGCTGCTTCGGTTTCGGCATCCGATTGACGCAGACGTCTTAATACAATCAGAATAAACACAGCAAAGTACACCAAAATCGCACCCACCCCAATGATCTGAATGATACGAATATTACCAGCTTGGGTCTCAGCAGCACGTGTTACACTAAAAGTTAATTCATGCAAAGCATCATTCATCGCCAAAGATGAGATTTTGGCTTGCTCACCTGCTAAACGCAATGGCGTACTAGAATCTGCGGTGATGTCGCCTGCCACCGCCAAATATGCCTCTACCCTAGGTTTTAGAGCGTTCCACTGTTCACGTGCTATCTCCAAATGAGCGACAGCCTCTGAATCCGTTAGCTTTGGCAATTGGTGAGTTTCACCATGAGAGTCATGATAGATGCCAGCATGCTCAATGGCACTTAGGATTGATTCAATGGATTTTGACGTTTCATCCAGACGAGACAATACCGTTTTCATGTGAGGAGATGTGATGTCCTCGCCATAACTTAACTGCATGTCAAAAATATCTTTAATGAGTGACTGGGTGTCGTTGGCAACCCAGTGTGTGGCATCCGCCAAGGCAGCGTTACGTTCCAGTACGTTTGAGGCATAAAATGTAAACGCAAGCAGAATAAAAATCAATGCCATAAAAAGCGACATCGAGATGATCAGACCCCGATAACGCCCTGTGGCTGGCGTGGTATTTTGAGACATGAATACTCCCAACTAGAAGTGACTGACACTTTTATTACAATTCTAACTGTATTTTGGATATTTTTAGTACACCAAAACATAAAAGCATCTATAAAGTTTGCCCAAGTTTTATCATCACACAAAAACCATCTCATTCACCGCCGAATGACCCCCATCAGCCATGATGATTGGTTACAAGTGTTACGTATTTACTACAAAATTTGGAATAATATCCAACATTATAACACAATTATCATCAAAAAATCGTTAGTTTGCATAAAATTATCATCAAGAATATCAATTAAGCTTAGCAAATTTGCCAACAATTACTTTGTAAGGTACACAAACATCACTGAACACGCTTCACCCATGCACCACTGCCATCCACACGACTGTCATTTTTGATTTTATCACGCAAGGCGGCGGCGGCATCTTGATTTTTTTCTGATCCAACCAACACTCGCACGCCACGACTGGTCTGACTGGTACTGACCGTATAGCCAGCATCTCGGTATTTTTTGGCAAGCTCATCGGCTTTGGTTTGATTATTGGCAAGCGACACTTGCACGCCGTAACGAGCATTACCATTACCATCACCGCCTCTTTGGCGAGCTTCTTTTAGGCGTTTTTCGGCACGCTCAGTGGTGATTTTTTGGGCTTTGCGTTCTTTGGCATCACGTTCTAGACGAGCAACTTGCGTTTTTGATGGAATTTTGATGGTTTTACCGAGTGGCAAAGGGTCATCTCTTCCCATGTTGTTGGCTTGGGCAAGGGCAGAAACAGGCACGCCGTACTGACGAGACAGTTTAATCAAGCCATCACCACGCACCACTTTATGCTGTCCATTGTTGGTTTTTTGTGGGGTTTCATCATAGGCTTTTTTGGCTGGTTCTTTTTTTTGTTTTTCAGTTTTGGTTTTCTCTTCTTGTTGAACTTTTTTTTCTTCTTGTTCTTTTTGGGTTTTTAGCTTATCAGCTTTGGCTTTTTCATCTTTTTTACGCTTTTGTTGTTCTTGTTTGGCTTTTAGCTCTTTTTCTTTGGCAAGTTTTTCTAAGCGTTCTTGTTCTGCTTGTGCCTTGGCAACAGCAATCGCCTCAGGGCGTATCTCTACCGTTAAGGCATCAGCAGGTGTGGCTGTGGCTAGGGCTTTTTGTTCAGCACTTGCCTTGTCAAGAGCCAATTGTTGGGCTTTTTCTTGGGCTTCAATAAGTGCCATGGCTTGTCTTTCTTGGGCAAGCGTGCGAGCTTCACGGACTTGTTGCTTGACACTCAAAAGCTTATCCTCGGTCGCCATATCCACGGTCAAAGGCTCAACGGTGGGGCGAGCTACGCCGTCATCATGGTTGGCTGCCGTATCAATTGTTTGGGGAGCAATCTTGATGGCTTGAACATCTTTGACGGTGTTATTTTGTCCTTGATTGACAGCATATAAAATCACACCGCCCCCCAAAATCAAGCTCAATCCCAATAATAACTGTTTTGAAATCATTGTCTTATCACATCTGTTAGCATTTTTTTATTTTATCATAAAAGCCAATAAAGCCCATGAGATTTATCTTGATTTTACAATTTTCTCATAAAGTGCGTGGATTGTGTGTCAATCCCAATGCCATCATACTCTCAGCTATCGTATGAAATGACCCAAAGCATAAAATCACATCCTCACAATCTGCCTGCATCTCCACGCCCTCTGTCGCTTTGGTAATACTGTCATAGGTGTAGATGGTACTCTTTGGCAGATGCGTGATGATTTTGGTGTATAATTGATTTACCGCCAACGCTCGCACATTATCAATCTTAGCAATGTGCCATGTATTGATGGGCAGATTAAATGTGTTAATCAATGCCAACACATCATCAATGTCTTTATCGGCCAGCATGGAAAAGATAAAATGTAATTTAGCAGTTGGGCAGGTGTCTTTAATGTTTTGCCAAAATGGGACAAATAAGTCCATTAAAAACTGCATGCCATGCGTATTATGCCCCACATCAAAAATCCATTGTTTATTATTTATCATTCTTTTATCAAATCGTCCTGCCAATTTAACATGACTTAATCCATTTTTGATGTCATCCATACTGATATCAAGTTCACTTGCCAATATCGCACTGATGGCATTGACGGCGTTAATAAGGGCAATATTTGGTTTGGGCAAATGCAATGTTACTGCTTCATTGGCATAAGTCCAGTGTGTATTATTATGTAATTGATAAATAAAATCTTTGCCATAATGATAACATTTGGCATTTTTGTCATAAATGGTCTGGGCGACACTCTGTGGCATATCACGTTCGCCATATATCACAGGAATATTATCACGGATAATGCCTGCTTTTTCAGCACCGATTTTTTCTCTATCATCACCCAGCCAATCAATATGGTCAATGCCGATATTGGTTATCACGCCAATATCAGGGTCAATGACATTCACCACATCCAATCGCCCACCCAAACCAATCTCTAACACCCAAACATCGCATTTTAATTCTTTAAAAATCCAAAATGCTGATAAAGTCGTCATTTCAAAAAATGACAAAGAAACCTGACAATCTGTGCGTGCTTTTTCACATTCGCCAAAGGCTTTTATCAACAATTCATCATCAATCTGCACCCCATTCACTTTGATACGTTCATTAAAATTTATCAAATGGGGTGATTGATATAAGGCGGTTTTATAGCCTGCTTGGGTACAAATATCACCAATCAAAGCCGTCGTTGAGCCTTTGCCATTAGTGCCTGCAACCGTGAACACATAAGGACGCTGTGGCAAGTTATCTTTTAAAACACCCAACGCTTGGGCAACAGGTAACACACGGTCAAGCCCCATGTCAATGGCACTTACGTGAATACTGCCCATATAATTGAGCCATTCAGATACGGTTTGGGGGGTGTTCATGGGTGTTTTTATGCTAAAAAATTTGGGGTATTTTGCCTGATTTTTGGGGTTTTTTCAATAAGATTTATTGAATACTCTTAGCTCTCATTCATCTTATTTTTAACATGACCCACTGATAAAATCGGTAAGATTGTTTTAAATAACAACCCAAAATCAGCTCATATTTGGTAATTTCATCATCTTGGTCAGCAGTCTATACACCGTATTCACAAGCTCGTGGCGGTGTACCACCATGTCCACTGTGCCTTTATCCAACAAAAATTCAGCACGCTGAAACGGCTCATCCAAAACCTCACGCACCGTCTGTTCAATCACACGCTTACCTGCAAAACCAATCATCGCACGAGGTTCGGCAATATGCACATCACCCAACATGGCAAGGCTTGCTGTAACCCCACCATAGACAGGATTGGTCAAGACGACAACATAGGGCACGCCCGCCAAACGCAAGCGTTCAATGACCGCAGAGGTGCGAGCCATTTGCATAAGCGACAGCAAGCCCTCTTGCATTCTTGCCCCCCCACTTGCTGCAAAACAGACAAGTGGTTTACGCTCGGCAAGGGCTTTTTCACCTGCCATAACAAATCTATCGCCCACCACCGAACCCATAGAACCGCCCATGAATTTAAAATCAAAAGCACAAGCAATGAGTTCTAAATTTTTAATTTTGCCATTCATGACAATCAAAGCCTCAGACTCGCCTGTGGTTTTTTGGGCTTCACTCATACGCAAAGGATAGGGCTTGGAATCGGTAAAATGCAAAGGGTCGCCTGCTTGGTAATTCTGCCCAATCTCGCCTGTGATGTCATCAAAAAACCACACCAATCGCTTACGTGCTGACATGCTAAGATGATGGTCGCAATCAGGGCAGACGTATTGATTAAAAATCAAACTGGTGTTGGTTGTCAGTGTGTGGCAATTTGGGCATTCAGTGGATGGCTCGGTTTCCACCGCAGACGGCTGAACGACACGGTCTTGCTTAATGGATGGTACAGGGCGATTTAGCCACGTGGTTGGCATGGAGATTTGGGTGTTAGTCATATTTTTGCTACATTCACATTCATATAGTCATAGTTTACAGTTGTTTTAATCATTTGGCAAATCATTTTTTAAAGCTCATCAATAGCTTGGCGTAATTCGTCCATTTTTACCAAAATTTGACGAATGGCAAGCTCCAATTTATCTTTATCATCACCCACATCAGCAAAATGACGCACAAGCTCACTGCCAACAATTACCCCATCTGCACATGTCGCCACTGCTTTGGCACTCTTGCCATCTCGTATGCCAAAACCTACGCACACAGGCAGGTCAGTGTCCGCCTTAATCGCCCTAACCTGCTTGCCCACATCGTCAATATCTGGTGCGTTTGAGCCTGTTACGCCTTTGACTGACACATAATAGATAAATCCTGAACCATGTTCTAGCACCGCTTTTCGGCGTGTCGGCTCGGTGGTCGGAGCCAGCAAAAAGATTTGGTTCATGCCATGCTCGGTTAGAGCTTTGGTAAAATCACCTGTTTCATTATTTACCACTTCATTGGGCGGTAAATCCACCATCAATAGACCATCCACGCCATTGGTTTGGCACAGTTTTAAAAATTCGCCATAGCCGATAATTTCAATGGGATTTAAGTAGCCCATAAGTAGCACAGGCGTTGTGGTGTTGGTTTTACGAAACTGTCCCACCATTTCAATCGCCCCGCGTGTACTCGTACCACCCGCCAATGCTCGCTCGCCAGCTTTGGCAATGGTTTGACCGTCTGCCATGGGGTCAGAAAATGGCAAGCCAACCTCAATCACATCCGCCCCATGAGCGACAAGACGATGCATTAAATCTACCGTAACGCTTGGGGTTGGGTCGCCTGCCATGATGTAGGGGATTAGGGCTTTTTTGTTTTGCTGTTTTAGGGCAGCAAAGGTTTGGGAGATTCGGGTCATTTTATTACTCACTATTTTGGTTTATTGATTAGAATTGATTTTAAAACCTTCTTGTGGAAAGCCTTTATGGTATGTCAAATATATGGGCGGTTTTTGTAAATATGAATGAATGATTAAATTTCCCACTTCATATAAATTGGTTAAGTATTGACCATTGATTACCAATTTTTCATTCAGTATTTTTAAATAAACACTGCGAAACCAACCCATTTTTTTATTGGCGGATTTTAAAGATTTAAATTTTTCTTTGGTATATTGATAATCAATACCTTGCTGACCACGCATTGAATTTGTCGCAACCAAATCAATGTCTTTAAAAAGTATTTCACCTTGATTTTCATTAAAATAAGATAATAATTCAATTCTATCAGAATGAATAATCAAAATATCCTCATAACAATAATCAATTTCTTGTTTATAAAAACGGTTTGGCTCAAAAATGGCATTGGATTTTTCAAGTCGGCTTTTCTCTATAAAAAAGGCTATCATTATGAGAACCAACCATACCAATGATTTCTTAAAATCATAAGAAACAAGGTTTATAAAAAACATGATAGAATATAGCACAATATGAAAACTAAAAATAGAATAACTAAACGCCTTACTTTGCCAAAAATTTAGACGATTTTTTGAACTCAAAACACCAATCGTAATTGGAAAAGACAATTCTGTTTTATTTTCCAATTTTTTAAAATCTTGTAATGATATGGTTTCGTTTTTCATTTTTACCTTTTAAGATAATAATAACTCATCTCTCACTTGCATTAACGCAAATCCCAATAAATTTAAGCCTTGCCAGTTATTGGGATTATGGATTTTATCATCATCTTTTGCCAAACCTACGCCCCAAATTTTATCCACAGGGCTGGCTTCTACCAAGATTCTATCGCCTGTGCCTAATAAATAGGCTTTTAATTCTGGGTACTGACTAAATTTGGCAATATTGCCCTGCACCACAATCTCAAAGCGGTGTTCATTTCAAATTTTTTCATCAAAATTTTTCACTTTTCGCCCCAAATCTTTGGCTTGTTTGGGGTATTTTGAGTGAATAATTTCATTAAAAATTGCCATATCGCCAAATAATTTGGCTTTTTGTGCCATCATATAATGTTCGGTGGTAGGATAAATTATATCGTCCACCACAAAAGGCGAATCATACCATTGACTAAAACAGGCATTGGAGACTTGTCCATTAGATTTGGGCGTATGTCCCCAAAAATATAAAATTTTAAATTAGGGTGAGATTGGTATTTGTTAATCGCCCAATCTAGGTTATAAGTTTGTGTCATTTTCTACTCGCTTAATGATTAATTTTCCATTATCATCAATACTAGATTGCCATTGGATATTTTTAAAAGTTTCCCAATCCATAGTTTCATAAGTTGGACAACTTTTAAAATATTTTTCAAATAATGCTTCTCCAATGGCATCATCAATATTATCATCACTTAGGGGTTTATCAATATAGGGATTTAAAATACCATACAAATCCTCAATGGAATTGATTATTTTCATTCAATCCATCTCAATCCCATCCACACTCATCACCGTATGCAAATCCTTATCGCCACGCCCTGATAAATTAATGATGATGGATTTGTCTTTATCAAGCGTTTTGGCAAGTTTTAGCCCATAGGCGACAGCGTGTGAACTTTCTAGGGCGGGGATGATGCCACAGGTTTTGGTCAAAATACGAAAAGCTTCTAAGGCTTCATCGTCATTGATGACAGGATAATTAACACGTCCTGCATCCTTTAAAAAACCATGCTCAGGCCCAACACCAGGATAATCAAGCCCTGCCGATATGCTGTGCGTATGCAAAATCTGACCATCATCATCCGCCATAAGATAAGTGCGATTGCCGTGCAATACGCCCACACGCCCTGCGTTTAATGGGGCAGAATGCTCGCCTGTGTCTATGCCATGTCCGCCTGCTTCCACGCCATAAATTGCCACATCATCATCATTTAAAAACTCATAAAACAGCCCCATGGCATTTGAGCCACCTCCCACGCAAGCGACCAATGCGTCAGGATTTCTACCCTCTTTTTCAAGGTGTTGCATTTTGGCCTCACGCCCAATAATTGCCTGAAAATCACGCACCAGCACAGGATAAGGGTGTGGGCCTGCCACCGTACCGATGACATAATAGGTATCATCCACGTTCGTTACCCAGTCTCGCATGGCCTCGTTCATCGCATCTTTTAGGGTGCGTGAACCTGATGTTACTGGCACGACTTTTGCCCCCAAAAGTCGCATTCTATACACGTTCATTTTTTGGCGTTCCACATCGTCCGCCCCCATATAGACCACGCATTCCAATCCCAAACGTGCGGCGATGGTTGCCGTTGCCACACCGTGCTGACCTGCACCCGTCTCAGCGATGATACGTTTTTTACCAACCATTTTGGCAAGTAGGGCTTGACCGATGGTGTTATTAACCTTGTGAGCCCCTGTGTGGTTTAGGTCTTCTCGTTTTAGGTAGATTTTGGCACCACCTGTCTCGTCTGTTAAGCGTTTGGCAAAATAAAGCGGTGTGGGGCGACCGACATAATTGACCAAATCATCATGAAATTGGGCCCAAAACTCAGGGTTATTTTTGACGGATAAATAAATGCGTTCTAACTCTTCTAACGCACCCATCAACGTTTCAGACACAAAGCGTCCACCATGAATGCCAAAATGACCTGTGGCGTTGGGGTATTGGGTATAATCTGTCATAAGTTTTTGCCTTTTAAATTAAATTTTTTACCAAATCACATCAATGGGAAATGCGTTTATTTCATCATCACAGCTAATTAAAATCAACTGTTCAATTTGAGTTTGGGCAACCAACATTCTATCAAATGGGTCTGCGTGATTTAATGCGTATTCGCCTGATAATTTGGCGTGTCGCCAATTCACCGATAAAGGTTTAAAATCAGCGTCAATCATTAAAGTTTCAAAATTTTCTAATATTTTTTGAGCTTTGCCTAATTTGCCTTTTCGGTGTTTGGTTGCCATTTCCCAAACACTTGCCGAGCTGACATAAATTTGATTATCATCATTGGTTAAAATATCAATGGCTGTTTTGGATAATTTTTCAGGTTCGGTATAGTACCACAGCAAAATATGGGTATCTAACAAATATCGCTTTACCATTTTTCCAATTCGTCCTTATCCAAAGGCTCATAAAAAGCAGGGTCAGCTTTATAACCAGATAATCTGCCTAATTGTTGTTGGCGTTTGCTCATTTTTGCTGTGGGTTCATTGTTAATTGTTTCGTCCAAAAATACCACCATGACTTGACTGGGTTTGTCAAATGGCGGTAATTCGTTTAATGAAATTTTACCGCCTTGATAAGTGCCACTAATTGTATAATGCATAATTTTTCCTATAAATCTTTAACAACCGTCAATCCTGCAAAAGTTTGGGCGGTTGGCATGACTTCCAAGCGGTTGATATTGATGTGTTTGGGCTGGTTGATGAGCCATAATACCATATTACTGATGTCTTGTGGATGAATAAATGCCACATTTTCATAAACCTTATCCGCTCGCTCATCATCACCATAAAAACGCACGTTACTAAACTCCGTACCACCGCACAGACCCGGCTCTATGTTGGTAACTCGCACTTTTTTGCCAATCAAATCGGCTCGCAAATTTAGACTAAACTGCGTAACAAATGCCTTGCTCGCCCCATAGACATTCGCCCCAAAATACGGATAATTGCCTGCCGTTGATGAAATATTGATGACATAACCGTCATTTTTGGCAACCATAAAAGGTAAAATCTCACGTGTGATATTGACAAGCCCAAGCGTGTTGGTATTTATCATCGCCTGCCAATCATTCATATTTGCTTTATCCGCAGATTCTAAACCCAATGCCAATCCTGCATTATTGATAAGCACGTCAATGCCTGTCAAAATGTCATTAGGCAGTGTTTGTAGTGCTGTCTTTGTGGCAGACATATCACCAATATCAAAGCACAGTGGCATAAAATTATCGCCAAGCTCGTTTTTTAAGTCATCAAGTTTATTTTTACGGCGACCTGTGCCAATGACGGTAAAGCCATTTTTGATACAATCAATGGCAATTTGCCTGCCAAAACCTGATGTTACGCCTGTGATTAAAATGTTCATGATGTTCTCCTAAACAATAAATTTATAAAAACCGCCAAAACGGAGTTTTTAATTTCTCATTGATTATTTTTTACAATTCTCCTTTTAAATAAAGTAGCCAACAATCCAATAGGTAAAAATGCAAAAATAATATATTCAATAATATGGATTTTACACCGATACAAGCACCTATTAGCTCAGAAATAATACCTATGGGCACAATTTTCCGAATAATAGATTTGGCTTGTTTGAATTCTTCTGGTTCAGATTGGTGTGTTGGACTTTTAGAATGGATGTTTTTAGAATGGATATTATGATAATCAAATCCAGATAATGGCGTTATCTATTTTTAGGTCATCTAAGATATAGCCAATATCTCAAAGAGTATGTATTTTTTTCAAACTCTTCATTTTATTTATCATCATAATGATAGAACCGATGATAGAACCGTGCAACAATCTCATTGTTTGTCATTTTAAAACTCCCTATTAAAAATGATGGTTTGGATGGTACATGATTTAAATTTTTGTGTCAAGATGGATGGCATAATATTTTTATTATCTATGAACGTTATTAATATTATTCATAAAAGCCCACATTCTTCGCCCACACTTCACCCCCTTTTCTTTTTCAATCCCCCCACTGACATCAACGCCTTTTATTTTTGCCATAAGCGACTGATTGCTCAAAATATCTCCGACATTATCAGGAGTTAATCCCCCTGCCAAATAAATCGGCAAAGGTGAATGATTGGGGATTTTATTCCAATCAAATAAATGCCCTGTTCCGCCATAAGCACTATCAGAAAAAGTATCCAAAATCACCCCACTTGCCCCCCATGATTTAAATTCATTGATTTGATTTAAGATGCTGGCAGCGGTATCATTATGTTTCACCCGAATGGCTTTTATCCAACGTTTATTTACCGCACTGGCAAGTTTTTGGCATCTGGCAGGTGTTTCGTCGCCATGAAATTGAATGATGTCCAAAGAAACTTGTTTTGTTAGGTTGGTAAGTTCATCTTGCTCCATATTTACCACCAAAGCTACAATCGTGGTAAAGGCTGGCACGATTAGGCTCAACATCTTAGCGGTGTCAACATCCACAAACCTTGGGCTTGGCGGATAAAATACCAGTCCCACAGCATCCACACCAAGAGCGGTGGCAGTATGCAAATCATCTGCACAAGTAAATCCGCAGAACTTGACGGCTAATTGGTTAAAAGATTTTTGGGTCATGTTATCAAGGATTACAAGGATTATTGAGTAGGTGGCATTGTCGCATTTATTGTCGCATTTTAAGGTATCATTAATCGGCAGACATGTCCATATCTTACCAAAAAAATTTGTTATTTTCATAAAAAATATTAAAAATCACGAATGATATCATTGGGTTATTTTTATTTATTAAAAATATTGATAAAATATTAACTTTAAATGATAATTACCCATAAATGCAGGGATAAAATGCCTTGAATTTTTCATGAAATCTGTTATTATTGTTATCACTTATGAGTTAATTATTTTTTTTGATAAAAACTGATAAGTGTCAACCCTTTCATTCCTTTCATTTCATCAGTTTTACCATAGGAGCATGCCATGACCATCAAATCCGCCATTGCCAAAGTTGAGCAAAACTATGCCCATCAGCCAGAATTTATTCAAGCTGTCAAAGAAGTTGCCATGACCATTGAACAGGCCTATGCTGACCATCCTAAATTTGAAGAATACAAAGTATTTGAACGTCTGTGCGAGCCTGACCGCATCATCAGCTTTCGTGTGAACTGGGAAAATGACAAGGGCGAGATTCAGGTGAACCGTGGCTGGCGTGTCCAGTTTAGCAATGCCATTGGCCCATACAAAGGTGGCATCCGCTTTCACCCAACCGTTACCGAGGGCACGCTAAAATTTTTAGGATTTGAACAGATTTTTAAAAATGCCTTAACAGGTCTGCCGATGGGCGGCGCTAAGGGCGGTTCAGATTTTGACCCTAAGGGTAAAAGCGAGGCTGAGATCCGCCGTTTTTGCTATGCTTTTATGCGTGAACTTTACAAAAATATCGGTAAAGACATGGATGTACCAGCAGGCGATATTGGCGTGGGTGGTCGTGAGGTGAATTACATGTTCGCCATGTATAAAAACTTAACTCGCAAATTTGAGGGCGTGCTAACTGGCAAAGGTGTAGGACATGGCGGTTCACTCATTCGCACCGAGGCGACAGGCTACGGTTTGGTGTATTTTCTTGATAACATGCTAAAAGCCAATAACGACAGCCTAGAAGGCAAAACTGTACTCATATCAGGTGCAGGTAATGTAGCTCAATACGCCGCCGAAAAATGCCTACATTTGGGTGCTAAGGTCATCACTTTGTCTGACTCAAAAGGTACGCTTGTGGACAAAGACGGCTTCACGGCAGAAAAAATTGACTGGGTCAAAAACCACAAAGCCAGTGGCAAAGCGTTAGAAGATTATGTTGATGAGTTTGGTGGTCAATGGCTGTCAGAACAGCGTCCTTGGCAGTTTGATGCAGACATTGCCCTACCATGTGCCACTCAAAACGAGGTCAGTGAAGATGATGCAAAAGCTTTGGTTGAACATGGTGTAAAATATGTTGCCGAAGGAGCGAACATGCCACTGACCGCCCTAGCCATTGATGTGGTGCGTGAACATGGCATTGCCTACGCCCCTGGTAAAGCTGCCAATGCTGGCGGGGTTGCGGTATCTGGCTTAGAGATGAGTCAAAACTCGGTGCGTAAATACAAATCTTTTGAGGATTTGGACTTAGAATTACAAAAAATCATGAAAAACATTCATGAAAATGCCAAAACCGCTGGCGAAAAATACGGCACAACCGAAGGTGCTATTGACTATATGACAGGAGCAAATGTAGCAGGATTCATGCAGGTTGCCAATGCTCTTGTGGCGTATGGTTATCTATAATCATATGTTAATCACAGCTTTATCAAGCAGTACCAACAGACGCCCTAAGAATCATCTCGGGGCGTTTTCATCGTTTAAGACCCAAATCATCTTTATCCATCAGTGCCAATAAGGCGTTGCACCGCTGTTTGTAAAAGCCAACACCGATTTGGATGGTTTTATCGCACCGAGAGATTTTAAGGGATGTGTCATAAATTTTACCCCCAATGGGATAAATTTTTGATATGATATGAATTTTTAGCAAAGACAGCAGAGAAATACATGAACTTAACCCAATTTTTAGCTGATTTACAATTTGACCCAAACCAAATCAAAACCGACTCAGACAGCCTGAACAACTGGGGCAAGGACTGGACAAAGCATTTTGCTCCTGCCCCATCTGCCATCATTTTTCCTAAGACCACCGAACAGGTTGCCCACATCGTCCGCCTTGCCAACACCCATAGCATCTGCCTTGTGCCTAGTGGTGGACGTACAGGTTTATCAGCAGGGGCGGTGGCAAGCAATGGTGAAGTGGTGGTAAGTTTTGATAAAATGAATGCCATTGGCACGTTTTATGAAGCTGACCAAATGGTGGAGGTGGAGGCTGGTGTTATTACCAAAGCCTTACAAGAATTTGCCAACGCCAAAAACCTATACTATGCCGTGGACTTTGCCTCATCTGGGTCAAGCCAAATCGGTGGGAATATTAGCACCAATGCAGGTGGCATTAAGGTGATCCGCTATGGCATGACTCGTAACCAAATCCTAGGCTTGACAGTGGTAACGGGCAAGGGCGACATTTTGGAGCTCAATGGCGGTATGCTAAAAAACGCCACAGGCTATGATTTTCGTCATTTGTTCATCGGAGCGGAGGGCACGCTTGGGTTCATCACTAAGGCACTCATCAAACTTGAAAAACAGCCTGTAAACTTGACCGCCATGGTGCTTGGTGTGCCTAATTTTGAATCGGTGGTAACGCTGCTTGACAGATTTGGCAAGGCGTTAAATTTGACCGCTTTTGAATTTTTTGACAGCGTAGCACTTGATAAGGTGCTAAGTGCAGGACATGCCAAAGAACCTTTTGACACCCGCACACCTTTTTATGTTTTGCTAGAATTTGAAGCCGTCTCCGATGATGTGTTAGACACTGCCATGAGCGTGTTTGAGACGTGTTGTGAAGATGGTCTTATTGAAGATGGCGTGATGAGCCAAAGCGTGGGGCAGCTACATGAACTTTGGAAGTTGCGTGAGAGCATCTCTGAGACGATTTCGGTGTTTACCCCTTATAAAAATGATGTATCGGTACTGATTGTGCATTTGGGTGATTTTATTGATGACATTGAACAGATTGTCAAGGACAATTACCCTGATTTTGAGATTTGTTGGTTTGGACATATTGGCGATGGTAATTTACACCTAAATATCCTAAAACCTGATACGCTTAGCAAAGACGACTTTTTTGCCAAATGCCAAATGGTAAATAAATACGTTTTTGATACGGTCAAAAAATACAAAGGCTCAATATCTGCCGAACATGGCGTGGGCATGACTAAAAAGCCATATCTAGACTACACCCGCTCGCCCATTGAGATTGAATACATGAAAGCGGTAAAAGCGGTATTTGACCCCAATGGGATTATGAACCGTGGTAAGGTATTTGATATTTAGAACTTTTTAAATTTAAAAACCTATTTTAGAATCATCAAGATAAGTTTTATTTATAAATTATGAAAAAACTTCGCAAAACCTTATTTTCCGCCTTGACTTACCTTGTGATGTTTATCATCATCTACACGGCGGTCAATCTGTGGCGGTCACCTGTCATGCCAGACGGCCCCAAACTTATCTATCAAAACAGCTCAAAACAAGTGGTGGATGTCGTGGCACAAAGCCATGATGCCCCTGTACTCATCTACTTTTGGGGGTCATGGTGTGGGGTGTGTCGCACAACCGGTCCCAACGTCCAAACCCTGCACGCCAATGGTCATGACGTGCTAAGCGTGGCGGTATCATCAGGTAATGATGATGAACTGCTTGCGTATATGAACAAACATGGCTATGATTTTTATACCCTAAATGACCAACAAGGAGTGATATTTCATGAATGGGGCGGACAAGTAACGCCATCTTTTGTGATACTAGATGATGGTAAAGTTGCCCAAAGTTTTACAGGCATCGCACCGCTTTGGTTGTTAAGATTGCGGATGTGGTGGGCAGGATTATAAGGTGTACTTAGCTTTCTTAGCTTTGATGGCATTTTATAAATCTTGATAAAAAATTGAGGATTTAGCCATTTTCATGGCAAATCCCAAAAACTCACCATTACGCCCCATCCATATTGATTAACTCTGCATGGTGTTGCCTTTGTTCTTGCCTGCCCCAAGCACCCAATTTAGTAGCATTGCCATAAAGGTTGCCGTACCGATACCCCCCAAATCAAATGAGCCAATCACCAAACCAAAATTACCCGTTCCCAAAATCACGCTGACCGCACCCACCATCAGGTTTTTGTTATCGCTAAAATCCACTTTATTATCAATCCAAATCTTTGCCCCTGCAATGGTAATCAAACCAAATACAACAATGGACGCACCTGTCAAAACAGGCGTGGGAATGGTCTGGATTAATGCTCCAAATTTTGGTGACAACCCCAAACAAATGGCAAATACCCCTGCTACCACAAACACGAGCGTAGAGTATACCCGAGTAATCGCCATAACCCCAATGTTTTCGCCATAAGTTGTCATGCCTGTACCGCCCACTCCTGCCGAGAGTGCTGTTGCCACGCCATCGGCGACGAATGCCCTGCCAAGCTCGGGGGTCAAATTCTCGCCTGTCATCGCCCCTACCGCCTTGATGTGCCCCAGATTTTCTGCCACAAGGATAAACGCCACAGGCGCGATGATGAGCATGGCATTCATCTCAAAGATGGGGGCATAAAAATTTGGCACACCAAACCAACTTGCCTGCCCAATCACCCCAAAGTCAATCGGCTTACCAAAACCCATGACATTAGCGATAATGGCATAAATAACATAAGCCAACATCAACCCCAAAAGAAGCAATAAACGTTTGACAAACCCCCTAGCAAAGACCGCAATGCCACTCATACAAAGCACAGTGATAAGCGTCATGGCAAGTTCAAAAGGTTTGCCTGCCACAGATGACACCGTAACAGGGGCAAGGTTTAGCCCGATAATCATAACCACCGCTCCTGTAACCACAGGGGGCATGAGTTTTTCAATCCAGCGTGTCCCTGTTGCCATGACGATAAAACCAATCAAGGCATAAACCACACCGCAAGCGATGATGCCACCTAATGCCACGCCCAAATTAGGGTTTGTTCCACTGCCCGTGGCGTGGGCAGTTGCTGCTGCCACAACCCCAATAAAAGCAAAGGACGAGCCCAGATAGCTTGGCACTCGCCCACCTGTCATGATAAAAAATAAAATGGTACAAATCCCACTCATCATAATGGCAAGATTGGCATCAAAGCCCATTAAAATAGGGGCAAGCACCGTCGCCCCAAACATGGCAAGAACATGCTGAATGCCAAGCATGACGGTCTGAACAGGGGGTAGGTATTCATTTGTTGCAACAGCACTTGTGGAGATGTCGCCTTTGTAGGGGGTAAATTTGGGAAATAATGACATGGCTGACCTTATTGTTTTAAATCATTTTAAATTGTTTTAAATTGTCTTAATTTAAACAACCCCTTTCAATATGACGATTGAAGATGGGGTTTGGATTTTATGAGACGCAACCAGCTAAGAGTAGGTACACTCTATTCATGCAAAAACACGTGTTTTTTTAAAATATTTAACATGTAAATTGCATCATAACAGGCAGTTACGTTTTGGTGTTATCATGATTTTGTTATTTTTTTTGGGTGAGTAAATCCGTCTCAGACAGACGCCATCGTCCCTTTTTTTTGCTTACCGAACGACCTTTTAGAGCAGCATTCCCCAAAAGTTTGTGCATAGAATGACTAGAATGGGCATGACAAATGGCACACGCCAACCCATCGGCTGCATCTGCCTGCGGTACAACATCAAGGGCAAGCAGACGACACACCATGGCCGTTACTTGTTCTTTGTCCGCCGCCCCATAGCCACAGACCGCCTGTTTGATTTGGCGCGCGGTATATTCTGAGACGGTCAAACCCTGTGCACTCAAAGAGGCAATCGCCGCCCCACGAGCCTGCCCAAGCTTTAAAGCACTGTCAGGATTTGTCGCCATAAACACCTGTTCAATGGCGGAATGTATCGGTTCATCGTAATATTTTTGATAATGCTGGACAATCCTTGTGATGCCATCAAAAATCTGACCAATACGCACAGGCATGTCCATACTGTCAGTACGTATTGTTCCTGCATCCATGAATGTCAAGCCATCACCCACTGAACGCACGATGCCGTAACCTGTCATGCGAGAGCCGGGGTCTATGCCAATGATGAGTGTCATATTAATGTGGTTTGCTCAGATAAATGTTAAAAATTGTTACCTTTACCATCAAAAAGTTGGCGTTGGTGTAAATATTTGGTATTATAAACCATTTTTTGCCAAATTTCTAAATTTATGAACTGATAAGGAAAATATATGGGCGTTATTGTAGGCATTGCTTTGGTGTGGTTCATCATTGAGATGTTGATTTGGTATCTGCTGGCTCAGTTTATGAGTGGTTGGCTTGTTTTTTTGTGGTTTGTCGTGGCATTTTTTATCGGTCTGACACTCATCAAAAAAGCCGCCAGTACCCTAAATCCCATGGCCAAGCAGATGAAAAGTGGCGTTATCCCCAACCCTGCCAATCAACCGCCAGAGTCTGCCATCACCAAATCGGTTGCGATGGGCATTGCAGGGATTTTATTTGTTCTGCCGGGCATCTTAACTGACATTGGGGCGTTTTTGCTCTTGTTACCCGCCATTCAAAAAATGCTGACAGCCAAAGCCAAAAACTACGCCATGAACAACCAAGACAAAATGATGGCAATGATGGCAAAACAGATGGGGGGTCAAAATCCCTTTGGTGGCATGGGGGGTGTGAACCCCAATAATCCATTTGGGCAGAAAAACCCCTTTGGTACTGGCGGTTTTGGGGGCAATTATGGCAACTCTGGCACTACCATTGACGGGCAAGCAAAAACGATTAAAAAATCAGCCAATGATGACTAAGCTAAAATCACAAACAATCGCTCAATAACATTGGGCGATTGTTTATTTTTATGATTTTAAGTTGGGGGTCGCTTATAAATATCAATCGGTACTTTATAGGGCTTGCCTGCCATCTCTTGCACCAGTTTCGGCACAAGATAGCCCGATAATTTTTCCAAAAGTTGCCAATAAATCTGTATCGCTCTGTCTATCGGCAAATCAAAATGAGCCGACCCTGCCACTTTATCCAAAACATGCAAATAATACGGCATCACACCAATACCAAATAAAGCATGACTTAATTGGCACAATGTCTCTACATCATCATTGACCCCTTTTAATAATACGCTTTGATTGAGCAGTACCACGCCATGATTTTTTAGAATTTGGCATTTTTGGGCAAGGGCATCGTCTATCTCATTGGGATGATTGATGTGTAGCACCATGATGATGTTTTTTGGGCAGTTTGCCAATATCTCAATCAGCTCATCATCAATACGATTTGGCAATATCGCAGGCATGCGGGTGTGAATGCGAATGGTTTTAATATTATCAATCACTGATAATGCCCCAATCCATTCATTAAAACGACGGTTATTGATGTTCAATGGGTCGCCTCCGCTTAATAGCACTTCATTGATGCGTTTGTCATTGGCGATGTATTGGCAGATTTGGCGAATGTCTTGGCTGTTTGGCAAGTTCGCCCCATAATCAAAATGCTGACGAAAACAATAACGACAATGCACCGCACACGCCCCTGTTACCGTGATTAAGGCACGGCTTTGGTATTTGTGTAATAAGCCCTTCATTGGGTTGTGGGCATTCTCACCAAGTGGGTCAGCGGTATAGCCTGCCACAGGCAGACTCTCGGCAATGTCAGGCAGGATTTGGCGTAATAATGGGTCGTTTGGGTCGCCCTTTTTCATCTTATTGATAAAGGCGTGTGGCACTCTTAGGGGGAATTTATTTGGGGTGTATACCTGCTCTGGCAGGGGCAGCTCTAACAGCTGATAAAGGCTTGCCACGTCGCTTACGGCACCTGACAGCTCTTTTTGCCAATTTGGCTCATTAAAAAAAATGTCGTTCATTTTTGACAAAACTTAGTGATATTGAGTATAATAGTGGGTTAGGTGTGTCATTATAACGCATTTTTATTTTATGTTTTTATTTTTAAGGTAATTTTCATGGCAAGTTTTTCTACCAATGATTTTAAAGCAGGCTTAAAGGTCATGCTAGATGGCAATCCCTGTTCCATCCTAGAAAACGAATACGTCAAACCGGGCAAGGGTCAAGCCTTTAACCGTGTCAAACTTCGCAATCTAAAAACTGGTAAAGTCCTAGAACAAACCTTCAAATCAGGCGACAGCCTAGAAGGGGCGGACGTGGTGGATACTGAGATGGAATATCTGTACAATGACGGTGAGTTTTGGCATTTTATGCACCCTGAAACCTTTGAGCAAATGCAAGCTGACAAAACGGCGATGGGCGATACAGTGCAATGGCTAAAAGAGAACTCAAATGCTCGTTGCACCATCACCTTGTTTAACGGCTCACCGCTGTCGGTTACCCCACCGAACTTTGTGGAACTTGAAATCGTTGAGACTGACCCTGGCGTGCGTGGCGATACGTCAGGCGGCGGCGGCAAACCTGCCAAGTTAGAAACAGGGGCAGTGGTACGTGTACCGCTATTTGTCCAACAAAATGAAGTGGTCAAAGTTGATACTCGCACGGGTGAATATCTGTCTCGTGTGTGATGGTGTGATGAATGCCAAAAAACAGTCCATATATATGGGCTGTTTTTTTGTGCTGATTTAGATATGAAAAAACCCAACCTTCAAGCGTGAAAGTTGGGTGTGGAGAAAAGCACGATATTTTAAAAGTCAGTTGGCTCATCAGCCAAATCAGTAAGTGAAGTTCACGCCAACACGGAAATCACGACCTGCCCCAGGTAGGGTATCTATGGAAGCACGCTGAGTGTGTGGGCGATAGTTTTTATTAAAGACGTTGTTTACCGCAAAGTTCACATTCACCTTATCATTGCCATAAGGCTTCCAGTTGGCATAGATGTCGCTGACATTATAGCCTTTACGGTTAAGAATAGCACCATCTCTTGATTTATCAACTTCACCATTAAGGATAGAGGTCTCTTTGTCTTTTAACCCTTCAACCAACGTGTGTCTCACACCAAGCTCCACGCTTGGATTTGGCAAACGGTAGGCGACATCTGCTGTCCAAGTGCGACCTGTACGCACGGCATATTCAGGGTTGGCTTTAAATTTGACATTGTGCATGGTTGGTTTGCTGTGAGCAACACCAGCACGCGCACGCCACGCCCCATCAGCATAACCTACGCCCAGCTCATAACCGTGGTTGGTCTGATGACCTTGGTTACCAAGATAGGTAATCTGAGCTGTATCATCTTTGGGGTGTTGTACAGCATCAGCAGCAGCTCTGGCATCATTAACACGCTGCCAGAAATAGCTACCAAAGGCGGTATATGGTCCATTATTATAGTTAAAACCAATCTCGGTATTGCGTGCTTTTTCTGCTTTTGCGTTATCAGCAATACTGATCACACCATCACGGAAGCCACGGCTTAGGATGGCATCAGCAAAGCGTGGACTACGAGTAGCATAGATTAGGTTACCGCTGACACTAAGATTAGGATTAACATCATAAATTACCCCAAAGCTTGGGTTGATGTCGGTTTTTCCAACCTTTTTACCGTCCATGGCTTTAAAGTCAAAACGGTCAACACGCACGCCTGTATTGATGGTAAAGTCATTGATTTGGTTAATCGCTTCTAGATAAATGCCAGCATCGGTTTTTTCTTGGTGTTGAAAACCAGGTCTAATACCCCTGGGCGGTACAGCTTCTTGATGGCGATAGTTGATACCATATTTTAATAAAGTATGGTCAACGCCAAATCCTTTTAATAAAAGGTGGTTGAACTCGGTGTCAAAGTTAATATTAGCCCCTTTGGCACTAATATGCATGCTTGATGGGCTATCACCGTTATCATTGATGGTATTAGGTACATCACGAAGAATATAGCTGTTACCTCTATCGCTGGAAGAGTTGCGTCCATGTTCTAACTTATAGACATTGGCAGTAACTTCACTTGCAAAGCCAAGGTTTTTACCTGTCCATTCAAGGTTGGTTAACTTCTGGTAGGTTTCACGCTGAGTTGGGTTGTTCCCAACTAAATTATCCACCAACTTACCATTGGCATCAACCACATTATACTTTTTATTATCTGGTGTTTTACTGCCAAGTTTGTAACCCTTGCCTGCATACTTTTTATCCAACTCTGCCAAAAGCTCTGCTTTGGTACGTTTTTTCTTATTTTTATCTTCTATGTCTATTGTCAAGACACGATTAGCGAAATCAAATTCTTCACGCACACCACGAATGCCTTTATGTGCTTCATTTAGATGGCTGACCACAAATCGATGATCGCCAGCGGTTAGCCCTGCTTTGACAAGGTAACTGGATTTATCCAAGGCACTTCTTGTAACCACGTCATTGCCCAACAGATTGGTGTATCCTTTACCGCCTTTATAATCACCATCATTTACTTGATTATAAGAGACAAGGGCATCTACCTGACCAAATCCTGTCTGTGCTTTACCAAAGGCACTGCCATGATAAGAATGACCTTTGTTGGTTGATAAGCCTGCACCAACTTTAAAGCCATAATCTTTGTCGCTGTTTCTTAAAAGCTCATCAGCATCTAAGGTTTTGGTAACAATCGCACCATTGGTTGCCCCAATGCCTGCACTGGCAAAGCCTGCCCCTTTTTGTACCGAAACGACTTTGACCATCTGGGGGTCTAGCATAAAGCGACCTTGGTGATAGTGTAATTGACCATCTTGATAAGCGTTGTCAATTTTTAGGTCAATGGCATTATGACCCATGCCACGAATGCTGACAAATTGAGAAGTACCATTACCACCACCAAAACCGATGGCAGGTTCATCTTGCAACAGGCTACGCAAATCTGTGGCCGTGCTTTCGTCTTTTTCTCGTAAGGTAACAACATTGGTTTTAATTTTCGCACCTTGGCGGTCAGTGCTAATCACCTCGTGTTCTAGGCGAACCGTCGGCCCCACGTTCGTGGTATTTGCCATGGCAACGGTCGCTGTCATCGTGCCAATGACGGCAAAGGTCAAATGGCGTAGTGCAAAGGTCTTTTGTGTCATAAAATCACCATAAGTATCAAAAAGGAGTGAGACTCACATCGTGCATCAGTGTGTGAGCATCAGCGTTGGTAAGAGACTGGTAATAATATTAACACGATTATTTTAAAAAGTAAATAATATTTCTTATTATTTGTATAATTAATATTATTTAATAACAGGACTTTTTTAAGACATGATGACAAATAGAAAAGCTCGCATCTTGCAAGCCTTATGGATTGATTGGAGAATGCTTGTCTGATGTTGGCATCTTATCATCAACCATTCATACAGTCGTCAAAAAATGTCTGAACAACTTTCCCCATCAACGTCTGCCCCAAAAATGGCGTGTTCTTGCCTGCTGAGAGCATGGTGTCTTTGGTTACCGTCCATGCTTGATTTGGGTCAATGAGTACCGCCCCGCCAATGTGCTCATAATCTGTAATGCCTGCGATTTTGGCAGGATTTAGGCATATTTTTTCTACCAACTGCTCAGTACTTAACACGCCATCTGCCACCAGTTTCACCCCCAATGACACAAAAGTATCAAAGTTACTAATCCCTGCTTGGCATTGGGCAAAGGGAGCTTGTTTGGCACTGCTTGACAGTGGTTCATGATGAGAACAGATGGCGTCAATCGTACCGTCTTGAAGACCCTTGATAAGAGCTTTTTGGTCGGTGTTACTACGCAAAGGGGGCAACACATAAGCATGGGCGTTATAACCCTCAATGTCATCATCGGTCAGGTGCAACTGGTGCATGGCAACATCACAGGTAATGGGCAGACCCTTTTGTTTGGCATGACGGATTAGCTCTACCGAGGTGCGACAAGTGATTTGGCTAAAATGTGCATGAATGCCTGTCTCTTCGGTCATCAAAATTTGCTTGGATAATGCGATGGTCTCAGCCAACCACGGAATGCCTTGCAATCCATGAAAAGAAGCAATGTAGCCATCGTGAGCCACACCCCCTGCCGATAAACTGGGTTCATCAGGGTAGAAGAAGACTTTGATGTCAAAGGTCGCTGCATATTCTAAACAGCGTAACAATACCAAATCACTCTCAAAACCTGCCGCTGTATTGCTCACACCGATAGCACCGCCTTGTTTTAGTCCTGCCAAATTGGCAGGTTGTTTGCCCTCCAAGCCTGCACTCAATGCCCCCAAAACATGCAAGTAAATGCCACCGTCTGTCCATGCTTTTTGTTTGAGACCCTTTAACAAAGAGCCGTTTTCTAGCACAGGGTTGGTATCAGGTGGCATCACCACATGCAAAAAGCCATTTTGGCGTGCCGCTCGCCCCTCGCTTGCCAGTGTGCCGTGCGACTGATGCCCCGGTTCTCGCAATCTGGCACACAGATCAACAAGGGGCGGTAATAGCCATTTGCCATCTGTGCTTATGCCTTTGAGTTGGGCGGTGTCAAATTGCCAGTTGGGGGGAAGTAGGTTTTTCATCGCATTCTCTTGATTTGCTTGATTTGGGATATGGGGCATCATCAGTATCTAATAGCCTTGTTCGTTTAGTATTCGGTAGTGATCACAGCCTGACTGATATCCATTATCACAGGCTTGACCAAAGTAGCGTTTGGCGGTGCTTTTATTTTGGCTCACACCTTGACCATTGTAATACATCGCGCCCAGATTAGATTGAGCCTCTGCAAACCCTTGATGGGCGGCGTTGGTGTACCATTCCACTGCCCTTTGATAATCTTGGCGTACGCCCAGGCCTTTTTCATACATCCACCCCAGATCATTTTGAGCCTGTGCAAACCCTTGATGGGCGGCGTTGGTGTACCATTCCACTGCCCTTTGATAATCTTGGCGCACTCCTTGACCATTGTAATACATCAAGCCCAGATTATATTGGGCTGCTGCATCACCTTGATGGGCAGCTTTGGTGTACCATTCATGTGCCTTTTGATAATCTTGGCGTACGCCTTGACCTTTGTCATACATCACACCCAGATTAGATTGGGCTTTTGCATTGCCTTGACCTGCGGCTTTGGTGTACCATTCAATCGCTTTATGATAATCTTGGCTCACGCCATGGCCATTCTCATATATCCACCCCAGATTATTTTGAGCATCTGCATACCCTTGATTGGCAGCTTTGGTGAACCATTCCACCGCTTTGTGATAATCTTGGCGTTCGCCTTCACCGCTGTAATACATCAGCCCCAGATTATATTGGGCTGCTGCATACCCTTGACCTGCGGCTTTGGTGATCCATTCAATCGCCTTTTGATAATCTTGGCGGACGCCATAACCATTGTCATACATCACGCCCAGATTAAATTGAGCAACTGCATACCCTTGCTGGGCGGCTTTGGTGTACCATTCCACCGCCTTTTGATCATCTTGGTGTACGCCTTTACCGAATTCATACATCACGCCCATATTAAATTGAGCATCTGCATCACCTTGATGGGCAGCTTTGGTGTACCATTCAAATGCTTTGGCATGGTTACCTTGCTCATAATACTCATAAGCCAAATCAACCTGAGCCTCTGTATCACCATTTTGGGCTTGGCGTGTCAAAGTTGCCATATCCGCCGTCGCCATATCCGCCGACACCGATACCGACAACAACACACCCATGGCTAACGCTGTGAATTTTGTTAACATGACTTTATCCTTATAAAAAATAAAATAAAAAATAAAAATCCATCTTAGTTGTAAGCTTTAAAATCACCTGCTTGTCGTTGTCCTGCCATCGCCAATGCCAATACCGCCATACGCACCGCAATGCCGTTATTGACTTGTTTTAAAATCACCGACTGACTGCCGTCTGCCACGCTTGATGCAATCTCCACACCACGGTTCATAGGCCCTGGGTGCATGACCAATGCATTGGGCTTGGCAAGGGCTACACGAGCCTCGGTGATGCCATACATTTTAAAATATTCAGAAGTTGATGGCAAAAGTGGTGAGCCGATGCGTTCATTTTGGATACGCAGACCGATGATGACATCAGCATCCGCCACGCCTTTATCAATGTCATCAAATACTAAGACGCCATAGCGTTCTATGCCTTTTGGTAACAAAGTCTTGGGGGCGATGACACGAATATCACGCACCCCCAAAGTCGTCAAAGCCGAAATGTCCGAACGAGCCACACGGCTGTGCTTGATGTCGCCAACAATCGCCACAGAAAGTTCATCAAAGGGCTTATCTGCTTCACGGTAAATGGTGAGCATGTCAAGCATCGCTTGCGTGGGGTGGGCGTGCCAGCCGTCGCCTGCGTTGATGATGGCAACATTGGGCGTAACCTCGGTCGCCATATAATGGGCCGCCCCACTGGCAGAATGACGCACCACAAACATATCAGCACTCATCGCCTCCAAATTCCAAAGGGTATCACGCAAAGTCTCGCCTTTGTTGGTGCTTGAACGGGCGATGTCAAGGTTTAGCACATTAGCACCCAACCGTTTTTGGGCAGCCTCAAAGGTGGTGCGTGTGCGTGTGGAATTTTCAAAAAACAAATTCATCACCGTCTTGCCTGACAGCTCATCGGTGTTAATGAGCCTGCCATCTTCATCAAAATAGCCCATCGCCTTATCAATGATACTTTCAAGCTGGCTTTTATTTAACCCCTCCACACCGATAAAATGGCGGATGCCAGTATCATCATTGGGGATAAGCTGTGGACGGACAAGGGTTTGATTTAGGCGGGCGGTGGTGGCGGTCATAGGTTTTCCTTGGGTGCATGCTTGTGATGCGTGCTTATGCCGTGGCAAAATAAAAACAAATTAAGACATTTTAACAAATTTTGGTAGATTTGGAAATGGTTCTTGATGATATTTGGCGAACAATCAAGCAAAAATATGCAAAACACACAGATGAGATGTTGGTTTGGTTGATTTATTTTGTCGTTTAAATTTATTTTGTCGTTTAATCAATTCATATCCAAAAAACAAAACCAAAACCAACGTCATTGGTGCATGACATTAGAACAGCTTTTATTGCCTAAATTGATTAGCCAAAAAACTCATCAATATATCCCACAGGCATATCGGCAAGCGTATGTCGCCATTTGGGGCTTTTGTCTTTATCAATAAGTAATGCCCGCACCCCTTCTTGAAAATCGCCGTGATTGACACAATGTGTCGCCACGACCGTTTCCAAATCAAATATTTGTTTTAAAGAAAAATCTTTTTTGGTTGTTTTTAAATCATGATAGATTTTAAAGGTAATCGCTTTTGTGGTATCTGAACCATGTCTATAAATGTCTATGGCGGATTTGATAAAGTCATTATCGCCATCATAAGCCATTAGGGCTTTATCAATATCCATCAAATCACCTACATTCATCAGATGATTAATCTCATCAAATGCCTTTGACAATTCACTCTCACCCAATATGGATGTATCATGAGAGTCATTTAAACAGGCGGATAATAAATGGTGGTTGCTTCTATCATCTTTAAAGTCAATTTGGCAAATAAGACCGATGAGCTCATCAAATCTGTCATGACCGATGGCAAAGTCTGCCAAACCAAATGCCCAAGCATCCGCCCCTGTAAATCTTGCCCCTGTCAGTGCCAAAAATAGCCCAATCTTGCCCAGCAGATGATTTAAAAAGTAGGACGCCCCAGCATCAGCAAACAACCCAATAGAGACCTCAGGCATTGCCATGCGTGTGGTGGGCGTAACAACTTTATGACTTGATGCCATAAAAAGCCCCATACCACCCCCCATGACAATCCCATGCCCCCATACCATGATGGGCTTAGGATAGGTGTGCATGGCATGCATGAGTCCATATTCGTGCGTAAAAAAGTCGTGAGCAGTTGTCTTGTTCGTCTTGCCATAGAGTGCCTTGATGTCACCACCTGCACACAATCCTTTATCGCCTGCACCATGTAGCACTACAACCGCCACACTGTCATCGTTCATCCATGTATCTAGGTACGTGCGTATGGTTTTGACCATGCCTAGGTCTTGGGCATTTAGGGCTTTGGGGTTGTTTAGTGTGATGATACCAATACGCCTAGCATTGGTGGTTGGGGCTAGGCGTGTCAAAATCGTGTCAGTCATGATAAATTCCTTTTAGTGTGATTAAGATAGACAATTAAGGGTTTTTAAAGTGATTGATTTTAATATAACAAATTTGAACCATCAAATCAATATTTTAAATTGAAAAATCATTTGAGTTATATTATAATATTTTTACTAACCATTCACTTAGATATTTATAAAGCATCATGTATTGTTTAATATCCCCTGCCAAAAAACTGGATGAAAAAACCGCCATTCCCTTTAATGTAGATAACCATTTAAGCGAACCTGTACTTATCAATCACGTTATAGAATTAATGAAAACCCTAAAAAATAAAGACGTGATAGACCTACAAGAACTCATGGGTGTATCTGCAAAAATCGCTGAATTAAATGTCGTGCGTAACCAAAACTGGACTTATCCTTTTGATGACAATAAAAAGCCTGCCATTTATCTGTTTGATGGCGATGCTTATACAGGGCTTGATGCTTATTCATTAAATACCGACGAGATTTTATATCTAAATCAACATTTGGGGATTTTATCAGGGTTATATGGCATTTTAAAGCCATTGGATAATATGCTACCTTATCGCCTAGAAATGGGCGTGAAATTAAAAACAGCCCATGCCGATGATTTATACAGCTATTGGGGTGATGAGATTACCGATGTGATAAATGATAATATCGAAAATAGCGGTTCTGATGTGCTGATAAATCTTGCATCGGGTGAATATTTTAAAGCAGTCAATACCTCAAAAATCAAGGCGGATATTATCACACCTAAATTCTTAGACCAAAAAAACGGACAGTATAAAATTATAAGTTTCTACGCCAAAAAAGCTCGTGGCATGATGATGAATTTTTGTGCAAAAAATCGCATTACAGACCCCAATGACTTAAAATACTTTGATATGGACGGTTATTATTTTGATGAAAAAGCCAGTGGTCATGATGAATGGATATTTAAAAGAGATGAGCAGATTTAGGCGTTATTTACCCACCAATTTACCCGCCATCCATTACTTAAATATATCCCACTCATCAATCAACATAAAGCATAACTAACAACAAAAATCAACTTAAAATAAATACCTGATGGTTATTAAATGATGGATTTTTGGTATTGCCAATTACAATCAGCCTTGTTATGATAGGATTTTAAAGTTTTGTTTATTTTTCAACCATGAAAATGCCCTATTTTTTGCTTTTGGGATTATTGTTAGTACAGCAGGCCGATGCTGATTATAGCTTGCTTGATGCCCAAAAACAGCTCATGAGCAGCAGCCCTGCCATCCAAGCAAGTCATGCCTTGTATCAAGCTGATGTCTTACAAGCAGAATCGTTACAAAAATTACACTATCCTAGGATATCGCTCAATGCACACGCCTTTGCACTACAACAAAACAGCAGTATACCCCTAGATAATATCAAAGAGCAGACCGCCCAGCACATTAACACCCATTTTGACCATCGCTTTGGCAATGCACCCGATGGTCTGTTAGATGCTTTGCATGACAGCACCCAAACCGCCCTTGACCGCCTGCCTGACCATCAAGATGTCAAGCTACGCCATGATGGCATTACCCCAAACATTACCGCCACGATGCCCATCTATACAGGTGGCCTAATCAGCAGCAGCAAAAATATCGCCAATCTACAAGCACAGCGTGGTAAATTTGGATTACAAGAACGCATCTCTTTGGCAAAACTTAATTTAATTCGCCATTATTTTAATGTGCAATTACAAAAGCAGCTGACCGACACACAACAAAACACGCTTAGTGCCATGCAGCTACATGTAGATAATGCTTATAAATTAGAACAGCAAGGTTTTATCAGTCGTGGACAGCGTATGCAATTTGAAGTGGCACGCAATCAGGTACAAAGACTGTATCAAAGCACCCAAAATCAGCACCAAAACAGCATTTATGAGCTTGCCGTTTTGCTTGGTTTGCCCCACATTGAACCGCTAAGCACACCGCTGTTTATCAACACCCAGCATCGCCCCAATTGGCAAGCATTACTCAAAGACTCCCAAAATACGCCATTAAATCAAAAGCTAAAAACCGACATTTTGCTTGCCGATGAAAATATCGCCCTAAGACAATCCACCAAAAAACCAAAAATTGCCGCTGTGGCTCGTTATACCTTAGATGATAAGCCTGATTGGTTTGCAGGTGTGGCGGTTCAGTATAACCTATTCTTGGGCATTGACCGTGATAAGCAGATTGAGGCAGCACACCTACAAAAACAAGCAGCCAAATTAGGTCATGAACAAGTCAATGAGCACATCACAACCACCATGCACACCGCTTATGGCGAGATGGTGCTGGCACAAAAAACCCACGCCCTACTACAACAAAATCATCAAGCCGCCAAAGAAAATTTGCGTATCCAGACGCTGTCTTTTCAAGAAGGGTTCGGAACAGTATCAGGCGTGGTTGATGCCCAAAGTGCTTTATCACAGATTGACAGCGAAACCGCTCTAAATGCGTATCGCTACCTTTTGGCATTGGCGACGCTCTTGCATCACACAGGGACAATTGATGACTTTGATGATTATTTGTCTTTGGATGATGCTCATAAATTGTGATTGATAACGCTCATACTTAACCCCAACCATTTGACAGCCCAAAACCATGACTGATAAGACCGACGATGTTAAGCCAGATACCGATGGCAACCATTCAAAAAAACAAAAACCCCACACACAAGCCAAATCAAAGCCCAGACCTTTGGCGTTATTCTTATTATTGGCACTCATTGGCAGTGTGCTTTTGGTGATTATTTTTGGTTTGATACAAAGCTATGGCACACCGCAAAACTTGCCAACAGCTAACGCCATTGGTAGCACAAATGAGCCGCCAAAGGGGGTGATTGCTCATGTCAGACAAAAGATTACCAGGCCTGCCACATTTAGCATTCAAGGGCGTGTGGAGGGTGAAACGGTGAACATCAGCACCAAACTGCCCAGTCGTGTTGCTGCCATTTATGTCAAAGAGGGTCAAGCTGTCAGGGCAGGTGAGCCTTTGGTTCAGCTTATCAGTCCTGAAATTGACGCCAAAAAACAGCAAGCCGCTGCCATGTTACAATCAGCCCTTGCCTTTCAGTCATCCACAGACCGTGGCACAAGACAAGAAAATGTAGACACCCTGTACGCCAATTGGCAAAGTGCCAAAGCTCAGGCAACGCTGGCAGAGGAGAGCTATCGCCGTGGTGAGTATTTGTATCAAGAAGGTGTCATATCCCGCCAACGCCGTGATGAGATGAGGGCAGCGAAGCAGTCTTCTGCTCAAATTGCCCAAGCAGCACAGCAGCAGTATCTAAAAGCCGAGCGTGGTCGCACTGATGAATTAAAATCATCCGCCGACGCCCAAGTCCAAATCGCTCGTGCGGCGGTTGCCGAAGCCGATGCCCTAGATGCCGAAACCATGCTCTATGCCCCCATTGATGGCACGGTCTCAAAAATCTACATCCAAAGCAGTGAACTGGTCATGCCAGCGGTGCCTGTGATGAGCCTGCTTGACAACCACCCTACCATTACCATAAGCGTCCAAGAAAATCAATACAGTCATGTCCATGCCCTGCCCAAGCTAACTGGTTTCATCCCTGCACTGAACAAAACCGCCGATTTTAAAATCGTGCATACCGATGATGAGGGAGAGTTTGCCACCATCAAAAATACCAGACAGACAGGCGGTTATGACATTCATAGCTTTAAAACCAAACTTGAACCCATCACCCCCATTGAAGGGTTAAAAGTGGGCATGAGTGTGATATTTGATATCACTGTTTTGCCCTAAATTTTCATCCAAATAAGCCTGATATCCATGATTGTTCGCTTTATTCGTGCTTTTTGCCAAGCATTTTTGCGTGAGCTTAACCGCTTATCATGTAACCGATTTGATTTGGCGATGGTCATGATAGCACCGCTTGTCATCATTGTCTTATTTGGAGCCATGTTTTATCATGGTAAAGCACATCATCTGCCTGTGGCTTTGGTTGATGAGGATAACAGTGAATTAAGCCATTTGATTTATCAGCACATTCATCATAATGAAACCGTTGAAGCCGTCCTAATTTTAGATGATATACAAGATGCTCATCATGCCATCAATCGTTTGGATGTTGGTGGCTACATACACATTCCCAAGGATGCCCAAAATCGTTTGGTGCGTGGTGAAAACACAGGCATTCACATTGCCTACAATCAATCATTTTTTAGCATTGGCAGTGCCATCTCATCTGCCCTATCTAAAAGCACCAAAGGCGGTATTGCCAAATTTATACAAACCAAGCATTTAACTGGTGTCTTACCCCATTTGTCTGGCAACATGCCTCATGTCAAAATATCGGTGCTGTTTAACCCCAATTTAAGCTATGAATTCTTTTTAGAGCCGTTTTTGGTCGCTGCGGTGTTGCATTTATTACTGTGCTGTTTGGTTGCCCACGCCATTGGACAAGAATTTCATGAACACAGCGTATATGAATGGTTATATCATTCACCTTTTGGGGCGTTGTTTGGTAAAATAAGCGTGTATGTGCTGATAATCAGCCTTTGGCATGGGCTATGGCAGGCGTGGCTTATTGGGGTGCGTGGCTGGTTTGTGGCAGGGTCGTTATTTGTACTGATTATCGGTCAACTGTTGTTTTATCTTGCTTATGCCTTATTTGGGGCGATGGTGGTGCTTAAAACTCAAAACATCAATAAAAGCTATGGCATTTTGGCGGTCTATGGCGGTTCATCGATGAGTTTTGCAGGGGTTACTCTACCACTAAATAACGCCTCAGGCTTTACCCAATTTTGGTCGCAGATTATCCCCTTTACCCCCTTTGCCCGTCTACAAGTTGAACAGTGGGTGATTGGCAGTCCATTTATCATCACCCTAGCACACCTTAACTCTTTGCTGATATTTGTGCTAATTTTTGCCATCGGTAGCCTATTACTGCTTAGACGCATCAAAAAGACCTTAATAGCCATGCCAAATACACCCAAGGATGACAGTTGATGAGACGATTTATCAAACAATATCTGACCATCTGGCTGGATATCATCAAAGACAGGTCTATTTTTTTGACCATGGTGCTGTCGGTGGTGTTTTATGGTTTTTTTTATCCATTTGCCTATCAAGCCCAGCGTCCTGCCGATTTGCCCATTGTCATTGTTGATGAAGAGCAAAGCCCGCTCACCCAAGCCATCATCCACACCACAAGCCATACGCCCAACATACATGTTTTGGCGGTTGTGAGTGATTTTAGGCAAGCTCAAATGCTGGTACAATCAGCAAAGGCAGATGGGATTTTATTGCTGCCTGACAATCTTAGCCAAAGCATTCATCATGGTCAAACAGGCGGGGTTGGGCTGTATCTGAGCTCGGCGTATTTTTTGCGTACACAAAATATCGGTGCAGGTCTGGTATCATCATTACAAGCAACCATCATCCAAGAGTTAGGACAAGTCACCCAAACTAGACATAAGCCCATGCCAGAGCTTATCCATCAATCAGCATTATTTAACCCTTTATCAGGATATGGCAGCTATATTTTTCCTGCTGTTGCTCCCATCATCGTCTACCAAACCATCGTGCTAGGTCTTGCCATGCTTGTGGCAGGTTATCGTCAAAGGTTATGGCGTGCCAGTGCTTGTGATTTTTTGGCAATTTATGCGGTGGCACTGACCATTGGCTGTTTGTCGTGTTTTTATTTATTTGGTTTTGTATTTTGGTGGCATGATTATCCTAGGGGTGGTAACTTTTGGGGGATGATGCTCGGTGTCCCCATCTTTGTCAGCTGTGCCATTGGGGTGGCTTTATTAATCGCATCATGGGTAGCTGATGGTGCTAAGGTGGGTGTGTTGCTCATTTTTAGCTCTGTGCCATTATTTATGCTAACAGGGCTTGCTTATCCACTGATGGCAATGCCCAAATTTTTACAACCATTAGCCAATGCCCTGCCAACCACACAAGGCGTACAAATGTTCGTTCAGCTCAATCAGATGGGCGTACCCATTCAAGATGTTTGGCAAAAGATGGCATATTTGGCAAGTGTGGCGGTGCTTTGTTTGGGGGTGGCGTTTTGGCGGTTGCAGTATACTGCTAATGGTGTGGGTAAAGTGCAAAAATTACCGCCATTTTTTTCAAAAAAGTGCTAAAATAGGCACAATCCATCATGTTAATTTTATACAAAAAAGGTAATTCTCATGGCAAAAGCACCCAAAGAAAAAGACGATAATATTGAAGGTAATAAAGAAAAAGCATTACAAATGGCTTTGGCTCAGATTGAAAAGGCGTTTGGTAAAAACACCATCATGAATTTGGGTGATGAGTCTGTTAAGGCAGATGTAGAGACCATCTCCACAGGCTCGCTTGGGCTTGATATTGCTCTAGGGATTGGCGGTCTGCCAAAGGGGCGTATTGTTGAGATTTTTGGCCCTGAAAGCTCGGGCAAAACCACGCTGACCTTACAGACCATTGCCGAATGCCAAAAACAAGGCGGAAAATGTGCATTTATTGATGCAGAACATGCCCTAGACCCCATTTATGCCAAAAAACTGGGCGTGAATCTAAGTGAACTTATGGTGTCTCAGCCTGACAATGGTGAACAAGCCCTTGAAATCGTGGACATGCTTGTACGCTCTGGGGCGGTGGATTTGATTGTTGTGGACTCAGTTGCCGCCTTAACCCCAAAAGCTGAGATTGAAGGTGAGATGGGTGACAGCCACATGGGTCTACAAGCACGCCTCATGAGTCAAGCCTTACGTAAAATCACCGGTAACGCCAAACGCTCTAACTGCATGGTGATTTTTATCAACCAAATCCGCATGAAAATTGGGGTTATGTTCGGCTCTCCTGAAACCACAACAGGTGGTAACGCATTGAAGTTTTATGCGTCTGTACGCTTAGACATTCGCCGTATCGGCTCGGTCAAGGACAAAGATGAGGTCATCGGTTCTGAAACTCGTGTTAAAGTCATCAAAAACAAAATGGCACCCCCATTTCGCCAAACCGAATTTGACATCATGTATGGCGAGGGCATTAACCGCTTGGGTGAAATTGTGGACATTGGGGCAAGCCTTGATATCATAGGCAAATCAGGAGCGTGGTACAGCTATGAAGGCTCAAAAATCGGTCAAGGTAAAGCCAATGCTTGTCAATTTTTGGCACAAAACACAACCATCGCCCAAGAGGTTGAAGCCAAAATCCGTGAACTCAAACTTGCCAATGTCGTACCAACTGCCCTAGGCGATGATGCTGGTGACGTACCTGAATATGTAGAAGGCATGGATGACTGATTTTTATGGTCAAACCCATAAAAATACAAACCTTAGATGACATCTTAGCAGACATGGGACAACCTGTGTCTGCTAAAACTTTTAATAAAAAGAATGATAACAGTGATAATACGGATAATCAAAATCCTAAAAAAGCCGATAAAACGGACGATAAAAACAGCAACAAACAATCCGATGATAATTTTTTATCTGACAAACCAAAAAATTTAACCAACACCGCCAAACACCCTTTTAAAAAATCTAAAAAAATAGTTAAAAACACCCAAAATTCCAACTCCCAAACCGATACGCCAACACCCACACGCAAACGCAAATCCCAAACAAGCGACAACAAACCGTCTGCGGTAGATTTATTATTAAAAGACGATGGCCAAACGGTGCTTGATGATAATTCTTTAAAATTATTAAGCCAAGTGGAGATTGAAAAATTACACATTCCTGATAGAGAAACTCGCTATTTGCGTTGGCTTGCTTTTTATTATTTATCCAAAAAAGAGCTATCCCGCCATGAGCTAAAAACCAAACTCATCGCCAAAGACTGCGACCCACAGGCGGTAGATGAACTGCTTGATGAGTTTGCCCAAAAGGGGTATCAATCAGACACACGCTTTGCCACCATGCTTGTGCGTGAAACGGTACGTAAAGGGCGTGGTGTGCGGTATCTGACGGACAGCCTAAAAAAAGCAGGGCTTGACGTCAAAGATTTTGGTGGTATGGACGAACTGATTGCCATGAGTGATGTGGACAGCGTGGCAGATGGTACGATTTTGGACGATGATAACAAGGGTGATGACAGGGACGATGAGATAAACTGGTTAAAACTTGCCGTAGAAGCTCGCTGTAAAAAATATGGCAATACCATCCCCAAAGACCCAAAAGAAAAAGCCCGTCAACTAAGATTTTTACAGTATCGAGGCTTTGATGCGGATATTTGTTTTGATGCGTTAAAGATGGATTTGGGTGATTTTGAGTAAAATACTCACGAGCTTTTAAAACCGCAAGCAGTATCAAACGTTGCTCCACTTCGCTAAGGCGGTGGCTTGCTTCAATCAACGCATTATCTTTAACGACTAAATTTCATCTTTAACAACCAAATTTCCCATGATAACACACCTAAAATTATTTATAGATATTTTAAAAAATATCTATAAATAGTCAAATATTTTTTTATCAATTTTTGGTGCATAAACGCCTACTTATCTTCTCTACAACCTTTTATTTTCAATGCTTTCAGCGTGCTAAAAAACTTTAAAAACTTTAAAAAACAAAAAAACGCTCCACTTCGTTTCGCTTTTTTCTGGTCTTATTTTTATCGCTTAATCATGGTTTTTGTGGTATAATCGTTTACTCATTTTGTTTTAGATGAATAACAATGAAAAACGCACTCTTAGCTACTTTGCTGTTTGTTGGTACAGTTGGATTAACTGCTTGTGGAACTTTGACTGGAATTCCCAGCCATGGCGGTGGCAAGCGTTTTGCCGTAGAGCAAGAACTGGTTGCTGCTTCTGCTCGTGCTGCAGCTAAAGAAATGAATTTATCTGCATTACAAGGTCGCAAGGTCGCTTTGTATATTTCTACAATGGGCGATCAAGGCTCTGGCAACATATCAGGAGGTAGGTATTCCATTGATGCTTTGATTCGTGGAGAGTACTTAAACACGCCAAGTAGTATTACAGATTATAGCTACCCTAGTTACACAACCACTGCCAACACAAACGCAGGTACAATCAATAGCACCACCATATCACAATCTATTTTAAATGCCCCAAGTCAGTCTATAAATCACACCAAGGGAGAAAATGGACAAGGTCGCATTGGTGTTGCAACACAAGGACTTGGTGATTATCGTAATGAAACCTTGATAAGCAATCCAAGAGATGTATCGTTTTTACAAAATCTTATTCAAACTTTGTTCTTTTTACGTGGCATAGAAGTTGTTTCTCCTGAATATGCTGATACGGACGTATTTATTACGGTTGATGTATTTGGCACCATCAGAAGCCGTACCGAGCTTCACATTCACAACAAAGAAACCCTACAAGCAATTACTAAGTTGGAATACTTTGCCGTAGATAGAAGCAATGGCAATATTCTTATTAAGCCTACCACCAGCAGCTTTGAAACCCAATACCAAGAGCAATATGCTTTGTGGATGGGTCCTTACAAAAAGAACAAAACCTTACAAAGAAGTGATGGTTTAATGGTGGATTTTTCCGACATTATGCCCTATAAGTCAGCCCAAACCACAGGCAAGCCAAGTTTTACGCCACAACAAAGTAATGAAGCTACCATCCCAAGCCATGATATTTTGCGTCAAAGCACACAAAACCAAACGCAATAAAGGGAAATTAAATGCACCATCAATTACTTAGATTTGTTTTAGGTGCACTGTTTGCCTTGGTTGCTCTGCTATCTGCACCAGGCATTCATGCTAACAGCCTTGTTAATGACCCCTTCATCCAGCAGCAAATCAATAAACGCAGTTTTGAGCCAGGTGGTGCAAATCATCTGTTTGGTTCTCGTGGAGCTGTGGCTGACCGCAAAGGTGATATTCACATTATTCCAACCGCTAGCATTCAAGCAGGTGGGGTAAATATTGACCAAGCGGTTATCGCAGGGTACTATCAGTACAATGTCAAATTTGGCGGTCATGAGCATGATGAACATTCGCCATTTGCCAACAGTAATTCACAAGATAAAACAAATCAGCAGGCTGTTACAGGGATAGATTTTACTAGCCTGTCTTTAAAGTGGACAGGCACAGAAGTACACCCTGCTGACGCTTATGATGGCGAGCAGGGCAGTGGCTATCCCGCCCCCACAGGGGCAAGAGATGAGTACAGCTATGTGGTTAGTGGTCATGCGATTGGGGCCAGAATTAATCTTGATGACAACCGCAGTACCCAAGACCGCTTAAAAGACCGTAAAAATGCGTGGAATGATGCTCAAAATACGATAACCAACGCCTTTGAACTGGGCTTGACTCACAACCCTAATTTAAACAAAGCTGGCAACGCCACCGAATCGCTGTCGGCACTTGCAATGGGGATTGGAGCCACAACAGGCATTCCTTTTGAATGGCTAGGAGCATCAGATGCCGCAGATGGCATTGCCCTTGCAAAAGACCTTGTCACCTTAGAAGCCATCAGAGCCTTACCACACAATCAAAAATTGCAGGTTGTTCATGGCATAAAAGCCGTTCAGGGCATTCAAAATCAATATGGTCAATGGCGTGCCGCCAATCCAAATGCTGCGGCAGCGGTTAGTGCTGTAGCGGATGTTGCAGGAGCGTCATTCAAAAAAGGTAGTAACTCACAATCAATCGCTGGCGACCGAATAACAGGTCCCCGTGGTGGCAGTGCGACTGATACAGGACACGTTAATACTGACGGTCAGACGATTTATCAAAGAGATAGTGGCAGTCATTACAGTGTAAATCCAAAGACGGGCAGGCAACAGTGGGAGCGTTCGCCCCATTCGTCTGATGGCAAAAGAAGACCAGGCGATGAATATCGAACCCCATCCTTGCGTAAAGGCACAAAAGATGATATTATGGCTAATTATCAAAAAGCATCGAATGGGTACTATAAAAATATTAAAACAGAAGAAATCATTAAAGGTCCAGTAGATATTGGTCATAATTATGGTTGGGAAAATAGACGTTTAAAAAGAGCTGCCAGCGAACTTGGCATGACTCAAAAAGAACTCAATGACTACGTCAATTCAAAACCTGAAAATTTTAGACTTGAAAACAGGTCTCAAAATCGCAGTCATGCCGATGAAAAGCCAGGTAATAATGAGATTGAAGACATTAAACAAGATATGCAAAAATTTCTTAAAGGTGATTAAGCTATGATAGATAAAACTGATATTGGCATTGAAATTATAAATGCTCTTTACGATGGAGATTTGGATAGGGTTGATGAAATAATTTCTGGCGGTATCCGAAGTTTAGATGAAATTACACCAAAAGAAAATTGGAGTTGGCTACATAAAGCTCTGCTAGGTTTTGGTCATACTAAGATGCCATCAAAGAGTGTTAAATATCTGATAGATAAAAATATAGCAATTAACGCCCAAGATGTCTATGGCATGACCCCACTACATTATGCCATGCGTGCAAGTAACGCTGACGCTGCGATTGTTTTATTAGAAGCGGGTGCTGACCCTAATATCCCCAATAGAGACGGTTTACGCCCGTTATCCATGGTTGGATACACCAAAGAGCGATTAGATGTATTGGAATTGATGTTACAAAAAGGCGGTAATGTGCATCACATCATGGGTGATGGAACAGGCAGAACCATTCTTGAAAGCAGAGAACCTGATGAATCTAGCCCACAATGGAAAATTGACATTTATGAGATGATGAAAAGATACGCATAGACAATCAAAAAATTGTATTTTCCGCCATTGAAAAAATAACCTTGGGTAGGTAATGAAATTTCATTATCCACTTTTGTATCAAACATCTTTTCTAAAAGCAAAAAGCAGAGAAGAAATTCGTCAATTCTTGACTGAATATAGAGAGATTAAAAAAATATATTTTCAGAAAACACCATGGATTTTTCATGGGGTGATGGTGTGGGTATTTTTTATTACCCTAATAATCAAGTAAAAGAAATTGAAATTTACTCGCCAAATTCAGCTTTTTATATGCAAGGTGTTGATATTTTTTCTGTTAACTTGGAAAAATTGAAAGATATTTTACATGGCATCAACAAAAAATACAAAATTGATGATGATGGTTTATGTATTGATGATGGTGTGCTAATTTTTTATATGCCTGACTGCCCTAAAAGTGGTGATTTATCAAATATTGAAAGCGTTTTAATTAGAGAACATTGTAACAGTACTTGATGGTAAGCAAACATGTGCTTATAAACTCGCAAACCCTTGCTGCATAAGGCTTACAGCGTGCCTAAAAATCTTTAAAAATATATTAAAAATATAAAAAACACCAAAACCGAAAAAATCACTCTCCAAAGCCCTTACCCTTGTCTTGGCTCCATTTGTCTTTGCCAAAGAATGTAATAATGAGATTGAAGACATTAAACAAGATATGCAAAAATTTCTTAAAGGTGATTAAGCTATGATAGATAAAACTGATATTGGCATTGAAATTATAAATGCTCTTTACGATGGAGATTTGGATAGGGTTGATGAAATAATTTCTGGCGGTATCCGAAGTTTAGATGAAATTACACCAAAAGAAAATTGGAGTTGGCTACATAGAGCTCTGCTAGGTTTTGGTCATACTAAGATGCCATCAAAGAGTGTTAAATATCTGATAGATAAAAATATAGCAATTAACGCCCAAGATGTCTATGGCATGACCCCGCTACATCATGCCATGCGTGCAAGAAATGCTGACGCTGCGATTGTTTTATTGGAGGCGGGTGCTAACCCTAATATCCCCAATAGAGACGGTTTACGCCCGTTATCCATGGTTGGATACACCAAAGAGCGATTAGATGTATTGGAATTGATGTTACAAAAAGGCGGTAATGTGCATCACATCATGGGTGATGGAACAGGCAAAACCATTCTTGAAAGCAAAGAACCTGATGAATCTAGCCCGCAATGGAAAATTGACATTTATGAGATGATGAAAAGATACGCATAGACAATCAAAAAATTGTATTTTCCGCCATTGAAAAAAATAACCTTGGGCAGGTAAGGCTAAGATTTGTTTCATTGCAAAATCAAGAACACGTCTTTTAAAATCTTTAATTTCTTTGTATTCAGTAGGAGCAACCCAAAGCGAAAACGCAACTCATCAAGGGAAATATCTAGCCAACCTTTACCACTCTTTTTATCCAAATTCTGCATAAAAAATTCATATAACCGCATGGCATATTGGCTAGACAGTTGGGCGACTTGCTCAATCTCGTAGGTGGTAAAGCGTTTTTCAAGCTCTACAAGCATAGGTACGGTATCATCGGCAAACTTAAATAAAACCGTTGCCCCATCGTCTATGTAGTCTACCGCTTGCACAAAACGGCGATAAGCAACCTGCTTTTTGCCATGCTTATTAATAAATTTGTATCCCCATTCAGCACGGAATAAATCCACAACTGCTTTTTTTAAAACTCTATAAGCGACTTAGCGAGTTATCCCAAAAGTTTGCATGTAGTCATCAGCATGAATAATCAACTGTTTGCCTTGCAACTGCTCCACACTACCGCAATACTCAGACCTGCCCATCACGATAATCCATCAGAGCTGTCGCCACCATCTCTAAAAGCTGTGAATCTTGGTGTGTGGCAACCGTACGAATAAGGCGTGATGGCGAATGGGTAAGCGTGTTGGTCAAACGATGGGCAAATTCATCCAGCACCACTGTCATGTCATCACCTTGTGCCAAACGGTGTTTGGCATGTGATAACAGTCGCCTCTTGTGATTGTCTGCCATCATGCGATAATCAGCGATATAACGCTTGGCAGACAACAACTGCATTTGGCTCTCAATGCTTAGGGTCAGCTGACTGACCATAAGTTCTGCTTCTACCGCCGCTTGTTTTCTCTCTTGTAGATTACCTGCGATGACGTGCTGTAAATCATCCACTGAATACAGATAAACATCATCAAATCCGCCCACCATAGGGTCAATGTCTCGTGGCACTGCCAAATCCACCAGTAGCAAAGGACGATGACGACGCACTTTTTGGGCATGTCTAACCATATGGGCATCAATGAGCGTATCCATGCTTCCACTACAACTGCTCACCACATCGGCATGACCTAGCACGGTCTCCAAACTGTCTAAGCCCACACACCTAACATGCACCATACGCCCTGCATTGTCCGCCATTTGCACCAATTCATCTTTTAGCAGTTCGGCACGCTTTGGGCTACGATTGGCGATGATGATATTTTTCATGCCAAGATTTGCCACGTTATGAGCGACAAGGCGATTCATCTCGCCTGCTGCTACCATAAGTAGCGTGGCATCCTCTGGCTTATCAAATATCTGCGTAACCAACTTAGCAGCAGCAAAACCCAACGTTACCGCCTGCTGTCCAACTTTGCTATCACGGCGAACACTGCGTGCCGATGCAAAAATCTGCTGGGTTAGCCAATGAAAATCACTGCCCATTCCATTGACCGCCTGCGACTGTGAGACTGCTTTTCTGATTTGCCCTAAAATCTGTGGCTCTCCCAGTATCATTGAATCAAGTCCAGATGCCACTCTAAGCCAGTGGTTCAAAGCACGATTGTTCTCATAAATGTACAAAAAAGGCAACATGTCATCTAATGCCACGCCTTTGAACTTAGCAAACCATGACCGCACAAGCCTTGCCTGCACACTCACATCATCATCATGGGTCGCTTGCCATTCATCATCAAATCCCACATAAATCTCACTGCGATTGCAAGTAGAGACGATGACCACGCCCAAAACCGATTCGTCAAGATGACAAATGTCCGTGATTGCTTGCGTCAAATCCGAGCCGAACGACAACCGCTCTCGCAAGGCAACAGGGGCGGTTTTGTGATTAACTCCGATGACGGCTAATTTCATGGCAGGCTAAGTATGCTAACTATTTGGTGGACAAAATTGGTGGATAAAACAAATCAGACAAATGATAAAACGGATTATTATAACACCATTTGCCAAAAACACGCAAAAAATGGAGCTATTTATAAAACTTTTCAATAAAAACACCATTTGAGCAAAAGCAATCTCAAATCAATCACCTCATACATGTAAAATCAGACATGTAAAGATAAGCACACCCTGATAGACAATCAATAAAAATGGTGATACAATACAAAAAAAAACGGTCATCATTTTTTATCATTTTTTATCTCTTTGGTCTTGAAAAAAATTCTTCCCATCCCCATCAATAACCATCATAACTTTTTCCTCAACCCACTGCCCCTCCTTCAGTGGGTCTTTTTTTGCCCCAATTTTACCCAAATTTTTACCCAAAATGGCTATATACGCTTTATACAATTTTCATAAGCATGCCCATGTTGATATTTTTGGTAATTTTACATTAAATTTTTTTAAAACATTGCAACTGTTTGGCGTTTTATCTTATAATAATACTCTTTATCCATCAATTTTTACCATGAGTGCAATGCCAAATATTGGGCAGTCTTATCAAAGCACCAAACCCACTAATAAAAAACGCCTCATCCTAGTGCTGTGCGTATTGGTATTTTTGCACCTTAGCGAACAAACCACGCCCAAAGCACAGGCAGGGGTTTTTGATTCATTGTTAAAAATCTTACTGCCATTTTATGATAATGACCGCAAGGCTTTGAGTGATGACCGTCAAGACGAAGAACCAGCAATCCCAGCAATCCCAGATGAATCGGATCAATTTAACACACCTGATGAAATGGGTAAATTTACAAATGTTGATACCGATGACAATCCACTCAACGCCAAAACATCAAACATGGCTGATATCATCTTTGATGATGCCCTAAATGCCCATGACAGTACGCCCGTGCTTGGTTATCCTGACTTATACGCTCTGCTGTCGGCTGAATTTGGTGTGGATAGGGGGCAGATTGATAAGTCTTTGACCATCTACAAAACAGAGAGCTTTGCCATCCATGCCACTGCCGTCTTTGAGCGTGCGTTGGCGTTGTCCATTGAGTACGAAACCCCCAAACAATCGCTTGCCTTTGCTCGGGCGTGGCAACGACAAAACCCTGAACACATCCCTGCATGGTTCTATGTCGCCCATCTTGCCCTAAAAGCAGGCGACTACCATGAAGCAAACACCATGTTGGCGATGATTTTGGACTATGATGAAAAGGCGGATTTGACGGGGATTTTGACAGGGATTTTTCCACAAAACCCCGATGAACAAAGACAGCTTTTTACCGCCCTGCAAACCATGGAAGATGACAATCCATCGCTGTCGGTACTAAGGGCAGGTCTGCTACTACGCCTAAAAGACTATACTCCTGCCTTGGTTCACGTCAATAAAGCTCTAAAAGATGAACCTGACAATCTTGCTTTTATCACCCTAAAAATAGACATTTTAAAAGAAAGCGGTCAAGAATCCGCCATGTGGGCATTTATCCGCCAAAAAGTTAAGCAATTACCCACCATCAAAGAACTGCATTTATATGAGATTCGTCATGAGATAGACATGGGTCAGCTTGGACAAGCGTGGGATTTATTGCAAGTGGCAAACCGCCAAACCAAAGACCCTGATGTCGCCCTACTGACTACCTTGGTTGGTCTGGACATTGGCAAATACGAGAACGCTCGCACAATTTTGACCTCTTTGCTTGACATTCCCGCTTTTAATAGCCGTGCCAATTACTACCTTGCCATCAGTTATGAACGTTCAGACAATCTTAGCCTTGCCAAAGAACATTATGAAAAAGTCAAAGACCATGAACATGTGTTAGATGCTCGCACCAAAGTGGTCGGCTATTATCTTGCCAAAGATGATGTGGATAAAGCGATTGCCACTTTGGTGCGTCTGCGTGATGATTTTGAGATTTATGCCATTGACAGCTATTTGCTCCATGCTGAGATTTTATTGCGTCAAGGCAAAAAGGTTCAAGCTCAAAATCTACTCACCGCCGCCAATCGTGAATATCCTGATGATGACCGCCTGCTCTTCGCCAGTTTTCAGCTTTTAGAAAATGAAATCAGCGATGACGACAAACGCTTCGCCATTGACAAACTCTTAGAGCTTGACCGCATGAACCCTGCATATCGCTTGGCTGACATCAAACTTCGCCTAAGCCAAAACCCAAATGACCTCTTAGCACTTGATGAAGCATTGGATATTACCCAAATCAAATCAGATGACCCCAATTATGACCCACAGTTACAGCTTGAAGCACTTATTGTACTTGGCAATCACGCTCTATCACAGGGCAATTATCAGACGGTGCTAGACTATTTGGAAGTGCCTTATGAAGTCGCCCCCAATCTAAATGCAGGCATTACCCTGCTGCGTGCCTATCAAGGGCTTGGTGAATCTGACAAGGTCAATCACCTGCTCGCTGACCTACAAAACCGATTTGCCTTTGGACAAAATCGCACAGGGCAGGAGATGCAGGAGTATTAGAGTTTGGGAAATGATTTTTGAGATTGTTAATTGATTTGTAAGGGCAACTTGCAATTTGCTCCATGTAAAATTAATTTTTGGACAAATAATTCACCCCACACATCCAAATTTTAATATGTATTTTTATTTGGCAATGTCTTATTTAAATTAACTTTTAAACAACTGTTAAACAACTTTAAAAAATCTTTTTAACCATCATTCTTCATTAATTCCTTACTCATCATTATTTACCATTTAATCATCAGGACACCCATGAAATTTACCCGCCCCCTTATTCTTGCCCTAGTCGCCACAGGCTCGCTTACCGCTTGCCAAACCCTACCCAAGACCGCCCCTGTCATCAACGAGCAGACTTATGATGATGTCCTACGCTTTGCCATCACCGGTAAAATCGGCATCACCACAAACACCGCCAACGGCAAACAGGCAGGCAGTGCTTTTTATAACTGGGGACAAGAAGATGAACGCTTTGCCATTGACCTAACAGGGGCGTTTGGCATGGGGGCGACCCAAATCCGCTATGACGGACAGCAAGCCACACTCACCAACGACAAAGGCGAGATACAGGCAGACAGCCCCGAAGCACTGCTCCAAAAAGCCACAGGCTGGCACGCCCCCATCAGTCATCTGCCCCACTGGATTGTCGGCAAAACCGCCCAAGGCGACACCGACAGTCAGCAGGACGAACAAGGCAGACTCACCCAAAGCACCAATGATGACTGGACAGCCAGTTTTGAATACCCCAAAAACAGCCCACGCCCCAGCCGTCTTGTCATTCATCACACTGATGGACACCATGTGGTGATGACCATCGTTTATCCCAATTGATATCATGAATCAGCTTACTTTATTCTCACCTGCCAAACTCAACTTGTTCTTACACATTACTGGCAGAGCGGACAACGGTTATCATCATTTGCAAAGCGTCTTTACCGCCATTGATTTTGGCGATACGCTCTCTTTTCGCACGTCCACAAGTCAAAAACTTGTTAACTTGATAGGAGCAGATAATCTCACCGATGACATCAATGACAACCTTATCGTTAAGGCAGTACAAGCCCTAGCCAAACGTTATCCTGCCTATACATCATCCGTCCAAATTATCCTAGAAAAGCACATACCCACAGGGGCAGGACTTGGCGGTGGTTCGTCCAATTGTGCCACAACACTCATCGCCATCAATGAACTGTGGGGACTGCGACTGTGTACCGATGAACTCATGAGCATTGGGGCAAGTCTTGGAGCTGATGTGCCGTTTTTTATTTTTGCTTATTTTTACAAATCCTCCGCCATCGCCACAGGTATTGGTGAGATACTGACCGCCATTGACCTGCCTGACTGCGGTTATTTGGTGCTACTGCCCGATGAACACATCAGCACCGCCACATTATTTAACTGCGATGAACTCAGACAAGATCATCCTGTGTATGACCATCATACCCTATTAGGTGCTAACTTTTTTGGTGAAAATGCCTTATTTGGCAATGTCTTCACCCCACTGGTACTGGCACGCTCTGCCAAAGTTGCCCATGCCTTTGGTTATCTGAGCGACCTAGAACATCAGTTTGGCACCAAAGCACGCATGAGTGGCACAGGCTCAGCGGTGTTTTTGCCCATTCCTTATGAACTCAATGACACCGCCATCAACCACTTGATAGATAACGCCCCCTGTCCTGCGTTATTTGTTCGAGGATTGTATTAAAAATGGTAATTTTAAATTTATAATTTTCAAACACTTAGCAATTTATTTTAAAATTTTAAAAATTATCCCTTGCATAAATTTAATTTTTCAGTATAATTATCTTCCTATGTAGGGGCGTCGCCAAGTTGGTAAGGCATCAGGTTTTGATCCTGACATCCGTTGGTTCGAGTCCAGCCGCCTCTGCCATTTTCTTCTAGAAAGAAAGCAAAAGGTGAAAAAGCCAGTTTTTTAACTGGCTTTTTTGCATTTATTGTTCATGTTATTCACACATTGGCATTTTGCGTTTTAGCAGTTTTGAGTCCTTGCAATAAAATGGTATAAAATAAGCCTGCTAACCCCACTGTCCCAACCATAGGATTTTTTCATGTCATATAATGCTAATTTTAAATTGATAATTTTAAATTGATAATTTTCAAACACTTAGCAATTTATTTTAAAATTTTAAAAATTATCCCTTGCATAAATTTAATTTTTCAGTATAATCATCTTCCTATGTAGGGGCGTCGCCAAGTTGGTAAGGCATCAGGTTTTGATCCTGACATCCGTTGGTTCGAGTCCAGCCGCCTCTGCCATTTCCTTTTGGAAAAAATAGAGTGAAAAAGCCAGTTTTTTAACTGGCTTTTTTGCATTTATTGTTCATGTTATTCACACATTGGCATTTTGCGTTTTAGCAGTTTTGAGTCTTTGCAATGATGACAAAAAATGGTAAAATAAGCCTGCTAACCCCACTGTCCCAACCATAGGATTTTTTCATGTCATATATGGCCGTCTTTTCAGGAAGTGCCAATCCTGAACTTGCCCAAACTGTCGCCAACCATCTTCATATTCCCCTAAGTAAGTCTGACATTACCCGTTTTTCTGATGGCGAAATTGCCGTTGAGATTAAAGAGAACGTGCGTGGCAAAGATGTTTTTATCCTACAACCAACCTGTGCTCCAACCAATGACCATCTGATGGAGGTGGTGCTACTGGCGGATGCACTGCGTCGTTCTAGTGCAGGACGCATCACAGCCGTGATTCCTTATTTTGGCTATGCTCGCCAAGACCGTCGCCCTCGTTCGGCGCGTGTACCCATCTCGGCGCGTGTGGTGGCAGACATTTTATCTATTGCAGGCATTGACCGTGTGATGGTGGTAGATTTGCACGCTGACCAAATTCAAGGTTTCTTTGATGTGCCTGTGGATAACCTATACGCCACACCTGTGTTGCTTAGTGACCTAAAACAAAAAAATTACGAAAACATCATGGTCGTCTCTCCTGATGTCGGTGGTGTGGTGCGAGCCAGAGCCGTCGCCAAATCACTGGGTGATGCTGACCTTGCCATCATAGACAAACGCCGTGCCAAAGCCAACGAATCGGAGGTCATGCACATTATCGGCGATGTTTTGGGGCGTGATTGTATCATCGTTGATGACATTGTGGACACCGCAGGCACGCTGTGTAAAGCCGCTCAGGCTCTAAAAGACAAAGGTGCAAAACGTGTGGTCGGCTACATCACACACCCTGTACTCTCAGGCAAGGCTTTGGACAACATCACAAACTCCGCCTTAGACGAGATTGTCGTTACTGACACCATTCCTTTGACCGACAAGGCCAAGGCCTGCTCAAAGATACGTCAGGTAACCATCGCCTCGATGATTGCTGAGAGTTTACGTCGCATCAATAACGAAGAGTCCATCAGTGCGATGTTTGATTATTAATATGTATTATTGATACATCGGCATGGGCAGGCTTGATGGATTTACTCGTCAAGTTCGCCCTTTTGTCATCTGCTATCAATGTATCATTTTACTCGTCTAAGTCATATTAGGGCATGCCTACCTTATAATAATACAATATAGTACAATTTATATACACAAATTTTTAGAATAAAATATCTCTGATATCTTGTCTGTTTCATGACAAAATAAGAGCATTTATGACTTTAAGGATTTATCATGGTCGCACAAACCACGCTCACCCAATACCTAAAAAATCATACCACACCAGAGCTTGCCAGTACCATAACAACGCTTGCCACTGCCAGCGTGGCAATTAGCCAACTTCTAAACAAAGGAGCATTGGCAGGCATTCATGGAGAGGCGGGCAATCAAAACGTACAAGGTGAAGCCCAAAAAAAGCTGGACGTCATTTCTAACGACTTATTACTAAACGCTCTCACTCACAACCCTAACTGTGCAGGGGTTGCCAGTGAAGAGTTAGATGAGATAAACCCTGCCAATGACAATGGCACACTACTGGTTGCCTTTGACCCACTTGATGGCTCATCAAATATTGACATTAACATGACGGTAGGGACGATTTTTTCTATTTTGCCTTATCACAATCAGGGACAAAAAGCAACCGAAGCCGATTTTTTACAAAAAGGAGCAAACCAAATTGGGGCAGGTTACTTTATCTATGGCACATCCACGATGCTGACAGTTACCTTTGGTGCAGGTGTTGCCATGTTTAGCTTTGACCCAATCAGTCAAACTTATATCCTTATCAATGATGACGTGCGTATCAGTAGCGATACCGCCGAATACGCCATCAACGCATCCAACCGCCGTTATTGGTTACCGCCCATGCAACAGTACATTGAAGAACTTGTACAAGGCGATACAGGTGTGCGAGCCAAAGATTACAACACTCGCTGGGTGGCGGCGATGATTGCAGACGTACACCGTATTTTGATGCGTGGAGGGATATTTATGTATCCTTTTGACACCAAAATCACAGGCAAGGCAGGCAAACTTCGCCTAATGTACGAAGCCAATCCCATGAGTTTTGTCATTGAACAAGCAGGTGGTGCAAGCACGGATGGTGTAGAGCGTATTTTGGATATAACTCCCACACACATTCATCAGCGTATCCCTGTGGTATTGGGAGCAAAAAATGAAGTGGCGTACGTCAAGGATTTGCATAAAACAGCAGGAATTTTGGCAAATGGGGATAGGGCATGATGCAAAAGTTCTCTTTTTGATATCACTCCCAAGAAATACCGACAAAGCCAATCATTCCAATAATTCTGTGAAGTTTATTGAATTTATGCTAGGGCTTGTTCAAAAAACTTTGCAAGAATACATCAGCAATTGACATTTTTATGAACCTAATTACCTCAAAAGACAATCCCATCATCAAACACGCCCATGCCCTACTCACCCATCACCGTACTCGCAAAAAAAGCAGGCAGACAGTCATCGAGGGTGTGCATTTATTGGATGCGTTGTTAAAGCAGGGCTTTACTCCTCACAAGGTCATTTTATCAGAATTTGCCTTTACAAATGATGAAGTCGCTCCACTGCTGGCAAATGTCGCCAAAAAAGACATTGTTATTATCACCAACACACTTTATAAAAACATTCGTACATTGGGCGATGGTGTGGACATCATGGCAATCATTGACACACCCATACTCACACTCAATCACGTGGTTGGGGATTGCTTAATTTTGGATGGTTTGCAAGATGCTGGCAACATTGGCACGCTCTTGCGTACCGCATCAGCGGTCGGCATCACAACCATCATCACCACACCCACCACCGCTCATCTGTGGTCACCCAAATGCTTACGAGCGAGCATGGGAGCAAATTTTGCCTTGTCCATCCATGAACATATTGCCAGCGATGAGATTTTGGCAAAAGTGAAAACACCGCTCTATGCCACAAGCTCACACACCGATAAATTCATTTATCATCATGATTTGACCCATCCGATTGCGTGGGTACTAGGACATGAAGGGCAAGGTGTATCTGATGGCTTATTAAAAAATGCCACCCCCATCGCCCTGCCCCAACCAAATGGACAAGAAAGCCTAAATGTTGGCGTAGCAGGAAGCGTATGTTTTTATGAAATGCTAAGGCAGAGAAGTTTTGGATGACGCTACTGGCAGATAAGTCAATCTGTCATTAATGATGTCCGCTGTTTTGTCAGACAAAAAAATCATCACAAAGAACACCCAGTCAAACACATTGCTTGGCTTGTATTTGGCTTAATCTACAAATCCGCCAAAGTTATGATGACACCAAAAGTCCCTCGCACGCCATCTCTACCGCTTTAACAATGGCAAGTGCCTTTTTATTGGTTTCATCCCACTCTGCCACAGCATCAGAATCTGCCACCACACCTGCTCCTGCTTGGATATGAACCCGTCCATCTTTTAGCACAGCAGTACGAATGGCAATGGCGGTATCCATATTACCCATCCAACCAAGATAACCCACTGCCCCACCAAATACACTACGGCGAACAGGCTCTATCTCATCGATGATTTGCATGGCTCGGATTTTAGGAGCTCCTGACAGCGTACCGGCAGGAAATGTTGCACAAAATACATCTAAGGCGTCCTTGTCAGCTGCCACCGTCCCCTCTACGTTACTGGCGATGTGCATAACCTGTGAATAACGCTCAACAAACATTTTATTCGTTACTTTGACTGTGCCAATGTTGCACACCTTGCCAATATCGTTACGCCCCAAATCAATCAGCATAAGGTGTTCGGCGATTTCTTTTTGGTCTAAGAGCAGTTCAGCTTCTAGTGCTAAATCCTCCTCTCTATCCACGCCACGACGGCGAGTGCCTGCCAATGGTCGTACGGTAACTTTACGTTCATCACCCACCATCTCAATACGAGATAAAATCTCAGGCGATGCCCCCACGATATGAAATGGCTCATCATCTATCAACTCACCTTGGATGAGAAACAAATAAGGGGAGGGGTTAAGATAACGCAATGCCCGATACACCGCCAGAGGGTCGCCACTGTATTCACCTGACAGACGTTGGGCAGGGACAACTTGCATGACATCGCCTGCCTTGATATATTCTTTAATATAATTTACGTCCATACAGAACTTGTTTTGTCCTGTTTGTGAGATAAAATGCGGTAGAGGCTGTTTTTTGATGGTCAAATCAGGCTTGTGGGCAAGCAGACTTTCAATGACATCAAGTTGTTTTACCGCCTTTTTATAGCCATCTTTGGCATGCACATCGGCATAAACAATGATAGACAGCGTATGTTCTAAGTTGTCAAACACCACCACAGACGATGACAAGGTCAGCCACATATCAGGCAATTCAAGCGGATTTGGTGCGTTTGACACGCCCACAGATGGCTCAATCACTCGTATCATGTCATAGCCAAAATAGCCCACCAGCCCGCCACTAAACGCAGGTAAATTTGGCATGACATCTTGGCTTGGGGTTTTGTAGTCTGCCATAAAGGTACGGATAAACTCAAATGGGTCGGTATCGTGTGTGCTTATCTCATCCTTGCTTGTGTCCTTTAACACCACTTTACCATCATGATAGGTAATGATAATCTTTGAACCCAGTCCAATCATGGAATATCTCGCCCAACGTTCACCTCCTACAACCGATTCAAATAAATAGGCAGACGCAAAAAATTTTCGTAAATTGGCAAATACTGACACGGGCGTGGCATCGTCCATGAGACGTTTTTTGATGAGAGGAATGTGCGTGTAGCCTTGTTCGGCAAGCGTACAAAATTCAGATAAGGATAACATAAAAAGCCCCAAAAATCGTTTGGATTATTATAACCTAAAAAATTATTATAAACTAAAAAACCACACGACAAAAGACAATTAAAATCATCCAAATTCACCCATCACCCTACTTAGCACTAAGCCTTGGTACAAAATTCATTTAACAGCCATCATCAAATCAAACCACTCACCACCGCTGACTGATATAAACGTTTGGCACGACTGCCTGTCCCACAAAAAATCATGACAGGTTGGGGCAAATCAGACAACAAACGGGCAAACGCTTCAACCGTCTCCAAATGCAAACTGTCGCCATTGATGGGCAGATGACGATAAGACAGCCCCACCTGCTCGGCATGCCAACACAGCTCAGAAGTCTTAGGCTGCCCTGATGATTCATCATCAAAACGTAGGTTGATTAAACTCTTAAAACCCAAATCAAACAAGGCTTGGCACTGGCAAGGATGAATTTGTTTATACAGTGTAATATTTGCATGCATGCAACTCTCCGATGGCATTTTAATGACATGGGTTATCTTACCCAAAAACACATGAGCATTCAACACAAGTTTGGCATAAGCTTATGACAAAATTTTAGTATTTTGAGAATTTAAGGTTTTTACCGCCATGGCCGTGCTTAAAAACACCTGACCACTTAGCCCTTTGATGATGGGGGTGTTAATCAGGGCGTCCATAACAGGCCCTTTGATTTCAGCAAAATGTAGGTATTTATCATCCATGATAAGTGTGCGATTAAAATCGGCAAGCATTTCTTGGGCGGACAAATCCATGTGATTGACCGCTGTCATAATGATGACGATGTGGCGAGCGGTAGGATACTTACAACAAATGTCATCCAAGGCGGCACGAACGCTGGCGACATTGCCAAAATACAGGCTCTCATCAATGCGAATGAGTATGATATTTTCAAAAGTTTGTGCCTGATGGCGACAAATGTTACGAAAATGTTCACTGTCTGCTATCTGCCCCACAACCGCCACATGTGCACGGTGCGAGCGATAAATAATCAGAGCAAAACTGACCAAAAGCCCTGTAATAAGTCCAACATTTAACCCAAAGCCCACACATGCCACAAAGGTCATGGCAAGGGTTAGGGCTTCATTTTTGTCTTGGGTATAGGCAATCTTAAAACTTGTTACATCGATCATGGCAATGGCGGAGGTGATGATGATGGCAGAGAGTATTGCGTAGGGTAGCCCCGTGATGAATTGCCCCAAAAATAACGCAATAATCAGCACGCCTATGGCACAGACCATGGATGATAGGGGTGTGTTCGCTCCGAGTGCAACATTTAAACTGGTGCGAGAGATGCCGCCTGAGACAGCAAATCCACCAAAAAATGAACTTGCGATATTGGCAAGCCCCAACCCTTTTAGTTCATGGTTGGGAGTAAATGACTCTTGGCGGATGCGTGCTAAATTACCTGCCACACTGGCACTGGATATAAAGGCAATGAGTGCAATAAGTAAGGCTGATGGCAATAATGTGATGATGATGTCCAAATTTACCACAGGCAAGGCAGGCAAAGGTAGGTGTGTAGGTAAAGAGATGAGTGTGGCAATACCCAAATTGGCAAAACCATAATGGCGAGCGATGATGATACTTAGAGCAACGAGTATCACAATAAAAAAACGAGTGATGTGAGCATGAGAGGACTTAGGCAGCAGGCGATACAGCACGCCGTGCATGAGCGTGGGGCGATAGCGATTTATAAGTAGCAGTCCCAATGCCCCCAGCCCCAATACAGCAGTTGGCAGATGAAATAATCGCCCCTGCCCTACCATCTTAGTCATCATCTCTATCAATCCACTACCTGATAATGGCATGCCAATTAAGTGCTTTAACTGCCCCAAAATAATCAGCACAGATGCCCCACTAATAAAGCCACTGGTTACGCCACGGCTAACAAACTGCATGATCCAGCCCAAACGTATCACATGGGCGAGCATGAGTAGCACACCAACCATCAAAGCGAGCGTTATCGCCATTTGCTGATATTGCAAACTGCCCAACGCATAAGATGACAATGCCCCTGCTGTCATGATGGCGGTAATGGCAACAGGGCCTACGGCATTGACCGAGCTTGACCCCACATAGGCATATACCAGTGTTGGCACAATGGCACTATATAGACCCATGACAGGGGGCAGCCCTGCCAACAAGGCATAGCCCAAACTTTGGGGGATGACAAGTACCGCCATCATCAGCCCCGTACCAAGCTCAGGCAAGATACGCTTTGGCTCTGCCAACAATGGAACTAACCATGTGGGCATGAGAGTGATGGAGAGTCGCTTCATGAATGCCATATTTTATTTTCCATATTTGTATTTGATTGATGGTTTATTTGGTTTTATCAATCAAACAGACGTGTATTTGTGAGTATTTATGGGTATTTGGTGATTGTTGCGTCCAATTAGACCTGCCCTACCATCAGATTTGACATACACAAAATGGCAGACCCGTACGCCCAAACAAATCCAATCACACCCAACTTTAATGACTTAATGAGCCTCCTCCCAATTGTTACCCACACCCACCTCCACAACAAGCGGTACAGTAAACGCCACATCCCAACCTAACTCTTTGGCGGTATCGGTCAGCACGTTTTGCATGGCAGTTTTGATAATCTCACCCATCTCATCTGCCTTATCACTGTCCACTTCAAACACCAATTCATCATGCACTTGGAGCAAAAGTTTGGCATGGTCTTTGGGCAGGATTTTATCCACGGCTATCATGGCAAGTTTGATGATTTCGGCGGCAGAGCCTTGTAAGGGTGCGTTAATACTTGCCCGCTCTGCCCCCTGCCTTATCATGGCATTTGATGAGTTAATATTAGGAGCGTAGAGTTTTCGTCCCAAAATGGTGGTAACATAACCTGTTGATTTGGCGTAACTTTTGGTATTTTCCATGTAGTCATGTATGGCAGGATAACGGGCAAAATACCGCTTGATATAGTCCTTTGCCACGCCATTTTCTACGCCAAGCTGTTTGGCAAGCCCAAACACGCCCATACCGTATAACAGCCCAAAATTCACCGCCTTTGCCGAACGTCGCTCATTTGGCGTAACCTCTGCTAAGTCTTTTGCCATGATTTCACTGGCGGTGGCGGTATGGATGTCTAGGTTATTTTTAAAGGCATCAATCAAACGCTCATCGCCACTAAAATGAGCCATAAGCCGTAGCTCAATCTGAGAGTAGTCCGCCGCCAAAATCACCCGCCCCTTAGGTGCAACAAAGGCCTCACGAATGAGTCGCCCTGTATCGGTGCGAATGGGAATGTTTTGTAAATTGGGGTCGCTTGACGACAATCGTCCTGTACTTGTCAAGGCTTGATGGTAACTGGTATGTACTCGCCCTTGTTTGTCAGCGACTTTGGCAAGGGTGTCTGTATAGGTGCTTTTGAGTTTAGATAGGCTTCGATATTCTAGCATCACATCCACAAGGGGATGGTCAATTTTGGCAAGCACCGCCTCGGATGTGGAATATTGTCCTGTTTTGGTTTTTTTACCACCCATAATCCCCAGTTTATCAAATAAAATCTCGCCAAGCTGTTTGGGGCTTGCCACGTTAAAGCTCTCGCCCGCCAATACAAACGCCTTTTGTTCTAACTGGCTGATTTGATTGTCAAAAGCAAGCGATAATTTACCCAAAAATTCGGTCTTTATCAAAATGCCGTCATGCTCCATTTGGGCTAAGATTTGAGCGGTAGGGATTTCTAATTTGTGCAAAAGGCTATTGGTATTGGTATCTTTTTGTAAATACTCGTCAAACACACTAAACAAGCGATACGTAATGTCCGCATCTTCACACGCATAATCGCTTGCCTTATCCATGTCCACTTTATCAAAGCTAAGCTGTTTTACTCCTTTACCTGCCACGTCTTCAAAGGTGGTGGTATTTACGCCCAAATAGTGTCGTGCCAAATCGTCCATGTTATGCCGTGTCGCTACGCCGTTTATGACATAACTGGCTAACATGGTATCCATATGCCAATTATTTAGCTCAATGCCATACTTTTTAAAAATATGGCTGTCGTATTTAATGTGCTGTCCGATTTTGCCGATATTGGGGTTTTGTAAAATGGGTTTTAACTCATTTAAAACAAAGTCCCTATCTAATTGATTATCAAGCAAAATATCAAAATCGCCTGTATGCCCCACAGGGATATAATAGCCTTCATAATTGGTTGTAGCGATAGATACCCCAACCAACTCTGCTTTTTGCCAATCAATGCTGGTCGTCTCAGTATCAATGGCAAAATAAGGCACACTCTTTAATTTATCAATAAACTTATGAAATTCATCAAGGCTATTTATGGTTTTATAAGTACCTTGTTTAATGGGTAAGGGTTTAACAGATAATTCATCGCTGTTATCAGCCAAATTATCATCAAAAGGATTGTTTAATTCATTATCGGCATTGTCATTATTAAATAAATCATCAGTAACAGGCAAATCCGCCATTTTTAATAATGCCAACTGTTCTGCCATTTCTTTTTTAAATTCTAATGTCTTAAATAACTCATATAACGCTTTGGCACGTTTTATTTGTGTCTCTTTGTCATTGTCTAATCTTAATTCGTCAAATGAAATGGGTAATTGTAAATCGGTAACAATCGTGGCAAGGGTACGATTTAGGGGAATTTCATCTTGATGTTCAGCAATTTTTTGTCCAACCATGCCTTTGATGTTTGACAAATTTGCCAAAATGCCCTCAATGTTGCCATACTCACCAAGGAGTTTGCTTGCTGTCTTTGCACCCACTTTGGGAATGCCTGCAATGCCATCTGATGAATCGCCCATGAGCGTGAGATAATCGGCAATTTGGGTGTTGTGTACGCCAAATTTGTCAAAGACGCCTGCCACGTCTGTGATTTTATCTTTAAAGCTGTCTTCTAAAATCACACAGTCATTGACAAGCTGTGCCATGTCTTTATCGCCTGTGGAGATGACAACAGGGTAGCCCTGCATACAGGCGTTACGAGCAAGCGTGCCGATGATGTCGTCCGCTTCAAAACCGTCAATTTTAATAAGAGCAATGCCCAACTTTTCAATCAACTCATGAATGTAGGGAATTTGTACTTGTAAATCATCGTCCATCGGCGGACGGTGGGCCTTATAAGCGTCCGATAATTCGTGGCGAAAAGTTGGGGCTTTTGTGTCAAAGGCGACCGCCATGTGGGTGGGGTTGTACTTTTTTATGAGTTTACCCAAAGCATTTAGCACCCCACGAATGGCATTGGTAGGCAAACCATCTTGATTGGACAAAGGGGGCAAGCCATGAAAACAGCGAAATAAGTAATATGAACCATCCACCAAAATCACAGGAGGACGATTTTTGTCAATGCCAGATGTATCAAATTTGGCAAGGTTGGGAATGCTGGTGTAGGTCATGGTATGTTTTAGTAAGAATTTAAGATGACGCCAAAATGGCTAAACTAGGAGTAATCTGCCCACAAGATATCTTAATATCATCTGATATCACAGAATTTGGCGATGATTTATTTGTATTCGGTACACTCTACCTCTTCATCCACACAAAACATTTCATGGTGTTTGGCTCGGCATTGTTTAAGCACGTCCAAATGAGCCCTGCCACGACTGGCATTTTCAGAGCGATAGGTGTTGGTAAAGGCTTTGACCTTGCAAACGTGACGTACTCCCCTCCCTA
>NZ_LXTW01000011.1 GCF_001679005.1 Moraxella nonliquefaciens | reverse complement strand
CAAACACACCAAATCTTGTGCTTTATCAGCGTTTTGAATACCAAAACCCAAAGCACCCAACCAAACCCACCAAACTTATCCGCCCAAGTGTGGTTAAGGGCAAAGAAGCCATCACAGAGTTTGGTTATGATGACGATGGCGATGTTGTCACGATGACTCAAATGGGGTATGTGCCAATCACGCCCAAACAGGGCAATCAAACCACCACACCCAATACACAAAACAGCCAAACTGACGGTCTGCAAACTTATCTGACCAAGTTTACCTACGCCATACAAGATAACCAAAAACGCCTAATTGGCAAAACCATAAAAAGCAGTCAAGATGACTTGGTGCATAGTGAGTATTATGACTACGACCAACAGGGCAATCTTATCGCCATTCATCACGGCAAAGACAAACAGGCAAGCGAACACTTTGTCTATCAAAACAGCCCACACGGCAAACAGCTGACCAAACACACCAGCATTCAAGGCATTGACACCCATTATATCTACAACCAACAAGGGCTTATCACGCACATCAAAAGAAACAGTAGCAACAACACCAACAACACAAACAGCGAATTTGTCCAAATTGACTATGATAACCAAAACAGACCCATTGCCTATCGCAACCACTTAAATCAAAGTGTTAAAGTGAGTTATGATGCTGTCAGTGATGATAATGACAACCAGCAAAGCACTACCACTCACACCATTACCTACACCTTTGATGATGGCAACAGTGTCATACAAAGCTATGATGGCGAACAAAACCTGCTTGATGAAAAGACCAGTACAGGTATCAGTGCCAATCAAGAAAAAACAAACCTAAACACAAATGATGATAGGACTGATGGTCAAAAAGCTGGCATTGCCAATGCCACAAGCCTTGTTTTTGTCCAACAACCAAGCACCCATTCACAATCCAAAGACCAAGCAGGCACAAATGCCAAACACAATAATACAAACCCCATCATTTTAAGCCTAGATGTCTTTGGCAGACTAGACACTCTAACCCTACCACAAGGCAGTAGCTACACTCGCCAATATGACGACTTTGGTAGGCTAACAAGCCATACCGATGCCAACACAGGCACGCACAGCCTAAGCCACAACGCCCATCATCTGCCAACCCTTATCCAAGATGAAAACACCACCACAGCCATTACTTATAATGACTTAGCAATGCCAACCAAGAGACAAACTTGTCAAACTCAAAAAACAAACACAAGCAAGACTGAGCAGTCAAACCAAGCCCAAGACTGTCAAACGGTCAGCTATCACTACGACAACAAATACCGTCCCACCCACATCAACGACCAACATCAAAACACCACTTATGTCTATGATGATAAGGGCAATGTGATTAAAACCGAAGTGTCATTGACCACAACCACCCACACCACCGCCTATCAATACGACAGCTTAGGCAGAATCACCCACACCCATCTGCCAGAGGGCATTACACTAATACACCACTACGACAAGCACAGCCAAACCACAAGTATTGACTATCAACTGCCAAACACAAGCGTTTGGCAGACACTTGCACGCTCTTTGATGGGTAATAAAAACCAAAATCCCTTACTTACCAACATCAAAGCAAGCTCCACCCAAGGACTTGTCTCCTTTACCTATACCAACCACACAAACCAAGTTAATGTCTATGACCATAAAGACAGACTAAGCCAAAAACACGACCACACCACAAGCACCAAGCTAAGTTATGGCATAAATTCAAACAACCCAAACAATCTTAGTCAAATCGTAAGCATTGACACCAACGGCAATATCATAAATATTGATGAGCTGACGAGTGCCTACACTTATGATAGTAACGGCAATCGCACCAAACATCATCACACCCACTACACTTATGAACCAAATTCTGATAGACTAAGCACCATTACTATCAAAGATAACCAAAACAACATCATCAAAACCACCCATTACACCTACGACAACCTAGGAAACCCTGTAATGATAACCACCAAAGACCACAAAGACGACATCATCAGCCAAAGAGCCTTAACCTACACCCCTGATGGACAAATCAAGTCTATCAAGGACAATGATAAGCTAATCGCTACTTATCAGTACAATCATCTAAGACAAAGAATCTCAAAAACCATTTACCAAAAAGACAACCAAGCAAACCAAACAAAAGAAGAAACAACACAGTATCTTTGGGATAAGGGCTTACTCTCTGCTGAAATTAAAGATGATAAAGTCATCAGAAGGTATGTTTATTTAGATATAATGCCTGTGGCTGTTTTAGATTATGGGTATGATGAAAAAGGTAAATTAAACGAGACCAAGGTTTACTCAATCCACACCGACCATCTAGGCACACCAAAAGCCATTACCAATAAAAACCAAGAAACGGTTTGGCAAATAGATTTAGACACCTTTGGGGAGACCAAATCCATTCAAAGCAAAGACAACTTCCAATTCAACCTAAGATTTGCAGGACAATACTTTGACCAAGAGACAGGGTATCATTATAATTATCATAGATACTATAATCCTAAGGTGGGTAGGTATTTGACA
>NZ_LXTW01000010.1:12007-12531 GCF_001679005.1 Moraxella nonliquefaciens | reverse complement strand
AAGATGGCTTGGTTTTGGTTTGGCGTGGTGCCACTTGCTTGATTAGCATAATGATATTTAGCCGTTAGGTTGTGCTTATCATTAGGGTCAGTATAGCCATAGCCTACTCTTGTGCCATTTGGATGAACCACCTGCGAGAGGTTATGATGTTTGTCCAAGAAATAGTGGCTTGTGCCAATGGGGCTTTGTACGGTGATGTAAGGCAGATTGTGTTTGGTGCTTTGGTAGGTAAAGGTAAGGCTTTGCCCTCGATGATTGGTCACTTTGGCAAGTCTGCCTTTGGTGTCATAGCGTAATTGGTAATGCCCTAAGTGGGGCTTTTGGGGGTTTTGATAGACGGATGAGAGCTGTCCATAGGTATGAGTTGCTGTATGGGCAGTGGATTGTTTGGTGGTGTGGTGATGAGCTTTGTTTAGTCTTTGGGCTTGCTGATTGGCTTGTTTGTGCAGCACAAAGCCAAAGCGTCTGCCATCAGGTAAATGCCAGTGCCAGTGTTCGCCATCGCGATTGTTTTGGACCTCTTT
>NZ_LXTW01000010.1:0-11630 GCF_001679005.1 Moraxella nonliquefaciens | reverse complement strand
GCAGTGGGGGTTGTGGTGGTGGAATGAGCGGTAACATTGGCAGAACATTGGTTGGCTGTACCTGTGTTGCCAAGGTTTTTTGCAAGGCACATTTGGGCGTGGGATTTATATAAATAAATCCCAAGAATAGCAAATACAATTACAAATTTTTTATTCATCGCACAGTACATTAACACTAAACTACTTTGTATTTTTCTATATTATTATAGATGTTTGTGAAAACATTTTTGAAGTTTCCACGCTCATAAAATAAATACTCTCTAAATGCTTGAACTATATCTATTATGATATTTTTATTACAATTAAATAAATATGGATTATATACAAATTCAACATTGGTTCTACCATCATCAAAAAACTCTGTTCTAGTCTTTTTTATAGCCCAAGAAAATTCTTCTAATTTATTTGAAATAATAAACTCTCCAATAATTACGATAAGCAAGGCATAATTTTCCTCAAAAAAATACTCTGGTGTTATCATATTTTGTCTTTGATTGAAAGCCCATTCATTCATTTTTTTTAAGTCATTTTTTTTTAGAAATTCTTTCAAAAGAAAATCTATCTAATGCCATATCGTACAATAGACTAATATCTGATGATTTATTAATATATTTTTTAAAATAATTAACAATTAAAGGATTATTTTGTGAATCAATAATATTGTAGTTTTTTATATACTCCGATATGGAAAAATTATAAATAACACCATAACTATCAAGGTGAACTATCAATAAATTATTTAAACTACTTTCGTAAAATTCATAAAAATTATCTATATCAGATTTATTTTGAACTTCACATATTTTAGTTATTTTATCTGGCAATTGATTGACATCAATTTTTTTCCATAATTGACTTTCAGTTTCTATTAAATATTTTTTAATATATTTTTTTGTACGAAATTCTTTAATCATATTATCTAAGAACCATTGTTGGTTTTTACTAATTATTTTAGTCATCTTGCTCTACTCCATTTTGACCAATGTTAACTTTTTTATTGACAACATAAATGATTTCGGCAGCTAATTGATGAATATTATTAGTTGGGTTTTGTAGTATCGGCTGACTAAAATGTATACTTCTACAGTCGCTATCATCAACTTCGGCTATGGAATGATATAATGCAACATTGTTTTTGTTAGCAAAATTTATTAGAGACCTACCAATTTTTGTATTACTTCCAGTCACAATCACCAATCCATTTCTGCCATTATTTTTTGCTTGGATATTTGTTTTTTTGTAAAACATCAATCATTCCAGATAACTGATAATCATTGTAAGAAATAGACAATGATTTGGTGCTGGTTAGTTTAAATTCAAAATGCAGTTTATTTATGGATATATTTTTTAAAACTGTATATGGATTTCTGCTGAGTTTGGTATAAGCAAAAATACCAGTATTATCAGGAATTACTGATGTAAATTTTTGACTTCTAGGCAAAGTCATTCTTGTCCTGTAAGAACTATTGAATTTTGTAGTGTTATGAAAAAATAGGTAATTAGAAGCATTCATATCTGCATCAAACATTCTGCCCGCCAATGCTTTATCTGTTACACCAACCAATCTCATATAATCGACTTGACTAATAGCATAAAGTCCCCACAAGTCAATCCCATACCAAGGTTGATTATTGACATAAATATATGTGTTGGTATCACCACTCCAAAGCCCAATAGGATCACTCGTCAAATACCTGCCAGTTTTAGGATCATAATACCGATGATAGTTATAATGATACCCTGTCTCTTGGTCAAAGTATTGTCCTGCAAATCTTAGGTTGAATTGGAAGTTGTCTTTGCTTTGAATGGACTGTGTTTCCCCAAAGGTATCCATCTCAATACTCCAAACCGTTTCTTGGTTTTGATTTGTGATTTGTTTGGGTGTGCCTAGATGGTCGGTGTGGATTGAGTAAACCTTGGTCTCGTTTAATTTACCTTTTTCATCATACCCATAATCTAAAACAGCCACAGGCATTATATCTAAATAAACATACCTTCTGATGACTTTATCATCTTTAATTTCAGCAGAGAGTAAGCCCTTATCCCAAAGATACTGTACTTCATCTTTAATATTTTGTTTATCATCATAAGTCGTTTTTGACACTCTTTGTCTTAGATGATTATACTGATAAGTAGCGATTAGCTTATCATTGTCCTTGATAGACTTGATTTGTCCATCAGGCGTATAATCTAAATGTCGTGTGTTCACGGTGTTATCCTGTTTGCTTGTGATGGTGATTGTGATAGGATTGCCTGTTTGTCGTATTGATAAGTTATGATGTTGTTATCATTTTCAATACGGCTTAGTCTATCAGAATTTGGTTCATAAGTGTAGTAATATGTTTATAAAATAGGTATAGAATTCTTGCGAAATTCAAAAATCTTGTTTCGTAAATCTTAATTTTATTGAATTTGAAATTTGGGAAAAAACCAATAAAGTTACAGTTTCTCAAGAGGTTTAGTAATTGGAATAAAGAAAAACCTATACAAAAATAAATTATTGACTTATTTTATCTATTATATCACTGAAATAACAGGGATAAGGCATAGAAAATGACATTAATAAAAATAATATAAATAATAAAAAATATGACATTATTCTATAATTATTTTTTGATAAAAAGACAAGAGTTGTATTTAAAAGCAAGCATATTGGAACAATTATTATTAACGCAATGCCATACCCCATAGAATAACTATCATAGAATTTACACTTTATGGGATAAAAATAATAAAAATAATAAAAATAATAAAAATAATAACCATATATAAGTATTATTGTGATTAAATTCAAGAATTCAAGAATAACCCTAGTCATACACAACTCACTTTAATCCAGAATTTTTCATATCTAATGCAAAATGATACCTTCTAGATCTTCCTTCCTTTCCATTTGCAGAATAGTAAAAATGACCAATACCATTACCATTTATTTGTTCCAATAGCTTGGGTATAGATTTACCCAATTCTATCTCGGACATTCCAGCATAAATAGGGTCTCCATATTGTCGCAAATCTATCACAACAACATTTTTTATGTTATTGTGATTTTTTAATTTATTTAGAAATGTCTTGCTCATAGGAGATCCTATTAAAACTAAATTATCAATAATGTGTCCATTATTGGCATAGTACATTGCTGTATGTACAGCTAATAAATACCCAAAAGAATAACCAACGTAATTAACTGCTCAAGGTTGCAATAATTTGGCTAATTTTTGCATTTGTATTGAAAAAATAAAGCAAAAATGTATTATTTTGACAGTCATGTTGTAAACCCCAAGTCCAAATAAACTTCACTATGTTTTGGTTGACTGGATTTTATCTAACCCTTTCCATTGATGCTCTAATTATTACCAATAACCTTGGTTGGAAAACCATAGTTATTTGACCTAGGTACAATCAAAATCACTGCGATTAATTGTTAACACATGGAAAATTTGGCAAAAAAATAACTAGAAATAAAGCATATACCCACAAATAAATAAAAAAATATTTCCATTTTTTATCTTTGATGATAAATATCGTTATCAAAGAGATCACCAATGTAGACAATATAAACGCTGTAGAATAGTAAGCATACCCCATATTGAATACACCATTATTAGTACATTTAATATACCAACTATGATAAAAAAATGATATATACCTATAAAATAAAATAGATATCAGTATCATCTTAATTATTTTACAATATTTATTCATCTCAAGCCTTGTGCATAAAGGTAATTAGCCAAATCAGCTCTTCTTTTATTACTAGTAGCATCACCTCCTGAATAATAAAAATGACCAACAGCACCTTGAGTAAACTGGTTGCCAAGAACACCTATAGATGTTGTTAATTCAAATTCTGTCATTCCAGCATAAATAGGATCTCCTTCTTTTGTCAGGTCAACTATAATAACATTTCTTATATTTTTATTATTTTTTATATCTTGCAAGAAATATCTACTAATAGGAGATCCTATTAAAACTAAATTATCAATAATGTATCCATTATTGGCATAGTGCATTGCTGTATGTGCCGCTAATAAAGACCCAAAAGAATAACCAATATAGTTTGTTTGTTCTATATTGCAACCTTTTGCTAATTCTGGATTGTCATCAAAATATAAATTTTTATTAATATAGCGTCTATATTTTTTTACAGCTATTGCATCAAAACCCATATTGGCATATTGGTTTGTATATGGTAAAGTTGAATTATGTCCACCACGAGTACTATATCTAACATTTTTAATACCTAAATTTTGCAATCGTTTTACTTGATCGAAAACATAGGATGGCATATTATTTACACCTGCCCCTCCCCAATAGACCGTATACAACCCCAACACATCCACCCCTTCCCAAGGCTTACCATTGACATAAGTATAAGTATTCAATCCCCCAACCAATCCTATCGGATCAGATGTCAAATACCTACCCACCTTAGGATTATAGTATCTATGATAATTATAATGATACCCACTCTCTTGGTCAAAGTATTGCCCTGCAAATCTTAGGTTGAATTGGAAGTTGTCTTTACTTTCAATGGACTGTGTTTCCCCAAAGGTATCCATCTCAATGCTCCAAACCGTTTCTTGTTTGTCATTGGTAATGGCTTTTGGTGTGCCAAGATGGTCGGTGTGGATTGAGTAAACCTTGGTTTCGTTTAATTTACCTTTTTCATCATACCCATAATCTAAAACAGACACAGGCATAATATCAAGATAGATATATCTTCTTACTACTTTATCATCTTTGATTTCAGCAGAGAGTAAGCCCTTATCCCAAAGATACTGCGTTGTTTCTTCTTTGGTTTGGTTTGTTTGGTTGTCTTTTTGGTAGACAGTTTTTGACACTCTTTGTCTTAGATGATTATAAGCATAAGTGGCAATGAGTTTTTCTATTTTATTACCTTTCTTGTGTGGTGTCCTTGATAGACTTAATTTGTTCATCAGGGGTGTAGGTTAAGGCTCTTTGGTTGATGATGTCGCCTTTATGGTCTTTGATGGTTATCATTACAGGGTCTCCTAAGTTGTCGTAGGTGTAATGGGTGGTCAAAAATAGACTAAGTAACCATCAGATAATACCAAAATACAAAATTAAAAATATTACACAAGATAAAGAAAGTGCCATATCTAAAAATAAATAAGATCAGATACTTATATGGATATTTTTCAATATTTTTAATAAATGAACATATGTAAATTGCGATATTTTCAATAATAAATGTTGCTGTCATTAAGCATATAAATAATACAAATGTAAACAAGAAATCATATATAGACCCAAGCTTAAAAGTATTTACCAATATATCACTAAATTCATCATAATCCCGGTTATTAACAAGGAACAAGAAAAATACATACAAAAATATTATTTCAGAAACTTTAAATTTTGATACAGTCTTCACAATTGATACCTACCAACTACCACCAACACTGCCAGTATTAGCTAAAATCGGTCTTACCTCATAATACATCTTCTTATACTTATCTACTCCACACTGACTGTCTAGTGATTTGGCTTTTAACCACGGTTCTAGGTCGTGCCAAGTATGATCCCAACATTTCCCCAAATGTGGACAAGCATACCTATCTGCTGTTCCCGCAGCAGGAATTTCAAGCATAATATTGCCATTTTCGTCATAAACACATTGATTGGAACTTTCTCCTACCGTAACAGAACGCATTTCCCAAACTCCGGGTTTGTGTTCTGTGTTAGCACTTTTTACTGACAACCATTGAGATCCGTTTTTTACCCCATTACCAGTCTTAATTTTTCTGGGGCATCTAGGTAAATTGGTTGTCCAATTGTTTGGCTTTGCTAAGTCAGCTTTTTCCATTTCATACCATTTTTGAAATAGAAGCCTGTCAGAATAGTCAGGATAGACATTTGGTGTGGGAAATCCCAATGTTCTTCTGTAAGAATCATATTTAACTCCTGCTTTCAGCAACTGCTCTCTTGCATCTTGTATGGTGTATAACCCATATATATCCACCGCCCCCCAAGGCTTACCATTGACATAAGTATAAGTATTCAATCCCCCAACCAATCCTATCGGATCAGATGTTAGGTATCTCCCCACCTTAGGATCATAATACCGATGATAATTATAATGATACCCACTCTCTTGGTCAAAGTATTGTCCTGCAAATCTTAGGTTGAAAGTGAAGTCATCTTTACTGTCAATGGACTTGGTCTCCCCAAAGGTATCCATCTCAATACTCCAAACCGTTTCTTGGTTTTGATTTGTGATTTGTTTGGGTGTACCTAGGTGGTCGGTATGGATTGAGTACACTTGGGTTGTTTTTAGATTATTCTTATCATCATACCCATAATCTAAAAAAGCCACAGGGGTAATTTTATTATTCATTGCGTTTTCTTTTCCATTCTAAATACTCTACACCTTGTGGGGTTTTATAAAACTCCGCCAATTTTTCAAAATCTTTTTGCCAAAAATTAATCAAAGGTATTCTCCAAGCCGAACAAAAATAAGATTTTGAATATCTTAAACTTTCTAATTTTTTGGCTAAGTTTTCTGCATTATTACTGACCAAGGTTTCATTAAAAGTTAATGAAGCATCACCATTTCTGCCATCAAGTAGTGTAGGGAAAGCATATAAAATGGCTGCTTGAAACTCTGTGCGTTCATCTTGGCTTAGCGTGTCTAAAAATTTTTCATCAACCATTTCTCCATACCAAAATGGCTCTATCCAACTCATTTTATCCATTTTTATGATTTGGTTTTTAACCTTATCGGATTGAATAAAATCAATTCTGCACTGCCATCTTAATTCAAAAAATACATAGGTTGCTAGAAAAAAGGTTATAAGATATAGTGGGTATTTGATTATTTTTTTCATAATTTATCTGCCTACTGGTTTGTCCCACTTCGTATTAGCCCAAGGTCTTGAATTTATAATCTCAATTTCCCCATAAAGCACAAGCCACCAGTCAGGTTTTTTGGCATACTCTGGCTCATCATACAGCACATTTGAAGTTTTTGTATTCTTTAATAAATTATCTACTAAATCCCAGTCAGCTTTTCCGTGATCTGTATTTGTGCCTACTGTAACACAACCGTGACTAACACGACCAGGGTGCAATCTAAATCCACCTCTACCAATACCTAGCCTACTATGAAGTGTTGGGTTTGCGGTAAAATCATCAATTCTCCCATCTATCGCCAACAATCCATACCACCTTTCCTGCCCTTTTTTTGGATTGGGATTATTTGTAATGTAATATTTGCCGACTGGTATAGGAATTTGCTTGCTATCTCCTCTTAACTGAATTGTTCCGTAATGGACATTTCCACCAGTAAACACATTACCAATAGTAACAGTTTTTAAAGTGTCTTTATCAGTCATTGTTAGTAGGTTGGTGCCAATATCAAATTTAGCCACAACCAACAACCCCAAAGGATCAATAAACTCATACGGTCTATTATAAGCATACCCATAACTATTCAATCCCCCAACCAATCCTATCGGGTCTGATGTTAGGTATCTCCCCACCTTAGGGTCATAATACCGATGATAATTATAATGATACCCACTCTCTTGGTCAAAGTACTGCCCTGCAAATCTTAGGTTAAATTCAAAGGGTCTTTGGGTATTGGTGTTTGGGTCTGTGATGGTTTTTGCTTGGATTTGTTTGGTCTCCCCAAAGGTGTCTAAATCTATTTGCCAAACCGTTTCTTGTTTGTCATTGGTAATGGCTTTTGGTGTGCCAAGATGGTCGGTGTGGATTGAGTAAACCTTGGTCTCGTTTAATTTACCCTTACTATCATACCCATAATCTAAAAAAGCCACAGGCATTATATCTAAATAAACATACCTTCTGATGACTTTATCATCTTTGATTTCAGCAGAGAGTAAGCCCTTATCCCAAAGATATTTTGTTGTTTCTTCTTTTGTTTGGTTTGCTTGGTTGTCTTTTATACTGATAAGTAGCGATGAGCTTATCATTGTCCTTGATAGACTTGATTTGTCCATCAGGGGTGTAGTCTAAGGCTCTTTGGCTGATGATGTCGTCTTTGTGGTCTTTGGTGGTTATCATTACAGGGTTTCCTAGTAATGGGTGGTTGTGGCATCTATTTTGTTTTAAACCCCCAACCCACCCCTAATTATCATTGATAATGTAAATAAAGCAAAACCAATTCCAGCAAGAAAATACTCTGTTTTTGTTGCTTTTGGGTGTTTCATTCCTGGATAGATAAATAAAAGCTTATTTCTTATCAAATATTTACCCAAACCAAAAGCAAATACAATAAAAAAGAATAATTGTATATATGGCAATAGTGCTACGAACAACCGCATACCGTAACCCTCCCTGTTACAACTTTAGACCAACCAACCGTACCAATAATACTATTATCCCAACCAGCACCTAGCGATGGGGATAGAGATGATAAATCGGTTCTTACTTCACCCAATTGAATTAATGCTCCGCCTACGGTCAATCCAAAACCAAAACCGTAGCCAGCTTTTTTATACTGACCATTAAAAACATTTAAATCAAAATCGTCTCGTCCATCTTCCAGTACAACTGAACCTCCACCGCCACCAATGGTTGCTCCAAAGCCAACTGCCGACCCAAATGTTTTTACTCTTGCAAAACCTTTTCTTCCACCAATACATTCACTCCAAAGTGTATAATATTCATAAATACCACCCCCACCAGCAACCAAACTCCCGCCCAAACTAGTTCCTTTCCATTTAATTAACCCATAAGGATCAACACTCCCCCATACCTCATTATCCACATAAGCATAAGTATTTAAACTTCCACCATTTAGCCCTATCGGATCACTCGTCAAGTATCTCCCAATCTTAGGGTCATAATAGCGATGATAATTATAATGATATCCACTCTCTTGGTCAAAGTATTGTCCTGCAAATCTTAGGTTGAAAGTGAAGTCATCTTTACTGTCAATGGACTTGGTCTCCCCAAAGGTATCCATCTCAATGCTCCAAACCGTTTCTTGGTTTTGGTCTGTGATTTGTTTGGGTGTGCCTAGATGGTCGGTGTGGATCGAATAGACATTTCTACACATAATTCATTATTCTTGAATATCAATCAGTACTAATCTAGAATCATTTTTTAGGTTGTCTTTTATAAATTTAACTCCTGAAACAAAATAATCTTCATTAAGTTTTTCGTAATGTATAACTAGACCATAATCATCATTATTGATAACATACTGATAATCATCAAAACCCTTAATTGCCAAAGCAGACAGCTTTGGCTCACCTAGTTTTTTGATAACATCGGTTCTGCTAGTTCCCAAAATGGATTCATCTATCATTACTCCATTAATTTCTACCGAATTTTTAAAATGATAATCTTGCATTTTTTCATAATAATACACAGTTGATATCCACCCCAATAATACAATGGTGAAAACCAATATGGCGACTTTGTGTTTTTTGATATTCATTGATCAATTCTCCGAATTTTTGCTTTATCAAGGGGGTAATTTGACATTGCTTCTTCATCGTGTCTTCTATAATTAACAGCGTGTTCTCCTGCTCCAATAGTCCCATACTGATGGGGCTTTCTGGTTAAATCTTGATTGCTATCTCTCCAAAGAATATTGACCTTTCCTGTATAAATGGTGGTATGACCTGTTGCATCTCGATAATTAACCTTCCAAGACATCACATCGCCTATTCTAGCCTCATCTATTGAAACAATGCGAGAATTTGGAAAGTTTCCTTCCGCCAAGCTTTCAGCGGTCGCTGGCATATCAAAAATACCATAAGCCTTTCTTGATGGAACAGTCGAAAAGCCAGCTCTTGTCAAAACATCATAAACAAATAAATTACATTTATTTGTATTCTCTTTAAATCTGCCATTTTGCACAGAGTGAGCATACTTTGTTGAACCAATCAAAGAAACCGCTATCTTAAAAGCATTGATATTTTTAGCATAAGGAGCTTTAATGATTGCTCCTGCCACAAAAGTATCTTGTTTAAATTTGGTTATGTCTTTGGGGTTGGCAAAAAATTGTGGATTTAATTTAGTAAGATCTACATCGGAAATACCAAACTCTTTACCAATTGATTGTAGTGTATCCCCTTTGTCAATTGTAAAATTTCTTGTATATGGGTTATAAGATAAAAGACCCCAAGGATCAACCAGTCCCCAAATCTCATTATCCACATAAGCATAAGTATTTAAACTGCCACCATTTAGTCCTATCGGGTCAGATGTCAAATACCTACCAATCTTAGGATCATAATAGCGATGATAGTTATAATGATACCCACTCTCTTGGTCAAAGTATTGTCCTGCAAATCTTAGGTTGAAAGTGAAGTCATCTTTACTGTCAATGGACTTGGTCTCCCCAAAGGTATCCATCTCAATGCTCCAAACCGTTTCTTGGTTTTGGTCTGTGATTTGTTTGGGTGTGCCTAGATGGTCGGTGTGGATTGAGTAGGCTTGGGTATTTACAAACACATTACATTCTCCAACTTACAGCATAATCATTGTTTGCTAGATATCTCACCAAATTACCATTTTATTGGGTTTGTTAAAATTCCAATTCAAAGAAATTAAGTTTTTGATAGCTAAGATTCTGAATATCTAAATAACTTCTATTGTTTGAATTCATCAAAAATTAATCACTTTCTAAACTTATAAATAAGCCATCCATAAAAACGACAATATCCAGTACAGTTTATATCCTCCAAATATATTCTATCAATATTATTAGGAATATAATTACACTCTACTATTTTTGATGTGATAGAACCTTTTCCATCCATCAAATCAAAACCTCTTTTTTCAGCAAGATATAAGTTTATAGCTCCATAATAATTTTCATCAAGATTATTATAACTACCATCTTGGTTATAATCCAAACAATTTTCTGGTACACCTATAATCTTTGTTTCAATAATATAACTTTGCCTATCATATGTAAATATTAATAGGTTAGCTAATGAAAAAACAACAAAAGAATATTTCAATAAACTATTTTTTCCAAGAATACACATAATCTTTTTTAATATTACCTTTATACCCATCAGCCTTTTTGATAAAATCTGGACTTAGTCCTTTTACACCCATAAATTCATAATTTACATTATCATATACAATAATATGTTTGACTAAACTCTCCATTCTAATCATTCTATCATATAAAGCTTCTGGTGCTAAAATTGGTTGGCTTACAGATGTTACTGACGGACTCGGACTAACTATGAATTTTGACCTATACAAATCAATTCCAGTCATTCTCATAGCCTCCTGAAATGGATTTGCACACATATAAACACCATTAATATATTTGGCTGTTTTTTGCACAGCATAAGTATTGTTTAATAGCAATTCCTCTTGCTGTTTTGTGAGATTCAATCTCATACCAACCATATCCCTTTTTCCCTGCTGGTTTTTAATATATCCAGATTGCTCAACTAAATTATTGGATGGATTGAAAGTAAATTCGTGGTCATTAATTCTGTAAGCAAAATGACCAAACATAGAGTGAGAAAATCCAGCATAACCATTCGTTACAGGATTCATAAAATAAACATCAACCAACAACCCCAAAGGATCCACAAACTCCATCGGTCTATTATAAGCATACCCATAACTATTAAACCCCCCAGCAAGCCCAATAGGATCACTTGTCA
>NZ_LXTW01000009.1 GCF_001679005.1 Moraxella nonliquefaciens | reverse complement strand
GACGACATTGCGAGCATAATTCCCCAAATAATCATTTCTTGGTTGTCAATCACTTGCACTCGGATTTGCCTGACAACGCTCCATTTTTGCAATAGCATGATTGATATCTGATGTATTCATACCAAAACTCTCTGCAGTCCAAGTGTAGTTATTATTCTCCACCGCCCCCTTCCCAAGCTCAGAAGCATTCACAGCATCAGCAGTGCTACCATCAGTCGCTGTATAAGCCGTTGTTACTGTGGCAAGGTTTAGAATGCTGACGATGGTGTCTTTTTGGTTTTATATTAGGTTGGTTGAGAAGCGATAATCCACCATGCTATTAAAAATAAGGGAGCAATAAATATATGAATCTTTAGGAGCTTATAACCCTTCAATTTGACTAGTTTAGGATCTGTGCTATTTGTTAATATGCCCATTATTAATCTCGTTACCTCTTTGCTTATGAATAATTCTGATATATTACTTATCAAGCCCAAACTTTTTGCAAAACGATATAAGACACAATGGTAAGATATCCAGAATAATACACACAAAATAAACATACTTATCACTAAATTCATGTCTATTTCTCCTTTTTATCTTCTTTGCGAGAAAAGTCAAATGTTTGAGAGTAGCCGATTGAAGAGCCATATTTAAACCCAACACCGGTACCAAATTTTCCATGTGAATAAAAAGGATTGTTGGAACCATTAGACCCTACACATCCACCTGCGGTTAACCATTTCCCTCCTGAAGCACATGTTTCAATATATACCCCATCCTGCTTAGCTGTTGTGCCTGGAAGACTAACTGTTTTATATGCAGCCGTCTCTAACGCCCAACCTCCATTAATAAAGGCTGCATTAACATTCATCTTACCATCACCAGCATATGTTGCTCCAATACTGCCACCATACCAAGCTGCCGCACTAAATTCAACAGATGTATCTTTAACTATAGTATCCACCGCTTTCCGATAACGTTCTTTTTTAACCCTTAAACTTTCAGGTTCTTTTTTGTTTTTGTTAAACCCATTCCACTCCACCGCATTCTCGCCCACATTCAAATCATTCGCCATTTGGTCGCTGTTGATATCACCATTGTTAACGACAGTGTTTGTAGCCACTGTGGCAAGGTTTAGAATGCTGACGATGGTGTCTTTTTGTTCTTGGGTAAGCTCTTTTGGGTCTTTGGTATTAAATAAGAAGTCTGATAAGGCAGGTGCAGCCACTTCACTACCCGCTCCTGATAAAGCACCTGTGGTGATGTTATTACCCGTAGCATAGCTTACTGCAGCACCTAGTATGGCATGGGCTAGTAGATGATTGGCTGATTGTTCTTCTGGTCTATTACCACCATCAATTTCATTTTTAAGTTTATTTTCTTTAAAATATTGCCCAATTTGATAAGCAAGCTCTGGGCTTGCTGCTCTTACTGTATCGCCTATGATACCATTTGAGTTAGGTGCGTACAAGGCGGAGGTGATGCCATCGAAGAGTCTTAGGTTTTATTTAGTCTTCAATAATATCTATATCAAAAGCAGGTTTTATGCCTTTTTTCTTTTTTTCTTCCATTTTGTTTTTCATATGATTATAAAAGACATTGCCTCTATAAAAAGTATGTAATATTGATAAAAAAGTTACACAAAAAAATATATCATATAAAATCAAAAATCCAAAATATGCCAGTATAAACAGAATAAAAAATAAAACAAAACAGATTAGCAAGCTGATATGAAAATTTTTCAACTTGGTTTTATTTTTATAATAGCTATCATTGATTGACACAAGTCTCTCCTACTTTCTTTGAACAAATCATTATGGTGCCACCCAATGTTCCTGTTCTATTACTTATTATTTTAACTTTTCTTTAGAAAATCTAAACATGAACAAAAATACATCTAAAAAACCAGAAAAAGAAAGAATAATTATCAATAAAAAAATGACGTAAAAAAACTGGCTTTGAAGTATATTCTCCAAAATTACCCAAAAAACTATCAGCAGAAATGGTACAAAAAATAAATAATTTCTTTTCATTGCAAGTCTTTACAATCCTTTTTAGTTTCTACAGAACATACTTTAAGGCAATTCCAGCATTAGCACCTACATCTATAGCTGGTTGTATGGCAATTGAGACATGATTATGAAATTAGAATTTGGATATTCAATCTTCAAAAATATCTATATCAAAAACAGGTTTTATGCCTTTTTCTTTTTTTTCTTTCATTTTGTCTATCACATGTTGATTAAGAACAAAACATCGATAGAAAGCATGAAACATACATAAAAACATTACATAAAACACTACTTTATATAGAAATATAAATTTAGAATATGCCAGTATAAACAGAATAAAAAATAAAACAAAACAGATTAGCAAGCTGATATGAAAATTTTTCAACTTGGTTTTATTTTTATAATAACTATCATTGATCGACACAATTATCTCCTACTTTCTTTGAACAAATCATTATGGCACCACCCAAAGCTCCACCCATCGTGCCTTCTACGCCACCTGTAATAGAGCCATCTGAATTTATAGAACCACCAAGTCCATAACCACCACCAAGAGCTACAGCCCCTGTTCCAGTTAATTGCCAAGTGCGACTCCCTGGTGTTGCTGTGCCTGTGGAAAGAGATCCTCCTGTGTGTACATAGCCACCCACCATAGGACCAGCTAGAGCACAGGTGGTGTGCGTTGTGCAAATCTTGCCCTCTGTGTCAAAAACTACACCTGTTGCTTGCCTCACCCCAAGAATAACAACGGCTGTACCTCCTGCTTCAACTTCGCCATTAACTCCAGATAGTGTAGTATTCACAACCGAATCCCCATATTTTCCTAGAGAATCGGTGATGTAACTATTGGTAGTTCTAGCCCCAGAAATATTAACATTAGAGGATTTTGTAGTATTATTGTAACTTTCTAAAGCACTTTGTGGATAGGTTGGTGCTTGAACTCCTGTTGCTCTTGGTATTGTTGAGGACTGTTGATTACCAACAATCCTGTTATTATTCCAAGTATACTGATATGATGCAAAATCTCCTTTGCCAGTGTGGCTTTGAATGTATCCAACTAAATTTGGATCAACTTTTGGGATATTTAGGCTGATGCCAGTACCATGATTATTCCATTGTATACCAACTAAATTATCATAGCTCAAATCAGGTCTATTTGATGGAACGGCATTATGACTATCAGCACTTTCATAGAAGTTGCCTTTTTTAAAATTAGCAGCCCTTAGAGCATTAGCAATTTGCTCTTTTGACCATTTTTTATTGCCGCCCTGTCTTTTGTAAAGCTCTTCAATAACCCAATTCTCCCCCTTATTGGCATGCAACTGCCGATTAAAGGCATCTGCATTCACCGCATAGGCTATGCTACTGGTGTCAAGTCCTGTACCTGCACCCACTCCTGCAATGGCAAGGCTCAATACGGAATTACTCATACTTTCGGCAGTGTTCTTGTCCAAACCTTGTTCAATGAGTTTCTCTGTCAGTTTGTCTTGTATTTCGTTCAGTCTGGGGGCAACACCTGCTACCGCTCCTGTGGTAGCCGCACCTTCAATAGTGCCTGTAGCTAGGGCAGCGACTGCAGTATGCAAAGCAACACGGTAGATGCCACCTTCACTCCATTTATCAATCTCTTTGATGGTATTTTGATATTCATCAGAGGTAGTATCAATGTTTTTGTTATTAAGTTCATCTAGGTTTTGAATGAGTTTAAAAGCTTGCTTGTCAGCAAAGTCTGCCACTGCCTTTGGTGCTTCTTTGCCAAACTCTGTGGTAATCACCACCTGAGCATTTAACTCTTTAAGTGCTTGCTCTTTGTTAAAGTCATTGGTAATGATTGGGTTAAGCTGATTTTGAACTTCCTTTTGTTTGAAGCTACCTGTATTGATATGGCTAAGCCCTGCTTGGTCAGTGATGGCAGTGCGGGTGGTACTGGTTTTATGAGTTGGGGTTATTGTACCATAGCCTAAGCCTTGTAGGGCAGGTTTGGCTTTGCCATTTGGACTTCTGGTGTCTGCAACACCAATACCGACACTGATGGCATCCCCTTGATAGTTTAAGTGATTTTCAATGTCTTGGGTTTGGATACCTTGGGCAAATTGGGTTTGGTTTTTACCTGCATCGGTGATGAGATAGCCACCAGTGAACTTTCCTTGCCCTTGTACAGACAGGGTGGATTCTTTGGCTTTGATGCCTGACTGGTGGGTGACTTGTGCATAATCGGCATCTACATCGGTTTTACCACCATTGATACTAAAGCTTTGGGGTTTGCCATCAAAGCCAACATCAGCACTAAATCCTGCTTGTTTTTGATCATGGGTGTATTGATAAGTGTCTTGACGGCTTTTGACGATGAGATCTTTGCCGACTGTACCTGTTAGATGGTCTGTCGTTAGGTTGGCTCCGTCTAGGGTGAGGCTGCCACCAATGTCATTGACGGTTGTACCGCCAACAGTGACTTGGGTGTTGGTGTGGGTTGTAGCAATCTCATGACTACTGCCTTTTGCTTTGTTGGCATTGACGGTAAAGCCAGCAGAGTTTGAACTTAGCCCATCGGTGCTAAGATTAGCAGAAGCATAAACACCAAAGCCTGCGCCTTTGCTGCTATTTTGGCTGGTGGTAGTGCTTGTCTGAGTGGAGGCTTGATAGATGACACTGCTTTCAACTTGATTGTATAAATCTTTTCCAACACTGATGTTTGAGCCTGTGACGGTGAGTGTGCTGTCATCCCCTTTGCCTTTGACATCAAATGCGAGATTGCCATCTGTGTGGATGGTGGCAGCGTCATTGGTCTCTTGGTAGCTGTGGCTGTGGCTTTTGGTACTTTGCGAGCTGATGGTAGCTTGGGCTCTGACAGAGCCTAGTTTGCCGTCTTGCAAGTTTTGATTAAGGGTGCGTACTTTAGATGCAGCAGCCAAGCCGCCCATGAGCTTGGCACGGCGAGAGTCAGTGTCTTGGGTAGCGTCTTTTAAGGTTTCGATGCTTTGTATGTCGCTCACAAGGCTGCTTGAGACACTGGCGGTAACTCCTGTGGTTTTTTGGGCAAAGCTGTGTGTATTGGCAGCGGTGGCATTTTGACTTGTGATATTGACAGCTTGTGCTTTAAATAAGATATTGCCTGTATTAGCATCTGTCTCATCTTTTTGGGCGATGATGTCGCTGTTGATGACATCTATCTTATCGCCTGATTCAAGGCGGATGTTACCCCCTGTGGTGCCAATCAATGAGCCTGTATAGGTGGTTTGCTCATGACTGTTTTCTTGACGAGTTTGTTGCTTGCCTAGTGTGACAGAGGTTGGTGAAGTGCTAAATACCCCTTTTTTGGTGGTTTGTTGACTACGATGGCGGCTTAGGCTATCTTCAGCAGAGCCGATAAGCAGCTCTTTATCAGCCTTAATCAGAATGTCCTTATCTGCCAAGACTTCGGTAGCTACCAATGTTGTATTGACACCGCTGATGACAACTTGATTACCACTCACCTGATTTTTTATGCTAGTGGTGCTGTGCTGCTCAAAGCTAGACTGTTCGGTCTTACTGCCTGTTAAGCGGCGATTGGTGAATTGGCTGGCACTCTCTACGCTCTGTGTTCGCCGACCCTCAGTCATGCGTACATCCTCAGTACCAATAATAGCAGTAGTACCTGTGGCAGAGTCTAGGTGCGAGCCTTGGATGTTGATGTCTGCGTTTTTGGCTGTGGTCGTGATGATGGTATCACCATAACTGCTAATATTTGAACCGACATCTTGTGTTTGGCTGTACTTAAAGTGGTTTTTGTCATCTGCCACAGCACTGATGTGATTGCTGGTGGTGATGGTGCCAATATCAATGCCGTTTTTGGCGGTCATTTGGGTGCTGCCGCCAGTGTTTTGCATGTTGGCGGCTTTGTTTAAGATGTGGTTGCCTGCTTGGATGGTTAAGGTGGCTAATGAACTGCCTTGTTCATCGGTTTTGTCTTTTAAGCCACTGCCAACACTGATGGTGGCAATTTGGCTAATATCGGAGCGACTACTGCTACTTCTGCCTTGGGTGTTTGTTTGGGTGGTGGTTTGGCTTTCATTAATGATGCGGTTTTTGGCATCAAGGCTCATGGCACTGTTTGCGTGTAGGGTGCCGTGGTTGGTGATGGTATTGTCTGCTGTGACGGCGACAAAGTTGCCATAAATGGTACCTGTGTTATTAACATTATTTGCGGTAATGGCAGCAGTGTCTTTGGCGATGATATTACCATGGTTGTCAAGATCGCCTGTCAGCTGCATGTTAATATTTCTTGCTGAGACAGTACTGTATCTACCATCAGGGGTAAGTGTGCCTGCTGCAATGTTGGCAGAACGCAGATATAGCTTAGGGGTCAATACTTCTTCTGTTTTGGTGAGGCGATTGCCATCTTTGTCTTTGGTGGTATGGGTGATAGACTCTTTGACCAGCCAAACGATGTCAGTGCTAAGATTTGCCATCTGATCAGGCGTGAGTGCTGTGCCAAGCGTGTAGCCAAACTGTTTGGCATGAGTGATGCCATTATCCATCAGTTGTTTAAAGGCGTCTTCTTGACTGCTGTAATCGGTATTGATGTGTCTGCCTGTCAGTAGATAATACTGATCTTTGATACGAGCTTGTTCGCCATAACCATCAGATAGGCGTTTATGAATATGATTTGGGTCTGATTGTAGTGCTTTTAGCATATAATCCGAGCCAAGCCACTGTTTATAATCGGTAAACGCAGGGTCAGTTTGGATCAGTGGCAAGTTGGGGTCGTCAGCATTGATGATGTATAAGGCAGAATTAGGAATGTTGATAGCACTGTCTTGAACATTAATGATTGCAAAGAGGTTATTGCCTGTGGTTGGCTTGTCAATACTGGTGCTGCTTGGCGTGGTGTTGATGGCAGCGTTTAGGATGGGGAGCTCGTAAGTTGCCAGCGGTGCAAAGGATTGCACAAAAGCGCCGCTGCCGATATCCACACGCTTATGTCTGCGACCTGTGCCAGATGACACAACCGTGCGGCTGACATATCGACCATTTTCTGTGACTTTGGTTTTTTCACCATACAAACCATTGTCAGGTGTTTGAATGACTCTATCACCAAGCACTGCAAAGCCTGCACCTGCATTCATTTGGCTTTTATCATTAATTAAGGCATCGCCATGAATGACAAGATTTTGTCCCGCTACCATACGAGCAGGGTCAGAAGTCAGAGTTTTGTCTTCATAGACAACAAAGTCCACCGTGATTTCATCAATCTCCTCACCAACACGATGATAGCGTCCGTTTTCTTGCTTGACATACAAAGCACCAGTCGGTGCGCCTTTACGGCTGGTTGGACCTAAATACGCTTCATCGGTGGTGTAGAGGTTTAGGGCTAAATCCACATCGCTTTTATTTTTGTTAAATTGGCGGTTGTGTGCTATGATGGCTAATTCTAACGCTGCAATGGCAGCAGCATTGTCCTCTTCCCATGTCAATAAAGGACCCATGACCTTAGTGTAATTCGCCAGATCTTTATTGTACTGGACGCACGCTTGGTTGTCTGCACCTGCCAAAGCACAGCTTTGGGCGGTTTCATCCTTTGGCGGCTCAGGCTCATCTAAGAGATCTTTGGCTTTGATGTCTGGAATAGGCTCTTTGGGTGCATCAATCTTAAAGTATGCCCATATGGCAGAATCATTGTCATAATTCATGATGCAATCGCTACCATCAGGGCAGTCAAATAAACCCGCCATTGGCTTAGCACCCAAATCAGCAACATCAGTGCTTTTTTGAATGACAGGGGCTGCCCCTGATTGCTCACGGTTACGATACAGTGTTTGCCCATAAACAGATTCTGCTTCTACCTTAACCGTATGCTTTTTAAAGTCAGCGTTGGTGTTCAATAAGGTTTTGGTGTCAACCTGCATCTGTCCTGCTGATTCAATCGTCGCACCTTGATTGACCACTGTCTGTGCTTTGCCTGTGGCATGATGATTGTCATCTAGACTACCACCAAGGTTAAGACCACCCAAGCTTGTGATTAAGGCCTGATTGTCAAAGCTGTCATTGAATTTACCCGCTCTGTCAGGGTTGGGGTTGTTGTTTAAGTGATTAGCACCAATATCCAGACGCTGTCTGGCAGCGATGACAGGGGCAGTGTGGTGAGTATCGATATCTTTGGCTTTTGCTGGCGTATTATTTAGCGTGTCAGCTTGGATGGCAAGATGTGTGCCATAGAGACGACCACCAGCAAGGTTGTTGATGGTGTCTTTGGCTTTTAAAATGGTAGTATCGCCATTAATTAAACCTTGGTTTGTGATATCCGTTTGGCTAGTAATCTGTGTGTGATTGCCGCTTGTGATGATACCTGCTTGCGTGTTATCAATGTGATTGGCATTTAGTGTTAATGTTTGACCTGCGGTGAATTGGCTTTGGTTAATCAGCTTACCACTTGTTGTAAACGCTAAGCGATTAGCAACAAGCTTATCTTGATCGGTGTGGGTATGGTCCAATTGTTGCGTAATGGCAATTGCATCAGCTTGTATGGCACCACCGTTTTGTAACTCATTGGCAGTGATATCTGCTTGTTTGACAGCCGTAATGATGCCGTCTTGATTGATGATTCTGTCTTTGGCGACAAGTGTGATATCGGTGCCGCTTGTTAGGCTACCGCCTGTGTTGATGATGGCAGATTCACTGCCAATCACCATGCCATTTTTGGCAGTGATGCTGCCTTTGGTATTATCAAAGCTCGTTAATTGCCAGTTGATCTCATCTAAGGCGATTTTACTGTCGGTGTTGGTCAGGGTGTTGGTATTTAGGCTTTGTGCATCGATGGATGCTTGCTTGGTGTTACTGGTCTGATTAGCCGTGATGGTAATATCACCTGTGGCAGTGATGAGTGCTTGATCGCCTGTGTTGTTAAAACGATTGGTAGCAATGATATAACCGTCAGCATTTGGTACTGTAATAGACTGGGCGGCACCTGCATTGGCAGGTGACTGTGGGTTTATTGATGAATTACCTGTACTGCCTGCCGTACTGTCTTTCGGCTGATTGCTAATACTGCCAGCACTTTGATCACTGCTTGGGGCAGAGGGTGTAGGGATACTGGTTTGTCCATACAGGCTTTGACCAATCACCGCTTTATCAATGTTGATCAGTGTATCGGTCGTGATATCAAGCTTACCTGTACCGGTTTGGATAAGCTGACCGGTGTTATTCAGCTTACCCGTATCCACTTGCAAAACACCGCCATAGACACTGCCACGGTTTTCAATCGCTTCTTTGGCTGCAATCTTGGCGGTTTGGGTGCTGTGAATGATGCCTGTGTTATTAAGACTTGCGGTATTGATGGCAATGTCTGCTTGCTCACTTAATAGGGTGCCGTTGTTTTGAGTGGTGCTACGATGTGTGTTGATGGTGACAGCATCTTTGGCTAGGATTTTACCGGTATTGACCAGATTGCCTTGGCTGTCTAGCGTGAGTGTACCTGTGGCTGTGATGACCCCTTGGTTATTGACCCCAAAGCCTTTGTCTGTGCCAATCAGATGGATTTTGCCTGCATACATCCCACCAAGATTTGAGATGTCTAGAGCGACACCTTGCTGGCTTGTACTGCTGACACCATTGTTTTGATGAACAGCTGATAACTGATTGAAGCTGCCATCTTGTAGGCTGACCTGATTTTCACCTGTAATGACATCCAGCTTATCCCCTGCATAGATTTCATCATTAATCTGCACAGCTTTGGCAATGAGTGCGGCATAATCCGTGCCTTGTAGGTTTAATTTGCCATGGGCGGCAATATGACCTGTACCAACCTCATAACCTGTCACTTGCCCTTGATTAACCTGGCTGTTTGCTGCTGCCAGATGCACATGACCAGCATTGATAAACCCAGCACCATTGATAAGCAAGCCTGATGGGTTTGCGATAATCACATCCGCCTTTTTACCTGCCACTTCAATAAAGCCACCCAAATGACTTGGATGGTTTGAATTGATTTGGTTTAAGATGGTCGACGCTTCCCCACGAGCCATATAGGGGTTAGCCGCCACAAAACCTGCGATTTGGGTGCTCACCGCTTTACGGTTGTTATTTAAAATAACACCACTACCTCCGACATCAAATTGGCGATAGTGGTTATTGGATAAACCCTTGTCATTGGGTGTGGCGATATTGACAGAAACCACACCACTTGCGGTGTTTAATACAATCGGCTGCAAGGCTTTATCAGCAGATTTATCTGCAATGATGGTGGTGGGGGTGTTGGCATGGGCTGACTGCAAAGCCATAAGTACTGCAAAGGATAAAAAAGTCATAGAACCAACTATGCCTCGTGTCACAGATTTGCTGCCACCACTTGCACTGCCACAACCAACACGACGAGCATATTCACAAACCGCCATCCAAGTCTGTTTGGATTTGTTAAAGACGGTTTTGTATACATGGTTCATAAAAATTTCTTTTTAAAATAAATAGCAATAATATTGTAACAAATATGTATAAATGTAGCAATGGTAATTAATTTAGATAAGCTTGCAAGATTGTATTTATATAGTTAAAATATGTAATATTCTTGAATACGATGCTGGAATGCACCTATGATTAGACCAACAATCCTTGTCACCACAATTACTGCAATTTTGGTTCATAACACCGTCTCTGCCAACACCACCAACCAAACCCTAATCCAAACCCAAGATGCTCGCAATCAGGCATTGCTAGAACAGTTGGTACCAAATCCAAAAGTGGTGGCAGATACAGCTTCCACTGATACCACCACCCAAATCCAAGAGCAACCCGTAGCAGATAACGCCATTTGCTTTGATATACACAAGATTGGTTATTCGGTGTTGTCACAGGGTGATATTGTCTTTGCAGACAAGCTTGGCTTTGCACTCATGCCTGAAATTATGGGTAGTAGCAGTGTATTAGGCAAGTGTATGACAGTAAACGACATCAATGCCATTGCCACTCGTGTGCAAAACCGCTTGATTGAACAAGGCTATGTCACCAGTCGTATTATGGTGGGTGATCAGAATTTGACAGATGGTGAGCTAAGGCTAACCTTAATCCCTGGTAAGATTGCTCAGGTGGTGGTGAATACAGCGGATAGTAAAGTACCTGTCTATGTTAAACAGACAAATAGGGCTTATCCTGCCATTTTAGACACAGCACTCACCATACAAACAGGCAAGCTATTAAACATCCGTGATTTAGAAACCACGCTTCTAAACTTTAAACGCGTGCCAAGTGCTGACGCCAATTTTAAGATTGCGCCAAGTCATACTGGTTTAAATCCATCAGCAGATAATGCCATCAATACCCTTGGCACCCTTGGCTTTAGTGATATTTTAATTGATTATACCCAGCATCGCCGTTTTCGTGGCAGTCTAAGCATTGATGATTCAGGCTCTAAATCCACAGGGAAATATCAAGGGGTGGCGACACTTAGCCTAGATAATTTGGCAAACTATAATGATTTATTTTATCTCAGCTTTGGGCGAGATTTGGGCAATCAAATCAATGATGATAAAGACCATCCGTCTGATAAGAGCAAAGGCTCTAAGAATTATGGTATTGGTTATGTGATTCCTATTAAAAGCAGCGTTTTACAGCTCAATGCCAACCGCTACAGCTATCATCAAACCGTGGCAGGCAGCACCCAAGATTATATCTATGGTGGTACTTCTCGTGGGTACAACGCCAAGCTGTCTCATCTGGTACACAGAGATGCTCACAGTAAAAGCCATGTGTATGCTGGCGGATATGCCAAATCCCAACAAAGTGATATTGATGGTACTCTCATTGATGTACAAACCCGTAAAACCGCAGGTTATTTATTTGGCATGAGCCATGAGACCACTTTCGGCAAACGAGCCAATCATAGCCTTAGCACCGATATATCCTATAAACGAGGTACAGCCGCTTTTAATGCACTGCCCTCACCAGAGGAGCTGTTTGATGAAGGCTCAGCTCGTGTTGGCATCTATCAGCTAAACTCAAATCTAACCAGTCGATATGACCCAATCATAGGCAATAAACCACTGCCTATTATCCACAGCACCACGCTCAAAGCCCAATACGCCACCGACAGCCTAACACCAGATTTAAAGATGGCTATTGGTGGCAGATACACCGTCAGAGGTTTTGATGGTGAGCGTTCATTATCGGCGGATAATGGTATCTTGGTAAGACAGGATATTAGCTTTTATTCAAGCTTTTTAAATAAACAGTCAGCGAACAATCACAGCACCACAATCAATCAAAACAACATAAGAAACAGTCAAGCCAGCCATGCTATCTATCTGGGAATGGATGCAGGCTACATCACCAACCACGACAAAAGCCAAAATAAGCGACTGCTTGGACAACATTTAGCAGGCGCTTTCATTGGCATCAAAGGACACTACACACCAAATACAAATAACCCCTACCTAAGTTTTAACTATGACATCTTCACCTCAAAAGCAATCAGTGAGCCCACAGGCTTTTCAAACAAAGATTGGGTGAGTGGCGTAAGTTTAGGGATGAGTTTTTAAAAGCAAGTTGATATCAAAACA
>NZ_LXTW01000008.1 GCF_001679005.1 Moraxella nonliquefaciens | reverse complement strand
TATTCAGATTCTTTTGGCATATAGTTTATTCCCAATAATTGGCAGTAACACCAAACTTTAACTTAGCGTAATTAAATGCTGTCATTTTGCTTGTTCCTTATCTTTGCTAAAAATCAATATAGATAAAAAATATGATAAAAACCCAAAATAAATCTACATACCCACTTTTTCTTTCAAAGTGTTTTTTTACTCTATCTATATCACTCTTTGGCGTAGAAACATAGATGATTTCTTGGGTCGTTTGGTTGACAAACTTACCTCTAAGGATAATAACATCATTAATATTATTATTCTTTCTATCTGTAAACGAGACAATACTAACACCATAACCAGTAAAATCATAGCCAAAATTTTTTTTATCAGAGCAAAGGGCATTTTCTGTACCAACAAACTCGCCACATTTTGCACTATACGCCCTACCATGATTATCCCTGACATAGACTCTTGCAACTTTTTTATTATTGACATTATAAGACAAACCATCAGGTAGGGTAATTGGAATGTGTTTAGCACCCTGCACAACATTAGTAATGGGCTTTATAGATAAAATGATTGGTATGGGTAAAAAAATAAAAAATAACCGTATTCTATTCTTTCTTATCTTAAAACTACACTCATTATCAAATTAACTAGCTTGGTAGACTGGCACGCCCAACATAAGCCTTAATGCACCAGGTCATCTTATCAAAACCCAGCCCACCAAAACCCCAAACTTCCCCACCACCCATCACAACCAACAAATTATACACCCATTCACTCACAAACATAACATCTATCTTCTTTTATAACAATCAAGCCGCCCATCTTTCTTCTTCATTGATTGCAAGTATACTTATGTTATTATGATTAAATAACGCTCTTTGTGTGGTAACCATACCGTCATGATCAAAAACAGCTTTCTTTAATTTATCATAAGCAATCGTCTCTATGCCATCACCATCTAAATCAAGTACGATTGGGTCATAGAAATAATGAAACCCTGAGCGGTTGATACCTGCCCATTTGGCAAAATATAACAAGTTACAATACCCAAAAATATGAACACCGCTCAATTTTTATCAAAACTGCTGATTTTTTTGACGCATTTAACGATTTGTTAATTTTTAGACAAATCATGTTTAAAAATTCTAATTAAACTTTTAAATATTGACTTTATGTCATGTTTATCTATAATAAGCAGTACAAACTGTGTTGATTGGTACTTAATACTTTATATTTTACTTTATATTCTTAAATGATAATTGTTTAATACAATATTTTTTATTAATTTACCATTCATCTAATCTACCATTTATCCATCCAACCGCTTAATATTTGGAACACTTATGAATTTTTTAAACACTACCGCTTTTAAACCCAGCCTACTTTTGGCGATGAGTCTTAGTTTATTTGCCTGTGGTGGGGACAAACCTAATAACTCCAATGCTCCATCAACAGAATCTACAACCACCACTACCACCGAAACAACCACCACTGTCAATAACCCCAATACCAAAACATTGACCGTGGCAGTAACCTCAGCTTTTGCTCCTTTTACCTTTTCTGATGAAAAAGGCTCGCTCACAGGTTTTGATATTGACCTATTAGATGCCATCGCCCAAAACAAGGGGTTAAACCTTCAATACAAACCCACATCTTTTGATGGCATTTTCACCGAGATTGATGCTGGCACAAGTGATATTGCCGCCTCTGGGATATTCTATCAAGAAGAACGTGCCTCCAAATATGGGGTAACCAAACCCTACCACAACACTCAGCCTGTTTATTTTTATCGTGCTGATAACGCCAAACTTGCCAATACCTACCCAACCACTAAGTCAGATTTAAATGCACACACATTAAATATCGCCACCGTCAGTGATGGCGACGTTGAGGGTCTGGGCAATCAACACAACATTAACAAGGTACAATCTGAGTTTTTGGGCTTTCAAGGTGTCTTACAGGGCAAATACGATGTCGCTTTCTCTGATACAGGGGTATTAAACCACATCATCAAATACAACCTACAAGGCAAAGAATCCCTATTAAAAATCGTCCCTTATCAAGACAAAATAGGCTTTATCTTTGTGGTAGATAAAGAAAATACTCAACTGCTTAACACACTAAACGAAGGCATTGAGGAGCTGACCCAAAGTGGCAAGCTAAAACAACTTGAAGAAAAATACGGTCTGTCGGACTAAGTTTTTAAACATCTGTACCGTCATGTCATTACTTGTTGTTATTTGGCTTTTGGTATCTTTTATATAAAAAACCGCACTTATTAAAGTGCGGTTTTATCATCTAAATCAACTTAACCTACTAACCTGCCACATCAAGCAGCATATTACGTATATGACCGATGGCTTTGGTTGGATTTAAACCCTTAGGGCAAACGCTGACACAGTTCATGATGCCACGGCAGCGAAACAAGCTAAATGGGTCATCCAAACGAGCCAAACGAGCTTGGGTGTCGGTATCACGGCTATCAATGATAAAACGGTAGCCATTTAATAATGCAGATGGACCTAAGAATTTATCAGGATTCCACCAAAATGATGGGCAAGCCGTTGAACAGCACGCACACAAGATGCACTCATACAAGCCATTCATCTTCTCACGGTCTTCTGGCGACTGCAAACGCTCTTTTGGCGGAGCAGGTTGTGAATTGATTAGGAACGGATGAACTTTTTCGTACTGGGCGTAGAATTGGTTCATGTCCACCACCAAATCCTTGATGACGGGCAGACCCGGCAGGGGACGAATAATGATTTTCTCTGGCAGGGTATTCATATTAATCAGGCACGCCAAGCCATTTTTACCATTGATGTTCATGCCATCTGAGCCACAGATGCCCTCACGGCATGAACGACGAAAGGTTAAGGTCTCATCCTGTTTTTTTAGACGCAGTAATACATCTAGTAGCATACGATCCGTATCTAACAGCTCAATCTCGTAGCTTTGCATATAGGGGGCTTTGTCTTTGTCTGGGTCGTAACGATAAATCTCTATAATGCGTTTGCCTCGACTCATGGGTTTCTCCATTGGAAATTTGGGATTTTTAACCGTTTTTGTTAAAAATAACCTAATTAAATTTGAAATGATAAATTTTGAAAATCGGCTTTTAAAAGTTGAGCTTTTAACCCAACTCATTAAACCAACTCATCAAAATTAGAACGTACGCACTCGTGGCTCACAGTAATCCACAGTCAAAGGCTTTTTGCGTACAGGTTTATAAATCACACGATTACCATCAGAATACCATAGCGTGTGCTTCATCCATTCATGGTCATTACGTCCTAGTGGCGCATGGCTGTCATCTTCTGGCTTTTCATAATCTAGCACGCTATGAGCACCACGGCATTCATGACGCAAAGACGCTGATAACATGGTCGCTTTTGCCACCTCGTAGAGATTAGCAACCTCTAAGGCTTCAACACGAGCGGTATTAAAAACGGCTGATTTGTCTTTTAGATGGATTTGCTCAACTTTTGGGGCAAGTGCCATGATTTTTTGCACACCTTCATCCATCAGTGCCTGAGTCCGAAACACACCAGCATGAGCCTGCATGGTATTACGAATCTCATCAGCAACCTCTTGGGCATTGTAGCCTTCGGTAGAGTTTTGTAGCTTATCAAGACGAGACTGGGTAAAGTCTAGCACTCGTGGATTAAGCGGTTTATAACCACGGTCTGATTTGGCAAATTCATCCAAAATGTGCTGACCTGCTGCACGCCCAAATACCACCAAATCAAGCAGTGAGTTAGTACCTAAGCGATTCGCTCCGTGTACCGACACACAGGCACATTCGCCAATGGCGTATAAGCCTTTGATGATGCGACCTTCGGTATATAGACCCTGTTCATCCACATGACCATCAAGCACAGGCACGGTTACCTGTCCGTGAATGTTGGTTGGGATGCCACCCATCATATAGTGAATGGTTGGCACAACAGGCACAGGCTCTTTGGTGATGTCCACGTTGGCAAAGTTATGGCTAATCTCAAACACAGATGGCAAACGCTTCATAATCTCAGCATGACCTAGATGCGTCATGTCCATGACGATATAATCACCATTGGGGCCACAGCCACGACCCTCTTTAATTTCTTGGTCCATAGAGCGAGAGACGAAATCACGAGGAGCCAAATCTTTTAGGGTTGGGGCATAACGCTCCATGAACGGCTCACCATGCTTGTTACGCAAAATTGCACCCTCACCACGACAGCCTTCGGTCAAAAGCACGCCAGCGCCTGCCACACCTGTTGGGTGAAACTGCCAAAACTCCATGTCCTGCAAAGGAATGCCTGCACGCACCGCCATGCCCAAACCATCTCCTGTGTTGATGTAGGCATTGGTTGAGGCACGAAAGATACGCCCTGCCCCACCTGTTGCCAATATCGTTGTTTGAGCCTGAAACACAGAAACATTGCCTGTTTCTTGGTCTAGGGCAATCACGCCATTGATATTGCCATCAGCATCTTTGATGAGGTCAAGGGCAATCCATTCCACAAAAAACTGCGTGCCTTTTTCAAGATTTTTTTGGTACAATGTGTGTAAAAGTGCATGTCCTGTACGGTCGGCGGCGGCACATGCACGAGGCACAGGTTTTGCTCCATATTCTGCTGAATGCCCGCCAAATGGACGCTGATAAATCGTGCCATCTGCGTTACGGTCAAAGGGCATGCCCATGTGTTCTAACTCATAAACAACTTTTGGAGCTTCACGGCACATATATTCAATGGCATCTTGGTCGCCTAACCAGTCAGAGCCTTTGACGGTATCATAAAAGTGAAAATGCCAGTTATCAGGACTCATGTTACCCAAAGACGCACCGATACCGCCTTGGGCAGCAACAGTGTGGCTACGGGTTGGAAATACTTTTGTCAAAACAGCAACTTTCATACCACCTTCAACCAGTTGCAAAGATGCTCTCATGCCTGAACCGCCACCACCAACAATCACCGCATCAAAGTTGAGTGTTGGGATATTATTAATTGTATTATCTTGGTTTGTTGCCATGTTAATTCCTAATGATTTTATTTGGTATTTGTGTTTTGAAGCTTTGGTTAATTACCAAAAAATCATCACGCCCCAAAACAGATAGACCAAAACAGCGATAATGACCAAAGATTGGATGACCAAACGCAAACCTGATGACTTGACATAATCGGTCAAAACCGTCCACATGCCCACCCATGCGTGAAACACGAGCGACAAAATCGCCACCAAGCTAAATAGCTTCATTGGTAGACTTAGCATAAAGCCTTGCCAGATTTCAAAATTCACATCATTAAATAGGAAAAAGCCCACCATAACAACGCTATAAACTGCTAAGACAACCGCACTGATACGCTGTAAAATCCAATCTCGTGAACCTGAACCTGTCAAGCCAGTCGCACTTTTAATGCCTGAATTGTTTCTTTTCATTAGAACATTACCCACACAAAGGACGCAACAATCAACACAGCTGCGATAACAAAACTCACAATCGCCGCCATCTTACCTGATTTGAACTCTTCGTTCATGCCAAGGTCAGCAAGTAAATGCTTGATGCCCATGACAAAATGGTAAGCGGTTGCCGCCACAAAAATCCACGCCACAAAACGCAGGGCGATATTGTTAAATACAGCAGAAAAATTTTCAGCTGATGATAATGAAGTTTGAAGAATACACAACATGACAGGCACAAGCAAAAACAGCACAATACCTGACACACGGTGCAAAATAGAGGCCATGGCGATTGGAGACTTTGAATTCACCGCAATCACTTGGCTTAGAGGTAAGTTAATCGGTCGGTTGTCTTTCACGAGCGGGCGTCCTTATCAAAATGAGCCGTACAGTATCTCACAGACGGCAAGGAGGGCTGGCTTTTGGGTGATTTTCGCCACAATGATGAGGCACATCCATTGTATGCATGATTTAAAATAAAAACAAACCATCTTTTGAGCATTTGTTTTTGCACGAAAACGGACAATCTGCCTATTTTTTAACAAGTTAACAGGCATTTTCACCAAAGATACAAAAGGCAAACACACCCTAAGATATTTTAACTTTTTAAACGCAAAAAATCACACCGTCAGGCTATTTTAAAAATCATTGATAAATTTAAAAAAAAGTCTGAACACAGCGTTAGATTAATGTCGCTTGGGATGCAAAAGCCATCACAGACTAAATGCACATCGCTATTTTTGCAAATCATTTAACACTAAAATGATTTAAAAACAATTAAAAAATCAATGCAGTGTTACCCTATTTGTTGATTTACTTGACAAACTTGACAATGAAATTGATTATCTTTTTAAAAAATTTTAACGTGACTTGCAATTAGCTATAAATTATAAAACGCTTGAACAAATTTTACAAATAAAATTACAACTTTTATGTAACTTATGTAACTAATCACAAATTTTGCCAAAATTTTAACCATTTTGAGGTGATATTGTTACAAAATATGTCAATAAAGCCACATCATCACTCAGGTTTGATAACTCAGGTTTAATAATCTGGATGGTCAAGATGAGTCAGATTCGGTAAAGAAATTGAATAAATGTAGGGCAATGTAGGGATAATGTAGAGATTTAGGGGTTAATTGCAATTTTTTAAGGATTTTGCTGTATCAGGGCTTGTAAGTTTGGTAAAGTTTTTGTATCATCATGATGCTTGATGGCGATGATTGGCAACATGCCTTTGTTTTGGCATTTTGGCAATGCAAGCAAGTTGCAAGGAATTCGGTAGCCAACAAGAAGGTCGTAAAAAAGGAACATCATGTTAAATTCACCTTAACATGCAAACTCACCATGCCAAATTAACCCAAACCAAATAGGATAAGATTTGGGTCAGGATTTAGCATCTTAAATAAGGTAATTATTATGACACAACAAGTGAAATTAGTCGTTGATGGCACAGAATATGAAATGCCAGTTTTAGAATCCACTTTGGGTCGCCCTGTGTTAGACGTAACTGCGGTCAATAAAGCAGGTTTTTGGACATATGACCCTGGTTTTATGGCAACCGCCCCTGTGCAATCTGCCCTAACCTATATTGATGGCGACAAAGGTGAGCTTTTGCACCGTGGTTATGCCATTGACGAGCTTGCCGACAATGCTGACTATTTGGAGGTTTGTTATGCTTTGCTCTATGGTGACCTGCCAAATGCCGAAGAAAAAGACAAATTCTACACACGCATCAATGACCACATGGCAGTGCATGACCAGTTGCGTAAATTTTTTGAAGGTTTTCGCCGTGATGCTCACCCAATGGCCATCATGATCGGCGTGGTCGGTGCGTTGTCTGCCTTTTATCACAACCATCTGGACATATCGGATGCTGACCATCGTGATGATACGGCTGTGGATTTGATTGCCAAAGTACCAACCCTTGCTGCCATGAGTTACAAATACTCCATCGGTCAGCCATTTATGTATCCACGCAAAGATTTTAGCTATGCTGAAAATTTCCTATACATGATGTTCGCCACCCCAGGTGATGTGGACTACAAACCAAATCCTGTGCTGGTCAAAGCCATGGATAAAATCTTTACCCTACACGCTGACCATGAACAAAACGCATCCACTTCTACCGTACGCTTGGCAGGCTCAACAGGTGCTAATCCTTATGCCTGTATTGCATCGGGTATTGCAGCCTTATGGGGGCCATCACATGGCGGAGCTAACGAAGCGGTGCTTACCATGCTAGATGAGATTGGCTCGGTAGACAATGTTGCTCCATTTATGGAAAAAGTCAAGACCAAAGAAGCCAAACTCATGGGCTTTGGACACCGTGTTTATAAGAATTTTGACCCACGTGCTAAGGTCATGAAACAAACTTGTGATGAAGTGTTGAGTGCCTTGGGTGTCAATGACCCCAAACTACAATTAGCGATGGAACTAGAAAAAATCGCCTTATCTGACCAATATTTCATTGACCGCAAACTCTATCCAAACGTGGATTTTTACTCTGGCATCATCCTAAAAGCCATCGGAATCCCAACGTCTATGTTCACGGTTATCTTTGCCTTGGCTCGTACCGCAGGTTGGATTGCTCACTGGACAGAAATGCACTCAGAGTCTTTTAAAATCGGTCGTCCACGTCAGCGTTATGTCGGTGAAAAGCATCGTGCTTTTGTCAAAGTAGAAGATCGTAAATAATGGTTGCCTTTTGATGGTAAAATCTCCCAAATGATTGGGAGATTTTTTATAAGGATATTATCATGAATCACCGCTTATCTGCCCATCTTGCTAAGCAAAACATCGTTTTTTCGTTTCAGCGTTATGGTATGGACGCCTTAAACTTTATGGCACTAGGACTTTTTGGTACGCTTATTTTGGGTTTGATTTTAAAAAACTTAGGCACATGGCTGTCTGTGCCGTGGCTTGTAAGTGTCGGTACTCAAGCCCAAAGCATGATGGCGGCCGCCATTGGTGTGGGCGTGGCGTATGGCATAAAAGCACCGCCTTTGGTCATGCTTGCTTGTACCACGGTAGGGCTGATGGGAGCAAGTCCAATAGGGGCATTCGTTGCTGTCATTGTGGCAGCAGAATGTGGCAAATTCGTCCATCGCACCACACCGCTTGATATCATCGTTACACCACTAACAACACTGCTGACGGGGGCAATCATCGCTCACACCCTAAGCCCTCTCATCTCATCTGCCTTAATGGGGGTCTCTGATGTCATCACATGGGCGATGAGTCTTAGCCCCATCATCATGAGCATGGTCGTGGCGGTTGTCATGGGTGTGCTACTGACCTTGCCCATATCAAGCGCTGCCATCGCCATCAGTTTGGGACTAAGTGGTCTTGGGGCAGGCGCTGCTACTGTGGGCTGTGCTGCTCATATGATGGGCTTTGCCGTCATGAGTCATAAGGACAATGGCATAGGTACAACAATCGCCTGTGGTTTGGGAACAAGCATGATACAACTGCCCAACCTCATCAAAAACCCCAAACTGTGGTTGCCCCCCACCTTGACAGGTGCAATCCTAGCCCCGTTTGCCACGGTAATCTTTGGCATGCAGAACATTCCAAGTGGTGCTGGTATGGGAACAAGCGGATTGGTTGGACAAATTGGCACGCTTGATGCCATGGGTGCCTCCGTCCATGTTTGGGTGCTGATTGGGATGTTTCATTTTATCCTGCCTGCTGTATTGTGTTGGTTGATTTATCGGTTGTTTATCAAGATGACATGGATAAAATATGGAGATTTGCGACTTGATAAATCATAGAGCACTAGGGCGTGCCTGCCCTTTATAACAACTATCTACAATTTTAAAATTTTTAGAAGTAAATCAACCGTTTTTGTATGAAAAATGGGCAATTTTTCCTATTTTTCATGGCAAATACAAAAGGCAGGCACACCCCACTCCCATCATCAATTTAAAAAATACCAAATATTTTTTAAAATAAGGCTTGTCATTTAGCAAAAAATACTTTATGATAACATCCGTACCCAAAACTTTTGATATTTTATCAGCCATGAATTACTCTGTTATCGTCGCCTACCATCATCACCATCACCCCTAAGACTCTTTTGGGCGTGTGGTTTTGCTTGAAAGAAAAAGACTTTCAAGGCGATAACACAAAGACAGCATCAACCCTTGAAAGCGATTTCAGGGGTTTTTATTTGCCAAATTTTTATTTTAAGGAAAAATGATGAATCGTCTAAAAATTGCCATTCAAAAATCAGGCAGGTTAAGTCAAGACTGCCAAGACTTATTAAAGGCATGTGGCATCAAGTTTCACCACAACAAAGACCGCTTGATTGTTTATGCCAAAAACGAAGCCATTGAACTTTTGCGTGTACGAGATGATGACATTCCTGCTCTTGTCTTTGATGGTGTGGCGGATTTGGGCTTTGTTGGTCAAAACGTGTTAGAAGAGTGTGAGCTTGACCGTGCCAGTCGTGGGCAGGTGGTATCTTTTAAGAAACTAAAAGTATTAGACTTCGGTGAATGCCGTCTGTCGCTTGCTGTACCAAAAGACACCGAATATCGAGGACTTGATAGTCTTGCAGGTCAGCGTATCGCCACAAGCTACCCTTATCTTTTAAAACGCTATATGGACAGTCAAGGCATACCATTTAAAAACTGCCTTTTGACAGGTTCGGTAGAGGTCGCCCCCAGTGCAGGGATAGCCCACGCCATTTGCGATTTGGTCTCATCTGGGGCAACCTTAGAAGCCAATGGATTAAAAGAGGTGGAGGTGATTTTTCGCTCCAAAGCATGTCTTATCCAAAAAAGCGACGCCCTATCTGCCGACAAACAAGCCTTAGTGGACAAATTACTCACTCGCATGACAGGCGTGGAGCAGGCTCGTGAAAGTAAATACATCATGCTACACGCTCCAAAAGATAAAATCTCTCAGGTGGTCGCCTTACTCTCTGGCGTGGAAAACCCCACGATTTTACCTTTGGCAGGCAATGATGATAAGGTCGCCATGCACATGGTTTCCCAAGAAACTTTATTTTGGGAAACCATGGAAGCCCTAAAAGCCGTCGGAGCCAGCTCTATTTTGGTATTACCCATTGAAAAGATGATGACTTGACTGACATGAGTGTGTTATACATGCCAGTCAAGTAAAGCACAACCCCAACACAGAGACCATAAGATGCAAACACTACTTTGGAATGACCTAACCCCAAGCGAACAACAAAACGCCCTAGTCCGCCAAGCCCAAACCATCCAAAACAGCCTAAGCAAACAGGTGCAAGCCATCAAGCAAGCGGTGCGAGATGATGGCGATACGGCGTTATTTGATTTTGCCAAACGTTTTGACAATACCGAACTTACCAGCCTAAACGTTAGCCAAGCGGACATTAATAAAGCAGGCGAACAGGTCAGTGATGCCCTAAAATCAGCCATACAGACCGCCTACAACAACATTCACGCCTTTCACAGTGCCCAAATCCCCATCCCCATTGATATTGAAACAATGACAGGGGTGCACTGTCAAGTCATCACTCGCCCCATTGACAGCGTAGGGTTGTACATACCAGGTGGGTCTGCCCCGTTATTCTCAACAGTATTGATGCTTGCCATACCCGCCAAAATCGCAGGCTGTCAAAAAATCGTGCTGTGCTCGCCTGCCCCAATCAGCAACGAAATACTCTACACCGCCAAGCTGTGTGGCATTGATACGGTCTATGCCATTGGTGGGGCGGGGGCGATATTTGCCATGGCATACGGCACAAATAGCGTGCCAAAAGTGGATAAAATCTTTGGGCCAGGCAATGCCTATGTTACCGAAGCCAAACGCCAAGTTCTTGCAGATGGTGTTGCCATTGACATGCCAGCTGGCCCATCCGAGGTGTTGGTTGTCGCTGATGACTTTGCCAACCCCGCCTTTGTGGCAAGCGACTTATTATCCCAAGCTGAACATGGGGCGGACAGTCAGGTGATTTTGGTAACACCAAGCAAAACCCTTGCCGATAAGGTAGCAGGTGAGATTGACCGCCAACTGACCCTATTATCCAGAGCCACCACCGCACGTCTTGCTCTGGATAAAAGTCGCATCATCATCGCCGATGATTTGACACAATGTCTTGCCATTTCAAACATGTACGCCCCAGAACATCTCATCATCAATACCCAAAATCCCCGAACATGCTTAGATGACATCAAGCATGCAGGGTCGGTATTTTTGGGTGCATACACTCCTGAGAGTATGGGCGACTACGCCAGTGGCACAAATCACGTTTTGCCAACTTATGGCTTTGCTCGCACACACTCATCGCTTGGACTTGCTGATTTTTATAAGCGTATGACCGTACAAGAGCTTCATCCATCAGGGTTTTTAGCACTTGCCCCCACCGTACAGGCCATGGCACAAGCTGAACAGTTGGACGCACACAAACTGGCAGTAACGGTACGCATTGATGAGCTAAAATCATAAAATTCATCAAAATAAACATGGGGCAATTGCAATGCAACCACATGATTTGAATAATTTTAACATCATCAATGGATTAAATGATTTATCAGTAACCAAAAACAGATTTTAACATCAAGGAGAACACCCATGATTACCCACCTAATAAAATCATCCGTTCAAGAGCTGACCCCTTATCAGTCCGCTCGCAAAATTGGCGGAGATGGCACCATTTGGCTAAATGCCAACGAATGCTCCACATCACCAAATGCCCTAGGACTTGACAGCCTAAACCGCTACCCTAAGCCACAACCTGATGAGGTCATCCTCCGTTATGCCAACCATGCAGGTGTTCATCCCAATCAAGTGCTTGCCACTCGTGGAGGCGATGAAGCCATTGAACTTATCATTCGCACTTTTTGCAATCCCACCGACAGCGTGCTATATTGTCCGCCCACTTATGGCATGTATGCCGTCAGTAGTGCCACCTTTGACATTCTCACCAAAACCGTGCCTTTGACAGCTGATTTTAATCTGGATTTACCCCAAATTGAGGCAAATCTTAACGGCACAAAAGTCATATTCATATGCAGTCCCAACAACCCCACAGGTAACCTGCTCGCTCGTGATGACATTCTTGCTCTGCTCGCCATGACAAAAGATAAGGCGATTGTTGCGTTGGATGAGGCGTACATTGATTTTTGTTTAGATGACTCCTTTGCTTGTGAGCTGGATAATTTTGACAACCTTATCATCATTCGCACGCTCTCAAAAGCCTTTGGATTGGCAGGGATTCGCTGTGGTTTTGCGCTGGCTAACAGCCAAATTATCAGTGCCATGCAAAAAATCATCGCCCCCTACCCCATTCCTACCCCTACCGCCATCATCGCTGCTAACGCCCTTCATGATGATGGCATCAAACAAATGCAAACGCACATCAAAACCACCCTTGATAACAAAGCGTGGCTCATTCGTGAATTAACCGCCCTGCCAGTTGTTAAAAAGGTTTATCCAAGCTCTGCCAATTTTATTTTGGTAAAATTTGACAATCAAATCCAAACAGGACAAGCGGTATTTGACAAACTGTGGGCGATGGGCATCATCTTACGCAATCAAACCACCGCTTTAAACCTTAGCGATTGTATTCGCATTAGTATTGGCACACAAGATGAAAATCAGGCGGTGATTGACGCATTAAAGACTTTATAATAAATAATTTATAACTTTATAATCATTAAAATCACAAGAGAAGTCATTCACTCAAATACCAAACAACGCTTTAATCAAATACGCATTTTAAAATCATATCAAACCAATGTTATAAAAGGTGATTTATGAAACCCACATTATTTATTGACCGAGACGGTACACTCATTGATGAACCAAAAACCGATTTTCAAATTGACAGTTTGGAAAAATTAAAATTAGAAAAAGGTGTGATTATTGCCCTGTTGGCATTACAAAAAAAATATCGCCTTGTTATGGTATCCAACCAAGATGGCTTAGGAACAGACAGTTTCCCCCAAGAGAATTTTGACAAAGCACACAATGCCATGTTGGATATTTTTAACTCACAAGGCATTAGATTTGACGATGTTTTAATTTGCCCGCATTTTAAAGATGATGGTTGTAACTGCCGAAAACCCAACACTGCTCTTTTAACCGATTATATTGATAATAATTTATTTGATAAGAATGACAGTTTTGTCATTGGTGACAGAGATACCGATATTGAACTTGCCAAAAATTTGGGTATTATTGGATTAAAATATAACCCTAATGATTTAAATTGGGCATTGATTAGCGAAAAACTTTTAAAAGAACCAGTTACCAATATTGGCAAGCGTCCAAAACGCATTGGTCAGATAACAAGAAAAACCAAAGAAACCGACATATCTGTCAAGGTATGTTTGGATGAGACAGGCATTAATGAGATTAGCACAGGCATTGGTTTTTTTGATCACATGCTAGACCAAATTGCCACGCATGGCGGATTTAAAATGAGCATAAACTGCCAAGGTGATTTGTGGATAGATGAACACCACTCAGTAGAAGACGTTGGCATTGCCTTAGGGCACGCCCTAAAACAAGCCATTGGCGATAAAAAAGGCATTGCCCGTTTTGGCTTTGTACTGCCCATGGATGAATGCCAAGCCACATGTATCATGGATTTGTCAGGCAGAGCTTTTTTAAAATTCAAAGGCAAATTTAAACGAGAAAAAGTGGGTGATTTTAGTACCGAATTGACCGAACATTTCTTTTTTTCATTGGCGGTAGCGATGGGAGCAACCCTACATTTAAAAGTCAAGGGTGATAATGACCATCATAAAATAGAGAGTTTATTTAAAGTATTTGGTAGGACTTTGCGTCAATGTATTAAAATTGATGGCAATGAACTACCAAGCTCTAAGGGATTATTGTAATATTGGGTTATAATACTGATAAGGATTTTTATGAAATTAATCATCATAGATACAGGGTGTGCCAATTTAGCTTCGGTTAAATTCGCCATAAAACGGCTTAATATCACACCGACCATCTCAGACAACTCCGATGAGATATTATCCGCTGACAAATTGATATTACCTGGCGTGGGTACAGCAGAATTTGCTATTAATGAAATCAACAAAAAAGGATTAATCCCCATAATTTGCCAAATCAGACAACCCCTACTCGGTATTTGTCTGGGAATGCAATTATTGGGCGAATACTCCACCGAGGGTCAAAACAATAAAATCAATACCCTAAATCTCATACCCAATCATACTAAAAAATTGGAAGCCTCTAATTTACCCTTACCGCATATGGGTTGGAATCAACTGCATTTTGATGATACATCACACCCCTTATTTGATGGCATCAAAAGTGGTGATTTTGTCTATTTTGTCCACAGTTATGCAATGGATGTCAATGAATACACCATTGCTACCTGCGATTATGGCAAGCCATTTAGTGCGATGATACAAAAAGATAATTTTTATGGCATGCAATTTCACCCTGAAAAATCAGGTAAAGTTGGAGCAAGATTATTGCAAAATTTTATTAAAAACATTTAAAATCATTTTTTAAAATCATTTACAGTTATTTAATTATTTAGATTAGGACATTTTATGAAAACACCAATCATTATTCCTGCCCTTGATTTGATTGATGGGCAAGTGGTGCGTTTACACCAAGGCGATTATGGCAAACAAACCACTTATGCCCATCATCCCATTGATAAATTTGCCCAATATGTGGCTGATGGTGCAAATTATTTACACCTTGTAGATTTGACAGGAGCAAAAGACCCAAATAAACGCCAAATCACACTCATCAAACAAATCATCAAATCTACAACTGCCAAGATACAAGTGGGAGGTGGCATCAGAGGCGAAGATGAGATACAAGCCTTATTTGATATTGGAGCAAAACGAGTGGTGATTGGCTCAATGGCAATCAAACAAACAAACACCGTCAAAGATTGGTTCAAAAAATACGGTGCTGATAAATTTGTTTTGGCTCTTGATGTGAATGTCATCAATCATCAACATTTTATCGCCATTCACGGTTGGCAAGAAAACAGCGGTGTATTATTACAGACAGTGATTGATGAATATTTGGATGTGGGACTTGCTCACATTCTTTGTACCGACATTAGTAAAGATGGTACATTATCAGGTGCTAATGTGGCATTATATCAAAGTCTGACCAAACAATACCCCATGCTCGCCATTCAATCATCAGGAGGTATTGGCAATCTTGATGATATCAAAGCACTAAAACAGACGGGTGTATCTGGCATTATCGTAGGGCGGGCGTTATTAGAGGGCAAGGTGGATTTAAAAGGAGCAATACAATGCTAACAGGACTCACCAAAAGAATCATCGCCTGTCTTGATGTCAAGGATGGACAAGTGGTCAAGGGCGTTCAATTTCGCAACCATGAAATCATTGGCGATATCGTCAATCTTGCCAAACGCTATGCCGATGTGGGCGTGGATGAACTGGTGTTTTATGATATTAGTGCTTCATCGGATGGTCGCACGGTAGATAAATCATGGGTGGAACGTGTGGCAAAAGTCATTGACATTCCCTTTTGTGTGGCAGGTGGCATTCGCACACTGGCAGATGCTGAAACACTGTTTCATTATGGGGCGGATAAAGTGTCAATCAACTCACCTGCTCTTGAAAATCCCAACTTTATCAGCTGTCTTGCCAAGCGTTTTGGGGTGCAGGCGGTGGTGGTTGGCATTGACAGCTGGCATGATGATGACACAAACACCTACTGGGTTAATCAATATACAGGCGATGAGAGCAAGACTTGCAAGACCCGATGGCAAGTGATTGACTGGGTAAAACAAGTCCAAGATTGTGGTGCAGGGGAGATTGTGCTAAATATGATGAACCAAGACGGCGTACGACAAGGCTATGACCTAACTCAGCTTGCCCTTGTCAAAGCCCATTGTACCGTACCGCTCATCGCATCAGGCGGAGCAGGACAAATGAGTCATTTTTATGATGTCTTTGACATTGGCATTGATGGGGCGTTGGCAGCAAGCGTGTTTCATAAGGGCGTGATTGATGTGGGCGAATTAAAAGCGTATTTAAAGGATAAAGGCATGGCGGTGCGTGGCGTGTAGGTCACATTTTCGCCTTTTTATGGATTATAAAAAATACAAATGTAAACTTTAAATTTTATAAAAACGTGCTAAAATAAACCAATTTAATGCCCCTTTTAGGAAAATTAGGAAAAATCATGACTTCATTTGCACGCCCTACCAGACCCCCGCATCATGCTCGCCCTGACCACGAACGAGTGGTCATCACAGGCATGGGAGCGATTACTCCTGTGGGCAATGATTTGGAGACAATTTGGACAAACCTCATCAATGGCGTCAGTGGCATTAGCACCATTGCTGATTTTGATGGCTTAAAGATGGATGAATTTCGCTCTTGTATTGCAGGGCTGGTAAAAGGATTTGATGCTAAGCAATTTTTAAACCCCAAACAAATCCGTCGTTTTGATGAATTCATACACTACGCCCAAATTGCCTCCGCTCAGGCCTTATACCATGCTGGCCTGATAACATGTGTCAAGGGTGACAGCTTGCCTGTCAATGTAGATGGCGAGCGTTTTGGTGTGGTCATGGGCTCAGGCATTGGTGGTGTACAGACCATTGAAAACAGCCATGATGCCCTGTATCAGCATGGGGCAAAAAAGGTCTCGCCTTTTGTCATTCCTGCCAGCATCATTAATATGCCAGCAGGTCTCATCGCCATTCGCCACAACCTAAAAGGAGCGAATCTTGCCACATCCACCGCTTGCACCACATCCACACATGCCATTGGGCTTGGAGCAAGACTCATTGCTTATGGCGACTTAGATGCTGTGTTGGTGGGGGGTAGCGAGAAGGCAAGTACACCGCTTGGCATGTCAGGTTTTGGGGCAATGCACGCCCTATCCACTCGTAACGATGAACCCATCCGAGCATCTCGCCCCTTTGACAAAGACAGAGATGGCTTTGTGCTTGGTGATGGTGCAGGGGCGTTGGTGCTAGAAAGCCTTGCCCATGCCAAAGCTCGTGGAGCAAGGATTTTGGCGGAAGTGGCAGGTTTTGGCATGAGTGATGACGCAAGCCACATCACCGCTCCCCCAACAGACGGTAATGGTGCTAAACGTGCCATGCAAAATGCCTTGACCGATGGCGGTATCTGTGCAGATAACATTGGCTATATCAACGCCCATGGCACAGCCACACCCGCAGGGGACGTGGCAGAGAGTAGTGCGATTGAAAGCCTATTTGGCAAAGACATCTTGGTCAGCTCCACCAAATCCATGACAGGACACCTACTTGGTGCAGCAGGGGCGGTTGAAGCCATCTTTACCGTGCTTGCCTTACAGCACCAAACTCTACCTCCCACCATCAACCTAGACAACCCAGACCCTGCTTGTACGCTAGACTACATTCCCCACACGGCAAGAGAGGTGAGTGGCGTGGATTATGCCATCTCTAACAGCTTTGGCTTTGGTGGGACAAATGGCAGTTTGGTATTTAGGCGTTGGGCTTAAAAATCCAAAAGCCCTGTCTTAGAACAGGGCTTTTTATAGATAGACCTGGCAGAATTATTTCACTTTAACCAATTTGCCTTGGTTGTTTGATTTTAGTTTAACTGTTCTCTTTTTTGACGGGCAACAGCTCGGGTCGCTATCGGCATAAGATACTTCTGTAACATGGATAATGCCATTGACCACTTTAACATTGCCTGATAATCCTACCAAATACACATCGCCTTTTTTATACTGGTTTTTGCCCGTTGCCAAAAATGTCGCCACTTCAAAACTGCCCGTGGTATTATGACAGTTTAGCTCTTCACAATAATACAGCGAGACTATCGCATCTTTTTTGCCATCTTTATTGATGTCAGCATAAATAATGTCTTTTTGCGACAATGCGTACGTATAAGCATCTTCACCATTATACTCTATCTCTTCTTGATTTATGGCGTGTACTGTTTTATTGGCTTGTTTATTTACTAGGCTGTTTAGGCTCTCTGCATGGGCGGTACTGGCTAACAACAAGATAGCAGGCAGTAGATAGGCTAATTTCATCATTTTCTCCGTGGTATGGCTAAGTTGGGTTTAAATCATCAAGTTAGAGCAAGATGATTTAATTATCTATCATTATAGTCAAAAAAGCACTAAGATAAAACACTTGTTATCAAGATTTTATTTATCATCGCCCAATAGCTTTTCTTTGTAACTTCTGGGGCGTGTACGATTATAATTATGTTTTTGCTGACTTTGGACAGCATCACGCACCGCCAATATCCCCACTATTGCCACCAATCCTTTCATTAGCAAGGCAAATATAGATGTTTTGCCTTCTGTGGTAATTTTAGTCTCAATCACCTTACCTATGTCGGCAGATTCTAATTTATTCAAATCAAATTGAGCAATAAACTCCATTTGATGTTGATGAGATAATTTTGAAAATTCAATGGCTTCTTTATGAAACTTATCACCCACACCCAAGATGAGTTTTTGAAAATTAGCCGAAACCGCCGTTAGCAACTCTTTGTCAGATTCGCTCCATTCGGCAGGGGGTTGTGATAAATATTCTTGGATAATCGGCAAATGTTTGACGATTTGTTCGGCAGTGGTGGCGGTAGCAACGGTTTGTAAAACTGGCAAAGTGGTAACAGGTATTATGACATATCCTTGGCTAAGTAGACGATTTATGCACTTTAACCACTTTTGACTTGTCAAAACAGAAAAAATGCCTTAGTATTATAATCTATCCCTAATATTACACAACCAACCCCAAGTAACACCAAAAACCCACTTTTAGGGATACACACAGGACAAGTAAGCCATGCCATTACATGACAACATTCGTAAATTTAGAGAGCAAAAACAGTGGTCGCAAGAATACATGGCAGAACAGCTTGGACTGTCCAAAAACGGCTATGCCAAGATAGAGCGTGGCGAGAGTCGCCCAAGCCTTGATAGATTGGAGTAGATTACGGCGGTGTTTGGGATTGGTATGACTGATTTGTTTAGTGATGAACGCCAAAGCATTTGCTTAATTAGTGAAAACAGTCAGCACAGCTCCAACTATTATCATAGCGACAATGCCCTGATTTTGGAAAATGAGAAATTAAAATTAGCCCTTACCCACAAAGATGAACTACTCGCCCAAAAGGACGAACAAATTACCCTATTAAAAAATATGGTTGCGGTGTTACAGTCATCTTAATTTACCATTTAATCCCCCCCCTTTTTTTACACGAATAATTTACAAAAATTATTCTCAATACTCTTGTTTTTTGCTTATTTTTGATATATTATAACATTTTATTTATCTTAGTTATTTATCCTAGCTCTGACAGGAGAGTGTCATGCAAGTATTATCATCACTAAAATCCGCCAAAAACCGCCACGAAGACTGTCAAGTGGTTCGCCGTCGTGGTCGCACCTTTGTTATTTGCAAATCCAACCCTCGTTTTAAAGCCGTGCAAGGTGGTAAAAAACGCAAATAACTTAGTTTCTCTACTTACTGCTCTACTTACCGCTCAATTTGATTGGGCGGTTTTTTGTGCCATGATTTGTCTTAAAATGTCGCTGTTTTGTATCAATGGATGGTGCTGTGTTGGTAAGAGTTGCCAAGAATGGCTTATTTTGCTATGATGATTGTGTTTATTTTTATCACTTCTAAAATTCATACATCCACACATTTTCATACATCCACACATAAGGACGAGCCATGAGTCAGTCAGACATTTTTAACGCACTTACCCATCATCATGACATTCAGCGTAAGCTCTGCCAAGAGCTTCAAAGTGCCATCACACAAAAAGACCGCTCCAAAGCCCAAAGTGCCTTTACCTGCTTAAAAAATGAACTAGAAGCCCACGCCGCCGCCGAAGAGCGTCATCTGTATGTGCCTGTGATGGCATTTGATGATGGATTGGAACTCTCTCGCCACGCCATCGCCGAACATCATGAGATGGATGAGATGATGGCGGTTTTATCAGATGGGCGGACAGGGGATGAACGATTTTTTGAAACAGCACAAGCACTCATTGATGAGACCTTGCACCACCTAAAAGAAGAAGAAAATGAGTTTTTTAAAGAAGCCAAAAAACTGCTTGACAAACCCACCCAAGAACGGCTAGGCAAGTTGTATCAAGCCGAACATCAAGCATTTGAAGATAAGCATGGGGAGTGATGGCTTTACACCAAACTGCTTAAAAATGACAAAATGGTCTCTAAATTTTGCTACACAGCACCCAACTTGCAAAGATTACCTTGTCAATAAGGGTGCTGTCAGAGACGTCTTCTGCCCAAAATACATCTATAAAAACTCTGATAAATGACAAAAATAAACAACGACACTGACAACTTATGCGGTCAAAGTTTGTTGGTACAAATGTCATGACTTCGGTGCGTGATACTTCGGTTAAGTGATACTTCGGTTAAATCCGTCGATACACATCCTCAAACGGCACACGAAACCGCTCGCCCCAAACACCCTGCTCGCTACGCATGCCACACGACACCACCATGTTAATCTCAGCAGCATCTGGCAGTCTGAGCAGGGTTTTTATCATCTGCCCATCAAAACCCTCCATGGGACAAGTATCAAGCCCACGCTCACTCATGGCAAGCATGAATGTCTGAGCAACCAGCCCACAGCTTTTGTGCATGACGATACGAATGTCATCTTTTGAAACGTCTTTTTGCATGGGGCGAACCTTTGAGATGGCACACGCTACGCCTTTTCGTGCTGTCCCTATCAGTGGTATGTCTTGGGTGTAGATGAGAGGCATCAGACGATTATAATAATGGTCAAACTTCTTAATGCGTCTGTCTGCCTTGTGAGTGGGGCTGTATTTACGCACGTTTTCACGCTCAAAGGCAAATACCGATGCGGCACGCTGTCGGTGCAAATCAGGGCGTATCACGAACACCACCATTTGGTTGGCGGTCGTGGCAGAGCTTTGGGACAGGCAGGCTTTGGCAAGTGTGGCAAGTGTTCTCTTATCGGTGATGTGATAGCACTCATACAGCTGCATGTTAGAGCTGGTTGGGGCAAGTGTGGCAAGGCTTATGCAATCCTTGATGATATCGGGGTCAATGGACGTGGGCAGATACTCACGCACAGCACGGCGATGGTGCAAAATGTCTGATAAGTTCATAATCTAGGTAATCTACGTTGGGTAAAAAATAGACATTATAACATGATTGGGATGATTTGATGCCAATGCCAGACAAACAAATCACTCACTCACCATCACTTTAATACCGCCTGTGCCATGCCTACCAGTATCTACCACCACATTTGAGCCAATGCCTACCGTAAATAACGGTTGAGTATGAGCAAAATCCATGTCATACACCACAGGCACACGCCCTAAAATGGGGTGCTTATCAAAAATCGCTCTTAGCAAATCATCCGTCATGCCTACATTCGTCGGTATACGTCCAAACAGCACTGCCTTTGGGTTTGGGTAGGCTTGCAACACCGCTGTCAGTTGTCGTGCAAAATCCATGACATCATAACCCTCTGCCATCTCTAACATCATGACATAATCACCAATCATATCCACCCTTGGGGCATAAGGCGTACCATTTAACAGGCAAAACGTGGATAAATTACCACCAATGAGTCGTCCGCTCGCCTGCCCCTCTGTATAAACGTGCCATTGGGTATCAAAAAATTGACGCGTGCACTCAGGTAAAAACCACAAATCAGACGACCACTTGTCACTGGGGGTCAGCTCATATCGGCTTTGGGTTAAAGCCTGTGTCCACATGACAGACTGATACTCTTGCAGTTCATTCATTTTAAAGGATGAATAGCTTGCCCCCATATAAGTTATCATCCCTGTTTTGGCAAAAATGGCGGTCAAAATGGCAGTTGTGTCCGAATAGCCACAGATGATTTTTGGATTGGCTTTTATCAGCTCATAATCCAAATGGGGCAACAGCTCATTACTGTTAAATCCGCCAATGCTTGCCAAAATCGCCTTGATACTTGGGTCAGTAAATGCCTGATGCAAATCGTCCACACGCTCGGTAATGCTTGCTGAGCCAAATTCATCATTGGCAAGATAATTGTTTGAAAATGACACGGTGTAACCCATGCTCTCAAGGCGGACTTTGGCGGATACATTGGCATCAAATCCACCAATACTTGCCACAGAGCTTGATGGGCTAATAATGCGAATGTGATCGCCTTGGCGTAATTTTGGTGGAGCAAAAATGTTCATGACCAACCTTAATTTTAAGAAATGATTTTGGGATTATAGCATTATTACACCTGTAATCAAACACGCCAATTGTTTGGCAACAACTAAACTTTTTTGACAAATGAAACTAAAAAATTACTTGTGCCAATTCATCATCGCCAAAAAGTAAATCACAGGCACATCAAGAGCCATTGCCATTTTTTCTAAAATCCCAAAATTGGGCTGATAAACACCCTTTTCATAACGATTGATGCGTGTACTTACCAAAAATTTACTCAAACCTACCGCAATAGCAACTTTTTTGGGTAATTTTTCTTGATTTTCTAACTTCTTGATTTTCTAACTTCTTTATTTTCTAACTTCTTTTAAACACTTAACAAAAATTTATTGTAAATTCATTATGTTAACCTTGGTTATCAAAATAACGAATTTTATATATTTTCATTTACTCTATACTACAAATAACGTAATATTTTATAAAACTTAGAATAATCAGGCAATTTTTATGAAAATCAAATGCACATCATGCGGTTATAGAGAAGAGGTGAATACACGTCTATTCATCAGAATTATTGGCGGTGTAATGCCTTTTGGTGGTTATTGGGCATGGGTAACTTATTTTTTTGCTGGTACAGGTTTTGCCATGCCAATTGTTATCGCCATCATGACAGGTGGGGTGGCTTTATTAGTATTTTAAAATGAAATCACAACATGGATTTGTAATCAACGATACAAATGTGAACGTTGTGGTAAACATGACTAGAAAGCAGAGAGCTAAAATCATTTTTAAAATCATCCCAGAATACAAGATAAGCACCACACCCTAAAATCAAGGATTTATTTAATAAAAAAGGTGAATGTCATTTGCCCCCAATTTTACTTCATACCAGCCCCTAAATCCACTCTCTATCCGCCACTTCTTCGACACTCTTAGGCAAGTAAGTTACCAGCACTTGGTCAATCCTATAATGGTCAATGTCAACCACTTCAAATTTTAAATTCTCATGCACAACAAAATCAGCAGGGCGTGGGATTTTACGCAAACGATACATGATAAAACCCGCCAGCGTCTCATAGTGGTCCCAATCTTCAAAGTCCGCCACACCCAAAGCGTGTTTGACATCATCAATGGGTGTACTGCCGTCAATGAGCCATGAATTTTCATCACGGCGGATGATTTGTTGCTCCTCTTCAATGGGCGACCCCCAATCCCCCATGACTGTCATCATAATGTCTGACAATGTAATGACCCCAACCACCCAAGCATATTCATTGATGACAACCGCAAATTTTTCTTTACTGGCACGAAAGCGGTCAAGCAATTCTGATAAAGTCAATGTATCTGGGATAATAAGCACGTTACGAATGGTGGATTCATTTAACTGCACAAAAGATTGATTGTTAAGCAGTCTTACCAAAATGTCTTTGGTATCCACATAACCGATGACCTGATCGATGGTCTCATTGCACACCAAAAACTTAGAATAAGGAAACTGAGCCATCTTCTGTCTCATGGACTCTTCGGACTCACCGAGCGTAAAATATACCACATCTGCACGCACGGTCATCGATGATGGTACGGTACGCTCTTCTAATTCAAAGACATTTTCAATAAAATGCTGTTCTTGTTGTAGCACCACACCCGCCTCTGCCCCTGCATCCATAATGGCAGAGACATCATCAAAAGTAATGCTCTCTTCTCGTACGGTATTGATTTTAAACAGGCGAAAAGTGGCATTGGCAACCCCATTGATGACCCATACCAAAGGCTTGACCACTTTGATGACCACGAGCATGGGATTGATGACCGCCAAAGCAACCTTTTCAGGGTTTATCATCGCAATGCGTTTGGGAATTAGGTCGGCGTACAAAATAAAGATGAGCGTTACCACCGTAAAACTGGTAAAAAATGCAATACTCTGTGTCCATTGCCCCTCATAAAAATGCCCAATAAGCCTAGAAAAATAAGGACGCAATGCCCCCTCACCCACCGAGCCGCCAAGAATGGCAACAGCATTTAGACCGATTTGAGATGTGGCAAAAAAATCAGCAGAATTCTCTTGCAATTCCATGATTTTATGGGCACGCTCATCGCCACCTTCTAAGATGAGTTTTAGTTTTAATTTTCTTGCCCCTGCCAGAGCAATCTCAGAAATTGAGAAAAAACTTGATACCAATATCAGTATTAATAATAAGAATAAATGTTGTAATAAATCCATGTGAATGCTCAAAATAAGTAAGAAACGCCATCATCAAATCAAAATAAGCGATTAATTTATCCAAGGTGCTTAGCTTGAATAATATCTTTATAAATGTGATAAAAATATAAATGTGATAAAAATTTAACAATACTCATCCATGACCAATTTAAACCCACACCAAAAACCGATTAAAACGCTAAGATGAAAGGTGTGTATGTGGTTGGTATGTTTTGATAGTTTATCAACTTTCGCTTAAATTTCAAGTGCAAAGAGAGACGCCCATAAAAAAGGGCGTACACTCGCCCCTTGATGTTTTATTTGGATTGGCAATGTATCACTTGCCCTTTTATCTTACTTGCCATGTCGGTCATCAGATACACATAAGCGGACATAATCTCTTCGGGCGTTTTTAGGGTTAAAGGATTCTCACCTGGAAAGGCATGGGCTCTCATGTTGGTGCGAGTTGCCCCAGGATTGATACAATTAAAACGCAAGGTGGTGTGATTTTTGGTCTCTTCGGTAAAAATACTGCTCATGCCCTCCACCATCTGCTTAGATAAGGCGTACGCCCCCCAAAAAGGTCGTACTTTTGCCACAGATGAACTTGTAAAGACCACCGAACCGCTGGGGACAGCCATCAGCAGTGGAAACAAGGCTTGGGTCAGCATAAACACAGACGTCGCATTTACGTGTATGACCTGCTCAAAGGTAATGGGGTCATACATTTCAAGTGGGGTTAATGCCCCAAGCACGCCTGCATTATGTAGCACACCATCTAGTCGCCCAAACTCTTTTTGGATAAGGATTGCCAGCTCATTCATCTGAGCAAAGCTCGCCTTTTGTAAATCCATGGGCAAAATGGCAGGTGTGGCACACCCCAAACGCTCTATCTCATCATAAACCGCTTCTAGCTTGGAGGGGGTTTTGCTCAAAAGTAGCACGGTCGCCCCACATTTGGCATAGGTTAGACTCGCCATCTTACCAATGCCATCTGATGCTCCTGTAACTAGGATGATTTTGTCGGCTAGACTGTCGGCTGTTGGGATATAATTTAAAATGTCTTGTGTTGTCATGGTTGGGTACTGATTTATTTTATTAAGGGAAAATTAAATATGGTTAAACTAAGATTAAACTAAGATGCTTAAAACTGGCATTATCAAACAAAGAAGCATTCTAATATTAGCAATAAATCAAATCAATGCCAACACCAATCGCCCTAATTCATCGGGCGTAGCCACAACCTTATCTGCCCCCCATTCATGGAGGTTTTCATTAGGAACGATATAACCAAAACCTGCCACCACCGTCATCATGCCAGATGCTCGCCCTGCCTGTATGTCTCTGATGTGGTCGCCCACATAAATGCAGTTTTTGGGGTCAACACCCAGCTTTTTACTTGCCAAAAACATCGGTTCAGGGTCAGGCTTGGTATGTGTCACATCATCAGGGCAAACAAGTACCGCACAACGCTTGGCAAGGTCTAATTTATCAAGGAGCTGTTCTGCCAAATATCTGGGTTTATTGGTAACAATGCCCCACGCCACGCCTTTATCTTCTAGGACGTCAAGCAAATCATCTAAGCCGTCAAACAATCGGCTGTCTACACAAATGTCCTGCTCATATAAATCCAAAAACTCTTGGCGATGGGCAAGCATTATCTCATCTGCATCCGCCACGCCCATAAGCTTATCGCCAAACATCAAACGCACCATAGCTCTTGCCCCCGCTGAGACCTGTTCACGAATGGCGACATCAGTGGGACAAGGGTGATTGTGCTTGGCACACATAAGCTTTATGATACGGATAAAATCAGGAGCGGTATCAATGAGCGTGCCGTCTAGGTCAAATAAGACTGCATTTGGCTTTGTCATATTTGTCATATTACACCGCCTTTGGACTTTGACCCTTAACAAAAGACATCATGTAGTTGACATCCACATTATTATCAGAGAGCCAAAAACGCTTGGTGATGGGATTGTAATGCAATCCTGTCATGTTATCACGGGCAAACCCTGCCTTGATCGCCATATCATCAAGCTCGGCGGGCGTGATGAATTTGTTAAAGTCATGTGTGCCTTTATCCACAAGGCGTAGGATATATTCTGCCCCAACGATAGCAAACAGGTAGGACTTAGGATTACGATTGATTGTGGAGGTTACAAATACGCCTTTTGGTTTTAACAACGCAAAACAGGCTTGTACGATGGCAGATGGGTTGGGGACGTGTTCTAGCATCTCCATGCACGTTACCACATCATATCTCTCTGCTCGCTCTTTGGCAAGCGCTTCTATCGCCACACAGCGAAAGGCGAGCGTGTCAGTCATGCCCGTCCGCTCGGCATGAATCTGCCCTGCTTGCAAATTCTCTACCCCCAAATCTACGCCCAATACATCCGCCCCACGCACTGCCATGGCATGCGACAAAATGCCACCGCCACAACCAACATCTAGCACCTGTTTGCCGTTTAGTTTTGAACCAAAAAAGGCACATGTTTGGTCTTCTATCCAGTCAAGGCGTAAAGGATTGATATCGTGCAAGGATTTAAATGCCCCTTGCTTATCCCACCATTCATCAGCAAGGCGAGTAAATTTGCCAATTTCATCAAAGTCGGCGTTGTGGATGGTGTGTGCAGTCATAAATTATCCCAAATGATAAATTGGCTTATCTTACCATTTTTGGCAGTATTTAACCACTTTTTCCCATATTTTTCCCATATTTTCATGTACATTTTGCCCAAATCCATCTTATCCATTTGTCTTTTCATCTAGGATGTGCCTACCCTTATGATATCATTGACATTGTAAATAGCAAATGGTTGGCAAAGACAACAAAGATAAAATTTGTAGCACTAAAATGATTGTCAAGCACTTCATCCAAACCCAACACAAAAGGCAAGTTGGTATTTTAGGTTAATTTATCATTGACATGATTGGCACTTAGATGGTCAAATTTCATAAAAATTTACATAATACAACGTTTTATTAAGAATTCTATTACCCAATTTTGGCAAAAATGAGTTAAACTATACGATATTTTTTACTCATGTTTGGTTTTACCAAAACTGTTTTTGGCATCATGTTTATTGGCATTACGCCAATTTAGGATCTTTTATGAAAAACGCCCTCAAATTCACCACTCTTGCCTTTGCCGTCGGTCTGTCAAGTATGTCTTATGCCAATTTTGTGGAGGGTCAAGACTACAAAACCCTACCCAACCCTGAAAAAATCGCTGGTGATGTCATCGTGGTGCGTGAGTTCTTTTGGTATGGTTGCCCCCACTGTTACAGCTTAGAGCCGTACATGCAACAATGGGCAAAAACTCGTGGCAATGATGTGGCATTTTTTCGCACGCCTGCCGCTATGAATCCTGTGTGGGAGGTGTCTGCTCGTGGTTTTTATGCCGCTCAGATTATGGGTCATGAAGAAAAGACACACCAAGCCTTATTTGACACCATCCAAAAAGATGGCAAGCATGTGGACAGATCCAAAGAGACCCTTGCTGATTGGTATGCTACCCAAGGCGTGGACAAAACCAAATTTAACACCGCCTACGACTCATTTGCCGTTACCACCAAAGTTGAACGCTCAAAAGCAGGAGCGAAAAACTACCAACTGACTGGCGTGCCTGCTGTTGTCGTGCATGGCAAATATGTAGTTACAGGTGATGGTGCCAAAGTTCCTCAGGTTGTTGATTTTTTGGTAAACAAAGTGCGTGAAGAGAAAAAATAAACACCTTTGCCCCCTGCTTGCCTGATATCATCCGTGCCGTCATTGGTGCGGATTTTTATGTCTGCATCTCAACTGGTGCTGGTGGTAAGAATCTTGCCAAATACACCCAAATTGCCTGCAAACTCATCCATCTTTTCATCATCCATTTGTACGCTCATCACGACATGGCAAGCATAGTCCACCCCCAAAATCTCACCCCCAACCTGCTCGGTCAAATAGCGAATTTGGGCTTCATGAGCGAACGTGGTGGCAACTTTGACCACTGATTTTGGTACAAATGGCACAAGGGTCATATTATCTACAACCATCTGCGTGGCGGTGGCATAGGCACGTGTCAAACCGCCTGCTCCAAGTTTTATACCGCCAAAATATCGCACGACAACAATCAACACATTGCCAATTGCCTTATGCTGTAAGACATTTAAAATCGGTCTGCCTGCCGTACCATTGGGCTCACCATCATCATCAAAACCTGCATGCGTGGTGTTCTTTGGGTCGCCTAGGATATAAGCGGTACAATGATGACGAGCATTTGGGTGGCTGTTGCGTAGATGTTCCACGTGAAACATAATCTCGTCTTTTTGGCAAATCGGATGGGCAAAAGCAAGAAATTCACTTTTTTTAATCTCATAAACCGCTTGGCATGGAGTAGATAAGGTATGATACATCAAGTACAATCTCAATAACAAAACAATCTTTTATTTAGGGCATGCCTGCCATTGATGCCTTTATTGGTTTCATTTATATTGGTTTCATTTAAGTCCCAAAAATCACCATCTGTTCATCAATCAGTTATCTTAATGACATTAAGATTAAGATAATTAAGACAGCTAAGATAACATATTTTTAAAATATAAATTGTATGATAAATGGCAGGCACGCCCAAGTTATGTTACACTATTTATCGTTATTTTTATAGAAAATTTTGGGTAAAATCATGAGATTGGACAAATTTTTAAGCAAAGCCACAGAACTCTCTCGCAGTGAATGCAAAAAAATTCTACATCGTGGCGAGATTACAGTAAACGATGAAATCATCAAAGATGGCAGTATCCACATTCATGGCGATGATGACGTCCTATGGGCAGGCGAACCATTGTCGGTTGCAGATGGCAATCGTTATCTTTTGCTGTATAAGCCTGATGGTTTTGAATGTACACTAAAAGCCAAAGAACATCCCATCGTTACCGAACTTATCGCCGTGCCAGAGATAACAAGTTTGCGTATCGCAGGACGGCTTGATGTGGATACCACAGGAGCATTGCTTTTGTCCGATGATGGTGCATGGCTACACCGAGTAACCAGCCCCAAGCGTCATCAGCCCAAACGCTATGAGCTAACACTTGCCGACCCAATGAATCCAGACATGCAAGCTTGTGCCATCAAACAAGTGGCAAATGGCATCTTACTTGATGGCGACAACGAAAAAACCCGCCCTGCCAAGCTGTCATTTATAGATGAGACCCATGCCACACTGACATTAACCGAGGGTAAATATCATCAAGTCAAACGCATGATGGCATATTTTGGCAATAAAGTAATATCACTACACCGAGCAAGTATTGGCAACATTACTCTTGATGGGCTTGACATGGGCGAGAGTCGCTTTTTAACAGATGATGAGATTAGGCAGTTTTGATATTATTTTGAGTAATACATCTTTAACAGTTTAAATTTTGGCACATCATCCATGCCAGCTCATTTTTGGAGTTATTTATGAAAATCCTAAGTGCTTTATTTGTCTCAGCTTTTACCATCATCGCCATAACAACCAGCCTGCCAAGCATTGCTCAGACACCCACCCCCATCACAGCAAGCACCAACCAGCTCATCAAAGACACACTAAATCAAATCGGACTTAGCACACCTGTTCACACCATCACTCCCACAGGCATTGACGCCTTACTTCATGTAACACTGACCACAGGCGAGAGTTTACTCATCACCTCTGATGCTCGTTATGTGATTAATGCCACTGTTGAACCAAACCCCAGCACCATTAACCCCATCCCTGCTAACATCATAAGTGATAAACCCACAGGCACACAGGCAGATGAAGAGTACAGAATCGCCCTACTTGCTAACATGGATGCCCTGCCTTTGGTTGATTCTGATACGGTATTTTTTCACACAAGCATCAAGGGATTGCTTTGGGCAGTTGCTCAAAATGGCACACCATTTTTAGTCAGCTCCGATGCTCGTCATATCATCGGCGGTGATGTCAGTGTGATTGACCACGGTAGACTCATCGGTCTTGATACCGCTTTTGAGACCGCCAAGAACCGCCACACACTCACCACCTTAGACCCTGACAATCTTATCATCTATCCTGCCAACAATGAGCGGGCGGTTGTCTATGTCGCCACCGACATCAACTGCCCCTACTGCAAGATACTTCACAAAAATATCCCCAACCTAAACGCCAAAGGCATTACCGTCAAAGTCATCGGCTACCCTGTCTATGATGAGTCGCCCGAACCCATGCGACAAATCTGGTGTGAACGTGATAACGCCAAACGTGCCAAACTCCTAGACCTTGCCATGAAAGGCATCAAAACAAGCAACCAATGCTCCAACGACGATAACCATCTACTGCCCAACATCACCAAAGCTCGCCCCCTTGACATCATCGCCACGCCTGCCGTTTATGGTGATGATGGTAGGCTCTTTGAAGGCAGTGTGGCAAATGATGAGCTGGTCAAGTTTTTAATATCAAAATGATGGGCTTTGCACATCAAGTGGTTCATCACTCCGTGATACGGACGATATCAGTATTTAAATATCAGCGTTTAAATTGTGCTTTATTAGGATTTGGTCAATCGCCCAATTCTTTGCCCCATGACCACTGCCTTGCCATGCACAAACTCATCACCCCATGCGTTATTTGCTGTTTTTGGTAGCACAATGATGGCGGTAGAGCCCAAATAGAATCGCCCAAGCTCATCGCCTTTTTTGAGTGCAATGTCATGCGTGCGGTGCTGAATGTATGGGGTGCGTTTGATTGCCCCTGTTGCCACAGACTCAATCCCCGCCACAATCATCGCCCCAACCAATACCACGCAGGCACGCCCAAATGTGGTATCAAATTCGCACACCAAACGCTCATTACGAGCAAACAGGTCAGGGACATTCTTGGCGGTGATATCATTGACCGAAAACAGCGTACCTGGTACATAACGTGTGGCAATTAGCGTACCATCAAAGGGCATATGTACACGATGATAGTTGGTCGGAGCAAGATAAATTGTGGCAAATGAACCATCCATGAATGCCTTGCCCAGCTCAAAGTCAGCAAGAAGTTGCCCCACATCATAATCTCGCCCTTTGGCTTGGAGCAGTTGCCCATTTGTGATTGTTCCGATTTGGCTGATTTGACCGTCAGCAGGACTTGCAATGCCGTCTGCTGTATCATCAAGCGGACGCATGCCGTCTTTTAATTCACGAGTGAAAAAGTCATTAAAACTCTCATAATCATCCAAATTACCACGCTCATACTCTGACAAATCAATGTCATAGGCTTTGGCAAAGGCATGGACAAAGGCTTTTTTGACATAAGGATTTTGGCTTTTGGCAAAAAATCCTGCCAACTCTGATAGGGTTTGTTGTGGGGCAAGATTTTGGGCTAGGGTAAACAGATTCATGGTTTTTCCAAATTAACAAAACGGATTTGGGTTATTTTAACCGATATTTGTTATAATAAGCGTTTTATTTTGCTAAATTCTACAAAGTAGCTCACAGCACAAAATATTAAAGGAAACCCATGAAAGCTCTAATCCAACGAGTTTTGACCGCCCATGTCACTGTGGATGGTCAAATCATCGGACAAATTCAAACAGGTGTGCTTGGCTATATTGGTATTGGCAGGGACGATGATTTTGATAAGGCATGCAGATTGATTGATAAAATCATCACCTATCGCATTTTTGAGGACGACAACGGTAAGATGGGCAAAAGTGTGTCCGATGTGGGAGGTGGCTTGCTACTGGTATCACAATTTACCCTGATGGCACAAACCAACAAAGGTCGCCGTCCTGATTTTGCCCCTGCCATGCCCCCAGATGAGGCACGGGTGTTATTTGACAAAATGGTAGCCTATGCCAAATCGGTATATCCCAACGTTGCCACAGGACAATTTGGGGCGAATATGACAGTGATGGCGGTCAATGACGGCCCGATTAACTTTTTGCTTGAAGTGTGATTTTGATTCATACAACAATCAATCCCTTATTTAACACGCCCCACATCGCCCATAAGTGCATCAGGTAGGGGCAGTATTTCCCCAATTTGTGCCACATTTTGGGGTGAGCCTATGACCAGCGCTTCAAAACCATCATCATTTATCACACCATTGACGATTTGCACTTTATCCACTTTTTCGCCATCTTGGACAGGCTTGGGCAATCTGACACGGTGTAGGTAGGCTTTTGGGCTTGCCTTAAAGTAGAGACGTGCAATAATCTCTTGCCCCAAATAACACCCCTTATCATAATCCACACCCCCACGCTGGTGCAAGCGTAGCTCTTGGGGTTGAAATAGTCCCCCTGTGGCTTGGGTTATCCACACATTACCTGTTGCAATGCTCGCCTTTGCCCACGCTGTAAAGTTAGCAGGGATTTTTTCATCAAAAGTCGGTACGCCATCTACCACAACAGGATGGATGGGCATGGGGGCAGACTGGGTAAATTTAGAAAACGCCCCATATTTTTTGATATGGGCGGTTAAGCCATTCATGCACTCTGCTGATGTGATGAGTGTAAAAGTCTCATCATCGATGCGAGATACCCACAGCCCAAAGGCAACACGCCCCTTTAAATCACTAATAGCACAGGGCAAAAAATCATGGGTGAGTTTATTGACATTAACGGTCAATTGACCTTGTAAGAATTTGGCAGCATCTTTACCGCTTAGGGTCAGTTGTGAAAATTGATTCATGGCACTCTTTGATTGGTGAAATTGTCATTTATCATTTCAATAAGGGGGCTTGACTTTTTTTCAAGCCAAAATATCTCAAAAATGATATAATGTTTTTATTTTAAGCAACAATGATTTTAGGTGGAGATTTATGGCTTACCCTGCTTGTCCCAAATGCGACGAAAACTACACTTATGCCGATGGCAACCTGCTCATCTGCCCCATGTGCACCTACGAATGGTCAGCTAATGACGACACAGATGACACGCCAGTTATTAAAGATGCCGTTGGTAATGTGCTAAACGATGGTGATAGTGTCACAGTCATCAAAGACTTGAAAGTCAAAGGCTCATCCACACCCATCAAAGTGGGCACAAAGGTCAAATCCATTCGCCTGATTCATGATGCACCAGACGACCATGATATTGATTGTAAGATTGACGGTTTTGGGGCGATGAAATTAAAATCTGGGGTAGTCAAAAAAGCATAGGATTGACCCTTGATGCATTTATCAATCTGTTTTAATCAATCTGTTTTATTTTACTGCCATTTTTCGCTTATCAGCAACTTAGTTTCACACAATAATAAAAACTGTCAAAGCGTTTTGACAGTTTTTTAATATTTTAAGATGATTACTCCCACTCAATCGTTGCTGGCGGTTTACTGCTGATATCATAGACAACACGAGAGACATCGGCAATCTCATTCATGATACGCGTTGAGATTTTGTCCACAAGTTCATAGGGCAGATGGGCAAAACGAGCGGTCATAAAGTCCACCGTCTCCACCGCACGCAGAGAAATCACCCACGCATAACGGCGAGCATCCCCAACCACGCCCACCGATTTGATGGGGCAAAACACAGCAAAGGCTTGGGCGGTCTTATCATACCAACCTGATGCTCTTAACTCTTGCATAAAAATATCGTCCGCCATTCGCAAAATGTCGGCATATTCTTTTTTAATTTCACCCAAAATCCGCACGCCAAGACCTGGGCCAGGAAAAGGGTGTCTGTAAATCATCTCATGGGGTAAGCCAAGCGTTGTGCCAAGTTTACGTACCTCATCTTTGAATAAATCACGCAAAGGCTCAACAAGCTCAAAGTGCAAATCATCAGGCAAACCGCCAACATTGTGATGCGATTTGATGACGTGAGCCTTACCGTTTTTGGTTTTGGCGGACTCGATGACATCAGGGTAAATCGTGCCTTGTGCCAAAAACTTCACGCCGTCCAATTTGCGAGCTTCTTCGGAGAATACTTCAATAAACTCTCGCCCGATGATTTTACGTTTATCCTCAGGGTCGGTCGCTCCTGTCAGTGCCTTCAAAAAGCGACTCTCAGCGTCTACACGAATCACCCGAATGCCCATATTATCAGCGAACATTTTCATGACTTGGTCGCCCTCACCCAAACGCAGTAGCCCATTATCCACAAACACGCAGGTAAGCTTATCACCAATTGCCTCATGTAACAACGCTGCCACCACCGAACTGTCTACACCACCTGACAACCCAAGCAGTACCCGCTCATCGCCAATTTGCTCTTTTAACTGAGCTACTCGCATCTCAATGATGTTTTTAGGATTCCACAGATTGCCACAACCACAAATGCCATGCACAAAATTAGCAATCACCTCCATGCCTTTGGCAGTATGGGTAACCTCTGGGTGAAATTGTACGCCATACAGTTGGCGACTTTCATCACTGGCAGAAGCAAAGGCACAGCTTGGCGTGCTTGATGTGGTGATAAAGCCATCTGGTAGACTTGCCACTTTATCGCCATGACTCATCCATACCTGTATTTTGGCATTATTATCTTTTAAGCCATTTAACAGCTTGTCATCTACTATCACATCAATCTGGGCATGACCAAACTCTTTAACCGTCCCTGCCATCACCGAGCCGCCAAGCTGAGCTGCCATGGTTTGAAAACCATAACAAATACCAAGCACAGGAACGCCAAGCTCAAAGACGATTTGCGGTGCTCGTGGTGAACCCTCTTCGTACACACTGTTAGGGCCACCCGATAGGATGATGCCTTTTGGGTTAAAGGCTTTTATGTCGCCATCTTTCATGTCAAAAGGGTGCATTTCACTATACACGCCTGATTCACGCACACGGCGAGCGATAAGCTGGCTGTATTGTGAGCCAAAATCTAGGATTAGGATGCGGTCGGAGGTAATGCTTTGTGTCATGGTCTGCCTTTTTCATCATGGGTAAATTGTCGCCATTTTAGCATTTTTTGGGGAAATTGGCGAATGCTAAATGGTAAATGCTAAATGCTATGATGGCATGTATTGTTAATGGTTGTTTACTAAGACAATATCGCCACCTCTTTAACATAACTTTCAAAATCCGCCACGCTTTCAGCCAATAACTCATCATCACCCAAATGTTTGGCGTATTCTATCCACAAAAGCAGTTGATAAATACTGTTATATTCCGCCTTTTTAAATTGCTTAACAAACTGCTTAATGGTGTTTTCATCAGACAGTTTTAGGCGGGCATACCATGTTTCAATCTTGGCAATTTGCTCGGGGGTAAATTGACATTCAAATAACGCCTGCGTTAGCGCATGGCGGTTTTCTTCAATAATGAGTTTACCCACTCGTTTGATTTGGCGGTTTTTGGCGGCGTGGCTGTCTATATTGGTTAAATGCTTTAATTCATCCAAAAAATATTCACTTACTGGCAAATTGGCAAGCTGTTTTTTGGACAATTTGGCAAGCGGTTCGGATAATGCTTGCAAACGCTCATGGGATTTTTTAATCTCAGTGCGAGACACTCGCATGTCCATTTTTGACCAATCAATCATAAGATACCTTATATTTATTATTAATTTATCGTTAATTTGTGGTTAATTTATCAAAATTATCATGCTTAACACACCCATCAGATAAGCCCAACTGACACGAGACCAAAAACCACTGTTTTGCTGCTGCTTTATTTTGTTCAAGATTTGATTTGTAATAGTACACGCCAATATTATGGGCAGCTTTTGCGTTGCCTTGTTTGGCAGCCTGTTGCCAGAGTGCGAGTGCGTGGCTTTGATTTGCAGCAACCCCTTGCCCATAAAAATACATGCTGCCCAAATTATACTTAGCACTGGCATGACCCATATCCGCCGCCTTTTGATACCACGCCTGTGCCTTTTGATAATTTTGCTGGACACCATCGCCTTGAAAATAGGCAACCGCCAAATTATACATCGCTTCTACATGCCCAAGCTCGGCCGCTTTTTGATATTCACGCACCGCCATGGGGTAATCTGATGCCTGATCATAGCGAACCGCCAATTCAAAAAACTCATCGGTCTTTTGTGCGGTGGTGCTGTTTTGGCTGGTTTGATTGGTTTGAACGGCATCGCCATCGGTTGCCCAGCTGGGCGTACTTGCCATCATAAACAGCATAAAAATCACGCTTGTCGCCATCATGATGGCAGTTTTTGGGTTGGGTGTTTTGGCATTCATGGATAATAACCTTTTAATCATGATTGTTTGACATACTCCCACCACCAAACCTAGCGGTAGGCGTGAGAATCCTTGCGACCCATAACAACCCAAGCTTAGATTGAGTTGCTACCTTTCGCCAGTACACTTACGCTGATAAGTATTATACTGGGGGAACTCTTTATACAACACTAAGTCCTAGTACATCAGCTAATGCCTGCTTTCGTATATTGCTTGCTGCATTGATATCACGGTCATGGTGTGTTTGACAGCTAGAACATGCCCAATTTCTGACTGACAACGGCAGACTGTCTAATTTGTAATGACAATGCGAACAAATTTTAGAACTGGCAAAGAACCGATTGACTTTTAGAATGTTTTTACCATGCCAATTTGCCTTGTAAGTAAGTAGGGTAACAAACTGCCCTAAGCCCACATCATTAATCGCTTTGGCAAGTTTTCGGTTTTTTACCATATTTTTGACACCCAAATCTTCAAGTGCATAGCTTGTTGCTTGGCTTTCGCAAATCAGTTTATGCGTGGCTTTATGGTGTAAGTCTAAACGCTGGTTGCGTACTTTTTGGTAAATACGAGCAACGGCTAATTTTTGCTTTTGATGGTTTTTGCTGGTCTTTTGTTTGCGAGCAAAGATTTTTTGTTGTGCAGAAAGTCGTTTACTGGCGTTGGCTAAATGTTTTGGGTTATCAAACTTGCTACCGTCTGATAAGTTAAGTAAGTGGCTGATGCCTAAGTCAATGCCCACAGTTAGGCTAGGCTCTATTGTGGTGGGTGTTGGCAATATGCTATCCGTATCTACTAAAATACTTGCATGGTATTTGCCTGTGGCGGTTTTGCTAATCGTAACTGTTTTGATATTGCCAACAAATTCACGGCTAAATACGGTTTTGATGCCTTTGATTTTGGGTAGGTTGATGATGCCTTGTTCAAAGTTTATGGTGCAATGTTGGGGACATTGATAACTTCGCTGTGGGATTTTTTTAGATTTGAATCGTGGAAATTTAGCACGACTTTTGAAGAAATTAGTAAAAGCGGTATGGACATTTAGCAAGGCATTAAGTAGCGATTGGCTATTAACTTCGTTTAGCCATGCAAACTTGCCTGTTTTCTTTTTCTTGACGAGCTGGCTTTGGATTTTGGTTCGTGATAAAGATTTGCCAAAGATTTTGTAATATCTATTTTGTAATGCCAATGCCCAATTATAAACAAAACGAACACAACCAAAGTGTTGTTCAAACGCTATGGCTTGTTTTTGGTTTGGGTAAATTCTGTATTTGTAGGCTTTGAGCATGGCCTGTTAGCTGATGAAATATGGGTGTAATTTAGCATTGTTTTTATTTGGTGTCAATGACATCAAATAAAAACAACGACATCAAAAAACAAGAACGACCTGACTAAGTTGCCTGTGCTTACATCTCCACCTAAATCAAAGATTATGGGTGGAGAATGACGCACGATGAGTTAAATCGTCGCTTTAAAATTTAATAACTGCTCACGGTAATACTCATATTGCTTTTGACGCAGCTTTATTTCTTTGGGCAGACCTTCGCTGATGGATTGGGTCAGCGTGTCAAATGTGTCCAAAATGGCAACGATTTCACTTTGAACGGATAGGGGTGGGGATTGGGATTTTTTTTATTGGCAAAATTACTAATCCATTGGCGTTTATGGTCGCCATCTGCTAAACCGCTTGGCAAAGTATTTAGCCAATAATAAATATATTTTAATAAAAACTGATTTTCATCAACAGATGAAATCATTTTCATGGCTGATGATTTGGCTTTAAAATCAAAATCTACCCATTTATTTGCTGTTGTAAAATCATCAAAGATAATGACAGGATTTTTAGACGCTTGATAAATCCCATTTGTTTCATTGGTATAACCAAGAATGAAAGTTTTACCTGCTGTTAAAACTGGTGTTTTAAAATCATCATCATAATCTTTACTTTTTACTAAATATTTTGTTGGCTGTTCGTAATTTACAACTTCCCCCAAAGTCTTCCATTCAAATCCCACTTTTGCTAATTCATGTTCTGATAATAACAAATCCCGATAATACTGATATTGCTTTTGTCTCATGCCAAATTCGGCGGTCAGCTGGTCGTTCAGCTCGGTAAATGTGTCCAAAATCTGCACAATGTGGCTTTGAACGGATAGGGGTGGGATTGGGATTTTAAATTTATCAGTATCTGGGGTTGCAATTTGTGGCATTTGCATTTTTGAGCCAATTTTTTGAAAATATGGTTCATTTTGTTTTAAAAAATAATAAATGAATTTAATGTTAATATTTGGGTTTTGTGAATGATATGCCCACATTTCATTTTTATGCGAAAATGGTTTGTCATGATATTCAAATTCAATGATACCACGAGATTTGACAATGATTGATGGCTTGTGATTAATGTCCTTTTGTGGAATGTCATCAAAATCTACCAAGGCAAAAGTTTTACCGCCTGCAAAAATTTTAATGGGGGCATCTTTCTTATGAAGCTCTTTCATTTTTCCTGCGGTTATTTTTGTTCCTTTGGTTCTAACCAAAACCTCCCCCAAAGTTTGCCACTCTACCGCTTGCCCTTGTAATAGTTTTTTTATCATCGCATTCATAAACTCACCAAAAAGATTTTTCACGGTGCTTAACATTCACCTGCATTTTATCAGGCAAATGACCAGTTAATATTTCCCCCACCGCTTGGCTGACAAATACCGAGCGGTGTTTACCCCCTGTACAACCAATGGCGATGGTTACAAAATGGCGATTGTTCTCAATAAAATCAGGCAACCACTTTAATAAAAATGTGCTGATGTCATGCGTCAGCTCATACACGGCAGGAAATTGGGCAAAAAATTCCTGCACAGGCGCATCAAGCCCTGTCAAAGGACGCAAATCCATCTGCCAATGTGGGTTTGGCAAAGTACGCACATCAAAGACAAAATCAGCATCTTTGGGCGTGCCATGCCTAAACCCAAACGACAGCACATTAACGATGATGTGGTTGTCCACACCCAAATGTTGTCTTAGGCTGTTTTTTAGCTCATGAATGTTTAACAAACTGGTATCAATTTTGATATCAGCATGGCAGGCAATCGGTTCAAGCAGCGCGGTTTCCTTTTGAATGGCATTGGGCAGATTGCCAGCCATCGCCATCAATGGATGCACTCGGCGAGTGGCATCATAGCGCGCGACCAGTACATCATCTTGGGCGGTGGCATACACCACAGTCAAAGCGGTCTTGCCATAGGTTTGTATCAAGCTGTCATACACTTGACCAAAGTTGGATAAATCCGCTTTGGGCGTGCGGACATCTATGCCCACAGCAATGCGATGAATCTGGCTGTCATTGACCAATTTTTCTATGGCAAGTGGCACGATGGATAAAGGCAAATTGTCAAGCGGATAATAGCCAAAATCTTCTAAGGTGTTGAGTACGGAGGTTTTTCCTGAACCTGAACGCCCTGACACCACAATGATTGAGTTTGGGGCAATGAGCTTGGGCATCATATTTCCTTAACAAAATAAGCAAAACCATTAACATGGATTTAGATGAACATGGATTATTAACATGAATTGTTAACATGAATTGTTAACATGGACTGTTAACATGGATTTAAGGCAACTTCCAAATTATCCAACAGCCTTGCCTTACCCAAATAACAAGCGGTCAAAATCACCAAATGCTTATCATGGCGGCTAGCAGGTTGTAATTGCTGATTGAGTACTTGCAAATAATCCACCGTAAAACCATCGCAAGTTAATTTGTCTTTGGTTTTTTGTATCATCGTATCAAAATCAGCAACACTGGCAGACTTTAACTCACCTGCAAGCTGTTGTAAGGCCTGTGCCAGCCGTGGGGCAATGGCACGCTCTTGCTTGGTCAAATACTGGTTGCGAGACGATAACGCCAAACCGTCATCGGCTCTGACAATCTCACCACCAATAATGTCAATCTCAAAATTTAATTCTTGCACCAATTGGGCAATGATGGCAAGTTGCTGGTAGTCTTTTTTGCCAAATACCGCCACATCAGGGCGAACGATATTAAACAGCTTACTCACCACAAGCCCAACACCATCAAAATGCGTGGGGCGTGTCTGACCACATAATATCTTGCTGATACTGCCTGATAGGATTTGAACATTGGGCGGATAGACAGGATACATCTCGTCCACACTTGGGGCAAAAACCAATGCCACGCCAGCTTTGGCAAGTTTTTGGCAATCGTCATCAAGCGTGCGTGGATAACTGGCAAAATCTTCACCCACCCCAAATTGAGTGGGATTGACAAAGATACTCACCACCACGATATCGGCATGTTGCTTGGCAAGTGCCACAAGGGATAAATGCCCATCATGTAAATTGCCCATGGTTGGGACTAAGGCTATTTTTTGGTGGCGTAAGGGGTTTAATGCGTTTTTTAAGTCTTTGATGGTGTGAAAAATGTTCATGGCAAACCTATATCGATTTAAAATCAAAAAATCCAGTAATTGGTATTAAAATAACAGCCATTTGGTCAGTCATGACTCATATAGTCTACATTCTAACTCAATCCGCCAATCTTAGCTATTTGTAAGCATCTTGGCAAGAGCACAAGCTGTCTAAAACAGCATCAGACAACCGTTTTATTCTATAATAATTTGGATAGCCAACGATTGAATCAACACAGCTCCAATGACTCGTCAACCCTAAATACGCCATGATATATTATTTATCTACCAAATACAAATGCTTCAAATTAGCCTTGATTTGCTGTTCAAGTGTGGCTGATTGAGCAAACAACTCATCTAAATTGGTCTGAAAATCCGCCATTTTTTGGGTAAATTCATCTGCTGAAATGTCCACATAATCAATCTTAACATCAAAATATTGTCCAGCGGATAGGCTATAATTTTTAGCTTGAATCGCATCATAACTCACCACCACGCTAAAATCTTCCACCGCTTTTTTTTGGGCAAAGGTGTTACAAATTTGGTTTTCTTCCTCGTTGGTCAGCACGGTTTTTTGATTTTTGCCGTCTTTGACTTTTTCGCCAAGATTGGACGCATCAATCAGCACCACCTCGCCAGTATTAGCTTTATCAATAAACAAAATAGACACGTTGGTGCCTGTGGTGGCAAAAATATTGGATGGCATGGACACCACGCCAGCAAGCATTTTATTATCTACCAAATGGGTGCGAATTTTTTTGTCTATGCCTGATTGGGCGGTGATAAACCCTGTGGGAACAACGATTGCCGCTTTGCCGTCGTCTTTTAGGCTATACAAAATATGCTGGATAAACAGCTGATAAATCGCCATGCTTTCTTTTTTGCTTTTGGGAATGTTGGGAATACCTGCAAAAAAGCGTTCATTATTTTCTTTGCTGTCCAACTGATTGCGAAAATCGCTAAAATCCAGCTTAAAGGGCGGATTGGACACAATAAAATCAAACTGTTTTAGCTTGCCTGAGCTGTCTTTATGATAAGGCGATAAAATCGTATTGCCCTGAATGACATTGTTTAAAGAATGCACCAAATTATTTAAAATCAGATTCAACCGCAATAAATTAGACGATTTTTGTGAAATGTCTTGGGTATAAATCATACATTTGTCTTCACCGATGGCATGGGCAACGTTCATGAGCAATGTGCCAGAGCCTGCCGACGGGTCATACACATCAACGCTTTTGATTGCGCCACGCTCATTTTGGGGCACCAAAATATCCGCCATGATGCGAGCCACGGCGTGTGGCGTGTAATATTCAGCGTATTTACCGCCTGAATTGCTGTTGTAATCCTTAATCAGATATTCAAAAATGGTGGCAAAAAAATCAAACTTTTGGGCAAAAATCTCTTCAAAACTAAAATCGGTTAATTTAGAAACCAACGCACGACAAAACTCATCACGGCGGTTTTCATCAGCGATGTAGTTGCTGATACGCTCAAACAGCACAATTTTTGCCCCGCCTTCGGTTTTCACCGAAAAAATATCGGCATTTTGGGCAGCAATGTCCATTAATGTATCATCAAAGCGTTTGGCAAAATCGGCATTATTTTGCTCGGCGTGCAGATTTTTCAATAAATGCTCTGGCTTTAAAATCGCCGTTTTGCCTTCAATTTCCATATTGATAAAGTCAATGTCTTCATCAGAACGCTCGGCACGCAATTGCTTGAATTCAAAGGTGTATTTGTCATTTAAAAACTTATACAAAAACACTTGGCTGATGATTTTAAATTCATTGCCGTCATTGCCTAGCCCATAGTTGGCACAAATGGTTTTTAGGCTGTCAATGAGTGATTTGGTTTGGTCGGTGAAATTTTGGGTGGTCATGGGTTTTTCCGTTAAAATAAGGTATCGTTGCTTAATTTGGGCCCAGCGTTGCTTATTTGCAGTTTTATGGGCGATAAAATTATAAAATCATTAAAAATCAATGTGTTAAAAACTTTAACTGCCGTTGCTTAATTTAGCCTTAGCGTTGCTTAACACGCCCACATCCTTATTAACGCCATATTTGGCGTTTCTATCTCGCTGTTTGTCGCTAAATCGGGTTAATATTCGTTCATTTTCTACAAATTTATTCAGATATTTACGAACCGTATTGATATGCACCTGAATATTTTTAGCAATCTCACTTGCCGTTGCGTTGCCATAACTAAAAATATACAACAAAATATTTCTTTCACTATCATTATAATGATGCCAATTTTCTTCTATTTTTTTCATCAAATCAGTATGAATAGTCTTATTATGCAAGCTGATATTGTTGCGTAAAACCAAATAAACATTGCCGTGCCTTTCGCTGTATTCAGGTTTTGTAAGCATGGATTTTTCCATGGTTTCATAAATACGAGCTACCCCTTCATTTAATTGACGGACATAGCCTAAATCTTCTAATGCTCTGGCAATTCTAGGATTGCGGGCATAGCGTTCTGTTTTAATATTATCCACCGTAACCTGAGCTGGCAGCGGTCCACTATTACTGATTTCCAAGCGGTCATCAAAATGCTTAATATAAATCGCATTGCCCTGTACATTATACGAACGATGACATAAAGCATTAACCACCGCTTCAAGCCATGCTTCTTCTGGAAATTCAGGGACTTTTTTAAATTTGCCAATATCAATATCTAAAAAGAAAAACTCTTTAAATGAAATGCGTAAAAACTGGCGTATTTCATCAATCAAGTTGGGAATATTATTTTCAAAACGCACATCTTTAATCACATTGTGTTCATCTCCTGTTTTGCTTTCTAGCCCCTCAAAGCGGACATAACGCACCGATGCAGAAGGAATATATTTTTCAGGGTCTTTTGAAAAAAGCAAAGCACAAGATTTTTTGAATTTAACCTCATTATCTTTTTTATCAATTAAATGTTTTTTATATAATAAATCTAAAATATCACCATTATAATTAACCTTATTTTTATACTTTTCTAATAATGGCATATCCAAATCTTTTTCATCAAAATTAGGGAGTATCTCATCTTCAAAAAGGCGGATATTTTTGTCATATTCTAATTTTTTAATTTGTTCTTGATTGAGTTCTCGATTGCTATCTGCCACACGCAAAAAGAATTTTTCATTATCTTTGCGATAAAATATTCGCTCTAAATCTTGCTCTACATGAAAAATAAAAACAAGTTTATCATCAATGATAATTTCTTCTAATTGAACCCTGCAAGGCGGTGCAATAAAATCAAAAACCAATTTACGATAATTATCTAATTTATCGCCTAAACTTTGCAAATCTTGGATTTCGCCTTTATCAGATACACCAAAAACCAAAATTCCACCATCAGCATTTGCCATACCAATTAATTCATCGGCAATTTTACTGGGCTTAATATCTCTTTCACCCAAACCTTTGCGTTCAAAATATTGATTTTCATGCTGTGTTTGTAGATATTTTAGCGTGATTTGGCTATCAATCTTTGAAATCGGTTCATTAATCATCACCCACCCCCACCTGCCCATTCATCAGCATGGGTAATAAAAAATCTCTAAGTTGGGTGAGTTGTTGGTTTTGTTTTTGTAGGTTTTTTATTTTCTGAAAACTATAAACAATATTTTGAAAAAATTTTTCAATAATGTTGGAGCTTGGATAAATCATCTTAATATTTGCAAAATCTCCTTTATTCATATTTGCAAAAGTGTTACCAGTTTTTGCCTTACTCACAAAAAAATAATCTTTTAGATAAAAATAAAAATAAGGTCCATTATATTTATTTTTAAATATGATAGAATTAATTTGTTGATTTGTTTGTGATTTTTGTGTTGTAAATCCAATTAAACCAACAGTAGCAATACAAGAAACACATAAGCTGTCTTTGGGTAAATATTTGCTAGACTGACTTTCTGCACCAGTTTTGCTTAACTTTTGCTCTGTTTGAAAAATAAACATATTATTTCTAATATCGCCAATTGTAATAAATGGAATATTTCCATTAAAAAACTCTTCGTTTTGTGTTGAAGGTGTTTTTCCTGTAATAATATTAGGTTCCACTTCTCCCAAACTTTTCACTTCCCACCCCTTTGGGATTTCTCGTTTTAAAGTGTCGTTATAGACCATTTTACCGCCACTGGATTTATAGGGCTTGCCGTTTTCATCGGGAAAATCAAACTGCACAAACCAATAATCATACAGGGTTTTTGCCATTTGCTCTAATTGGGCGTTGATTTGATTATTGATAGCGATTTTTTGGTCAAGGGTGGATAAAATATGGGCAATGGATTTTTGGGTGGGTATGCCTAAAAATGCTTGGATTTTTAAAGGGTGTAAATGATTACGGTTCATAGTCGGAACACCTGAACCTGTTTTATATTCATTTAATTTAAGATTTTTTAAAAGATAATATATGTATTCAACATCATTTCCTTTAAAATCTTTAACAAATAAAGCTGTATTATGAGGAAAGAAATTTGTTTTAATTAAATGAGGAATGCCAACTGTACCACTTCTACCAATAGTAATACTTGGAGCTTTCACTTTATATTCGTGATGATAACCCAAAATGCCATTTGATGATTGAACAGGATATTTACCATGAACAAATTTGCTTTTTGGTAAGTCATAGCCACGCTGAAACTCAATTAAATCGCCCAATAAACAATTTTGTGGTTTACTCATTTTTCTAATTTCCTATTTTCAGGCTAATTGAAACCCATTTATCAAACCCGCCCACTTTCTTTTAGATATTCTTTGACCAATAAGCCATTGATAAATCGAATATCTTCGGGACTGACGGCAAATTGTTGTTGGCGTCTAAAATGCTCCAATACGCTGCCTTGCATTTGCTTTTCAAAATAGCTGTCGTTGTCCAGCATTTGGTGTAAATTCAGCACTTTTTCATCGGTATCGGTTTTTACGCCCATGAGTGCTTCATAGATTTTTTGTTTGTCGTGTGGCAGCCGCTCATCTCGCATTAAGCGTTTATGCACTCTGGCAAATTTGGTGTCGCCTTGATATTTATGACGGATAAGCTCGTTTTGGCGGTTTAACTCTTTGATTTTTAGATAGATTGAATCCAGCAAACTGATGTTTGCCACCATGTCATCTTGCGATACTTCCGACAGATTGCGTTTTTGAAAGATTTGTTCCAATGCTTCACGCAAGCTGATAAATTCAGGGTCATCTTGGTCAAAATTCGTCGCCAAGCCTTCACGCACTTTTTTGATGTGGTCTTTTAGGTCATCGGCAAGTTTGAGTTCTTGTTCGCCAATTTTGACAAAGGCAAAATACACATCTTCCAAGCTTTCGTTGAGCAAGCCGCTGCTGTCGCCTGCCGATAGACTCTCTGCCAGATTCAGCCTATCCAGATGTGCTTGCGTTTCACGGTATAAAATCGCCAGTTTTTCAAAATCCAAACGGCTCAAAAACCGATAATCGCCCTGTAAACGCAAAATATTATACAGCTCTCTGGCGGTTTGTAGGGCTTTTTTGATGTCCAAGACTTGTTTTTTGTCGCTGATTTGACTGATTTGCTGACAAAAAATTTCGGCGTTTTGGGTATCAAAATCAAACAAAGCGTCTTTGATATCATGGATGTCTTGAATAATTTCTTGCTCATCTTTGAACATTTGGGCATATGAGCCGATGTCATCGCCCAGCTCGTTTTGTAGTTCGTCCCAATAGGCACGGTTGGTTTTGTCAAATTCGCTTTGAATGTCAGCAAAATCCACCACATAGCCATAACGATACTGTTTGTAAGTGCGGTTTACTCGCGTTAGGGTTTGGAGTAAATTATGGGCTTTAATGACTCGTCCTAGATACAGCTTTTTTAGGCGTGGGGCGTCAAAGCCTGTCAAAAGCATGTTATAAACAAACAACACATCAATCTTGCCGTCTTTAAAGTCTTCTACTTGGTCTTTGCGGTCGTCTTTGCTGCCAATATCATGCAAAATCAGAGCCGCTTTACTTACTTTGTGGGGATTGGCTTGGCGGTCAGCGGTGGCGTATTGGCGTTCAAACAACGCAAACAAGGCTTTGGCTTGCTCGCTACTGTCGCAAATGACCATTGCCCCTAAGCTGTCATCATCATTTATCTTTCTAAATTTTTCAAAATCGCTGACGATGTAGTCAATGAGTGGCTGGACAAAGTTTTTGTGGGCAAGGATTTGTTCTCGTTTGATGCTGCCCTTTTGTACTTGGGTTTGCGCTAGGGCATTTTGTAATTGGGCTTTATACTCGCCACCAATGGCTTCACGAATCAGACGCAAAGTATAGCCGTCAGCGATGGACGAATTATAATAATATTTATGAATATAATCGCCAAATAATTGTTTGGAATTCAGCTTGTTTTGAGTTTCGCCAATCAACGGGGTGCCCGTCAAACCGATTTTGATGGCGTTGGTGTCAGACTGCTCCAAATTGGCTAAAAATGAGCCTTTGGGATTGTAACTGCGATGCACTTCGTCCAAAAAATATACCCTTTGTATGCTCAAATCATAGTCATTACTGGCAATGACATTGGGGTCGTCTTGGAATTTGTGAATATTTACCACCGTGATTTCGGCTTTGCCTGTGTGGTTGTGCAGGCTTTGGGTGGATTTGATGTCTTTGGCGAACGCTTCTTTGGAGCTGATGGTGTGGACAATCAAACCACGTGCGGTGAATTCTCGCTGGGCTTGTTGCAACAAATCAAGCCTATCCACAATAAAATAAAATTTAGGGACGATGCCTTGTTTGGCAAAATGGGCAGTAAGATGACGCACATTATAATACGCCAAAGCAGTTTTGCCGCTGCCTTGGGTGTGCCAAATAATGCCTTTTTTGCTGCCGTTGTTTAAGGCTTTGGTGATGGCGAAGGTAGCAAACAGCTGTGGATAACGCATGATATGCTTTTGTGGACCTTTGGTGGTTTTGACGTACGCCAAACCATACTGCAACAAAAACATCAAACGCTCATGATTGAGCAATGATGTACAGATGCGGTTGGTGGGTGTGTCTGGCGCTTTGTTGGTGGCGAACTCTGGGTTATGTTTAATAATGGTGTTGTTGGTGTCTTTTAGCACCAAATTTTCTTGTTCATCCGTTAAGACTTGCAATAGCTTAGCCAGATTCAATGGCTGTTCTTCACGAAAATAGTTAAATACAAGCTTATCAACACTGCCAGACGCATAAAAAGCCCCTTGGACAGGTTCAATCTCGCCTTGGTCGTATTCTTGATTATTAGAAAAAATCATCAGCTGGGTGATGTTAATAAAGCGACGAAATTTGGGGTTTTTGGAGCGGGTTTGCATACGCTCACGCTCTTGACCGATACCGCCTTTGTTGTTGGGTTTTTTGACTTCAACAAAAACCAAGGGCATGCCGTTAATCAGCAAGGTAATATCGGGGCGAAACTCTTCATCGCCATTGGCATAGGGCAGCTCAGTTACGACATGAAAGCTGTTTTGCTTGATGTGATTAAAGTCAATGAGTTTGATGCCTGATTGGTTGATTAAGCGTTCATAAAATTTTTGTCCCAAATCTTCATTATCTAATTCTAGCAAAATATCGGTCAAGATACGCTGGGCATCATCGGCTGACAACTCAGGATTGATACGGCACAGACTGTCTATAAAAATCTTGGGGAAAATATTGGTTTGGCTGTCCCAATCGTTATTTTTCAAAGAAAGATAACCATAGCCCAAACGCATCAGATGCAAAATGGCGGGGATTTTGACACGGCTGTTCTCGTTGTGTTGCGACATGGGTTTTCCTTGTGATTCTTCCAAACTTTATTAATATTCATTGATAAATAAATAAGCATTCATCAAAACCATGAAGGCCATTACAAAAAACTGTGCTTCTCTGTTGGAAAGGCACGCTGTTTGACAGCACGATGATAGGCTTTAAACGCCCCAACAATGTCTTTGGTTTGGTTGCTGTCATCGGTCAAAAAATCTTTGACAAATTTGGCAGGTTTTCGGGTATAAACGCCAATCATGTCGTGCATGACCAGCACCTGCCCATCACAATCCACCCCAGCCCCAATGCCAATGACAGGCACAGCGAACCGCTCGGTAACGGCTTTGGCAAGCGATGCTGGTACGCATTCAAGCAACAAAAGACTCGCCCCAGCATTCACCACCGCCGTACAGTCTTTCATCAATTTATCCGCTTGGGCGTCCGTTTTGCCCTGTACTTTATAGCCACCAAAGACATTGACCGACTGCGGCGTTAACCCCAAATGCACGCAAGTGGGTACGCCGTTATTTGCCAAAACGGACACCATCGGAGCAAGCTCGCTGCCCCCTTCAATTTTGACCACATTCGCCCCTGCCTGCATGACCGCCTTGGCACTGGCAATGGCATCAGATAAGGTGGCATAACTCATAAATGGCAAATCGCATAAGATTAAGGCATGAGAATTACCACGCACCACATTTTGAGTGTGATAAACCATGTCATGAACGCCCACTGGCAAGGTTGAGCTTTGCCCTTGGACAACCATGCCCAGACTATCACCGATTAAAATGGTGTCAATGTCCGCCAACTGCATGGCGTGAGCAAAACTGGCATCATAACAAGTTAGGCAACTAAACTTTTCGCCTTTTTGTTTATATTGTGTCAAAGTTGATAATGTTATGGGAGCGGTTTGGGTTAGGTAGGTCATCGTTTTATTCTCATCAATGTCAAGACCCATCGCCAATACGGTCTTTTTTGGGCTGATATTTGGGATATGGCTACTGTTTTATTGACTCTTTTGTCAAGTTAGTCCAACTTTTTAAGTCCATTCATCTCATAAGCCAATGCCAAATCACAAATGGCTTGCCCATTTATCATCAGCTCATCATTCAACTCCAAAAGTGGCACAAGCACAAAATTTCGCTCAAAAATCCCAATGTGTGGCACGGTAAGCCTGTCATTGGCGATAACATCATCGCCGTATAACAAAACATCCACATCAAGCGAACGTTCACCCCAGCGTCTAAAACGCACACGCCCAGCCCCACGCTCTAACTCTTGACAATAATCAAGCAGGCTCATGGCATCAAGGCTTGTTTTGGCGGACAGCACTGCATTAACAAAATCAGGCTGATCGGTAACACCAAAAGGCTTGGACTGATACAAAGATGATAATGCCACATCACAAAAACGCTCATCACGGATAAGCGTATCACGTACCATCAAAATATGACTGGTCGGATCACCGAGTTCATTGGCGATATTACCCCCAAGCCCCAAATAAATTTGCACTTTATCAGTCATCATGTTTGGCTCGTGGTTTGGCATTGGGTTTTTTGCGTTTTTTGGGTTTGGGCATGATGGCATCTTGGGTGGTTTTTTGTTGTTGCTTCGGCTTTTGTCGCCTTGTTTTTTGGTGCTGGGCTGGCTGTGTTTTGGTGGTGGTAGGGTTTGATGCAGATGATTGTAAATCACTCTCGGTCAGACCCTGCTCACGCTCTTTGATGGATAAAGTGGATGATGGCTTACGTTTACGATAACGTACCGACGGTATGTAAGGCTCGTCATTGTTTAGTAGCTTGATAAAATCACTTTGGTCATACGTACGCCACTCAAAGGTTGGCACATGCACTTGTCGTGTTTTTGGTGTAGGAAGAATATTTTTAGGCATGTTGGCGTTATCCACAACCAGTAGCGGTTTTGGTGCATCGTCTACCTTATCATCATCACGCCCCAAGAGCTTTTGTAATTGCAGGAGTTCAGCATCTGTATCAATGTCTTTATTTTTGCCACGCCGTCTTCGGGTGCCATTTACAGCACCACCCAATGCACTTAGCATCTGACTTTGACCAGCCACATCGGCTGCCAGATAACGTTGCCACCATACGCCCATTCCATTAGTTGGCTCAGACAACGGATTATCATCATAACTTTCACGCATGATAAAAAAATCAAGCCCTGCCCGAAATTTACCCTGCAAGATTAGCCTGCCCATCTCTTTGGGTTTGGGGTTGGCAAGTTTGGGTTGCATGAACCAAATATCGCTGATAAAGTCCTCGGCAAATCTGGGTATGGCGGTCTTTTTACGCTGAACATCAAAGACTTGACAAGATGCTTTATGTTGAGCTTCATAAAAAGGCAGACCTTTTTTCTTAAATTTTGCCAAAGCGTATAAATAATTATCCCACAATAGCACCGCATAAAAAAAGGCAGGATTGGCAGTTTTGTCCGAAGCGATGCGTTCATCGGTGTTTTTGGCAACCTGCAAAGCAAAGTGCGTTGGTTCAGATTTGGCATGACTCATCAGACTGCCCATCGCCCCATATTGATATAATAAAGGCAAAAGTGGGGCAAGATAACCGCCTGTAAACATCTTTTGAGTCTCATCATAAAGACGATGGGCAGAGACCTGCTCCAAAAGTGTCCAATTTGTGTCATTAAATTGTTTGGCAAGGGCTTTATCAAAATCAAAATCCAGCTTAGCCTTAAATCGTAACGCACGAAGCAGGCGAACAGGGTCTTCTTCAATACGTATTTTGGCATCACCGAGCAGGCGTAATGTACGATTTTTAATGTCAGTTACCGCCCCACAAAAGTCCAATACCTCACCCTTAATTGGCTGATAATACAAAGCATTGATGGAAAAATCACGGCGAGAAAAATCCTGCGTGATGTCCCCCCACACATTATCACGGGTTATCATACCATCATCGGTGGTGTGTGTATCGTCTTTGGGCGGAGCACGAAAAGTCGCCACCTCGATGAGTTCACGTCCAGAGTAGACATGAGCAAGCTGAAACCGCTTGCCAATGATACGACAACGACCCCCAAAAATTGCCTTAATTTCATGGGGGCGAGCATTGGTAACCGCATCAAAATCTTTGGGAATAAGTCCCAAAAGACCATCACGCACGCCACCGCCTACGATATAGGCATCAAAACCTGCTTTATTAAGTGTGCTGATGATTTCCACAATGCTGTGTGGTAAAGTGCGTTTGTCAAGCCCCAATTTGTCTGCTGACAGTACAGTTGCTGATAATTTGGGGTTTTTGTGCTTGATTGGTTTTTTTTGCATAAGGTGCTTGAACTGCTTTTTAATGTTTGGTAAATGGCATGCCCTACCATTGCTTCATCTGTTTGGCGGTGCTAAGGCTGTTAGTCATACACACCATAATGCACAACTGTCAGGGCAAATAATCACCCTACACAAGGCCCGCCATATGACCGCCTGTCATGGGTTTTATTGTACCTTGTTTTTATCAAAAAAGCTAATACACTGTGAGTTTATGGCGATTTTTTTCTAAGGTCTTCGCCCCAATACCCTTCACCTTTGTCAAATCATCCACGCTGTCAAATCGCCCCATCAGCTCCCGATAGTTAATGATGGCTTGGGCAGTTTTTGCCCCCACTCCTGTGAGTGTGGCCAGCTCACCTGCTGTGGCAGTATTGATATTAATGCGTTCACTCATCACTTTTTGGGCAGATTCTTTGGCGATAAGGGCAAAGTAGGCAAGTTTGGGGTCAGCGTGGCATTGACTCGCCCATGTAGAATTAACCGATAAGGTAAACAGCAAAGCCCATCCCCATCGCCCAATATTCAACCATCGCTTAATATCAGTGCCTCTCATCAGCCTTTGCCATTTCCCAATACTCATTCATTTGTGCCAAATTGCTCCCCTTTGGCGTTTTTGCTTGTGCCATAAGCGACTTTTCCACAAATGCAAATCGGCGTTTGAATTTGGCATTGGCATTTTGTAGTGCCATCTCTGCATCAACATCCAGATGACGGGCAAGATTAGCCAAAACAAACAGCACATCGCCAAGCTCATCTGCGATTTTGTCTTTTTGGGATTGATTCAATTTGTCCGCTTTGTAACTAAAATCAGCTCTGGGTAATTCTGCCTGCAACTCGCCCAGCTCTTCTTGAAGTTTATCCAAAACACCACCCAAATTCTCCCAATCAAAACCGACTGTGGCGGATGCTTTTTGTAAGTTTTGGGCATACATCAAAGCCGTACCCGACTTAATATCAGACAACAGATGTTTTGGGCGGTCTTTGGCCTCCAAGGCTTTAATCTCATCCCAGCGGCGTCTGACATCTTCATCCGTTGTTAGATTTTTTTTGTTAAACACATGGGGGTGTCTGCCAATGAGTTTTTCTTGTAGTGTAAAAATCACATCCGCCATATCAAATCGTCCCTGCTCATCATACAGATGAGCATGAAAGACAACTTGTAAAAGTACATCACCAAGCTCACCTTTAATGCTCTCTGTGGCAAGCGTGCTTTTATCATCACTTGTAATGGCTTCAACAAGTTCAAAAACCTCTTCAATGGCATACTTTTGTAAACTGGCGTTGGTTTGTTTGGCATCCCAAGGGCAATCGGTGCGAAGGCGTGCCATGAGTGTCAAAAGGTCAGCAAATTGGTTGGTTGGGTTCATGTCATTGTCCAAAAATACATCCTAATTTGCTGATTTACTGAGCCAAATCGGCAAACAATGGTGTGGACAAATAACGCTCACCCGATGAGGGAATCACCACCACGATGAGCTTGCCTGCATTTTCAGGACGACTTGCTACTTGCAGGGCTGACCAAACTGCTGCCCCTGCACTGATCCCCACCAAAATCCCTTCTTTTTCTGCCATCTGACGAGCTGTGGCAAAGGCAGATTCGGTTGTAACAGTGATGACCTCATCATAAATACTTGTATTTAAGATGCTGGGCACAAAGCCAGGAGCAAGCCCTTGTAATTTATGAGCACCTTTTTCACCACCGCTAAACACAGGCGAATCAGATGGCTCTACCGCCACAATTTGTACGCTGTCTTTTTTGGACTTTAACACCTCGCCCACACCTGTAATCGTACCACCTGTACCGATACCTGCCACCACGATATCCACTTGCCCATCCGTGTCGTTCCAAATTTCTAAGGCACTCGTCTCACGGTGAATCTTAGGATTGGCCAAATTGTCAAATTGGCGTGGCATAAAGTAGCCGTCTTGGGCGGCAAGCTCATTGGCTTTGGCAATCGCCCCACCCATACCCTCGCTCGCTGGGGTCAATACAAGCTTGGCCCCATACGCACGAAGCAATGCCCGACGCTCCAAGCTCATGCTCTCTGGCATGGTAATGATAAGTCTATACCCTTTTGATGCACACACCATGGCAAGCCCAATGCCAGTATTACCTGATGTTGCCTCTACGATGGTCGTATTTTTGTTGATAAGACCGTCTTTTTCAGCCTCATTTATCATGGATAAAGCGATGCGGTCTTTAACCGAACTGGCTGGGTTGAAGTATTCTAGTTTTGCCACAATACGAGCAGATAAGCCATCGGTTAGGCGGTTAAGTTCTACTAAGGGCGTGTTACCAATAAGCTCGGTGATGTTTTTAGCGATGTTCATGAGATTTTCCTTTTAAAGACTGCTTATTTTACAATAAGAACCGCTAGCATACCAAATTTTTATAAAAATTTATAGGCAAAAAATGTTAAAGGTTATTCTATTTTGACATATAAATAATTTCACAACATGCACCGCCAAATGATGATAAATATGATAAAATTAAGTTATTTTTATTTTAGCGCCTAGGATGATTCATGAAAACTTTTAATCCCATTACCATCTCCTGCTTCAAAGCCTATGATGTGCGTGGTGAACTTGATGTCAATTTGGATAGCGTCATCGTCTATCGCATCGGACGAGCTTTTGCCCAATATCTAAATTATGGTCAAAAAAATCATGGTCAAAAAAACTCTGTCATCGTGGTTGGTGCAGACATCCGCTCATCCAGTAACAGTTTAAAACAATCTGTCATTGATGGCATAACAGACGCTGGCGTGGACGTGATTGATTTGGGCATGGTTGGCACCGAGGAGGTGTATTTTGCCACAAGTCATTATAACGCCATCGGTGGGATTGAGGTTACCGCAAGTCATAACCCCATTAACTACAATGGTCTAAAAATGGTGCGTGAAAAGTCACGCCCCATCAGTGCCGATACGGGATTGGCAGACATTCGTACCATCGCCGAGCGTGGAGAATTTGTGGTTGCAGACAAAGGTGGAGTTACCCTAAATACCGATAAAACTGCCTACATTGATAAACTCATGAGCTTTATTGACACGAGCAAATTTCGCCCCAAAAAAATCGTGGTTAACAGTGGTAATGGCTCAGCAGGACCTGTGGTTGACGAACTTGAACGGCGTCTTGGGAATGACATTGAACTTATAAAAGTTCATCACACCCCGGATGGTTCATTTCCTAACGGTATCCCCAACCCCATGATTGTTGCTAACCAACAAGCCACATCAGATGCCGTCATCGCACACAAAGCGGACTTTGGTGTGGCTTTTGATGGCGACTTTGACCGTTGTTTTTTGTTTGATGAAAACGGACGATTCATTGAAGGTTCGTATATTGTGGGCATGCTGGCTGAGGTATTTTTGAAACAACATCAAGGTAAGGGCATCGTCTATGACCCCCGGGTGATTTATAATACCGAATACGTCATCGCCCAAAACGGTGGTCAGCCCATCATCAGTAAATCAGGGCATTCATTTATCAAACAAGTCATGCGTGAGACAGGGGCGATTTATGGGGGCGAGATGTCCGCTCACCATTATTTTAAAGACTTTTTCTATTGCGATAGTGGCATGATTGTGTGGCTGTTGGTCATTGAACTGCTGTCGGTAACTGGCAAAACACTCTCCAAGCTTGTCAATGGTTATATCCATAATTTTCCCAGCTCAGGCGAGCTAAACTTTCGTTTAGGACAAAAAAGTGCCAGAGAAATTGGTGAGCATCTAGAACAAAAATACAGCTCATCAAACCCCATTAAGAATACCTTAGATGGATTAAGTCTAGATTTTGGTAACTGGCGGTTTAACCTACGTTCGTCCAACACCGAACCACTCATTCGTCTAAACATAGAAACCAAAGGCGATAAAGCACTACTACAATCTAAAATTGATGAGATTTTGGCGATATTGGCAGCGTGTGGAGCGATGAGTGCCGACCATTAAAACGTATTAATGATTTAAAATGAACAACAAGATACAATAAACTTGCTCTTTTGCCATCGGGGTGTGTTAGCATTGGTTTTTATTTGTTAATGGGCAGGACATTGACAAATCCACCCCCCACACCCCACATC
>NZ_LXTW01000007.1 GCF_001679005.1 Moraxella nonliquefaciens | reverse complement strand
CTTACCCAAGAACAAAAAGACACCATCGTCAGCATTCTAAACCTTGCCACAGTGGCCACAAATACTGTCGTTAACAATGGTGATATCAACAGCGACCAAATGGCGAATGATTTGAATGTGGGTGAGAATGCGGTGGAGTGGAATGGGTTTAACAAAAACAAAAAAGAACCTGAAAGTTTAAGGGTTAAAAAAGATCAATATTGGAGAGTGGCAGATGGAATAGTTAAAGACACATCTGTGGAGGTAGAGGCGGCGGCAGGGCTTGGTTTCTCTGGTGCGGTAACCTATGTTGGTGATGGAAAAGTAAACTTTAGCGGTGCAGTGGTTACTGGTTGGTCTGCTGGTGCTAGTGCAAACAAATCATTTACTCAAGGGGAGAAGGCTGATGGTCTCTATACTGAGTCTTGTATTTCAGGGAAGTACGTTGCTGGTGTGACTGCCTGTTTTGGAGCCAGTGAAAATAAAAAGCTGTATACGACAGAGAAAATAGGGGTAGGGATTGAAGGTCAATTTGGTACCGCTACTGGATATAGCAAGACATATCAGATATTTCCAACGTCTAGAAAGAGAAAGGCAAATTAGGAGATTATTTATGAGTCAGAAAGATTTGGTTGTCATATCTTTGTTTTTGGCAATACTTATATACTTTGCATTCTATCATTACTATTTATACTATCTTTGTAAAAATGCAAAAATAGTTAAAAACCGATTGGAGTATATAGAGCGTGTCGTAACGATATCTAAAGTTGCTTCGGATATTTTTTGGGGTAATGTTGATTCTGATAAGATTAAGAATGATAAAAATTTCCGCATGGTTAGAATATTTTTGAGATTTTTTCCAGTGATTCTATTGATATGGTTTGTTGTACCTAGCCTATTTGAATAACAACGCCATATAGATCCTGACACCACACGCATTACGATTGTCAATGATAATGGGGGGTTAAGCAAACCATCATTTCAGATGGCTTACATCCCTATTTTGTGGATTTTACAGGCGACACCACACCGCCTAAGCCATCAACAGGGCATGTCTACAAAGGCAATCTAACAAGTGCCTACCAAAGATTGATGAGTATCTAAAAGAACAAGGCTTTAATGAAACCACCAGACAAACCGCCTTACTTGCTCTATCAGCAACACTAGGAGTAAGCATTGGCGACAGCACCGCAAGCACTGCTAATAATGTGGGGCAGACAGAGTAGAATTATTTGAGTCATAGGGAATTATCTGCATGGAAAACCAGTCTTATCAAGTGTGCTGGCAATCAACAATGCATTGATAATGTAAATGCTAAGTATGATAATCTCAACAAAACAAACTTTGATAATTTTAAAAATTATTGCACCATCAATTTTGATGCTCAAAGATGTCATAATCGTATTAGACGGTTTGAGGATGGCACCCAAGGCAATTACAATCTTCAGCATATGTCTGGGCTATATACTGACATATCAAGGCTTGGTGGTAAAGATGCCAATAAAACCATAACCAGCGTTAAGTTTAATAATGCTTTTGGTGGCCATACGGTAAGAGATACTGGTATTGCCAATATCAACCGTGATAATGGCAATGAGTTTCAAGCTCTAGTAGGCGAACTGGCCAATGAAAGATTATATGGCGGTGGGCGTGGTGGTACAGTTGCTGGGAGTGGTGGGTATAGGGTTGGGATTAGTGGTGGTTCCAAACAGAGAGGAGAAAAAGGAGTTACATTTAGAGGCGGTTCTCAATCACAAAGAGATAATTGGTATGGTTATAATGACCCAAATTTTAAAAAATGGTGGCATAGAGAGGGTAAAAAAGATTTTGGTGGTAAAGACATTGATAATAGGCAAGAAGCAAAAGATGCTTACGAAGCTTGGGTTGAATTAGGAAAGCCAAATGTTAAATAGAGTGCAAGAAGAATTGTTGCTAAAAGAGTTGGCTTGTGACACTTCTGACATAGCAAGAAAAAATGAAATAGCCCTATATTTTTCAGACAAAAATGATGAAAGGGTTGTGCCAATATTAGAGAGACTTGTAAATAATCCCAAATATAAAAACTATAGAGGAACATTTGTATATGCTCTAAAAAATTTTGCGAGCAATAAACATTTTGATTTATTAATTAAATTATTGATAGATGCTAATTACGAGGTTGCTCATGAAGCTGTTGATATTATTTATTCTATTGATTTTGTTGAAGGTGAAAAAGTTCAGGAAGCCTATATGAAATTAAATTGTGCATACCATGATTGTTGTGAATCGTGGAGAAAAGATTTAATAGGGAATGTATTGCTTTGTTTTGAGTGATTATTTTGGTAAGAAAAGATACTCTTTGGATTCTGATGGAAATATTCATCAATTTACCTACACAGGTACGGGTGATAATACATGGCATTGGGCTGGCAGAACGGGCAAAGACCAAAACCCTGATCAGCAATTAAAAGGTAACGATATACCGCAAGATGTAATCAAGCATTTTGGACTCAACCCTAAAAAGGTAAAGAAATTATGATTTTTGGAAACCCAGATACCTTTGCAATTTATGTTGATGAAGTTAAAAATTGGTTATTTGACAAAGAAATTAATGGCATTGTTGGAATTTACATAAAAGGCAGATTTTTTTTGACAAATTACGGATTAGTTTCTCTTTATAATGAATTTGAAAATATTATCAAAGTATCAAATGATATACCATGCAATCAACTTGTTTTTAATTTATCAGATGTAGAAATATTGAAATTTATGTTAATGGAAAGATATCCAAACTGGTGTGCCAATTCTGAATATGAATGGGAAGAAAATTTGGATAATTGGGATGATGTTGAAGAAAATTTTAAATTTGATTTAAGCTTAGAAAGTTTTTCAAAAGGTCATAATGGTAGTTTTCATTTATTTGGAGTAAGGTCTTTAAATGATAAAATAAAGCTAATATTCTATATCAAAAATAATTTAATGGATTTTTTTAATTTTTCCTTATTGAATGATTCCAATATTTTATCTATTATTATTGATATTAGCGATTACATCTTTATTATTAATGAGTTAATGATATTTTTGGAAAATAATGGAATTTCTGTGAGTTGGGATTCAAAACCTAAGACTCTTTGATGGCATCACCTCCGCTTTATACGCTCCCAATTCAAACGGTATCGTAGGTGATGTAACAAGAGCGGTAAGCCACAAGTGGCTTATCAAATTGGACAATACTTTAAAGAAAACGAAATTAAAAACCAATCAGATGGCGGTAATAGACCCGAAGAGCAAAGCCCACAACACCTACTGGCTCATACCATCTTAGGTGCTGCGGTAAGTGCTGCCACAGGTAATGACATCGCCACAGGAGCAATATCAGGTGCAGCCAATGAAGCTGCTGCCCCAATACTGTCAAATTACCTATATGGCACCAAAGACCCAAAAGAGCTTACCCAAGAACAAAAAGACACCATCGTCAGCATTCTAAACCTTGCCACAGTGACAACAGCTTATACAGCGGCTAATGGCAATACTACTGATGCTGTGAGTGGGGCTGAAGTTGGGAAAATAGGGGTGGAGAATAATAACTACACTTGGACTGCAGAGAGTTTTGGTATGACTACATCAGATATCAATCATGCTATTGCAAAAATGGAGCGTTGTCAGGCAAATCCGAGTGCAAGTGATTGTCAACCAAGAAATGATTATTTGGGGGATTATGCTCGCAATGTCGTC
>NZ_LXTW01000006.1 GCF_001679005.1 Moraxella nonliquefaciens | reverse complement strand
CAGAGATGGTAGGGGGTTTGGGTTTTTGGGGGAGTTGGGTTTGGAGAAAAAGAAAAAAGGGAGTGAAGTTAATGAAGTATGACTTCTAAGCGACTAAAACCTGATGCAGGGTAGATGGCATGGTCAAAGTAGTCATCAGACGCAGGGCGAATCTTACTTACCTGCTCTGCCAAGCATTCTACCAACAGTCCCAGTTCAAGCTGTGCCAATGGCTTACCAGGGCAGACATGAATGCCATGTCCATAGACCAGATTGTTAGCTTGGCTTCGGTGCAGCTCAAAACTGTCCGCTTGATGAAAGGCTTCGGGGTCACGGTTGGCAGACTGCCAGTTAATCGTGATTTTGACATCTTTGGGAATGTCTATGCCATGTAGAGTGACAGGGCGGGTGGTGCGTCGTCTGTTGGTGATGAGCGGGTCGTGTAAACGCAGTATTTCTAAGACGGCATTATCAATGTCTTGGGGGTTGGCTTTTAGATGAATTAAGACATCAGGATAATGAATGAAAAACTCAAAAATAATCCCGACCGCTGACGACATGGTAGACAGCTCGCCCACTGTCCAGTTACGAATGAGTGAGACAAGCTCTTCATCGCTCATCACTCGCTTACCTTGTGGTAGCATGACCATGTCGTTCATCAGTTCAAAGGTCACATCATCAGGGCGTTTTGTCCGTTTGTCATCCAAAATCGCCTTGATATAACCGTCAAATTCTAAGGCGACACTGGCAATCTCATCCCGATTTTGGCTCAGTGTGGCTTTGCGGTTTTTCTCAATCCATGCGTTCAGCGGTGCTTCGGTCTCATCGCCCCAGCCCATAAAGGCATTTTGTAGCTTGACGGCATAAGTTTTGGCAAACTCTGCCATGATGTCAATGGGTTGACCCTTGGGAAGTTGGCTTACTAAGTTGTCAATCAGTTCTTTGGCGATGGGGCGAAATCTCGCCATGCGGTCAGCGGTAAAATATTTGTCATTAATCGCACGAAACGCTGTGTGAATGGGTGCGTCCATGCCGTTTGGCACAGCGATATGACGGTCTGATACGTGATTGGAAAATGTCGCAGGGTCGTTTAGAATGTGCATGACATCGGCATGAGAAAACACGCTATAACCAAGCTTATCATCATGGGCGACAGGACAGCGTGCTCGCATGTCGTCATAAGCACGACACTGATTTTTCTGAACTTGTTCATCATCAGATTGCCAGTTGATGGAAGTGGACATAAATTATCCTTGGGCGGTGAATGGTCTTGCCATTGTAATCAACGCATGATAATACTGCTATTAGCCCTTAGGGGTAGGGTGTGATGGTTTTGTTTTGCCAATAAACTTAACAAAAAGCGAAACCGCCAAATTAGTCAGTTTCGCTTTTTGTTTGTTATTTAAAACAATTATTTTTAGGGAAATTATTTACCCCAAACTTCATCAGCAATTTTTCTAATCATATCCACCTTCGCCCACTGAGCTTCTTCGGTTAGGATATTGCCCTCTTCTGTGGAGGCAAATCCGCACTGTGGCGATAGGCAAAGCTGGTTGATGTCCACGTACTGCGTGGCTTCTTTGATGCGAGCGATGATGTCATCTTTGTTTTCAAGGTCGCCTGTTTTTGAAGTTACCAAGCCTAGCACGACTTGTTGGTCTTTGATGTGGGCAAGTGGGGCAAAGTCGCCTGCTCGCTCGCTGTCATATTCCAAGAAAAAGCCGTCCACTCGGCAGGTGCCAAACAGCACTTCGGCAATCGGAGCATAACCGCCTTCGGAGAACCACGTTGAGCGGAAATTACCACGGCAGATGTGCATGGTAATTTGCATGTCGGCAGGTTTGGCATCCACAATTCGGTTTAGCATGGCAACATAATCCACCGCCAATTTGTCAAAATCAATACCACGCTCGGCAAACTCTGCCTTTTTATCCAACGCACAAAATTGCCCCCAGCTTGTGTCGTCCAGTTGCAAATTACGCAGACCCATGTCATAAAACTTGTGCATGGCTTTGACATAAGCGGCCACAATGTCATCGTACAGATGGTTTTCATCTTGATACAGTTCAATGGGCTTATAGTTGACATCACGCACGCACGCCACAAGATGTAGCATGGATGGAGAGGGTATGGTGAATTTGGTTGGGGCATCGCCAGCACAGTCTTTTAGGATTTGGTAGGCTTTGATAAAAGGGTGGTCGTCTGAAAAATCAATCTTATCCACGATTTTGACGCTATGGCTTTTTGGCTTGGCATCTTTAAACTGCACCGAAAAATTCTCGGTTTCTACCCACTGCACGCCGTCCAATTCCGCCATAAAGTCCAAATGCCACCACACACGGCTAAACTCACCGTCCGTTACAGCGTGCAAGCCATTTTCTTTTTGTTTGGTAACCAGTTTGCCAATTTCATCTTTTAGAATAACATCATACTCATCTTGACTTAGCCCGCCAGCATTTAGCTTGGTTTTGGCGGTCATCAGCTCATCGGTGCGTAAAAACGAGCCGACCACATCATTGCGATAAGGGGCGACATTGCGAGGTTTGGCGTTTGGAAAAAGTTGGCTCATGGCTTACTCTCTTTTGCTTGGTTAAAAAAGCTGTGGTTGAGTTAAAAAACTGTGGTTAAAAGTCATTAAAAAAGGTTAAATGCTTGTTTGGGTTGTGATTTATTTTTAAAATCCCAAAAATCAACGCTCATTCGGCTTTAAAAAATATAACGCCACCAGTACCAATAAAATAAAACCACTCGCCCCAAGATACAAATCATCTTTGCCAATACCCACATCCAACAGTTTCCCTGCCAGCATGGGCGAGACGATAGAACCAATACGCCCCACGCCGATTGCCGTGCCAACCCCTGTGCTTCTAAATTCTGGGGCATACAGCGTGGGATTTATGGTATAAAGTCCTGTGATACAGCCATTGACAAGGCTGCCGACCAAAATGGCAAAGATAAGGGCAAGAGTTAATGTTGGGCTAAACACAAAGCCGATAATGGCAAGGGACGACAGCACAACAAACGCCATGAGTGTGGATTTTGGGGTAAATTTACTCACCAAAAAACCAAAGATGAGCGAGCCTATCGTACCGCCAATGCTGATTGCCATGCCAACCTTTTGGCTTTGTTCTTTGGCAAGCCCTGATGATTCTAGCAGGGCAGGCGTCCACGAGCTGATAAAATAAAAGGACGACATCACGGCAATGAACGCTGCCCAAATGAGTAGAGTGGTCTTTAATTGACCTTTGGCAAACAATTGGCTGATGGGTGCTTTGGCTTTGGCAGATTGATTTTGGGTGGGCAGTTGCCAGTTGCCTTGTTTGCCGATTTTGTGGGCGATGTTGGTGAGTTTGGTTTGGGCGTTGGTAGGTTGTTTTTGGTTTAAAAAATCCACCGATTCAGGCAATAGGCTAACGAGTGCCACCAGTGCCAGCCCTGTCAATACCGCCCCTGTCATAAATACCGAACGAAAGCCAAATTCATCTTGGAGCATGACCGCTGACAGCCCGCCAAGCATCGCCCCAATACCAAAACCACAAGCATAAATGGCAATGGCAAGCCCACGCCATTTTTGGTTGGCGTATTCGCTCACGATGACGTTGGTACATGGCAAAATGCCGCCCACGCCAATTCCTGTTATCACGCGCCAAAAGCCAATGGATTGGGTTGTGTGCGAAAAATACGTCATAAACATGCCCAGTGCCGATAGGGCGGTTGCTATGATAAGTAGTGGACGTCTGCCAAATTTGTCCGCCAAGGGAGCCAGTCCCATAGAGCCGATTGCCATGCCAATAAAACCTGCACTCATGAGCGTACCGATTTGCACCCCTGTCAGCCCAAGCTCGGTTTGGATGCTTTTGGCGGTAAAGGCAATCGCCAGCACATCAAAGCCGTCTAACATATTTAAAAGAACGGCCAAGGCAACGATGAGCCACTGATAGGCACTCATGGGTGTGTGGCTGATGGCGTGGGCTAGGTTGGTTTGATGCGTCGTCATGGTGTGGTCATCTGGTGGGTGATTATTTAATGGTCATACTAACTAAATGTCATACCGAGCGTATTGCCCTAATAAAAATATAACAAAATGTCCATGATTAATCAATTTCAATATTTTCAATATAAGATGAGATTTTTTTAAGATTAAACAGTCAATGTCGGTATTGCAATTTTTTACCGTCAAATGGGGCAAATCATGGTAAAATAGTCGGATTTTCTCATTTATTTTTGTTTTAAAAAATTTGGCTGATTGACATAATAATAACCAATAACCATACCCATCAGTCAGCATTAAGATAAGCAATATTAATATGCCACATCATAGCTCCCAAGACCAGACGATATCTGACAAACCCTTTCCCACTCTGTGGGTGATGATGATGGGGGTGATGATTGCCATTGGTCCGCTTGCCATTGATATGTATTTACCTGCTTTTGTTAGCATGGCAGATGATTTTGGTGTGAGTGTCTCTCAGGTATCCAAGTCGGTGCCATTTTATTTTATTGGATTGGTATTGGGGCAGTTATTTTACGGGCCGTTCTCCGATCGTGTCGGGCGAGTATTGCCCATGTACATGGGTATGACGATATTTGTGATTGCATCTGTTATTTGTGCAACTGCCACAAGTGAGATGGTGCTATTTGCCGCCCGTACATTGCAGGCTTTGGGGGCATGTGTAACAGCCGTGGTAACCCGTGCTGCCATCCGAGATACTCTAAATCCCATACAAGGGGCAAAGGCATTTAGTCTTATGGTGCTTGTCATGGGGCTGGCTCCGATATTAGCACCGAGTTTGGGGGCACTGATTTTAAACTTTGCTGATTGGCATGCTCTGTTTTGGTTTTTGGCAGGTTATGGATTATTTAATATTGTCTTGACCAAACTGTTTTTAAAAGAAACGCTTGCCCCCAAAAATCGCAATACCAAACCCATCAGCCAAACCTTTGTGTCTTATCTGGATTTGGTCAAAGACAAGACATTTATCGTTCCTGCTGTTGCAGGGGGCGTACTACAAGGGGCATTCTTTATTTATCTGTCCATTTCAAGCGAGTTATTTATGGTGAATTTTGGCTTATCTGAGCAGCAGTTTGCCATCGCTTTTGGAGCTAATGCCTTTGGGTTTATTGCCCTAACACAGGTCAATCAGTTTTTGACCAGTCGTTTTCGTCTTGTGCAGTTGCTACGTTTTGGGGCTTTGATGCAGCTTGTCTCTGCCAGTTGTCTGTTGGTGTTGGCATTGATGGGGCTTGGCTATTTTCCACTTGTATTTGTGGCGATATTTTGTTGTATTTCAGGACTTGGCTTTACTCAGCCTAATGCTACCGCCATCGCTCTGGCATATCAAAAAAAGCGGGCAGGTATGGCATCTGCCATGCAAGGGGCATTGCAGTTTAGTGTGGGGATTTTTGGCGGATTGCTGTTAAGTTTGTTTGATGTCAACCCTGTGTTAAAGCTGGGTATTATCATCACGGCACTTGTGTCGTTTGGAACTTTTTTGGTCTATCAGCTTGACCCTAAGATGGATTTGTCTAAGATGAATTAATTTTAAAAAAGTTAAATTTTTTCTTGACAATGTCAAAAAGCGTGCTATAATGGCACTCTAAATTGATGCGGGGTGGAGCAGTCTGGTAGCTCGTCGGGCTCATAACCCGAAGGTCGTTGGTTCAAATCCAGCCCCCGCTACCACTTTTTAAATCCTTATTTCAAAAGTAAGGTATCTTTTCCATAAATTTACCATTAAAAATTAGAATTTGATTATTTGGTAATACGGTAAAGATGTCGGCGAGAAATGATTTTAGCCCACCAACGTGTTTTGTGGGTTTTTTTGTATTTGCAATTTGCCAAACCGCTTTTAACTCTTTTGATTTTTAATTTGTGCTTTAATATAGGATAAATCCAGCCAAAATGAAACCATCTAGCAAAATCGCTGAACTTACCCAAATGATAGCCCCTGCAGTGTCCGCTTGTGGTGTAGAGCTTTGGGGGATTGAGTTTATGCCCCAAGGGCGTAAATCGCTACTTCGTATCTATATCGAAGTAAATGCCGATGCCCGTGAGCGTGGCGAGCATATCACCATTGAGGACTGCTCAGCGGTCAATCACCAAGTCTCAGGCGTACTAGAAGTGCATGACCCCATTGCTGGTGAGTATGTGCTAGAAGTGTCAAGCCCTGGGTTTGACCGTCCGCTGTTTACCCCTGAGCAGGTGGCGATGTTTGTTAATGAGATGGTCAGCTTACGTCTGATTCATGCCATCGGACAAGGTGATGTCAAACGCCGTAAAGTCGTGGGTCATTTGATGAGTGTGAGTGATACGGGCATGCATGTGATGACCGAAGATAAACTAGAATTTGACATCGCTTTTGATAATGTAGATAAAGCCAATTTGATCTATCAAGATTGATGTTGTTATTAATCAATTAACCTAAGGATAAGCAATGAGCCGTGAAATTTTGACCGTTGTTGAGACTGTCAGTAATGAAAAAGGACTTGACCCTGATGATATTTTTCAGGCGATTGAGCAAGCACTTGTTTTTTCAACCAAGAAAAAGGTTTATACCGACCAACCTGAGGTGGCAGTACGTGTTGCTATTGACCGCAAAACAGGTGATTATGACACTTATCGCTACTGGACGGTTGTGGCAGATGAAGACCATGAGATGCCTGCTTGTCAAAAGGCGATCAGTGATTTGGATGAGGATGAATACCAAATTGGTGATATTATCGAAGAGCAGATTGAATCAATTGAATTTGGGCGTATTGCTGCAACACAAGCCAAGCAAGTCATCATCCAAAAAATCCGTGAAGCTGAACGTGCTTTGATTGCGGATGCTTTTGAGGCTCGTGTGGGTGAGCTGATTACAGGTGAGGTTAAAAAAGCAAGCCGTGATGGCTATGTCATTGATTTAGGTGATGGGGCAGAGGGTTATCTTGCCAAAGACCAAACCTTACCCCGTGAAATGCTACGACCTAAGAGTCGTGTAACTGCCCTGCTGACCAAAGTTAATCGTGATGGGCGTGGCAGTCAGCTTGTGCTGTCTCGCACGAGTAATGAGATGTTGATTGCACTGATGACCAAAGAGGTGCCTGAGATTAGCGAGGGTATCATTGAAATTCGTGATGTGGCACGTCTGCCGGGGTTGCGTGCCAAAATCTCGGTAAAGACAAGCGATAGCCGTATTGACCCTGTGGGAGCATGTATTGGCATGCGTGGCACTCGCATCCAAGCGGTACAACAAGAGTTAGATGGCGAACGTATTGATGTTGTGGTGTGGAGCGATGATCCTGCCCAGTATATCATCAGTTCATTGGAGCCTGCTGATGTATCTAGTATTGTGCTGGATGAAGATAATCAAACCGCTGATATCATCTTTGGGGCAAATGACCAATTAGCACGTGCCATCGGTTCACAAGGTCAAAACGTGCGTTTGGCATCTGATTTGACTGGTTATAAACTCAATATGATGTTAGAATCTGAGTATCTAGAACGCCAAAAAAGTGAATCTGAGGTGATTATCACGCTGTTTTATGAGCGTTTAGAGGTGGACAGAGATTTGGCAGAAGCGTTGGCGGAGATTGGTTTTACAACCATCGAAGAGGTGGCTTATGTGCCTGCTGAGACTTTTTATGACATTGATGGATTGGATGATGATACCATCGCTGCCATCCAAGAACGTGCCAAAGAAGTCATCATCAATGATGAGCTTATCAGACAGCAAAACATTAAAGAACCCAGTGGCGAGTTACTTGCCCTAGAAGAGATGACCCCTGCCATCGCTTATAAATTGGCAGAACGTGATATCATCACCCTTGATGATTTGGCCGAGCAAGCGGTGTTTGATATTGAAGATATTGAGGGTGTGGGCAGTGAGTTGGCGGGCAAGCTGATTATGGCAGCACGTCAGTCATGGTTTGAATAGCCGTGCGTGCATCATGGAGCGTACTGTCATGAGTGCGTAAGAGCATTGCCAAATTTGGTTGGTGAGAATTTGGCAATTGTAAAAATGGATGGTGAAGTTAAACGAAGAGTAAATACTTATCCTAACCATCCATTTTCACCAAATTCATTATTTAATGGTTTTATGATAAAATCATTCATCAAATAACCAAATAAATTTAGGTAAAACAATGGCAACAAAAACCGTAAAAGAATTGGCAAAAGATTCTAAGATTACCACTGATGTGCTGTTAAAACAGCTAAAAAATGCAGGTCTGCCCATCCGTGGCGAAGATGATGCCGTCTCAACCGATGAACAGGCGACGTTGGTGGCATTTTTAAAACAAAGTCATGGTCAAGCCCAAAAGACTCGCATTGGTATGACTCAAAAAACCACCACAACCAAAAAAATCACCACCACCACAGGCAAAGCTCAAAATATTAACGTTGTGCGTGCCAAAAAAAAGCAGTTTGACATCCAAAAGCCTGACCTGGTCGCTGATCAGGCCAAAGTTCAAGCAGAACATGAAGCCAAAAAAGCCAAGGCCATCGCTGCATTAGAAGCCAAACAAAACGAAGAGCGTGCCAAACAAGAGGCCACAAAGCGTCAAGAGGCAACACTTGCTGCCATGCGTGCCAATTCAGGCAATACAAATGACAGCGAACATAAACCCAGTGCGTCTGTGGTTGTCAAAAAGGTCAAAAAAGACAACGCAGACACAGACAGCATCGTTAGCTCCACTGTGGTCAAAAAAGGTTTGGCGGTCAAAAGTGGGGTAAAAACTGACAAAAAAGAAGGCAAATCAGACAAAGCCAAAAAGCAATCCGCCAAGCCCATCAAGAGCGAGACCGAAAAAGAACGCCAAGCTCGCCTTGCTCGTGAAATTGAAGAGCAAAAACTGCGTGAGATAGAAGCTGAAAATCGTCGCCGTGCTGCCATTGATGCCCAAAATCGCACCTTAGAACAGATGAAACAAATGGCAAATCGTTATAGTGAAAAAGACGATGTGCCAAGTGCTGTTGTGCGTAAAGATGAACCTTTGGCGGCAGGTTTGGTTGGGGCGGCACTAGAAGAGTCCTTTGAAAAAGAACGCCGTGAGATTAAGCGTGGTACAGGCACTGCAGCAAGCCGTGCCAAAGGTGGCAAGAAAAAAGGCAAAGAAGAGCTTGAAATCAGACCTAAATCACGTGGTTTAAAATCGTCGCAAGCGAGTAAACATAAGTTTGAAATGCCTTTGGAGAAAATCATTCATAATGTTGAGGTGGGTGAGCAGATTGTTGTGTCTGACCTTGCCCAAAAAATGGCGGTCAAAGTGCGTGAGGTTGTCAAATCACTCATGAAAATGGGTGAGATGGTACGTGAGAGTGATGTCATTGACCAGACTACTGCCGCTTTGGTTATTGAAGAGTTTGGACATAACTTCGTCGCCGTGTCTGACACTCAGCTAGAAGACGACTTACAAGAGGCTGCCATTGAGAAGCAGGGCAATGTCCAAATCCGCCCACCCGTGGTTACCATCATGGGGCATGTTGACCATGGTAAAACGTCTTTGCTTGACAAAATCCGTGAGACCAAAGTAGCAAGCGGTGAGGCTGGCGGTATTACTCAGCACATCGGAGCGTACCATGTTGAGACTGACCGTGGCGTGATTACTTTTTTAGATACCCCGGGTCATGCCGCTTTTACTGCCATGCGTTCACGTGGCGCTCAGGCGACGGATATCGTGGTTATCGTTGTGGCAGCAGATGATGGGGTCATGCCACAGACCGAAGAGGCGATAGATCATGCACGAGCTGCTGGCACGCCAATCATTATCGCCATGAACAAGATGGATAAAGATACCACTGACCCAGAGCGTGTACTCAATGAATTGTCCGTCAAAGAGGTGATTACCGACGCATGGGGTGGCGATACATCACTGGTCAAAGTCTCTGCAAAAACAGGCATGGGCATTGATGAGTTGCTAGATACCATTAGTATTCAAGCAGAGATTATGGAACTGACCGCCCCTGTGGATGGTGCTGCCCAAGGTGTGGTCATAGAATCTCGCTTAGACAAAGGGCGTGGTGCTGTGGCAAGCCTACTGGTCAAAAAAGGCACACTCAAACAAGGCGACCTTGTATTGGCAGGCGAGTTTTATGGTAAAGTACGTGCCATGACCGATGAAAATGGTGGGCGTATCAAGTCAGCAGGGCCATCCATTCCTGTAGAAATTTTGGGTTTGCCTGATGCACCGATGGCAGGTTCTGAGTTTTTGGTGGTCTCTGATGAGAAAAAAGCCCGTGAAGTGGCGGATTTTCGTATCGCTCGTGAGCGTGAGCGTTTGATTGAACGCCAAAACAAAATGCGTCTGGAAAATATGTTTGCCAACATGGGCAGTGAAGCAAAAACCCTAAATCTCATTCTAAAAACAGACGTACGTGGTTCACTAGAAGCCTTACTGGGTGCTTTGGATGACCTGTCAACAGATGAGGTCAAGGTGCGTGTGATTAGTTCAGGCGTGGGTGCTATTACTGAATCTGATGTCATCTTAGCAGAGTCCAGTGAGGCGGTATTGCTTGGCTTTAACGTGCGTGCTGATACAGCAGGTAAGCGTAAAGCAGATGAGGCAGGACTTGACATTCGTTATTATAGTGTGATTTATGGCTTGATTGATGATGTCAAAGCAGCGATGAGTGGCATGCTTGCCCCTGAGCATCGTGAAAAAATCTTGGGTGTTGCCGAGGTGCGTGATGTGTTCCGTTCTAGCAAGTTTGGGGCAGCAGCAGGCTGTATGGTACAAGAAGGCACGATTTATCGCAACAAGCCCATCCGTGTTTTGCGTGATGACAAAGTTATCTTTACAGGACAGCTACAATCATTGCGTCGTTATAAAGACGATGTTAATGAAGTCAAAGCAGGTATGGAATGCGGTCTGGCGGTCAAAGGCTATGATGTGGCCGTGGGTGATAAGATTGAAGTCTTTGAGATTCATGAAGTGGCACGCACATTATGAGTAATGATAAAACCGCTTGCCTTAGGGTGAGCGGTTTTTTATCATAAAAATCGCCATGCCACATTCTTTGGGTTAAATCATCAAATAGAAAATACTGAAAATCATCAATATGATAACCAAAAATCAGGTGCAATGGCGGATAGCAATATCTGTTGATGATAGTATCGGCTTGCAAGCTCGTTATTTAACAACCAAAAAAGAGTTTGACACTAACCATGAGCTTGTCTCTATACCGAGATTGGATAAAGAAAAGATCTATCATGTGTCATTATTTAATCCAAGATGGCAATACAAAGGCATGAGACCTACGCTAAATTGGCTCTATAAGGATGTAACGAGTAATATTCCCCAGTTATATCAATATCAAAATCAGAGAGTGTATTTGTCGCTTTATCGTGAATTTTAAAATTTTTTCAAGTTTTAATTGTCTTGATTTATCGGCAACACCACCAAAAAGCGAGTTTTGCCCTGCCATGTGTCGGTGCTAATATGTCCGCCATGGGCTTCGGCGATTTGGGCGACCAGCGACAGCCCAAGCCCCGAGCCTTTTTTCTCCTGTTTTAGTCGCACAAAGGGGCTGAAAATATCTTCACGCTTATCCACAGGAATGCCAGCCCCTTGGTCGATGACCGCCATGATGGCATAGAGATTTTTTTTGCCATGCTCCTTATCTTTGTTGCGAGAGAGTAGTTTAAAAAATGCACGGGTGTGCTTCTCTAATGGCGTATCTTGAATGGACTGCTCTGAGATTTTATTGTTTTCGTTGATACTGATGGATTTGCTTGCCTCTTGGTCGTTTTGTCCCTCATTATCTATATTAAGATGGCTTGCCAGTTCCTTATCTTCTATGTTGCACGTGGTTGTGATGTCATAGGTGGTAGGCGTGTTCATGTATTCATCATCTTTGCTAAGCTCAATGAGTGCTTTGGGGATAACGCCCGCCTCTGTCAGACTTGGTGAGCCATAGACATAAATCTCTACTGGGGGCGTGCCGTGGATGAGAGCATTATTGATGAGATTGCGTACCAAATGCGTCAGTAGTTTGGGCTGAGCCATCATTGTTATGGGTTCGGCAAAGAGTGTCGCTTCGGTGTAGTGTTGGCATTCGCTTTTGATAAGCTCTACCAAATCTACGCTCTCATTGGCTTGTAGGGCATGACCTGCGTCCAGACGGCTCACCAATAAAATGCTCTCAACCAAGTCATTGAGTCCTGTTAGGTCACGGTTGATGGCACAGGCACGTTTGTCAAATTTGGCTTTATCAGCAGGGTCGAGCTTTTGGGTGAGCATGTCCATCATCTCAATCTGTAAGCGAATGCGAGTGATTGGTGTTCTAAATTCATGGCTGGCATGGGCAAGCAGTAAGCTGTTGGCATTGATGAGTCTTTCTATCTTCTCAGCAGACTGGTTAAAGCCATAGGCAAGCATGGCAATTTCATCATTGCCTGTTTGATCAACACGTACGCTAAAATCACCATCGCCCATTTTTGCCATTTTGCGACTCATCTGGTCTAGTCGCCATGTCATGTTGCGAGTGATGCCCCACAGCACTGCTGTCATGATGAGAATGAGTAGCAGTGTGCCAGTAAAGAAATTAACCACACCCAAAAATGGACGCTCTTTGGGTGGTTTTCGGCTCTCATACCACACCCAGTAGCCTGAACTGGTCTTTAAGATGACATGATGCGGGTCATTGCCCGATAGCGTTGGCAGGGTTTGAGCAAGCCATGATGGGGTGGGGGGCAGGTGTTCGGGTAATTCGCTGTTTTCGGTTTTTAAGATGAGATTGCGGTTTTTGTCGTATAAGCCGATTTTGGCTTCTAGGCTCTCATCAAAGATATCAAAGCTCTTTTTGACCACAGCAAGAATAAATCGGGCTTGTAAACGATCGTTACCCAACATGGCATCATCCACTTCTATCAAAAATGGGTCAATCTGTCCGATAATTTGTCCTGCGATAACCTTAGATTTCATGCTGTCGGAGTTGTTATGAACGAGCTGAGCGAGCAAAATCATGGCAATGGCAAAAGCAATGATTGCCAAAAATACACTGATAAATAGCCTTGCAAACAGTGAACGAAAGCCAAGACGGAGGCGGATTGGTGGGGGGGTTGGTGTGGGCATTGACATGTTAAATACATCAAAAGGCGTAAAAGGATTACGCCTTATCTATATGTAAAAAATACAAAAATCCAATGACAAAGCAAAAGCATTGGATTTTGAGAATCATACTTGATCGGTTGCAAACTGATATCCCACACCACGCACGGTAATGATGCGTTTGGGCTGACGAGGATTATCTTCAATCAATGCTCTAAGGCGTGAGATATGCACGTCAATGGCACGGTCAATATTCTCTGAACTGTCGTCATTGGGCATGGCTTGCCAAAGTTGTTCACGGTTTAGCACTTTTCCTGCATGAGTGGCAAAGTAGTGGAGTAACTGAAATTGGTGCGTGGTCAGACGGACAATGTTATCATCAATGGTTACCTCATGGCTGTCAGGAAACACCGTCAAACGCCCAAAGCTAAGACTGCCTGAGTCAGTATCGGCTTGATTGGGGGTCTCATGACGACGTAACACCGCACGAATACGCGCGAGCAGTTCACGAGGTTCAAAGGGTTTGGAAATATAGTCATCCGCTCCCATCTCCAAACCTAAGACACGATCGGTGGTATCACCCTTGGCGGTGAGCATGATGATGGGTACTTTATTAATCATTACATTTTTAGATGCCCGCACTTTTTGGCATACTTGCATGCCATCCATGTCGGGGAGCATCAGGTCAAGCACGATGAGATTGATATCACGCTCTTTGGCTTCTAATAGGTCAAGTCCTTCTTGGGCGGTTAGGGTGTGATGAACCTCATAGTAATTCATGGACAGATAGTCGCTGATAAGCTCTGCCAAATCTGGGTCGTCTTCGATGAGTAGGATTTGTTTGGTCATGGTTGTCCTTATGTCAGATGATGCGTTAAGTAAAATTGTATGTTAAATTACTAAATTACAAATTGCCTTTTGTTATAAAATACCCAAAACAATGGGCAATAACATTACCAACATATCTTGCCAATATTTGGCTGTTTTGGCAAGGGATAAATTGTTATTTAATTAAAATGACTGCGTGTATTTTAGCCAATTTTGCCTACTTTTATATGCTCTTTGTAACTATTGTTACAGATGGTGGGGTGGTTTATTTTAGGTGTACTCGTCCGCCATGAGCTTGTTTGGGCAGGTCGGCAAGTACAATTAGCCCATCCAAACCAATGCCTGAGATGAGATATTGGTCGCTTTCAGGCTGGTATTGGATGATGAATATCTTAGATAAAGCCAAGCGTTCATCTTGACCCACTGTCCACAGCCATGCAGGTTGGGGCGTGGCAGGTTTGTATGGTGGTTTGGTGAGCTCTGATAAATCCATGGGGTCTAGTGTGTCATTAAAAATGGCAAAAGATGGTACCAAAACCCCCACCTCAATTTGACCATAATTGACATAACCACCCACTCGCTCACCAAGGCTTAGTTTGGCTTTTTTGGCTTGTTCAGGTGTGATGGCAACATGAATGTCCATCATGCCATGCACTTTGGCATTTGGGATGATGTTTTTAATCTGACCGCCAAAACTTCGTCCATCCTCGGTATCAAAGGTAACCCCATCACCTACCGCCAGATGGCTTGCGAACTCAGCAGGTAAGGGGCTGATGAATTTGACAAAACGCTCATCAAAGACCACAAGCACGGGCGTATCCTTAGGATAGATGATGTCTTTGTCTGTGGTGAAGATGGCCTCTATCTTACCTGTCATGGGGCTTTTGATGTCAAAAAGAGATTTGGTAATGATGGGTTCAGGTGGCGTTTGTACTTCATCATCTGTATCATCTGTTTGCTCTTGTGAATTTATTTTGCTCGGGTGTTTTGTGTTTTTTGGCGTCTGTATTTTTTGTTTGGCATTTGTGGTATCGATATTGTCAGTGGATAAATCCACATCATTGCTACTATCGGCTTTGGGGTTGTCATCGGTAGGGCTGGCATGAGTGATGGTCTCTTCATAAAATTTGCCTACCACATCGTCTGTATCAACTGTATCGCCTACCTTGATGAACATTTTATCAAGTCTGCCTTCTTTGGGTAGGGTGATGGTTATTTGTTCGTGGGCAATGATGACCCCCTCTAAGCGAAAAGCAGGTTGATAACGCTCCGATTTGATGGGCATGACATGAGCCTTGGCAAGGGTGATATCATTGCCATTGATGATGATTTTGGCGTTATCAGCATCGTTTGGTGGGTGTACGGCACTGTTGCCATGTACCAGCCCATCTCGTTTGTCTTTATCATCAAAAGTGGATAAGTCGGTCAATTTGGCATCAGGCACAGGATTGCAGGCACTCATTAAAACAACGACTGTCATGGTGCCAAACAGCGACCGAAAAAACAACCAAACAGACAAAGGGGCAGATACATTCATAAAAAGTAAAATCGGTAAAATGAGTTAAAAAAACCATGCCATCGTATCACATTTTTAATCCATAAATCTTATGTTTTGTCAAAAAAGAGTGGAAAATTTGCCTTATTTATGTTAAAAAGTAGAGTAGGTTTTTACTGACTAAAATATTTGTCAAAATCTAACCAATTTTTTTATATAACCTATTTTTATCATCCATCTTTCAAATAAAAGGATCATCCCGTGAGTGAATTTTCTGGTCTTAAAGTCATGATTATTGACGACTCAAAAACCATTCGCCGTACCGCCGAGGCTCTACTCCAAAAAGAAGGCTGTGAAGTGATTACCGCAGTTGACGGTTTTGATGCTTTATCAAAAATCGTTGAGACCAATCCTGACATCATCTTTGTGGATATTATGATGCCACGTTTGGATGGTTATCAGACGTGTTCTATGATTAAAAATCATCCAGAGTATGCTCAAAAACCTGTCATCATGCTGTCATCCAAAGATGGTCTGTTTGACAAAGCCCGTGGGCGTATTGTGGGTTCAAACGAGTATTTGACCAAACCATTTAGTAAAGAAGACCTATTTGCAACCATCAGCCGTTTTCGCTAATTTAATCAGGCTATTGACACCTAGCGAGACTTTTTTACTTAATTGGAGACAGACATGGCAAAAATATTAGTAGTGGACGATTCACCAACGGAAATGTTGCGATTTCGTGAGATTTTGGTCAAGCATGGCTTTGAGATGGTTGAGGCGGACAATGGTGAAGATGGCTGTGCCAAAGCCATTGAGGTGATGCCAGATGTGGTGATTATGGACATTGTCATGCCTGAGATGAACGGTTTTCAAGCCACTCGCAAAATCACTCGTGAACCTAAAACTGCCCATATTCCTGTGGTCATCGTTAGTACCAAAAATCAAGAGACAGACCGTGTATGGGGCAAGCGTCAAGGTGCAAAAGAATACTTGACCAAACCCATCAATGAAGAGGAGCTTATCAAAGTCATTCGCTCTGTTATGAGCGTATCTGCGGGGTAAATCATGGCATCTCTTGGTTTTATTGAACTTTTACGTCTGGCCGACCTTGCCAAATCTCGGGCAACAGGGCGACATGATGCAGACTATACGCAGTGGATTGGCATTGCCTTTGAGGTGGGTGGACAAGAATTTGTCGCTCCGATGGGTGAGGTGTCTGAGATTTTGGCGCTGCCTGAGCTGACCCCCATTCCACGAACTAAGCCATGGCTGCTTGGCGTGGCGAATGTGCGAGGCAGGTTGCTACCACTGGCGGATTTGGCAAAATTTTTAAATATTGACAGCCGTGAACGCCTTAAAGATAAAAAGGTGATGGTCATTGACCAAGATGGTTTTTTTTCAGGCATTTTGGTGGATCAAGTGACGGGCATGGTACAGTTTTCAGGCAGTGAATACCAAGATGTGCCCCTGCCAGAAGATTCGCCTTTTGCTCCATACAATCACGGTAGATTTGTCAAAGATGATAAGGCATGGCATGTGGTCATGCCGTCTTTGTTGTTCCATGATGCAGAGTATCTAAATGCAGCATTGGGCTGATGGTGTGTTATTGGTTTTGTCAAATCAGTGCTTGATGTATCAAAATCAAGACGTGTCAATTTTTTGCCAATGATAAAATGATAAAATTAAATGTCATTTGTCTTATTTTTGTCTTATTTTATGTTAGTAGGGTAAATGCACCCAATATATTCACCCAATATATTTTAGCAAATTGTTTTAGCAAATAAATATAGAATCAATCAAACATTTCATCAATAAGTGGTGGGATTGATGAGTTGTATCAGTTAAGAAAAGCGGGCAGCAGTGATAAGTGGCTCGGTTTTAAAAGGATAAGCAAAATGAATGATGTGAGCAAAGTCTCAGAACCCCTAGTGGTCGCCCCAAAGTCAGATTCAGAGAAAAAGTGGTGGACACTACTGATCATCTCTGGATTTATTGCCATGTTTAGCTTGGCGTATTTGGCGTACTCACTGCTAAAAGTAACCGATTATCTTGGCGATGTTAATCAGCTGGAAGTTAATGCGGTAAATATCGTCAAAAACATCAATGACGCCACGTTTTCTCGTGATTTTGATGTCAGCAAAACCGCATATGCCAAACTGGTGGCGGATGTGCAGTCCTATGAGTTGGCACTATCACGCCTACAAAACAACAAGATGGTGGGCAATGCAGGAGCAATCAACGCCATCAGCAATGACTGGCAATCCAAAAAGGACAGTGTGGATTATATCGTTGCACATCAAAATGACATCAATGCCTTGCAAGATTTACAAAAACAAGTCCAAGATGCCACTCATCAAATGCAAGAGCAATATGCCAACGTTACCGACCAAGCCATGAAAGTGGGTGTATCGTCTGCTTTTATCAAAGAAATTCAAGGGCAAATTTTACGGCTTGAACGCATCAGCGAAAAAATGGCGGCATTGACTAGCAGTACAGGCACCAATACCGATGAGTTTAAAGCAGAAGTGGCAAATTTTTCACGTGTTTTGGACAATCAACAAGGAGCCTTTGGGCAAGTCTCCCCAGCCTTGCAAAACATTAATGATACGTATCAGCAAATGGTCAAACCTGTCATGGGTCAGCTGACCGACCTAAGTAACCCCACCATCCAATCTCGTGAATCCGCCCAAGCACTTACCGACCTTGCCACCAAAACCCAAGAACAGCTGTCTAAGATTGACCGTGGTATCATTACCCAAAAAAGCATTCTCATCCCTGCACTTTTGTTGTTGCTTAGCAGCCTTGTTTTGGCATTTGCCTTGTATCGCTTGCTAAGACAGCAAAGCAGTCAAGAGCTGCGTGTGAGTGAAAAAGAAAACTTGCGTCAGCGTCAAGAGATGGAAAAGGAAGCAGCACGAGCCAGACAAATCCAAGAAGAAAACGAACGCTCACAAATGGCGATTTTGCGACTGCTTGATGAATTGGGAGATTTGGCAGAGGGTGACTTGACCGTAAACGCCACTGTATCAGAGGATTTTACAGGGGCAATCGCTGACTCGGTAAACTTTGCCATTGACCAACTGCGTCAGTTGGTACTTGCCATTAACACCACCGCCGACCGTGTTGCTCAGTCATCACAACAAACACAGATGACCGCTGTGGAGCTTGCCGAAGCATCTGAGCATCAAGCCCAAGAGATTGCTGGTGTATCTGCTGCTATTAATGAAATGGCGGTTTCTATTGATCAGGTATCAGCGAACGCATCAGAATCTGCTTCGGTTGCTCAGCGTTCGGTTGTCATCGCCCAAAATGGTGCAAACGTGGTACAGCGTTCCATTGAGGGCATGAATACCATTCGTAATCAGATCCAAGAGACATCCAAACGTATTAAGCGTCTGGGTGAATCATCACAAGAGATTGGTGATATCGTCGGTCTGATTAACGATATTGCTGACCAAACCAATATCCTAGCCTTGAACGCCGCCATTCAAGCATCGATGGCAGGTGAGGCTGGTCGTGGTTTTGCTGTTGTTGCCGATGAGGTTCAGCGACTGGCAGAACGTTCTGCTGCGGCAACCCGTCAGATTGAGACGCTTGTTAAGACCATTCAAGCAGATACCAATGAAGCGGTATCATCCATGGAATCAACCACCTCAGAAGTTGTTAAAGGTGCCAAACTTGCCAAAGATGCTGGTGAAGCACTAGATGAGGTGCAAAACGTATCAAATACATTGGCAGACTTGATTCAAAACATCTCAAACGCTGCTCGTCAGCAAGCCACATCAGCAGGTCATATTTCTAGCACGATGAACATCATCCAAGACATCACATCTCAGACATCATCAGGTACGATGGCAACCGCTCGTTCGGTAGGTCGTCTAAATGAGATGGCAGCGGCACTCCAAGAGTCGGTATCTGGCTTTAAGTTGTCAAATGATGATGATGTCTTTGCTGACAGCTGATTGTTGGTGTAGGGGGACGTGATGAATCTGCCTTTGTGGCAAGCGTGCATAGAGCGAATCTGTGGATTTGTGTTACCATCGGTGCAACATAATTGGCTCATTCATGCCATTACAATCACCGCCCAAAATCATGGCATGAGTGCTGATGAATTGTACGATACCATACAACATGACAACATGATTTCATCGCAACCATTGTCGGCTTTGACTCAGTCGTTACTTGACAACCTACTCATTACTGAGAGTCGGTTTTTTCGCCATGAGCCGTCTATAACATTTGTCGGAGAGTTATACAAATCCCACATTACCGAGCGACACAAAGTAACCCCATCTTTTGACATACCATCCACATTCTCGGTATGGAGTGCAGGATGTTCCACAGGTCAAGAGACGTATTCCTTAGCGATGGTGCTTGACTTGATATCTCGGCAGTTTGTCAGTGCTCTGCCATTTCAGGTTAATGGGTCGGATTTGTCTTCTCGTTCATTGGCATTGGCAAAAAAGGGTGAATACATGGGCAGACAAATTCATGAAATACCTGCCCGCCATCACTCTCAGCTTCATGCCATACAAAATAATGCAGATGTTGCTGATTGCCAAAAAATATGGCAAGTGAATCAGGCAACCCAGCAACACACTCATTTTTTTTGGCATAATCTTTTTGCAAAAACACCACTTGAACTGCCTAAGCAACAGGTGATTATTTGTCAAAATGTGCTGATTTATTTTAGAAAATTTGACCAAAGAGACATCTTGGCATATTTTGTGCAGAATTTAGACATTGGGGGTTATGTTCTGCTTGCTCCCAATGAGGCCATGTTTTGGCAACACCCCAGTATGAGACGTGTGGATAACGGACAAATTAATGCTTGGCAAAAAATAAGCCAATAAATGACCACCCACATCAAATAATGATTTAAAAATGGCGTAAGCCGATCAAGATATTATTTTTAAGATTGTTTTAGGATGATAAGATGATTAAGCAGTCCAATGAATTAGTGGCATTAGAATGGCTCATTGACCCATTAAATCAGGAATTTTGGGCGTTGCATGCCCATATAGCACCATCGCCATCTGAGCTTTTGGCTCATTTTGCTCGTCAATATGACATTATTGGCAACGTGCTTGTCATGGCAAATTTACCCGACTTTACCAAACTTGCCCAAACCATCGCCCAAACTGCTGATTATTTTACAAAAGTGGGCAACCCTGCGGTATTAGCACCAAAAATCATCTATGCCAGTCATCTGTTGCAGCATGAGATAAATCGCTATGCCACCACTGGATTTTTGCGACGCTCTTTATTAAATTCACGCATCTATTATTTGAATTTGGTGAGTGCTCATTTGGGGGACAATAATATAGACAAACAAAGCATTTTGCAATCAGTTGTCCACGAACGATTTAGTGAACAAATACAGTTACATGCCATACAGCCAAGCGTACTAGATGATAATAATTATCAAGAAATCAATCAGGCATGGCGAACGCTTGCAGGGCAACTTATCCAAAGTGGGGTCAATGGCGAACAATTAACCAAATTGCGTAACCTTAGTACACATTTGGCAGGGGCAACAGTAGAGCCTGTATTGCAAAGGTTGTGGCTTATCACGGTATTATGGCTTGAAAATACAGCACTAAATACCAAGCCGTTACCATCTTATTATGCCCATATTTTAGGTGAGCTTGACCGTGTGATTGCTTTTCAAAAGGCAGGCATTACCCCAGAGCTTGAAGCGAGTATTTGGCTTGAAAATGTCATTGCTGATATTTATGTGGCACTTGCCAATCTGGACACACTCAATGAGCAAGCTCATAACTTTTTAAAACGTCTCAATGAGATTTTAACGGACAATCAAACTTTCTTTTCCCATGTATTAACCACCATTGAAGGGCTAATCTTTGCGTTGGCAGATAACAAGATTGAGACAAATGTATTATCTGCCCTACAAGAGCAACTGTCAGCACGTGGTTGGTCATTTTATGCTCGCTATGTGGAACAAATCATCAATGATGCCACCACCGCTCAAAGTAGTAATGAGATGTTTGCTCAAATGCAATGGCAAATAAACACTCAGCTCCAAGATTTGTATACCGCCATCACCAGTACCGCCGAGGTTATCAACACCAAAGACAATCATCATGATGAAATGATTGCCAATGACAATGATGTACTTCGTGATGTGCGTATTTTGATGGAGCAGTTTAAAGATAAGTTCTTAGATTACCTACAAGATAAGCAAACTGATAAACTGCCATCATCTAAGAGTTTTGAGGTGCTGGTCAAAAGTTTTAATGACCTAGGATTGTTTGATGCAGCGACAGTGGCAACAAAAATGGCGGAGGTGTTCACCCTGCTTCAAGACAAATCACCAAATCATCTGTCATGGCAAATTGCCCATAAGACCGCAGAGGGCTTGTCTTTATTTGAGATGTTCCTTGATAATTTGGCACAGCAAATATTTGATCATGCACTGCTGACCCGGATAGAAGAATGTACCGATGATGTGCAAAAATTATTGCTTGATGCCAATCTAAACGAACCTGAACTGTCTGATGTGGAGATGGCACGACGTCTTGCCCATCAGCATACCACACTTTATGATGATGCAGGCGAACATTTGCCCGCTTTATCATCGCAGACGCATTTAGATGATGCCCAACAGACGCTTGATGTGGATACAAATGCAGATATGGATTTGGGTGTAGATTTGGATGCCCATAATGAGCAAGTCCACCATGCACAAGATGTTGTTGTGAGTCATACTGATGAATTGTCTGTACAAAACAGTACCCAAGATAACCATCAAGATAACCATCAAGATGAGCATCAAGATGAGCATCAAGAGCAAGTTACAAATGCGTTACCAACAGATGATGTCTCTGTGGATGATGATGTGATAAATACTGATGCCGATGCCGATGCTGATAATGTCAGCATTGATGATGCCAATCTGGATATCCATCAAGATGCTAAGACAGTTGCCATAACGCCAGATGAACATGCTAATGTCACAGATACCAGTTACCAAGATGTCAATCATCATAACACCCAAGACGACCAAATCAGTCAAGCATTTCAAGATGATTTTGATGATTTATTTGATGACACGCTTAGCTTTGATGATGACTTTGGTATTGATGATGTTGCAATAAGCACTAACAACCAAACTGATTTTGATATTTCAGACGATGAACTCTTTGATGATATTTTTATTGATGAACCCATATTATCAAATAACCAAGACACCCAAAATCAAGACACCCAAAATCAAGATGAATCACAAATCGCCCAACAACTGTCTGATGATATTGAGCTTGATTTGTTTGATGATGGTATTGCACTGACCTTAGATGACGATGATGACCATGATGATGAATTGTTGGTAGATGAGTTATCCGACCAAGAGCCAAGCACAGCAGAAGATGGCGTGTATGCTGCCCAAGATGATGAGATTTTGTTGTCTGATTATGTCAATGAAGGCACGGTAGATAATGTTGTACCAAGTCTTGCAAGCAGTGAGTTATTGGCTTTTGATGAGCCATCTGCTAATGAGATAAATGCAGATGAGATGACGACTGATGTGGATGTTGTTCAAACAGATGATGATCAAAATGTGTCCGATAAGGTTGTCTTTGATGATGAGATGGCTCACGAACCCAAATCGGAGGGCGATTCTGAACAGGATGTGGTATTGGTTGAGCCTAAATTGGCGGACAACTTTACCAACCAAAGACAAGATGAACCACAGTCAAATGAAACAGAGCAAATTCTTATCGGAGAAAATGACGCTGATGACGCTGATGATAAAACTTACCAACAAGATGAACCTACCGAGCAAGTATTGGATGATGGGCAAGATACAGACTCTCTAAGCGAAGCTTATATTGCTGCCAAGGCAAGCCTAAAAGAGGATGATTTTAGTCATGATGAAGAATTTCGTGAGATTTTTATCGAAGAAGTCGATGAAGTCATGGAAGAGATGCACACGCACCTACCAAAATGGCAAGATGACCCCCAAAATCTCAAACCGCTAAAAGAGATTCGCCGTAATTGGCACACACTCAAAGGTTCAGGGCGTATGGTTGGAGCGTTGCAAGTGGGTGAAACCGCTTGGGCAATTGAAAACATGCTAAACCGTGTCCTAGATGAGACGATTAAAATCAGCCCTGATGTGGTGGCCATTGTCAGTGAGACCGCCAACATTATCCCCATCATGGTGCAAGATTTTGCCAATACCAAATCCCCCAGTGTGGATAATGCACTGGTGGTCATGCGTGCCAATAACATTTTGGCGGGCAGACCTATGGATGAAGGCGCTCCTAAGCCAGCAGATGAGAATGTGGCAGATGATTTGGCATCTGATGAAACTGACATGAGTGCTGGCGACGATGAGAGGGTAATTGATGAGGCAGAACAGGCATCAACAAGTGATGTTGGCGACGGTTTAAATGGTGTTGATGTTGATGAAGTATCATCAAAAACACAAAGCACGCTACCAGATGTGTTAATGCCTTTTATTGAGACCGCTAAGGCGACCACGTATGAACCGATGGAAGTTGATGAGGACATTCGTGAGATTTATATTGAAGAGGCAGGCGAGGTCTTAGAGACCATCATTCCGCTTTTTGATAAATACCAAAGCAGTCCTGACAAAGGCACGCTGACCGACATCCGCCGAGGTTTTCATACGCTAAAAGGTTCAGGGCGTATGGTTGGGGCGTATGAATTGGGTGAGTTGGCGTGGTCTATTGAAAACATGCTAAACCGTGTCTTAGATGAGACTGTACCGATGGATGCTGGCATGCAAGCTCTCATTGGCGATGTGATTGGTGAGTTTAGTGCATTGGTGTCAATCTTTAAATCCAAATCTGATGATTATCCTGCCAAGATAAAGCTGTGGGAAGCGGTGGCTCATGCGTATAGCAAAGGGTATGGCAAAGACTTTGATTATCGTATGCTAGATGTCAGTGATGATTTAGATAAAGATACCGATATCAAAGATGGCGATATTGACAAGCGTATTGATGTTGGTTGGCAATCATTAGATGACAAAGGGTTGGTGTCTGAACCTGTTTTGACAAAACCATCAGCACAACACTTATCGGGTCAAGATATTGGCAATGATGAGGTCATCCAAGAGGCAAACAACACTCAAGAGAACAAAACTGCCAAGAAAACCAAGCCTGCCCACGAAGCACTTAATCTGGTAGAGCAGGCAGGTCAGTTAATGTCTCGTACGACACCAAGAAGTCCTGCAAATGATGAAGAGGACATGCTGTGTCAGATTTTTATTGAAGAAGCCAGAGAGCTTTTGGCAGAGGTAACCACATTTTTAGATACGCATGAAGCAGATGCTAAAACGCCTGTGGATAATAACGTGGTGCGTGCATTTCATACCTTACGTGGGGCATCGGGTTTAACACCGCTTGTGGAGGTAGGCGAGGTAGGTGCCATCATTGAGCGTGGTTTGCAAAGTTTACAGCATCATGACGCACCGATGGGCAATAAGCACAAACAAGCACTCAAAAATGCGGTGGCATTCATTGATGGTTATTTAAATGCTTACAATCAAACCGATGATAATCTCATCAGTGCCCAAGAGTTGGGAGAGCTTGCTGATGATAAACAAGAAATCAAAGAATTAATGCTTGATGAGAATGATATTTATCATGTAGAGACTCTCATTGATGGCATTGATGAACTGCTAGATGCTGAACTTGAACTGGAAAATGTGGTTGGCAAAGAGCATGATGTTGTACAAAGCTATGCCAAAACACAACTTGCCCAAATTGAGACGCTCTTAGAACGTACGCATGACTTACCAAAATTTCAAAACCTGCTCATGTCCTTAAAATCTGCCTATGAACTCATAAAAGAACATCCCGAGCAGGCCAAAGATGATGGCTTTATTGATGCCTTGCTTGCGGTGCATCATGAGCTCATTGGGCTGTTTGATGCCATGGCAGGCAGCATGGCATTGACGGTAAATAAAGAGGCTTTAAATCATCTAAATACCATCACATCAGAGCAAAACAATTATTACCAAGAACTGGCAAATGTCTTAACAGAGCAGTCCGCCCAAACAAATGCCACTGCATCTCAGACATCAGATGATGAAAAGGCATCGCAGTCAGCCCCTATTCGTTTGGAGACAATTAGCACCGATGACGAACTGCTAGAAATCTTTTTGGATGAAGCATTAGAGCTTGATGCTGAGGTGACAGAAGTTTTTGGGCAATGGCGTGATGATAAAGACAACCTTGACCACCTAAAAACTTTGCAACGTCATTTACATACCATCAAAGGCGGGGCGAGATTGGCAGGCATTAGTAGTATTGGTGATCTCACTCACGAAGCAGAGAGTGTGTACGAACGTTTTACAAACAAGCAGATGACCGTTACCGACCTGTGGGTGCGTACCATGCAACGTGTGCAGGATGTGTTGTCTTTGCAGTTGGATGCGGTTAAAAATACCAAGCAGTCTTTTTTTGCTGATAATACCATTGCTGATTTGCAAGCCTATTTGTCCGCAGGGAAAGTGCCAGAGGGGGCAACAATAGCCATTCCCATGCTTGACACCAAACAAGGTCAAGAAACGCCATCCACGCCAGAGACAAGCGAAGCACCACTTGATGAGACGGTCAAATATCAGCGTTTTATCAATGATTCATGGCAGAATGTGCTGCCTGATAAGGACATTTTGGCTACATTCTTAGAAGAAGCCAAAGAACTTGCTGAGAGCAGTAGCGAAGATTTTGTGGCGTTTCGTAATAACACATCAGATGTGGCAAGTTTGCAGTCATTACAGCGTAAGCTACACACCATCAAAGGTGGGGCGAGAATGGTCTCTGCCAACGGCATGGCAGATTTGGCTCACGAGATGGAGACCGTTTATGAAGAGTTGGCAAACCGTCGCTTGCCCGCCACACGCATGGTAACAAATCTACTCTTTGCCTGTCATGATTGGATCACATCAGCGATTGGATTGCTTGAACACAATTATAACCCACCACATCCTACGCCACTGGTGGATGCCCTGCGACATTTTGTCAAAAATCCTGACAACTTAAATGAAGTGCCTGTGGTTTCGCTTGAAAAACAAATTAATGTCATCAACGAATACCAAGCCTTTTTGGCAGCATCTAAAAATGTCCGTGACATCAGTCACATGCCACCTATGAAAGGTGTGTTTGGTGAGAGCGTGGACAGCAGTAATAGCAATGAGATGATTCGCATCTCAGCCCCATTACTTGAACGCATGATTAACCTGTCAGGTGAGGCGGCGATTAACCGTGCTCGTATTGACATGAATCTTGCCAGCATCACAGGTAGTATTGAGGAGATGGGTGTTACGGTTCAGCGTCTGTTTGACCAGTTGCGTCGGATGGATATTGAGCTAGAAGAGCAGATTTTGGCACAGATTGATGATGATGGTTTAGATGAGGGTTTTGACCCTTTGGAGATGGACCAATATTCATCACTAAACCAGCTGTCAAAATCACTCTCGGAGTCGGCGTCGGATTTGCTAGACATTAAGGCAACCATGCTTGATAAGACCCGTGATGGCGAAAATTTATTGCTACAACTGTCACGCACACAAGCGGACTTACAAAACAGTCTGATGAATTCACGGATGGTGCCTTTTTCACGTCTAACCCCACGCTTGCAACGTATCGTGCGTCAAACGGCCAGTGAGCTTGGCAAAAATGTTGAGCTGACAGTGATTAACGCCGATGATGAGATGGACAGAAGCATTCTTGACCGCATCACATCATCGCTAGAACACATGCTTCGTAACGCTGTTGACCATGGTGTGGAGATGCCCGCCAAACGGAGCGAGATGGGCAAGCCACTAACAGGACGTATCGTGTTGGAGGTCATGCGTGAGGGCGGTGAGATGGTTATTTTGCTCTCTGATGATGGTTCAGGCGTGAACGTAGAGGCGGTACGTAATAAAGCCATCAGTCAAGGACTTATCAGCCCCAATGAGAAGCTCTCTGACAGTGATATCATGCAATATATCTTTAACGCAGGTCTGTCTACCACAAGCAAAGTAACTCAAATATCAGGGCGTGGCGTGGGCATGGATGTTGTGCGAACAGAGATTCGTCAGTTGGGTGGCTCGGTATCGGTAGAGTCAGAGTCTGGCAAAGGTTCTCGCTTTATCATTCGTGTACCACTGACTGTATCTATGTCAGATGTGCTTGTTGTACGAGCGGCTGACCGCCAGTATGCCATTCCGTTGGTGCAGATTGAGAGTGTGGTACAGATGAATGCCACCGAACTACTGGCTTATCATCAGTCGGGCAAAAACACCATCAAGATTGACAACAAAAACTATCGCTTGCGTTATCTTAATGAAATTTTGGCGGGTAATTATTTTAATGAGATTGTCTCAGGTACTACCTTGCCTGTCATCATCATCAAAACACAAACAGGACAAGCTCTTGCCTTACAAGTGGATGAAATTGTAGGCTCTCGTATTGAGATTGTGGTAAAACCATTGGGTCGCCAACTGTCCAACTTATCGGGCATTTCAGCGGCAACCATCATGGGCGATGGTTCGGTCATGCTCATCCTTGACCTGTTAGCACTCATGCGTACCGCTCAGGCAAAACGAGAGGTCAAAGAGGTAGAACCTACTGCCAGTCGTCGTCATCTTATCATGGTGGTAGATGACTCGGTAACAGTACGTAAGGTAACCTCTCGTTTCCTAGAACGTCAAGGCTTTGAGGTAATTGTTGCCAAAGACGGTGTTGATGCCATTGAGATTTTGCAGGACAACATGCCTGATTTGATGTTGCTTGACATTGAGATGCCACGCATGGATGGATTTGAGGTTGCCACACAGGTACGTCATAGTTCTCGTTTGAGCCATTTGCCAATCATTATGATCACATCAAGAACAGGCGAGAAACACCGAGATCGTGCCTTTGAGATTGGTGTTAATGACTACATGGGTAAGCCATTCCAAGAGATGGAACTGCTGGGACGTATTGGTAATTTGCTTAACATTTAGCGTTTGATTGATGGAAGATGATGGTGGGTGATGGAATCTAATAAAAAAGTGCCAAAACAAGAGTCTTTGAGTGTGGCGGCACAATATTGGCAAAGTAAGCTAAATAACGCATCTCCTGCTTGTCAGCTCTGGGAAAAATCAGAGACTGATGAAATTTGCACCCATCCGCCCACCACATTTGATGAAGTCAAAGATATTAAAATCATCGTGGTCAGCGACCAACGCAGTCAGCGACTTGCTTTTGATGATGGTTTGCGTAAAGCAGGCTTTGATGTGATCGGCTGTTTTGACATCAAACAGCTTGATGTGATGATAAAATCAAAACTGCCCAAAGGTATGGTGTGGCTGGTAGAGTCGCCTTTGTCGGATGGATTGCAGGCACTCATTGACAGTTATCAGCCACGCCTGATGTTAGTGGGTTTTCAAGAGGCACCCAACCCAAAGCATGATGAGGCTTATAAAAAATGGCAACGCTCCCTATTACGCCGTCTTTGCGACTCACTTGGCTTGCCCATGATAAAAACTGAGGATAAAAACCCCAAAGTTGTCTTTCATGTGTCTGTACGCCCTTGGAGATATGTGCTGTTTTTGGGAGCATCCATGGGTGGGCCAGATGCCTTGAAGGTGTTTTTGGATAATGTTTCTGCTCAGTTGCCACTTGCTGTTTTAATCGCTCATCATTTTGACAAAGAGATGATTCATGGTTTGCCAAAGATATTAAGTCGTAATAATGAATGGCGATGTCGGGTAATTGGCACAAGCCAGCGACTACAAACAGGCACTTGTTTGATTGCTCCGATTGAACAACAAATCGTGTGCGATAGTGAAGGACGGGTGATTTTGTTGGATAAGGTGTGGGAGGGTGAGTACCAGCCGAACATCAGCCAGCTGCTTAAAAATACCAGTGATGTGTATGGCAGTGACCTTATTGGCATCATATTCTCTGGCATGGGTAACGACGGCTCTGCCCATCTTGCTCAAATTAACCAAAATAAGAGCCATCTTTGGGCTCAAAGTCCCAAAAGTAGTGTCTGTTCAAGCCAGCCCCAAGCGGTGATTGATTCAGGGTTTTGCCAGTTTTCTGGGACGCCGTTGGAGCTTGCCAATCGCATTAATCATATGCTTGGCGGCTTTAAATGCCCAAAATAACAAAAGATGACAATCCAAATCTGTCCATATCATCGGATGTGTTGTAGACCGATGGCTTTGACAAAAGTTGTATGATAACAGCATTAAAGAATGTATCATTTGCCATTTAGTATTATTATTAAGAGACGTTATGAGAAAAATCCAAAAACACCAGTTTGAACCTGTCAGTTTGCTTACCGCTGAGCGTGGCATGATTGAGGTAACCATCATCCCTGCCATCGGTCAGCCCAATTGGCTTGTACCAACCGCCCTTATCATGAGTGTGGATGAATACCATGAACGCATTTGGACATATCTGTGGCGTGGACAAGAGGTCTCGGTATATCATTTAGTACCCAAAGACATTGAAGCGGATAAACTTGTCATCTTAGAGGGCAACTCAGATGTGCACCGTTTGGTATTGCAGACCACAGGTGAGCTGATGACCAAACGGGTGCGTATTTCAGATGTTACAGATGTTACTCTAAGTGATGAGGAGATGGCTGGTATCTGGTTGTCTACTCCCAATCTGCCCAATCGTGAACAAAAACAAGAAAGCTATCTGTATCAAGCGGTCATGTTAGATGGTGCGATACATGTCGTGCCAGATTTGGATTTAATCGCTCACCGTTTGGTGGATTTGGACAGTTAATTCCCCCATTTTTATTCATGAAAAAAATTATGACCACGCCAGCCAAAAGCCAGCCAACACAGCGTACTGATAAACACAGCCTTTTTACTCGTATTTTTCATTGGGTGGGGGCGTTACTTATCATCGTGGCATTTATTAGCATTAATATGGGTGATGAATACATCAGTTTGCATAAATCCATCGGGGCAAGCTTCTTTATTTGGACGGTTTTGCGTATCATTAACCGCTTTATTACCAAAACACCGCCGCACCCGCCCATGCCAAAATGGCAAACGGCGATAGCCCATCTGACCCATTTGGGCTTGTATGTTGCCATGCTTGCCATGCCCATCACAGGCATGCTCATGAGTATGTATGGCGGTCGTGGCGTCAGCGTGTTTGGATTGTTTGGTTTACCAAGTGTGGTTGGTATTGATAGGCAGATGGCAAAAGTGATGAACGGATTACACACAGGGATGGTGTTTTATGTGCTGGTATTTTTGGTGATTGCCCACGTTGGTGGGGCGTTGTATCATCAATTTGTGATGAAAGATGATTTGATGAGTGTCATGAAATAAAATGAGCGGTCAAATGCAAAACAAGCCCCAATATCTGTTTGGGGCTTGTTTTTGGGGTGTGTTTTTGTTATCAACCAAATACAGGCGCGCTCTAACTGGCATCAAGAATTCATCATGAGATATTCAAAGGCGGATAATCCTGCTTTTGAACCCTCACCCATGGCAATGTTGATTTGCTTATAAGGCACAGTGGTTACATCTCCGCAGGCAAATATTCCTGCCTTATTTGTGCGACATTTGGCATCAATCTCAATCTCGCCATGCACACTCATTTCAACCAAACCTTTGACGACATCAGAGTTTGGTACCAACCCAATTTGCACAAATACCGCTGACAACGGTAGAGTTATATTCTCGCCCGATACTCGGTCTTGATAGATGAGACTGTCTACTTTGCCATTATTTGCTGTAATCTCTTGGGTGGCGGCATTACCTATGATGGTAATGTTGTCTTTGGCATTGGCTTTGTCAATGAGTACTTGATCAGCACGCAATTTGTCGCTAAATTCTAGCACAGTGACATGATGAACAATACCTGCTAAGTCTAATGCTGCTTCTATGCCTGAATTACCACCACCGATGACTGCCACAGGTTTGCCCTTAAAGAAAGGGCCATCGCAATGTGGGCAATACGCCACACCATTACCGATATTCTCATCCTCGCCTTTGACACCAAGTTTACGCCATTTGGCTCCTGTTGCAACGATAAGCGTGCGTGATGTCCAACTTGCTCCTGTGTTTAGGGTAATCTTATAACCGCCTTTGACCTCTTCAATGCCAGAGACACTCACGTGTTCTTTGATGGTAATGTTGTATTCTTTAATGTGAGTGCTAAGGTTGTTGGCTAGGGTGTTACCATTGGTCAGTGGTACGGAGATTAGGTTTTCAATGTCTTGGGTATCCTTGACTTGCCCGCCAATACGGTCAGCCACAAGTGCCACACGCAGTCCCTTGCGAGCGGTATAGATGGCAGCTGCACAGCCTGCTGGCCCACCACCGATGACGGTAACGTCTTGTGTTTGTAGCTGTTCTGTCTGACCATTTGCCAATAAATCAGGATGCTGGGTTTGGAGTTTGTCAATGATACGGGCGGTATCTACTTTGCCATTTAAAAAAGGTTCGCCATTTAAGAATACCGCAGGCACACCTTGAATGTTGTTGGCCTCCACAAGTTCAGGGAAGACACTCCCATCTATCATCTCGTTTTCAATATTGTCATTTAATAGGGCAAATTGGTTCAATGCTTGCACAACATCAGGGCAGTTGTGGCAAGATAATGACACAAAGGTTTGAAACTTTAATGGCTTTTGAATGCGTCCGACCAATTCTTGAATGCTTTTGTCCAGTTTCATCTCATGACCGCCTGCATGCAAAATGGCAAGCAGCAGCGATGTAAATTCATGACCCCCTGGAATGCCACTAAACACAATGCCTGTATCACGGTTATCGGCACTAATCTTAAAGCTCATGGGGGATAAATCGGTATCTACAAGGGTTTTATCAAAGCCGATTTTATCCGAGCAACTGGCGATTTGTTCTAAGAAATCCACAAGATTGGCACGTCTGTCATGATTGCCTTGCCCCAAAACCATCTGGATGGGGCGGGTCATGTTGGTGCTGTATGATTTGATGGCATCAAGTAAAGATTGGTCTAGCATGGTGTGTACCTATATATAAAAATGTTTAAACTGCCCAGCATTATAAGGGCTGTTTTGTATTTAGAAAATTTAAACGTTTTTAAGATTAAGTTCATAAAACTTAATCAATAACAAAAAAGAAAATTCATACAAAAAAGCACATAAAAAAGAGAATTACGCTTGCTTATGCCATGAATTCTTGCTAAGATAAAGCCATATCAAATGAGCAGATTTGATGGTAAGTCGCCATCAAATCAGCTCTTGCAGTATCTCTAACCCATTGATATATCAGGAGAATTTTTATGTTCCCAGAATACCGTGAACTCATCACCGAACTAAAAACCAAAAATGATTTGCATTTTGTTAAACTCTTTGATGCTCATAACAAACTTGATGAAGAGATTACCAATCTTGAAAATGACCCCATTGCCCATAATAGTCGTGGCGAAGAAATTGAAGGGCTAAAACGCAAAAAACTTGCCCTAAAAGATGAATTGTATCAATATTTGCTTAGTAAGGCATGAGTAGGTTATTTCAAAAACGTTTTACATGCAGGTTTTAAACATAGGTTCTAAAACACAGGTATGAGACCTGTGTTTTTTATGTAATCATTTTTCATTTGACCATAAAAAATCGCCCAAATTTTGAGCGATTTTATCTCTTTTTGACCAATCATCAAATCAGATTTTACCAACCAAATCCAAACTTGGTTTTAAGGTTTCTTGACCTGCCTCCCAAGCAGCTGGACAAACCTCGCCGTCATTATCACGCACATATTGGGCGGCCTTGACTTTACGAATCATGTCTTTGGCAGAGCGACCGATGCCTAAGTCGTGAATCTCGGCAACCTTAATAAGACCGTCTGGGTCTACTAAGAAAGTACCACGCAATGCAGCGTGCTCGTCTTCAATCATGATGTTAAAGCCACGAGTGATTTTACCAGTGCCATCACCTAACATTGGGTATTTTACTTTGCTAATGGCAGCAGATGAATCGTGCCATGCTTTGTGAACAAAATGGCTGTCGGTAGAGACGGCATACACCTCCACACCAAGGGTTTTTAGCTCTTCGTAGTGGTCAGCCATGTCTTCAAGCTCGGTTGGGCAGACGAACGTAAAGTCGTGTGGGTAGAACATGAAAATGGACCATTTGCCTTTGGTGTCTTCTGATGAGATGGTTTTGAACTCACCGTTGACAAAAGCTTCGGTGGTAAACTCTGGAATATGTTGATTAATGATGGCAGTCATAATATTACCTATGGTTTGTTGTTAAAAGTGGCATGACAAAGCACAAAAAGCTCTGCCATAAACTGATTTTTCATAAACATGATAACAAAATTTAACGGTTTATCCAGTTAAAAGTTTTAAATAAAAGGTTTTGTTTTATTAAACTTAGGTGTAAAATAGCGGTTATGATTTTTTAAAATAAGGAATGTGTGATGATTACTTTGCGTCAGTTAGAGTTCGCCCTTGCCGTTGCCAAACACAAGCATTTTAAACGTGCTGCCGAGGAGTGCAATATCTCCCAATCTGCCCTAAGTCTTGGCATTGCTGAACTTGAAAAACAGCTGGACACGCAAATTTTTGAACGCAATAACAAGCAGGTGCTTATCACGCCCATCGGTGAGGAGTTGTTGGAGCGAGCCCAAAGAGTGTTTAGCGAGATTAATGACCTGACCACACGGGCACATAGCCATCAGTTGCCCCTTGCTTATCCCATGACAATAGGCATCATTCCAACCATCGCCCCATATCTTTTACCCAAGGTGCTACCAGCTCTAAAACAAAAGCATCCTAATTTTGATATTGCGGTGAGAGAAAAGCAGACCGAGCGACTTTTGGAGCAGGTGCGTTATGGACATATTGATACTGCCATCGTTGCCTTGCCTTATGCCATTGATGGTCTGCATGCGTTTGAGTTTTGGGCGGAGAATTTTTATGCCATTTTTCCCAAAGATGCCAAGCAAGATAAGACAAGCATTTCAAGCACAGAGTTGTTTGAAAATGATGTGCTGTTGCTGGGTGAGGGTCATTGTTTGACCGATCAGGTGCTGTCTGTTTGTACCATGAATAAAAATGAGCTAAAATCAGGCTTTTCTGATGCCACACTTAACACGCTCATTCAGATGGCAAAAGTGGGCATGGGGACGACCTTAGTGCCTAAGATGGCATTAGAGCAAATCGGTGATGATGTAACCACCTTGCCCCTAAACGAGGCAGGGCCACACAGACGACTGGCATTTGTTACTCGCCTAAACTACGCACGGGTCAATGATGTTAAGACCCTAAGCGAGATTTTTAATGAAGCCCTGAGCATCCATGAACAAGCCATGAATTAAACAAAAAAATACAGGTCAAATTCAAAACCTGTATTTTAGCATCAAAAGATGGTAAAAAGGCGATTAATTCATGTTGTTTGGTGCCAAAATGGTCAGCTCAACACGACGGTTTGGTTCGTATCTGCTACCAAATTGAGTGGTTGCACCATGTCCGATGGCATCAATACGGTAAGAGTTAACACCACGACCTACCAAATAGTTGGCAACAGCAGAGGCACGATTTTGTGATAGTACCTGATTAAAATTGGCATTGCCTTCAATGGAGGCATAACCATTGACCATCACTGTGGTTTGGTCATACTGATTGAGTGTCTGAGCCACCTGATTTAGTGTGCTATATGAGCTGGACTTAATGTCGTATCTGCCAACATCAAAGGTAATCGCCTCTGGGATGGATAGGTTAATGTTATTGGTAACAGGGTCTCTTTGAACCTCAATGCCTGTGCCTGCGGTTTGCTCTTTGAGTTTGGCTTCTTGACGACTCATATAAGCCCCCACGCCTGCACCGAGTGCTGCACCGATGGCAGCATCACGACCGGTATGCTCACCGCCTGTTGCCTTAGAGATGACAGCACCTAGGGCAGCACCGCCCAACGCACCAAGACCTGTTTGTCTTGTGGTGTCGTTCATGCCTGTACCAGTACTGGCACAACCTGCCAAAATCATACTTGTGGAGATGGCTGTAACGGTTAGAATTTTTTTCATAAAATGCTCCGAATAAACGATGGTAAAAAGTGTAAAAAATAAAACTCCAAGGTGATTTGACCTTGATATGTGATATAGAAAAATATCAAAATTCAAGCATTAAACTCAAACTCAAATCATTTGATGAGACTATTATGCCCTAAAAAACGCTCTTATTTGTTATAAGTGTGTAGTTAATAAGTTATTTTAATTGTAAAAGCAGACGCCACTTAGTAAATCGCCCCAATAAAAGAATGATTTTGTTGGGGTGTTTGCTGTGATACAATTTAATCAATGTTATTTCAATGATGATAAAATCATCATGAGTATGATGTGCGTTGTCATTTTTGTGCGTTGTTATTTTAAAGTTATTTTAAAAATCTTTAAAAAACTTGATGGCTTTTTGATTATCTTGATGAAAATTTGCTAAAATGGAGCATGACCCACCCATTATCAGAGAACATTTATTTTACGGCTTTATGATATTTTGGTTAATGCAACATTTTGGTTAAGTGCGTTGGCGGTATCATGCCTTTTGGCAGGCTGATGATGGGCAGATTTTAACATTAACTTTGAATATTAACTTTGAACATTAATAATGACATTTATCCCATTGGCGGTTTTGTATGTATAACAACACACCTAATTTTACGCTCTTTTTTCAAAAAATCCACAACAAGCACCCCAAACTTGCCCAAAAACTTCGTCTGGGTACAGGACTGGGGACGATACTTGTTAATAGTGTGGCAATCAGCGTGCCGTTATATGGGGCAGGACTTGCTAAGACATTGCTGGGTTCAAAGTGGGGTGATAAAGTGGTGCTGTCCATCGCCAACCACTGGATTAACACCAACAACCGTCTGCTAGATACACTCATGCCAGAGCGTGATTGGCGAATATCGATGCCTGATGACCTAAAAAAGGATGGGCGTTATTTGCTGGTGTGTAATCACCAGTCTTGGGTAGATACGAGTGTGGTGCAGTATGTCAGTCAATCACATTTGCCAGTTACCAGATTTTTTGCCAAACATGAACTGCTGTATATTCCCATCATAGGGCAGGCGTTTTATTTTTTGGATTTTCCGATGATGAAACGCCACACCAAAGCACAGATTGCCAAAAATCCTATCCTTGCTACTGTGGATTTAGAAGAGGCCAGACGTGCCTGTAAACTGCTCGCTGATAAGCCCTTTGTTTTGCTTAATTACCTAGAAGGCACACGCTTTGGCAATGATAAACACGCCCGCCAACACTCACCTTATACACATTTATTAAAACCCAAAGCAGGGGGTTTTGCCTTAGCCATTGCAAGTTTGGGCGATAAGATAGATGGCATATTGGATATGACGGTGGTCTATCCTGATGGTGTGCCTAATTATGGTGAGTTGTGGGCAGGTAAAATGACTCGTTTGGGCGTGGACATTCGTCATTTGAAGATGGATGAGCGTTTGTTTGCTCAGTTAAAAGAGGGTAAATATGACAATGATGAAGCGGTCAAGGCAGAGCTGTTTGATTTTTTAGATGAGGTGTGGACGATTAAAGATGAGCGAATTGGACAGATGATAAGCAAGTTTGATGACTGATGGCGATGGCAATCATGCAATAAGATAATAAGATAATGTTAAACTCATCCCCAACACCCCAGATGTTTGATTTTGTGTGATTTGATGTTGTGTAAATTGCAATTTGTCTGGGGGTTATGCTTTTAAAAATACCCAAAAAGTTTTACAATTACCCAAAAAGTTTTACAATATCGTCAATACAACTGTGATAAACACAACATGAATAACAAGCATACTCCTGATTTATCCGACTTAGAAATCCCCCAACCCTCTGATGTGCCAGATGATGTTATCCCACTTTTTGGGGTAAATAAGGACAAACGAGAGTCCAGCGCCAGACAAAGTCGCACCAAAATCATCTATGATATCGTCATGCTTATCCTGTTGGTTGTTGATTTGTGTTTGATATTTGCCGACAATCTTTTGATGAGTGAACTGATGAGCAAACTTGCCCAGTGGGGTGGATTTGGTGAGATGCTAAACATGTATCAAGTGACTCATCATTTGAGCCTGTCCGTCATTGGTGGCGTATTTACCCTGTTTTGGGTGAGTGAACTGCTGGCACGCTGGTTGCTGGCCATTAAGCGTCGCACTTATTATCGCTGGTTCTTTTTCCCTTTTGTGCATTGGTATGAGGTGCTGGCATGTTTTCCCATACTTCGTGCGTTAAGACTGCTGCGAGCAGGGATTATCATCAAACGACTGCATGACACAGGCGTGATGGTCATTCCTAAAAAGTGGATAACATCTGCCCAGTTTTATTATCATGTCATCTTAGAGGAACTCTCTGACCGAGTGATTTTGACCGCCATTGATAACTTTCGTGAGCAGATGGCACAGTCTAAGACACATGGCACGCTGATTCAGACGACGATTAACCGTAACCGTGCTGAGTTTGAAGGTGTGGTGCTTGATTTGCTTCGTCGTGAGCTTGCCCCAAAGTTGCAACAGGCGTTTTTGGCACAGACAGGGCAGAGGCTCTCGCATGATATTGGTACTTCCGTTGAGCAGGCACTCCTTGACACTCCTGAGCTAAGACGATATCTTAAACTCATTCCCATCGCAGGGGGTATGATAGAATCGCAAATTACAAATGTGGGTCGCCATATCGGTGAGAATGTTACCATGGCGGTCAATGAACATTTGTTTGATGAAAAGACCTTGGATGCACTGATGATTCATATCGCCAAAGGCGTAGCAAATATTGATACCACACACCCACAGCTACAAAATTTTGTCAGTGTGGTGATCGATGATGCCCTAAACGCTTTTGAAAAGCAGATTAAGGTGCAACAGTGGAAACACAAAGAGCAGCTTCATTTATAGTCTATGGTGGTTGTGGTATTTTGCCCATAAATTCACGCCATTTATCATCAAAAACACCAAAACAGCCACATAAGAGCGGTGATTTTACCCTAAAATATCAAAAAAAATGGTAAAATTGACAAAATGTTAGACAATGGTAATAATGGTAATAATATTATGAAAGCAATTACTTTATTTGGCAAGATGCTCAGTTTTAGCCGTCTAAAACTACACACCGATGACTTAACTGCCATCCAAAACGAGTTAAGTGTTGTATTAAAAGATAACGTGTCTGTACCTGTGGTGTTAGAGAGTGAATACAAAATTGATTTGTCAGCATTGGTTGAGATGTTATGGCAAATGGGCGTACAGCCAATTGGTGTGATTGATGGTGTATTAAGCGAGCAGGCAAATGCCCTACGATTGGCGAGCTTTCCTGCTGATGGTAAACGTATGGAACGCATTTTGCCAGTTGATTCACATTTTGCCCCAACGTCAAAAACAAGTAGTGTGGATAATAATGCCCCATCATCACAATCTCAATCATCACAACTAAAATCATCAGAGCAAGCAGGCGAGTTTAGCAATCGGCCTACACCCCAAACCATCCCCCAGCAAGAGCAAGGTGTAACCAGTAGAGTGCATGGTCAAATGCTTCGTTCAGGTCAGAGTTTACAACACTTGGGTGGCGATTTAATCATCATCGGTGGGGTAAACAATGGTGCAGAGGCCATTACCGATAACAGTTTACACATTTATGGGCATGGACAAGGGCGACTGGTTGCTGGGGCAACAGGCGACAGAGATGCCCGTATTTTTTGTCAAAAGTTCAACCCCACGCTGGTCTCGGTAGCAGGTACATACTGCCTAAGCGATGCCATCCCATCTCAGATGATAGATAAGGCGGTGCAAGTTAGCTATGATGACAGTGAGGGGCTTATTTTTACGCTGATGGCATGATGGGTTTGGTTTATCATTTTTTAAAATTATGCTAAAATAGATAAATTTTTCTAAATCTTAACCCAATTTCCAACTTTAAGAACCGATAATGAATAAATGATTGATGAGTAAGAAAAATCACTCATCAGATTGATAATAGCAATAATGGTTTACAAAGACAGTTGGGTATTATGTGTTTGGATTGCTAAAATGTAGCAATGTTAAAATATAAGGAGTTGCCCTGTGGCAAAAATCATCGTAGTAACATCAGGTAAAGGTGGGGTGGGCAAGACCACCACCAGTGCATCTTTTGGGGCGGGTCTTGCAGAGCGTGGTTACAAAACAGTCATCATTGATTTTGATGTGGGTTTACGTAACCTTGACCTTGTTATGGGTTGTGAAAATCGCATTGTCTATGATTTTGTTGATGTCATCAGTGGTAATGCCAAACTCTCACAAGCACTGGTCAAGGACAAACAACAAGAAAATCTGTATATCCTGCCTGCATCACAGACCCGTGATAAAGATGCTCTCACAGATGAAGGTGTGGCAGCGGTCATCAAGGAACTCTCCGAAGAACTTGGCTTTGATTATATCATTTGCGACAGCCCTGCTGGGATTGAACGTGGGGCACAGCTTGCCATGTATCATGCCGATGAGGCTTTAATTGTTACCAACCCAGAGGTGTCAAGCGTGCGTGATTCTGACCGCATCATTGGCATCTTACAATCTCGCACCAAGCGTGTTTTGGAGGGTGGTAGTGTCAAAGAGCATCTTATCATTACCCGTTACAATCCAGAGCGTGCCGCTCATGGTGAGATGATGGGCATTGATGATATCGCCAATGACATTCTAAAAGTGCCACTCATTGGCGTTATCCCAGAGTCTAATGCCGTACTAGAAGCATCAAACCACGGTCAGCCTGTCATCTATTTTAAAGACTCGGCAGCAGGTCAGTGCTATGATGATATCGTGGCACGATTCTTGGGTGAAAATCGTCCTTTGCGTCATATTGATGTCAAAAAGAAAGGTTTCTTTGCTAAGTTGTTCGGGGGCTGATATGAAAAAAGGATTTTGGAGTACGTTATTTGGTGGGGGCGATGAGCCAACCAGTGCGTCTATCGCCAAAGACCGCCTAAAAGTCATCGTCGCAAGCCACGACCGCCTAAACACACGTCTGACGCCTGAACGTGTGGATGAGATGAAGCGTGAGATTTTGGCGGTGGTTAATAAATTCATCAGTGGCGTACAGATTGATGATGTTAATATCAAACAGCGTCATGAAGAGAGCCTTGATGTGCTTGAAATGAACATTAACTTACCCGACCGTAAATAAACCCTAACTGCCCATCAAATCAATCACGGTCATCCTAGCTTCATCAATCACGCCCACATCTACAAAAATCTCTGCCTGTGAGTCCAGCTTGTCTGTTATGTCATATTCATTAACAGACTCGCCTTGACAGATAAGTGGAGCGGTAAAAAATGGCTCATCCATTTGCTCTAATAGTGCCGTCATGATGGGCATGGCAGAGGTGGTAAAACGAAGTGATTTTTTGCTGATGATTTTTTTATTGACCGCTTTGGTTGGCTCTAAGATGAAGACATGATGGGGCAAAAAGTCATTTTTTAGGGTGATAAACGCATCATTTGTTATAACCGCCACGCCTGACAGCTGACTGATATTTTTGCAAAGCAGAACCAAATCAGACTCATTGACCCCCACACGCACCAAGCGTTCAAAGGCATCTTTGGCATTCATTGCAAAAGCAAAACGATAACCACATTCGGTCGGTATGATGACAACTTTGCCTGATAATAGTGCATTTGTTGTCTCATCTAGCAGGCGAGGTTGGGGGTTTTTGGGGTGTATGTATAGCGTTTTCATAAATTATCCTTATTGATGGATGGGCATGTATTGATGGATATATCGCTTGATGGTTGTTTAGATGGTAAGAGATTTATCAGCAAAATGGCATTTATCCAACTTTGGCATGTTCATATCCAAAAACACCCAAAGCAAGCGTTTGGCGTCCAAAGACAGCCGATGGGGTAGTGCGTGTGGATTTTTTAGATGGGCATAAGCTTGGGCGTAGACATCTGTGGCAAAGGTGCTGTTTGATGTGTCAAAATTGGCATTTAGGTTGTCCGCTGAGACATAAAAATGTCGTCCCAGTGCCAACGACAATAAGCATTCAATGGCTTGGGGTTTTATCTCTACTTGTTCAAATTGTCGCTGGGTTATCTCATCTCGCCCATCAGGGCAGTACCAATAGCCAAAATCATGAAGCCCCCTGCGTTTTGTTCCTGCCACACACCAATGGCTAATTTCATGCAAGGCACTTTGAAAAAAACCATGAGCGAACTCAATGCGAGCAGGCATGCCATCTTTGCTGGCAAAGTATTCAGGTTCACTCATGCCACGTACCAGCACGGTGGGTATGGCACTGTGTTCATACAGATGATTAAATAGGTTGATGAGCCAATCGGTCTGTTCATGTTCATCAGCAAGTGCTTGCCATGCCTGTTTTAGCCTGTAATAGGTCTCATCAAAACAAAACACAGACGTTACGCATGCCTGTATGACCTTATCATCATAAAAGGCTTGCCAAAGTGGCGCTTGAAAGTGTAAACCGAGCTTGCTAAAATCAGTGCTTTTCATCTGCTGTATCTAAATTTATCTAAAAAATAAAATTATATCACGCTGGATAAATTTTGCGTGAATTTTGGTGGTTTTTGTGAAATAATAAGCCAAATTTTTATGATGATAAAACATGACCACACTACCCAAAAACATCGCCTTTGATAAATGGGCAGACATTGGCTTTACATGGCAGGGCAATGTTCCTGTAACCGACCTGCCCCGTCTGGCAGAGCAGGTGATGGCTGATGAGATGCTGACGGTTGCCTTGACACTTACCCAGCAAGACAAAATCCTTTGGCTAAACTATGACATCAAAGCAGTGCTGTCTGTGGCTTGCCAACGCTGTCTTGACCCCATGCCTGTGGATATCTCAGGTAACTACCGTATGGCAATCTTAGACAGCGAAAATAAAATTGGCTACCTAAATGCCCTAGATGAGACGGCAGATTATGTTTTGTTAGATGAGGTTTGTCTTGATGATAAAAAAATGATTCCTGTGGCGGACATGCTAGAAGATGAGTTGTTGCTTGCCATCCCGCTTTCTCCACGTCATGATGATTGTGATATGTATACTGACAGTGTGGGCGATGTCGTTGATGAACCTACCGAGAACCCCTTTGCTGTTTTGGGGCAGTTAAGAGATGAGCTGTCAAAGCAGAACTGAAATTTTTGTAAATTTTGCAAAATGGGCTTTTAAAATGTCAAATTTTTGGTATAATAGGGCGTTTAATGTATCTGAGCCTGTTTGGCAGTCATTTACCGTATCTTATTTTAGGAGTTATCATGGCAGTTCAACAAAATCGCAAAAGCCGTTCACGCCGTGATATGCGTCGTTCTCACGACCGTATCAGCATTGCTACTTTAAGCATTGATTCTACTACTGGCGAGAAGCACATTCGTCACCATGCAACCAAAGATGGTTTTTATCGTGGTCGTCAGTTATTTAAAGTAGCCGCCGAAAGCTAATTTGTTTGGATTTACCTTGTAAATACCGAATCTGGCCAAGTTTCATGACCCATGAGCTTGGCTTTTTATTTAAAATCTCTTTAAATTATAGGTTGTCATCAGTTGAGCGTACCTATTTTTGGATCATTGACATATTTATGGTAAAAATGAATGATTTATAAATTTCATCCATAAACTGTAAACAAATGTTTATTTTTATGGTAAAATGTTTGGTTCATCAGCCTGATGAATGTTTGATAAAAAATGGTGTAAATGGTGTAACATGACAACAAAACGTGTGGCAGTGATTTTCCCCGGTCAAGGCTCGCAGGCCATTGGCATGATGGATGAGCTTGCCGAGCATTTTAGTGCGATAAAGACCACCTTTGATGAAGCAAGTCGTGCTTTGGGCATGGATTTGTGGGAGATAACCCATGATGAGAGTCGCCTAAACAAGACAGAGTTTACCCAGCCTGTTCTACTGACAGCGAGCGTGGCGATTTGGCAGATTGTCAAAGATAAATTATCAGCACAGACAATTGTACCACTGTGCATGGCAGGGCATTCACTCGGTGAATATTCAGCATTGGTGGCAAGTTCTGTGCTGACCTTATCCGATGCGGTCAAGCTTGTGCATGAACGAGGTAAACTCATGACAGGAGCGGTAGCAGGGATAGACACGCAGATGGCAGCAGTGCTGGGGCTAGATGATGAGCAGGTCATCAGCCTGTGTGAGAATGCCAAAGAGCATGTGGGGATTGTCAATCCTGCCAACTTTAACAGTCCAGGTCAGGTTGTGATTGCAGGCACGCAAGTGGGGGTCAGTCATGTTCTGTCAGCGGTAGAGGCACTGGGTAAAAAGGCAGTGCCACTTAAAGTCTCTGTACCATCACACTGTGAGCTGATGAATTCTGCCAGCGATGCTTTGGCACAGCTTTTGGATGCAACCGAATTTGCCGCTGCCCAAATCCCTGTCATCCAAAACCGTGATGCCAAAGTGCAAAAGAGTGTCAGCGACATCAAAACTGCCTTGATTGAGCAGTTGTCCATGCCAGTGCTATGGTCACAAACCATGCAACAGCTTGCTGACAAACACATAGAGCTGGTCATTGAGTGTGGGCCTGGTAATGTTCTATCCAACCTTGCCAAACGTCAAAAGACGCCGATTGTCGCTTTGCCGACCGATAAATTAGCACGTTTAGAAAAATTGGAGCAATTATATGAGTCGTAAGATTATCCTAGTAACAGGGGCAAGCCGTGGTATCGGACGTGCCATTGCCGCACAGTTTGCCAGTGAAGGTCATTTTGTCATTGGTACTGCCACCGGTGAGCGTGGGGCAGAGGTAATAGAAGAGTATCTGTCCGAATCAGGCGGTATCGGACGTGTGCTTGATGTATGCGATGATACAGCCATTGATAAACTCTTTGAAGAGATTGACAGCGTGTATGGCTCGGTCAATGTGTTGGTCAATAACGCAGGCATCACCAAAGACGGTCTGCTCATGCGTATGAAAGACGAAGACTGGGCAAGTGTGCTTGATACCAACTTGACTGCCATCTATCGCATGAGTCGCCGTGCAGTGCGTGGCATGATGAAGGCTCGCTCTGGACGTATCATTAATGTAACTTCCGTGGTTGGGCAGATGGGAAATGCAGGTCAGACCAATTACGCCGCATCTAAGGCAGGCGTGGAAGGATTTACCCGTGCTTTGGCTCGTGAGATTGGCTCTCGTGGCGTTACGGTAAACTGTGTCGCCCCTGGTTTTGTTGAGACAGACATGACCGAAGAGTTAGATGAACGTTTGGTCAGCTCCATGCTTGATGCTGTACCGCTTGGACGTATGGCACAGCCTGATGAGATTGCCGCAGCTGTGTCATTCTTAGCAAGCGATGGGGCAAGTTATATCACAGGTGAGGTATTGGCAGTCAATGGTGGCATGTATATGTGATTTGTTCTGTGTTGCCATTTTGATGTAAATTTTTTATGTAAATTTGTGAACGAGCGTACTAATAATACTTGCACAAATGGCAAAAATGTTTTATTATACGCCAGTCTCATTCACAAAGCGATTTGTGTTATTTTTCATTCCATTTTTTCACTTTATTTAAAGGATAATTTTATGAGCGATATCGAAGCCAAAGTAAAAGCAGCGGTTGCCGAGCAACTTGGTAAAAATATTGACGAGATTAACAATGCAGCATCTTTTATGGATGATTTGGGTGCTGACTCCCTTGATTTGGTTGAGCTTATCATGACTTTTGAAAATGAGTTTGGTATTACCATCCCCGATGAGGATTCATCTGAGCTGACCACTGTTCAAAAAGCCATTGATTATGTAACCGACAGCATATAAGTTTGCTTAGGGTCAGATGTATGCCACTTTTTAGTTTTAAAAAAGTGGCTTTTTTGGATGGTGTGCTACCTTGTCTAACATGCCCTACATAACTACAACAATTTTATGCACAAAGACAGCACAAATTGTTATTAGTTTGTATTAAGATGGCAAGTAGGTTTTGAGGTGATTTTCCAAACAAGCAAATCATCACAAGCCATAAATAAATGCCTTATTTATCCAGATAGAACAAACCCACAAATCCATCAGGAGTTATTATGAGTATTTTTAGTTTTGCCAAAGACATCGGTGATAAAGTATTTAACCGCAATAAAAAAGAGCAATCAGCCCCAACAACCCCTACACCAACAACATCAGCTCCTGCTGAGCCTAGCGCCCAAGAGATTGCCAATTTGCTGTTGGCTCGTGTGCAAGCTAATGCTAATATCACTGGCTTAAAGGTCAACTATAATGGTAATACTGATACGGTTGTCCTGTCAGGTATGGCCGCATCGCAAGCCGACCGTGAAAAAGCGGTACTTGCCGCAGGTAATGTTCAGCACGTCGCTCAGGTGGATGACCAATTGAGCGTGGCAATGCCTGAATCTGAGTCTCGTTTTTATACCGTCAAATCAGGCGATACGTTATCAAAAATTGCCAAAGAAATGTATGGCAACGCCAATGACTATAACAAAATCTTTGAAGCCAATAAGCCACTGCTGTCCGACCCAAATAAAATCTATCCAGGTCAAGTATTGCGTATTCCTGCTTAATCAGCTAAAAGCACAAACACAGTACAAATACCTTAACACCTTGATACGCATCAAGGTGTTTTTTTTATGATGGGGGTTGATAAATTTAGTTTTACAAAAATGTGCAAGATGGATAAATGGCATCTTTGATGGTGTGTGTCATTAAAATAAAGCGGGGTTTTGGTGTGACAGACATGGCTTGTCTTTTAATAAAGATGATAAACTCATCAAAGAATAAAACCACAAACTGGGGGAGTTTGTGGTTTTATAGGGGGTTGCTACTTGCTTTATCCATAGGGGCTTCCATAATATCAGCTGTCATCCATGGTTGACTTATCCATTTGCCGTCTCCTTGCTGATGGGTGTATTATGCCAAAATCCACGCTCTAAAAAAATACGCTAATGTCGTCAATGTCTGTAAGCATTTGCTTACAAGTATTTACTCTTTGTTGGCATCATTGGTTTTTTGCCATATTATTTGCCATGATTAGGTATTTTTGGTGCAACTGATTGATTTGTTGGTATAAACTATTCACATCATGCGAGTTATCTAACACATCATCAGCATGGGATAAGCGTTTTTCTCGTCCGATTTGTTTGTCCATGATTGCCAAAATATCCTCATCGCTTTGTCCATCTCGTCTGCTGGCACGTTTTATTTGTTGTTCTGTTGGCACATCTACCACTAAAATTCTATCGCAAAGGGCGGTTAAACCTTTATCATCGCCCTTTATGCTCTCTAACAAAAGTGGGGCAGATAAGATGGCGTAGGGACTGCTGGCATGGTCAAGTTCATGCTTGATTTGGGTGCGGATGGCAGGGTGGATGATGGCATTTAAGGTGGCAAGTTTGGCATCGTTTGCAAAAGCAATTTTACGCAGATAGGTACGGTCAAGCCTACCGTCTGTGATGATGTCCGTGCCAAATGCCAAAGCAAGTTTGTCCAGTACGGGCGAACCTTTGGCGGTAATGGTGTGGCTGATGACATCAGCATCTATCACATCTATGCCAAGTTTGGCAAAATAATCGCTGACAGTAGTTTTTCCACTACCGATACCACCTGTTAGACCGATGATAAAGGGGGGGTTGGGAGATTTTGTCATAGGGTGTGGATTTTTGGTTAAAAATTTAAAACTAACACATCTTGATGGCTTTTTCAATGATTTTGACAACATCTGCTAATCATTTGGATAAAAATGTTATAATACCCCAAATTTTTAGAATAAGGCAGTTATGAGAGTATTGGGTTTAGAGACATCCTGCGATGAGACAGGGCTTGCCATTTATGACAGCAAGATGAATGATGGTCAAGGGGGAATATTAGCTCAGGTATTATACAGTCAAATTGAGTTGCACGCCACTTATGGTGGGGTTGTGCCTGAACTTGCCAGCCGTGACCACATTCGCAAACTTGTGCCGTTATTTAACGAACTGTTGGACAAGGCAAATATTGGCAAATCTGACATTGACGCACTTGCCTACACCAAGGGCCCGGGGCTGATTGGGGCGCTCATGACAGGGGCATTATTTGGGCGAACGCTTGCTTATGGACTCAACATACCTGCCATTGGTGTGCATCACATGGAAGGACACTTGCTTGCTCCGATGATAGAAAATGACAAGGGGCTAAATTTCCCCTTTGTCTGTCTGCTTGTCTCAGGCGGTCATACCATGCTGGTGCGAGCCGATGGTGTGGGTTGCTATAAGATACTGGGTGAGAGCATTGATGATGCGGTAGGCGAGTGTTTTGATAAAACTGCCAAAATGTTGGGTTTGCCTTATCCTGGTGGCCCTAATGTGGAGCGACTTGCCAAAGGGGGCAATCCTGATGCCCATGACTTGCCACGCCCTATGATGGGCAAGGGGCTAGATTTTAGTTTTAGTGGCATGAAAACAGCGGTACATAATCTCATCAAAGACACAGCAGGAAGTGATACCGACCCTTCGGTGCGAGCAGATATTTTGGCAAGTTTTCAGCATGCGGTGGTAGATACACTCGTCAAAAAATGCACCAAAGCCTTAAAACAAACAGGGCTAACAGAACTAGTCATCGCAGGGGGGGTCTCTGCCAACGCAACTTTACGCACACAGCTAGAAACTGCCCTTGCCAAGATGGGGGCGAGTGTGCATTATGCTCCTTTGCACCTATGCACTGATAATGGAGCAATGATAGCATATGCAGGTTATCGTCGTCTTAGTATGGGGCAAATGGATGATTTGGCGGTGGTGTGCTTGCCACGTTGGAACATGGAGAGTTTGAGCTTTACTTAGATGTCAAGAGCGATGTGATGATGGGTAAGTGACTATATGGATTTGCATGGATTTTTTATACCATTTTTCAAGGTAGGGCATCTTTACCATCATGACCGCCTTTGTTGAGATGAGTCTTTGGTGAGTGTGTCATTGTCTGGTTTGTCAAGAAGTTTTCAATGTCAATATTTTCAAGGCTCTCTAAGGCATCAATGAGTGAACGATAACTGGGGCGAATACTGATAAACTGACCTGCTGATGTGTCGTCCAAATTGGCACGGCATTTTTGTTCAAAGTCTTCTGCCATAGCTCTAAGACGTGGCACGCCCGTATAACGACTACCTCCAACCAATTTATGTGTGATGTCAGCCAAGGCAACTCTGTCCCTGTTTGCCCATGCTCGTTCTAAGGCGAGTTTTTCGCTTTCACTGCTTTCAATGAGTAGCAAGAGCAAGGTTTTGGCAAGGTCGTCTTTGTTGGCAGAGCGTGTCAATGCATCTGCCCAATCAATGTCAGCTAAGATGGATTTGGCTTTATCATTATTATCAATTTTTGGAGGGTGTTTGTTCTGTTTAGGGTTTGATTCATTCTCATCAGCTTTGTTGGTGCCATCATTGATGTCATGGTCTTTTATTTTACCCATATCCTGATGCAATGTATTTATAAAGTCAGATTCATCATCTGTGGGAGCGAGCATGGGTCTGCCCGACTGACCAAGCCAACGTGAGAGCGTCTGTACCAACTGTTCATGTCCGATGGGCTTGCCAACATAATCACTTAGCCCTGCCATAACCAATCGCTCTTTTTCATCAGACAGACCGTGAGCGGTTAGGGCGATGATGGGGGTGGGGGGGTGGTTGTGGCTTTCTTCTATTTTACGGATTTGGATACTGGCCTCAAGCCCTGACATTTTGGGCATTTGAATGTCCATAAAAATCAGATCAATCCTCTCACCCATGCTAATGGCATGAGTCATGGTCTCAATGGCATCAAAGCCGTTATGAGCGGTGATGACTGTTACATCAAGTTCACCAAGCAAAGCTTCTAGCACAAGCAAGTTGGGCAGATGGTCATCCACCGCCAGCACCCGATAGCCCAAAAATTTACTGGTGGGGGCATCTTGCACAGATTTGTCATTGGCAAGCATAGCGATAAGCTGGCGTTTATCCATGGGTTCGTAGAGTGCGTGTGTTTGGTATTTTTCCAGTAGAGCATTATCCATGCCAACCTGATAGCCATAGGCGGACAGTTTGCCTTGATAACGAGAGCGGATTTGGCGAAGGATGGCACCAACATCATCCAAAGAGGCATCTTGCCCAAAATAATCCACAATCACCCAATCAAAACCATGCCCCACCTTGTCCAACTGTTCTAGCAAATCAGCAAAGCCGATGGCAAAATGTACGTCCATATCCGACCCTGCCAAAGTTGCTTTTAGTACGTGAATGGCAGGCGTGTGGTTTATCCATACCACAATTTTGGTTGGGCTAAGTTTTGCCAAATCGTATAGGGCATCATCTGCATCTGTGTCATGGTAAGTTTCTTTAAATTCACCACCCAAATTAATGGGCATCTCAAACCAAAACGTCGCCCCTGTTTTGGCAATATTTTGGCTGTTGTTGTCATAAAAACCTATCACCCCGCCCATCAGTTCGGTCAATTGTTTACTGATGACCAAACCCAGCCCTGTGCCACCATAACGCCGTGTTACTGACAAGTCTCCTTGACTAAAACTCTTAAACAGCGATACTTTATCATCATCAGATACGCCCTTGCCTGTATCTTCAACACTTATGTGTAAATAGCCGTCATTATCATCAGACAGTTCCACACGCACCACCACACTTCCTGTGTCGGTGAATTTTATGGCATTACCAACCAGGTTGGTTAGGATTTGTTTTACCCGTAAGCTGTCGCCAGTTACACGATTTGGTACGTCATTATAAAACAGCACCGACAGTCTTAGGTGTTTTTCTAATGCCATGGGTGAGAGCATGTCTACCACATCGTAGATGGCAGCATATAAGTCAAACCTATGACTGTCCAGCACAAGCTTATTCGCTTCTAACTTTGAAAAATCAAGCACATCATTGACCAAGGCGAGCAGATGGGCGGATGATTTTTTGATGGTTTGGACATACAGGTTTTGCTTAGCACCCAGACCGTCATGGCGAGCCAGCAGGTTGATGAAGCCGTCAATACTATTTAATGGTGTGCGTAGTTCATGGCTGATATTTGCCAAAAAGGCTGATTTGGCATGACTGGATGATACTGCCAAATCCCGAGCTTTACGAATGGAGATGGCCTGCATTTCCATCTCATCTAGGGCATGCTGTAAATCCTGTTCGGTCTCATTGGCATGGGTTTTGAGTTCATTAAAACTTGATGACAATCGTCTCATGGCCTGAACAAAGTCTCGTTGTAGTAACGAAAACTCACCATCGGCATTGGTCTTGATGGGTTTATCAATGTTGCTACTGTTTAGTTTTTGTAAAAACAGACGCATTTCATAAATCGGGGCAATCCAGCGTTTAGAGTAGATATTTAAAATGAGCAAAAGCAACAATAACGTGGTCAAACCTGTGATGGCAAGGGCAAGCACCACCCGATAGCCTGTGATGGTCAAAGGTTCATCGTCCATCTCAACGACAACATAATAAGGCATGCCATAAAACATCATCTGCTTGCCATAGCTTGTGCCATAAGTACTTTTATGACGTTCAAAATTGCCCTGATTTTTGTGCATTACCCTAAGTAGGTCATCACTGGCAAAGAGGGTATCATTATCATAACCACCATGACTTGCCAACAGATGATAATCACCATCAAAAATTGCCATCCGCCTGACTTGTTGGGGGGATATTTGATGAAAAGATTCATCAAAAACAGACAGTGTGGGCGTGGGACTGCCTGTATTGGCAAAATGATGGGTTAAATTCATCTCATAACCAAGCAAGGCGGTGCGTGCCAAAGCATCCTGCTCAGAGAGCAGTGCCTGTCTGACTTCACGAAAAACCAACACCCCACCGACCATCGCCAAGATGACTATTGGCAAGAACACAAGGATGAGCAGTTGTCCATAAGCACTTCGTAGGTTAAAGAGGGTTTTTTTCATGAATGAGTTTTATTGTTAGGCGATGCCATAGTGTAGCATAACTTTGAGGGTGACTTTAAGATGAATTTTAAGGCAGAGTGATTAGAATTTACTGACAAATTTAACGCCAAAAGCCTATTTGTGCTATAATGTTGCCATATTAATGCACAAATGACCATCCCATGACTGATTTGATTGTCCCTAACACCCTAAATCATACTTTATCTGACACCATTGGCAACACCCCCCTTGTCCGTTTGACACGCCTTGCCACAGACGTAAATGCTGATATTTTTGCCAAATTAGAGGGTAATAACCCCGCAGGCTCTGTCAAAGACCGCCCTGCCTTTAATATGATAAATGAAGCCCAAAAACGTGGACAAATCAAACAAGGCGACACACTCATTGAGGCCACAAGCGGTAATACAGGCATTGCCTTGGCGATGGTGTCTGCCATGCTGGGCTATAAAATGACGCTGATCATGCCATCTAATTCAACCCAAGAGCGTAAAGATGCCATGCGTGCCTATGGGGCAAACTTGATAGAGGTGGATAATATGGAGGTGGCACGAGATTTGGCACTTGCCATGCAAGCGGATGGTAAAGGTGTGGTGTTAGACCAATTTAACAATGATGACAACTGGCAAGCCCATTATAAGACTACCGCCCCTGAGATTTGGGAGCAGACGCACGGACGCATTACTCATTTTGTCAGTAGCATGGGGACGACAGGGACGATTATGGGCGTCTCTCGCTTTTTAAAAGAGCAAAATCCCAACATTCAAATCATAGGCTTGCAACCATCAGATGGTTCAAATATTGCAGGAATACGCCGTTGGAAAAGGGCTTATTTACCCAAAATTTTTGATGAAAAATGGGTGGATGTGATGATGGATATTGAGCAGACAGATGCAGAGAATTACATGCGGTCGCTGGCACGCCAAGAGGGGATATTTTGTGGGGTATCTGGTGGTGGTGCAGGCTTTGCAAGTTACCAAATCGCCAAGCAAATCAAAGCAACCAATCCCAAAGCACTCATCGTTTTTATCGTATGTGACAGAGGCGACAGATACTTGTCCACAGGACTGTTTGGGGCAGATTAGGTTGGATATCAATCCAAACCATCAATCAATCGCCATGTCAATCAAGTTGGCACATTCTATTAAATCATCTTCTTAATTAAATTGTCTTCTTAGCAGAGCATTTATCATGCTATAATTGCTTTTTTGTGAATGACAAGCAGTGATGATGAACCCAATTTTGATTTTTGATATTGAAACCATCCCCGACCTTGATACAGGGCGATTGCTCTATCCTAATATTGCCAAGCTCTCTGATGACGATGCCCAAACCGCCCTAAATGCCATCAGGCAGGCAGAGGCAGGTCATACCTTTATGCGATTGCCTTTGCACAAAATCGCCTGCTTGTCTTTTTTGTGGGTCAGTGATGATAAATTTAGCCTAAAATCATTAAGCCTACATCAGATGAGCGAATCGGAGATTTTGACGACTTTTTTTAGGGCATTTATTCAAAGACCCGCCCCTACGCTTGTGTCATGGAATGGGGCAGGATTTGACTTGCCTGTCATGCTCTATCGTGCCTTGCACCACAAGTTATCTGCTCCTGCACTGTTTAATAGCCAATCGCCCAATTATCTGTATAAATATGGTGATGCTCACATTGATTTGATGGATAAATTATCACTGGGTAATTATGGCCACAAACAAAAGCTGGATACCGTTGCCAGTCTGTGTGGATTTGCTGGCAAAGGTGAGATTGACGGTTCAGCCGTTGTGCCGATGGTCAAAGCAGGGCAATGGGATAAACTTACCACATATTGTGAATCGGACGTCTTAAATACATGGCTCATCTATCTAAGATGGCAGCTTTTGACAGGCAAATTCACCGCAGATATTGTGGCATACTATGAGGCACTCACTCATGACAGATTATTACAGATAAAAAATGGCGATACGGTACGGCATGCTGAATTTTTGGGTGCGTGGCGACAATGATGAAAGACTTGGACAATTTGGGTTGCTTACAAGATGATGATTTTGTTTGGTTTATCAAAATTGAATAATAAAATAATAAAACATACAATGATGTCAATCCATTTCCCATCACGTCCATTGGCTTTTTTTGATGCCAAAAGTCTGCTATAATGACCCACTTGCCCAAAAGTGCCTTGTATGTACTTTATTTTTATACCAATCTATTTTATATTAGTCCCATTGGTAGCGGTTATATATTTGGTTGTAACAAATATCACTACCAACGCCATATTTAGGAGAGTTCTATGGTCGCAATTACCCTACCTGATGGTAGTATCAAAAAATTTGACGGTAACACCACCGTGATGCAAGTGGCTCAAAGTATCGGTGCTGGGCTTGCCAAGGCCACCGTGGCAGGTCGGGTGAATGGTCGGTTGGTCGATGCCAGCGACCCCATCACCACCGATGCCACGGTAGAGATAATCACCCCAAAAGATGATGCAGGCGTGGAGATTATCCGTCATTCAACCGCCCACCTTTTAGGTCATGCGGTCAAACAGCTCTACCCTGATGTTAAAATGGTCATCGGGCCTGTCATTGATGATGGCTTTTATTATGACATTTATAGCGAACGCCCTTTTACCCCTGATGACATGGCAAAGATTGAAGCTCGCATGATACAACTCATCAATCAAGATTATGATGTCATCAAAAAAATGACCCCACGAGATGAGGTTATCAAAACCTTTTTGGAGCGTGATGAGACTTATAAACTTCGCTTGGTGGAGGACATGCCTGATGAAACCCACATGGGCTTGTATCACCATCAAGAATACATTGACATGTGCCGAGGCCCACACGTTCCTAACACTCGCTTTTTAAAGGCGTTTAAACTCACCAAAATGAGCGGTGCGTACTGGCGTGGTGATGCCAAAAACGAACAGCTACAACGCATCTATGGCACAGCATGGGCAGACAAAAAACAGCTTAAAGCCTACTTACAACGCCTAGAAGAAGCCGAAAAGCGAGACCACCGCAAAATCGGTAAAGCCTTGAACTTATTTCACATGCAAGAGCAAGCCCCCGGCATGGTGTTTTGGCATCCCAATGGTTGGACAATCTGGCAAGTACTTGAACAATATATGCGAAAAGTACAAAAAGACAACGGCTATCTTGAAATAAAAACCCCGCAAATTGTGGACAGAAGCTTATGGGAAAAATCAGGGCATTGGGATAACTATGGCGAGATGATGTTTACCACCGCCAGTGAAAAACGAGATTACGCCATCAAACCGATGAACTGCCCTTGTCATGTGCAGGTGTTTAATCAAGGCTTAAAATCCTACCGTGATTTGCCCCTACGCTTGGCTGAGTTTGGCTCATGCCACCGCAACGAGCCATCAGGGTCTTTGCATGGCATCATGCGTGTGCGTGGCTTTACCCAAGACGATGCCCATATATTTTGCACCAATGCCCAAATTCGCTCAGAAGCCCTTAATTTTATCAAACTTACCCTTGATGTGTATAAAGACTTTGGGTTTGACCACATTCAAATGAAGCTGTCCACTCGCCCAGAAAAACGGGTGGGGGCGGACGAGTTGTGGGACTTGGCAGAACAAGCCCTAGCCGACGCCCTAGATAACGCTGGGCTTGACTGGGAGCTACAAGCAGGCGAAGGGGCGTTTTATGGTCCTAAGATTGAGTTTAGCCTACAAGATTGTATCGGACGGGTTTGGCAATGTGGCACATTACAGCTGGACTTTAACCTACCTGAACGCTTGGACGCTGAGTTTGTGGGAGAATCAGGCGAGCGTGAACGCCCTGTCATGCTCCACCGTGCGATTTTAGGGTCATTTGAACGCTTTATTGGCATTTTGATTGAACATTATGCAGGTCTCTTCCCAGCATGGCTTGCCCCCCAACAAGTGGTTGTAATGAACATCACCGACAAGCAAGCTGACAGCGTGGGCGATGTGGTTAGCAAGCTAAACACCAAAGGCTATCGTGCCATCAGTGATTTGCGTAACGAAAAAATTGGCTTTAAAATCCGTGAACGCACCTTAGAACGCATTCCGTTCATGCTGATTTTGGGTGATAAAGAAGTGGAGAGTGGTACGGTCAATGTGCGTACTCGCACGGGCGATAACTTAGGCAGTATGAACCTTGACGACTTTATCAAAATATTAGATGGGGCGATTGAGAAAAAAGGTCGGCTAAATTTGTAAACAGAATAAGTTTATTAAGAAAAATCCATTCAAAACATTGAATGGATTTTTTTAAAACCATGTTTAACGAAATTATTTTGTTGACAACCCATTTGTCTTTCCATTTGTCTTTCCATTTATCTTTATGGATATCATGAAAATCATCACACCATCATTATGTCTTTGCTTTATTTTTTTACTCATTCAACAAATGATTGTTGGCTTATCCACCTATTTTATTGCAAATCTTGCCATAGACATTGCTAAAAATGATGATTTTTTGCTAAATTTAGCTGGTTTTGTTTTATCGTTAATCATTGTTTATATCCCTGCTTATTTTGCAACCATTTATTTAGAAAAATCAAAATTTGACCTACTAAATAATTATGTGCAAAAATTTACGACAACTTTTTTTGGCAAAGCTGTCTTGCTTAATAATAAAGAACTAAAAGACCAAAGCACCGTTTTTGTCAGTCAAGAGGGTAAATCAGTGATAGATGACATGCTGGACTTTGCATTTGATGGCGTGGCACTGATTTTAAATTTATTGATTAATATCTTAATCTTGGGATTTTTTCTTGATTATGATTTATTGGTGGCGTATATCGTTGGATTTTTATTGGTGGAATTTTTTATTTTTTACCATAAAAATCAAATATCTAAGATGTCAAAAATATCTCAAAAATCCAGAATATATTTTATTGCCATTTTAAATAAAATTTGGGACAATGTAATTATTTATAATCAATATAATATGGGTATTTTTAACCGTATTTATAAAAATAATTTTAACCGCTCAAAAAAATATCATATTCACAGCCAATCATTCAATCAATTAATTTCTAGTTTTGGTATGATTTTGTTTATGATTCCTGTATTGGGCTTTATTGTTTATTTATTTATCAAACACCACAATGATTATGTATTTTTATCATTGTTGGTTGCAACATTACCAAGACAAATACAGCTATTGCAAATGGGTCAGGCACTTGTTTTTCACCAAACCAATTTTTCTGGCATTAAAGCCAGATTTGTTGGTTTGCAAAATTCGTTAAATATGCCTGATATTGACATATTAAGCAGAATTAACTTTAAAGAGATTTTTATTAATAACATGCCATTGAGTGATTTTGATTTAAATCATTTGCCAAAAAATGGCAGAATGACGATTAAAGGGCGTAATGGGGCAGGTAAAAGCAGTTTTTTGTTGTATTTAAAAACATTATTATCAAATAGGGCTTTTTATTTGCCTGTCAGCCATGATTTATTTTTTCATCAAAATCATAAAAAATCCACAGGTCAAAAATTATCATCTCAATTAATGCAAATTAATAATAATAAAAGCGATGTTGATGTCATCATTCTTGATGAATGGGACGCAAACTTGGATGGCATCAATAAAAGTCATCTTGATGAGTTAATTAATGAATTGGCAAGACAAAGGTTAGTTATTGAAGTCAGGCATTAAAAACCCCTTGAAATCCCCGTCATTTTTAAGTAAAATAAGGGTCTATCTTTTTATTTGGAGTATGACCCATTAAACCGTCAAACCGTCTAAATGTCAATGAAGACATTCGTTCCAGAGAAGTTCGCTTAGTCAAAGAAGATGGCGAAATGCTTGGTGTTGTCAATCTAAAAACAGCCCTAGAAAAGGCAAGAGAGGCCAATTTGGATTTGGTGGAACTCGTTCCAGATGCCAAGCCACCTGTTGCCAAAATTATGGATTACAAAAAGTATTTGTACGATCAAAAACAAAAGGCAAAAGAAGCCAAAAAGAATCAAAAACAGACTCAGCTTAAAGAAATCAAGCTACGCCCTGGTACAGAAGAGGCAGATTATCAAGTCAAATTGCGTAAAATCGTTGAGTTTTTGGAGGATAAAGATAAAGTCAAGGTCTCCATTCGTTTCCGTGGTCGTGAGATGAGCCATCAAGAGATTGGAAGAGCTCAGCTTGAACGTATTATCAAAGATACCGAAGAGATTGCCAGCGTTGAGCAAGCTCCTAAGGTAGAAGGTCGCCAAATGGGCATGCTGTTAGGCCCTGCCAAAAAGAAGTGATTTAAAAATCCCAACAGAATATGAACCACACTCCAAAAGTTAGATGCCTGACCTTTTGGGGTGTGGTTCAATGATTCAATGAGTTGGGGTTTATCTTATAAGTCTCTAAATTTTAATTTGTCATTGTTTGGTCTTAATTGTTTGATAAAGAGCAAGCACGTCATAAATGGCAGCATACCCTTATCTCATATCTACTTTAAAGCCACGTTTTTTATCCATCTGCCAATCACGTTCTTTGAGTGTGGCTCGTTTATCATGGAGCTTTTTACCTTTGGCTAGGGCAATTTCACATTTGACACGACTGCCTTTCCAGTAGCATGACAGAGGAATAACGGCATAACCTTTTTGGTTGACCATGCCAAAGAGTTTATCAATCTGCTTGCGGTGCAGCAGTAATTTACGAGTGCGGATATTGTCAGGGTTGATGTGCGTAGAGCTACTTAGCAGGGGTTGAATGTGAGCCCCAAACAAAAATGCTTCGCCGTTTTTAAAAATCACATAAGCATCTGTGATTGCCATTTTGCCTGCTCGTATTGATTTGACCTCCCAACCTTCAAGCGACAGACCTGCCTCAAAGGTCTCCTCAATAAAATATTCGTGGCGAGCTTTCTTGTTGGCACAGATTTGGTTTGAGGGTTTTTTTGCCATGTTTATTTTCCTAGTGCTGTTCATGCGTCCATTATAAGAGATTTGCCAAATAATTACAAACAAACCCATGCCCATGTTACATTTGTCTAATAAAACAGCATTTGCCTTTGGGGTTAATACTTGATAAGATGGGGTAAATTTATCATCACAGGATTTGATATGCTAAACTCACAGCCAACCCTACAAACCTTACTAAATCATCGCTCGGTGCGTAAATATACCAATGAACCAATCTCTGATGACATGCTAAATGCCATCTTGGAGGCAGGGCGTGCTGTCTCTACATCAAGTTATCTACAAGCGGCGAGTGTGGTGCGTGTGCGTGATAAAGCAAAGCGGACGGCGTTTCGTCAAATCTCTAATAACCTAAGCGAGGACAAATACAACGAACTGCTCTCACAAGGCAAACGTTTGGGGCATGACTATGTTGAGAGTTGTGCTGAATATCTGGTATTTTGTATGGATGCTTATCGTCATCACGCCCTTGCTGATGTCAATACCGACTGGACAGAGGTAATGCTTATTGGAGTGATTGACTCAGCACTCATGGCTCAAAACATGCTGGCAGCTGCTGAGAGTTTTGGGTTGGGTGGGGTGTATATTGGTTCACTGCGTAATGATATTAAACGAGCCAGTGAATTGCTCTCTTTGCCAAAGCATGTTGTGCCACTATTTGGGCTGTGTTTGGGGCATCCTGACCAAACCGCCAAAATCAATCAATCTCAGCGACCACGCCTACCGCTTGATGTCATCGTCTCAACCGACACCTATAAAACCCCAAGCGATGATGTGTTATCATCTTATAATGACAAAGTGAGGGACTACTATGCTGACCGTGGCTTAGAGCTTGACTGGGTAGAACAAATTGCCAAAACCTTTGGTGGGGAGGTGCGTCCGTTTATGCTAGAATATTTACAATCGCAGGGCTTTGCCAAACGCTAACCAAACACAAAAAGTCGGACATTGGTTCGGCTTTTTCTTTTTATGCTTTTTGTGTGTTATGTGCAAAAATTTAAAATAAAATCCCCAAAGCGTCAAAAATTTGTTACTATAAGCATTTTTTAAAATCATTTTTGTCAATATATCAAAAACCATGACACCAAAAAAAGCCCTATACCCTGGTACCTTTGACCCCATCACCAACGGACACATTGACCTTGCTAATCGTGCCTTAAAAATCTTTGATGAGGTTGTCATCTCGGTGGCGTTCGCTCATCACAAAAAACCATTATTTAGTTTTGATGAACGAGTGGCACTGGTGCAGGAGATTTTTAAGGATAATGACCGTGTATCGGTGGTCGGTTTTGAGGGCTTGCTCGTGGATTTTGTTAAAGAACAAAAGGCGGTGGCAATCATTCGTGGACTGCGTGCGGTGAGTGATTTTGAGTATGAATTTGGACTTGCTAACATGAACCGTAGCTTAGATGAGAGCTTTGAGGCGGTATTTTTGACCCCTGCCCAAGAATACTCATTTGTCTCATCCACGCTTGTGCGAGAAGTTGCCAAACTCGGCGGTGATGTCTCAAAATTTGTACCATCTTGTGTGTTGGATGGCTTTACCAAAAAGTTCGGTCAGCAAAGGTGAATGATGTTTTTTGTAGTTATTAGTATCTTACCCAAGATGTTTGAAGCAACCACAGATTTTGGTATTACAGGGCGTGCCGTGGAGCGTGGGCAGGTGGTGATACACATTGTTAATCCTAGGGATTTTACCACGGACAATTATCGGCGTATTGATGAGCGTCCCTTTGGTGGTGGACCGGGCATGGTTATGTTGGCTGAACCATTGGAACGGGCGATATTATATGCCAAGGCTTTGGCTGACGAGTATTTTGCAAGTGCAGGCAAGGATAACCCCATTTGTCCTGTCATCTATCTGTCGCCACAGGGCAAGACATTGGATGAACAGACGGTGCTAAGATGTAGCGAGCAAGATGGTATGATACTGCTTTGTGGGCGTTATGAAGGGATTGATGAACGGCTACTTAGTGCTTATGTTGATGGTGAGATTTCCATTGGTGATTATGTACTGACAGGGGGTGAATTGCCTGCGATGGTATTGATGGACAGCGTCATTCGTCGTTTGCCAAGCGTGTTAAATGATGACAAATCTGCCATGGAGGACAGTTTTGTTGATGGACTGCTAGACTGCCCTCACTATACCAAGCCATTGATTTTTAAGGATAAAAAAGTCCCTGATGTATTGCTGTCAGGTCATCATGCTAACATTGCTAAATGGCGTTTTTTAGAGCAGGTCAAACGTACCAAAACCCGTCGCCCTGACCTGTGGGAGTGTTTTACGCCGACCAAAGAGCAGGCAAGATGGTTACAGGAATCAAATGATAAGTAGCCATATTCTCACAGTCATGCTCTGTCTGTCATCATCATGACCGCTTGACTGATGTCAGAGAGTTTTTCACGCACCATAAATAAGCGGTCAATCCCCAAAGCAATGCCACTACATGGCGGTAAATCATCACATGCTCGGATAAGATTCATGTCAATGGGAATGACCGGTAAACCCAACTTTTCTCGCTCATGATTGTCCTGTGTGAATCGTTTGAATAGTTCATCGCCACTGGTAAGTTCATCATAGGCATTGGCAATCTCTATGCCGTTGATATACAGTTCAAAGCGTTTGGCAACATCATAGCCATCCACATCGCTTGTAACTTTCGCCAAGGATGCTGTTGCCACAGGATAATCTGTGATGAGTGTTGGTAAATCATGCCCCAAAGTCGGCTCTATCACATGAGAAAATAGCAAATCAAGCCAACCTTGTCTGTCATTACCCATGTTCAGATGAATGCCCTGTGCTAGGGCAACTTGTTGCAATGTGTCAATATCAGCACAAAAAGGGTGAATGCCAAGCATGTCATTAAAGGCTTGGGCGTAGCGATAAGTTTTAAAGGGCAGATTTTTATGAAGTGCCACACTGATGAGTGCATTTAATTCATTTGCCAAATCAGCCAAATTAAAATCAGGGCGATACCATTCTAACATGGTAAATTCTATATTGTGTTTATCTCCTTTTTCATTATCACGAAATACCTGACAAATCTGATAAATTGGTATTTGATACTCTGCCAATACTCGTTTCATGGCAAATTCTGGTGATGTGTGTAGATAACCTGTTTTTAATTTACCATATTGCTTAAAATTGGCACTCACGCTTTCTATAAATATGTCAGTATTGCCGTGATTGGATAATATGGGTGTGGTAATCTCTAATACGCCCCGATTGCCAAAAAACTGACGAATATCAGCAATCATTTGGGCTTTATTTATGGCAATGTCTAATGTCATGCTTGGGCGATAATCGGTATTAATCATAAAGCCATTCTCTTTTTAGTTCATATTGTTTTCTTAATTCATCAAAATCTGCCCCATGTACTTTATCAGCACAAATTTTACGTAAATGATTGTCGTCTTTTAAAATGTCATAATAAATTTTTAAATGATGAGTATCACCATTTAACAGCTCATTTTTTAATATTTGCCAATGATAATTATTGGTTGGCATTAAATCATTCATACTCTGTAAAATAGGTAAATTAAAACATTCACAAAATGCCTGATAAACCATATCTGTACCACGCAGTTTGCCATCTAGGGTATAGCCTGCAATATGAGATGTGGCAATGGTGAGTTTGTCTAACAATATTTTATCAATCATCGGTTCAAAAGGAAAAACGTCTAATATCACGCTAATGTTTTTATTGTTTATCGCCCATAATAAATCATCTTGATGAATAATCTCACCTCGAGCGGTATTGATTAAGATGGCATGATTTTTTAATTGTTTAAAAATGGATTGGTTAAATAATTGATGGGTGGGATGACTGCCTGTTTTGGTTAATGGTGTGTGAATGGAGATGATGTCACTATTTTTTAATAATTCATCAAAACTGCTGTTATTAGTATCCGATATTGGCAAATAAGGGTCATACCCTAATATTTGCCAGCCCAGCTCTTTGGCGTATTGGGCGAGTGTTCCCCCGATATTACCCAAACCTATAATGCCTATTGTGATTTTTTTATGTAAAAAATTGGAAAATTTGCTTAAAATGGCAGTAATGACATACTGAGCAACTGAATGTTTGCTTGAACCTTTGGCATTGGCAAAGTGGATATTGTTTGAATGAATAAATTCATTATCTACATGGTCTGTACCAATGGTTGCCGATCCGATGAATTTGATGTTTTTAGGGTTTGTGATGGTATTTGAATTGATGGGGGTTACCGAGCGAATGAGCAAAGCAGTTGGATTATGGTTGTCAATGACGGATTGGCTAATTTCACGCCCTTTTAATTTGATGAGTTTAATATTATCATGGCAAAAATAATCGTCCAAATGGGTAATATTTTCATCGGCTAGTATGGTTATCATGGGATTGTATCTTTGGTGTGATTGGATGTTATTGGTATTTATTTGTAAATAAATATATCAAGCATTAAAGTGGTATTAAAGTGGTATTGTGTGTTTAATCAAAAACTAACTTATAACGAGCCTTAAAATGACTAATTTACTCACTTAATTTTTATTCTCTTAATTATAACATATGTATGGTTATTTAAAGGGTGTCTTTATAAATAATTATGTCATGATTATTGGTATTTGTAAATACTGCGTATGAGTTACCATTTTTATAAACTGGCAAAGTCATTATTTGCCATAAAAAGAGTGTCATATGACACTCTTTGTGGTTTTAGGTTTTGATGGGTTTGGCTCATTGTTGGCGATTGATGCCTACCTGCTGTAAGATTTGATTAATCTCAGCATTAGCCTCGCTTTCGGTGGCTAGGTTGCCGTTAGGGGTTAGGTCATTCATGACCTGTGGCAGTAGCTCGGCAATGCCTTGACAAACTTGTGTTTGGCTGGCTCCTGTTTGCTGGCAGACACGGTTAATCTCATCTTTGCCAAACAGTTCTACCACGTCTTGGGGGTTTAGTCCATCATTGGCTGTGTCGTTGTTTATCCACGATTGGGCTTTGCTTGCCAGTTCACTGCCTTGAAATTTGGCAAGCACGCCTGACAGACCCCCATTTTTTTGGATATAACCGAGCACGATGGGAATGAGTGCCAAAAGCAGGGTATTTTTGTTAAATCCACCTTTTTGCTCGGCGGATTGACTGCTAAGTATTTGCCCCAACACACTGCCCAAATCTCTGGCAGGTATGTTTTGATGAGTTTGACCGCCTCCTAAGAGTGAGCCTAACACACCGCTTAGCCCATTTTGGGTTTGTTGGGAATTGCCCAAAACCTGCCCAAGCACACCACTTAATGTGGTATTTTGTTGGGTCTGACTGCCAAGTACGCTACCTAGCAGTGTACCGATTGCACTGTTTTGTTGCTGGGGCTGACCGCCAGTTGGTGTGTTTTGATTGAGTGTGCTTTGGGCGACCTGAGCGATGATGTTTTGCAATAAACTCATGAATTGTCCTCTATTGATATTAAAAAATTGATATTAAAAAACAAATTATTAAATTAGATGTTAAATGATTGGCAAATCACTAAGATGTCAAGTTTATCAGAATTTTGGTCAAATTTTGTCAAAATTTTAGCGAGTCTGCGTTATTTTTATCAATATTTTTGTAAACGTATGGGTTTTATTGAATTGAAATGTATTTATGTTTTATTTGTCATTTTGTCATGAAAAATGTCTGTTAAACGGTAGGGCGATTTTAAAAGTTCAATCCCAAACAATCAGAGCTGCTTGCTTTTAGAGAATATGAAAAATAACAAACAAACAAACCGCATCACTTACGTTCATTTAAACTTGTATTCATTTAAATTGGGGCGAGTGGAAATTTGCTTTGATAACTCTCTTGTAAAGTTTTGATTTATCCCCATGATGAAAGTGCTCTAAGAGCCATTTTAAGAACCATTTTAGCCATTGCCATTGACCGCTTGAACCACTATCATGACCGATTTATCTGCTGTTTTTGATTTTATGAATGACATTGTCCCTGCTGATGTGGCAGATGATGCCAACGTGAGTGATGCTTTGTATTTTGCCCTAAGTGAGCATTTGATACATGCCGATGATGTGATGTGTGTCAGTCATTTTTTTGATGCACGTCGTCTGTCTTGTCCCATGCCTTTATTAAAAGCAAAAGTTACCTTAAAACATGTTGCGATGGGGCAAGCCTTGTATTTGCTTGCCACCGATAAAAATTCACAAACTGACATTGTGGCCTATTGCCATAAAAACAAACTGGCGGTCAAGACGTGGACGTATGGACAAACAGATACAATCTTTCACTTTTTGATTACCAAAAAGGTGTAAAAACCGCTAGCATTTGAGTAGATTTCAGCTTAAAATGGGGCAATATTTAAACTGATGATTCATTGGTAGATAATTGGTAGATAAAAAGCATGCCCAAAAATTATGATTATGACACTTTTGATGACTTTGACGATTATGGCGGTGATTATGCCGATGGGCGTGATTTTGACGCACCTGATACGTTAGATGAATTAAGTGATGAGATGGATGAACTTGATGGTTTCTCTGGTGAGCTGTCCGATGAGTTGGATGGATTAGATGGTTTTGATGAGCCTGATGATGAGCTGGATGGATATTTAGATGGTGAAGATAAAACAGATGAGCCAAATGAGAATGAAGCACTTACCCCCGTCTTTGCCAATCAAACAGATAACGCTTTAAATGCCATGCCACACCATGAGGTTGCTACCAAGGATTTGGTGCCTGCCATGCCCACCAATTTAACCGCCCCTGGGGTAAATTTGGGGGCATATATCAATACTGTGCATCACATTCCCATCTTAACCCCAGATGAAGAGCGAGAGCTTGCTAAACGGTATTATCAAGATGGCGACGTAGAAGCGGCACGCCTGTTGGTCATGAGTCATTTGCGTTTTGTGATACACATCGCACGCAGTTATTCAGGCTATGGTCTGTCGCAGGCGGATTTGATTCAAGAGGGTAATTTGGGGTTAATGAAAGCAGTCAAACGCTTTGACCCCACTAAGGGCGTGCGTCTTGTGAGCTTTGCTGTGCATTGGATTAAGGCGGAGATTCATGAATTTGTCATCAAAAATTGGCGTATTGTCAAGGTTGCCACTACCAAAGCACATCGTAAGCTGTTTTTTAACTTGCGTAGCCTTAAAAAATCAAGCAATCAGCTTAGCTTAGAAGAGGCCGAAGCCATCGCCAAAGACCTAAACGTTACGGTCAAGCAAGTCCTAGAAATGGAATCACGTTTGACCAGTTATGACGCCTCCTTTGAGTTGCAAGATTCTGATGATGAAGATGGGCGTTATGCTCCCCAGCTTTTCTTAGAAGATGGGGTTAATCCTGCTGAGATGGTTGAAGATGCTGACTGGGAAGAAAATACAACCACTGCTCTAAAAGAAGCAATGGATGGCTTAGATGAGCGTTCTCGGGACATCATCACGCAGCGTTGGCTTGCTGACCAAAAATCTACCTTGCACGATTTAGCAGCGGTCTATAACATTTCAGCTGAACGTGTGCGTCAGATTGAAAAAAATGCCATGGACAAAATCCGTGAGGCGATGACCATTGATGAGATGCTCTTTGATTAAGGTTTGGGTGCGAATCTAGGTGTCCATCAGTGGGTTATGATGGTGTGTGTTTAAATTGCCCATAAAGATTATGCCTTGCCCCCATCACAAGATGGGGGTTATTTTTTGTGTGTTAAGAAAGTGTGTTTTGATATATAATATGCCAAATTTTATCCCATTTTACTCAAAATATATTTGTACATAAACGTGTGCATAATACAAAAAGGCAAGCAATGACAACCAATTTAACCAATGAAATAAAGGCTCGCAGAACTTTTGCCATCATCAGCCACCCCGACGCTGGTAAAACCACCATGACCGAAAAGCTACTGCTTTGGGGCAAGGCAATTCAGGTAGCAGGCGAGGTGCGTGGACGCAAAGCCGACCGCCACGCCACATCCGATTGGATGAGCATGGAGCAAGAGCGTGGCATCTCTATCACGACATCAGTCATGCAATTTCCCTATAAAAATCATGTGGTTAATCTGCTAGATACCCCAGGACACGCCGATTTTTCAGAAGATACTTACCGCACGCTGACCGCTGTGGACTCTGCCCTTATGGTGATTGACGGTGCTAAGGGCGTTGAGGAGCGGACGATTAAGCTTATGGAGGTGTGTCGCATGCGTGATACGCCCATCATCTCATTTGTCAATAAACTTGACCGTGAGATTCAAAATCCGCTTGCCTTGCTTGATGAGATTGAAAGTGTCCTAAAAATCAAATGCGTGCCTTTTGCTTATCCCATTGGTATGGGTCAGGACTTTGTGGGGGTATATAGTTTTGTGGATAACAAGACTTACTTTTATAAAAAAGGCTTTGGTTCACAAATTGTAGAGATTGAGAGTAAAGATGGCTATGACCATGCTGACATTAAGGACAGGCTTGGGCAGATTTTGTGGGATGAATTTATAGAAAACATTGAACTTGCCCAAATGGCGTATGAAGATTGGGATGAGCGTGAATTTTTGGCAGGGCGACAAACACCTGTGCTGTTTGGTACGGCGTTGGGTAACTTTGGCGTAAACATGATTTTGGACGTGCTGACCCAATACGCACCGCCCCCAAAAGACCATGTGGCAATAGAGCGGACGGTAAAAGCGGACGAACCTGCCTTTACAGGTTTTGTCTTTAAAATTCAAGCCAACATGGACCCTAAGCACCGAGACCGTGTCGCCTTTATGCGAGTGTGTTCGGGCAAATACGAGCGTGGCATGAAAATGAACCATGTGCGTCTTGGCAAAGAAGTGCGAGTGTCGGACGCTCTCATGTTTTTGGCAGGCGACCGTGAGACGCTAGATGAGGCGTATGCTGGTGATATCATCGGTCTGCACAATCATGGCACGATACAAATTGGCGATAGTTTCACGAGTGGCGAGACTTTGAATTTTACAGGCATCCCGCACTTTGCCCCTGAACTATTTCGCCGTGTGGTGCTAAAAGACCCGATGAAATCCAAGCAATTACAAAAGGGCTTGCAACAACTTTCCGAAGAAGGGGCAACTCAGGTATTTATGCCCCAAATCAACAACGATTTGATTTTGGGGGCGGTGGGCGTGCTACAATTTGAGGTGGTGGCACACAGATTATTAGAAGAATATAAAGTACAATGCACCTTTGAACCGATTAGCATTGCAACGGTGCGATGGGTTTACTCTGATGATAAGGTCGCTTTTGAAAAATTTAAGAAAAAAGCCCACGACCAGCTGTCGGTAGACGGTGGTGGTTATCTGACTTATCTTGCCCCCAGTCGTGTCAATTTACAACTCATGCAGGAGCGGTATCCTGAGGTGGAGTTTAGAAGTACGAGGGAGCATTGATTTTGGCGTAATAAACAGTAAAAAGCATATTTATAATATGCTTTTATCTTAAAACCATTTAAAATTCAACCTTATAAGCCACCCTCCAAGATTGCACTTGCTCAACTTCTCTTTCAAATTCAGCATTGGCAATTGTTTTTAAAAATGGCACATCGGCATTGGCAAATGCTTTTAGCTGCTTGGTCAGTTTTTGACTGGCAGAAAATTCAATATGTTGTGTTTGCATTTTATTGGTTTGGTTTCTAGCGGTATTATAAAAAGCAATTACTGGATTATTACCATCAAAAATGCCCGTTTTCATCAACTCTTCTGCCTTAGTAAGGTCTATATGTTTGCCATCAAAAGTACTTGATTTTCTTGTCTTTGCATTATTTAATGATTCGTTTTGATGGCTTGCTCCCGCACCCATATTTGCACTCTTAATCGTAGCACTCGCTTCGGCAGAAGTCTTGGACTTTTCATTGGAACTTGCTTCATAAATAAGCTCCACTTTTTTTGCCCCCAAATGCTGACAAAGCTCTGTAAATTGGAGCATTTGAAATTCAAGACTTTTTTCTATAAGCACATCGTAAGGCAAATAGCGTTTCGCTCCTTCATTTTCATTCAATAGAAGTAGCGTATTTGGCTTTAAATTATTTTGATTTATCAATTCTTTGGTTATAGGGTGGTTTTGTGCCTCTTGAATGCTTGGGACAATCAAATAATGCTTGTCCTTTGCAAGCAAAAAACCACTATTTTTTTTATCTTGCTTTAATTCATTAAACTGGCTTTCGTCAATTAAAATTAAATGCTCTGGATATTGGGCTGGTAAATCATCTAAATCATGATAAAACATATTTAATTCCTTGATAAATTAAGAAATATCTCACTCTCAACTTAAAATGTTAACTTATTGATTATTCTATAATTATTTTTCGGGAGGTAGGGGCGAATTGTAATTTGCCCTTGATGAATCAATCTCTTGTGTTGATGAATCAATCTCTTGTGTGGAGTTGGGAGTGGGGGAAATACAATTTTTTAAAATAATCAAAATGATAGTGGCGATAAGTACCACGATTGCCATCTTGGTTATTTTTTTTGACAAAAAATTGCCACCGCTAGAAATTAAATCATCTAAGGGTAGAAATTCAATGAACTTTAAAATCCCATCATTTGGGTGTCTGTCTGTAATTTTGCAAAATTCAACCAGCCCATTTGAAATATATTTTACACACCCTTTATAGTTTTTATCGTGAGGTAGGGTAAAAAAAATCAAGATAGGAGAATGTCGGTTAAGATTATCAACATCTTTTGTTTTTAATTTAATGACAACTTGATTCTTTTTAATAAAGATAGGCGGCAATGTCTTTTCTGAAATTGGTGAATGTTGCTTTATTTTTTCAATAATTTTGTTATTTGCAAGTAAATTTTTTAGATTAATGTCTGTGGCAACATCATTTATGTCTTGCATAATTGATTGAGCTGTTGGTAAATCTGTGATTTGTTCAGCCTTAATGGTGCTGTCTTGTGAGATTTTATACATCAAATCTTGGGAAGTATTGTCCAAAGATTGGGTATAAATATAAAAAGGACTAAATTTTGACATTACATTCTCCCATTAGTTATTAATAGATGACAATATGTTTTTGACAAGTTTTTCGGCTTCTGTGGTATCTTTTAAAGAGCCAATAATTACCTTGCAATAATTCGTACCACCGAAGGCAATTTCAGCGGTTTCAATCACTTGTGAGCGTGCCACTTTCTTTTCAAAGGCTTGTTTATCTTTATGAAATGCAGAGCATTTATCGGCGTGGGTTGCCAAAATAATAATGTGCATTTTTTCCTTGCGATTACTTACTTTATTTGCAATTGCTTCTATGTCATTTAGGGTATTATTTATATATTGTTCATCTTTTGCTTGCCCAATCACTCGGCTAATATCAACAATATAAAAAACAATATCAGAATTATCAATCTGCTCTCGCCAAGTACCGTGATTGATAGATGAGCCGCCAATATCGTACCCTCCTTTAATTTTAAGTGTTAAATTATTTATTTTAACCGTCATGCCAGAATAGCGTTGCTTAGTGTCAGTTTGTTCATAAGTGGTGATGACTTCTTCGGTAGCAAAATAATTAAGCAAAGTGGTTTTGCCTGTGCCACGCCCACCCAAAACCGCAATGGACTTTCCGTCCCACCATTTGCTGTAAGTATAAGCTCCGCCTGCTACCGCACCCACCAGTGCAATCGCACCCCACGCCAATACTGGTAATACCATAATTCCATCCTTTAAAAATAAATTGCCAAAAATACAAAAATGCGTTATCATTCTAAGTTGTAATGTGTATTAAATCCACCAACAAACCCGACTTTTCACACCCACTTTTTATCACAAAACCCACAAAAAGGTAACTTATGGACATCGCCAAAAACTTTGCCAATCTTAGAAAAGAACATCATCTTACCCAAGAACAAATGGCAGAAAAATTGCAAATGTCCAAAAACGGATATGCCAAACTAGAAAGGGGCGAAAGTAAATTAAATGTTGAACATTTGCAACAAATTGCCAATGTATTTAATATTGACATTGTAGATTTATTAAAACAAGGAAAGGATTTAAATGTACTATTTGGCGATAATAACGGAAATTATGCAAATAAATGTTATGGTAATCAGTATGAAATAGAAAAATTAGAACTTATCATTGCCCATAAAGATGAATTGCTTGCCCAAAAAGACAAAGAAATTGAATTATTAAGAAAACTTTTAGAAAAATAAGACTTGCTCATGCTCATCTGCCCCATTTGCCACACCGACTTAAACTTACAAGGCAAAACTTACACTTGCCAAAACCGCCACAGCTATGATGTGAGCAAGGACGGCTATATTAACCTACACGTGGTTCAGCACAAAAACAGCCACACCGCAGGCGATACCAATATATCGGTACAGGCTCGCAGGCGGTTTTTGGCAGGCGGATTTTATGAACCATTAAGGGATAAGGTCGGGCAAGTGATTGACGAGTTTGCCCCAACATCGGTGTTAGACATCGGTTGTGGTGAGGGTTATTATACCGCTTGTATGGCACGCACCGCCCACGTCATCGGATTAGACATCGCCAAAACTGCCATCATCACAGCATCCAAAACTTACAAGAACACTAAAATCGCTAATAATCTTATTTGGGTAGTTGGTACAGGGGCATTATTACCTGTGGCGGATGGCTCTATGGATATTTGCACCAGTCTATTTGCCCCTTTGCCAAAGACACAAATGCTAAGAGTGTTAAAATCAGATGGTCATCTGCTTGTGGCTGTGCCAGCTCCGATGCACTTATACACCATGCGTGAGTGGCTTTTTGAGACCGTTAATGTGCACAACCCTACCAAAGTCATAGATGAGCTTGCCCCAGAGTTTGAGCTGATAAATCAGTGGCAAATAGACACAGATTTATCTCTTAATAGTCAAAGTCTGAGTGATTTGATAGACATGACCCCCTACACCTACAAAGCCAAACTTGACCGAAAAACAGCGTTAAAGGCACAAAAGAGTTTTGAGATGATGGCAAGTTTTTGTGTTTATCTGTTTAGAAAGTTGATTTAATACTCAAAAAATCTTATCACACGCTTGTCTAAATCGTGCCACCGTGCCTGATACATCACTTAATTTATCAAGCCCAAATAACCCAATCCTAAAACTCTTATAGTCAGATGGTTCGCCCACCTGTAACGGTACGCCTCCTGCAATTTGCACACCGACTTTGGCGAATGCCACCCCTTTGTGTATGTCATCATTGGGAGCATGGCAGACGATGACACCCATCGCTTGACTGTCTTTGTCCGCCACGCTGATGATGCCCTTATCGTTTAGCACTTGCAAAACAGCACATCCTAGCTCTATTTGGGCGGATTTTAGCTTATCAAATCCCATCGCTTGGCACTCATTTAGGGTGTCTCTTAGCTGTCTTAGTCCGTCTGTGGGCATGGTGGCATGATAGGCGTGTCCGCCATTTTCATAGGCGGTCATGATATTTGCCCACGCCTTTAAATCCAAGGCAAAACTTGTAGAATTGCTACTTTGTACCAACTCCATGGCACGCCCAGACATCATCACAAGCCCGCAGCAAGGCGTGCTAGACAAGCCTTTTTGTGGGGCAGAGAGCAACACATCAATGCCCAATGCTTTCATGTCAAGCCACACACAGCCTGATGCAATACAGTCAATCACCAAAATCCCACCCACATCATGCACCGCCTGCCCAAGTGCTTTGACATATCCATCTGATAACATCATGCCAGAGGCGGTCTCAACGTGTGGAGCGAATACCACGTTTGGGCGATTTTGGCGAATAAAAGCGGTAACCTCATCAATATTGGCAGGGGAGAATGTGGCAGGGCTACCGTGGATTTGGGCATTAAAAACGTGCGTTGTGTTGGCGATGCGTCCCTGTTCCAAAATCTGCACCCAACGATGGCTAAACCAGCCATTTCGTACAACCACCACATTTTTATCGGTGGCAAGCTGGCGAGCGACCGCTTCCATGCCTGATGTGCCAGAACCTGGGATGATGGCCACGCTGTCAGCATGATAAAGCCCCTTTAATGTGGCGGATAACTCTTTCATCACATTTTGAAATTCGGCGGACATGTGGTTTAATGTTCGGTCAGTGTAGACCACCGAATACTCCAAAAGTCCTTGTGGGTCAATGTCGTCTCGTAGGGCAGGCATGGTTTTTATCCTTAAAAAAGTGAGTTAAAATGGTTTTTGGCTAATTTAGCTAATTTACAAAAATTTAGGATAAATTGCAAATGGTTTTTGTCAAATCACCTCAAATCAGCAGATTTTTTTTGTTTTATATTTGGTTGATATAAAAACAAACAGGCATGTATATGAAGAAAAACCAACACTCAATCCAAGAGTCAATCAATATAAAAAACAATGACTTATAAAATAATTTAAAATAATTGCAAAAATTTTTAAAAAAATACTTGCACAAATGAAAAATTATGATATCATACGCACCACTTAGGAAACATCGCCGGCTTAGCTCAGTTGGTAGAGCAACTGACTTGTAATCAGTAGGTCGCCAGTTCGATTCCGGCAGCCGGCACCACTCCTAAGAATACTTTCAGGTTGGGCCCATCTATTGGGCTTCATCTTTTAACAGACCATTAAAAGACATGCCTGTATCACTCGGTGGGGTTGGGGAGCGGTCAAACCCAACAGACTGTAACTCTGTCGCGAAAGCTTCGAAGGTTCGAATCCTTCCCCCACCACCATATTTCCCTACCAAATACCCATGCGGGTGTGGTTTAGTGGTAGAACCTCAGCCTTCCAAGCTGATGGTGCGGGTTCGATTCCCGCCACCCGCTCCATTTTTAGCAAAGCCATTTGCTCTTGTAGCTCAGGGGTAGAGCACTTCCTTGGTAAGGAAGAGGTCGCGAGTTCAATTCTCGCCAAGAGCTCCATATATTATCTATTATCCGTATTCAGTATTTTTACTTATTTCTACTTAGTCTCTTCATAAATTCTGCTCCATCTTGATGTCTGAACAAACAAAACTGCTTGCTCAAATATCAGGATGGAGTATTTGTTTATAACCATATTTTGCGTTATATCCAGCTACTGATTGAATGACTTGCATCAGTCATTAATCAAAACTTAGTCAAGTATGTCAAGATGGTTTATTTGTATCGTTTAAGTATCATTTAAGTGTTATTTAAGTTAATTTTGCTACCAAAGTGTTGTATATACAATCGTTTTTTTGGTATATTATTTGCAACACGATGGATGTTGGTTTTGTATTTTTTAGCTTTTTTCTCAGCTTTAAAGGAGTTTTGAGATTTAGGGGCTTATTGGTGCAACAAAACAACCCAAAACCCGCCATGGGACTGATTTGGCTTGTTCTGCGACCAGAGAAGTTTTTATTGGTGCAAGATTGATGCAGGTACAAGATTGATACAACATGAGATGATGACAGACTGCCTCATCATGGTTGCGATGACAGTGCAAGCAACAATAATATCATCACAATACAATATTGAATAAATACAGAAGCCTTTGAAATCTTAGCGAATATGCCAAAATTTAGTGCTGTATAAATGCTTTTTCATCCATACCATTTGGATGGACGTGATAAGGACAGCACGCAACCTTAGACTTAGGATGTTATGGGTTGTCAATATCTTCCAACTTGACCTTTGGGTTTGGTGAAAGTGAGCGAAAGGAAATTTTGTGGAACTTGGATTTGTCATGACATTCATATCATATCTTTTATTTGGCATTTATTGATGTGAATGTGTCAAGACAGATGCTTTCTGCTACAAATGTTTTTAAGATTTAGGTGTAAAAAACATGGTAAAGAACCATAAACAGCAAGCATTAGCTGATGCACTAGGACTTAGTGCTGTGTAAAGAGTTCCCCCAGTATAATACTTATCAGCGTAAGTGTGCTGGCGAAAGGTAACAATTCAATCTAGGTTGGGATTGTTATGGGTCGCAAAGATTCCCCCACTGTATCCTTTGGCTTAGTGGTGGGAGTATGTCAAATACATGTTACAAGTAGTTATTCATTGATAAGGAGTTGCCATGCAACTAAAAAAGTCAGCTTTCATCGGTTCAGTGCTGATGATGGCGGTTCATGCACATGCTCATGTGCATTTGGACAATCAAGTCACATGGAATACCTCATCTTATGGTAAGACAGATGAGCTAGTCAATCTAACCACACATGATAATGCTGGTGGTTTGGTATTTATCAGACCGTCTGGCGATGTAGAGCATTCTAAACAGTCTGGTACTAACATTGCCATCAATAACCGTTACCTATCCAATCTACAAGATGGACACTATGTCTTTGGTGTGGCGTGTGCAGGTGATGTTCAAATCAGTGCTGTCCCCACAAGCAAAAAAACCAACGATTTATCCGCCCAATCCATTCACACCCATCTGAGCCCAAAACAGATACAATATTTTGTGGTACAAGCTGGCAATAATCATAAAGCCAATCTGGTGCAGATAAATGCCAATCGGGCTCATGAACTCATCCAAGGGGTACGCCGTCAGGCTCATCAGGTTAGTCGTCTGCCACAGCCTGATGACTGTGCTTCGGTGCAATACAGCCAGCAACAAGTAACCCCCCCCAAGCCTCTTCTTTGGTAATTATTCCTGTAAGGGCAGAGACACACGTACAGCCTAGCCAGTCTTCCTATGTATCATCTGTTTGGTCATCTAATGTGCAGCCTAATCAGTCGTCTTATGCGGTGCAGATGGATAAGTCTTATGAGACAGAATCTGATACTTTAAATCTAACCATCCAATTTGACCATGACAAAAGTCATGTCAAATCATCTTTTCAAAAAGACCTTAGCGAAGTTGCCAATTTTCTAAAACAGCATCCTAGCACCAATGCCACCATTGAAGGGCATACCGACTCAACAGGTGCTGCCAGTTATAATCAAAAACTCTCTGAACGTCGTGCCAAAACAGTCAAACATTTGTTGATAAAAAATCATGGCATTGAAAAATCTCGCCTATCTACCATCGGTCATGGCGAATCTCAACCTATTGCAACCAACAATACCCAAGCGGGGCGTTATAAAAATCGCCGTGTCGTAGTTGTATCACAATAATCATCATGTAGTTTAATATAAGGATAATTTATGAAATCTATCAGTGTAAAAGTTAATGACAGCGTTCAGACCATTGCTCAGACAAAGGTTGTCACCAAAGACGGTCAGCCCACCGTCATCAAAGCCACTCGTAATGCCAATTATGAACTTATCAATGATGCCACAGGTTACGCTCCTGATCACATCGTAACCAAACGTGTTGGCAAAGATTTGCACATCTCTTTTGAAGATGATGCCAAAGAATCCGACCTTATCATCAAAGACTTCTATGATTATGACAAATCAGCACTCATCGGACAGGCTGAAAGTGGTCAATATCATTATTATGTACCAGATACAGGTCTAACTCAGGACTATGTTACCGAGCTTGTCATCGGCGATATCGAAGGTCAAGCCTTGGGCGGTCAAGGATATCCTGCCCCATGGTGGATCGGTGCAGAAGAAGGCAGCCGTTTTGGTGTCATGCCATGGCTTGTTGGTATCGCAGGATTGGCTGGTATCGCTGCTGTTGTCTCTGGTAGAGATGATAAAGGTAACGACAATAACAATAATGCTAATGCCTCTGCCCAAGAAAAACCGCTAAACATTGAAAACATACAAAGTGATACAGTTGCACAAGGTGCAACACAAGCACTAAACTTTACCGTAACCAGCAACGGTCAGAATGTATCGCAAGCCATCATCTCTGTCAATGGCACCGAACTAAAAGATGCAAATAATAAGACAGTTCTTACAGATAAAGATGGTAAGGTAAATATTAGTGCCCAGCTTTTGGAGGCAAATGGCATCAAATTGGGTAAGCTTCCTGATTTTACCATCAGTGCAAAAAAAGAACATTATACAGAAGCCACAGCCACGCTACACAATCCAGAGGTTGTAACGATGGATGGTGGTGTTGTTGTTACCCCTCATGAGAGTGCAACAGAGCTTGAAGTAACCTATACCAAACCAGGTCAGACGGTATCTACTACTGCCAAATTTACACACAAAGACACCAATGGCGATGGCAAAGCTGATGCCTGGATAGATAACAATAAAGATGACAGTGTTACTATTGACCCTGCTACTGGTAAGGTTGTTATTCCTGTAAATACGATAGGTTCTAAGACCAACGTAACCGCCAAACAGACCACTGATGTCGGTACAACCAATAACAGCAAAGGCGTGAGCGATATTTTATCTGCCAAACCTGTTGTAGAGGCCATCAAGACAGGCGATGATGCTGGTAATGTTGTCATCAAACCAAGCGATGACGCTATCAATGGCTCAAAAGTTATCGTAAGCTACACCGATGCAGACGGCAAATCAAACACCGCCACCATCGCCAAAGACAAAGGTGCTTGGACGGCTGACGCAAGTCTGCCAAAGGGTGTTAGCCTAGACAAAGACAAAGGCACTGTAACCATTTCATCTGACAATGTGACAGACGGCTCTGATGTTAGTGCAACACAAACCGATCCAGGTCGTGAAGAGAGTGTCCCTGCATCTGACAGAGCAAAAACAAGCGTACCACAACCCAAAATTAATGCCAACGATGATGGCTCTGTGACAGTTACGCCATCAGATAAAGCAAATAAAGTCACCATCAATTACACTGACGAAGATGGCAAGCAAAACACTGCCACCATCGCCAAAGATAACAATGGCAAATGGACATCAAATGATGATAAAGTTGTCATCGGTAATGATGGCAGCATCATTCTGCCTGACAATAACGTAAAAGATGGCTCAGAGGTCTCTGCCAACCAAACTGTGGGCACCAAAGACAGCGATAAAGGTACAGCAACCGCTCAAAATAATGCCACACCCACACCAAAAATTAATGCCAACGATGATGGCTCTGTGACAGTTACGCCATCAGATAAAGCAAATAAAGTCACCATCAATTACACTGACGAAGATGGCAAGCAAAACACTGCCACCATCGCCAAAGATAACAATGGCAAATGGACATCAAATGATGATAAAGTTGTCATCGGTAATGATGGCAGCATCACCATTCCAGCTGATAAAGTTAAAGATGGCTCAACCGCCACTGCTGAGCAAACTGTGGGCACCAAAGACAGTGGTAAAGTACCAGTGGTTGTTAACAACCAAAATAGCACCACACCTGCCAAACCTGCATCACCAGAAATTAATGCCAACGATGATGGCTCTGTGACAGTTACGCCATCAGATAAAGCAAATAAAGTCACCATCAATTACACTGACGAAGATGGCAAGCAAAACACTGCCACCATCGCCAAAGATAACAATGGCAAATGGACATCAAATGATGATAAAGTTGTCATCGGTAATGATGGCAGCATCACCATTCCAGCTGATAAAGTTAAAGATGGCTCAAAAGTCACCGCACAGCAAACCACGTCTGTGGGTATTAGTAACCCAGCAAATACAACTGCCAAAGACAGCATCGCCGAACCTGAGGTTACTGCCAATAATAACGGCTCTGTAACAGTCAAGCCAGCAAAAGATGCCACAAAAGTTGAGATCAGCTATGTAGATGAAGACAACAAAGAGCAGACTGTTACAGCCAACAAAGATAACAATGGTAAATGGACATCAAATAATGATAAAGTTGTCATCGGTAATGATGGCAGCATCACCATTCCAGCTGATAAAGTTAAAGATGGTTCTGATGTGACTGCCAATCAAACCACTAATAATGGTAAGAGTGGTGATTCTAGTGCTACAGTAGCAGATGCACCCAGCACCACCTTCACCCCAACAACTACTGACAAAGACATCACCATCACCGTGGCAGGCGATGACATTGTCAATAAAGCCGAAGCAGACCAAACCACCGTTCCTGTTGTTGTCAAAGTTACCCCACAAAATGGCGAAACTGTCACAGACGTTACAGTCACAGTCAATGGCAAACCATACAAAGCAACCCCAGGCACTAACGGTAACTATACTGCCCAAGTACCATCTGCTGACATCAAAACAGATGCTGACAATACCGCCACTGCCAAAGTTACTCTAAGTAAAGCTGACAAAACAGGCACCGTCACAGACACAGGAGCCTATACAGTTGATACTGATGCTCCAACTGTTAACGCCACTCGTCAACCTGATAACTCAATCACAGGCAAAACAGATCCTAACACTGTCATCACCGATAAAGATGGTAACCCCATCAATGATGCTAAGGGCAAGCCCATCGTCTCTGATGCTGATGGTAACTTCACCATCCCAGCAGGCAAAGTCCCAGCTGACAACACCATCGGTGCCAAAGACAAAGCAGGTAATGTGGGTACAGGTAATGTCACACCAGCAGACACCACACCACCAAAAGTCAAAGGCGACCCAACGGTTGATGGTACAGGTACCACATTAACCGTACCATTTAGTGAATCACTAGATGACAAAAACCCACCAGCCAAAGAAAACTTCGCAGTCACAGTGGATAGCAAACCAGTCAAACCAACAGCGGTAACTGTTGATGGCGATAAAGTTAAACTAACTCTGCCTACCCCAGCCAAACAAGGTGACAAAGTTAGTGTCAGCTACACTGATCCAACTGCTGCTAACGATGCCAAAGCAGTTCAAGACAAAGCAGGTAATGATGCTGCCAGCTTTACTAATACCCCTGTGACCAATGGTAGTACGGTTACTACACCTTCAAAATTGGAAATCACTACCGAACAAACCGAGATTGTCGAGGGTGATAAAGATGGCACAGTAACCTTTAAGGTTACCCGTACAGAAGGCACTGACAAAGAGTCATCTGTCAAATGGACATTGACAGGGACTGTCGATAACCCTGCCACAGTAACAGGTAAAGACAGCGACTTTGCTGATGGTCAGCCGACCGCTGGTAAGCTAACCTTTGCCCCAGGTGAAACCGAGAAGATCATCGAGGTCAAGATCAAAGATGACACAGTGGTAGAAAAAACAGAGGGCTTTACAGTAACCCTGTCAGATGCGAAAGGTGCAGCCATTACCACAGACAGTGCATCTTCGGTGATTAAGAATGACGACAAGCTGGTTGTAGGGTTGGCTAAAGACAGTTATTCAGAGAGACCTCAGGTGGGTAGTGATAATGATCAGTACACCAATAACCCAAAAATTAACATTTCCAATATCCCAGAAGGGGTAGAGTGGGAGTATAGGTTAAACAATGGAAAATGGGAGAAGGGCGAAAAACCAAATGATGAGGGTACAGGCACCTTTGACCTAAAACCAGCACCTGATGTATGGCAAGGTGTGTCATATAAGATTGAAGCTCGTGTTAAGTCTAAGGATTATGATAGTAACAGTACCCTAGGAAGTCTTGATATGACCCTTGACCAAAGTGTGCGTGCTCCTATTATCACTGGTGTTAAATCTGGTAATCAAATCACAGGCATTGCAGAAGCAAACAGCTTTGTCTATATTGACAAAGATGGCAGTGGTACTTACACAAGAGGTGATGTTGGCACTGTTGCTAATAATAAAGGCGAGTTTACTCTACCTTTTGGAGAAAAGTTAAAAGAAACAGGCAGAGATGGACCACTTATATTTAGCCGTCAAAATAAAGATACACCGTTAGCAAGTCTTGGTGTGATTGATGAAGCTGGCAATGCACTGAGCAAAAAGGACATGTCTCATTTCTTTTATTTTGACTCCTTGGATGGCTATGATTACTTTAGTACCGCTACATCTAAGACAGGAACGACCGCCGCTTCAACAACAAAACTGCAAGACATCCCACATACCGTCTACGTGAATAACGTTATTTCTGCTGGGACATTTAATTTTGGATCTGCTGATGATGTGTTGGTACAAAATGGCGGATATCTACAAAATAATAGCTACATCAACATGGGTGCTGGTGATGACTATGCCAAGTTTAACTATATCAGACAAGCAGGATATGGTAGTGTGGATATGGGCAGTGGCAATGACATCTTAGAGGTGGGCTTGGTTGGTAATTCATCCTTTACAGGCTCAACCATTAAGTTAGGTGAGGGTGATGATGTCGTCCGAGGAGGGTCTGTTGGTGGTGTTAGAGGTTCTCTTGATGGCGGTAAAGGTTATGACTTTTGGGATATGACTGGCTCTGGAATTAAACATGATCTAAATAACATCTCTGGCATGGAGGTAATTGATCTAGGCGGTCGCAAGAATGTATTACAAGTCAAGATATCTGATGTGGTAAAGAATGCTGATACTGCCACCCTCATCGATGGTCAGTCCTATCAAGGTCTGTTTATCAATGGTAACGGTCAAGATAAGGTTGATTTGGGAGCTAATGGTAGCCCAAGAAGAGGAGACAAATTAGGTGGATTTGTCAAAGATATTCGAGAAGGGAAAGCTCCTGAGGGTTATGATGCCTATTGGGATGGCAATAATGAGAATACCCATGTCTTTATTCAAAAAGGCATTGAAGTCATCTAAATCATCTAAACTGTATCACTCACAACCACCAAAACGCTCCCAAGTTGGGGGCGTTTTGTTTTGGCATCACTTTTGGTATCACAAAGAGGGCAGATGGTATAAAAGCAGATGGGAGGATGGGTATTGCGATTTTTTGATGGTATTGCCAACATATTGATGGCATGCTAAGGGGCAGATACTCAGGGTTTTGACCGCCTTTGCAATGGCCCGGACATGTTGTCTGCATGTCTGCCCATCACACCATCATAATAAGCATAAATCTTTGGCAGGTCTGTTAAAATGTCGCCTGTGGGATAGAACAGGGGCATAAAGCGAACCTCTTTGGTGTTATAATCCATCGCCACAGGCAAGATGGGTACGTCTGCCCCAAGTGCCAGATAATAAAAGCCCGTTTTCCACTCATCAGTGTAGCCCCGAGTGCCCTCAGGCGACAGCCCCAAAAAGAGCGGTTTGCCAGTTTTAAAGCGGTTGATGTTGGCTTGTAATACCGAGCCTTTTTTATCCCTATCAATGGCGATGACCCCCGCCCATCTCAAAAAGTGCGACAGAATGGGGAGTTTAAAAAGCTGTTTTTTGCCAAGTAATTTGATGTCCACATCAAGAGCCAGCAGGGTGGGAATGGCATACACGCCATCCATGTTGGAGGTGTGTGGTACAGCAAGCAGTACCGCCTGCGATATGTTGGGAATCTCACCTGTGATACGCCAGCCTGCTTTGTCCAAAAAGGCTTTGGCAAGGCGTGGGGCAAATTTGCCATGACGGCGTGGCACTCTATCGCCTAGGGCATCAGGATTAATGGTGGGTAGGGTGTTCATGTCCATGGGTTACTCCTAGATAGAGCCTAAATGGGGGGGGGGCAAGGTGTGTGGATTGATGTGCCATTATTTACGCCCAAATTTACGTTTTTTATGCATCTCATCCATGACACTGTCAATCTCATCATCGCTTAGGCGGGCACTATGACGTAACAGCTCAATCATGTCAGGATTTAGGACGTATTTGGCGTGTTCTGCGATTTTGTCAATGCGTTCATCAAAGTCAATCATGCCCGTCTTAGGTTCAATATGGGCATAACCCATGCGTACAAGCGTATCTAAAAAACTGGTAAATAACGCCTTATCAAACATATCAGGCAAATCATCGGCATACAAAACCGATACCCTCTGCCCCAAAAAGTAGCACAGATTGACGACTTGTTCGGCATTTAGACGTCCTGTCCCTTGCTCAGACAATAAGGTCAGTGCCATAAAGTAGCGTTCTAGACTCTGCTGGGCAGGGGCAGCAAGCACGATAAGCTGTTGGTAGGCAGGCGAGTTGGTCTCAGGGGCACTGATGAGTGTATCACCCCATTTGACGACCAGATTTTCTTTGGCAAGCATGTCCAAAATCTCACCAATGGTGTCCTTGATACTGCGTTGCGAGTGCTTTAAAAACAGTTCGGTTTGTAAAAAGGGATACAAAAGCACGCTGATGTCTTCTAGCTTATCACGGTACATGCGTCCGTTGCGTTGTATCAGTGATGCGATAAAACTGGCTAGGATAAAGACGTGCAAGATGTTGTTTTTAAAGTAGCTTAGCAAGGGGGCTTGTTTGTCCGCCACTTTTATCATATCACCCAATACGTGGGGCGTGCGTTCAATGAGTTCCAACTGTAACCCATACGCTAAGATGTCTTTGGGGTGCATGTCGGTGATAAACGTATCGCCATCGTAGGGCAGAGCTTGGGCGATACGCTGATACAAGGCGATTTGTTCTATCGCTTGGGTTTCATCAAGGGCAGACTTTGGGGTAGACAGCAGTACCAGTGCCAGCAAGGAGACAGGATTGACGACCGCTGATTTGTTGATGTTTTGCATGATTTTAACACCAATATTAGCAATCATGGCGTGTGTTTGCTTTTTATTGTCCGCTTGTTCGTCAGGGCTTAGCATTAGGGCATCTTTGCCTGTTTTGACGTTAAATTTGTCCAAAAAATGAGTCAGGTGTAGCGGTTCACCAAAAGACAAATGCACCGTACCAAATACTCGTTCAATTTTTTGGGCGGTTTTAATCAGGCTAAGTAGGTTTTCACTTTCTTTGGGCTTGCCTTTGAGTTCACCCACATAAGTTGCCCCCTCCATGATCCGTTCATAACTGATATAAGTGGGAATAAAGACCACAGGTTTGGCAGGGTCACGCAAATAACTGCCCACGGTCATGGCAAGCATGCCAAGTTTGGGGGGCAGCAGGCGACCCGAGCGAGAGCGACCACCCTCAATAAAATACTCAATGGGTACAGTACGTTGCATGAGTGTGTGTAGGTATTCTTTAAATACCGTACTATACAGGGCATTACCCTTAAAGCTACGACGCATAAAAAAGGCTCCGCCGCCACGAAGTATCTCGCCGAGTATTGGGATATTTAGGTTGTCCCCTGCGGCGATATAAGGGATACGCAAGCCTCGTTTGTAGATGACATAAGATAAAAGCAGGTAGTCCATATGGCTGCGATGGCATGGCACATAGATGATTTGGCTGTCAGGGGCGATGGTACGTACTCGTTCAAAATGGCGAACCTCAACACCATCATAGAGTTGCTCCCAGAGCCATGTTAGAAAATGTAAAAAAAAACGCACAACCGAATGAGAATAGTCACTGGTTATCTCGCCAATATAGCCCGCCGCTTCTTTTTTGACTTCGACGATGGATTTGCCTGTGGTGGCAGATTCTTGTTCAATGGCGCTTTGTACCACAGATGATGCCAGAATCTTGCCTGTGATGTTGCGTTTATCGGACAAATCAGGCCCTATGATACTCGTTCGCTGTTTGTCCAAAAAGCCTTTTAGGGCAGTGGCGATGGTTTGGGTTAGGGCGGTGGCATTAATGTTGGCAGTGTCCGTTTGCTTAACCTCTTTTATGAGTGTGTGTAGCTCTTTGGGGGCGGCGAACTGTACGACCGTATCACGTCCCATGACACCGATGTTAAAGAGTTGTTTGGGAATGCTTGGTGTGCTCCATTCGTCCGCCATGAGCAGGCGAAGTAGGCTATCTTCTTTACTCGGAGCTCTGCCCCACAAGATGGTAACAACAACAAGTTGCACACGCAAAGTTGGGTCATCTAGGCAGGCTCTCACCAGACGCTCTAAACGTGGCGATGGTACGTTGTCCGAGCCGTGTCGGTGCTTTAAAAAAATGACCGATGCACTCTCTGTGTTTTTGCCAACAGTCGTACTGGCAAGGGCGGATGGTAAATCCAGCTCTCTGGTCTTGATGTCTACAAGCAGACTGTTAGAGCGTGAATATTCTCTTAGAACATAAAAAGTGGGAATGTCATCATCAAGCTCTGGCACCTCGCCTAAAATTTGTGCTTTGACTGCCAGTGATAAACCTTTGCCTGATAAATGCCGATAAGCTGATGGTCTGTTTTCTGTTCTTTTTTTGGGTTTGGTGGTGGCATTATCGTCGGTCAGGATAGAAGAGTTGGTACGTTTGGAGAAAATCTGAGACAGCTGAGATAACTGAGATGGCTTAGGGAATTTTAGCATAATGCGTACCATGGTTTGACAATATTCTTAGTATTTTAACATTTTTAAGCAAAAATGGACAAAAATTTTGTTATACTGGCAGTCTGCCATAAACGGCGTGTTTTGATGATACTTATCAATAAGAACCAACACCGTTTACCCTTAGCCTACCTTGACGATTTAGATATGTGGAGCAATTATGCCAAATACGCCTGATGCCAGTTTGATTTGTGAGCTGATGACGACCTTAAACCTAACTAAGATAAGCCCTGATGTGTTTTGTGCACCCAGTTTTGATTATGTGGGGGCTAGGGTGTTTGGTGGGCAGGTGCTTGCCCAAGCGATGATGGCAGGGGCAAAGAGCTTAGAGACGGACAAGCCTTGTCACAGTTTTCACGGTTATTTTTTGCGTGGGGGCGACATTCGTTTGCCTGTCATTTATCAGGTTCGTCGTCTGCGTGATGGCAGAAGTCTGTCCGCCAGACAAATCGTGGCGGTGCAAAACGTATCAAACAACCCTGATGACCCCACATCTGGTACAACCGAACAGGTCATTTTTACCATGATAGCATCATTCTCGCCTATGGAGGGTGGGTCAGATTATCAAGAGCGTATGCCTAAGTATCCATCTCCTGACACCCTACAAAATGAGCAGGAACTAAAAGATGCCCATGTTGATAAAATTCCAGATGCCCTAAAAGCTCGCTACTTGCGTAAACGCCATGTTGAGATACGCCCTGTTACGCCCAAAGACCCCATCTCACCAAAGCCCATGCGACCACGCCAAGCCAACTGGCTTCGCATCAATGGACTACAAGAGCAACCTGTTGCTATTCATCAGGCTCTGCTTGCCTTTGCATCGGATTTTTATTTGGTTGGCACAGCGCTTATGCCACATGGACTTAGCTTTATGACCAAAGGTTTGCAGGTGGCGAGTATTGACCACAGCATGCATTTTCATCGCCCCTTTGATGTCAGCGACTGGTTACTGTATGACATGTGGAGCGACACCACCAGTCATGCCAAAGGACTAAACCACGGACAATTTTGGCAAGATGGCAGGCTCGTTGCCACAACCCAACAAGAAGGACTCATGCGACTGGTTGATGATGAACGTGCGATGTAGTTGATGATATAAAAACACATACACCCAATAGACCTTTTTGGTTCATCGTGTCTTTATGGTACTTTTTTATGAAAAATTTGCCCTTATGCCTTGTTTTGTTTGGTACAGTCATCTTGACCGCCTGCACCCAAAATACGCCCCAAACGCCCACGCTGTCAGCCCATGAGATTGCCAAAGTGTTGCCGAATCGCTCACAAGATAAGGCAAGTTGGGCAGGCGATATTGAAGCGGTATTTGACACGCTAAAACTGCATAAGGACAAACAGAACATATGTACCGTGGTTGCTGTCATTGACCAAGAATCCAACTTTCATGCCGACCCTGCTGTTGCCAATCTCGGACAGGCATCCTTGCGTGCCATTGATGATAAGTTGGAGGATAAATTGGGCAAACAACTCGCTGGATTATTTCGCTCCATGCTTGCCACGCATCCTACCAACACCAACAGCTTTGAGACCCAAATCAAAAAGGTAACAACCGAAAAGCAGTTAGATGAGCTATACCAACAGATATTTGACCATTTTAGCAGTACCTACAAAGTCAGCGGGGTCAATCATCTGACCAAACTCACAGGCGAGAGCCTTGATGAGCGTCTAAATCCCATCACCACACTAGGTTCTATGCAAGTGCATATCAACTACGCCAAACGCCATCGCCGAGCCAACATGAACGATCGCACTTTGCGTGCTGATATGTATGAACAATACGGCGGTCTGTACTATGGCATTCATCGCTTGATGATGTATCAGGCGGACTATGATAAGCCCTTATACCGTTTTGCTGATTATAATTCAGGGGTGTATTCTAGTCGTAATGCTGCTTTTCAAAAACGTGTGGCAAGTCTGACAGGCATCAACCTTGATATTGATGGCGACTTATTGTTATATGATAATGGTACGGTCAGCAGTAGCAAATCACAGACCGAAACGGCACTCATCAAACTGCTTGCCACTGCCAAAACACCGCTAAGCCCTGCCCAAATCAGAAGCGACCTAAAAAAAGAAAAGAAAGCGAGTTTTGAGCAGACTGCCACTTATCAAGAGATAGGTGAGCTGTTTAAAGCCAAATACAAAAAAGACCCCACTTATGCCATCATGCCACAGGTTGTGATTAGCAGTGCAAAGATGAAGCAGGACAAAAACACCAACTGGTATGCCACCAATGTTGACAGGCGTTATAAAGCATGTATGGCACTGGCAGACAAGCTGGGCAAATAAACCACGTCATCTCATGATTGAATTTGGACTGGTTGAATTTGGACGAACAAAGACATCAATATTAGCCAAAACTCATCTGTTAATCTTACATATTTTACAATCAACACAAGCCATAATATGACCATGACCATCATCTATTTACACGGCTTAGATTCTGGCCCGAACGCCAACAAAGCCATCATCACCGCAAGCCATGCCAAAGAGTATGGTATAGACACATTACGCCCCAATTTGAACTACCCGCCCGATGATGTGGTAGATAAGCTTTTGAGATTGATACAAAAAAACCCAAATGCTGTGCTGGTTGGCTCATCTTTGGGTGGGTATTTTGCCACATTAATGTCTGACATGACAGGCATGCCTGCACTGCTTCTAAATCCAAGCATACGCCCTGATTTGAGCTTTGTGCGATTTTTAAAGGGTAATTTTGATAGGCAATTACTCACAGATGATGCCATTATTTACACCACAACAGGGGGCTGGCAAATTCGCCATGGTGATTTGGCGTGGTTTGAAAAGCATCGCTTAACCGTCAAAAATCCTCATAAAATCAGAGTGCTACTAAAAATGGGCGATGAGTTACTAGATGCCCATGCCACCAAAGTCTTTTTTGAAAGTCGTGGGGCGGATGTTCTTGCCCAAGATGGGGGCGACCATAGAATGAGCGATTATGACAAGCAGGTAGGGCGTGTTGTGGAGTGGGTGAGAATTCATTGCTAACTGATCCCTTTCTTTGTTCTCGTCCAGCATTCGGGGTCTTCTTGCCAGTCTACGCTCTTTCCACGGCGTATTGCACTCATCATCTGGTTTGTCTCTTCTCGTAAGTTCTTGATAAGATTCATCATCTCATCATTGTCATAGACTGATACGGCAGGGTCATACAAATGGGAGGCACGTCCCAGATGATGGCGTTCACGGGCTTCATAAAACTTGGTCAGCTCACGGGCCTTATCACGGGACAGCCCAAGCTGTTCTAGTACAATGCGACCACTACGAATGGCAGAATCTGCGGTCTCTCTGATGATGTAATTTGCCCCAGCATGGTGCAAATCAAAGGTATGACGAGCATCATACGCTCTGGCCAAAATCGTCACATGTGGATAATGACGGCGAACAAAATGGATGATGTCCGTGGATGCTTGTTCGTTGGCAAGGCAGATGACGAGCATTTTGGCGTTTTTTAGTCCAATGCTTTTTAACATATCAGGGCGTGTGGCATCGCCATAATAGGTCTGTATGCCAAATTTGGCAAGACCCTCAATCATCTCCACATGGTTATCAATGACGGTTGTATGAAATCCACATGCCATCAAAAGACTGTTGACTTGTTGTCCAAAGCGACCATGCCCTAAAATCACCACCTCTGCTGTATGGGTGATATCGTCATTGGTGGGAGCAGGTTGTTCATCTTTTAAGACTTTTTTGGCAAAGACCTTTTCATAAACGACAAAACAAAGTGGCGTCAAAATCATGGACAGAGCAACCACCAACAGGATTTTATCACTCAGCTCTTTTGGTAAAACTCGGGCGTGATTGGCAATAGAAATTAGCACAAAGCCAAATTCTCCCGCTCCTGCCAGCGATAGGGTAAGGAGCTTGTTAGCTAAGGGATTTAGTTTAAACAATCGCCCAAGCCCATATAGTACCATCCCTTTTAGGGTCATAACCCCAAGCGTGATGGCGATAATCTCAGTCAGGTTGGATTTTAGCAAGGTAAAATTCATACTCGCCCCCACCGTGATAAAAAATAGCCCCAAAAACAGACTCTTAAAGGGGTCAAGCTGACTTTCCATTTCATGACGATAAGGGCTGTTGGCAAGGGCAACCCCTGCAATAAACGCCCCCAACGCAGGCGATAACCCCACAAGCGACATCAGCGTGGCAATGCCAACCACCACCGTGAGCGTAAACACCAAAAACATCTCATGAATACGATAACGGCTAATCATTTGCAAAAAAAATGGCACAGCATACCGCATGAGCATGACAATAAAAGCCACTGCCCCCACACCCACCAAAGCAATCACCCAACCATCCATACCAGATAACAGATTGTTTGGTTCATGTTGCACACTTGACATGCCAAGTAAGGGCAACAGGGTCAGCATGGGAATGGCGGCGACATCTTGAAACAATAACACGGCAAAACCTGATTGACCGCCTTGGGTGCTGATGAGTTTTTTCTCAGCGAAAGTTTGTAGGACAATGGCGGTGGATGACAAGGATAAAATACAGCCCAATGCCACACCGATTTGCCATGATAAGCCAAACAGCATGGCAAGTGCCGTAATTCCAAACAGACTAAGCCCCACTTGAAGTCCGCCCAGTCCGATGAGCTTATGACGCATCTGCCACAGCATCTTTGGGGCAAGCTCTAAGCCAACAATGAACAGCATCATCACCACACCAAATTCAGCAACATGTCCAATACTTTGGGTCTCCTTACCAACAAAACCAAGCACAGGCCCTATGGCAATCCCCGCCAAAAGATAGCCCAAAACTGACCCCAAACCTGCTCGCTGACTTATCATGACCGCAAGCACGGCAAAGGATAGGTAAATAAAAGTGTAGAGAAGAAGTTCGGTCATGGGTGAAGATATGGTTGATTGTCTTTGATGATAAAATTGTAAAGCAAATTTTGGGGATTGTATAGCTTTTATTAAAGGATTAACATAAAAAACACCGTCTCACTAGACGGCATTTTTTACAACTGCTTTTTATACCATAGGTGGCAGGCAACTGGACAGATGGCGAGCAGGGTCGCTCTCATACGCATTTTTGGCATCTTCAACCGTAAGACCTAACGCTTTGGCCACACCCATGGCATAATCAGGGTGGCATTTATCGCAATTACGGATATGGCGGTATTTAATAAAATCAGGGGCATCGCCCATCGCACGAGCCGTATTACCAAACAACGCCTGTTTTTGCTCATCGCTCATCAACTCAAACAAGGCTCTGGGTTGGCTAAAATAATCATCATCATTCTCACGATAATCCCAAAACTTAGCATCGCCATGAATTTTTAATGCTGGCTCAGCCAAATGTGGCTGGTCTTGCCACTGCCCAAAGCTGTTTGGTTCATAATGTGGACGACCGCCATAGTTATCGCCCACTCGCCCTTGTCCATCTCTTTGGTTTGAGTACACAGGACAGCGTGGGGCATTCACTGGAATTTGGTTACGATTGACACCCAAGCGATAACGCTGGGCATCAGCATAGTTAAATAGGCGTGCTTGAAGCATGCGGTCAGGAGACACACTGATACCCGGGACTAGGTTGCTTGGGGCAAAGGCAGATTGTTCAACGTCTAAAAAGAAGTTTTCAGGGTTTTTATTTAACTCAAACTCACCCACTTCAATGAGCGGATAGTCTCCTTTTGGCCACACTTTGGTTAAATCAAATGGGTGATAAGGCACAGTTTGGGCATCGGTTTCTGGCATGATTTGCACATACATTGTCCATTTTGGGAAATCGCCACGCTCAATGGCATCAAACAAATCACGCTGATTGCTCTCACGGTCTTTACCAACCACCATTTCAGCTTCGGCATCTGTCAAATTTTCAATGCCTTGTTGGGTGCGAAAGTGAAATTTGACCCAAAAGCGTTCATTATCAGCATTGATAAAGCTATAAGTGTGCGAGCCAAAGCCGTGCATATGACGATAAGATTTAGGAATGCCACGGTCGCTCATCACAATGGTAACCTGATGAAACGCCTCTGGCAGCAGTGTCCAAAAATCCCAGTTATTGGTGGCAGAACGCATGTTGGTGCGTGGGTCTCGTTTGACCGCTTTATTTAAATCAGGGAATTTTTTTGGGTCTCTTAAAAAGAAAACAGGCGTGTTATTACCCACCATGTCCCAATTACCCTCTTCGGTATAAAATTTTAGGGCAAAACCACGAATATCACGCTCAGCGTCCGCCGCCCCCCGCTCGCCTGCCACGGTGGTAAAACGAGCGAACATCTCAGTTTTTTTGCCCACTTCGCTAAAAATCTTAGCACGAGTGTATTGGGTGATGTCGTGGGTTACCGTGAATGTGCCAAATGCGCCTGAGCCTTTGGCGTGCATGCGACGTTCTGGAATGACCTCTCGGGCAAAGTCGGCAAGTTTTTCGTTGAGCCATAAATCTTGGGCAAGCAGCGGCCCTCTTGCACCTGCGGTCATTGAATTTTGGTTGTCAATAACAGGCGCGCCATTACTGTGGGTTAATACGGTGCCTGAGTAGGGGCATTTTGGGATATCGGTCATGATAAATCCTATGGTTACGGTGTATTTTGATTGAGAGTATAACAAAGCAAGACATGCTTGTCGGTTAGCGTATGTAAACAATACAAATGACACTCATTGCTGAATTGCTTTTGCTCGGTTTGTCAATTTATGGGGCTATTATAGGCAGGATTGATGATTTGGTAAATCATAATATTTTGATGTTTTTATTTGATTTTTTAAATTGAAAAAACTTTGATAAATTTAATTTTTGATTTAAAAAATAGATTGTATCATGGTGGGGTCATTATCATCGTGGTTTTTTGTCTGCCGTGTTGCCAATAAAAAAGCGGATGACACATATCCGCTTTATTTGGTTATTCCTCATCACCGTAGTACTTGACCCCAATTTTGATGGGTTCTCGTCCTTGGCTGCGGCGAAAATTATTGGTATCACGCAGTGAGTAAGCACAGCCACAGTATTCTTGTTGATAAAAATGCTCTCGTTTGCTAATCTCAATCATACGGCTACTGCCACCGCCTTTACGCCAGTTAAAATCCCAATATTCAAGGTCATCATAAGGGGCAGCGGCACGATGACCACAGTCATTGATTTGTGCCATGTTCTTCCAACGTGAGATGCCCAAAGAACTGGTTATCACAGGAAAACCATGCTCGTGGGCGTATAGGGCGGTGCGTTCAAATCGCATGTCAAAGCACATGGTACAACGTCTGCCACGCTCAGGGTCTTGCTCCATGCCTTTGGCACGGGCAAACCAGTTATCCATGTCATAATCAGCATCAATGAATGGTATGCCATGCTTTTGGGCAAAGGCGATGTTTTCGTTTTTGCGAATTTCGTATTCTTTTTTGGGGTGAATGTTGGGGTTATAAAAATAAATGGTAAATTCAATGCCACTGGCAAGCATCGCCTCCATGACCTCGCCCGAGCAGGGGGCACAACATGAGTGCAGCAGTACTTTTTTATGTCCGTTGGGTGGGGTCAAAATGGGGCGGTCAATCGGTGTTAAATGTGGATTGCTTGGGTCGGCTTTGGCGATTTGTGGTTTGCCTTTACGTTGATTTTGATTGTGATTTTGATTGGAGGTGTGGGTTTGTACGTTCATAATGATAACGATGATAAATAAAAATGGCGATTATTATAGCACTCATTTAAATTTTTTGCTAAAATTTGCATGAAACTTACATTAAAAAAGGTTTTTTTATGAAACTCAACTGGCACGACAGCTTAGATATTGCCATTGCACTTGCCGAAAAACACCCTGATGTGGACGTGCAGTATATTCGCTTTACCGACCTGCACCGCTATGTGTGCGAGCTTGATGACTTTGTGGGCGAACCTGATAAATCAAGCGAAGCCATACTTGAAGCCATTCAAATGGCATGGCTTGATGAATTGGATTAAATTGATAAATTGGATGGATTTTAAAAATCTATCCATAAAAGATGGCATCATGACCACTTTTTGATAATCCACTTTTGACCATCAACCCTTTAACTTATCACCGACCAGCCCTTTGACTGTGTTTAGAATGTCAGCAGGCAATACAACGGTTTTGGCATTATTAGATTGTGCCATCTCATTCATTGCCTTGATGTATTGTTCACCCAAAAGGTACACCACAGGCATTTCTTTTCCGTCCATCGCCGATGAGATAAGACGAATGGATTCTTCGGAACCTCTGGCAAGCACTACCTGAGCTTCTGCATCACGGCGAGATGCTTCTAATCGTCCATCCGCCTCCAAGATGGCGGCCTGCTTTTGCCCATCTGCTCGGGTTACCATCGCACGGCGTCCTCGTTCGGCAGCCGCTTGCTCTTCCATTGCCATCTGCATGGTCTGTGATGGTTTGATGTCTTGGATTTCCACCGTTTTTAGGGTAATGCCCCAATCGGCGATGTCGTCTGATATGGCGTGTTTGAGCTGGGCTTTGATTTGGTCTCGGCTGGATAAAGCATTATCCAAATCCATCTCACCGATGATAGAGCGTAAGGATGTTTGCACCAGATTGCGAATGCCATATTCATAATCTTCAATGCCATACACAGCATATTCTGGCTGGATGATATTAATATACGCTACCGCATTGGCGATGATGACCACATTGTCTCGGGTGATGACCTCTTGACTTGGGACATCAAGCACGATGTCTTTGGTGGTGATTTTATAGGCGACCGTATCAATAAAGGGAATGATAAAATTCAAGCCCGGCTCTAAGGTCTGATGGTATTTCCCCAGTCGCTGAACTACCCATTTATAGCCCTGTGGTACGAGTCTGACGCCCTTAAAAATGGTAAAGACCACAAATGCCACCAAGACAAATAAAACTTCCATAATAAACCCCTGTCTAAAATTTAATAAATAAAACCCAATAAGTCCGTATCACTTACGCCGAACCACCAACTCATTACCGAGTATCTGCACCACCACGACCCTGTCGCCCGCCTGCAACACCTCGCCATCTGTCCCACGGCACAGCCATTCATCAGAGCCAACCTTTGGCACGCTAAACCGAACTTTGCCAAGTCTGTTCGCACTTGGGGCGTGGGTGAGCATGCCTATCTCGCCGATGATGACACTGCCCCCAAGTCCTGCGGTTGTGCGAGTTTTTATGTTGGGTTGGATGAATTTAAACCATGACAGGCATAAGATAACCGACAGCACAAGCCACAAGATGACCTCTGTCCCAAAGCCTAAGCCAAACGCCCAGGCAAGCACTGCCGTTACAACAGCAGACGCTCCGAACCATAGCAGAAAAAAGGTTGGCACGAACATCTCTAATATCATGAGAATTAGCCCAAAAATCAACCAGTGCCAAGGGTATACATTCATCAGCTGTCCTTATATAGTATAGATTTGGATTGGGGTGCATCTATTTGTAGTATAAGTTATTTGCCAATAATAATCAAATCAGCCAAATGGTACTTTCCCAAACCATCTGGTGATGATCATCGTGGTATGACTTTGACAATGTTCAAATCAAAGCCTGATACGTTAAATTTGGCTGAACTTGATAAAAGCTGCATGTCTTTGACACCAAGCTGTTTGAGGATTTGAGCACCAACACCGATACTGCGATAAGGTTCGCCACTTTCGTGAACGCTGGTATTGGCTTGGAATTTATCTAACGCACCACTGATATCAACAGCATGCCCAGGGTCAATCCACACAAACACGCCTTGTTCACTTCGTCCGATCTCTGCCAATGCTGAGCGAATGTCCCAACTGTGCTTGCTGTTAATATGTCCAAATAAGTCTTTTAGGGGGTTTAGGGCATGGACTCGTACGGTTGCTATGCCACAGCTTGGATTGCCTTTAACCAAAGCAATGTGTGTCTCATCCGCTCCGTATTCTCTAAAACGGTAGAGTTTGAATGTCCCAAATTCACTGTCAAAGTCTTGCTCATCAATGACCTCCACAGTCTGTTCATTGGTCATGCGATAATGAATAAGGTCAGCGATGGTACCGATTTTAAGTCCGTGTTCTTTGGCAAAAACCTCCAAATCATCACGACGTGCCATCTCACCATCGGCTTTGATGATTTCACAAATCACCGCCGCAGGTTCAAGCCCTGCAAGGCGTGCCAAATCGCAACCTGCTTCGGTATGACCTGCCCGATGTAACACGCCACCTTGTTTTGCCATGATGGGAAATACATGCCCAGGTTGGACGATGTCGCTAGGTTTGGCAAAGGGAGCGACAGCCGCTTGGATGGTTTTAGCACGGTCAGCGGCGGATATGCCTGTGGTTACGCCCTGGGCAGCTTCAATGGATAAGGTAAAGTTGGTGCTAAATTTCGCCCCGTTTTTGTCGCTCATTAGGGGCAGTTCAAGCTGACGACAACGAGCTTCGGACAAGGTTAAACACACCAATCCACGAGCGTGGGTAATCATAAAGTTAATGTCAGATGGCTTGATATGAACCGCTGCCATGACGATATCACCTTCATTCTCACGGTCTTCATCATCCATCAAGATGACCATTTTGCCTGCTTTGATGTCAGCAATGATTTCTTCTGCGGTATTTAGGGTGCTTGCCATAGGTGAGCCTATTTTGTTAAAAATTTATGGGCTACATGGGGGCGTATTTGGGGGATTAAAGGTAAATGATATAAAATTTAAAACAACAAAACATCACACCTGCCCAAAAATCATTTCATCATCTGTCAAAGTTTGTTACAATACTTTTAATCTTAGCAGTGTGACCGACCATGAGTAAAACCCGAGCCACCAAGCCCCGTCTGCCATCTTTGACAACCACCGATACCGATCCGGATTATCTGACCCAATTTCGTATTAACATGCTGGCCCGGGGACTTGCCACACGTACCCGTAATGCCTATATTCGTGATTTACGTATTTGCCTAAAAAGCAGTAAGCGAGCATTACCCAATTGGCAAGAGACAGATGTAGCAGGGTGTTTGGTGTACCTACACAACCAAGGCAAATCACCACGCACGCAGGCGAGAATGCTGGCAAGTTTACGCCAGTTCTTCTTGTGGCAAGTAGGTGATGGGGTGCGTGATGATAACCCATGCCAGAACATCAAAAATCCCAAAGCTGACAAACCTCTACCCAAAACCTTGTCTGAGGATGACATTACCAAACTGCTTGATGCACCTGATATGACCACGATATTAGGAATGCGTGATAAAGCCATGTTGGAGGTTATGTATGCTTGTGGTTTGCGTGTCTCCGAGCTTGTTAATCTGTCACTAGATGAGTTAAATCTAAACGCAGGCTGGCTACAAATAACGGGCAAAGGTAACAAAACTCGCCTAATTCCGCTTGGTGAATATGCCCAAAACGCCCTACAAAATTATCTTGTTCGTCGCCATGAGTTGATTGCAGGCAAAAGTGGCAAAGTTGGTACAAAAGGCGTTATCTGTCAAGCGGTGTTTTTGACTGAGCAGGGTGGTTATATGACACGTCATAATTTTTGGCATTTGATTAAAAAATACGCACTGCTGGCAGGTATCACCACTGACATCTCGCCCCACACATTACGTCATGCTTTTGCCACGCACCTACTCAACCATGGAGCGGACTTACGTAGCATTCAGTTGTTGCTTGGACATAGCGACTTATCTACCACGCAGATTTATACCCATGTTGCCACAGCACGCCTACAAGCATTGCATGAGGAGCATCATCCTAGGGGCTGATAACCGCCCTTAAAACCCATAAAAATCCCTATCATAGACGGTGTTTGTCTACCGGTGGCATCAAATTTATTAAATTTAGTTGTGAGTAGATTTGGGTGTTTTTTTACCATGGGTATCTGCAAGCAGAGCTTTGCCATCTGACACAGGGACAATGCTGTCTTTGGGGGCGAAAATCTCATTTTTGTGCTGACTTATCCACTCACGCCACACAGCAAGCCCAATGGCAAGTACCACAGGGCCGATGAACAACCCCACAAAACCAAATGCCGTCAAGCCCCCAAGTACACCAATAAAGATGATGATAAAAGGGATTTTGGTTGCGCCACTAATGACAATCGGACGTATCAGATTATCCACCCAGCTGATGACGAGTATTCCCCATAGCCCAAGCCCAATGCCCTCTGTTGTATGCCCTTGCGATAATAACCACACCGCCACACCGCCCCATGCAAAGGGCGTACCAAAGGGGATGAGTGCCACCACAAAGGTGATGAGTGTGAGTAAAATGGGGTTGGGAGCGTTGGTGAAAGCATAGCCCATCCCTGCCAAAATCGCCTGAGCCAAGGCAGTCAATCCAATGCCATACACCACCGCTTGTGTGGTTGCTCCTACTGAGTCAATGTAATCATCAATGCGGTCGCCGATGATGTTACGCATGGCTTGACGGATTTGGTGTACCAAACTTTTACCATCTCTATAAAAGAAAAACAACGTCATCAGAGCCATGCCAAGTTTGGCAAGGTTTTTTAGCACCGCATCAAAGGCCATTTTGCCATAATACAAATGCGACTGCACCCAAGCACGTACCGCCTCCATCGTGGTTTCAGGGTTTTTGTTAATCTCCCAAAGCGTGTCTTTAATCGTCTGTCCGATAACAGGTAAGTCCTTGATTTGGCTGGGTAAATCTAAATATCCTGCTTGTAGGCGACGAATTGCCATGCCAACAAAACTTAGCACTTCATGTTGTAGGTAGAACACACCCACAATAAGCGGTACGCCAATCATAAGCGAGATGCAAAAAGTCATCAAAAACGCACTAAAACTGGGGCTTAGACGGACTTTGGTGTGAAAAAAGGTATAAATGGGAAAGGTAACATATGCCAAAATCCCTGCCCATAATGCTGGCACGATAAAAAATTGCACCACTTTAAAGCACAGTACAATCAAGATAACAAGCAAGGTCAAAGCGAGCAGGCGTTGTAAGACGAACTCTTTATTCCATTGTTCAATCATGGTTTCATCATGGTTTCATCGCAGTTTTGACGTGGTTTTTGAAGTTTAACATAACAAATTTAAAGAAGAAATTGAATTGGGAATGTCGCTACTTATTATGCCAAAAACTTGATAAAAATGCTTGTGGATTTTGTGGTGTTTGCGTTGCATAAGATTAAGCAAATCTATTAAAAAACCACTAGGGTAACGTACGAACAAGGCGATTTAAGGCGTTGGCAAAGGCGATTTTGTCCTTGTTGCTGTATGGTTTTTGTCCGCCCATGCTTTTGGGGTCAAGCACGCCCGTACCACGAAGTGACTCCATAAAATCTCGGACATTTAATCTGGGTTTGATGTTATCTTTGCTAAATTCCTCACCCCGTGCGGTCAAAACCTTTGCTCCTTTTTCTAGCACATCATTGGCAAGCGGAATGTCGCTTGTAATGACCAAATCCCCTGCTTGGATATGATTGATAATGTAGTCATCCGCCACATCAAAGCCAGCACCAACCACAACATATGATAAAAATGGCGATGGTGGCAGTTTGGTCATCCGATTTGCCACAAATACCGCCATCGTTTGGGTGCGATTGGCGGTTTTAATGATGAGTTCTTTGGCAATGACAGGCAGTGCGTCTGCATCAATGAGTATTTTCATAGCGAACAAATTCAGTCATGGATAAAATACCAGTCGTTATGATGTGAGTAATTGTGTGATATTGGTTACAACCCCATCATTATCATCACTCATCACCGTGATATGTCCAATCTTGCGACCGTCTCGCTCTGCCTTATGATAATGATGAAAATGCACCCCTGTATGGGTCAAAAGTTCGCTGGCATCAGGATATTTACCGATAACATTTAGCATGACAGACGGCTTGATGATGCCTGTATCGCCAAGCGGTAAGCCTAATACGGCTCGGATATGGTTTTCAAATTGGCTGGTATTTGCCCCCTCAATCGTCCAATGTCCAGAGTTATGCACGCGTGGGGCAATTTCATTGGCAATGAGTCCATCATCGCTGACAAAAAGTTCTAAGGTCAAAACACCAACATAGTCTAATTTTTCAAGCAGTTTTTTCATGCTTGTTTGGGCGGTTTGGCTTAGCGTATCCACATTGGGGGCGGGGGCGATTGTTTTGCTAAGAATGCCATTTTTATGCACGTTTTCAACCAACGGATAAAAACCAATTTCACCTGTCCGTCCACGCACACCAATGAGCGATACCTCACGGCTAAAATGAATGAACCCCTCGGCAATGAGTGGAGCAGGTAAGTTGCCTTTTGTGAGTGCATCACTAAGCTCCTGCCAAGCGGTGGCAATGTCATCTTTGGTTTTGATGACATATTGTCCTTTACCATCATAGCCGCCTCGGCTGGTCTTTAAGACCAAAGGCAGTCCAAGTTTTTTGGTAGCAGTTTGTAGCTCATCTAAGCTGTTTACCGCCATAAATGGTACGGTGGCAATGTCAAGCTCATTGAACAACGCCTTTTCAGCAAGGCGGTCTTGGGCGACGGCTAGGGCGGTGGGTGGTGGGTAAATGCTTTGTTTTTGATTGGCAAGGTAGGAAGCGGTGGCGACGGGCGTATTTTCAAATTCTAAGCTAAAAATGTCAGCTTTGGCGACAAATTCATCCAGTTGCTGTGTACTGTATACTTGCCCATACAGACCCGCTGGTGCATGGGGAGTATCTTCTAAAAAAACGCAACGATGGCCAAGTTTTAGGGCAGATTGAGCCAGCATCATGCCAAGCTGTCCACCGCCTAAAATCCCAAGGGTCAATTGTGTCATGGTTTGGTTACCCGCTTTGTTAATGAATTAGCCCGTGATTGAGTAAATCTTTATGTAATTGATTGATGATTGAAACGGCATGGTTGCCTTTGTGTATGTGTTCTAAAACAATCTCATTTGATTTGGTAAATCTATGACGAATGGATATGTTGTATGATTTACAAAAATAGCTTATCATGCCTTGAAAAAATACAGCGTCATCTAAGTCTCGCCATTTGACGCCAGAAACACCTCTCTGCCAAGGCAATACACCGCTAAATGCCCAAACACCCTCTTCATTGGTATATAATTTAAAACTTTTAAGATAAAGAATTTTATAGATAAAAATTAAAATAATCACTGTTGAAACCAGCAATGCCATCAAGACACTTTTGCCCCAAAAAAACACACTTAACAAAAAAATAATTATAAATATTGATGTTGTTTTAAAATATGCCACCCAAGATTTTTTAAAACAATGATGTAAATTATCAATATTTGTTTCAGATTTTTCAATGTATTCATTCATGTTAAACTGTCCTTTTAGGCATTGACAATTCCTGGATGGGGGCTTTTTAGCACCGTTTGGGTCTGTTTTTGGCGAAATTGGTTCAATTTTGTGGCAAGGGCATCATCATCGATGGCAAGTATCTGTATTGCCAGCAGTCCAGCATTAAACGCACCAGCATCTCCAATGGCAAGCGTACCGACCGCCACGCCTTTGGGCATTTGTACGATGGATAATAAACTGTCCCAGCCTGACAGTATGCTTGATTTGACGGGTACGCCAAGCACAGGCAGTGGGGTTTGGCTGGCACACATACCAGGCAGATGAGCCGCTCCGCCTGCCCCTGCGATGATGACTTTTAAGCCCTTATCTTTGGCGGTTTTGGCATAGTCAAAGAGTTTATCTGGCGTGCGATGTGCTGAGACGACCTGACACTCAAAGGGGATGCCAAAATCTGCCAAAATCTGCGCCGATAAAGACATGGTTGCCCAATCGGACTGACTGCCCATGATGATACCAACTTTTGGGGTGCCAGTGGGGGATGTGATGGGGGCAGGACTTGGGGCGTGTTGGGTGTTTGACATGATAATCCTTAATCTAAAAGTGCTATTATAGCAAAGATTTGGGTGAATGCTAAGAGCGTGGGTAAATTTAACCTATAAATTGCACAAAGTTATCATCGTCTAATGTTGGGTTTTTTGTATCAAATTGATAAGCGGTCAAGTGTCCATCTTTGCCTGCTGAATAGTCAATACACACCACTTTGTCTGATAAAATGGTCGGTTTGTCATGTAACCAATAATGTCCGATGAATATTGGCTTGTCGGTTGTTATGCCAAATGCCAATAACTCATCAGACAAATCGTTAAGATAAATTTTTGGCAAATCATTGGCAAATAATGTTTTGTCAATGGATTGATGTTGCCAATCATCCACCCACCATTTAACACGAGCTTGTGTGCGAACAATGCCAGTTTTATCGGTCATGGTCAAGCCATCTGGTAGGGGACTTTCTATGCCTTTTAGTACATGCTCTATGGCATAATAAGGCTTAGTGTCTTTTTTGCCTGTAAGCTGTATGGCATGGCAGGTGAGTCTGTTATTATCCAAAAGGGGGCTTAATATGTCCATGCTGTGTTTATCATAGCAGGCGTGAACACAAATGCAGTCGTCTAATTCTAGCCAAAGTGGCAATTCATAAAAGCGATTTATCCAATATCGGTGTAAATCGCTGTCAAATCCTGTTTCATCAATAAAGGCTTTGTGTTGAAAATTATTATTATCAGTATGTGGACGTAAATAGTTGCCATGGTCATTTTGGGTGGCATAGCATATGGCATTGTATTCGTGATTGCCCATAACAGCAAGTGCTTGGTTGTTGTCAAGCATGTCAAAGACAATTTGGAGTGTGGCTAACTGCTGATTGCCCCTGTCAATAAAATCACCAATAAAAATCGCTTGATGACCGTGTGGGGCGATATGACTGATGCCATCATGAATATAGCCCAATTTATCAAGCAGTCCTGCTAATTTGTCGGCGTGTCCATGAATGTCGCCAATAATGTCATAAATCATAAATTTATCCTGTATGAATGATTTATTGTAAAATAATGAAAGTTTAAAAAACCAATTCTTACCAAAATCCCACCGACGATTATAACAAAAATTTTTGGCAAATTTGCTACCAAAAACTGCCAAATTTGTTACAATAAATATTTTTGGAAAATGTCTGTGTCCAATTTACGCCCCAACTTTTGGCAACTGCCCTTAGCCACACTTAGCGATGATGAATGGGAGGCTTTGTGTGATGGTTGTGGTGTGTGCTGTCTGGTCAAATATCTAGACGATGATGATCCACGCTTTACCGAATATACAGATGTGGCATGTAAACTCATGGATACTGCCACAGGGCATTGCTCGGATTATCCCAATCGCAAACACTTTGTTCCTGATTGCATTCGCCTAACAGTGGAGATGATGGCACAGATGATGTGGCTGCCTCGTCATTGTGCTTACAAACGTCTCTATTTGGGGCAGGGCTTACCACATTGGCACTATCTTATTGCAGGGCAAGACAGACACGACAGACAAATGGATAAAGTGGGTGTACGTGGACGCTGTGTCTCTGAGATGTATTTTAGTGATGATAAGATAGAAGAACGTGTGATAAAGTGGGTAAAAATTTAGACATCAGATGGTGCATCATACCCAAACTATTAAAAAATCCCTTGAATAACCCTGATAAATCCACTATATTAGACATACATTTTTAAAAAGGAAAAGACCGCTTATGTCTGATGACCACAGTTGGCGACGTGGCTTAAAACGTTGGCTATCTACCGCTCCTGAAACTCGTGATGACCTGCTTAATCTCGTTCAAGACTCTCGGCGATTTTTGGATTCGGACATGGTAGATATGTTGGAGGGGGTGCTTGATTTGCCTGCCATGGCGGTCAAAGAAATCATGACCCCACGTCCTGATGTGAGAGCCATTACCAGTAGTGATGGTATCCAGACGGTGCTTGCTACCATTTTTGAGTCCAATCATTCTCGTTATCCTGTCATTGATGAGGCGGATGATAACGCGGTCATGGGGATTTTACTTGTCAAAGACCTAATTCCTTACCTTGTCCAAAAGTCAGCAGGGCAAAACCCCCCATTTTTACTCAAAGACCTAGTACGAAAGCCCTTGTATATCTCGGAGACAGCACGTTCAGATACCTTACTTCGCTCATTGCAACGGGCTCAGGTGCATATGGCGGTTGTGGTTGATGAGTTCGGTTCGGTGTCAGGCGTGGCGACGTTGGAGGATTTGCTTGAAGAGATTGTTGGCGATATTGTTGATGAACATGATGACATCGATGAGGACAGCACCATTAACAACATCATCACTCACCCTGAAAAAGACGGCGTGTGGCTTGTACAAGCATCCACGCTCATTGGCGACTGTAATGAGGTGTTAGGAACAAGTTTTGATGATACAGATGTGGATACCATGGGCGGTCTGGTCATGCAGGCGTTGGGGGCGGTAAGTAACTTACAGGGGCAGAGCGTGTCTATTAATGACTGGCAAATCACGGTTGTGGACGTAGAGGGGCGGTACATTCATTTGCTTGAACTGACCTTAGTGCCACAATTAAATGATGGGGGTTAAGTGATAATAGAATTAAGTGATGATGGTATGCCAATGCCACACATTAACATGCCATCAAAACGTCATCTAGAACAATGCACACCCATCCGCTTATCCATGTCGTAACTGTTTTGGTCTAAATCCACTGGCAAGTAGCACCACGCCATACACCACCGCCCCTACCACACAGATGGCGATAAGTACGGTAAGTTTTGCCCATGCCGAGCCGTCTTGGGGGTAGTAAGGTAGCATCGCATACAGACTTACCGTCATGGCAAGCGTGGCGGTGACAAATTGCATGCCCATTTTGCACCAATGTTTACCAAAACGCCAAATGTTCCGCTTTTGCAAAAAATAATATAAAAGCCCTGCATTGACAAAACTCGCCCCTGTGGTGGCAAGAGCAAGACCACCATGCAAAGGTAATCTGGCAAGATAAAAAATCCCAATAAATACCACACTAAACAGCATATTGGCAAACACCGAGACGATACCGATTTTGACAGGGGTTTTGGTGTCTTGACTTGCAAAAAATGCAGGAGCAAACACTTTAATTAGCATAAATCCCAAAATCCCACCCGACAAACACCGCAGGGCAAGTCCTGCCATGTCGCCATCTGTGGGGGTAAATTCGCCACGCACAAACAAGGCATTCATCAGCACATCTGACAGTGCAAACATCGCCAAAGAGGCAGGCAGACCGATGACAATGACAAGACGCATTGCCCAATCTAGGGTTTTGCCAAATTCTGCCATGTCTGCTTTGGCAAGGCTTGCCGATAAACTCGGTAAGATGACCGTACCGATGGCCACGCCAATCAGACCCAGTGGCAACTCACTTAACCGTTCAGCAGAGTAGAGCCACGAGACCGAGCCATTTGCCATTTTGGAGGCAAAAATGGTATTTAATAGCAGGTTGATTTGCGTTACTGACACCCCAAAAATGGCAGGGAGCATGAGTGTTAAAATGCGTCTGACCCCTTCATGTTTAAAGTCAATGCTTGGAGCAACCAGCAACTTTTTGCGATATAAATCAGGCAGTTGTATCATTAGTTGTAACACACCAGCCACTGCCACTGCATAACCTAACGCCATGATGGATTTGTTAAGCAGGGGGGCGATGCACCACGCTGCAATTATCATACTAATGTTTAGTAGGACAGGAGCAAAAGCAGGTGGGGCAAATTTACCATAACTTTGCAAGATACTGCCAAAAAATGCTGTTATTGAAATGAAAAACAAATACGGAAAGGTTAAATATAAAAGTTCGGTGGCTGTGTTAAATTTGGCAGGGTCATCCACAAAACCGGGGGCAAAAAGTTGTATGACAAACGGGGCAAAAGCAAGCACTGCTACCGTTAGCACCAATAAAATCAACCCAAGCACGCCTGAGACATGAGCGATGAGTAGCTGAATTTCGTTAAAGGTTTTTTGTTCTTTATATTCGGTCAAAACAGGTACAAAGGCTTGTGAGAATGCCCCTTCGGCAAACAGGCGGCGTAAAAAATTGGGGATTTTAAAAGCAACCAAAAAAGCATCCATCAGACCGCCTGCCCCAAACACACTCATCAAAACAACATCACGCACCAAACCCAAAATGCGTGAAAGCATGGTCATGGAACTTACAATAAGGGTAGAGCGCAACAGATGAGATTTTGCCATGATGAATTGTCAACAAAGATTTGGGCGTATTATAAAGGATTTGGCAGATGAGTTGATGAATTTTTTATGGCTGTTTTTTTTTAAGTTGTGGATAAAATGTTTTTTTAATTTCTGCATAAATCATCAATCATATGACGAATTTTTTGCCAATCAAAAAATTCCCCAGGATCGGTTTTGCGAATGGGAGCAATGTCACTATGTCCCATAAGATGTCGCCGTGTGCTAGGATAGGCAATATGAATGGCATGGATGATATGAGCAAGGATGGTGTATTGTATCTTAGTAAAGGGTGAAAAATCATCGCCCTCCAATTCTATGCCAATGGTGAAATCATTGCAATTTGACCGCCCAAGATAAACAGATTTTCCTGCGTGCCATGCTCTATCATTAAAATTGACAAACTGGCTGACATGTCCGTCTCGCTCTACAAATAAATGGGCACAAACCTCTAAATGAGCAATGCTTTTAAAATATTCATGGTCATTGGCATTTAGTCTGTTTTGGAAAAAGGCTTTGACAAAATGTGTTCCTGTTGCATCGGTTTTGCCAAATTCACCAGGCGGTAGGCTGATATTATGAATGACGATGCCACTGATGGGACAGTTGGGACGAGCATTGAAGTTGGGGGATGGCAAAAAGTCTGCTCCGTGTAATATGCCATCTTTGATAAAAAAAGTGGTTAATTTTGTCATGATGATTTATACTTATCAAATACTTATCAGAAGTCTATTTTACCAATGTTTGCTTGATTTTAATATGCACCATGAAAAATTTTTCTCAATTTGCCCCTGCGTTGTTATTTTTTAGCCTGACTTTTTTCATGGCTATGCCAACTTATGCCATCTCATCTGATAATGCTTTAACAGCCAATACCAATTTGGCGTATCAGCAAGATGGTGGTGTATTCTTTGATGATGTTTATCACCCGTCATTCCAAACGGATGATTCTAAATATAATACCACCCAAACCACAAACCAAACCAAATCACAACGCTTGGCAGATATTGCAAGTTCGTCTGCTTGGCGAAAACTTTTGCTCTTGGACAAAAACGCCAAACCCATTGCCAAAGACTTACATTTTCTTTTGGCAGGAGGCGACACCAGAGCAGAACTAGATGCCATCATCAAGGCGATAGATGAGCATGATGAGAAAATACTGTGTGCCTTTCCTGCTCGCACTTACTTTGTGGCAGAGCAGTTGGGCTTAGAGTTGGATGATGGCGGTTGTGATGAATTTTGGGCATGGGCAACACGATATGATGCACAGGCGTTATCGTTGACTTTTGCTGATGAGCATCCCAATTCGCTAGGTTCGGCATTTGCCCATGTGATGATAAAGGCAGATACCAAGCAAAGTCTGGCAAGTAGGACGGATGATGACGCTTTTGCCATTAATTACACTGTCGCCCGAGATGGGGCAAACAGCGACGCCAAAGCGAGTATGCACTCACTTTTTGGGGGCTATGCAGGGGTCATGGAATTTTATGATTATGGTGAAAAGCGAGATGTGTACCTGTTAGATGATGAGCGAGATATTTGGGAGTATCGCTTAAACCTAAGCACAGCAGAAGTTGCTCAAATCATGCGACACGTGTGGGAGATTAAAGATTTAAAACGCCCGTACTTTTTTACCCATGATAACTGTGCCAGTGAGATATTACGCCTGATTGATGTGGTGCGTGGCAGCGAGTTGCGAGAAGCGGTTGGTAGAGTTGTTATTCCCAATGAAGTGGCACGAGTGCTTAGTGAAAAGGGATTGGTGGTTCACAGTAAATACTTGCCATCAAAGAGCAGTATCGTCCAAGCGGTGCAAAACGGCACCAGTGGCACCATCAAAAGTGATGACAATCCTGCCCATGCCAGCCCTACCCATCGCATTGGCATGTCAGTGGGTTATGATGATGCTTATCATGGTACAGACAAGAACGATGGTATGACCTATGGACTATCTGTACGCTCAGCCTATCATGATGTGCTAGACAGACCCATGGGTGTACGCCAGTATTTAGACATGACGTTGTTATCGCTTGATTTACGCCATGATGACAGATTAAAAGTGGAGAGAGCAACGCTATTTAGCACACGCAGTTACAACCCTGCCAATACCGCCAAAAATCATGATGGTGTGGCATGGGGTCAGCATGCACGTTTTATACAAGTCATGGACGCATCAGATGGTGATAACGATGACCATATGGTCTTTGATGTTCGCCTAGAAAAAGGCAAATCATGGACGATGGGACAGGCAAAGGTAGGTACAGGCAGGCTCTCCGATACACTCTGTTATGCGTTGGGTGATTATGGCGGACAAGTGGGGCGTATCAATAAGGGCTATCGTGTGGGGGCAGGCGTGAATGTGGGCTGTATTTATCATGCCAGCGACAAGGTGCGTGTCATGGGCGAGCTTTCTCTGCCAGTATGGTATCATCATAATCAGGGCAAAAACCGCACAACATACATTCAGCCTGCCCTAAATGTAGGTATGCAGTACGATATCAGTGCCACACATGCCTTACGTTTAACAGGCAAAGCAGAGCGTGGACGTGATGATACGCACAAGCAAGTAGCATTGGCGGTTTTAAGATATTTTTAAGGTTGTGGCGATTTATATTTAAATAGCCCAACAAAAGTTTTGACCGTCTAGACAGTTAAAAACAGTTAAAAAAGCAAACAGTGCCACCGTGTGTTTATAAATTTATCTAAACGCTGCGTCAAACGACAAAGCCAATAAGCGATAAAGCAAAAAGAGGTGCCAAATTCTCCTATGGTAGATTTGGGCAAGTTTTTAGAGCGGTGTCAATAGGCGTTTCTTTGACACCAACTTCAATGAGATACAGTCATGACAATTCAAACCACCAAAACCAGTTTGTCCGAGCTACAAACCAAAGCCAAATTATGGCGAGAAGACATCAGTTTCACCCAAAATGTGCTTGGCAAACCCTTCACCTTTAATACCACGTGGGGAATTTTTAGTCCAGAGAAGTTAGATGATGGCAGTCTTATGCTTCTTGATTATATTGATTTTAGGGCGGATGATGATTCCATTGATTTGGGCTGTGGCTATGGTGTGCTTGGCATGACCGCAGGACGTGAATGCCCAAATGGTCAGCATTTGCTCATTGATAAAGACTTTGTGGCGGTAGAATATGCCAAATTAAACTGCCAAAAAAATGGACTGACCAACACTCATGTTCAGATGTCCAATGGCTTTTATCATGTCAATAAAGACAAAAAGTTTAGCCTTGTGATGAGCAATTTACCCGCCAAAGCAAGTAAAGAGCAACACTATTTGTATCTACTAGATGCCTATGAACGCATGGAAGTGGGTGGGCGGTTTTATGTTGTTACCATTAATGGACTTAGGGATTTTATGAAACGCTCATTTAATGAGGTGTTTGGTAATGCCGATAAAATCAAACAGGGCAAAACTTACACAGTAACACTTGCAGTCAAGCAATGATTTGATGGCATCACAGAGCGTATTGTAACAAATTTATATCAATGACTTTATTTTGTTACATTATTTTTGCTGATAATTCATATTTTATTTTCATTTTGATTGGGCGGAAGATTTGACAGTTACTTATATTACCTGATGGTTACCAAAGTCTTATTGAATATTACACAAACTTTTTTTATAATGTCCGTTCATTCGGATTTAATTTTTATATCATCACATCAATTATCACTATTTTTTATATTAAGATTGTAGAGGATCACTTATGAGCATTCATACAACGGCCGCCAGACGCCCTTCATGGCGTGGCATTTTTGCAGGACTTTTGATGGGTCTTGTTGTATCTATGATAATGCTGGCTTTGGCCTTAGTGCTAAGCTCTTTTTTATCACTAGATTTGCGTGGGGCAGGTATTGCTGCTGGCGTTTATGCCGCAGTAACCGCTTTAATCAGTGCTTTTGTTGCAGGGTTTTTTGCCGTCAAAGCATCAGCACCAGAGGCGTTATTTGGTGATGGTACCGACATTTTGCCAAAAGACGCTGCTTTAACAGGTATGCTAACCGCAGCAGCCATCGTTGTCATCAGCTCTGTATTTGCTTTTAATAGTGTAACTGGCATTGTAAGAACTGCTGGCAACGCTGTTGGCACAACCGCAGGTGCTATTGGAGGGGCTGCCAGTGCCGTTACATCAACGGTAACAACAGTAGCTGGTGCTGGTGCTACCGCAGCAGCTGGCTCATCTAATGCCGCAGGTGGCGATATCACTGCCAAAGCACAAGAGCTGTACCAAAAAGCCACAGGCAATATCAGCCGTCAAGACATCGAAGCTTGGGTTGCTAAGAACAACGAAACTTTTGATGAAGCACAAATCAGCGCAACAGTGAATGTGCTTGAAGACATGCTTAACAAAACCAAAGCTGACCTTAATGGCATGGATTTTACCAATCTTGACACATGGAAAAATATTGATGGATACGCCAAGCAGCGTGCCGATGAGGTGCAAGCCATTGTTACAGGTGATGAGCTTATTGCCAGACTACAAGCAGAGGGTTTAACCCAAGAGCAAGCATTAGAGGTGCGTGAAGAAACTGCCACCGCTTATCATGAATATCGTGCCAAAACTGAGCAAGCCATTGCTGATGCTAAGATGAATATTGAGCAAACGCTACAAAATGCAGAAGATACTGCTCGTAAAGCTGCCCTATACTCTGGTCTGTTTTGGTTGATTAGCACGCTACTGACTTTTGTGGCAAGCATCATGGGTGCAAAAACTGCCGCAGCAAATTACCGTTTGGCATCGCCCATCACTGTTCGTGAGCGTGACCTTCGTTAATTATCAAAAAGCAAAGTTCTTAAAAATCTGTCAATATTTTGGCAGATTTTTTATGTCAATTTTTTATGCCATGTGATAAAATCAGAGCGAACTGTTTTGATGGTTCATGAACTTTTTGATTAAAAATGTATGAAAAATCCATTTCACTTAACACCCACCCCACGTACTTGTCCACATGGTGATTGTGGCAAGATATTTTGTGATGTGATTTATAAATATGGTATCATCTTTTGTCCGCATTGCCAAAAAAGCCTATTGGTCAATCCATTTACGCCTGATTTGCAGCAAATGACTTTTTGGCAATTTGTCAAATATTTCATCAAAAGATATTATAAATTATATGTGATTTGTACCGGCATATTCATATTGATTTATACTGATATATTCGCTTTTGCTGATTTAGATAAATTCAATCTTACAACAGGATTTTGGGCGGCAGTGATTGTTCTTATCATGTTTTTGTTTTTTGTGGCAATTGTTGCCATTGAAAACAATCTAAGATATTATCATGCTTATAAAATAAAAAACAGACCCCTAATAAAAGGCGTGGATAACTATGATGACATCAAAAATGATTTTAATATCTCTGTTGCCCATGATAAACTAGCCACCTCTTTTGATGCACATGCACCATATTGTCCACATTGCCAATCTCAAAGATTTCACAACACAGCAGATGATGATTATGTGTGTCAAAAATGCCATACAAAATCATCCCTAAATCCAAAATTAAAAAAAACGAATACCATCCAATTTGCATCAAATTACACCATCTTATTTTTGATAATAGGATATGTCAGTTTTGATTTTTATTTGTTTATTTATATTTTGGCTGTCTTTGTGATATTTTTAATCAACTTATCCATTAACTATTATTGGTACAAAACCCCAAAATGGCTACCTTAAATATCCCTCTTGCTGAACGAGTTCGCCCACAACAGCTCTCTGACATCATCGGACAGACACACCTATTGGGCAAGAATGCCCCCATTAGTCGTATGATTGCCCACAATCATTTGCCAAGTTTGATTTTACATGGTGAGGCAGGTATTGGCAAGACGACTTTGGCACGGCTACTTGCCCATGCTGTTGGGCGTGAATTTCATCTGCTATCCGCCCTTGATTTGACCGTCAAGGAATTGCGTGAGCTGATAGACGGCGGAAAAGGCATGACAGGCGGTTTGGATTTTGGCTCGCCTGTGCTGTTTATTGATGAGATTCATCGCTTTAACAAAGCCCAACAAGACGCTCTGCTTGGGGCGGTTGAAAGCGGTAAAATCACGCTGATTGGGGCGACCACCGAAAATCCGTCTTTTAGCGTAAACAACGCCTTGCTCTCTCGCTGTCAAGTATATCGCTTAGAGTCATTGACCATTGATGAGCTTGTCAAGGTATTACAAAGAGCGTTGGCAATGGATGCGATTTTAAAAAACTATGTGGTGCAAGGCGATCTTGCTAATATCGCACGTCTTGCCAGTGGAGATGCTCGTAAGGCATTGAATTTATTGGAAATCGCTTGCCAATACTCAGATGGTTTTACCCTAATCATAGATGATGCTTTGTTACAAAACATCGCCCAAACCGTGCTACCACGCTATGATAAGGCAGGCGATATGCACTATGACATCATCTCGGCATTTATCAAATCGGTGCGTGGTTCAGATGCTGATGCCAGCATTTATTGGCTTGCTCGTATGCTTAGTGCTGGCGAGGACTCTGCGTTCATCGCCCGTCGTTTGGTGATTTTGGCAAGTGAGGATATCGGACTTGCCAACCCTAATGCCTTATTACTTGCTGATACTGCCTTGCGTTCTGTGCAGTCTATCGGTATGCCTGAGGCACGTATTATCCTTGCCCAAGCGACTGTTTACCTTGCCACATCACCCAAATCTAACAGTACCTATACGGCGATTAATGAAGCCCTTGCCTTTGTCAAAAACGACAATTCACCCGTACCCTTTCATCTTAGAAATGGCGTTAGCGAACTTATGAAAAAAGCAGGTTATGGGGTGGATTATGTCTATCCGCACGATTATGCTAATCATTATTATCCCCAAAATTATCTGCCTGATAATCTCATTGGCAAACGCTTTTATCATTTTGCTGATAATCAAAAAGAGCAGAGCAGTTTTAATTTTATCCGTTGGTTAAAGCAAAAGTAGAGCGTGACTGCTGCTTTTGGCATTTTATTGACAATGGATGGGCATTTAACAACATCAACTCATATTTGTATAAAAAATGATTATCAACTGATTTATCCCAACTTTTTTACAACAACATAGCGATAACTGCCATCATCAAGGGTTTCTTGATGGGCGAGCGTATGCCCTAAATGACGGCAGAAGTTAGGAATGTCTCGGGTTGTGGCAGGATCGGATGCCAGCAGATGAATTTCATCCCCTCCTTTGGCGGTACGTATGCTTTTATGTAGCAACATGATGGGTTCAGGGCAAATCAGACCTGTGGTATCTAGATGAAAAATGCTAACTTCACTCATGGTTATCATCCCTTAAAATCGTTTAAAATATTACGCTCATCTTCTGTCCATGCTTGTTTATTGCCATCTTTATCAGTGCGAACGATGGTCGCTGTGGCGTTAGCAACGATGGCTTGTTGGGCGGTGCTATAATATTCATATGCCATGCTTAGACTTGTATTACCGATTTTGGTGCATTTGACCCCAATGAGTAGCGTGTCAGGATAGCGTACAGGGCGTAAATAGTTGCATGATGAGCCTGCCAATATGGTCAAGGTTTCGCCCTTGAACATGGCAAGAGCATGTAGGTAGCTGATGCGAGCGGACTCAGCATAGCGATAATAGGCGACATTATTAACATGGTTAAAAGCATCCATGTCACCCCATGCCACAGGCTGGACGTAGACGATGGGGTAATCGTGTAACTCATTTGGACGCTCGTTTCCTGTGAGTGTGGTAGTATAGGGGCTCATCATAAGCATCCTTATCTAAAAATAGTTAAGTAAATGATAATTTGGCACCAGTTTAGTGCTAATTTTGGGGGCTTTTTAACATCAAAACACTGCTAAGCTCTTTGTTCTTAGGGCTATTGGCAAGTAAATCATAGACCCAAAATAGGGCATCATCTATGGTATTTAAAGCGACCTGCTGTCCGATTTGTCCTGTTCTGATATCGGTGCTGTTGTTGGTGCTTTCGTTGTTCTTTTCACCCTTTTTGGCATCTGTGGCTTTTTGCTTGGACTGTCTTTTTAGACTGTCAGGGTCAATCTTACCGCCATGCAAGATGATATGGCTTTCTAATTGTGAGCGAGCTTCTTGTAGATAACTGGTCATCAGTCCTCTGTCTCGTACACTCGCCGAGCTGATAGCAAGTGATAGCATCATGTTGGCATCATGGAGTAAAATATCATCACGACTAAGAGGAGTGTTGGGTGTGCTGGTCTGCTGAGTGCGTAAGAATGCTTGTATGTCTCGCATTTTGATAATGTGGGCTTGCCATGCGTCAGGTTGGGTTTTTAGGGTGTTTATGTAGGCAATATCTGCCTTAATGCTGTTACTTAAAGCGGATTTGACTGACGGAGCGATGCCCATCATCTGCCCAAGCTGATAGTCAATGGCTTGCAAAGCGGTCAAGGTATCATCATAACTGCCTTGTTCAAAGAGTTTGCTTATCATGGCCAGTTCAATTTTTAAAAATTGGATGTCTTTACTTATTTCGTCTTTATCTGTTTTTTTGTGGGTGTCGGTTGGGGTGATGGCAAAAAGACGGTCATCCATGTCATTTAGGCGAGTATCAACAGCATCCATTTTGGTAAGGCGTTCATCTACTTTATCCACAACAGACGTAAAAGAAAGGTGCAACCACAGCAGTCCACCTGCCAATAAAATGATAACAAGCCATTGTAGTCGCATGAGTACCATCCGAGCTTGTTCGGCTTGTTTTTTTAGCTCTTCTTTTTCAGTTTCTTTGGCGTGAGTGAATTTGGCATCTAATTCTTCCAAATTTGCCTTGATGGCTTTGGCGTTTGGAGTGTCGGGCTTTTTGGTATTTGGCATGATGATAAAAGTTTTTAAATGTTAAGAAGTCTTATGATGAATACATTGCCATGACGTCCTGTATGGCTTGATTTAGGGTTGGTTCTGCCAAATTTTTCACAGCACAGACATGACTGTGTGGATAGTATTTGGCAGTTAGGGTGCTTAGGCGATGACCTAGGGTTAAATATATCATATTTTGTGGTAAAAACCCATGTGTGTGCGTGGTGTGGTCATAAATCCAGTGGTCGTACACACCTCGCCAAGCATCCAAACTCATCTGACTGCTGATAAGAACAAAGATGGGTGAATGGTTACCAATTTGATTTGGCTGATTATTTTGAGTACCATTAAAAGTATTGTCAAGACTTTTATCAATATTACCAAGCAGACGAGCAAAGTCATCTGACAGCTCTGATGGCACGAACCGTTCATAAAAGGCGATGGCATGCACATTCACGCCACGTTTGATGAGCGTATCAGACAATAGACTACGCCCATCAACCCCACGCCATATCAGCACATCATCACCGACGTGTAATTCATTGATGGCAGGCATGGCAAGCATGCCTTCATTACTCATCTGGCATCCCACATCAAAAGGAGTTAGCACAGAAAACCCAAAATCTACCAAAGCATCCGCCGTTGTTTGTCCTACGGCGATGACATTTAGAGTGTCATGATGGGGTATGTTACAAGCATGGTGAATGTTTTGTTTTTTTAAAAAATGTACCGCACAGGCAACTGCTTCCACGCTCACCACGATGAGTGTGCCAAATTTACCCTGCACAAAATCTACCAAATCCTGTATCTCTGACCCATTTAACTCATCAAAATGACGAATGGCGAGTAATGGCAGGTTGATGGTGTTAATGACCAGACTTATATCAGCCTTGTGCCTAGGGCGGGTGTTGATGAATAAAGGCGACATGGTCATCAGTTGCTTATATTTATTAGTTTTATCTTTTGCCTTATCTGTCTTGTCTTTGGTATAAAGCTCTTAATATGCTATCTGCTCCTTGATTGAGCAGTTCTATTGCGACAGTTTTCCCCAGCCTTTGAGCATTTTGGGTGTTTTGTGTGGCATTATCTGTAACATCAGTTTGATTGGTGACTTTAAGCAGGGTGCGACCGTTGGAGGTACCTACTCGGCCTTCTAGGCTTAAAACACCTTTATCAAGCTGTGCAAATCCTGCTATCGGTACTTGACAACCCCCATCTAAGGCGTGGTTCATGGCCCGTTCGGTGATGGCTTGTAGTTCAGAGATTTTGTGATTTAAAGGTCTGATGAATTCTTTAATCCCATCATCTCGGCACTCAATAGCAAGCGTACCTTGACCGACCGCAGGCAGGCACATGCCAATGGAGAGACTGTGGCGAATACGTTCATGCAACTCCAACCGTTCCAAGCCACTTTGGGCAAGGATGATTGCATCATAGTCGCCATTATCTAGCTTACCAAGACGTGTGCCAACATTACCACGCAAACTGATGATTTGTAAGTCAGGACGATAGGCACGCAGTTGACATTCACGACGTAGGCTTGATGTGCCAACTTTTGCCCCTTGTGGCAATTCATCCAAATGGTGAAAGTGATTGCTAACAAAAGCATCAAAAGGACTGTGGCGGTCAAGATACGCCCCAATGATAAGACCATCGGGTAGCACCATGGGTACATCTTTTAGAGAATGCACAGCAATATCAGCTTTACCGCTTAGTAGAGCGGTTTCTAATTCTTTGACAAATAAGCCTTTTCCACCGATTTTGGCAAGAGGAGTGTCTAGGATTTTATCACCTTTGGTAACAAGTTCTAATAGGTGAATATCAAGTTTGGGGTAGAGTTTTTGAAGTTCGTCTTTGACAAAATAAGCCTGCCAAAGTGCAAGTGGAGATTGGCGTGTGGCAATGGTTAAGGTGTTCATGGTTGTGTTATCGCTGTGTCATCTGATAGGTTGTTTGTCTATTTAACCACATTTGCCCCAAAATGCCAAATAAAAATTCATATCAGTCAATCCTTAGCATGACTGTAAATCACTGTCAAATGACAAAATATTCATCAAATCAAAATGACCAAATCATCAATATCCTTGGATATCATCACTTGTATCTGTCTGCCTATCTTTTTAGATGCTGTGAATCTTCTCTCTTAGCATGGGCAGGTGACGACGAGATACCGACAGTTTTTCGGACACATCTCGAAAGCGTACTTGGTATTGACCGTTGTCTACGGTTTCTAATAAATCCAGATAATCTAAATTAATCAAGGCATTGCGATGAATACGAAACATAATGCCTTCAAACTCTTCTTCTAGGTCTTTTAGGGTCTCATCAATGAGTACCACGCCATTTTTATGGCGTACTTTGACGTATTTTTGATCAGCGGTAAAATAATAGACATCAGACAGTGAAATGAGTTCAACACCACGATGAGTGCGTGCGGCAATGTATTGACGAGTACGACCACTTTTTCCATTTTTTTCGTTAAAATTTGCTTGTTGGGCGGCGTTGATACGACAACATTTTTGCAGGGCATTTTTTATCTCATTTTCTTGGATGGGAATGGGGATATAATCACAAATGCCCCATTTAAAAGCATTTAACATAAGATGAGTATCATCTAATCCAAAGAATATCATAGCAGGAGGATGGTCAAATTCTCGGTTTAGTTTTTGGCAAAATTCTTCAATATATGTCAGATGTGCATTAATAAGTACAATCTCAGGCTGATGCTCCATAACCAGTGTATAAGCTTCTTCTAGGCGTTCTGCTTGTCCGACAATCTCATGTGTAAGCAATTCAAAAATTGCTTGAATGTGCTTGCGTAAGGCCAGCTCGCTCTCACAAATTAGAATTCTCATCTGTTTATCCTTAATATGTAACAGGTATTAGAATGCGATGGCATATGTTAGATTATCCATTCACTGGTAAATGGTCAAAAATGGTGTGGTGTTATCACAAAAATATCCACAATAAAACAATTTCTCTCTTACAAGCAGTTCAGAGATTTTGTAAACTTATGTATTTTCTGGCTTTGTCAAAAATTTAAATTTAAAAAAATCAAGGTTGATAAGCCAAGATTTTTAAAATTTTATTTAGATTAAGTTTTGTTAATTAAAGATTTTAGCAAAAGTTAACTCAAAAGAAAAGTAGGTGTGAGAATTTTTATTTGAGTACCAGAATCATAGCAAAACCAATCATTTACAAATTTAGCAAAAAATTAGCAAAAGATAAGTGAATTTTGCTGACTATCTTATCACAGTATTTAAAAAATTTTGACAGTTTTTCTAAGAGTGGTTACCAATCCAAAGGTAAGAAATAATTGTATGTGATTGATTTTTATAGTTTTTCAATAGATTTATAAAAGTTTTACACACTTTGATAAAAATATGTTACAATAATAAATGGCAGACTAGACAATCGCCGTTTACTTTGGTAAAGGGAGGAAAGTCCGGACTACACAGGGCGACGTGCTAGCTAACGGCTAGGGGGCGAGAGCCTACGACCAGTGCAACAGAGAATAGACCGCCCAACCACTCAATCAAGTGTTTAAAAATATTCGGTTGAGTGGTTGGGTAAGGGTGAAACGGTGAGGTAAGAGCTCACCGCGTGGCTGGCGACAGTCATGGCAAGGTAAACTCCACGTGTAGCAAAACCAAATAGGTATCCAATGAGTTGCCCGCTTAGGATACGGGTAGGTTGCTTGAACGTACAAGCGATTGTGCGTCTAGATGAATGATTGTCCACGACAGAATCCGGCTTATCGGTTTGCCATTATTTTTCCAAAAATAAAAAATTTAAAATTGGTGTTGACAGCATAGAAAATCATCTGTATAATTTGCACCCTATGACGGCGATGTAGCTCAGCTGGTTAGAGCGTACGACTCATAATCGTAAGGTCAAGAGTTCAAGTCTCTTCATCGCCACCATTATTAATAACACTATTATTGATTATGATTTAGTAATTGATTAATGTTAATAACTTTAAAAAATTTCTTGACATATTTTTATATTGTTGTATAATTTGCTTTTCGCTGACGAAAAGCGTTTTGGAAAAATAAATCAAAAGTTTTTTAAAAACCGCTTGACAACACA
>NZ_LXTW01000005.1 GCF_001679005.1 Moraxella nonliquefaciens | reverse complement strand
GGGTGTTTTACTGGATAATAAAAAAATTTTCCACAGCCTTTATCATTGATTTTAAAGGAAATTTTGCAAAAAAATTTTGCTCTAAAATATATTAAAATATTACTACTAACTAACTACTTTAAAAAGTAGTTAGTAGGGAAACCAAAAATTCTGAAAATTTTTAAAAATTCCCCCAACCCCCAAAGGGGGCTACTAACTACTTTTTTTAATTTTTTTAATTAAAAATCAAAAATTGATTGATTTTTTTGAAAATTTTTGGCAAAAAATGGATTTTTTGAAAACTCAATCACAGATAACAAATAAAACACGCTCTAAAACGCACAGAAACCGCCCTATTTTTCATTTTAGAAGCAAAAAGGTATAAACATACCACCCAACCCAAAAACAACGCTAAAAACCCCCTTAAAACGCATTTTTTGAAAAACTGAATTTTTTGACTTAGAAACCAAAGGATTTTTTTAATTTTTTTGAAAAAGTTCCGCCCGCCCGATTTTTTGGCGGTGGGTTGGTCTGAAACACGCCCTAAAATGAGCGTAAAGGGGTTTTCTTGGCGTTTTAGGGGCTTGGGTGGTACTTACCCACCACCCAAACAAAAAACGCCCTAAAATGAGCGTTTTAGAGCGTTTTTAAAAATTTAAAAATTTTCGTATTTTTGACGGATTAAATCTTGGTCTTTGGAAGCGTGAATAAGCTCCAAAATTCGTACTTGTGTTTCCACAACAGTGTAGTAAGCAAGGTAAGGCGGTGTTTTAATAACCATTCGTCTAATGTCTTCACAAAAATCGGTTTTTTGGCAACCAAAGGGCATAAATTCTAACTTGTCCAACTGCATAACGATGTTATCAAACATTTTGTCAGCCAGTTCTTGACCACCTTTTTCTGCATAGTAAAAAGAAATTTCCGTTAATGCGTCCAAAACTCGTGGTTCATAAACCACCGTGTAAGTGATGTTATTCATAGGATTTACTTATTATTTTCTAGTCTTTCTCTTACTCTTTGCATTACAATTTCTTTGGCTTTGGCACTACTTACACCCTGTGAGCCATTCTCTTTCATCTCGTTATATGCACGCATTACACGGTTTTTAATATAACTTTGATATTCCGCTTCTTCCTGTGCTTCTTGCAAAGATTTTTCAATCATTTCAAGCACCACAAAATTTAATGAGCGGTTTTGTTTTTGGGCGATTTCGGTTAAGGCTTGTTTTTTGTCAAAGTCCAAAACAAGTGATAAGCGTTCTTTTTGGGGTTTTGGGGCGGTTGCTAGGTGTGGCATAGCTGTATTACTCATAGTTATTAAAAGTTATTAACTTTTAATATTCTATCAATTTTTTTAGAAAAATCAAATCTTTTTAAAAAATTCCTAAAAATTTTTTGCGTTTTGGTGCTTCAAGTAATTTTACACTTTGGGAAAGATCTTTAATGGTTGCCAGTAACTCAAAAATTTGCTTTTCTTGGGCGTGTATGCGTTCGGTGGCTTCTGTTAAGCGGTTTTGTAGGTCTTTGGTGCGGCTCAAAGTGTAGGGCTTGTTCAAGTAAGGTGTATTCTTGACTGTTTTTGGGTGTACTTTGTTGTATTTTAGACGGTGTTCATTTTTGTTTGGCGTGTCCAAACACTCGTATCATCTCGCTTGGGTCTATCTCGCCTTGCGGTGTTTTTGTCAGTTCTCAATCCTTGATTTTAGCGTAAATGGTGGTTCTTGATACGCCCCATTCTTTGCTTGCTTGTGATATGTTCATAGTGTTTTTTAAATTGTTCTTGATTGTATGGTTTTGTACTGGTGGACAGTGTATAAAAAATTTTAATAAAATCAAATGTTTGTTATAAAATTTTAAATTAATTTGACTTTTTAAAATGCTTTCATATTATATAAATATCTTTAACTTCAACAAAAGGTAATAGTTATGGCAACATTGACTTTACAAGAAAATACAAGCATTCCAGTCGGTTCTATTAGAACTATCGGGGAGTTTGGCAATCCATACATTGTTTCTGATAAAACGGAAACTTTGGATAATGGGAAAATTTTGGTGGAAATTGAGTTTTTGCAAAGTGGTCGTAAAGATTACTACCCACTCAATGAAATTTTATTAGACCCAGAGGCTGAATAATATGTACGCTATTGGATTTGACTTACTCGTAAAAGAAGTAGAAAAACACCACCCAAAAGGTGTAAGACAGGCATATTCTGATATTGAAATTATTTTGAATAAATTTAGTTTCAATCGTATTCAAGGTAGTTTGTATGTAACCGAGAATGAGAATATGGAACTTGTTACAAAAGCGATGGTTTCTTTAAGTAGGCTATCGTGGTTTAGTGCGTCTGTTAGAGATATTAGGGCTTTTAAAGTTGAACAGTGGTCTAACTTTAATTCTTTCTTTAAGGAAGAGTTCTAATTGCAAAAAATCCCAATCTAATTAGATTGGGATTTTTAATTTAAAAAAACGAAAAATTATATACAATTTTTAAAATCAAATCAAGATACTTTCTGTAAAGAAAAATCCACCTAAAAAGTGGATTAAATCGTAAATACTGGCATTTGGGTATTTGAACAAAACAGGCAAAACCGCCATTAAAAGCGTATTCATTTGGGCGGTAAATTCGCCCTTTAATAATTCTTCAAAAATGGAGCGAAAGGCTTCGGCATACTTTTCCGCTTCAATATCGGTTAAATTATCTTTGTTTGGCACATCAAAAGGATTTAAACACGGAAAAAATCCGTCCAAATTTGGCTCAATATAAATCAGACGGTTATTTTCTATATTTACCCAAAATTTGGCGACTTGCTCACAAATTTCCCCATTAGGCGATAATAAAATAAGCCCAGTTCTTTTATCTCTTGTTAAATAATGCCAAATTAGGGATTTTATGGCTTCACTTTTTCCACTCCCTGTTCCGCCTGTAATGTAGGTATGCAAACGCCTATTATTTTCGCTTATGGGAAGTTTATTTGACCGCTTCAAAAAGGGTGTAATATTTTTGAAATTTTCTGTCAAATAGTAAGCGTAACCGTATTTTGTGGTTTCATATTTCTTCAAAATTTCTTGAAGATAAAAGGCTTTTTCATAGGTTTTAAGATTTAAATGATAGTCAAAAACCGCTTGGCGATAAACTTCATCAAATACCTGTTGTTGTAGTTCATTGGTGGCATTTAATAAACTTTTGTTTAGCTTATCAGGTTTTTTTAATGGGGTATTTCTTTGAAATAAAAATTTTTCAAAATTTGGCACATTAAACCGCTCCGAATTTTCATTCAAATAATCCCCCAATAAATCCAAATTGTATTGGTATTCATATTCGCAATAAAAATCAGAGTATGTAACTTCGTTCATTTTGCTTTACTCTTGCGATAATATCGCCTTTTTCTCGCTGTATTATAGCGATAATATAGCGAGTAGTATAATTAAAAACCTAATAAAATCAAATATTTATTATAAAATATTCATTCACTTTGTCTATTCTCATTCCCCATAGGGAGAATAGCCACTTTTTAACCCCAGTTGTTCATACGCTTGCTTCACATAGGCTTCAACATTTTGGGCATTCGCTTCCAAAACATTTAAGCCCAGTTCAAGCTCTAACAACTGGAAAAATATTTGACAATATTTTTCAAAGGTTAAAAAGTCTTTTTTCAGATGATTTTCCAAAATCATCTGTTCTATTTGGTTTTTGGCTTGTAATTTTATTCTATTGATTTCTGCATTATTTTTAAGCCGTTCAAGTAAACTAGTTGCCCTTGTTTCGTGGGCGATTTTTTGCATTTCTAACTGGTAGGCGGTCTGTTTGGCAATTTCATTTTGAAAAAATTTTTGTGTATCATTTAAGCAATTTAATAAATTTTGAACCGCCATTACTTCCAAATTATTTTGGGCTTGAATTTTGGCAATTTGAATATTGGCTTCATTTCTTCTTTGTTCATTTTCAAAATCAGCCTGCAATTTTCTATTAAAATTGGCTTGTTCTGTGGCGAATTTACGCTCATTGAGTGATTGGCTTTGCGTTTGTAAATCCAAACGCCTTTGGGCGATATAATCGGAAAAATGGCTCATATTAACCCCTGCTTTTTCAATTCTGCTTCAAGTTCTAATAACTGCTTTTGGGCGGTTAATTCGTTTTGTGTGCTGTTATTGATAATCGCCTGTTGGTACATATTCGCCAAATATTGATGTAAATGTATTTGAGCGACTTGGGCAATATATTCAATTCTTAATTGATTTTGATAGTGTAGGTTTTCATTATCTATTTCAGATAAAGCCCTTTTTCTTTGGAGTTCACGCCTTAAATTTTTTTGGAAATTTATTTCATCTTGTTTGGCATAATATTGATTATCAAAATAATTTATTAAAATTTTATGCAAACCAATCACATAAAAGAAAAAAGGGAAAACAAAAGAAAACATAAAAGCGAACATAAAAGACAAAGATAATGCTTCTTTTACTACAAAAATACGAAATAAAAACAAAATCAAAAATGAAATTACATAAAAAATTAAATAGGTTTTTAGCTTACTGGAATACATTTTTACACCCCTATAAACAAAATTTTATTAAATCATTTTTAAGATTTTTGAACAATATAAAAATTTGTAACAAAATGTTACAAATTTTTTGAATGAATGATGCCAACCAATGTAAAGCAATGGGGCGGTTTTTTGTAAGGCTTCAAACCGTTTTTTCGGTCTTCTTTAAAGCCCGTCAAAAAGAATGGTATAGTTTGCTTTATCGTCTGTTCTATCTCGTCTAAAATCGCTTCTTGTTCGTCCTGTGGCAAGGCTTCAAACACGGAAAAACACCGCTCACGCTCCGCCCTTTCCTGCCGTTCTCGCTCTTCCGCTTCCTTTTTGGCTTTCTCTTCGGCTTCTTTCTTTGCTTTTTCTTGGCGTTTTTTCTCGTCCGCTTCCGCCTTTGCTTTTTGTTCGGCTTCCCAGTTATCAAGCCCCCAACTTTCTAAAAAAGCCTTGTTATAAATCGCCCCAATGCTCGCCTTTTTGCCGTCCGCCTTTAACTTGTCTATATAGCCGTTGGCTCGGTCAATAATCGCCTTTATTTGGTCTTCTGAAAATTGCCCTAAATATTCCAGTTGCTTATTTGGTGGTATGGTTATCAAGGACTTTTCAAAGGCTGGATTTGGTTCAATGGGTGCAATTTCTAAAACTGGTGTAGTAGCCTTGTATTCCATTTCAAAATGCAAACCAATAACTTTAACACCTTTCTTTTCTAAAACCACCCTTACCAAAATATCAGACATTTCATTATCATTGATATTTTTAATTGGCTTTGTCAAAGTCCATTCATTTAATCTAAAAAATTGTTTGTATTCATTTTCCTTTAATCCAATATAATCCCTATATTCTTCAACGGTAAAATATGGCGTACGCCCCACCCCTATATAGTCCTTACAAAGTTTATAAATAATGGCTTCATATTTTCCCCCAAAAGAATTAAAAATATCCCAGTTGAGAAGTAAAAACATTTGTTTCGCTTCTAAATTGCCTTGTACGACTTTTTCAATAAATGACGGTAATTTAAAAGAAATTTTTGTGCTACTAACTTTCCACTCCGACAAAAAACCCATACCGTGAGTTACTGGTTTGCCGTCTTTTTCTAAATAATTGATGATGATTGGTTGTTGGCGTAAGGCTTCAAGGTCTGCTTTGAGTTCCTTTTTTACTGGTTCATAGCCCATAAGGTTTGAAATATCAGACAAAGAAACGCTATAAAATCCGTCCTTGTCTGCTTGTGTGTTGGCTTCTATCAATTCCTTATAGGCTTTCAGAAGCAAGAACCAGTATTTATATTGCCTTGCGGAAATACTGTGTTTGATGTGTACAAGTTCTTGGGGGGTTCTTGTAAGTGGCTTTTTGTCTTGCTTATTCATATTTTATCCAAAAAAACTGATGTAAGTATTATATTTTTTATTATCCAAAAGTCAATAATAATTCTACTGGATAATAGGGGGGTG
>NZ_LXTW01000004.1 GCF_001679005.1 Moraxella nonliquefaciens | reverse complement strand
AGCAAGTTGATATCAAAACACCCTCAAAAGTAAGTGATTGTGAGGGTGATTTGAAACTGGGTATTTTATGGAATTAATTCAAAAGAGGCATCGACATTAAGGCTTCACATGTTAAATATTTGGCACATTTCCCTTGTGAATAAATACCCCTCCATTCCTTTCCAAAATTACTTGATATTACACCCCATAGGATTTCGGTTTCATTTTCTGTGGAGGCGGTAATTTAAATATCGAGTCAGTATAGTAACCCGCACCAGATGCAACCAAAGATTCACGTATTATAGATCTCTTGCTAACCCTAGGGATTAAGATGTCTCTCTCTTTCGCAAAATTGAACGCATGAGGGGTATGATATTGTCTTTGCTTTAACACAAGATCTTTGTCAATTAAATCTGTGATGTGTAGCGCATCAATATTTAGTTCACTAAATTGTTTTTTAGTTTTACTACCATGTCGTATCTCTTTGATAATTTTAGCGATTGTGACATGATTTTTACCAACTTTTGATAATAAGATTTTCTTTTTGGTGTGAAAATTGAAGCATAAGCTTTCACACGCCTCTTCTTCATTCACCACTAATGCATCTTGAATCTCTCCATCTGCCCCCATGCTTAGTAGGCTACAGTGAGAATATTTTTGTCTGTATTTTTGGCGATAATCGCATAAGAATCAACTTCGGCACCAGTGTATATATTATCAGGCAGAGCAATAACACTGACTTCATTAAATTTCTGAAGAAATTTTTTTCTATGCTGCTTAAAGCTAGAAAAACTAATAAAAGGAGCTGAAACAATAAATAGCAAAGATGAAGTTTGGCAAGACAGGGAGATCGCCTTATCTAAAAAGGCAATATCTAATTGATGATAGATTCCAATATTTTCAAAAAAAAATAAAAGTATGTCCACTTTTTGCTCGATGAAAAGGCGGGTTGCTCAAGAACAAGGTTGCATTCTTGGGAATGTCGCCTAAAAAACCAGAAGAAATGTGCAAAAAATTCTCGCAATAAACCCTAAGTGCATCACTCTCGTATTTTTTGAGATAGTTTGCTCGCTCTGAATCTATTTCAATCATCACACCAGGATAGCGACCATGCAATGAGCTAGAAAGATTTCCCAAGCCTGCACCCAGGTCAAAAAAGTGTTAAATTTCAAATTGGCAATATCTATTAAAGAAACTGCGATATGTGGGGGTGTATCTACTTGTCCAAAAAATTTCTTCCGATTCATATTATACAATCTATTATGAAAAATATCAATCTCCCAATCGAACTAATTTATTTGAAAAAAGCGATAAAAAATAAAGAAATAACAGCAAATTATATTGTAAAAAGTACAGGCATAGACCAATCTCAAATAAGCAAAATTCTAAATAATAAAGCAAAGATTAGATCTAAAAACTTTAGTGTATTATGCAAATTTGTATTAAATAACTGCTATATCGATCCAGAAATACTAAAGGGTCATACAGTTGATTATATTCAAAATTTATCTGCAACCAACAACAAACTGCTCTTGTTGGCTGTTTATGATATAGTAAGCAGTAGTATGGATATCTAAAAACAAGATACCTTGCAATGGGAGAATGTTGTATGGCTGATTATGAGTCATTATTACTGATTATGAGTCATTATTAAGAGATAAAGAACTAGGAAACAAACTGCGTGATAAGAAGAAGTGCATACTTGATAAATACAGCTTCCTTTTTAAGTCAAACTTATGTTCATGTGATGATACCACCATCTTGTCTTGACTCCGAAATTTTCAGAAGCCACTTCATAAATTAATTGCTCTATACATCCTTGACCATCTAATTTTTCGGTCTAATGCAAGCATGGAGATTATGATCAAGAGAACATTGAGCGGATGTGTGAAAAACCTATACTAGCAAAAATTTTATTGTGCTGGAACGTACTCATCGATCATCCCAATACCAAAGAAAAAAACAGTTTAAGGAAACGTATTTAGATTACCAATTAAATCCAATGTACAGCCCTGCTTTTGGAATCAGTTATAGAAAGATGCACAAAATTACTTTGGAGGTACATGATTTGAATATTATATGCAATGGAGGTAACAATCAATTTGAAGAACTTAAACTTAAGTTTAAGAATTCAAATAAAAAGAAGATTCAAGGAGATATTTTTGATGAGTATGATTGAGTGTATTAACTACTTCATATACCAACCAAGCAAAGAACATCCTTGGATTAAGAATTTTGATGTCGTATTCTCTGGACAGAACATTGATACCGATGATCGGACAAAATTCTGGAAATGCATGATGAGTGACACTACTCTTATTAAAAAACCTAAAGTTGTTGAAATTGGATGCGCCTACCAATCAGACAATGTCCTTATTTCTATGGAGGGGCAAGAAGTTCACATCAGTGCTTTTGCAGAAAAATTATCTGAGTTTCAAAACCAAAAAATTCTTGTTGATATAACCACTTTTGATGTGCCAGATCTTACACATTTATTAGATGGGTTATTTAAAAAACCTTTTGAAGTTTACTGTTTACTATATAGAACCTCAAAAATATTGCAATTCATCTAATGCTTTTTCAAAATTTCCTCATTTAAAAGGGGCGTATAATTATGCCCTTTCTGGAAATGGTGCTGGTATGGATTACCTACAATACTTTGAGCCCAAGAAGCTAGGTAGCAAAGCTTATTTTGTTAGCCTGGGGTATGAAGCTTTCCGGCTTGCTGGGTTTTTAAATTCTGATGAAGTGGAAAATGAGCACGATAAATATTTCATAATAGGCCTACCTCCATTTAATATTGGCTGGGAGAAGCGAAGTGTAGACGTAAATTTCACGCTTCTAGCTTCAATGGAAAAAATAGAGCAACGAATCCATCCGATTCCTTCAGACGATCCAATACAAAACTATGAACATATTAAGAAAAAAATCGATCCCTTGGATGATGACATAACTATATTGCTATTCCCAATGGGTAGTAAACCTCAAACACTTGGTATGATTTGGTTTGCAATTAATGCTAAGTCCAAAAATCAAAAAGATGTTGCTATTGTGTATGATTTTATGCAAAAGAATCAAAGTAGTAGTACTGGGGTTGATAAAATGCACATGTGGGAATTCGGGCTAACAAACTGATATTTTTTAGTCATACAATCTCAAAGCATTACTGCAAATAAAATCCGCCGTGTGCTAAAACGCATTCAGTTCTTGCTTTTGAGTGCGTTTTAATATTGTTACATTGGATGGGTGACAACTTAGGATAAAGTTAGATAATTCAAACAACCGCTGCAAAAATAGTGCTTGAAGCTTGCGCATAATCAACCCAATATTTGATTTAACAAAATTAAACCTTATATTATTTGGGTGGATATTTCCACCCAGTTTTGAAAATAGCCGTTTTTAAAAGCAAGTTGACATCAAAACCATCAGTTGAGCAAATTGGCTTGGCTGGTGGTTTTTTATTGGGTGGTCAAATAAGAGTGGAATAAGTGGTCACGTGAAGAGTGGAATGGGTGATCATTTGGAGTGGAATGTGCAACCTGATTTGAAAAGCAATATTTCTATTAGTGAAACTGCTAGACGACTAGGCTGTCATAAATCCATCATCAGCCGTGAAATTAAACGCAATACAGGACTACGTGGTTATCGACCGAAACAAGCCCAAAGCAAAGCTAGCACATAAAGCAAACAACGCCTATCGTATTTCTGACTTTGTATGGGCTTACATCAAGCACTTACTGAGTCAATATTATTCCTTCGAACAAATCAATGGCAGACTTAAAGTACTCGGTTGGACTGATGTACCAAGCATAGAAACCATTTATCAACACATCTATGCTAACAAAGCCCAAGATGGTACATCTCACCATAACCTGAGGAGTCAAAAAATCTACCGTAAACGAGGTTATAGGGTCATGATAGGCGTTGACAATTTTGCAAAAACTTATCATTCATGAGAGCGTGGCACTAGGGCGTGCCTGCCCTTTATAACACTATTTATAATATAGAATATTTTAGAAATAAACTAATCGTTTTTGCATGAAAAATGGCTAAATCTTGTTTTAAAAGGCAGGCACGTCCTAATCTTTTATGTGTATACCAGCTTTTACCCTCATCATTGGTGGTGTGTTCATTAAGATAATCTTTGTGCTTGTCATACCACTCATCTAGGGCTTTACCAAAGCACTGCTTATTACTGGTGGTTGGGCTCTTAACTAAGAGCAAGGGTTCTTGACTTGTGTTTAGGGTTTTTGGTTAAATAACGCCGAACAATGGCAATTTGATGAAATTGGCACATTTGTGTGGGTATGTCCCCAAAGCCACCTAATAAACCCCGTCTGTCATCACAGGTAATGCTATGTAAGGCAAACATATCTTTTACCGATTCGTTACAAATCATTGGTTTCATACTTAACAAAGGCATAATGTAAGCCGTCTTTGTATGGTTCTCACTGATAAGTTGTACTTAATGGCAAGTTATTTGTGGGTTTGTTTGCCTTACGTGTATTCTTGCCAAATCTCATCATTGCTGATGTAAGTTTTATCAAGAAAATACCTAAAACAATCCTTGCACCATCTTTCTTGTTTACCCTGCTTTTTACTATTTTTCTTGGTGCTTGCAGAACCACAGTGGAGACATACTTTTTAACTTTCATAAAAAACCCATTCAAAGCTATATGGTATCAGACTTCAAATGGGGTGGGAGCAGGATTTTTGTCTGTTAGACCTTATTTTGCAAAACCTTATCATTCATGGGAGCGTGGCACTAATAAGAATACCAATAAACTCATACGGCAATTTTTACCTAAGTCTGCCAGATTAGATGTGATTGATGATGAACAAATACAGCAGGTCGAAGATTATTTAAACAATAGACCAAGAAAAGTGCTAGGCTTTAGAACACCTCTTGAGATAAAATCTGATTTTTGGTGCATTGCAGTTGGTGGTTGAATCTGCCCCTTAAAAATCTTACTTTGGGGAGGTACTTAGAGTTTATTGAAGCTTTATCGGATGATTTACAATAAACTTCCTATAAACCCATCTCATACCAGAACATCCAAATGAATCATGAAATATTCACACACTTATCTGATGAACAGTTTGGTACTCAATCGGCGTTGAGTGAGAAACTTTTATATAATTTTAATTGTCTTGCACATTCCACACTTATTTGAATATTTGAATGCTCAATAAAAAACCATCAGACAAGTCAATATCTAACTGATGATTTGAAGTCGGCTTACTTCTCCAAAAACTCAAGCCTCAGACTCATACCACTGACCCAATATTTGTTTAAAAAAACTTTAACTTGGGCATTACTTTAAGCAATCAGCAAATAGCAGCTCTCCTCACTAACACCGTTTAACCAGGGCGTATTGACTTTTTTGAAAAAGCTCAAAACCACTTTAATCTTTTGATTTCATTTTTTTATGCAAACAATGACTTAGTACAATACCGTCATAGTTTTGAACCACCATTCATCTTTTTGCTTAATAAAAATACCATCAAATCAACCTTCATGCAATAAAAAACCAAACCTTGTAAAGGGTTTGGTTTTTTAGGAATGTTGGCTGTTATGGGCGGTCAACCAATTCCACATAAGCCATTGGTGCATTATCACCATCACGATAACCGCATTTGATAATACGCAAATAACCACCTGGACGAGTTTTGTAACGTGGCCCTAGCTCATTGAAAAGCTTACCAACAGTTGCCTTGTTACGAGTACGATTAAAAGCAAGACGACGATTTGCAACACTATCTTCTTTTGCCAAAGTGATGAGTGGTTCTGCTACACGACGTAGCTCTTTTGCTTTTACCAAAGTGGTTTTGATTAGCTCATGCTCAATTAATGAATTGGTCATATTTTGAAACATGGCCTTACGATGGCTGCTGGTGCGACCCAGCTTGACTCCGCTATTACGATGTCGCATGGTCAGTATCCTTTAAAATTAACGGCTACGGTAAGAGAAACGATCATCAACTCGCAAATCACTTGGTGGCCAAGTCTCTAAACGCATGCCCAGTTCCAAACCTTTGGACGCAAGTACGTCTTTGATTTCGGTTAATGATTTCTTACCTAAATTTGGCGTTTTTAGAAGTTCAGTTTCAGAACGTTGCACCAAATCACCGATGTAGTAAATGTTTTCAGCTTTCAAGCAGTTTGCTGAACGAACCGTTAGTTCAAGGTCGTCCACTGGGCGTAATAGCACAGGGTCAATCTCTTCTTTTTCTTTAACTGGCTCAGGGGCTTCTTCAGCTTCTAGATCTACAAAAATTGCAATTTGTTGTTGTAAAATCGTAGCAGCCTTGCGAATTGCCTCTTCAGGGTCAATTGTACCATTAGTTTCAAGCTCAATGATAAGTTTATCAAGATCGGTACGTTGCTCAACACGAGCATTTTCAACATCATAAGCCACACGCAAAATAGGACTAAAACTCGCATCAAGTTTCAACCGCCCAATCGCTTTGGTATTGGTGTCTTCACGACGTTGATTAGCAGGCTCATAACCACGACCCATCACCACACGTAAACGCATTTTCAAATGCCCACGTTCACTTAGTGTGCCAAGTACCAGTTCAGGATTGGCAATCTCAATATTGTGTGGTAATTCAAGATCAGCAGCAGTTACAACACCTGCCCCCTTCTTATCCAATGTTAAATAAGCTTCGTTTTGGTCATGCAAAATGATTGCCAAACCTTTTAGGTTTAAAAGCAAATCAAGAACATCTTCTTGCAAGCCCTCTAGTGTTGAATATTCATGATCAACGCCTTCAATTTCAGCTTCAATCACCGCAGCACCAGACAACGAAGACAAAAGAATGCGACGAAGAGCATTACCCAGTGTATGCCCAAAGCCACGTTCTAACGGCTCGAGCGTGACCTTAGCAGTCGTCTCATTAACCGTATCTACATTAATTGCAGACGGTGTTAGAAACTCAGTTACATTTGTCATAAGTCACCTCGATCAGTTCGGATTATTTAGAATATAGTTCTACAATCAAGCTTTCGTTAATTTCAGCAGGTAGGTCACTGCGATCTGGTGCAGTTTTAAACGTACCCTGTAATTTGCTATGATCAACTTCTAGCCACTCTGGAATGCCACGTTGAGTCGCAAGTTCTACCGCATTTTTAATACGAAGTTGCTCTTTTGACTTTTCGTGTACAGCAATCACATCACCATCCTGAACTTGAATTGATGGAATGTTCACACGAACAAATTCATCACGATCTGCTTTTTTTAGCAAGATTGAACGGTGACTGACGAGTTGGCGTGCTTCTGCACGAGTAGCACCAAAGCCCATGCGATAAACGACATTATCTAAACGACGTTCTAGCATACTAAGTAGATTTTCACCAGTAGCGCCACGCATACGAGCGGCTTCTTTATAGTAGTTTGAGAATTGGCGTTCAAGCACACCATACATACGTTTTACTTTTTGTTTTTCACGAAGTTGTAGAGCGTATTCAGAGGCTTTATTTTGACCATTACCATGTTGACCAGGCACACGACCTGATTTTTTTGTCTTAACATCGTAAGGTTTTACACCTGATTTTAATTGCAGGTCAGTACCTTCACGGCGAGACAATTTTAATTTTGGACCAATATAACGGGCCATGAGTTATCTCCTTAAACGCGACGTTTCTTAGGTGGGCGACAGCCGTTGTGTGGAATTGGAGTTACATCACTAATGCTGTTAATTTTATAACCCAATGCACCTAATGCACGAACCGCAGACTCACGACCTGGTCCTGGACCTTTCACCAAGACATCAACATTCTTAACACCATAGGTTTCTTGTGCTGTTTTACCAGCAACCTCAGCTGCAACCTGAGCTGCAAATGGTGTTGATTTACGTGAACCACGGAAGCCTTGCCCACCTGAGGTGGCCCAAGCCAATGCATTACCTTGACGGTCAGTAATGGTTACAATGGTGTTATTAAAAGACGCATGGATATGGGCGATACCTTCAGATACCGAACGACGTGCCACTTTTTTGCGGCTACGAGTGTCTTTTGCCATCTTTTAGCTTCCTAAATTAGTTACTTTTTAATTGCTTTGCGAGGACCTTTACGGGTACGCGCGTTAGTTTTAGTGCGTTGACCACGAACTGGAAGACCACGGCGGTGACGAAGACCACGGTAGCAACCCAAATCGACTAAACGCTTGATGTTCATTGAAATTTCGCGACGAAGGTCACCTTCGGTAGCGTAATTTGCAACTTCTGCACGAACAGCATCCAGTTGTGAATCATCTAACTGACCAATCTTGGTAGTCTCGCCAATACCTACGGTTGCCAAGATTTTCTTAGCGGTAGTGCGACCAATACCAAAAATGTAAGTTAGCGAAATCACAGCGTGTTTGTTGTCCGGAATGTTTACACCGGCAATACGAGCCATTGATTTCTCTCCGTTAGCACAAATGCTAAAACATTTGCTATTTTACTCTACTGCTATTCTAAATAGCAGCATGGCAAGTGGTGAATAATACATTATCCACTACAAAATTGCAAGTATTAATTTGTAAAATTAACCTTGACGTTGTTTATGACGTGGCTCCGAACTGCAAATAACCAATACTTTACCTTTACGGCGTACGATTTTACAACCACCACAGATTTTTTTTACAGATGCTTGAACTTTCATATTTACTCCTAGTGTCATTTAGACTGGATTAATGTTTGATCATGATATTGATGAGTCATCAGATGTGCCTGTATTTGTGCGATAAAGTCCATAAGTACAACAACCATAATCAATAAAGATGCACCACCTAACTGAAAAGGCACACCAAATGAGGTTTGCACAACCATTGGCATTAGACAAATAATTGCCATATACATCGCACCAATAAATGTTAGGCGATTTAGGACAAAATCCAAATATCGTTTTGTTTGCTGTCCTGGACGAATACCAGGAATATAAGCACCACTGCGTTTTAAATTTTCCGCCACTTCACCTGGATTAAACATCAGTGCCGTATAAAAATAACAGAAAAAGATGATTAACACACCAAACAGTAATAGATATAAAGGACTGCCTGGTTGTAAAACAAGTGAAATATTTTGCATGATATTTTGCAGTGTACTTGGATTCGCTGAAGAACCTGCCCATTGCCCCAGGCTTGCAGGCAGTAGTAGTAATGAACTGGCAAAAATCGCTGGAATCACACCTGCCATGTTAAGTTTTAACGGTAAATGTGATTGTTGCTGGGCATAAACTTTACGCCCTTCTTGCTGTTTTTGAGCATAATTAACAGGCACACGGCGTTGAGCACGTTCGATATATACAATACCAGCCGTCACCGCCAAACCCAATAAAGCAAAGATAAACACAACCATTAAATTCATGTCTTGGCTAAACACACCTGCAATCATGCTAGGAGTGCTTGATATGATACTGGCAAAAATAAGCATGGATATACCATTACCTATGCCGCGCTCGGTAATTTGCTCACCAAGCCACATCAAAAACATCGCTCCTGCAACCAATGAAGTTACCGCAGGAATCATGAAAGTCAAACCAGAACTTAATGTCAGACCGCCAGCAACAAGACCTGCTGACATACCCACTGCCTGTACAAATGCCAAAGCAAGCGTGCCTTGTCTTGTGTATTTATTCAAAATGCGTCGTCCAGATTCACCTTCTTTTTTTAAGGCATCAAGCGAAGGTAGCACAGCTGACATCATCTGCACCACAATAGATGCTGAAATATAAGGCATAATACCTAGTGCCATAATAGACATACGCTCCAAAGCACCTCCTGAAAACATGTTAAACATGCCCAAAAAGGTATTCTGACTACCATCAAAAAACTGAGCAAGACGAATAGGATTCATGCCCGGTACAGGAATGTGCGAACCTAAACGATAGACAACCAACGCTCCAAGCAAAAATAGCATACGATGCCATAGCTCATCATACTTACGAATAAAAGCTAATGGATTTAATGGAATGCCTGACTTAGGCGTTGATTGCTTAGACATGGATTATTCCTCGATGCTACCGCCAGCAGCAACGATGGCTTCTTTTGCACCTTTAGTAACTTTTACGCCTTTAAAAGTTAAAGCACGACCAATCTCGCCTGATAGGATAATACGAGCACGTTTCATATCACCACGAATGATATTGGCAGCTTTTAGCGTTTCAAGTGTTACCTCGTTGCCTTTAATTTTATTAAGCTCTGACAAACGCACTTCGGCAGTTGTTAATGCTAGCTGGCTGGTAAAGCCAAATTTTGGCAAACGACGATAGATGGGCATTTGACCGCCTTCAAAGCCTGCTGGAATGCTTGAGCCTGAACGTGAAGTTTGACCCTTGACACCACGGCCACCAGTCTTACCTAGACCTGAACCGATACCACGGCCACGACGTTGAGCAGTTTTTTTTGCACCCACTGCTGGGGCAAGTTCATTCAAACGAAGACCCATTACGCTTCCTCCACTTTAACCATGTAATGTACACGATTTACCATGCCACGAGTAGATGGTGTATCTTCTACTTCTACAGTATGACCAATGCGACGTAGTCCCAAACCCTTTAAACAAGCCTTATGACTTGCCAAACGGTGTGAGCTAGACTTAGTTTGAGTAATTTTCATTGTTTTCATAACACTCACCTATTCTTAGCCCAAAATTTCTTCAACAGATTTGCCACGTTTGGCAGCAACTTGCTCTGGTGAAACCATATCACGTAAACCTTTGAAGGTTGCTTGTACAACGTTGGCTGCATTGGTAGAACCATAGCATTTTGCCAATACGTCCTGAACACCAGCAACTTCTAGTACAGCACGCATTGCACCACCAGCAATAACACCAGTACCCTCTGATGCAGGTTGCATGTATACTTTTGATGCACCATGACGAGCATTAATAGGATGTTGAAGTGTTGTGCCATCAAGTTCAACGGTAATCATATTACGCTTAGCAGCTTCTAGTGCTTTTTGAATGGCAGCAGGTACTTCACGAGCCTTACCACGACCAAAACCTACACGACCATTACCGTCGCCAACCACTGTCAATGCAGTAAAAGAAAAGATACGACCACCTTTTACAACTTTTGCCACACGGTCAACGGCAACCAATTTTTCTACCAAACCGTCAGTTTGTTCAACTTTTGCCATGATTAGAACTCCAATCCGTTTTCACGAGCAGCGTCAGCTAATGCTTTAACACGGCCATGATATTTAAAACCACTACGATCAAATGCAACCTTAGTGATACCCACAGCTTTTGCACGCTCTGCAATTAATGCACCCACAGCTTTTGCTGCTTCAATATTGCCAGTTGCACCTGAGCGTAGAGTTGAATCAAGAGTTGATGCTTGAGCCAACACTACACCACCTGTTGGAGCGATAATCTGAGCGTAGATATGACGTGGCGTGCGAGTAACGGTCAAACGGTCAGCACCTAATTGACGAATATGGGCACGGGTTTTTTTTGCTCGACGAAGACGAGCTGATTTTTTATCCAACATGTTTGCTCACCTTACTTATTTTTTCTTAGCTTCTTTACGAAGAACCACTTCATCGCTATAACGAACACCTTTACCCTTATAAGGCTCTGGCGGACGGAAACTGCGAATCTTAGCTGCTGCTTGACCTAATTTTTGCTTATCGTTTGATTTTAGAACGATTTCAGTTTGGCTTGGGCTTTCAGCAGTTACGCCTTCAGGAAGATTGTAAGCAATCGGATGAGAGAAACCTAAGTTAAGATTTACCACATTGCCAGCAGCTTGGGCACGGTAACCAACACCGATAAGTTGCAAACGACGTTCAAAACCTTCACTCACACCTTGAACCATGTTATTCAATAATGCACGCACAGTACCTGTGTGCATCCACGCTTCTTTGGTGTCTTTGACGGGGGCAAGAGTAACCACGTTATCTTCTTGTTTTAGCTCGACCAAATCATGCAGGTGCAAAGACAAAGAACCATTCTTGCCTTTAACTTCAACCTGCTGACCGTTCAAAGTAACGCTGGTACCCTCAGGTAGCGTTACTGGGGCTTTAGCCACACGAGACATAGGAATTTCCTTTAATGATAAAAACAACCACCAATGACTGATGGCAACGAATACTAACCAAATTTCAATACCTACTCAATATCTAAATTGGTTAAAAAGCAGGGTATTATAACACAAAAAACCCTTAGAGTAAACTAAGGATTTTTATTTCTTCATATTAAAATATCAAATGATGAATAAAGTAATTAAGCCACCAAAGCGATAACCTCACCACCGATACCAGCGGCACGGGCGGCACGGTCACTCATAATACCTTTACTGGTAGAAATAATGGCAACACCCAAACCTTTTTGAACGCTTGGTAATTCATCTTTGCCACGATATTGACGCAGACCAGGACGGCTATAACGCTTGATTTCAGCGATGACGCCCCTACCTTGATGGTATTTTAGTTCAATATTTAGGACTTTTTTATTATTTTCACCATCAACAACATTAGCAGAGGTTAAATAGCCTTCAGCAACTAATAAATCAGCAATGGATTTACGTAGTTTAGAAGCAGGCATTTCTACACTTGGCTTATTTCTTGATTGTGCGTTGCGAATGCGGGTTAGCATATCAGCAACTGGATCTTGCATACTCATTGCGATACTCCTTACCAACTGGCTTTACGAACGCCAGGTACATCACCTTGCATTACACGTTCACGTAATTTATTACGTGATAGACCAAATTTACGGAAATAGCCGTGTGGACGACCAGTTAAGCCACAGCGATTACGCAAACGAACTGGTGATGAATTACGTGGTAATGCTTGTAGAGCAAGCATTGCGTTTAAACGCTCTTCATCACTGGCATTTACATCACTGATGACCGCTTTTAGCTGTGCACGCTTTTCAGCATACTTAGCAACTGTTTTTTCGCGTTTTAATTCGCGGTTAATCATGCTTTTTTTAGCCATAACGTTTACCTTATCTAAATGGGAAACCGAATGCTTTTAGCAATGCACGACCTTGATCGTCATTAGCAGCAGTCGTTGTGATGGTGATATCAAGACCACGAATACGGTCAATTTTATCAAAATCAACCTCAGGGAAAACGATTTGTTCTTTGATACCTAATGAATAATTACCACGACCATCAAATGCCTTCGCAGAAAAACCACGGAAGTCACGAATACGAGGAATTGCAATGGCAATTAAGCGGTCTAAGAATTCGTACATTTGTTCGCCACGTAAAGTAACTTTGCAACCAATCGGCCACTCTTCACGAATTTTAAACCCTGCCACTGATTTGCGTGCTTTGGTAATCACTGGTCTTTGACCAGCAATGACAGTCATGTCTGCCAAAGCACCTTCAAGTAGTTTTTTATCTTGTGCTGCACCACCAACACCCATATTTAGAGTGATTTTGGTGATTTTGGGCACTTGCATAACATTTTCTAAGCCAAGCTCATCTTTGATTTGTTGCTTTAGCTTATCATTGTATAAAGATTTTAATCTTGCCATTACTATATACCCTTAGTTTTTTATGCAGTCGCCACTACTTCACCAGTAGAACGATAGATGCGGACTTTTTTGCCCTCTTCGTTTATTTGGTAAGCAATACGATCTGCTTTTTGGGTTGCTGCGTTATAAATTGCAACGTTTGAAATGTGTAGAAATGCTTCTTGCTTAACGATGCCACCTTCTTTACCCAGCATTTGATTGGGTTTTTGGTGTTTGGTTACAATGTTAATGCCTTCAACTTTTACACGGTCTGCTTTCACCGCCAAAATTGTGCCTTGCTTGCCTTTATCTTTGCCAGCAATCACAACCACGGTATCGCCTTTGCGTAACTTTGCCATAGGATAGCCTCTAAAAGTTTACAGTACTTCTGGTGCCAGTGAAACAATTTTCATAAATTGTTCACTACGTAATTCACGGGTAACAGGTCCAAAAATACGCGTTGCGATAGGAGCTTTGTTATTGTTTAGAATAACTGCCGCATTATCGTCAAAACGTAACACAGAACCGTCTGGACGACGTACGCCTTTTTTAGTACGTACAACGACCGCATTCATCACATCGCCTTTTTTAACACGACCACGAGGAATGGCTTCTTTTACTGTTACCTTAATAATATCGCCAACTGATGCGTAACGACGATGCGAGCCACCCAGTACTTTAATGCACTGTACACGTCTTGCACCACTGTTATCTGCAACTTCCAGCATTGTTTCAGTCTGAATCATCGCATTACTCCATAAATAATAATACAATAAAAGCCATTCGCTCAAATTTATGCTATTTTACACAAATTTGGTAGATGAATCCCTAAAAAGACATTCATTATACTAGCAAATGACCTTTAATGCAAATAACTTTAAATTTTCACCGCAGTTTCAACCACGTCTACCAAAGTCCAGTTTTTGGTTTTTGAGATAGGACGTGTTTCTTTGATGCGTACGATATCACCTTCTTGACAAACATTATTTTCATCATGAGCTTTTAGCTTGGTAGAACGACGAACTTGCTTGCCATACATTGGGTGACGAATTTGGCGTTCAACAAGGACAGTGATAGACTTATCCATTTTGTTGCTGATAACTTTACCAGTCACAACACCGACTTCTTGAGTTTGGTTATTCTCGCTCATGCATCGCCTCTTTGTTTTTCGTTAAGCAAAGTCAAGATTTTTGCAATCGTACGACGATTTGCCTTAACTTCGTGAGTGTTACCTAACTGACCTGTTGCTTTTGCCATGCGTAAGCGAAATGCATCAAGTTGCTTTTCGTCAAGCAATGTAGCCAGCTCTTCTACTGATTTTTCACGTAATTCGCTTGTTTTCATTACATTACCGTCCGTTTAACAATGGTGGTTTTGAAAGGCAGCTTAGCAGAAGCCAGTGTTAGAGCTTCACGTGCAAGCTCTTCACTAACACCTTGGATTTCATAAAGCATTTTGCCTGGTTTGATTTCAGCTACCCAGTACTCAACAGGCCCCTTACCTTTACCCATACGAACTTCTAATGGTTTTTCGGTAATTGGCTTGTCTGGGAAAACACGAATCCAAATTTTACCACCACGCTTAATACGACGAGTAATAGTACGGCGAGCTGCCTCGATTTGACGAGCAGTCATGCGACCACGACCGATAGATTTTAGACCAATTTCACCAAATGCAACGGTGTTACCACGTTGAGCAAGGCCTGTGTTACGACCTTTATGCATTTTGCGGAATTTGGTACGTTTTGGTTGTAACATGGTTTACCCCTTGTCTGAATTACGACGGTTGCTGGTACGACCACGGCGTTTTGGTGCACGAGTCTTTTCTTCTGTAGCTGGATTATAAACGCTATTCATACCATCTAGAATTTCACCACGGAAAATCCAAACCTTCACACCGATGGTGCCGTAAGTAGTCTCTGCACGAACTTCTGCATAATCAATATCAGCACGCAACGTGTGCAATGGAACACGACCTTCACGATACCACTCGGTACGAGCAATCTCAGCACCGCCCAAACGACCTGAAAGTTCAACTTTGATACCACCAGCACCAGCACGCATACTGTTTTGAACAGCACGTTTCATCGCACGACGAAACATCACACGACCTTCAAGTTGTCTGGCGATACCAACAGCAACCAAACGTGCATCCAAATCAGGTTGAGTAATCTCTTGGATATTTACCTGAGCTGGAACACCCATTAACTTAGTTAAGTCTTTTTGAAGTGCTTCAATATCAGCACCTTGCTTGCCAATAATCACACCAGGGCGTGCTGAGTGAATGGTAATTTTACCAGCACCCGTAGGGCGTTCAATGATTATATTACTCACCATGGCTTCTTTTAACTTGTTGCGTAGAAAATCACGCACTTTGAAGTCGTTTAGCAAGTATTCAGAGTATTGTTTTGGATTTGCGTACCAATTAGCATTGTGCTTTTTGATAACGCCCAAACGAATACCAATTGGATGTACTTTTTGACCCATGATTATTCCCCTACTTTAACAGTGATATGACAAGTGCGTTTGCTGATACGATCAGCACGACCCTTGGCACGGGGCATGATACGCTTTAAGGTAATACCTTCATCAACATAAATGGTTGTGACACGCAATGTATCAATGTCTAAACCATTATTATGTTCAGCATTAGCAATGGCTGAATCAAGGCATTTCTTAACCAGTTTAGCACCTTTTTTATTACTAAACGTTAGAATGTCCAAAGCGCGCTCAATTGGCTTACCACGAACTTCGTCCGCAACCAATCTTACTTTCTGTGCCGAAATGGCGGCACCACGTAATTTTGCAGTTACTTCCATGGTAGCACCTTATCTTTTAGATTTCTTATCAACGCCATGACCACGATAAGAACGGGTCGGGGCGAATTCACCGAGTTTATGACCAACCATCTGCTCACTTACAATAACTGGCACATGAGTGCGACCGTTATGAACTGAGATGGTTAGACCCACCATTTGAGGTAGAATCATCGAGCGACGTGACCAAGTTTTGATCGGTTTACGGCTGTTGCTTTCTAGAGCATTCTCAACCTTAGCAAACAAATGCGCATCGATAAATGGACCTTTTTTCAATGAACGAGGCATGAAATTTTTCCTTTATTTCTTGGTACGACGGCGACGGATAATCATACTGTCAGTACGCTTGTTAGAACGAGTCTTAAGACCCTTAGCTTTCTGACCCCATGGGCTGGTTGGGTGTTTACCGAAGTTACGACCCTCACCACCGCCGTGTGGGTGGTCAATTGGGTTCATCGCTGTACCACGAACGGTAGGACGAACACCACGCCAGCGTGCTGCACCTGCTTTACCTAGTGATTTTAGGTTATTTTCAGTATTAGACACTTCACCAATAACCGCACGGCAATTAGCATGAATACGACGTGTCTCACCTGAACGCAACCGCACGATGACATAAGCACCATCACGACCCAATAACTGAACCGCTGCACCAGCAGAGCGAGCAATTTGAGCACCTTTGCCAATTTTAAGTTCAATATTATGAATTACTGTACCAACAGGGATATTTTTCAATGGTAAACAGTTGCCTGGACGGATGGGAGAACCTTCGCCAGATTGAACCTGATCGCCAACGCTCAATTTCTTAGGTGCAATAATGTAACGACGCTCACCATCTGCATATTTTAATAAAGCAATATGTGCTGTACGGTTAGGATCATATTCAATACGCTCAACAACAGCCAGAATACCATCTTTATTGCGTTTAAAATCAATCAAGCGATAATTTTGCTTATGACCACCACCGATATGGCGGGTAGTGATACGACCATTATTATTACGACCGCCAGTTTTTGCCTTTGATTCAACAAGAGGTGCATAAGGACGACCTTTATAAAGGTGTGGATGCACAACTTTTTCAACAAAGCGGCGACCTGGTGAGGTTGGTTTTGCTTTTACGATAGGCATTTTTTATTCCTTATTCGTTAGTCGCTGTTTCGCCAGTGGCTTCTTCACCAGCACCGATTTGTACGTCTGAACCTGTTTTTAGTGTTACATACGCTTTTTTAACGTCAGAACGCTTGCCAACAACACGACCAAAACGCTTGGTTTTACCTTTGGTATTTAGTGTGTTTACTTTGACAACTTCAACGCCTTCAAACATCAACTCAACAGCTTGTTTGATTTCACGCTTGGTTGCACTACTGTCCACCTTAAAAACCTGAACATTTAAGCTATCACCCAAACGTTGAGATTTTTCGGAAAAAACAGGGGCTTTTAGTACTTGATATAATCTTGCGTTACTCATGCTAGTGTCTCCTCAAATTGCTTGGCGGCTTCAATCGTCATGATAACTTTATCAAAAGAAACCAAGCTTACCGGATCAACTTCACGAGTACCCAATACATTCACATGTGGAATGTTACGAGCTGCTAAGTATAGATTCTCATCAACTTCATGAGTAACAATCAATGCACGTGGTGCATTCAGTTCTACCAGCTTAGCGATAAGCTCTTTGGTTTTTGGTGCTGATACAGCGATGTCATCAACCAAAACCAAACGTTCTTGACGAACCAATTCCGCCAAAATGCACTGCATGGCACCACGATACATTTTGCGGTTTACTTTTTGAGACCAGTCTTGTGGTTTGGCAGCAAATGCACGACCACCGCCAACCCAAATTGGACCACGGATAGAGCCTGCACGAGCACGACCAGTACCTTTTTGACGCCATGGTTTTTTACCACCACCAGATACCTCACCACGAGTTTTTTGTGCACGAGTACCTTGGCGAGCACCAGCTAGGTAAGCAGTTACGACTTGGTGTACTAAGGCTTCATTGAACTCACGACCAAATGTAGTCTCTGACAGTTCAACCGCCACACCTGTAACAGTTTTTAAATTCACGTTAATCCCCTCAACTAGGCTTTGACTGACGGACGTACGATAACATCGCCACCATTAGCACCAGGTAAGGCACCTTTGATGACCAGTACACCTTTTTCGGTATCAATAGACACAATTTCAAGGCCTTGAACAGTAACACGTTTGTTACCCATCTGACCTGGCATTTTTTTGCCTTTAAATACACGACCTGGTGTTTGGTTCTGACCTGTAGAACCAAGTACACGATGCGACACAGAGTTACCGTGTGTTGCGTCCTGAGTTCGGAAATTATGGCGTTTTACACCACCTTGGAAGCCTTTACCTTTGGATTGACCAGTCACATCAACCAGCTGACCAACTTCAAATAAATCTACCAAAATGTCGCCGCCAACTTCACGACCTTCAAGTTCGCTTGCATCAGCTCTAAATTCCCAAACATCACGACCAGCAGCAACGCCAGCTTTTGCGAAGTGTCCTTTTTGTGCAGCAGTCACACGACTTTCACGACGTTCACCTGTGGTGATCTGAATTGCATCATAGCCGTCAGTGTCTACTGTCTTGATTTGTGAGATACGGTTTGCGTTAACCTCAACCACTGTAACAGGAATAGATGCACCTGCCTGAGTGAATATTCGGGTCATACCACGCTTAATACCGACTAAACCAATCGCCATTTTTAGACCTCTTACTTATAATCGTTTATATTTAACCAGTTGTTCTTAGCCCAGGGCGATTTGAACATCAACACCAGCCGCCAAATCTAACTTCATCAATGCATCTACTGTTTTGTCAGTAGGTTGAACGATGTCAATCATACGTTTATGGGTGCGAATTTCATACTGGTCACGAGCGTCTTTGTTGACGTGTGGTGATGTCAATACGTTGAACCGCTCAATACGAGTCGGCAAGGGAACAGGACCACAAACTTGTGCACCTGTACGCTTTGCGGTATCGACAATCTCTTGTGCCGACTGGTCAATCAGACGATGGTCGAAAGATTTTAGTCGGATACGGATTCTCTGGTTAGCCATGCCAACAAGCTCCTAAATTAAGTGCTTTATAAAACTTCTATCACTTGGATTTCAGTCATGTTATTTTGATAAATTTTGTCCTAGAACCGCTTCGGACAAAATAATACAATCCCTGTCCGCCAAACATGAATACTGGCAACAGAGCTGTTGTTTATAGTGCCAAAATCGATGCTTTGGCTGTGGCGTTGATTCGCTTTGGGGCAAACCCTACTCACTACTTGCAAAATATCCAAAGATACTTATCATCAAATAAGTCATCAGATAATTACTCATCTAAGCCAGTCAACCAGCAATGATTGACTTCTTAAACGCAACGCTAAACAAGAAAAGTGTATCCATTATACACGAAAAATCAGATAAAGCAAGAACAATACTTGATTTTGTGGCAAAAAATTCGTTAAATTTGCTTGTTTTTATCTTAAAATTCATCAAATTTACAAAACATTACGATTTTAATGGGTTGATTTATTTTTAGATAATTCGTTTACAAAAATTCGTTATTATTCTACCAAAATCACGTACTGCTCTTGATGATAAGTTGTGTTTATGGATAGATGAATGGATGAATTTGTTATTTTTTGTAAATTGGACAAATCTTGATGTGATGACAAATGGTCTGCCACTGCCTGATTAACCTGTATCGTTACGTTGGGCTTTTTAAAAGAAGTATTACTTGCCAGCTGACTCATAAGCGACCTTAGAATCTCAAACGCCACTGTCTGCAAACTTTTTATCCTGCCTGTACCATGACAGGTTGGGCAAGACACACACAATTCATCAGATAAGCTTAGGCGTGTGCGTTTGCGGGTCATCTCAATCAATCCCAGCTTGCTAATTTGAGTGATGTTGGTTGTAGCAGAGTCTGACTTTAATGCTTGGGCAAGCATATCTGGTACCATTTGACGATGGGTCGGTTCATCCATGTCAATAAAATCTAAGATGATAATACCGCTAATATTACGTACTTTTAACTCACGAGCGATGGCAGTGACCGCTTCTTTGTTGGTCTCATAAGCCACATTCATGCTTGCTTTTGACTGTGAATTTGTCTTGCTCTGCCCCACAAATGAGCCTGTATTAACATCAATGGTTGTCATCGCTTCGGTATGCTCAATGATAAGATAACCACCAGATGGCAACGGACAACGTCTCAACAAAGCATCTGCTAACTGGGTCTCAATATTAGGCACAGACAGATGGTATTTATCAGGCACAGATTGTGCAAACAGTGGGGTGGTTGGCTTGTCATGATGATAAATGGCGGAGGCAATGGATGGCATAAATGTATGGCTGGCACGAAGCATTTGCTGATAAGTGGTTTTATCATCAATCCACACACTTTTAATATCATCAGTGATGATATCACGAAGGGCACGCTCTGCTAAGGGTAGCTCTTGGTAAAGTAAGGCATGCTTGGCTTTTTGTAGGCTTGCCTGTGTGCGTGCTTGACTGATGTCCGCCCATAACATACACAGATGGTCAAGCTCCGCCTGCATACACTCGCCCATCTTCACCAATGTCTCATCATCAAATGCCTGCTTGCACGTACTACGAGCGATGACACCTCCTACCAGCGATGTTCGGTCAAGTAGAGCCATCAAGTGGGCTTTTAGCTTATTGCGATGAGCCTTAACACCGATGCGAGTAGACACACCAACTGACTGTGGCGATGTGGGCAGATAAACCAAATATCGTCCTGCCAATGCAACGTGCATGGTTACACGTACCCCTTTGGTGCTAATCTCATCTTTGGTAACCTGAACAACAATGCGTTCGCCAACTTTTGGAAAAAGCCTAAGGTCAAGTTTGGACTGTGTGGAATGCTCATCTTGTCTTTGATGAATTGATGGCATGATGTCACTTTGAGATAAAAATGCCGAACGTTCACGCCCAATATCAATGAATACCGACCCCATGGCAGGCAGTACCCGTATCACTGTCCCCAAATAAATGTTCCCTACCAAACTGCGTGTTTGTGTCCGCTCAATAAATACCTCATCAATCCTGCCATCATCAGTAATGACAAGTCGGGTCTCAAAGGCTGTGGCGTTGATTAGGGCATGTTTTGACATAAAAGACGATGTGGTCAGATAAATAAATTAGGGCAAGTTGATTGGGGTGTGTCTGCCTTTGGGTGTTAGTGGTTTGGGAAAATTTAAAAATGGTCTGTGCTGTGATGATGAGTCCATTTATCACCATGGTTATCACCAAAAAGCCAATATTTGCTTATACATTCATCAATGAGTTGTGCTGTTTGAGCAAGGGGTAAGCCCACCACATTGGTATAACTGCCATTAATGGTTCGCACCCATGCCATCGCACCGCCTTGAATGGCATAAGCTCCTGCTTTATCGGTTGGTTCTGCCGTTGTCCAGTATTGCTCTTTTTGATGTTCGGTGAGTTTAATAAATGTCACTTCGGTTGTAACTTTGATAACTTTTTGAAAGATGATTTTTCCATCTTTAACCACACTAGCGCACACCGCCGTCCAGATTTCATGCGTGTTATCGGATAATTTATTCCACATGGCAAAAGCGTGAGCCTTATCGGTAGGTTTGGTCAAAATCTCATCATCTACCACACCGATGGTATCTGCTGTAATCACAACCGCCATCTGTACGTCTGCACACGCTACGCACGCCTTAGCACTAACCATCCTCATGATGTAGTCGTGTGGACTTTCATTGGTATAAAATCGCTCATCAATATCCACCGACTTGACCGTAAAGGGGGTGTATAAATGTGTCAATAACTCACGCCGTCTGGGCGATGTGGATGCCAAAATAAGCGGTATGTTCATCAGTAGGCACGCTCTTTTAGTTGACGATTTATCCAGTATAGCGGATACCACATCATCGGAAACAGAACAATGCTACTGATAAGCGACCCCACACCTGTCCACACAAACTGAGCATGAGAAAATCCCTGCAATATCCACAGTGATGCCTGATAAATACTCAAACCAATCGCCCCCAATATCCACGCCTGCGACAAAGACAGCTCTTTGGTATACAAAAGCAACACTCTGATGATAAACGCCATGAGCACCGCACCAAATGCCTGATGTCCCAAATGCGTACCCAAGAGCAAATCTGAAACCAATCCCACCAAAAACACTGCCCACACGCCCATCATGGGCGAGCGATACATTACCCAAAAGACAAGTACCATCGCCAAAAACATGGGGCGAATACCTGCCATATCATACCCCAAAGGATAGACATTGAACATGGACGCCACCACAAAACTGATGATGATACCAATGATTAAAAAAGCTTTTGAGTTCATGAGTAGGCTGTGTAAGTCCTATATGGCACGATGAGCTGTTGTATTTTTGGAATCAAACCTGTCTTTGGGTTGTAAAATCAGCACATAACTGCTGTTTAGAAAATTGGCAGCGGGATTGACACGAATGTCAGCAAAATTATCGGTACGTGTTGTATCAATATCCAAAACCTCCCCCACTTTATAGCCAGCAGGAAAACGTTCACCCAGCCCTGATGAGATAAGCTCATCACCCACTTTGACATCAGCGGTCTTAAAGATGTAATCTAGGCTCAAACTGTCAGGTTCACCTCCACCTGAAACCATCGCACGCTGTCCTGTACGTGCCACCACGACCGCCACCGATTGCTGTTCATCTGTAATAAGTAGCAGACGTGATGTATTTGGGTAGGCATTTAATACCTGTCCGATGATACCATGCTCATCGATGACCGTCTGTCCGATTTGCACGCCGTCATTGGTGCCTTTGTTAAGCACCACTACTTGTTTTAGGGGGTTAGAATCAGTACCAATAATGCGTGCTAAAAGCAGATGATGTTCACCAGACTGTGTGGTACTAAGCACACCTTTTAGGCGAGCATTTTGGGCAAATAGATAATCTTGGGTTTGAAGCTTGGCACGAGCTTGGAGCAGTTCTGTTTGCAATCGGATATTCTCACGACGCAAGGCTTCTTTGGTATAGATGGCATGACTGGCGTATTCCATGGCATAAGACGGCCCTAGGGATGCTTGATAGATGGGTTGCATGGAGGCATGACTTAGGCGACGAATACCATCAAACCATTGGGGGTTTTTGCTGTCAAGAAGCATCAAAATCAAGGCAAGCACCAAAAATACAATCGTCATGCGTGCAAATACAGGTTTTTGTGAGAATATGCTTGGAAGCATCGCCAGACCTTTATGTGTACATTAATGAAAAAATCTGCGTTTAAGAATCGGATGACCATTTTCATGCCAAAATAGACCGAAATGGGTAGAGCATACCGCCCTTTACAACACAAAATATAACACAAAAAATGGTGAATAAACACCGCTCATTATTGTATGATTTAGACAAAAATCATTGACAGCGACTTATCATGAATAAAATCAAGTGCCTTGCCACCGCCACGAGACACACAGGTTAAAGGGTCTTCGGCAACGAATACAGGCAGTCCTGTTTCTTTTGAGACAAGTTTATCTAAATTACGCAGTAACGCTCCCCCTCCTGTGAGTACCACACCATGTTCAGCAATGTCTGATGATAGTTCAGGTGGGGTCTGCTCCAAGGCAAGTTTGACCGCATATACAATACCAGAGACAGGCTCAGCCAACGCTTCTTGGATTTCTTTGGAATTGACGGTAAAAGTCTTTGGCACACCCTCTGCCATTGAACGTCCACGCACTTCAACCTCTAAATTTTCTTTGTCATCAAAAACGGCCGTACCCACTTCTTTTTTGATGCGTTCGGCGGTCGTCTCGCCAATAAAGCAGCCATGCGTTTTTTTGACATGGTTAATAATGGCATCATCAAATTTATCACCGCCAATGGTAATAGAGTCTGAATATACACAGCCTGACAGTGAGATTACAGCAATCTCAGTTGTGCCACCACCGATGTCCACCACCATAGAACCACTTGCTTCATGTACAGGTAGTCCTGCTCCAATCGCTGCTGCCATTGGCTCTTCTAGGATATGCACGCTATTGGCCCCTGCCGAACGTACCGCTTCTTCAATGGCACGTCGCTCTACCAAAGTGGATTTACATGGCACACACACAACCACGTTCGGATCTGCCAAAAAGCGTTTGACTTTAACCTTTTTAATAAAATGCTTTAACATCTGCTGTGTGACCTCAAAATCAGCAATCACACCGTCTTTTAATGGGCGAATGGCAGTGATATTGTCAGGGGTACGCCCCAGCATCTGTTTGGCATCGATACCTACCGCTGCTACCGTTTGGTTTTGGGTGCGGTTAGAACGCAATGCCACCACTGTTGGTTCATCAAGCACAATGCCCTTACCAGGAGCATAAATCAAGGTATTGGCAGTACCTAAGTCAATGGCAATGTTGGTAGATAAAAATCCCAGCAGGTTCATAACGCATAATTCCAAAAAAATAAGACTGGCAAAACATCTCTTAGCTTAATCAATGAAAAATGATTAAAAATCAGACAAATGCCAATATGGTTAAAATTGTGGTAAATTATACCGATTTACAACAAAAAAATCATGATGATTTATGAAAAAATTAACCTAATTTGCAAGAAATTTTTGCAAACTGGTTTAATTTTGCCAATTTTAAACCAAAGTTACCAAAATTTACCAATAATTAAGGTAAATGTAATAATATATCAGAATATATTTGTATGAAATTTAATTTTTTGAAATTACTAAGTTTGTGATAAAATGAACCAAAAAATTCACTGTTATTTTAGGAGCATTCATGACCATCACCACCGAAGACATTTTGGACTGTGCAAATTTATCACGCCTTGCTCTTGATGAAAAAACCGCCCAAAACTATGCAGGCAATTTGGATAAAATCCTAGCCATGATGGACATATTAGATGGCGTAAACACTGATAATATCAAGCCTTTGGCAAATATCCACGAAGCTTGTAATGAGCTGCGTGCCGACATTGCCAATTCTGACATTGACCGAGACGGTTTTCAAGCGGTTGCCCCTATGGTGCAAGATGGGTTGTATTTGGTGCCACAGGTGATTGAATAACAAGGCATGGTCTAAAAAATGGCAGTATGTGTTTAGACCCCATCTGGATTTAACATTCAAATAAAACAAAATTCAACATAAAAAAGGCATTTTATGACAGATTTACACCACCTATCCGTCCATGAATTAGCAGACGGTCTAAAAAACAAACAATTTAGCAGCCATGAACTGGTAGAGCATTTTGCCAATCGCATTAACCGCTTAGATGGTCAAATCAACAGTTTCATCACCAAAGATTTTGACAACGCCCTAGCCCAAGCCAAACTTGCCGATAAACTGCGTGCAAAAGGTGACAACCGTCCACTTTTGGGCGTACCAATGGCTCATAAAGACAACCTATGTACCAAAGGGGTTTTGACCACTGCTGGCTCAAAAATGCTCTACAACTTCATCTCGCCTTATGATGCAACGGTCGTTGATAGCATCGCAAACAGTGGCTTTGTGAGTCTTGGCAAACTTAACATGGACGAATTTGCCATGGGTTCGGACAACGAAAGTTCATACTTTGGGGCAGTGCATAACCCTTGGGATGTCCAGCGTGTGCCAGGTGGGTCGTCAGGAGGTTCAGCGGCGGCGGTGGCGGCAGGTTTTGTGCCTGTGGCAACAGGCTCAGATACAGGCGGTTCTATTCGCCAGCCTGCCAGTTTTTGTGGCATCACAGGCATCAAGCCCACTTATGGGCGTGTGTCTCGCTATGGCATGATTGCTTATGCTTCAAGCCTTGACCAAGCGGGCACTTTTGGCAAATCTGCCCTAGACTGTGCCTACCTGCTCGCCCCAATGACAGGGCATGACCCCAAAGACGCCACATCCATCAATCGCCCCAGTGAGGATTATGTGGCGGACATTTTGGCAACAGCCACAGACGGCAAACCTTTGACAGGCAAAAAAATCGGTGTGGCAAAAGCGTATTTTGGAGCAGGGCTTGATGATGAAGTAGAAAAATCCATTCGTGCTGCCCTAGCCACATATGAAGAGCTGGGGGCAAAAATTGTAGAAGTGGACATTACCGACCCTGCCATCACACTTGCCACCTATTATCTGCTCGCCCCCGCTGAGGCCAGCTCAAACCTATCTCGCTATGATGGCGTGCGTTTTGGTTATCGCTGTGAAAATCCCAAAGACTTACACGACTTATACACTCGCAGCCGCTCTGATGGCTTTGGCGAAGAAGTGCAACGCCGTATTATCATGGGTACTTATGCCCTATCGGCAGGGTATTTTGACGCTTATTATACCAAAGCTCAAAAGGTACGCCGTCTTATCGTGGACGACTTTAAAAAGGCATTTGAAAAATGCGACATCATCGCCAGTCCCACCGCCCCAACGGCTGCTTATAAACTGGGTGAAAGCCTTGACCCTGCCAGTATTTACCTTGGCGATGTCTACACCATTGGTGTGAACTTGGCAGGTCTGCCCGCCCTATCGCACCCTGTGGGACAAGCAAACGGCTTACCTGTGGGCTTACAGCTCATCGGCAAACACTGGGCGGAAAGTGAGCTATTGACAACCGCTCATATTTATCAGGCAAATACCAAATTTCATCAGGATACGCCAAATTTGGGCTAAGATGAGATTGTCGTATCAATCACTGGGTAAGTCGTAGGGTGCCGTTCCACGCACCTTTTAATAAAGGGTATGTTGGTGCGTCATACGCGCCCTGCCACCAATCCACGATTTATCCGACAATTTCATTAAAGAACAACCCATGACTGTGATTATTTGCCGTACCGAACAAAAACACGCAGAAGGCGTACAAAAGCTCTATACCAATCAAAGCGTATATAGTCAAACTTTGCACTTACCCAGTCAATCGGTAGACAATTGGAAAAAGTGGCTTGGCAATATCCCAGAACACGCTCATTCATTTGTGGCGGTCGTTTGTGATAATGACACAGAACACGTTGTTGGCAATATCGCCCTACGCACCGAAACCAACCCCAGAAGACGGCATATTGGCAATTTTGTGATTGCTGTAAGCGAAAGTCATCAAGGGCAAGGCGTGGGCAGTCAGCTGATACAGACGATTTTGGATTTGACGGATAATTGGCTGAATTTGAAGCGAGTGGAATTAACTGTTTATACCGACAACAAAAAAGCCATTGCCCTTTATCAAAAATTTGGGTTTGTCATTGAAGGCGAGCATCAAAAATTTGCATTTAGAAATGGCGAATTTGTCAATGCTTATACGATGGCGAGAATTAAGGAGTAATCATGCAAACTGTTACTTTACAATTTGATGATGTTTATTATCAAGAGTTAATTAACCAAGTCGGTAAGGATAATTTGGCGGAGTTTTTTCAAAAAATTTCCGAGCCTTATTTTTTATTAAATAAAACAATGGATACGCCAATTTCACCAAACAATCGCCCTTACCGTTTGGGTGCATTATCCCATATTAAAGTGCCTGATAATTTTGATGATATTGAAATCACGGATTTTGATGTATGAGATATTTATTAGACACGCACATTTTATTATGGGCATTGCAAAATAACCCCAAACTGAGCAAGCAAGCCAAAGACATTATTACCAATCCAAATAATGAATTATGGTTTAGTTCTGCCAGTTTTGGGAAGTTGCCATTAAACTTAGTAGCGGTAAAGTAAAAGATGATGAATTGATTGACCCTGATTTATTATATCAAACGCTTTTGCAAGAAAACTATCAAGAATTAACCATAAACGGCACACACAGCAGTGAAGTTGGGCGTTTGCCATTTATCCATAGAGACCCTTTTGATAGAATGCTCATCGCCCAAGCCAAAACCGAACGGTTCATCCTAATGACGGCTCATGATAAAATCAAGCAATATGATGATGTAACCATTTTAATGATTTAAATCCAAGGAAACCCTATGACCCAACAAGCCCCCCTAATTGACGGCTATGAAGTTGTGATTGGTATTGAAATCCACTGCCAATTAAACACTGACAGCAAAATCTTTTCAAACGCCCCCACCGCCTTTGGGCAAGAACCAAACACCCAAGCCACCATTGTGGATTTGGGCTTTCCTGGGGCGTTGCCTGTCTTAAATGCAGGCGTGATTGAGCGTGCCTTAAAATTTGGCATGGGTGTCAATGCCAAACTTGGCACTTATAACACTTTTGACCGCAAAAATTACTTTTATCCTGACCTGCCCAAAGGCTATCAAATCACGCAAATGGCAAATCCTATTGTGGGCGAGGGTTATATTGACATTTTGGTCAATGCAGGGCAAAAGGATGAATACACCAAACGCATTGGTATCACACGAGCTCACCTAGAAGAAGACGCTGGTAAATCGGTGCATGATGCTGTACCGCAGATGACGGGTGTGGATTTGAACCGTGCAGGCACCCCGCTCATTGAGATTGTCTCTGAACCTGACATGCGTTCGGTTGATGAGGCGGTTGCTTATGTCAAGACCATTCACGAACTGGTTACATGGCTGGGTATCAGTGATGCCATCATGGCAGAGGGTTCATTTCGGGCGGACATTAATGTGTCGGTACACAAGCCAAACACGCCCTTTGGTACTCGCTGTGAGCTTAAAAACCTAAACTCATTTCGCTTTATTCACCGTGCTATTAAGTCTGAGATTGAACGCCAAATTGATGTCATCGAAGACGGTGGCAAAGTCGTGCAAGCCACACGCCTATATGACCCTGAGCGTGATGAAACTCGTGCCATGCGTACCAAAGAAGAAGCCAACGATTACCGCTACTTTCCAGACCCTGACCTGTTGCCTGTCATCATATCAGATGAGACACTTGCCAAGGTGCGTGCCGATATGCCAGAGCTGCCAAGCGTACGCAAAGAGCGATTTGTGAGTGAATTTGGCTTGACCGCCTATGATGCCAATGTACTAAATGGCAGTCGTGAACTGTCGGATTATTTCTTGCAAGTACTTGATATCATTGGCAAAAATAACGCCAAAATCGCAGCCAACTGGGTCATGGGCGAGCTGTCAGGCTCACTGAACAAAAATGAACTGACCATTGACCAATCACCCATCAGTGCCAAGCGTTTGGCAGGGCTGATTGTGCGAATTTTGGATGATACCATCAGCGGTAAAATCGCCAAAGAGGTGTTTGGTCATCTGTGGGAGTCTGACAAAAGTGCTGATGAAATTATCAGCGAGCATGGACTAAAACAAGAGACCGACACAGGGGCAATTCAAGCCATCATCGCCGATGTGCTTGCCAATAACCAAACCATGGTGGATGAATACAGAGGCGGAAAAGAAAAAGCCTTTAATGGACTGGTCGGACAAGTGATGAAAGCAAGCCGTGGCAAGGCAAACCCCGCTCAGGTCAATGCGTTGTTAAAACAGATGATTAGCTAAGCACACGACTGTTTTATCTTAAAAAGCCAAGTCCTTATAAACCCAACCTTGTATGTTGGGTTTTGTTAATTTATGTCCCAATCTGTCCATGCCCAAACACCACCCATTTTTGATTTAAAATGGGTAATTGATTGCCATGCTTGAAAATTAAATGATAATGATGTATATTATCGCCTTTTACATTTTGACAAACTTTTTAACAAATTCTGCCTGCTTTTGTGATGATTGGTAATAAAAACAGGCACAATGTGATGGCGTTTGCCTTTGCCATTGTTAGGGCGTTTGCCATTGTTAAATTGTTAAATTGTTAAAATGATTAACACAGTCAGCAAAAGCGATGATGACAACAGGTAATACCATGAACCAAATTTTTCATTTGATGAGACAAACCAAGCATACAAATCACACCAAAAAGGCGCTAAAACTGAGCATGCTGTCCTTGTGTTTGCTACACATCACCCAAGCCGCCATGGCAGATGATGACCCCAAAGCTACAAAGACAACCGATTTTTCTGTCATCTTAGATGAGGTTGTTGTAACAGCGACCAACAGCACCAAAAAATCCCAAAAACCCTTTACCAAAGCATCAGCCACCAGCGTGCGAGAAAATGTATTTAATGCCAGTGAGAATGTTGATGCCATTGTGCGTAGTATGCCAGGGGCGTTCACTCAGCAGGATAAATCCTCTGGGCTGGTATCATTAAATGTGCGAGGTGATAGCGGATTTGGGCGTGCCAACAGCATGGTTGATGGTGTCACCCAAACCTTTTACAGCACCTCAACCGATGCTGGGCGTGGGGGTGGTACCTCACAGTTTGGTGCGGTGATTGACCAAAATTTCATTGCAGGCGTTGAATTAAACAAAGGCAGTTTTAATGGTAAAGGTGGTCTAAATACCTTAACAGGTTCGGCCAATTTTCGTACGCTAAATGCTGATGATGTGATTAAAGATGACAAAAATTTTGGCGTCATTGCCAAGGGTTTGACAGGTAAAAATGTGACGGATAAAAATTTTATGCTGGCAGCTGGCGGACGTGGGTGGCTTGATAATGGCAGTATCAGTGCTTTATATGCTTATAGCCACAAAGACATTAGCCAAAATTATAAAGTTGGCGGTGGTGGGACACACATTGGCAATGTTGGTGATGATTTGCTACTTAGTAAACAAAAACAAGTTTTTGCCAAAGAGCATGCACTCACTTACGATGAAGCCAGCCAGTCTTGGCAAAAAGATTTGACCAAATTAGATGAAGAAACAGGCAAGCCTTTATGGGACAGAAAATATCGATTTGGCGGTAAGTGCTATGGGCTGGGCTGTATTGATACAAAAGAAAAATTTGATGAATATGTTGCTGACAAACAGCAGCAGTGGCAAGAGCATGGTGCAAAAGAGTACAGCATCGCCCCCATTGATATCACCGCCTTAAACCAAACCTCAAAAAGCCATTTGGCAAAAATTAACTATAACAATGACACCAGCGATGTTGGTCTACAACTGCGTAAAATGGACACCACGATAGGCAGTCGCCGTATCAGCAATGATAATTATCAGCTTGATGTTGCTTACAATCCAAATGAGATCATTGATTTAAAAGTGTTGGCAGCCCATAATGTGGGCGTACAAAAATACCCCAAAGGTTCAACTTTTACAGGCTGGAAATTGGATAAAGATTTTGAAGCCAAAAACACTGCCAATCTTTTTGACCTGAACAACACTCACACCTTTAATTTGCCAAAGCAAATGGATTTGACCACAACCATTGGGCTTAACATATTGCATAATGAATATTCAAAAAATCGCTTCCCAGATGAGCTTGGGCTATTTTATACCAATGATTTATTATGTGGCGGCGGTTATGATGCCTGTGGTGGTCGTTTTCAGGGGACAAGCAGCACATTGCCAAAAAAATCGGTGATTGTACAGCCCTCAGGCAAACAGCGTTTTCATTCTATTTATTTGGACACATCATTACAAAAAGACAAATATCAGTTAGATTATAGCGTTAATGCCAGTCAGTACCGTTTTAGTGGTGAGCATGCCAGTTATTATAGTAGCCAAAAAGAGTTTAAAGATAAGTTTGGTGAAGATTCGCAAATTTATAAACAGCACTGCTCGCCAAGTTGTGATGTGTATGAGCCTTTGGTAACCACTTCTGGTAAAAAACACGCCATCAACCATTCTGTTACTTTAAGTGCCAAATATGACACAGGTTTTATGCCTTTTGTCAGCTTTGCACGCACGCACAGAATGCCCAACATTCAAGAAATGTTCTTTTCTCAAATTGGTGATGTTGGTGTCAATACCGCATTAAAACCAGAACAAGCCAATACATATCAGTTGGGTTTTAATGTTTTTAAGCACAATCTATTGACAGACAACGATACTTTGGGGCTAAAAGTATTGGGTTATGAAAGCCGTATCAACAATTACATTCATAATGTTTATGGCAAATGGTATGACACAAAAAATCCACCCAGTTGGGTTGCCAGTGGTGCATTAAAAGGCAATACCATACAACATCGCAACTGGCAAATGCCTGTGCATAAACAGGGCTTAGAGCTTGAAATAAACTATGATGCTGGGCGATATTTTACCAATTTGTCTTATGCCAGACAAAAGACCGACCAACCAACCAATTATAGCGATGCCAGCGAGTCCCCACTAAATAGCTCAAAAGAAGACCAATTAACACAAGGCTATGGGCTAAGCAAAGTGTCAATGTTGCCCAAAGATTATGGTCGTTTTGAGTTTGGTGTGCGTGCATTTGATAATAAACTCACCATGGGCAGTGCGGTGCGTTATTATGGACAAAGCCCACGAGCGACCATTGAACCCAGATACATTGATGGCACGCATGGCGGTAATACATCGCACTCAGATGATAAAGGCGCCCATGTCATCAAACAAATTGAGATGCTAAAAAGACAACCTTTGGTGCATGATTTTTATGTTGCTTATGAGCCGATAAAAGATTTGGTGATGCGTCTTGATGTGCAAAATGCGTTTGATAAACTGTATATTGACCCCTTAGATGCCAACAATGATGCCGCCACTCAGCGTTATTATCATTCATATTATAATGATGCCGATGAAGGTGCACCTTGTGCGGCGGGGCAGTTGTGTAAGCCTGATGCAAAATACGGCGGTACTACTCGCTCGGTATTGACCAATTTTGCCAAAGGGCGTTCTTTATTATTTTCAATGACTTATAAGTGGTAGTTGTTTGATTGATGAGTAAGCTTAAATAATTGGTGTTAATTGCTTTTGTGTGATATAACAAAGCAATTAACATAAAACAAAAATGACGACTCAAAGCCGTCATTTTTGTTTTATTTTAGCTTAGCACGATATTTGACAACACTTGTACCGCCAATACCAATGTCCTCCAATGTCCATCTTAGGGCTTTATAGTCAGACAAGGGCAATTCTTGAACTTGTCCACCAATATTAGCACGAATCGGTGAACGAATAAAACGGCTGCCATCAATGGTTGCATGGGGGAATTTGGGATGAATGCCACCAACCAACACCAAACCATCAGCGATGCTTAGGGTAACCTCCATTGAACGCACACGCTCTGGGCTGTTGTTGGTGAATAGACCTTGATACTCTAAGGTATCGCCTGATTTGACAGTAGTGTCAGCATTGATGGGCGTGAGCGTCTCTTGACCGTTGATATTTTGCACGACAAACGCATTAACCACGCTCCAAATGCCTGCTGATGAGCCTTGTTGGGGGGTTTGGGGGGGACTGACCGTCATGGGCGTAACGGTAGGAGTGGGGCTTTGACCCAGTGGATTTTGGATGGAGATACTTTGTGGAGCGACTGCTGCCATTTTGCCTGTCATTGAGACATTTGATTTGGCTTGGGGGTTGGCGGTATAACTAACCTCGCCTGCATCCGATTGCTTTGAGGTCAGATTTGGGGTCTCGGTCGGCGTTGGTAACATGGCATGGGCAGACATGGCAACCGACAAGGCAGTCAAGGACAAAATGGCAACACCACCACGTAATGATTGAATGGTCATAAGCACTCCTTTTATACAATACAAATAATACAAATAAACACCACCTATGATAACATGAAAAGCTGTTACATGCGTTAAGCGTGCGTTTATTTATAGTAACTTTTAGCACTTGATGAAACAGAGAGTGATTTTTAGAAAAAGATGAATGAAGATGAATATGAATAATGATAATTTGGCAAGTTTTGTCTGATTTTATGATAAAATTCATCAAAATACCATCGCAGCATGCCATGACCCATTCTCATACCACCAAAAGCCCCATTCACTGGTTTCGCCACTCTTTGCCCTACATTAACACCCATAGGGGCAAGAGTTTTGTTGTCATGATAAGCAGTGAAGCACTCGCCCATGACAACTTTGCCACGTTGGTGCAAGATTTGGCACTGCTACACAGTCTTGGCATTCGCTTGGTGTTGGTACACGGAGCAAGAGTACAAATAAATGATGCACTATCACAGGCAGGACTCTCCGATGACGCACCATTTTATCATGGCGTGCGTGTTACTCCCCCCGCCATTATGCCCACCATTTTGGCAGTGGTCGGAGGGCTTAGCCTAAAAATACAAGGTGAGTTCTCCAAAGGGCTTGCCAACACCCCTTTATTTGGGGCAAAAATCAGCACAATCACAGGTAACTTTGTCAGTGCCAAACCCTTTGGCGTGCGTTGTGGCGTGGATTTTATGCAAACAGGTGAAGTTCGCCGTATTGACACCAAGGCCATCAAGCACAGCCTTGATAATCATCACATCGTCATCATCAACTCCATCGGTTTTTCTGTTACCGGAGATTTGTTTAACCTTGATGCGATGAGTGTCGCCACGCATGTCGCTGTATCACTTGTGGCGGACAAGCTCATCATCTTAGACAAAAGCCTAACCGACACACACGGCACACTCATCAAAGAGATGACCACCGAAAAAGCCCAACAACTCATCCCAACATCCAAACTTACCCCCACACTCACGCATGCCATTCACGCCTGCAAGCATGGCGTGGGACGTGTGCAACTCATCAACTTTGACAAAGATGACGCCTTGCTTGGCGAGTTGTTTACCACAGACGGTCATGGCACGATGATAAGCCAAAACGATTACGACCACATCAGACAAGCAACCGCCCTTGACATCATTGGCATCATGGCAATCATCCAGCCCCTAGAAGAGCAAGGCATTTTGGTTGCTCGCAGTCGTGAACGCCTAGAAGAGACGATAGATGAATTTAGCGTCATGGAGCGAGATGGCAAAATCATCGGCTGTATCGCCATACATGAGTTAGATGAGAGCAGTGTAGAGATTGCCAGTGTTGCCATGCACGATGATTATCGCAGTGGTGAACGTGGAACGAAACTGCTGATATTTGCCGAACAATATGCCAAACGCATGGGCAAATCATACCTATTTGCCCTAACCACACGCACCTTACACTGGTTTATTAAGCATGGGTTTAGTGAAACCCATCCGCATGACCTGCCCCAAAAACGCTTTAAACAATGGAAAAATGGACGCAATTCCAAGGTACTGATTAAACGGATTTAACTTTATCATACATTTGTAAATCACGTACCAAATCACGCTTAATGCTAAGGATTATCATGAAATACACCCCCCTACTTATCATCATGCTCGCCCTGTGTGCCTGCGACAAAACCGCTACCGAAGCGAACATTCCAACTGGCGAACTTAGCACGTCCGACCCATCCGCCCCATCCGATATAGAACCGCTCACCGATGCTGATGGTAAAATCACCCTAGATAAGACCCACATTTTGACCGACACGCCCAAAGCAGATACGAAAACCTACAACTACCCCATCGCCTTAGACAGCATGGCAGTCAAAAACTACGCCAAAGCGTACAATATCACGGACAAACAAGCCCAACACAGCATGGTCATCGCCATGGCAAGCCCTGAGGTACTAAGCAAAATCCTAGACCAACTAAGAGATGGTAAGTACATCACTCATCAGCTCACCGATGGGGCGGACATGATGCTTATCATCACGACCACACCCGATGTCATGGCAGATAAGTTTGATTATGTATTTGAAGATGAATTTGGGCAGGGTTTGGTGTTACCAGTGATGATACAGCCCAAAGCATGATATGAGATGATGATAAAAAAGCAAATTAAAGCAAATCAGTCAAAGCAAATGAACAAATAATGAACAAATAAGGACAAGCGGTGATTCATATCCTAAGCATCAGGCAAGCGATACATCCAAATCGCCGTTACCAGACAAATCCCACTGCTAAGCACCGCTACCCACAGTTTATCATCAGGCAGTCGCCAAAACAAAAACACACTGGACATCGTCATCATACCCCACGCCAAATACTTAGCAAAGCGGGGTATGGCACGCCGCTCCTCCCAGTCGGAGAGCATCTTACCAAATAACTTATGCCCCATCAGATAGCCATGAAATCGCCGAGAGCTTCTCGCCCAACAGTAACCTGCCAACAAAATAAATACCGTGGTTGGCACGCCGGGCAATATCACCCCCAAAATCCCAAGCCCCACAAAAACAAAACCCATGATAAAAAACACCCAACGCAACAGGGGATTAACATGCAAATCATGTTTGGGTGGTTGGGGTGATGAAATGGGGTTGGGGTCGGTATGGTGAGACATAATAATATAACAATCAAGGCGGACACAAAATCCACAATTAGCAAGACAACCCTAGGGCGATACAGCATAGCACAAATAAATCACGTTTGTAAATATATTTAAGCATATTTTCAAATATAAATGGTTACCATTTTTCTTATTTACAAATTGATTAAAATGAGTTATTTTATAGCCCTCCGATATACTTTTCCACGCAGGTGATTTATGAGCGAACTTACCCTAACCGAAGCTCTAAAAGAGCATTCACGCACGACCCATGATAGCGTGGATAACCTTGTCATGAGCATGCAGCCTTTTGCCAGTCATGACAATTACCGCAAATTTTTACAAGCCCAGTATGAGTTTCACAGTACTGCCAATCCCATCTACCACAACGACAAATTAAAAAGCCAAATTGACGGCTTGGAAGAGCTTGCCCGCCTTGACCGTGTCAAATCTGACATGAAAGACTTAGAAGTCGCCCCATTTGACAAAGACATAAAGACCCCAACCTTTACCGACAGTGAAGCCATCGGTTGGCTGTATTGTGTGGAGGGTTCAAACGTGGGAGCGGCGATTTTATACAAAGAAGCAGGCAAAATTGACCTGTCCGATGAATTCGGTGCGTCTCATCTGGCAGCCCATGCAGACGGACGTATGCCTCATTGGCGTGCCACCAAAGCCAAAATCAATGCCCTGCCTTTAAGTGATGATGATAAACAATCTGCCATGAAAGGTGCTGATGATGCCTTTGCTTACTTTAAGAGAGTGGTGCGTAAGATTTATGATGTAGCATAATCACACAGTCTACCATATTACAGTATGATATAACATAGTTAAAAACCGCTCAGATTATTTGGCAGTTTGTTGGTCATTGGGACGTTGAGCATGGCAACGACAGCATCTGCACAACAAACAGGCAACACAGCCAATAAAACCACAGGCACAAACTCAACCGTCGGTGGTGGTGATTACAACGAAGCCACAGGCGCAGACTCAACCGTCGGTGGTGGCAATTCAAACAAAGCCACAGGCGCAAACTCAACCATCGGTGGTGGCGATGGAAACCAAGCCACAGGCGCAGACTCAACCATCGCAGGCGGTTATCTCAACCAAGCCGCAGGCGAACACTCAACCATCGCAGGCGGTTATCTCAACCAAGCCGCAGGCGTAATCTCAACCGTCAGTGGTGGTCGGTACAACCAAGCCGCAGACTATGGCTCAACCGTCGGTGGTGGCGGTTTCAACCAAGCCACAGGCGAAGACTCAACCATCGGTGGTGGTTTTAATAACCAAGCCACAGGCTTAAGCTCAACCGTCGGTGGTGGCAGTTCTAACCAAGCCACAGGCAGACGCTCAACCATCGGTGGTGGCAGTTTCAACAAAGCCACAGGCGAAAAATCAACCATCGGTGGTGGCGATGGAAACAAAGCCACAGGCAATTACTCAACCATCGGTGGTGGCTATGAAAACCAAGCCAAAGGTGCAGGTTCATTTGCAGCAGGTATAGAAAACCAAGCCAATACCGAAAACGCCGTCGCTGTCGGTAAGAAAAACATCATCGATGGCGATAACTCAGTAGCCATCGGCTCTAATAACACCGTTGAAAATGACAAAAAAGATGTCTTTATTCTCGGCTCTAACACAAAAAATGCACAAAGTGGCTCAGTACTGCTAGGTAACAATACCTCTGGTAAAGCAGCAACCACTGTTAATAATGCCACAGTGGGTAATTTGAACCTAACAGGATTTGCAGGCACATCAAAAGCTGAAAACGGTGTAGTTTCTGTGGGTAGTGAAGGCGGTGAGCGTCAAATCGTTAATGTTGGTGCAGGCAAGATCAGTGCCACCTCAACAGATGCCGTCAACGGCTCACAGCTACATGCTTTGGCTACAGCCATCAATGAAAAGCTAAGCGGTAATATAAACACAAAGACAAATAATACAAACACAAAGACAGCAGAGAGTTTGGAGAAAGCTGTTAGTCAAAATCAAGATGACATTGCCAAAAACCAAGCAGATATTGCCAAGAATATTGACAATATCCAAAATCTAAAAGCAGAGACACTTGGCAACCGTGCAGATGTTCAAGAGCTTAAACGCAAGCAAGAAAATGACATCAAAGATGTTGTTGGTATGCAAAACGCAATCGCTGAACAAGCTGATCAAAATACAGCTGACATCGCCGCCAACAAAGCGGATGCTGATGCTAAGTTTAAAGGTGTGCAAACAGACATTGCAAATAACAAAACCACACTTGCCCAGCACGCCAATCAAATCAATGAGAACAAACAAGCCATTGAAGCAAAATTGGGTGGTAAGGTAGATGTGCAAAAATTGGCAGAGTTAAAAACAAACGTTGATAAAAACAAAGCCGATGCTGATGCTAAGTTTACAGCAACAGAAGTTGCCATCGCCAAAAATACACAATCCATCACCACTTTGGATAGCAAAGTTAATACCTTTGATGGTCGCATCAGCGCCTTAGATGCCAAGGTGAATGGTTTTGATGGTCGTATTAATGCCTTGGATGATAAATTTAAAAATGGCATGGCTGCCCAAGCTGCCCTAAACGGTCTTTTCCAGCCTTATAGTGTCGGTAAAGTCAGCATCTCAGCAGCCATCGGTGGTTATGGTTCAAAATCTGCCATTGCCATTGGTGCAGGCTACCGTGTTAATCCGCAGTTGGCATTTAAAGGCGGTACTGCCATTAACATGGGTGGCAGCAGAAAAGGTTCTTATAACATCGGTGTAAACTATGAGTTCTGATTGTCAAATCATCTCCGTTGTTTGTGTTCATTCATGACAAATCAAACAGCACCAAAAAGCAGTCCTACATGGACTGCTTTTTTATGATGCTTGATTTATTATGCTCTATCATGAAAAACCGCCCCACTAAGAGCGGAGCGGTCATCAACAACAGTTTAATACAATGTGTGGTGCAAATGATTGCGTATAAATTACTGCTCAATGCCTTTCATGGTCAGTTTCATACGCCCACGATTGTCAATGTCTTGAACCTGAACTTTGACAGTTTGACCCTCTTTTAGATAATCACCCACATTCTCCACACGCTCATCAGAGATTTGGCTGATGTGCACTAAGCCGTCTGTACCTGGTAAAATGGTAACAAATGCCCCAAATTCCACGATACGAGCAACCGTTCCTGTGTAGATTGCACCTACCTCCACCTCGGCGGTAATCGCCTCAATCTTAGCGATGGCAGCACGGGTAGATGCCTTAGACTCGCCAAAGATACGAATCGTACCATTATCATCAATGTCCACAGTCGCCCCTGTCTCTTCGGTCAAGGCACGAATGGTTGCCCCGCCCTTGCCAATCACATCACGGATTTTTTCAGGGTTGATATTGATGGTAGCATAATTGGGTGCGTACGCATTAATCTCAGTGCGAGAGGCTGCGATGACCTCATTCATGGCATTTAGGATATGAATACGCCCTGCGTGTGCTTGTTTTAGAGCTTGTTCCATGATATCGGCGGTAATGCCTTCAATTTTAATATCCATTTGTAGGGCGGTGATGCCATTTAGTGAACCTGCCACCTTAAAATCCATATCCCCCAAATGGTCTTCATCACCCAAAATGTCCGACAGCACAGCAAAACGCTCGCCCTCTTTTACCAATCCCATGGCGATACCTGCAACAGGGGCTTTTAGTGGCACGCCTGCATCCATGAGTGACAGCGAAGCACCGCACACAGAAGCCATGGATGACGAACCATTTGACTCGGTGATGTCCGAGACCACACGAATGGTATAAGGGAAACGCTCCGCCTTAGGCAATACCGCCTGCACACCACGACGTGCCAAACGACCATGACCAATCTCACGGCGTTTTGGCCCTCCCTCACGACCTGTCTCACCCACCGAATAATGTGGGAAATTATAGTGTAGCATAAAGTGGTCTTGCTTAGTACCTGACAGCGTATCTACAAGATTCACATCACGACTGGTACCCAACGTTGTGGTTACAAGGGCTTGGGTCTCACCACGGGTAAACAGTGCAGAGCCATGCGTATAAGGCAAAACGCCCACTTGGATATCAAGTGCTCGCACAGTTTCCAAATCACGTCCATCAATACGGGGCTTGCCTGATAGGATATTATCACGCACGGTGCGGTATTTTAGGGTTTCAAACAGCTCTTTGATTTGAGCGGCTTTGTCAGCATAGTCTTCTGCACTCTCATCGCCCGCCAGTGCCAAAGCCTCTACGGCAAGTTCATCCAGACGTGCATAGCGGTCTTGCTTGACGGTGATGGTGTAGGCTTCACTGACCTTAGCGGTAAATTGCTCTTTTAGCTCGGCATTTAGCTCCTCATTGATGGCAGGGGCGACAAATTCGGCTTTGGCATTGCCAACAGCTTGGGCAAAGGCATTGATGTTGTCAATGACAATCTGCTGTTGGGCATGTCCATATAGCACCGCACCCAACATTTGATCTTCGGAGAGTTCATCTGCTTCTGACTCAACCATCAGCACCGCTGACTTGGTGCCTGCCACAACCAGGTCAAGTGAGCTGTCTTTTAGCTGGGCAAGGGTTGGATTTAGGACATATTCATTTGCGATAAAACCCACACGAGCCGCTCCAATAGGGCCATTAAATGGGGCAGCAGAGATGGCAAGTGCTGCGGATGTACCAATCATCGCTGCAATGTCAGCATCTTGGGTTTTGCCCGATGAGATGACGGTTGCCGTTACCTGAATTTCGTTAAAGTAGCCCTCTGGAAACAGCGGACGAATTGGGCGGTCAATCAGACGAGAAGTCAAGGTTTCAAATTCTGATGCTCGTCCCTCACGCTTGCCATAACCGCCTGGGATTTTTCCCGAAGCGTACATTTTTTCTTGGTAGTTTACGGTTAATGGGAAAAAGTTTTGCCCTGCCACAGCCTCTGGGCGTACCACAACTGCCACAAGCACCGACACATCGCCCATATGCACAAGCACGCTGTTGGCTTGGCGAGCGACACGCCCTGTTTCTAGGATGACTTGTTGATTGCCATATTGAAATTCTTGACGAATGATATTAAACATAGATTTTCCTTTTAATTCACTTATTTTATTGATGAGATGATTTAAAGCCCTAAGAGATGTTTTTGGCTGGATTTTTCATACCCTAATAACATGCTCACTACTTTAAAAAACATCTCTTAGAGTTCTAAACTCAATCTCATCAATCATGATCAATAAGTTAAAACTTAAAACAACAAAAACGGCACACAAATGCACGCCGTTTTTGACAAAATTAGACAGCCTAACTTGATATTAACGACGCAGTCCAAGTTCACCGATGAGAGCGGTGTAGCGGTTTAGGTCTTTACCTTTTAGGTAGTCTAGCAACTTACGGCGTTGGTTTACCATACGGATAAGCCCACGACGGCTGTGATGGTCGGCTTTGTGTGCTTTGAAGTGGTCTTGTAGGTCGTTGATACGAGCGGTCAGCAGAGCCACTTGCACCTCTGGGCTACCAGTGTCATTCTCACCACGTTTGAATTTGGCGATGATGTCTTCACGTTGTTGATTGGTTAGCATAATCAATCCTTAAAATACGCAATGCGAATAAATACAGGCAAACATTGCATTGCTAAGGTTTGCCTAAGCCCCATCCTTACAGATAAGGCAATATGACCGCCATTATAACATAAAAATCCTAAAATGGCATTAAAAATAAAATCCCCTGCGTGGAGAACAGGGGATTTTATTGGTCTTAAAAAATCAGAAGTTATAACGCAGACCGACCTTAGCACCGTATTGATTGACTTTGGCATAATCAAACTTACCTAAGTGGTGATATTCTACACCTGCATCTAATGCCATTTGTGGGTTAAAGGCATATTGCACACCTGCAAGCACACCTGCACCTACTTTGGTTTTTTTCACTGATGAATTATCAGTGATATCCGTCAACTGACCCGTTGCTGATATTGCAGTAGATACATCATGGTAATCGGCTTTTAGCTGATTAACACCAACTCGCACGCCTGCATAAGGGGTTAGCCCTGCCGTGGTGTTAAAATCATAAATGGCAGACAGACCCAATGACTGTGCTTTCATCGTACCCTTCCACTCTTCATAGCTAGCAGTGCCACGCTCGCCGTCTGAGCCATTTTCTTTGATTTTACCAAAGTTGGTGTAATCTGCTTGATAACGTACCGCCCCCATGTCTTTACCAACTGCAACAGTATAACCAGTGCCGTTGTCTTTGAGTTTTTTGCCATCTACTTTGGCTTCTAATTTTGATACGCCAACATTGCCCTGTATATACAGACCATCGGTGGAGATTTGAGCCATTGCCAGTGTTGAAGTGCTTGTCAATAGGGCTGCCAAAAGTAGCTTTTTCATAACCATTCCTTAAAAATACCAAATAAAATACAAAATAAAACCACCAAACTCTGCCCCACTCTCAACTTGATGCAAGTAATTAATACAGGTAATTAACTCATCAGGGGCAAATCATCATCCACGCCACAACTTAAAAAGCAACTACCGAATCATCGGTAAATCGCCATTTTAAGTTGAGAATTGGAGAAAAACTTTACAAAACTACATAAAGTATCCATATATTACCCCCCCCCCTGCGTTTTTTGCAAGTATTATTTGTTATTTTTAGATGAAATGTATAAAAATCAAGACGGGATGAAAACACGCTGCATCAATATCTCAATCTCATCTACACACAAAAACAAGGAATTTTAAACAAGGAATTTTGTCAATAGCACTGCACCACTTTGATGGGCTGCAATCGTCCACTCATCGCCACTTGCCCCAATCCGACAAAATCATCATCATGATAGAGCCGAATTTGTATGGCATCATCACCAAAGTTCACATCATCAAGGCAGTCTTTGACGTTTAATCGTTGTCCCATTTTAATGCGTGCCGTCTCATCCATTGTCAGTCTCAACATGGGCAAATGACCAAGCATCACATCTGTGGGCAAAAGTCTGCCCAAGCGTTCATCCAAAGATAAATCCGCCAAATCATCAAGGCTTATCGCATCTGCCACGTCAAATCCGCCCGTACTGGTGCGGTGCAAAGCGGTCAAATGCCCCACCGTGCCAAGACGCTCGGCTACCGTCTCGCCCAGCACTCGCACATAAGTGCCTTTGGAGCAGATGACATCAAGGGTGATTTCATCATTGCTTAATTTATTTAAAGCCAAATGATGAATGACAATGGGGCGTGGCTGTCGCTCTATCTCAATACCCTCTCGGGCGTATTCATAGAGCTTCTTACCGTCTTTTTTTAGGGCAGAATACATCGGTGGCGTTTGCATTTGTTTACCCATTAGGCTAACTGCCAGTTTATCAAGTTCACTTTGTTCAAAAACTGGCACGTCTTTTTGAGCGATGATTTGCCCCTCTTTATCGCCCGTATCGGTCTTCTCACCCAGCTTAATGATGGCAGTATAGCCTTTGTCAGCATCTAGCCCAAAACTACTAAATTTGGTGGCATCTCCAAAACAAATCGGTAAAATCCCTGTTGCCATAGGGTCAAGCGTGCCAGTATGACCTGCTTTTTTGCTGTCAAATTTGGGCGACATGAATAGGCGTTTGGCTTGGGTTAAGGCAGCATACGAACTGATACCGTTTGGCTTATCTAAGAGTAGCACCCCAGAGACAATCTGCTTTGTCATTGGTTGTTATCCACCTCATCAACGTTACTTTTGTCCGTTTTGTCCGTTTTTTGCATGGCTTCATTGACCAAATTCATCATACGATTACCATGAGCGGTAACCTCATCATAATGAAAACGCAAACGTGGCGTGGTGCGAGTCTTCATGGTCGCCGACAGTTCAGTACGCAAAAAACCTGCGGCATTTTTTAAGACAGTCAAGCTCTCACGATGAGCATCAATATTCATACCCCCATCTTGGGATGGCTCTAAAATGGTTACATAAACATCAGCATAACCCAAATCAGGGCTAACCTTAACCTCAGAGATGGTTACAAACCCTGTCAGGCGTGGGTCATTAATCTCATCACGTATGAGCACAGACAGCGTACGTTGAATTTGATCGGCTAGGCGTTGTAAACGTTGACTCATGATATTTCTCTCTTTACTTTATTTACTTTCTTTGTTTTTGGCTTTGCTTTTTGGGGTTTTGATTTATTTTGATTTGGGCTTTAACCATAACTGTGGCGGTTAGTATAGCTGATTTTTGTGGTTTTGGCGATTTTTAATAGATACTTGCCTAAAAAAATGGAGAAATTGCCTATCTTCACACAAAAGCAATCATCATTTTTATCAATATTGGATAAAAATTACCAAAAAACAACATAATATAACATAATATCTCATATCTTACATGAAACTAATAATATTTACATTTAATAAACCAAATACATGTGAAAAACCCCTATTTTTTACCAACTTCTCCTACTTTTCGTTCTAAAATCTCCCTACAATACATTCATCAAGTCAAGGCTTGCTTTTTTAAATCCCCTTTGCCATCAGGCACAGATAAACATTATTTTAGGAGAAACATATGAGTCGTTTGGTTCGTTTACAAGACATTGAAGCCACTGAGCGTGAAGTATTGGGTACAGACTACTACAATCCAGCAGGAAAGACCGCTTATGGCATTGGCGAAGAGAAAATCGGCAAGGTTGAAGATGTACTCGTAGAGGTAGAAACAGGACGAGTGCGTTATCTTATCGTTGATGTGGGTGGTTGGTTCAGCTCAAAAGAAGTGCTTATCCCAGCTGGTCTGTCTCGCATTGTCGGTGATGATGTGTACTTTGATAGCCTAACCAAAGATCAAGCAGAAGTGATGGAAGCTTATGACCGTGATTATGTTTACAACTATCAAGAGCAATACGCCAAAGACCGTGAACATTTCACCGCTGAAACACTGCCTGCTGAAAGCCGTGTTGAGCTGACCGACAACCATTACACTGCACCCAACACCTTGGAGCTACTAGAAGAGCGTCTGTCTGTCAATAAAGACCGTATCATCTCAGGTGTGGCAAGTATCGCCAAACGTGTGGTGAGTGAAGAGAAGCGTGTTGAAGTTGAGTTAGAAGAAGAGCGTGCTCACATTGAACGTACTGCCGTAAACCGCCCAACTGACCGCCGTATCGGTGATGATGCAGGTGCTGCCACCATTAGCGTTGAACTAGAAGCAGAGCGTGCTAATGTCAGCAAAGATACTTTTGTTACCGAAGAGGTAACACTGGGCAAGACCACTGGAACTCGCACCGAGACCATTTTGGAGACCATCCAACGTGAAGAGTTAAACGTGGACGACTTGGGCAACGTGGTTGACCGTGAAGGTAACGTAGTTAACCATGAAGGCATTACCGCCGATGAAGTTCGCCGTGCTCGTGGTCTATAATCCATCCACATCAAAAAGTCAGGGCAATGCTCTGGCTTTTTGAATTTTGGGGTTATTATTTACCATCTGATGATGACCATTTTTTTAAATAATCATGCTAAAATACCACATTCATTCACCCAAAACCATTCACCACCTAACTTAAATAAGCGTATGATGAATGACATTTGGTATTGTTTGGTGTTGTTTGATGAAAATTATTTTAAAACATAAATAACGCCTAATATTTAAATCAATATTTAAAATTTGTTGAAAATTAAGGACAATTAACCCATGTCAAACCCCCAATCCACACATGATGAGATGACCACACTTAATAATTCTCAAACCTTAGAACTGCTTGCTGAACGTTTGGTTGTTGATACCCAAAAAGTACAATCAGGCAAGGTAATTCTTGAAAAAGTTATTCGTACCAAAACAGTTAATATTCCTGTTGAACTGACCGAAGAGTATCTAAGCATTCAAATTGTTAATGACAATTTAATGGATTTGGCAGATGCGGTCATGCTAGATGATGCCAGACCTGCTACCGTGTTGGTGAATGATACACCCATCAGTGAACCTATGGAAATTTTAATCAGTAAAGAGGTGGTCAAGGTTAGCAAAGAAACCCACGTTGCCGAAGAGATAAGCCTGCATAAATACAGCCAAAATATCAGTAAAACAGTGAGTGACACTGTACAACATGAAGAGCTTGTGGTTACAGGTGATGAGTTTTTGGATAAGTCTTCGGAGAATATTATTAAATAAAGTGTTAGAAACTCATACAAATGGCAGTATTTTCAGAACACAAATCATTTCATAAAAGTACAAATCATTTCATAAAAGATAGGTACATCCTAGTTACAAAAAAGCATTTTTATCATGGTAAAATGGGCTATGATAGATCATGCCATTTTAGTTTTAATATATTTTAACTTTCAAATATTGCCTTTACTGGATAACTCTCATGACTCATTTTAAATCTCTTGTATTTGGTATCATTGCCTTAACCACTAGCAGCATCTCTTATGCTAACGATTTACCCAATCTATCCCAAAGCCATTTTGATCAGTGCCTAAACACCCTAAGAAACAGCAATAACTTTCGTGGTTTAACAAGCACTTTTGACCGTCACAGACCCATCAGTCCCGACCCAACAGTGATTCGCTCACTCAACCATCAACCTGAATTTAAAAAAGACCCATGGGATTATCACGCATCACTGGTTGACAGTGAACGTGTGGCGGATGGTTTGCGTGCCAAACATGAGATGACAGACATATTAAGACGCATTGAAAACCGTTACGGAGTCAAAGCGGAACATGTTCTTGGCGTGTGGGGTGTTGAGAGTAATTTTGGTCAGACTCTTGGCAAAAAAGATTTGTTCACCAGCCTTGCTACGCTGTCTTGTTTTGACCGTCGCCAATCCTATTTCCGTGGTGAATATGCCAACGCTCTACGCATCGTCCAAAATGGCGACATTCGCCCACAGGACATGACAGGGTCATGGGCAGGGGCATTTGGTCAAACTCAATTCATGCCCAGCACCTTTTTGGAATTGGCAGTAGATTTTGACAATGACGGACGTAAAGACCTTGTCAATTCTAAGGCGGATGCTTTGGCAAGTACCGCCAACTTTCTTGCCAAAAAAGGCTATCGTCGTGGCGAGCCTTGGGGTTATGAAGTCAGACTAAATGGCTACTTAGGGTCAAGTGGCCGCACCAACAAAAAATCCATCAACCACTGGCAAAATATGGGCATTACCCTACCCGACGGTCGCCCCCTACCGAATAACATGGTATCAGCGGGGTTACTGCTGCCTGCTGGGCGACAAGGGCCGGCATTCTTGGTAGGCAAGAATTTTGATACGTTCTATTCTTATAATGCTTCTGAAAGTTATGCCCTTGCCATTGCTCATCTGTCCACTTTGATTGAAAATAACAGCACCAATGTGAATTTTTCAACCCCTTGGCCAACCGATGACCCTGGCATCAGTCGCCGTGAAGCCAAAGAAATTCAGCAAGCACTTATTAATAATGGTTATAATATTGGTAATGTTGATGGCATCATCGGCGATAATACTCGCATCGCCATCAAAGATTATCAGCGTAAAATGGGTGTGCCTGTTAATGGACGTGCAGGACAGAAATTTTATCGTCTCATCATGGCTAAAAATGGCAGTATCAACCCACAATCCATCAGTCGGTAATATCTGCAAAATAACCGAAACCTAACACTCTTGGAGGTCAGTTGGTCAATGCTCGTTTGGTGATATTTGTCATGGTAGTATCATTTATCGCTGTATAAATTCTGATGGGATAATAAATAATGTCCGCTAACAATCATTAATGACACATGATTATTAATGACACATGACCAAATAAAAAAGAGGGGGCAACATACCCCCTTTTTTACCCATCAATTCAACAAATAATCAATTCCCATAACCCATCTGATAGTTTTTAAAAATAAGCCAATCATCAACATTGCCCCGAATACGTTTACCTGTGGGTGTAGCATGAATAACCCTTGGTGGAAGACAGTCGTATTTTTGGCACAAAAAGCTCATCATTTTAAGACTGGTAACAGGCTCACAGTCACTCGCCAGATACACAGGCTTAGAAACAGACAGATTCAACACTTGACAAATCACGTTAACCAAATCATCACGATGAATGCGGTTGGTATAATGGGAGATTGGCACACCATTTATATGGGCAGTTTGAGCCATTAGTTTCATTCGTATGCTGCCGCCGTGATAAATGCCAGATGGTCTAATCACCACACACCTCTCACCAAAAGCACGCTGTAACACTTGCTCAGCTTGTAACAGTACATCAGCTGTGTCTGTGATGGGGCATGCCATCGTATCAATATCTATCCACTCACCCCCACTCTCGCCATACACAGACGTAGAAGAAACAAATAATATGCGGTAAATATTAGGCAAATCAAGCCCTGCAATATGTTCACAAACTGCCAAATAACTCTCACGATAGGCTTTCACCCTATCATCCAACTCACGGTTTGGCGTGATAATAATGGCGACATGACTAAATAGAGAAAGCTCGTTTTGGGTAAGTGTCCTAGCATCCCTTTGCCAAAACTGTATGGGTTTATCATATTGTTTTGGCGTACGTGCCAGACCTGTAACATTATGCCCCAACTCGTTCAATCTCTGAGCGACTGCTTTACCAATAAAACCCTGTC
>NZ_LXTW01000003.1:62929-357232 GCF_001679005.1 Moraxella nonliquefaciens | reverse complement strand
CATTTGCCATTTGCCATTTGCCAAAATAATCATCGCATCACCACACACACACCACGTCAAGTCTTTGCATCTTAAATGACAAAACAGCATAAAAACAAGATAAAAGGCAAGGTGATGACAATCATAACGCAGATTTTTGGTGATATTTACGGTATAATAAAAGGTTAGTATAAAAATTGATAAGGCGAACGATGGACATTGTACAATATTTACATGGGTTGGTATCAAGCTCCATGGGCATCTCAAACCAAGACACAAGTGCAGATTTGTTAAAACAGTATTATGCCCTAAGTGCGGCACGCTTGATTGAACTTGATGACAATTTTGACAGCACCCACGTTAAAAATCATAACCTGGTCGCCTTATGGGGCATACAAGCAGAACCTTTGGCAAAGCGTTTGGCACGCAGTTTTCACATGGATGAACAAACCACAATGACACTGCTTAGAGCCATTACCCCACCGATGATGGTAGAGGTGGCAAATTTGGCAGGAGGTGATGGGCTGATTGTTTTTTTGGCACAGAATTTTGAATCAAGTCGCACGCATTTGCCTGCATGGTCATCCCAGTTCATCCAAAGTTCATTAACTCAAAAGATTGAACAATTAAACACACAAATGCCAACCGCTGATGGGGCATCTGGTAATTTTGACAGCCCCGCTCATCCTGCCAATGACAATGGCTCTAATACGCCCCCAAGCGATGACCAACAAGACCATCATCTCAATCATGATGACATCAATCAAAATAACGTTCATCACAGTATTTATAACAGTATTTATAATAATACAAATAACGACACAACTGCTAATATAAATAACAACCTTATCAATCATAAACCCATCAAACCTAAAATAGCACGCTCAAATCCTTTGTTAATCATACTGGGAGTAACTCTCATCACTTTGACTGTTGGGGGTGTGGCGTGGCATCTACTAAAAAACAAATCAAAGACAGTCGTCATCGATGACCCCAATATCGCCACGCACATCGCCACACCTACCGTCAAATCCCTAAACTCACCTCGTCTGTCGCTGACATCAGGTGAAAATGGCACGCTGTACGCCTGTCAAGCTGAGATAGGTAATGCCCAGCTCAAAGAGCAGTTGCTTAATGTGTTACAAAACAACTTTGGACAAATTGGCTGTATCATGGATATTGATGATAATTTTGGCACATCAATGACAGGATTAGAGCGTTTAGAGAGCATCATGGCGATGATTAAGTCTGAACCATTCACCAGCATTGAGATTGTTGGCAATCACATCTATGTCAATACACCAAAGATGGACATCTTACCCAGAATCATCAATGACATCGCCCTACTCGCACCACAATTTGAAGTATCGCCTGCCCCTGCTTTGGACAGAAAAAGTGCTATCAGTCAAAGTTTTGAGCGTGCCACTGCTGCCCTAAATAATTTAGATGACCCCCCTGACAGTTATGATTTATCACGTTCGGCAAATCTTGGCATTATTGACTTTAATGGCAGAGATGAGTTACCTACCAACAGTCATGAGATGCTATCATTGCTGGCAGAAAAAATCAAAACCAACTCCCACATCAAGCTTATCATCGTAACCCACACCAGTGGCAAAGATGGCACTGACCGCATGGCAAATCTGAACCTATCGCAAAGACAAGCAGAAGCGGTCAAAGACTTTTTGGTGGGGCAAGGGGTAAATGATGAGCAGCTGACCCCCAAGGGCGTAGGTGACAGCTTTCCTGTGTCGGACAACGTAACCGAGTTGGGACGCTTTAAAAATGAACGAACAGAGTTTTTGGTATATGATGAGACAACTTTATCTGCACTCAATGTAGACATCGCTCAGCTGTTACCAGAGTCAAACGCCATCATGATGCCCCCCACCACATACATGCCTGACCAAAATATGCCCATACAAGGCATGCCTGATGGCAATTATTTGCCCCAACCTGTGCAAAATGCACAGCCAGTCATTATAGGTAACCACCCCACCCAGTATCAAGCCCCTACCCCATCAGATCATATCGGCACCAACATGCCTCTGACGCCATCGCCAGACACCATACCCAACTTACCTGATGACTTTTTTAGACTCAGTGATTCCACGATTGGTTCTGAACAAGAGCCGGGCATACAAAGAGAGTTGCGTTAAGCATCAAAAACTCAAAATAACAAAACCTGTGTTCAATCACAGGTTTTTTATTCATCAAAATGTAATATTTTTAAATAAAATTTACAATATAGCAATACAAATGAAATAAAATATGCTTGTTATTAATGCCACAAAATACCGTAAATTTATCATTTATAAGATTTTATGAAAATTTAGGGCTGACATTTTCGTATAAAAATATAAAATTAAATTAATTACAAATACTTATAAAAATCCACAATATCATTAATGAGTTTTTCTGATATTAATCATTTGCCAAAACTAATATCATTTTGTATAATACTGTTAATATTGAGTATGATTATTGTTAATAAACATTATTAAGATAAGTTTAAACAAACACAAAAATCGTTAGGAGCGATGATGAAACATACTGTATTTTTTAACCAAGGTGTTATGATTGGTATCATTTGTATCATTGGACTTTTATCAGCCTGTGGTAAAAAACAATCCACCACACAAAATACCGACGATACCAATATTAGCACCAAAACCATCCAAGTGGCAGTCAACAGTAACATGCCGCCTTTTGCTTATATTGATGACAAGGGCAACCCCATCGGTTTTGATGTGGAAGTCATCACCCATATCGCCCAAAAAAATGGATACACGGTCAAATTTAATATTTTACCATGGCAAGATATGTTCAAATCAGTAGAGCAAAACATAAGCGACCTTGCCATCTCATCCATCTCTTACACCACCGAACGTGAAGGCAAATATCTACTTAGCAATCCGTATGTATATATGCCTGCGGGGGTTTTGTCTTTAAATGACACAACCATCAACTCAATGTCAGATCTAAAACCCATGCGTTTGGGCGTTCAAGATGGGGCGATTTTTGTGGATGTCGCCAAAGAACATGGAATTGAACATGTGATAACCAAAGAAAAGATGTTTTTGAGCTTTCAAGACTTAATCAATGGCAAAGTGGATGCCATCATGAGCGACAAACAAATCGTCCAGCATTTTGCCAAAAGCTATCCCCAATATAAAACCAATCTTTTAGAGTATGGTAATGTCAATGATAAAGGTTCGTATGCCGTCGCAATAGCACCTAAGAATAAAACTCAGATCATTAACATGTTCAACCAAGGTCTTAGCGATATGAGAGCAACAGGTGAACTGACAAAACTTGAAGAAAAATGGTTTGAAAAATGACACTAGTGGCCAAACTTAACATAATATGATTAAATGCTTGATTTGATGAGCGGTTTTTGTTATAATTTGACCATTGGGGATGTTCTGGCTTCGACGCTGGTAATGAAACCTAATGATGCACGTCAAGAGCGTATGTCTCTTGTAAATCAACGTACATTTAAAATAGTCGCAAACGACGAAACTTACGCACTAGTAGCCTAAGGGCTACTTGGGTCGGCACAGATTGCCTTTGGTCTGGTTGCTCACCCAGATGCGAACGCACAAAGGATAGCATCTGTTAGCGTTGCGATGACAGGTGCGAACTCTTAGCAAATCGTCCTATCCACCCTGACTGTCGGGTCGGTGCGGATTAAAGCCAAAGACAGACTCTAAACGTGTAGAGTCATGGGCGTAGTGCTGGCGGACGCGGGTTCAACTCCCGCCATCTCCACCATTTACAAAAATCAAAGAAAATAAAACTTAGTTAAAAACCCTTGAAAACATTAGCTTTCAAGGGTTTTTTGTTGTCTTGTTGTATCTTGTAATGCCATGTTGTATTACATAAAATCAATGAACATCAAATGTTTTTACACACACAATCACACACAATCACACACAGCCACACACGAGATACACACGAGATACACACCAAATACTCACCGACAACAAGATAACAACAAGATAAAAGGGCTAAAACCCACCGAAAAATGCTACTCACCCTCAGCAGGTAACGGCTTATCCATTGATGTCAGGTCGCAACCAACCAACACAGTGCCAGACGCACCAAATACCCCAAAATACGAAACACCATTGGAGTTTTTGACGGCGGTGTTTAATAACGCTGATGGTCTGTATACGCCAAAAGAACGCATTAACGCCGCCATCGCTTTATTGCCCTACACCGAGCATAAACTGGCTCAAACAGGCAAAAAAGAAGATGCACTAGATAATGCCAAAAATAAAAGTGAAAATGGGCGATTTGCCACACTGTCAAATCAGGCGGACATGTTTGGCAGTGAGCTTTTGCAATGATTTAATCAAAAATTGTGCCAAAACAGATGATACGTCAAGTCAAACGGCTTGGCGTTTTTTGTTGCCGTTAATCTTAGGATTGGCGGTTTTTAAACTTTGCGACTTAAAGTCGCTTAATATGGAGACTTGATATGTCTGATTTAAGTAAAGAGCAGGTAAAAGAAGCCTATGCAAAAGCCATTGAAGTTTTGTTTGGTGGCGTTGTTCAAGCAAGTCCGAATGAAATTACTGAGCAAGTTATTCAAGATGTGGACAAGATGATTAACGAGATTGCCAATTGCTCACAAAATATTGCCAAGATTGGTATTGATATCATCTACAAAGCAACCATTGGGCGTGTTGTAGATGCTGCAACTGGCTATTTTGATAATATCTTGATTGATACACTACTTGATGAAGCAACTAGCGACATTCAGGATAAAATTGAAGAGCTGTTTAGTGCTTGGATAATGGCTTTGATGGGCAATCGTCGTTTTGTAGCGTGTTTATATCAAGCTCGCTGCAACTGGCGTTCCAAAATTCAAATTGAGCTAATAGGGCTTTAATCTGCGATAATTTGAGCAAAGTTTGCCAGTTTTAGACCCAGACAGATGATAAGAAGTAACGCATAAATAAGCGGATTTTTGTCATCTACTGGGTTGTGGTAAAAATAATATGCCAAGCCCAAACAAATAATAGGAACTATCCAGGTGGTAAAAAATGCCATTTCTTTTCCCAAATTAACTAAAAGCAAAACCTTAAAAAGTCAAGTATTTTAAGATAATTTTAACGCATTTTTAAATCGTGAAAAATAATTTTATTGAACAACCGCCCATCTGGACAACCGCCCTGCCTGATTGGCAAGAGCGTATCGTCAAGGGCGAGTCCCTTATCCCATGTAAACCACTGTTTACCACGATGAGCGACATTGCTTTGCGTGTGTTTAAAGAGCTGGCACTGGTTGATGTCATCGGTTGCCCAAAGATTGGGGCGGTGAGTAAAGCGTGGGTGTTTGACTTTGTGGCCATCATTTTTGGGGCGTATGACCCCACGGACAAAAAACGCTTGATTAAAGAGTTTTTTCTTTTAATCAGTAAAAAAAACTCAAAATCTACCCTAGCTGCTGGTATCATGCTGACCGCCCTTATTCTCAATGAGCGTCAGTCGTGCGAACTGGTCATTGTCGCCCCCACAAAGGAAGTCGCCAATAACTCATTTTCGCCCATGCAAGACATGATACGAGTAGATAGCGAATTATCTGCTCTTTTTAATGTCTCAGCCCACACCAAAACCATCACCCACCGATTCACAGGGGCAAGTTTAAAGGTTATCGCCGCTGAGTCCAACAGTTTGGCAGGGGTCAAGGGGGCGTATGTGCTTGTGGATGAGCTGTGGGTGTTTGGTAAGCGAGCAGGGGCGGCCGCCATGCTCCAAGAAGCCATCGGCGGTCTGGCATCTCGCCCTGAGGGCTTTGTCATCTATTTATCTACCATGAGTGATGAAGCACCTGCTGGGATTTTTAAAGAAAAGCTGGATTATGCTCGCTCGGTGCGAGATGGGCAGATTGATGATTTGCGATTTTTGCCTGTGATTTATGAATTTCCGCAGGCTTATATTGACAGTGGCGATTATGTCAAGCCTGAAAATTGGTACATCACCAACCCCAATTTGGGGGCAAGTGTGGACGTGGACTATCTGACCGACACGCTAAAACACGCCAAAGAGTCGCATGATAAAAACACCTTGCAAACCGCCCTTGCCAAGCATTTAAATGTAGAAATTGGCATCTCACTTAGAGCCAACCGCTGGGCAGGAGCGGAGTTTTGGGAGCAAGCAGGACGACAATTTACGCTTGACGAACTCATTGAAAAATCGGAAGTGATTACAATGGGCGGTGATGGCGGTGGTCTTGATGACCTTTTGGGCTGTGCGGTCGTTGGACGCTTGCCAACCCCAAAATACATCTACACAGACGATAACAATGTCCGCCATGAAGTCAAACAGTGGTGGGTGTGGGTGCGTGCGTGGTGTCATCCGATTGCCTTAGAGCGACGAAAACAGGACGAGCCACGCTATCGTGATTTTGAAACCGATGGCGACCTTGTTATCGTGCAAAATGTGGGCGATGATGTGGCAGAATTTGCTGACATTGCCAAAAAAGTCTATGACAGTGGCAAACTGGATAAAATCGGTCTTGACCCTGCTGGGGCGGACGATATTGTCATCGCCCTTGAAAGCATTGGCATACCCAAAGACACGCACATTACAGGCGTGTCGCAAGGTTGGAAATTGGGCGGTTATCAAAAAGTGTGCGAGCGTAAGATTGCCAGTGGTGATTTGACGCACGCAAATCAGCCCCTAATGGCGTGGTGCGTAGGTAATGCACGGGTCAAGCTGTCAGGCTCTGGGGTAAGTATGAGTAAGTCTGAGAGTGGTAACGGTAAGATTGACCCTGTGATTGCCATGCTAAACGCCGTGGCACTTATGAGCCAAAACCCACCGCCGCCAAAGTCGGCTGATGATGTGGGGGTTTATTTTTAACCAAAGCAAGCAAAAGAACCAAAAGGCGATAGGCAGGCTGTTACAAGAAACCCAAAGGCAGGTTTATTAAAAACTCTCATAAGACTAAGCCAAATCCGCCATCGCCAATTGTGCCAGATAGTTTGAACGGCTTTTGTATAGCGATTTATGAGCCGAGACTTTTTCGTCAATTTTGGCAATCAGATGGTTAGGTAAGGTAATGTTGATTTTGTGGCTTTTTACATCATATTTTGATAAGTCCACATCTACCCATGCCCACATCATGCCATCAAATTGGCTGTTTTGGGTGTGTGCATCAAAATTGGTGGGCAGTGGGATTTCTTCGCCGTCTTCTACCAAGCCACTAAAATACACATGAAGACATTCTAACGCCATTTTGTGTATGTCTTGCAAGTCATCGCACGCACTGGCAAGATTTGGCACATCAGGAAAAAAGATGCCGTGGGCGGTTTTATCATCGCCTTTTAAGATTGCAATGGGGTATAACATCATCGTCTCCTAGTTATCAAGGTGTTGCAAGGGCTAATTGCTTAGCCCTGCTTGTCTCATAATGCTGTCAATGGTGAGTTGTGGCAAATCTTTTTTTTGGGTGGGGAACAGTGACACGACCTTTTTTGGTGGGGTGTTTAAATTGCTGATGACTACCGCCATTTGATTTGACACGATACCAACCGTCAGCTTTTATGAGTTTAATGACTTCTCTACTGCTTACCACCCATCACCTTGCTGTGTTATTGATATGTATGTTATACTTCTAGGGTTATAATTGTCAAGTGGTTTTTAAGGTATTTTTTATTATCCAAATAAAAACCAGCCAGATTGTGTCTAGTTGGGTTTTTTGATGGTTTGGATTTCGGTTGGGATTTGGGTGAGTTTTTCGCTAAGTTCATCGTCGGAGAGTTTCTTGATTAAATTCAACCAAGAAGCGCAACGTTTAAATATATAGAGAAAAAGAGTAAGATGTGCAGTGTTGTACTTGTTACCTCAACTTTCACATATCAGAAACGTTTGCAAAAATATACACATCTTACTCTTGAACAAAGATACCAAATTTCATCTGATTTGAAAAGCAATATTTCTATTAGTGAAATTGCTAGACGACTGGGCTGTCATAAATCCATCATCAGCCGTGAAATTAAACGCAATACAGGCGTGGGCAATTTTGCAAAAACTTATCATTCATGAGAGCATGGCACTAGGGCGTGCCTGCCCTTTATAACACTATTTACAATATAGAATATTTTAGAAATAAACTAATCGTTTTTGCATGAAAAATGGCTAAATCTTGTTTTTTATCGTCAAAAGCTCGTTTGATAGAACGACCATCAAACTTCGCTTTTTCCTTGAAAAACGTGCGATTCCCCTGCTTTTTTAAACAGGCATTTTTCATTGCAAATACAAAAGGCAGGCACGTCCTAATGAGAATACCAATGAACTCATACAGCAATTTTTACCTAAGTCTGCCAGATTAGATGTGATTGACGATGAATAAATACAGCAGGTCTAAGATTATTTGAACAATAGACCAAGAAAAGTGCTGGGTTTTAGAACACCTCTTGATATAAAATCTGATTTTTGGTGCGTTGCAGTTGGTGGTTGAATCTGTCAGTTAAAAAATGAGTGAACCAACTCTAACCGAAGTATCACGCACCGAGGCACAGGTATTACAGAGCTTTATCGCACAGGTGGACTTTTGGAAAAACCAACATGGCGATAAAGCCAGTACCATTGAGATTACCTACTATCCTGATGATGATGGCTTTGAAGTTAGTAACAATGAAGCTAACAACGGTGTGCTAAAACGCAATCGCACCACGGTGTTTCGTGCTGACCTGTTGGCATGGGCATCTAACCAGTTACGCCAACTACAAGGCTATGACAACAGCCAAACAGTAACCGAGTTTAGCTTGTCTTATAAAAATGACCGCTATGGGGTGCGTGCTGCCCTTGCCAGTGAAGCTAAAACCACAGACAAGGCAGATGATGCAAAAGCACCAAATGAAGCATAACACAATCAAAGATAAGGAAAGTAAATTTCCTTATCTTTTTATTTGGAGCTAATATGCCATTAAACAGCGACTTTCAAAAACCCACAGTAGATGGGCTAATTACGCTCTTTGAGCTTGACGCAAGTAAACTGGGTGCGGGTATTTTACGCTTTCACGGACACAATCACGACAAAAACGATGGCGTGATTACTTTTCGTGGCAAAGCGTACAACCCCCAAGCCCTAAATGTTACAGGGCTTGAAATGCGTTCAGATGGCAGAGCAAGCACACCGACCCTAACCCTTGCTAATAACATTGCAGGGGTACAAGGGGCGGTATCTGCCTACTGTTTACAGTTTAACGACTTTGCAGGGGCAAAACTTACCGTCATTACCACCCTTGCCAAATACCTTGACCCCATCAATTTTGACGGTAGTAACCCCACCGCTTCTGATGAATGTAAAGAGCAAATTTGGTTTGTGGAACAAAAAACATCAGAAAATGCCCAACAGGTAACCTTTGAGCTTGCCAATCCTATTGACCTTGAAGGTCAAAAAATCCCTGTCAGAGAGATTACCAATTACTGCCACTGGGCGGTTGTGGGTAAGTATCGTGGCGAAGAATGTGGTTATACAGGGGCGGCCATGTTTGATGAACACGACAAGCCGACCGACAACCCCATTTTGGATAAATGCGGTGGGCGTATGAAATCGTGCGTGTGCCGATTTGGCAGAAATAAACCTTTGCCCTTTGGTGGTTGCCCAGCCGCTGGTTTGATTTAGGGGGAGCGTATGAATGACCATTACCCACAGCTAAAAGGTAAGACTTTTAAGACATGGCAAGAGCTTTGGCAGGCGATGACCGATAGAGATTTTGATGAAGTTTATGGCTTGTATCGTGAATGCGAACGCAAAAGAGCGTTAGGGCATTACCGAAACAGAAAATTAAAGCAAGCCAAAAATCTTATCGGTATTCTTTTATACCGCCAAAAACTTCATCAAGTCAAACAGCCGTTAATCTTGACCAAACGACGCTACGCCGAGCCATTGACCAATCCTAAAAATATTGATGAGATTTGGCAGAATTTGACTGATGAAAATTATGATGAGATATACCGCTTACATTGTCAGTACGCCAAACAACAGCACAATAAAGACACAAAGCGAGCATGTGGCTTAATTTGGAAATTCAGGCAACATTGCAAATTGGCAGGATTTGATTATCCCAAAAAGTGCGTTACCAAAGGATTTAGACAATCTAAACATCACCCTTGGCAAAAAATGATTGAAAGCGATGTACAATTTTATCAAAACACTCACAGACAGCAAAGACAAAACCGAGCTTAAAACCAAAGAATTTGCAGAGGTAACAACACCGCTTTGGCTGGTTCAAAAACAGCTGGATTTAATCCCACCTGATGAGCGGTTAAACCTTAATTCTAAGGTGTTAGACCCTTGCACAGGCGATGGGCGGTATTTGATGATGTATTTGATGAACCGCTTGACTGTGATTAAATGCCCAAATGATTTGTATCAGGCGATAAGCACATTACACGGCATAGAATTACAGGCGGTGAATGTTGCTAGGGCAAGGCACAATTTATACTTATGCACCAAATTCATCGCCCAATCAAAAGGTCTAGCGGTGGATTTTGACAAGGTTAAAAAGATTTTGGCTAAGAATATTCATCAAGGCAGTTTTATCAAAAAGGACAAAAAATGATACTCACCGAACAAACCAAAAGCTTTATCCTCAACCACGCCTTTGACTGCTACCCTGCCGAGTACTGTGGGCTTATCATAGATGAGGACTATTACCCCTGTGATAATGTTGCTATAAATCCTACCGAGCATTTTGAGATAGACCCCAAAGATTTTGCCCGTGCTGAAAGTATGGGGCAGATACAAGCCATCGTCCATAGCCACCCTGACGGCGGTGTGTTACCGTCTGATTTGGATAAATTACAAATTGAGCTACATGGCTTGCCGTGGGTCATCGTGGCGGTGTCCAAGCAAGATTATGGCGATGAGCCTGCCTTTGGCGTATATGAACCGTGTGGGTACAAACCGCCACTTTTGGGGCGTGCTTATATCCACGGTGTGCAGGATTGTTATAGCTTGGTGCGTGATTATTACAGCCGTGAACTTGATATTGAGTTGCCAGACTTTGAGCGTACCGATACTTGGTGGGAGCATGAGAACCATGAGCCGTTATACGAGAAAAACTTTGCCAAAGCAGGCTTTATGACTGTGGATAAGTCTGTGGGTAATTTACAAAAGCACGATGTCATCTTGTGCCGTGTTGGGCGTACCCATCATGTTAATCATGCCTTGATTTGGCTTGGCGATGATGGAGCGTTAAAAAGCGAAACCACGCCACCTGTCATCGGTAACACCCTAATCCTACACCACCCCTACGGACGGCAGTCCGTGCGTGAGATTTATGGCAAGGGGTGGGCAGATAGGACGGCGATGGTGGTTAGGTATAACAAACTTCATAAGGGCTGATATGCTCCAAGCTGTCGCCAAGCTCGTTTTCGGCAAGGCGTAACTCATAAGTGCTTTGTAAGTTTAGCCATGTTTGGGCATCACCCCCAAAATAGCGAGCCAGACGTAAGGCGGTATCAGCCGTAATGCCACGGCGTTCAAGGACAATGTCATTAATGCGTGCAGGGGTAACGCCCAGAGCTTTTGCTAGGGCATTGGCAGACATGCCTAATGGCTTTAAATAGTCTTCACGCAAAATTTCCCCTGCGTGTACAGGTCTCATGCCATTTTTAAACATATCGGCTCCTTAATGATAATCCACAATCTCAACATCATAAACGCCGTCTTCGCTCCATACAAAGCAAATGCGAAATTGGTCGTTAATGCGTATGCTGTACTGACCTTCACGGTCGCCCACGAGTTTCTCTAAGCGGTTGGCTGGTGGTGAACGTAAGGCATCTAGTGTTACAGCATTATCAAGATAGGTTAGTTTGCGAGTTGCGACCGATAAAAAGTTGCCAAATACACGGCTCTCCCCTGTTTCAAATAGGGTCTTAGTATCTTTACATTTAAAACTTTTTATCATGATAACAACCTGTTGTTTTAAGAGTTTTATTATATACCGATAAACGATAAATTTCAACCATTTTAAGGCAAAACATGAAAACCATCATTTTACACGGCATACTTGCCAAAAAATTCGGTAAATCCTTTCGTCTGTCAGTGGGCAGTACCAAAGAAGCCATGCGTGCGTTATGCGTACAGTTGGCAGGCTTTGAAGCGTTTATGATGAACGCTCATAGGCAGGGGTTACGCTTTGCTGTGTTTCATGATAAGCACAATGTGGGCGAAAATGAGCTTGACATGAACCACACCGCCAAGATTATCCGTGTCGTGCCAGTTGTAGAAGGCTCAAAAAAAGCAGGTGTGCTTGAAACCATCATCGGAGCGGTCATGGTGGTCGCTGGTATCGTGGTTACAGGCATGACCTTTGGGGGTGCTGGTGCGGTCGGTGCAGGATTGATAGGAGCAGGCATTGGCCTCATGGTAGGTGGTATCGCCCAAATGCTCATGCCAAAGGTGGACACCCAAGATAACAACCAAGACGGCAACAAAGCCAACAAGGGCTTTGGCGGTGCGATAACCACAATCGCCCAAGGCAATCCTGTACCAATTTTATACGGCGAGCGAGAGATTGGCGGTTTTATCATGTCAGCCAGTCAGTTGCCAGAAGACATGCTCTAATGCGTGGCGATGTATTCACGCAGGGCATCGTTCATGGCAGTTTGCCAGCCCTTACCCTTTGATTTAAAGTACTCCACAATATCGCTATCAAAGCGAATGCTCACCGCTTGCTTGGGATTATCGCTGATCGGTCTGCCAATTTTGCTTTTTAGCTCAGCATAATTTTGGCTGACGATGGCACGCTCCCAATTAAAATCATCATCACTCTTTGCTACCGCATCAGGGGCATTGGCAAGAAGTAGGTTTGGGTTTGGTAGGTTTGATTTTGTCATGGCATTATCCGTAAATGGCTTTGATGAATTTAGCGGTTTCTTGTTTGTCCGTGGGGCGAATAGAAATGATGTGGGGTTTTTCACGGTCAGTCCATACCATAAATACCACACGATTGCCCAAAATACCATAACTTTGCAATCGCTCTTCGCCATAATATACACGTCCGTCCACTTGGGTTATCATGGGATTATCAAAAATTACTTGTGAACCGATAAAATCAATGCCGTGCTTTTCAATATTGGCAAGGCGTTTGTTTTCGTCATAACTAATTGGCATGGGGGGTTGACATGGAGTCGCTCATCTGTTCTTAATTATTGTATATACAAAAATTTAAATCGTCAATGATTTTTTAAGGTAAAATTATGAATGTTCATGGCTCAAAAAAAGGCAGCAGCAAACAAAGACAACCCATCATTGCAAGAGACTCTGCTCAATCCAAAACTTACATCAATATTCTATATGGTCTGTGTGAGGGGCAAATTGCAGGGCTTGCAGATGGGGGCAAATCCATCCGCTTGGATGACACGCCACTCATAGGCGACAACGGAGAGAATAACTTTGAAGGGGTCGAGTGGCATTTTCGTGCTGGCACAAATGACCAAATTCCCATCAGCGGTTTTGCCATGGTAGAAAACGAGATGGCGGTAGGTGTTGAGTTACGCTCTGATAAGCCCTTTGTGCGTACCATTAATAACCGTGAACTCTCAGCGGTGCGTGTGCGTCTTAACTTTAACGCCCTAAAACAGCACCATGAAAAGGCGACATTACAGGATATGCCATCAGCTATGCCATTGACATACAAACCGATGGCGGTGCATTCAAACAAGTGTTAAGCGATACTGTGCGTGGTAAGTCATCGCAGGGCTATAAAAATCGCACCGCATTCACCTGCCAAACAAAGGGGCAGGCGAAAAAGCGGTAGAGCTGGGGAGTTGGGGATTTTGCTATGATGACAGGTTTAAATTTTCATCATCTCCACCATTTTTACCATACAAATCAAAGGCTTAAATCATATTTTAATTTAAGTCTTTTATTCGCCAATAACCTCACCCCAAACACCGCACACAAATGCCCGAATCTGCTGCCAACTGTCATCATCAACCACAGCCTGCTTTTCGGACAACGCCAACTCATGTGTGGTCTTTCTAAGTGCCAAATATGCTTGCGTGAGTCTATCACACCAGTCATCAGACCACAGTCCTGCCTTTGCCACCTCTTCAAAAATACGCACATTATCCGACCAAATGGCAAGATTGGGATGGGCATGGGCATGGGTCAGCACCATAAATTGAGCCAAAAACTCAATGTCAATCAGCCCGCCAAAATCCTGCTTGATGTGAAATGGTTGAACTACGCCATGTTTATTCGCCTGATTGGATTTACTACCCAAATGCTCTTTCATCTTCTGACGCATGGAGATGACATTTTGGCGTATCTGCTTAGCATCTCGGTTGGTGGTCAGTATCTGATGACGGGTATGATCAAAAGCATCTAACACGGTCTTATCGCCTGCAATGCCCCTTGCACGTACCAGTGCTTGGTGTTCCCATGCCCATGCCTTATCACGTTGATAACCATCAAAACCCTGCACCGAGACAACCATCACGCCTGCATTACCAGATGGTCTAAGTCGCATGTCCAACTCATAGGCACGTCCATCACGGGTCTGTGTGGTCAGATAAGTGATGACTTTTTGGACAAGGCGAGATGCAAACTTCATACCACTGATGGGTCTGACATTCTTACCAACTGTATCAGCGGCCTCACTGATATCATGTAAAAATACCACATCCAAATCCGAGGCATACGACATCTCAATCCCACCCAATTTGCCATAACCAATAACAGCAAAACCACAGGCCATCTCATCTGTTATCATACCATTGGCACGTAACGGATGACCATATTTGGCAACCAGTTCATCATAAGCCCTACTAAGAGCTGATGATAACACAACTTCGGCGATAAAGGTTAGGCTGTCCGACACCTTCATGATATGACGCAAGCCCAAAATATCAGCAGTTGCCACAGCCAATACTTGCGACTTTTTAAAGGTACGAATGGCACTTAGATACTGTTCATCATCAAAGGGCAATACCCGAAGTAGCTGTTGTCTTAGTATGTCAGTCAGTTCCATCTTATCAGGTAAATGCAAATAACGCTGTTGCAAAAAGTCATCAAGGAGCATAGGATGCAAGGCAATCTCTCGTGCTATCCATGGGCTGGCTGAAAGCATGGGAATTAGCCCCATGGTTGCATTCGGATTCTCCGCCATCATCACCAAATAAATGGAACGACGACAAATGGACTCCAAAAGTGTGATAAGGCGTGGTACAGCATCATCGGCACGCTCTGCCCCATCACTTTTGGCATGATGACACAGTGCATGAATCAAAATAGGATACGCTTCATCAAGACGAGCTTTGGCATCGGGTTTTAAACCGCCAACCAGTTTAGACCGCCAAAACTCATCTAACAAAGCCAAGCTGTCAGCACTAAGCAGTTGCTGCAATGTGCACGCCATCTGTGCCATCTCGCCCAACGACTGCGTAGGGCGTTGACGGTCGGTAACCATGCGGTCAAATGGGGTGCTGACATGTTGTCTGTGACTGTCCAGTACTGTCAAAAATTCTGATACACCATCAAAGCCAAGCACTTGTGCAATCGCCACAAGTTCATCACCCATTGGCAGTCTTTGGGTCTGTTCATCATGACGGGCTTGAATGGCGTGTTCTAATCGCCGTAAAAAACGATAAGCATCCATGAGTTTGGTGCATTCATCATCATCTAAATAATTAAGCTCACCGAGCATAGATAACACATCCAGACAAGATGACAACTTACCCAACGCCACATGATGACCGCCATAGATGAGCAAGAATGCCTGTGCAATAAACTCAATATCACGAATGCCCCCCACACCCAGCTTGACATTATCGGCATCTTGACGTTGGGCTTGTTGTGCCATGATGAGTGTTTTCATCTCACGCAGTGCCAAGAAGGCGGTATAATCAATATAATAACGATATACAAAATTATTTATCACCGCCAAAAGCTCATTGGCAAAGGGTGTAGATACCGTATTTACCACTCTTGCCTTTAACCATGCAAAACGCTCCCACGTCCGCCCATGTTGATTAAAATACTTTTGTAGTGCTGATAAACTCATGATGAGTGGACTGCCATCACCCCACGGACGCAGTCGCATGTCCACACGAAACACAAAACCATGCTCACTGTGGTCGTTGAGTAGGCGAATAATCATTCGTCCCAGTGTGGTCATAAACTTCTGATTTTCCACGCTTTTTTTGCCCTGCTCGCTGACATCTGTATCGCCTGCCCCCATATGCACAAAAATTAGGTCAATATCACTGGATAAATTGAGCTCTTTTGCTCCCAATTTACCCATGGCGATGACGGCAAATTCATCGGGCATGGTTTTGATATTTTTGGTGTTTTTGGTGTTTTTGCTATTTGTATCTGTCTGTGTCAGGTATACACCGCTGGTCATAGGTATGCCATAACGTTTTGTTGTCTCATGCCATGCATAGTTTTTAGCAAAGCACACACACGCATCAGCAAAGCTGGATAATTCCGTGGTCAAATGCTCTAAGCTTATAACCCCCAACGCATCTTGCCATATCCATTTAACCATCAGCATGGTACGAAGTTCTCGCATCGCTTGCATGACCGCTGATTCATCAGCCCCATAATATGACCGGTCGACATCTTGTATGTCATCTGTTATCTGTGCTGTATCACGCTTTTTATCATCTTGTTTTGCATCATCATAACCCACACCACTCATACCTGCACACATTACCACAAACTCTCTGATTAACCCATCAAATACGGCACGATCAAGAGATTTGTCAAAACCAAATCTGCCCAAAAACGCACCTATCTGTGATGGCTGTTTTTGATAAATACCAAAGGCAAAAGGGCTGGCAAGGGCAAGCGTGGCAAGTTCGTCATCATTGGGGCAAAAATCAAGCATGGCAATTCACCAAATTGATGGATTAAATATTGTTACTTATTTTACACCAAATTTGAAAAATTAGGCTAAATTAGGCTATAATACCCAAAAATAACCCATCAGCATCATGACACACACTCTACTGCTCGTCACCAAAAGCCCCCACGACCGTCAAGGCAAAGAAGCCCTAACGACTGCCACAACACTGCTAGATAACGGTGAGCGTGTCTTAGTGTTCTTCTATGGTGATGGGGCGTACACCGCCAATCGCTTGATGTGGCAAAGTGCTGATGTGCCCAATATTAGCCATCTGTGGGTTGCTCTTGCTAAAAGATATGGGCTTGATTTGCCTGTTTGTGTCAGCACCGCCTTAGCACGAGGCATTACCGATGCGGATAATGCTCACCGCCACAGCTTAGATGGTGAGAATGTCCTACCCCCTTTTCGCTTGGTTGGACTCTCTCATTTGGCACTATATATTGATGATGACACAAAGCTTATACAGTTTTAACCATGAATATCCTAATCAAACTTACCAGCGATAATGAACTCATCGCCTATGAAGCACTTGCCCTTGCCTTTGTGCTGGCAGCCTTTGACCATAATGTCAGATTGTTTTTTGATACACCTGCTCATGTGTTGCTTGACGATCCTAATAGCCGTGTGTATGGCATGGTACAGTCGCTTGATTTGTATGACATAGATAAGGCATGGCATGACTTCAACGACACACAAATGACCGCATTTGATGATAATATTAGGCGTGCCTTGTCTGATGAACGATGTGTATTTGATGACAAACGTGCGTTATTTGACAGTGTGCTTGAATTTTAATCAAAAACCAATATCATAATCATGACAAATACCAATCCCCTACCACCTACCAAACTCACTTTGGATGCTGATGGACATTTGGGCGATCACACGCTTTGGACGCCTGCCATCGCCCAACATCTTGCTGATACCTTAAACATAGAGCTAACAGACATCCATTATCGCATATTAATACAGGTGCGGGCGTTTTTTGACCAATACCATCACAGTCCCACCACTCGCCCACTCATCAAATATTTATCCACAAGCTTAGCCGATGATGAGATTGACAACGCCAAACTACAACGGCTTTTTAATACAGGTCTGGTTGCACGCCACATCAACAGACTGGCAGGACTGCCAAAACCACCTAATTGTTTATAAATACTTAGGGCATGAGCAACATTTATAAAATCTTTATAGACCTCCAAAGATGGGCATACCCTAATGATTACACCCTAATGATTATGCTAAGTTACATTTTATTACAGTAAAATAATAAAAAATTAGGTAAGATAGATTTTGTGAGTTTTTCTCACTCATTTTATGACATTTTAACTGATTTTAACTGGGAGATATTTATGAAAAAGCTACTTGTAGTTGCTTTGGCAGGCATGTTCGTTCTAACAGGTTGCAACACCATCAAAGGTTTTGGCAAAGATGTTTCAAAAACTGGTGAAGCTGTTACTGGCAGTGCCCAAAAAGTTCAAAACAAAATCTAACCGATGCCCATCAAACAAGCCTAATCTTGATGTAGATTGGGCTTTTTTATGTGGGCTTTTTTATGTTTGAAGTCTTTTCATGTTTAAGCTCGCTTTAACCGCATGGCATTTGCCACAACAAACAAGCTGGATAAACTCATGCCAATGGCAGCAAGCCAAGGCGGTACATAACCCATGCCTGCTGGCACAAGAATGAGCGTGTTATACACCAATGCCCATCGCAGATTTTGGCGAATGATTTGGTGAGTTTTTATTGACAGATTGATGGCATGATTGATGATGGATAATCTGCCATCAAGCAGTACACCATCTGCTGATACCTGAGCCAAATCGCTCGCTCCTGCCATCGCTACCGAAACATTAGATGCACCAAGCACAGGCGCATCATTAATGCCATCTCCTACCATAAGAACAGTATGCCCATCTTTTTGTAACTCTTTGATATGATTGACTTTATCAGTTGGTGACAGACCATGATAAGCACAATCTATACCAAGCATTTGGGCAACTGTCAACGCATAATCGTTGGGGTCGCCTGTCAGCATAAGCGGGGTAATGCCTTGTTTTTTTAGGTTATCTATCGTCTCTTTGGCATCTGTACGTATCACATCATTAAAATAAAAACGTGCCACCATCTCCCAGCATTCACCCACCAAAACGGACAGTCCCACCGACATATTCGCCCCAAAGGTATGCAGTTTCTCTGGTATTATATGACCGTCACCGCCATTTAGGACAAAACCATCATGCCCAATACGATAGCACAGATTTTCCACAAAACCCTCCACACCTCCTGCTGTATGGTGTCTGATGTTTTGTACTTTTGGTAAGTGCAGACCGTGAGCGGATGTTAAAATCGCTCGTGCCACAGGGTGTTTTGAGCCAATTTCTAGACTTGCCGCCACTTTTAGCCAATGTGCTTTATCATACATGGTAAAATCCACATGCAATAGGTTGGCTTGCCCTACCGTGAGTGTACCTGTTTTATCAAATGCCACATGACTTACCTTGGAGAGACTTTGGATGACATGACCTCGGGTCGCCAAAAATCCCACACTTGCCAGACGATTGGTTGCCACTGTCAGGGCAATGGGAGTGGCAAGACCCAACGCACACGGACACGTTGCCACCAGTACCGCCACTGTCGCCCATAAGGCTTGGGTTTTATCCACAAACAGCCAAATCACAAAAACCAATACCGACAGCACAAGCACCCGAGCAACAAACCACCGTGCCATACGGTCAGCATCTTGGGCGATTTGTGGTTTTTCACTCATCGCACGGTTCATCAAGCGGTCTATGAGTGCCATTTGGCTGTTATCTGCCTGTGCTGTTACAAGCATCACAAAAGGCTGTGCGTCATTTTGTGAACCACCTGCCAACATATCTCCTTGCTTTTTGACCATCAAATCACTCTCACCTGTCAAAAGACTCTGCGAGAGTGTGGCGGTGTTTGATAACAGCACCCCATCACAGGCGATTTGTTGCCCTGCTTCTATCCAGATGACATCACCCACATTTAGGGTTTGGGCAAGCACTTTATTGTCATCTGCCACATCATCGCCTACATGAATATTTTGCCAATGGTTTATCAATTCATCATCTGGCACACCATCGGAAAACTGCATGACAAGTTCATGACAAGACCCAAGCCGTCTGATAAGCACAGGCTCAATCACAACCAAATCATTTGCCATGTTGGACGCTTTTAGGCGTGCATTTTGTTCAATGTAGCGACCTGAGAGCAAAAAGAAAACGAACATACAGACCGAGTCAAAATAGGTCTCACCAGATTGGGTCAGTGTGGCATATACACTTGCCCCAAAGGTTGCAATAAGGGCAACAGAGATAGGCACATCCATATTGACCTGCCTGGCTTTGATGGCATTAAAAGCAGAACGAAAAAATGGCACGCCTGCATAAAAAATCACCGGCATGGTAACAAACAATGCCACTGCACGTAAAAAATGACGATGTTCGTCCGCCATACCCGAATAATCGCCAAAATACAGTCCGATAGAAAACATCATCGCCTGCATTGCCCCCACCGCTGCCACACCCAGACGGATAAGCATTTGCTTGTTTTGACGTTTTATCATCGCCTCGTGTGTGTCCTGCCGATAAGGGCGAGCGTCATAGCCAACCGAATGCACCGCCCCCAAAATGTCGCCAATACTGCAACGGCTCTCATCCCAGTTTACACGCATACGCTGTTCGGTGAGATTAACCTGACAGGCACGTACCCCATCCATACCACGTAAGCGGGTCTCTATAAGCCATGTACACGCTGTGCAACGCAAATTTGTTACCGACAGCTCTGCTGTGCTAGCACCATCTTCATGATAGACAAATTGGGCTTTGATATCGTCATGATTATAAGCATCAAAATTGGCAAGTGGTAGCGGTGCGGTTGGACTTATCTCACGGCGGTCAAGATAATACTGCGACAATCCAAGCTCAACAATGCTCTCGGAGGCAAGTTGACAACCCAAACAACACATGGGGTGTGACTGATTAAAAATCACAGTAAAAAACGGTTCACTGGGCAACTTCTCGCCACAATGAAAACAATGCCCATCAGGGGGCAGTACTAGACTTGTGTCAATGGGGTCTTGATGGGTCTCGGTCATGACTGTTAGGCTTGGCAAATTTGGGCTATTATAACATGGCTTGGATAGAATGACGGCGGTGGTGTGATAGGTTCATTGCTTTTAACCCCAAACCCAAATGGCAGGCAATGCTGTAATTGATACCAACAACAAGGCATAAAGACGATGGCATCAGCTCCCAAGATAAATGTGGAGCTTTAAGCCAGATATTGACAACCTGTCTTTGGCATATACAACCTGTCTTTGGCATATGCAAAGATGAGGACTATGGGATATCAGTATGCCCCCAATCATCACTGTGGAAACGGACGTTGTTTATCAGCATCTATCCACGCCTGCACCCATTCATCAGGCGGTAGGCTTATCTCATCATAGCCAAGCGATGATAACACTTGTGCAGTTGGAATGGGTTTGCCTGTCATAAAGTTGGTTACTGCCGTACGAAGCAGCACATGACAGGTACACCTACCCTTAACCCACATCGTCTGCTCCATGTAGAACCACTTATCATCAATGGCACATACCCTAGTTTTCATCAGCACTTTATCAAACAGACGCACACGTTTGCGATATTGAATGGTACTGCCTGCCACTACCAAGCCCCACCGCTGTTGCAAGAGTTTTTTGCCCAGACCTGTACGAATGGCAAAATCATTACGCCCCAAATCAAACAACGTCAAAATTCGCCCATTATTCATCTCAAAGAAGTTATCAATGTCATTGATGTTGGCAATAAAACGATACTCGGTTGTATCAGTCAGACCGATTAGTGTGCCTGATTTTTTGCTTTTGTGATAAGCGGTTGCACTGCTGATGATGTTTTGGGTTAGGCGTAAAAATGGATACATGACACACTCACATTAATGGTTGATGATGGACGATGAATGATGAAAGGTGAATGATTAAAAGCACCTATCTTTTGCGTTTGGCAGCAAGCATGGCTTGAATGTTTGCCAAATAATCTGTGGCAACTTTATTGGGGTCGGTAGATTTTTTGCGTTTGGCAGGATAATCAATGTGGTCAGTGGGCAACTCATCTAAGAATCTAGATGGCGTGGTTTGGCGATATTCTTTACCTGCCCTGCGTTTTTGGGCATACATTAAGGTCAGCTCATGCCTTGCCCGTGTGATGCCCACATACATTAGGCGACGTTCTTCTTCTATCGTCTCAGAGGCAATGGAGTTACGGTGTGGCAAAATGTCCTCTTCTACACCAATAATATACACAAAATCAAATTCAAGCCCCTTGGCAGCATGCAAGGTCATGAGATTGACTTTGTTAGTATTTTCCTCTTCTTGTTGTTGTTCTAGCATATCTAGCAATACCAATTTGCGAATCACCGCATCAATGCTTTTTTCATCATCATCCTCGGCACGGTCTATGAGTGCATGGATGGATGAGTATAGTGATTCAATATTGTCAAGGCGATTTTTTTCTTGTTGAGGAGTTTTGCTGTCTTCTTTGATGTGGTCAATATACCCTGTCTCCACAATCATCTGTCGCACAAGGGGCATGGGGTCTGGGTTATCATAAAGTTCACGAGTATAATGTTCAATAAATTCACCAAAGCTGGCAAGTATGCCACCTGCCTTTGCCCCCACCGCTGATTTTAGTCCCGAATGAGAGCAGGCGGACAGCAGTGATAAGCCATATTCCTGGGCAAACAGTCCAAGTTTTTCTAAGGTTGCCGAACCCATGCCACGCTTAGGGGTATTAATAATTCGCAAAAATGCAGCATCGTCATCGGGATTTAGAATGATACGTAAATAACTCATGACATCCTTAATCTCAGCACGTGCAAAAAATGACGTACCTCCCGATAACCTATATGGTACTTGTAGTGAACGCAGTTCAGCTTCTAATGGACGAGCTTGAAAGTTGGAGCGATACAGCACAGCATACTGCTCCCATGAGTTATTATATCTTAGGCGGTGTGTTACTATCTCTTTTGCCACACGTTCTGCCTCTATTGCATCATCAGAGGAGTTTAACACCCGAATCAGTTCGCCATGGCCCTTATCTGACCACAGTGATTTTTCAAAAATATGTTCATTATTGGTAATCACAGCATTGGCAGATGCCAATATGCGATTGGTAGAGCGGTAGTTTTGTTCAAGTTTTACCACGTGTAATGTTGGAAAATCCTGCTTTAACAACGCCATATTCTCAGGTTTCGCCCCACGCCACGCATAGATGGACTGATCATCATCGCCCACCACCGTGAACCTTGCCCGAAAGCCCACCAAAAGCTTGATAAGCTCATATTGGGCAGTATTGGTGTCTTGATACTCATCTACCAGTAAGTAGCGAATGCGATTTTGCCATTTATCACGCACCCTTTCATTGTCTTTTAAAATACGCACAGGCAGAACAATCAAATCATCAAAATCCACCGCATTATACGCACGCAAATGGCGTTCATACAGTCCATACAGATGAGCAAAAATCACATCCTCAGGGTCATTTAGCGTACTGATGGCATCCTCTGGAACGACCAGTTCATTTTTCCAGTCGCCAATCATCTTCATCGCCTTACCCACCATGTCTGCACGCTCCGCCCCTGATAGGTTATCACGCACCATGAGTTCAGCAAGCAGACGCTTACTGTCATCTGCATCCATGATACTAAAATTGCCTTTTAAGGGGGTGTGCATGAGTTCATAACGCAAAAATTGCAAACCAAACTGATGAAAGGTAGACACTGTCAATCCACGAATTTTATCGTTTGGCAGCAGCTTTTTGACACGCTCTTTCATCTCTCGTGCCGCCTTGTTGGTGAAGGTCATCGCCGTGATGCGTTCAGCAGGCATGTTGCAATTTTGGATAAGATGAGCGATTTTTTGAGTAATTACAGAAGTTTTGCCAGACCCTGCCCCTGCCAGAACGAGTAGAGGACCTACAACATGGGCTAGGGCTTCTTGTTGGCGGGGATTTAATTGGTTCATAATCTAAATTCTTTGGGCAAATGGTTGGCTATTATAATGGATTTTGACAAATTGGGCAAAAGTTTATGGCATATTTACCAATGACGCTAAGACATATTATCGCCCAAATGATTAAAATGATAAATCCCATCAATTTTTTAAAACACCATCAAACTGGGCATGCCCCATTTACAATCATGTCAAATTACAATCATGTCAAATTACAATCATGTCAAATAAAACAAGCACCATACCGCACAGACACCCAGCACAATTCCCATACCATTGATTTTAGATATCTTTTCTTTAAAAATAAACAATCCCACAACTGCCCCCAAACACATCACCCCAATATTCATGCCTGCAAAAACCAATGTTGGGTCATCTTTATAGACCTGATGAGCTTTGATATAAAATAAAATATTAAAAAAGTTTAAACCCCCGAGTAAAACCCCACTGATTAGGCTCTTGCCCTGCCATTTGGTCTTATTAGCAATTAAATAAATGAACAACAAAAAAAATGCCAATATAAAACTTATAAGCAAAGTATTGGCAAAGGCATTACCCATTTTTGACATTTGTTTAAATAAAACATCAATCACACCATAGCCTGCCCACACCCCACCCAATATTAAAGCGGTGCTTTTGACATTTAATTGACCATCTGTTTTGGTGCGGTTATTTTTTGTATTGGGTTTATAAGTTAAGGCGATTAATGATAAAAACGCCAAAATAATGCCTAAAACCTTGGCAAGCGTTAAACTCTCCCCAAAAATGGTAAATGACGCTAATATCGGTAAAAATAATGCCAAACGCTGTGCCACATCTGATTTGGCAATGCCAACCTGTGCTACCGCCTTTGCCATGATGATAAATACACTCGGCAAAAGCACACCTAAGGCGATGATAATAAACCCCCCATTTGTCATGATTTGACTGACATCAAAATCAGGCTTTAATAACAACACACATAAAATAATGGCGGTGATATAGTTCACCAAAATGGCTTGGGCGATATCAAGGTTTTGATGGCGGGCGGTTTTTAAAAATATGGACACCAACACACTGGCACAAATGGCAAGGACGAGAAAAAGCATTTTTGAAACATCTTGTTACAAATTTGGGCGAATATTATAACCATAACCGAGAGATTGTCAATATTTTTGTGTACAATTTTGCACTATTATTTTGCACAACAATGAAAGCACACACAAATAATAAAGGGTGATTGTAATCACTTTGACACACAATCACCCCATACATTTGCCCCAATACATTCACATCACACGCCCATCACACCAATCTGGCACTTGCCAATTCTGTCAGCTGATACAGAGCATGGCGGTATTTATTATTGGGCAGTCTCATCAAAGCATCTTGGGCAAGGGCGGTTTCTTCTTGTGCCCGATTTTTGCAATATGCCAACGCCCCTGATGACCTAACCGAAGAGATGAGCATTTGGACATCGTCTGTTTTGCCTGTTTGCACAGCGATTCTAAGTTTGTCATAATCGTCGGTATTGGTATTTTTTAAGAGTTGTAAGGTTTTGATGATCGGTAAGGTTGGTTTGCCCTGAGCTAAGTCATCACCTAAATTTTTGCCCATCGTTTGGCTATCGCCCATAAAGTCCATCACATCATCAATCATCTGAAAAGCATTACCAAAATGCTGTCCAAAATCGGATAAATTGGCAAGTAATTCTTTATCATCATGCCTGCCATGAAGTAGAGCCGACCCTACGCACGCCATCATAAACAGCCGTGAGGTCTTGCCATCGATGATTTGCAAATAGTCGCTTTCGGTTGTCTCAATGTTGTGTTGGTGCTGCAATTGTAACACCTCACCTTCGGCGATATCACACGTTCCATCCGAGAACAGCTTTAACAAAGTCATATCCCCAAACCCTGTCAAAAGGTTAAATGAACGAGCAATAAGATAATCACCCACCAAAACAGCCGTTGCGTTATTCCAGGTAGCATTGGCAGTCGGTCGCCCTCGTCTCATACCCGATTCATCAATCACATCATCATGCACGAGCGTGGCAGTATGGAGCATCTCGGTGATTGCCCCCAGTTCTAAACTTGGTTGATATTGCTTATCTTTTATCATGCGTGAGATAAGCAAAGTCATCAAAGGACGCATGCGTTTACCGCCTGCATTAATGACGTGGTCAGAGACTTTCATGACAAGTTGAACTTTGGAATTTAGCGAACCAAAAACTTGTTTGTCCATGACAGCAAAATCATCAGCAACAACGGATAAAATGTCAGAATAAGTGGGCGTGGTCATTGTCATTCTCAAAATAAAAAATAGATATAATAGCACATTTGGGGCGTTGGGCAAAAGCGTTATTTGGCACATGGTTGTGAACTGTCATCGTTCTGTGAGAATTTCTCCCAAAGAGATAACCACAAATTATCAATTTATCAAAACACATAAACTATTTTTAAATTTTTTGTCCATTCCCCACTTTTTGCCTTGTCAAATCAGGCAAAACTGTGCATAATATCCTTTTGACCAAACCCAATGGAACAGGTAGGTATTATGTCTTTTTTAACCCACCATACAGAAATTGATGATGTGAATATTGAAAAAATCACCCCACTAATCACCCCCGCCGAACTAAAACGCACCTACCCTCTATCAAGTCAAGCATTTAACACTGTATTGCACGGTCGCAAAGTCATCGAAAATATCCTAGACGGTGTGGACAAACGCATTTTGGTTGTGGTTGGGCCTTGTTCCATCCATGATGTCAATGCCGCCCACGAATATGCAGACAAATTAAAAGCATTGGCGGATGAGTTAAAAGGCGAGTTATTTATCGTCATGCGTGTCTATTTTGAAAAACCACGCACCACCACAGGCTGGAAAGGTCTTATTAATGACCCAAACATGGATGACAGTTTTGACATTAAAAAAGGGCTTGGCATGGCAAGAAAGCTACTTTTGGAGCTTAATGAAAAAGGTCTGCCCTGTGCCACAGAAGCCCTTGACCCCAACACCCCCCAATACATACAAGACTTAATCAGTTGGTCAGCCATCGGAGCCAGAACCACCGAAAGCCAGACTCACCGTGAAATGTCAAGTGGTCTGTCTTGCCCAGTTGGTTTTAAAAATGGTACGGACGGTTCAATGACTGTGGCGGTAAATGCCATGCAAGCGGTCAGCTCTGGGCATAGTTTTTTGGGCTTATCATCAGATGGTCAAGTCTCCATCATCAAATCCAAAGGCAACAAATACGCCCATGTTGTCTTGCGTGGCGGTAATGACCAACCCAACTATGATGAAACCGCCATTGCAGCTGCCGAAAATGAGCTTGCCAAAGGTAAAACAAACGGTAAAATCATGGTAGATGCAAGCCACGCCAACTCAGGCAAAGACCCATATTTACAGCCCATGGTCATCCAAAATATCGCAGGACAAATCCAAAAAGGCAACACATCCATCATGGGACTCATGATTGAAAGCCACCTAAAAGGCGGCCGTCAAAATATCCCTGCCAACCTAAGCCAATTAGAATATGGCAAATCAGTAACGGACGGCTGTCTTGATTGGGAAAGTACGGTTGATGTGTTACGCAAATTTGCCAAAGACGTCAAAGAGCATCTGCCAAATCGTTGACAGTTCATGGTAAAATAATGTGGTAAAATGACACCAAATTCATCAATCAAGGCGGAGAATCCGCCTTGATTTTTTATTAATTTTGTAAATCTTCCTTCAAATCTACCCCCTTTAATCGCAACGCATTTGCCAACACCGAAAGCGAACTTAGTGCCATGGCAATACTTGCCATCATCGGATTTAATGCACCAATCATCGCAAGTGGAATGCCAATGATGTTATAAATAAAGGCAAAAAATAGATTTTGTTTGATGTTATCTAGGGTCAGTTTGGCGATTTTATAAGCGTGATAAATGTTCATCGTCCTACTTGCATCCGACTGTATAAGCCGTACACTCGCCGAGCCTGTCGCCACGTCTGTTGCACCCCCCACCGCCATGCCAATATCCGCTGTGGTCATCGCCAAGGCATCATTAATGCCATCGCCTATCATGGCGGTTTTATGTGTTTTTTGTAAGTGTTTGATTCTTAGGGATTTATCCTGTGGCGACAACTCTCCGTAACCGTCTATGTCCAGCTCATCTGCCACCTTATCCACCACACTTTGACGGTCGCCACTTAAAATGACAGGTGTGATGCCATCTGCTTTTAATTTATTTATCAGCATATGTGCATCTGCTTTTAGGGCATCGGATAAGGCAAAAATACCCGCCAGTTTGTCATTGATTGCCACAAATACAAGACTGGCTGTGGGGTTGTCATTCATAAAGGCACATGCTTTTTCGTCCAGATTGACACTGACAAAATCACTCGTTCCCACTTTTACCACACCCACGCCAGATATCTCGCCTTGTATGCCATATCCTGCTTGACTTAGGATATTTTTGGCGGTGAATGTGGGGGCGTGTTTATCATAAGCATAAGCGGTAATGGCATGGGCCATAGGATGCGTGCTGTGAGATTCTATGCTTGATGTAACACCAAGCAGTGTGGGCATGTCGCTAAGGCTTAGACTGTCCACCACCACAAGCTGTCCGTTGGTGAGTGTGCCTGTCTTATCAAAGGCCATCGCACCAATCTGCCCTGCTGTCTCCAACGCCACCGCATCCAAAAACTGCACTCCATGGCGAGATGCCACGCCCATGCCTGCCATAATCGCTGTGGGCGTGGCAAGTCCCAACGCACATGGGCAGGCGATGACAAGCACAGCAACCGCTCGCATAAGTGCAATGTCAAACTGCCCCAATACATACCAATTCCCCAAAAAAGTCAGCACCGACAACACCACCACCACTGGCACAAAAACACCTGCCACACGGTCAGCAAGCCGTGCAATCGGAGCTTTGGTTCCCTGTGCGTGTGACAGTGCCTCTGTCATCTGTCCAAGCGTTGTCTGTGCACCCATCGCTTGGGCTTTATAAGTAAAACTGCCATCCACGACCACGCTTCCTGCCAGCACTTCATCGCCATAAGATTTTGATAAATAAGCACTTTCTCCTGTCAGATGAGCTTGGGTAATCTCCCCTTGACCATCTGTGATGACCCCATCTACCGCAATTTTATCGCCATGTTTGGCTTGCAATATATCGCCTACTTTGACATCCGCCAATGCCACATCCACCCACATTTGGTTGCGTTTGACTTTGACCGTGTGTGGTAGTAGCTCCATGAGTTTGGATAGAGCGTTGAGACTGCCTGTTTTGGTGCGATATTCTAAGTATTTACCAAGACTTACAAAAGTCAAAATCATCACACTGGCTTCAAAATATACATGGGCATCTACCAGCCATGCATAAGTAGAATACGCCCAAATCATGCTCGTCCCTAGTGCCACCAGTACATCCATACCAAGCAGTCCGCCCCTTATCCCCGCCCACGCTCCTTTATAAAAAGGCATGGCAAGGGCAAATTGGGCAATGCTTGCCAATATAAACTGTACCCAATTTGGGGGCATGAGTACGTGCAAACCTGTCATCATACCCACCATGCCCACCCAAAACGGCAAAGAAAGCACACCAAGAGCAATCAAGCGATATGGCAGCTTATCGTTACTGGATATGGGGATTTGGGATGAGCCATCAATAAAATCTCCGGTAAAACCCGTCTTTTTTATCCATGTCAAAATCTCATCATCAGGGATGTCGCTTTCGGTACTAAGAGTCAATGTCTCTGTGGCAAAGTTCACCTCAGCACGCTTTACGCTGTCTTTTTTGTTTAATACTTTTTCTAGGCGAGTGGCACAGGCTTGGCAAGTCATGCCATGTATGGTTAGGGTATGAGTTTGATTTGGCATAGTGTTCTCTTTTGTTTATCAGTTAATAAAATGCGAACACGTTGGACAAATATCAAGGGGAAATATCGCCCAATGACCAAAATACTTAAAAAATTTGAAAGTCTTGCCTGCCAAAATCAGTCTAGGCGTTTACCTTCTTTATTGATATAAAATTGCTCACCATGTCGCTTTACCTGAGCTTTGCCATTTTTAAAACCCTGCAAGATGCGGTCATATTGGGCAGGAATAAGCATTTCATCGCCTTTATTGATAAAACCATATTGACCATTTTGCTTGACACCTGCAAAACCCTCCGAAAAGTGTTGGGCATCATCGTACTGGATGGGAATCATCACCTTACCCACTTTATTAACAAAACCATACTTGCCGTGTTGTTTCACGCTTGCAAAGCCTTCTTGCAAGCAATCAACCTCATCATACCCTGTTACCTGTGGTTTTTCACAAGCTAAGGCAAATGCTGGTGATAAAGATAGAATGATGATAAGAGGTTTTAAAAATTGTTTCATGACATCTCCATCAGATTAAATTCATTGATTTATTTTACAAAAATTTTTGGAAAAAACAAACATTTCATAAAATACTTTTAGCCAAAACTCTTAGCCAAAATAAAAATAAGCAACCATCATATTTACATGGTTTGACTTTATTTTAAAAATGCTCCATAGCCAATATTATCCGTTAAATCCTCGCATTCATAACCAATCTCGGTCAGTGCATCCACGATTTGTCGTCCGCTGGTGAGTGTGGCTTGTAGCCCCACCAAAATCCGCCCTTCTGCTGCACCATGATTGCGATAGTGAAATAAGGTTACATTAAAATCTTGTCCTAATTTTTCAAGAAAGTTTAATAACGCCCCTGGTCGTTCGGGAAATACCACACGGAATAAGCGTTCATCAGTAAGTCGTCCATGCCCACCAATTAAATATCGGACATGCGTTTTGGCAATCTCATCATCGGTCAAATCATGTGCCTTATAACCCCCTTTGCTCAGATGTTGCATGATTGTGGCACGCTCGGTTTGACCATCCTTTAAGCCAATACCAACAAAAACTTGGGCAACATTGGGGTTGGTAGCATCTAGGCGGTAATTAAATTCGGTAATATTTCGTCCTTGCAAACTGCGACAAAAATCCAAAAATGCTCCTGCCTGCTCGGGTAACTGCACAGCAAAAATTGCCTCTTTATTCTCACCAATTTCAGTACGTTCAGCAATATAACGCAGGCGGTCAAAATTCATGTTCGCCCCTGAGACGATTGCTACACAGTTTTTGTTAGTAAGATGATGCGTTTTCATGTATTTTTTGAGTCCTGCCAAAGCTAATGCCCCAGACGGCTCAACGATGTGGCGATTTTCTTCAAAAATGTCTTTGACACTGGCACAAATTTCATCATTGTTGCACGTTATCGTATCATCAATGAGACTGCCTTGTCCGTTTGATTTGGTCAAATTGGCAATTTCAAAAGGAATTTGTCCAATTTGGGCAACCGCCACACCGTCAGCAAACAAACTCACTTGTGGTAAGCGAGTGCGTTCACCGTTTTTTAGGGCAACTTTTAGACATGCCGCCCCTTCAGATTCTACGGCAATAATCTTGACATGTGGAGCAATTTCCCCCAAAAACGCCGCCACGCCCGCCACAAGACCGCCTCCGCCCACAGGCACAAAGACGTATTCCATCTCTTGCCAGTCTTGCAACAACTCCAACGCCACTGTACCCTGCCCTGCAATCACAAGCTTGTCATCATAAGGGGCGATGTAGGTCATGCCATCTGTTTGTGATTTTGCAATGGCAAAACGGTTAGCCTCATCAAAACTATCGCCGTGCAAAAATACCGTACCACCAAAGGCTTTAACAGCTTGTACTTTAATATCAGGTGTGGTTTTGGGCATGACAATTAAGTTATTGATTTTTAAGCGATTTGCTGAATATGCTACCCCTTGTGCATGATTGCCAGCAGAGGCACAAATAATGCCTTTTGCTTTTTGTTCCTCGGTAAGTTGACTAATACAGTTGTATGCTCCACGTAGTTTAAAGCTAAATACAGGTTGTAAATCTTCTCGTTTTAGGCGAATGTCATTGTCAAAACGAGTGGATAATTTGTTCGCCTTTTCAAGAGGTGTTCGCATGGCAACATCATAAACGGTTGCGGTAATGATGGCACGGACATAGTCAGATAGGACGGTCATCAGAGATTTCCTTTTATCAAATGTATCATATTTTTTATTAACACGTATAAAAAAACACCCCAAAGGTCAGTTGTCCAACTTTTGAGGTGAGATTCACATAAAGGTTTTTATCAAATCAACAATTCATCATTCGGTAGGGTTTTGTGACAGTGAACGCACATAGGCTGCAAGTAACATAATACGCTCGTTACCCAGCTTAGTTTGCCACTCGGGCATCACGCCAGCACGACCATGACGAATGGTTGTTTGTACCGATTCACGATCACCGCCAAATAGCCAAATATCATCAGTTAAGTTCGGCGCACCAAATGAAGTTAAACCTTTGGCATCAGCACCATGACATAGCACACAGTTGGCCTCAAAAATAGACTTACCTTGTGCCACCAATGATTGATTAAGCTCACCATTATCTACCCCAGGACCATGTCCGCTAGCGATAGACAGTACGTATTCAGCAGCAGCACGAACACCAGACTCGCCCAGTTGTTTCTGCCACGCCGCCATTGCACCGACACGACCATTATGAATGGTTAGCAATATTTCATCTGCATTACCACCATGGAGCCAGTCATCGTCCGTTAGATCAGGATAACCTGTTGCACCTTTGGCGTTGAGACCATGACACAGAGCACAGTTTTGTAAGAACAGACGGTTACCCACTTTTTGGGCTTCTAAATCACCTGCCAGCATATCCACATAAGGAGCCAGCAGTTTGACCTGTTCATCAATTTGAGACTGCAAATCCGAATCTGACTCAGTATTTTGACGTTGTTCAGCTTGCAGTTTAGAAAGTTTTTCCAAAACAGGCACAGCACCATCTGCCCCAGCTACGGCCAAAATGTTTTGCTCAAAGTTTTGGGTGAACACTCTGTTGTTAGCTTGTAGTTGGCTGTTAAGTTCATTCTCTGATGTCCAAGGCACCTCTTGACCATCAACTTCTACGGTAGTAACACCCTTCCAAGCACCTGGTTGAATGGATGGATAAAGAACAAAATATCCCAACCCCCAAAATAGCGTACCAAAGAATACCACAAGCCACCATTTTGGCAAGGGCTTATCATATTCACGAATACCGTCGTATGAATGTCCTGTTGTCTCATCTTCTTCTAGTTGCGGTTTGGTTTTTAAGGTCAAAACAAGCACCCCAAAAATAAAAATCCAACAAGCCAGCGAAAAGATGGTAATCCAAGAACTCCAAAAAAAGCTCATTGTATATCCTTAGTGCGTTGTGATGGCAACTTTTCTATTTGGTTGTCATCTAACGCAAGTTGTGCATCTTCTTCAAAGCGTTTTTTGTTTTTTGGTGAGTATGCCCACCACGCAACGCCAATGAAAGCGAAAAAAGCTACCACGGTTGCAATACTATGTAAAACGCCCCAATTCATTAGCGTTGACCTTGCATGGCAATACCAAGCTGTTGCAAATAAGCCACCAGTGCGTCAAGCTCTGTTGCTCCTTGTACCTGGTCAGGTGCCGCCTCGATATCAGACTCAGTATAAGGCAAGCCAAAATGGTCTTTAAAAATACGCATTTTTGCTTGAACCCTAGATCCATCCACTTCATTTTTGGCAAGCCAAGGATAAGCAGGCATGACTGATGCAGGCACTACCGCACGTGGATTAATCAAATGGTCAATGTGCCATTGGTCAGAATAACGACCGCCAACACGAGCAAGATCAGGGCCGGTACGCTTAGAACCCCATAAGAATGGGTGATCCCATGTAGACTCTGCGGCACGGCTATAAGGTCCATAACGCTCAACTTCGGCACGAAGAGGACGAATCATCTGAGTATGGCATACATGACAACCTTCACGGATATAAATGTCACGACCTTCTAATTCCAATGCTGTCCATGGACGCATGTTGGGAAGTGGCTTATTCACACCGCCTTGCTCTGGTGTATTTTGGTCAAAAAGCAATGGATAAATCTCAACCAAAGTTGCAAAGCTAATCGCAATCACAATAAAAACAACGAGTAAGCCGGTATTTTTTTCAACAATTTCATGTGTAATGTTAGACATGGCTGCCCCCCTTATGCTTTGACAGCATCATTATCAAAGACTTCATCACGACCTGTATTAACCTCATCAGGCTCAGCGATATGTTCAGGCACACTTGGCATTTTGATGGTTTTGTAGCAATTATATGCCATCACCAGCATGCCACCCACATAAAGCAAGCCACCTAAGGCACGCACCACATAAGGCCAGTGTGATACCACAACTGTCTGGATAAAGTCATAAGAAAGTGTACCATCATCGTTGGTTGCACGCCACATCATACCTTGGGTAATGCCTGAAATCCACAGAGCGACGATATACAAGACTGTGCCTGTGGTTGCAAGCCAAAAGTGCACCGTGATTAAATTGGTTGAGTACATTTTTGCTTTATTATAGATGCGTGGCAACAGCACATAGATAGAACCAATGGTTACCATACCAACCCAGCCCAATGCACCAGAGTGTACGTGTCCGACCGTCCAGTCAGTATTATGACTGATGGCGTTCACTTCTTTGATGGACAGCATAGGACCCTCAAAGGTACTCATGGCATAAAATGACAATGCCACAATCAAAAAGCGAATGATGGGGTCAGTACGCAATTTATCCCAACTGCCAGATAAGGTTAGCACACCATTAATCATACCACCCCAAGAAGGTGCGAACAGAATCAGCGAGAACACCATGCCCAAAGATTGGGTCCAGTCAGGCAATGCTGAATAATGCAAGTGGTGACCACCTGCCCACATGTACGAAGCGATTAATGCCCAAAAGTGAACGATGGACAAACGATAAGAATACACAGGGCGACCGATCTGCACGGGGATGAAGTAATACATCATGCCCAAGAACGCTGCTGTTAAGTAGAAACCTACCGCATTATGCCCATACCACCACTGAACCATGGCATCTGTTGCACCGCCATAGAGCGAGTAAGATTTCCACATACTCACAGGAATGGCAAGGTTATTGACGATATGAAGCAGTGCAATGGTGATAATAAACGCTGCAAAGAACCAGTTAGCCACATAGATGTGCGATGTTTGGCGTTTGATGAGCGTGCCAAAGAATACAATGGCATATGCCACCCACACCAAGGCTATACCAATGGAAATGGGCCATTCTAGTTCGGCATATTCTTTGGCAGTGGTCAGACCCAATGGTAAGGTAATGACCGCCCCCACAATGACCGCTTGCCACCCCCAAAAGGTAAACCAAGCAAGATAAGGGGCAAACAGCCTTGTTTTGCAAGTACGCTGAACAATGTAATAAGATGTTGCAAAAAGTGCACAACCACCAAAGGCAAAAATGACCGCATTGGTGTGAAGTGGTCTTAAACGTCCAAAGGACAGCCAAGATGTATCAAAGTTAAGTGCTGGCCATGCAAGCTGTGATGCGATAAACACACCAACCGTCATACCAACGATACCCCAAAATACTGCCATGAGCGTGAAAAGACGAACAATTGTGATTTCATATTCATGGTCAACGGATGGGGCTACTGCTGTTTTAGATAGACTCATGGGATAGGTTTCCTGTGCAGCCCGATTTGTGTCGTTGTTTGGCAATGGTGCCAAATTTACGTTTTTTAACTATAATTTTTTAACTATAATCTTTATTGTAACGCAAAATTTGCCAAATATCATCATTTCAAATCAGTTTTTAGGAAAAAACCTTAAAAAAAGTAAGGAAATGTAACAATCTAACAATGACCACACAATTTCCGATAAACTGGCTTACTCATGATGAGTTTGGCTTGCGTTAAATCCATACCCACAATAGGGTATTGCGATGAGTTTTTCACCATGTATTATACAATACAATTGTAAGTTTTCGGACATGTTTTGTAAAAAATAAGTAAAAATTTTCACATTTTTTACAAATTTTTTGTAACTTTCGCCAAGATTTGACGATTTCAATCAATTTTTTCAATCAAAAATACCTGATTTTGCCAAGTTTAAAAACTTTCACTCAATTTATCTTTTTGATTAAATGCAAATACAATCGTTATTTGGGTTTTTATTTAAATTTTAGACACAAAGCTGGTAAATACTTGATAAACGTTGGCTGGTTTTTGTGGTAATTTTATAAAAAATCTGTTTTTTGGTGATTTTTGCATTATAATAAAACACTTAATAATAAAAAACTTATTTTTATCGGATGATTTTATGGCAAAATTTTTAAGTCAAGCATGGTTTGATAGCCTCCAAATCCTAAACAGCAACGCAGGCGAACTGCACCTACCGCCAAGCCTTGCCAATCTTATTATAAACGTCAACATCATAGGTGATGACCCCAAAGAATTGCATTTAGATGCAGGCAAATTGGGTCAATATCATACCAGTCACGCCATCAGCACCATCAATATTGACAGCGACACGCTCACTCAAATCATCCTAGATAAGGATGCCAATATTGCCCTAGAAGCGTTTATGATGGGCAAAATCCGCATTGATGGCAATATGTCAGCAGTTATGGCATTACAATCTGCCAAACCAAGTCCAGAACAAAAAGCACTTTATCAAAAGATTTTGAATATGACAGAATTTTAAACATGCTTAGCTTTTGACATTCATCACAAAATAAAAACCAAGATGTGTGTCCATTTAATCCTTTTAAAAATCATACAAAAGGTGTAAAATATGGGTAGGTTAGGCTCTTATAATGCCATTTAAACCTAGCAATACAGTAACTTAGCAATACAGTACACGCAAACCATATTTTTGCATAAAAAACATGCCATTTTTCACTTTTTATGGCACGTGCAAAAACATAAATGCCCCATTTATTCCAAATTGATAAAACCAGTATCAATCATCATGCCCAGCCAAGAGCGAACACTCGCCACAACAGCTAAGGTAATATCATGTCAGAACAATCAGATAATTCTGTAAAAAACACAGAAGACAGCGGTAGCAAACCCGAAGTTTTTGACCCCAAAGGGGGCAATGCCACACCTGCCACCGATACCGTTGCCCCACCTGCCAAAAAAGCCAAAAAACCAAAACCTGCGCCCGAAAAACTCATTCCCCATTCCAAAGACATGGATGCCTCCAAAAAACGGATACACCCACGCTTTGTCTCGGGCAAGTATCAAAACATTCGTTTGGTGAGTATGTATGTCATTTTAGTGATGTTTTTGGTATTGCCGTGGATAAAATGGGGAGGGCATCAGGCGATACTCTTTAATGTTACCGAGCCTAAATTTTATGTCTTTGGGGCAACTTTTATGCCACAAGACTTTTACTTCTTCGCTTTTGTCTTTATGATTGCCGCCTTTATGCTGTTTATGGTAACAGTATATGCAGGGCGTGTGTTCTGTGGTTATGCTTGCCCACAGACCATCTATGTACACCTGTATCAACATGTAGAAAAATGGGTGCTTGGCGAACGTAACAAACGCATAAAATTTGATAAAGAGCCAGCTAGCATCTCAAAAATATCCAAACTTGTGCTTATCCATGCCATTTGGGGCGTGATGAGCATGATTACCGCCGTAACGTTCATGTCGCTTGTGGTTGGAACGGATTATTTATTTTTTAATGGCAATCCCATCTTCTTTATGGAATGGAGCAAGCTGACCTGGGTATTTTTTATCCTAATCACCTTTGTCACTCAGACCAATGCAGGCTATATGCGTGAACACATGTGCGTACATTTTTGTCCTTATGGGCGATTTCAGTCGGTCATGTTTGATAAAGATACGCTCATCGTGTCTTATGATTATGACCGTGGTGAACCTCGTGGGGCTCGTAAAAAAGGTGCTCACCCTGAGAGTTATGGCGATTGTGTGGATTGCACCATGTGCGTACAGGTGTGCCCTACTGGCATTGATATTCGTGATGGTCTACAAGTAGAATGTATCCAATGTGCCGCATGTATCGATGCCTGCAATGAAATCATGGACAAAGTGGGCTATCCTCGTGGTCTGATTCGCTACACCACCGAACGTCAGCTTGTCCACAAAGAACAAACCAAAATTATCAGCTTTCGTATCTTTGCCTATATCTTTATCCTAAGCGTGCTTATTGTGGTAGCAGCAATGATAGCAGCAGGACGAGACCCCTTAGAGCTTGAAATTCGCCAAAACCGTCAAAAAGTCAGTAGCGTTGGGCGTGATGGCTTGGTAGAGAACAGCTATGTCCTAAAAATCGTCAATAAGACTGATGAGCGACAAGTCTACAAAGTCAAACTAGAACCTGTTGATGGCTTAACCCTAAAATCTCGCTTTAAGGAATTGCCACTTAAAGCCAATGAGCCTTATGATTTGCCTGTGAGTATCTTTGGCGACCCTGCCAAAGTCAGCGGTACTATCCCTGTTACCATCACTGTTTATACCGAAGATGGCAAGTACAGTACCAGCAGACAAGATGTGTTTGTCTACAAGCCCTAAACAGCCCCCCAAAAAATACACTCACAAAACCCTGTCTGAGACAGGGTTTTGTTGTGATACTTGTTGGGATATTATTTAGGACATTCCAGTATTTTTAATGGGTAATATTTAAATCATATCTAGTTTATCTTTATCCAAACGCCTTAATGGATATTTTCATAAAAAATGGCAAAGTGAGCATGTCTTAATCTTTTAAAAACTCATTTGATTTTATAAGCCATCTTGTATGACAAACCCATCATCCCACATATAGCATATTCACATCGCCCATCCCCTGCCATACCTGATGCGTGGCAATGGCTAATACGCCAATCTCACCTGATTTTTGCATGTCTGTTAGGCTTTGCCATACCTTATGGCGTGTGGTACTGTCAAGCCCTGCAAATGGCTCATCAAGTAGCAACACTTTTTTGGGCGATAAAAGCAGACGAGCCAGTGCCACACGCCTGCCTTGACCACCTGAGATGGCCATACCATACTCACCCAGTGGCGTGTTTAGTCCTTTGGGTTGAGATTTTGACCAGTCCAATAAACCCACTTTATCAAGCACCGCCCACAGTTCATCATCGGTCGCAGACGGCTTACCCAGTCGCAGATTATCGGCAAGGCTCTGGTCAAAAATATCTACATTTTGCCCCAAAAAACCAAATGCCCTACCAAAATCCACTTTATCTATGTCATCACAAAGACCGGATGCTTGCACTAATATCTCGCCATTGATGCGTGGTATTTCCCCTGCCATCGTGGCAAGAAGTGTGGATTTGCCTGCCCCTGATGCCCCCATGATGAGTGTGGGCGTGCTTGGGGTTAAGGTTGCACAGATGCCATCCACGCTCATGATGGCTGATGGCATTTTTATGGATAAGTCTTTTAGAATTAGGGTTGGGCTGCCATCAATGGGCTGTTTTTGGGAGGTAACATCTGCACCCATCAGCTCATTGATGCGTGTTTTGGCATTGATGCTTCTGCCATATGCTAACGGTTCGCTCACCAGTGCCGAGATAATCTCCATCAGCCCAAACACCCCAAGTGTCAGAGCAAGCACAATGGCAGGGTTTAAGGTGGCATGACTGTTCAGGTTCGTCAGTGTAAAAGGGGTAATACCTTGCTCAAATATCCGCCCTGCCATCAGCAGCAGCATTACCACCGCCAATGCGATGCCAAGCTGAATTAGGGCTTGGGCATTACGTCTGTGGCATAAGCTTGCAACCGTCAGTTCATGGTGTCTCTCATCATGTTCGCTAAACTTACGCACACTATCCTGCCATCTGCCCCATGTGATAAGAGCAGTTAGGGCAGGTAAGGTATTGATGAGGTTACTTTTGCGTAGCACAGCAAGTTCACGCTCACGCTTTGCCAGAGCGATGCCTTTATACAGTGTCATGAGTGCAATAACAAACGCCAGTCCCATATGCAGTATAGCAATCCATGCCGTCGGTATCATCAAATACACCATCAATGATAGCACCACCACCGCCGTCGCTGCTATGATAAGTGGCGAGAGTACACGTAAGACAAATTCATCCAGTGTATCAATGTCCTTAACCAGTCTTTGCATGGTCTCGCTACTACCGCCTTTTTGTAGTCGCAAAGATGGCGGTAATCTTGCCCAATGTGCAAAAAATTTCACTCGCAAATCACGAAGTAGCCCAAAGACTGCATGGTGCGATACCATCAAATCGCCATAACGGGCAAAGGTACGTATGATGGCAAAGCCACGAATCAATGCTGATGGTAAAAGGTAGTTAAACGTGTGTGTCCCCACCGCCAACACCCCTGCCACGCCCGCCATCGTAATAAACCACCCAGAGAGCATGACCAACCCCAGTACCGACAGTACGGTTGCTATGCCTAACAGCCATGCAATAAGCCATAAAAATTTTTGGCTAAGCAATAAGTCTCTTAGGCGAAATTTTAGGCGAAATTGACGGTTGGTCTTATTTGTCATGATACACCGCTTGCTTTTGTTGTTTTTGCTGATATAATGCCGTCAAGTCATGGACAACATCAAAATCTACACCCACCTTATCATGCGTGACCCAAATCACGGTCTTAGCATTACTTACACGGTGCAATAACGCCTTTATTTGCTCTGCTGTTTGGCTGTCCAAATGCTCGGTTGGTTCATCAAGCAGCCATACTTTGGCATTTTGTAATAATAATTGGGCAATGGCAAGCCTTTGTCCTTGACCACCTGACAATCCACCACCACGCTCAGCAAGCACGGTATTCATGCCATCTGGCAGTTGGCTTATCGTCTCCCACAGTGCGACATCTTTTAGTACTTGCACCAATTCATCATCTGTGGCGGATGGTTTGGCAAGGCGTAAATTATCACCAATAGAGATGGGTAATAATGGCGTACTCTGTGACAGATAACCCAACTGCGTGCGTAATACATTCATATCAAGCTCATCATAACGCATCGCCTTGCCATCAGTATAAACAATCACATCACCCACAAAATCACCAAAGCCAAGTAGGATTTGTAATAGCGTGGATTTGCCTATGCCACTTGCTCCCATCAAGACAGTACGCTTACCTGCATCAAAGGTTAGGCTAATGGGCGATAATCGCACACGCCCATCATCGCCAAATACCGCTACGTTATGAAGATGAAAAGCAGGTGCATCGCTTAGGTTTATCACCATATTGCCCCCTGTTTTGACTTTAAAATTTAGCATGGGAGCGACCGCTTTGGCACATGCCAGAGCTTGTCCTTTGACATGATATTCCGCTCCCAGACGACGAAGCGGGGCATAAAATTCAGGCACAAGCAACAGGATAAATAACGCTGTACCATAACTTGTCAACACCTGCTCTTTTGCCCATGGTAAAATCCCCATCAAGCCAAAACCTAAATACACCGCTACCAGTGCAATGGATAAAGCGGACAAGAACTCTAACACCGCACTGTTTAAAAAGGCAATTTTTAACACATCCATCGTACGTTTGCGATAATCCTCGGAACTGCCTGCAATGTCTGATACAGCAATATCCACCGCCCCCAGTCGTGACAAGGTGTTCACCCCACGAATCCAATCCAAAAACCGCCCCCCAAGCTGTGCCAGAGCGTCCATCTGTTCACGGCTTTTGGCAGCGGTGGCAATACCGATGATTGCCATAAAAATCGGCACAAGTGGTGCGGTAATTAGTAATACCAATGCTGATGTTACACTATAAAATGCCACGCACCCCGCCAAAATCAAAGGCGTGGTAACGGCGGTCATTTTTTGGACATGAAAACGAGCATAACCGACCATGTGGTCAGGTTCATCAATGATTTTGCTTGCCAATGCCCCATCTGCCCCAAAATCACGCCTTGCCTGCCCAAGCTCCCCCAATTTGGCAAATAGGCGTTGCCTGATTGATTTGGCAACCAAAAGACCTGCATGGCTTAGCAGTGCATCACGCCCATAACCGATGGCAATGCGTAGTATCAAACACAAAAAAAGCAATCCCAAATTAAATAACAGACCACTGCCCACCACCCCATCAGGCAGGGGAACACCCTGCACAAAACTGCCAAACCACCCATCAAAGAGCCACACCAACACACACGCCTGCCCCACCAGTACCATCACGCCAACAATATCCAAAAAATACGCCATCGTCATGGCTTTTTTGACAGGTTTAAACGCTGTCTTTAAAAAGGCATTTGCCATGATATCATCTTGGGAGCGTCTGGGTTTTTTGCGTTTTTGCTTTGGGGGTTGTGGCGATATTGATTGCTCTACATGGGGCGGTTGTATGGGCGGTACAGTTGGGGTCATCGGTTCGGTCATGGTATTATTATTGTCAAATTTGCATTACATTATCGCTAAATTTAACAATAATTTCAAGGTAAAAGACACGCCAAAAAATAACGCCCCGTAAGCCCTACTGTCAGGGCTGTTGTCAGAGCTAAAACTCATGCCACACACCGCACCACAATCACACTCACATTATCAAGTTCGGCCTGTGATGTCATCCGTCTCAACTGTCTAACGCTGTCATTGAGCCAATCTTTTAACACCATGTTATCATCCATTGGCAAAAACTGCCCGTCTAATACGTCCGAAAAACCATCACTACACAGCAGTAAACACTCGCCCTTACCCAAACTGATGTGCTGATGACTTGGCGTGATGGTGGATGTATCACCATACTTATCCACACAAAAATAGCCTGTGAGTGCATGATAACAACTGGCATAACAATGAGTACTATCGCCATCATCTGCCAAACCTGCCAACTCATCCGCCTTTAACTCATTGATAAAATTATGGTCTTTAGTCAGGCAATGCCAACCGCCACGATATAAATACGCCCGACTGTCACCCAAGTGCTTAATCATCACACCGTTATTATCAGTATAAGCACAAACAAGCGTACTACTACTGCCATCAAAGCCTGCCTTATCCGCCAACGTGTCATTTAGCCGATGTTGCAAAACATCAAAATCCAACAACCCCCGCTCGCCATACATCTGCCGAACCAGTCTTAACAGCGTGCGTGACGTGATGCCTGCCTTGGGGCTGACTGCCACGCCATCTGCCACCGCCACACAAAAATCATCGCATTCATCAAGTGTTGAGATAATACCCTTATCCTGATAAATCTTGGTATTGACAAGCACGGCGTCCTGTTGATACGGTACACCGCCACGCCAAGTTAGGGCTTGGATTTGGTAGGTCATACTCTCTCCCATAGCCCAAAAATGGGCTATTTTAATCAGGCTATGTGTTAAATTACTCTGAAATTGTTTTATTTAACAACTCAATCATTTCTATGCCGTGCTTTTGAATAATCTCATCGGTTAGCCATTCTCCACATTCAAACATTTTTCTCTGTTTAAGGCTAAGTGAAGGATACCGCTTAACATCATATCCAGCCTTTTTCTCAGACGGCATTTTATTGCTCAAAGATGAATTTTGACTGTGATTAATTAGACATAAATTACCAAAATGATCAATACTATCAAGTTTGGGGTTGTTATTTGGTGGATTTTGTGGGTAATAATGCTCCACCGAGTTTCTGGCGGTAAACATAAACCCTTGTGATGCATCTCTACGCCACAAAATATAATCCAAACGGTTAAAAATAAAATTCTCTACCTCCGTGCCTTTATCAAGAAAATCACAGTTGCTAATTTCTTTTATCTCGTCTTTATAAATTAAGTCAAAATATTCATCACCTTTGCCGTCATCATAAAAGCGATTAAAATAAAATTTATCACATAAAATTTCTAGAAACTTAATATTTTCACCTGCCGATAAAATAACCGCTTTACCAGTTTTTGGACAATCTTTTAATTGTAACTTGCTTTCATCATTAAGCCATTTTATATAAGCAAATAGCCAATATTTATAATTCTTTGCTGTGAAAGAGTAATGAAACATTGTTTGTAATAGCTTTATTTGTCTATCTTTTGCCAAATCTTCAAATGTATTAGCATGGTAATTGCTAGAATTTTCTGAATTAGATTTTTTAAATTGATAGATATACCAATCATCTCTATCATCAAGCCCATCATGCTTAATCACATAACGGTCAAATAATAAACGAATGTTTAGCAAATGTACGGTAAATTTTCTGATTTTAGCTGAGTTATTGTATAAACAGGATTGTTCAAACTGCTTATTTAAATTAACCGCATCTAAGCGATAAACCTTCTCTTCATCGCCAGCCCATTTCTCAGGATGTACATACAAATACAAAACCTGTGCCAAAAAGTTAGGAAAATCAATGATAGAAGTAAAACGTTCATATTGAGCGTCTTGACTTGGCTTATCGTCTTTTATCAATGCAAAGTTCGTGCTAAGAATTTTTCCCAATTCACTTGGGTATGAATTTTCATTTTGAACTTTGTCTTTTTTTGCCTTCTTTTTTGATTTTTGAAAATTTTCTTTTAAATTGTCAAAATTTTCATACAACCAAAAATACTCGCCTTTATCTTGAAAAAGCTCATGACGCTCATCAGCAGAAAAAGACGACACCGCATAACGACTCATGTCCGAACAAGCATTCCAAACCGCAGAAAATACCGCTCTATCATCAACATCCAGCTTACTCATCAATTTCGCCTTGATGACTTCATGCTGTTCTAATTGCTCGCCACGGTTATTCATGCGTTCAAAATATTGGTTTAAATCGGTGTTTTCTGGAATTTCTGTGCGTATGATTTGTACGTTATTCAATAAAACAGATAAGAAATTATCGGAAAATGACTGTTTTTGCAAGTAGTTATATATAACAGAGATTTGACTATTGCCATTTAATTCGCCTTGTTTCTTAATGATATTAAGTTCATCACTTGAATTTTGGCGATGTTCAAAAGACAAATTTAATTTAAAAGAATGATTAAGAACTGATAAAATCAAAAACAGCGTGGTCAATCTTTGTTGTCCATCAATAACCTCAAAAGCATTATCTGCACGCTTTTTAACCGTTAAAGCCCCAAGATAATATCTCTTATCATTATTTGTTTTGTAATATTCTTGTATGTCCTTAATCATCTGTCTAACTTCATCATCCGACCAAGCATAATTGCGTTGATAGATAGGAATAACATAATTATCCATTTCTGCAAAAAGTTCTTGGATTATAAATTCTTTGATGTTATCATTGCTATTCATGATTTTCTCCTTAAGTTTTTATTGGGCTGTTGTGTCATCATAAAAACCCGATAGCAGGTCATTTAAATAAGTAACTTTCTTACTATTAGTCCGTTTCTTTGTTCTGCCAATATCAAACATTAATATCTGCTCTGGCTTAACAGCTTGACCCAAAGCAAGGTACAAACTACCTGATTTAAAAATATAGTTTTCAAGTGATGAAAAATAAATACGCTCGTTATAAAACCTTAAAAAGTAAACCCATCTGGCAATCTTAATAACGGCATTTTTTAACTCATAATCACTAAATTTGTCATAATACATCATCACCATAATAGTAAATGTCGTAAATAAAAAATAATCGCCTTTATTTACTTTGGCATTTTCTTTTAGATGGTTAAATAAATTGATGTTTTTATTTGGTATATTAATTGAAATGCCATTATCTAACAAACCATCTTTAGCAAATAAATCGGCATACATATTCTTGTAATGTTCCACATAATCAAAAAACCATTCACCATCTAAAATCACCCCATTCATCTGCACGTCATGAGCATATCTGGCTTGTAATTTTGGGTGTTTTGTCTGCTCTTGTTGATTTAACCCCTTAAAGACATCCACGTTTTGTTTGTTAAAAAACTCAGCTTCTTTATGAGATTGCCATCGCCGATGACGATATAAGACATCATTGATAATCAGCTTTAACCAAACTCTATCTCTGGGTGCCGAAATCGTCTCATTAGCTTGATACTCCCAACGCTCCACCAAGCGATGAATGGCAGGACTGGCAAGCCCCCTTAATTCTCGCAGATGATACGCCTTTAACAAATCATAAGCCTCCAAACTTTTGCCACGAGAGTTTTGCGAATCAAAATACTGAAAAGCTTCGTCAATGTCGGTTAAAATAACGGTAGCAAAGGTGCATTTGTCAAGGATAAAGTTCTTAAAATCATCACTAAGACCCAAATCCACCACATAGCTTTTTAGGTATTCATAATTTTGCTTGATATGCTCAACACTTTGACTGTGGTTGAATTCATTGTTAAGAAAATTAGGTTCGCCAAATGGATTTTTGTTATCATTTAATACATATAGCAATAAAAACAAACTGGTCAGTCGCTGTTGCCCGTCCACGATGTTATATTCATCTTTACCTTCATCTTTATGCAAGACAATCACACCCAAACGGCATTCTTGGGTTTTGTCCTTTATAAAATAAGAATAAATATCATCAACAAGCTGTTTGATGTGCTTGGTTTGCCATTTATAGGGGCGTTGGTAATCAGGAATGGTTAGCTGATATTCAAACATCTTATTGACGGTTTTGATACTAACCTTTTCATCACTTTTGCACATGGTAACTCCCATTCATTTATCTGTTGTTTTATCATCAAGGTTACGGTGGTTAATTTGCCAATGACACAGGCTTTTTACTTTATCAAAAGATCATTGTAGTTTATTTTGGGTGCTAGTAGCATGGCATGATTTATTATTGCTCGCCGCTCACCCGATACATCAAATTTACAACCAGCTCATCAGAATTGACATCATCTCCCATGCTCTCAAACAATCCGTCAGCTATCGGTAGCCCCAAGGGTCTGACCCGATGAGCATAAATCAACTCAATCAGTTCATTTTTTTCGTCTTTTGTCAGCGAATTTGCCTGCACCCACCATAAGGGCGTATCAGTGCTTGGCATTTTGGCTTTGATTTGTGTTATCACCGCAGAGATACGCTCATCGCCATTTGCCCTATAAGATACGCCGTGATAAACCCCTTGAAAATCTTCACACAAGACACACAGCTCTGCATAAAAATCAAAGGTGTATCCGTCATGTTTATTTAGATGAGATGCAATGTTGTCGGTCAGCATTTTTATAAAACTAAGCGGATCATGGTAGCAAATCATCGCCGTGGCATATGCTGGCAATGTGCGTCTGTCATCTGCAATCATGGCTATCAGATGTTCGCCTTTTTCATGCCACAGTTTGGCCTGGTTAGCCTGATTGGGGTCATCAGGGTTGTAAAACCTAAATAAGGCATCTTGGGGCTTATGCTTATATACTCTAAGACCATAAGACCGCTTAATGCTCCAAAAATGTTTACGCTGACACTTAGCTGTATCAATGTCATTAGGGTCTAGGTGCATGACATCATCCCAAAATACCTGATGACACGCCCCAAGCTCATCGGTTTGTATCAGCACATAATTCTCTAAATCATTGTCATACACTAAATGCCATACATTTTTTAACATACGCTCTCTTGATATTGGTTACTATTTAAAAAAACATCATGCCCTTGGCACGATGTCATTATATCCCAACATACGTCAAGTTATGTCGCACAGTTTATTCCACATCATCTTTTTTTGATGTCCCACACATCATCGCCAAATTTGGCAAGCCACCAGTCCAGCATTTCGCTATCAGGCACGGTTGCACTGATATGATAATGGTGGTCAAATTCTTGGATAATCTGATCAGTGGATAAGGGCGTTTCGGTAAGATGAAAGCCTTGATGTTTGTCAATACAAAAAGACAGGCGAACCTGACTGCCGTCGCCGATGCTAAAATGCCCTTTGGCAATGTAGTCTTGCAGCTTAAAGTCATCAGGACGCTCAAAATCAAACAGGGAAATGGTGGCGGACTTGATACGATTGACCGCCAGATGACGAATGTCTTCATAACCTTTGTATTTGACAACCAAATACAGGCGTGGCTCTTGGCGTACCAAGGCTAAGGGCATGACGGTGTCGGGTTTTGGTTTTTTTCTATGGGCTTGATAGATGATGTCAAGATAGCGATTTTCAAACAGGGCTTGGCTAATACTGGCAAACACATCATCGTCTATCGCTGGGGGCAGTAAGGGAAAAGTGGGTGGCACGCTTGCCACTTTGTTTCGCCACGCTGAGACTTCGGGCTTAGTTTGGTTTCTTAGGTGGCGTTCGGCACTTTCAAAAAAACCATTCAGACCATGACTGATGTTAGCAGGCAACAAAAACCTTAGCTCATCATAAGCCAAACTCAGTAGTAAGGACTGCTCCGCTGAAAGCCCCGCCAGCTCTAAGGTTTTGGCGTCTTTTGCCCACGCATAGCCATAGGGCTTGGCTCTGTCATCTCGCTCAATGGCGAAATGATGACTTATCATGTCAAGCTGTCTTTGAATGGTGCGTTCACTGCGTGGATAGCCTAGATTTGCAAGTTTTTGTTGCAGGTCTTTGGCGGTGATTTTGCCGTGTCTTGGGATAAGGCGAAGTAGTTCTAATAAGAACAAGACTCCGTCTGAATTACTCTTGCTCATGGATTGTCAATGCCTGTGTTGCAGGGCTACTGCCCACTAAATATTAAACCCAACGTGCTTACCTGTTGGTAATTCCACATCAATGCGTAATTTTCCACCCATGGTCTCTACATAGCATTTTAGTGTAGACAGCTTAATCTCTGCCCCGCGGTTCTCAATGGCGGATAAGGTCGGCTGGGTAATGCCCATGGCTTCGGCAAGCTGTTTTTGCGACAGCTCCAACTCTTCACGCAACTGATAAAGCTTGTAATCCAAAATCATCTCATCTGCCATTTTTTGCACACGAGCCAAACGCTCTTTTGGTGATTTGGCGAGCATATCATTAAGATTTGCCATTTTTACTCCTGTTTTGTTAATTTATCCAAATGCTGCTGATGTAAACTCATCAGCAAGCGGTATCATCTGTTTATAAAACTGCTTTTCATTGCCCACTTTGTTGCCTGCACATAGCACAATCGCTTGTCGTATGGGGTCAAACGTATAAAAAGCACGATAAGGGTCACCCCCGATTTGGATACGCAATTCTTTCATGTTGTTAAATTTTGAGTCATATAAAGTATCGGAATAAGGACAAAGCAATCGGCGTCCGTATTATTGTAAGCCACGTGTCATCGGACGTTTCTATGCCTAGCCAACCTAATTTTACCACAGGTTTTGTAGGGGCGTGTTGCACACGCCCTTGGATAATATTACTTTATAGGGCGTGCTCAGCAAGCCCCTACATGCATCTTTAGATTTGTGGTAATTTTAAAGTTTTGTGTCTTATGCGATATACATCACGAGTCCAATATCGTGTTTAGACTATATTAAGACATAATAAATTTATTCTTGTCAAACAACAACCTTGCATAAAAAAAATAAGGGCAATCACTCGCCCTTATTTTGGTCAATCAGCTCACTTATTTTGGTGCAACCATCTCTTCTGGTCGTACCCATTCATCAAATTCTTGCTCGGTCAATAGCCCAAGCTCCACCGCTACCTGTTTTAGGGTTTTGTTTTCTTTGTAAGCGGTTTTGGCAATTTTGGCGGCATTTTCATAGCCCACATGACGGTTTAGGGCAGTTACCAGCATCAGCGAATTATGCAAAAAGTAGTCAATCTTTTCTCGCACAGGTAGAATGCCTACCGCACAGTTGTCATTAAAGCTATTACAAGCGTCCGCAAGCAGGCGAATGGATTGCAAGAGATTATAGCCAATCACAGGCATAAAGACATTGAGCTCAAAATTACCGCTCGCCCCTGCCATGTTTATCGTTACATCGTTGCCCATGACCTGAGCGACCACCATTGTCATGGCTTCTGACTGCGTGGGGTTTACTTTACCTGGCATGATGGATGACCCCGGTTCATTTTCTGGAATGGTAATCTCGCCCAAGCCACAACGAGGGCCACTAGACAGCCAGCGGACGTCATTAGCGATTTTGTTTAGGCTACCTGCCAAGGTCTTTAATGCCCCAGAGGCGAACACTTCGGCATCACGGCTTGCCAACGCTTCAAATTTGTTAGGGGCGGTTACAAAGGGCAGACCTGTCAGCTCGGCAATTTTTTGGGCAGATTTGACGGCATAGTCAGGGTGGCTGTTTAGCCCTGTCCCCACGGCCGTTCCCCCTAGTGGCAACTGGTACAAACCTTGCAAAGCGTTATCAATGCGTGCCAGTGCCAAATCAAGCTGTGCCACATAACCGCCAAATTCTTGTCCCAAAGTCAAAGGGGTGGCATCTTGTAAATGTGTGCGTCCGATTTTGACAATGTCATCAAAGTCAGCAGACTTTTTGGCAAGGGTATCACGCAGTGCTTGGATTGCAGGGATAAGAGTGCGGTTAATCTCTACCGCTGCTGCCACACGAATGGCGGTTGGAAAACTGTCGTTGGTGGACTGGGCGTGGTTGACATGGTCGTTGGGGTGGACGGGTTTATAAGTGCCTTTTGGATTGCCTGCGATTTCATTGGCTCGGTTGGCGATGACTTCATTCATGTTCATGTTGGACTGCGTGCCAGAGCCTGTCTGCCACACGACAAGCGGAAATTGGTCAGCAAGACCGCCTGCAATCACTTCATCACACGCCTGCACAATCAAATCACGCTGGCTATTCTCAATCCGCCCAAGCTCGGCATTAACGATAGATGCACTTTTTTTGACGGTTGCCATAGCGACAATCAAAGGGCGTGGTAGGGTCTCACCCCCGATTTTAAAATTATCACGGCTACGCTGAGTTTGGGCGCCAAAATAAGCATCGGCAGGAACTTGTACTTCGCCCATGGTGTCTTTTTCAGTGCGAAAATCGCTCATAAAAATCTCCTTGTTTGGTGGTTAAATTTGTTACAATGATTGGATTACTATACCATCATTAACATCAATCATCAAGCATCAATTATTATCATTTTTACATGGAAAAAACTTATGTCAAATGCCTCACTTAGTAAACACATCCACCAACGACGCAAAATTCTGACCAACAAGGAGCGTGCTAATTTCGCCTTAATGGCAAGTTTATACCTACCCAAACTTTTGCCCCATTTACCAAAAAATGCCAACGTTGGTCTATATTTGGATGATTTTGGTGAACTGCCTACTGCACCGATTTTGACCTTTTGCCAAAAGCATGATTTTGTACCTTTTTTACCAATAACAATCAAAGACAAACCCCTACGCTTTGCTCCTGTTTTTATGCCATTGTATAAAACCCCCTTAAAACGTCATCCATTTGGCATGAAAGAACCTGCTGATAAACATGGCATTTGTGCTGATAAATTAGACCTCATCATCTGTCCACTTGTGGCGGTAGATGGCAGTGGCAATCGGCTTGGTATGGGGGGTGGGTTTTATGACCGTACTTTTGCCAATTTTTGTGGGTTAAAGATTGGTTGGTGTTATCATTTTCAAGTTGTGGACAGCTTGACGGTCAATGAATGGGATAAGGGCGTGGATATGGTCATAACAGATAAAGGGGTGATAAGGTTTTAGACAGTGTTAATCAATAAAGATTTAAAGGGCTTACCCAAAAAATCGCAATTTACTGGGAAAATCTTAATCAACCGATTTTACAAACAATCTTAAAACTTACAATACCATAGACGCCAGCCATCCAAACAAAATCAGTGGGATGTTATAATGGATAAAGGTTGGTATCACGCTGTCTTTTATGTGGTCATGCTGTCCATCCACGTTTAGCCCCATCGTTGGGCCAAGCGTTGAGTCAGATGCAGGCGAACCTGCGTCTCCGAGAACGCCTGCACTTGCCACAAGTGCCAAAGTTGCCATCGGACTAAACCCCATCGCCATGCACAATGGCACATATATAGTGGCAATGATTGGCACGGTAGAAAAGGAAGAGCCAATACCCATCGTAACCACAAGCCCCACCATCAACATGACAAGGCTTGCCAGTGCTTTATTTGCCCCAAACATCTCCACCGCTGATTGTACCAGTGGCTGTATGTGTCCTGTGGCACTCATCACCTCGGCAAAGCCTTGGGCACTAATCATGATAAACCCAATCATCGCCATCATTTTAATGCCATCATTAAAAACATCGTCCGCCTGATTCCAGCCGACCACGCCTGTCGCCATAAAAATGGCAAAACCTGACAGCGACCCTAAAATTAGTGAATTAGTGTTTAGTTGAATGATAAAAGCTGCGATGATGGCGATGAGTGTTACGATGATTTTAAAGCCCATGTTGTTATCAATCACCTGCTCATCATTGCCTTTGACCGCTTGGGTTTTGGCGTTGTCATAGATTCTGGGTTTACGATAACTGATAAAAATCGCCACAAATAACCCTGTTAGCATGCCCAAAGCAGGAATGCTCATCGCTTTGACCACTGAAATGCCAGAGACATCAAGCCCTGATTTGACAAGATTTGCCATGATGATTTCATTTAAAAAAATATCCCCAAACCCATAAGGGACAAACATATAAGTATTAACAAGCCCAAAGGTGATAAGGCAAGTGATGAGCCTTCTGTCCAGTTTTAATTCATTAAACACCGTCAAAAGCGGTGGAATGAGCAGTAAAATAAAGGCAATGTGAATGGGGATTAGGTTTTGGCTTAGGCAGGCAAGCAGCACAATCACACCAAATACCGCCCACTTAACACCGCCATGTTTGGCATGTTTGACCATCAAAATCGCTTTGTCTGCCAATGCCTTTGGTACGCCTGAATGAGCAATCGCCATTGCAAATGCCCCAAGTAAGGCATACGATAAGGCAATGCCCGCCCCACCCTTAATACCATTTTGAAAATGTGTCAGCACGCCTGTTGCCCCATTTTCTGCATCTGTCAAGGGCAATCCTGCAAATAAGCCACCCACAACTGCCCCCAAAATCAAACTTAGCACCACATGGACACGAGCAAGCGACAGCCCTACCATGATGATGACCGCCAACAGTACAGCGTTCATTTTATACCTTTTATAATCAAATGATAATCAAAACACCAATTATAACCCATTTTTAAAAAAATACACAAGATAAAAACGTTTTGGCATGATTGGCATAATGATAGGCACGATGATGGATGTGGGAAATTGGCTTAATTTTTCATGAAAAATTTGCTATAATAAAGGGTTTAAACTTTAACAGCGAGACAACTCATGGGCTTTAACTGTGGTATCGTAGGCTTGCCAAACGTTGGCAAATCCACCCTATTTAACGCACTGACCAAGGCAGGCATCGCCGCCGAGAATTTCCCTTTTTGCACCAAAGACCCAAATACAGGCATTGTGCCTGTGCCAGACCCACGCTTAAAGGCGTTGGCAGAAATCGTCAAGCCTGAACGTGTGCTACCGACCAGCATGGAATTTGTGGACATCGCAGGGCTTGTGGCAGGAGCAAGCAAAGGCGAGGGCATGGGCAATCAGTTCCTTGCTAATATCCGTGAAACGGATGCCATCGCCCATGTGGTACGCTGTTTTGATGATGACAATGTCATTCATGTGGACGGACGAGTCAATCCTTTATCTGACATTGAGACCATTAACACCGAGCTTGCTCTTGCCGACCTTGAAGTGGTGGGACGCGCACTAGCCAACAATGCCAAAAAGGCCAAAGGCGCAGACAAAACCGCTCAGACGCTTTTGACGATATTTCAAAAGATTGAACCATTTTTGGCAGATGGCAAACCTGCACGCATGGCAAATCTTGATAATGATGAGAAAAAACTCATCAAATCCTATGGACTCATCACCCTAAAACCCGTCATGTATATCGCCAACGTGGCAGAAGATGGGTTTGATAACAACCCCCATCTGGATCTGGTGCGTGAGTTTGCCCAAAGTGAAAATGCCATTGTCGTGGCACTGTGCAACCAAATTGAAGCGGAGATTGCCCAACTTGACGAAGAAGAAAAGGCGGATTTTTTGGAGGGCATGGGCATGAGTGAGGCGGGGCTTGACCGTGTGATTCGTGCAGGATATGAGCTTTTAAACCTACAAACCTACTTTACCGCAGGGGTCAAAGAGGTGCGTGCGTGGACAGTGCCTGTTGGTGCAACCGCCCCAGAAGCTGCTGGGGTGATTCATACCGATTTTGAGCGTGGCTTTATCCGTGCTGAGGTCATCGGTTATGATGATTTTATTGAACATGGTGGAGAAAAAGGTGCAAGCTTGGCAGGCAAATCTCGCCTAGAAGGCAAAACCTATGTCGTCCAAGACGGTGATGTCATGCATTTTAGATTTAATGTGTGATTAAAGCATGCCTATCTTAGCATTTACCACAACATTTTGATACCAAACATGCCAAACTTTACCCAACTGTTTAGCACCCTTGATGATGGCCTAATTGTCCTGTTTATCCTATTGGGTTTGGGTGTGTTTAGCCAAAATAACACCATCATCATGGCAAGTGCCTTGCTCATCATCATCAAGGTTAGCCCATTAAACGCCCAAATCATGCCCATGGTTGAAAAGCATGGGCTGGGTTTAGGGATTTTTATTTTAACCATTGGCGTGCTTGCTCCGATTGCCAGTGGTAAGATTAGTGCCGAAGTAATTTTAAAATCATTTGCCAGTGTCAAATCTCTGCTTGCCATCGCCGTTGGTATGCTTGTGGCGTATTTAGGTGGGCGTGGGGTCAAGCTGATGACAGATGAACCGAGTGTCATCGCAGGTCTGCTTATCGGTACGGTAGCAGGTGTGGCAGTATTACGGGGCGTACCTGTGGGACCGCTGATTGCAGCGGGGATTTTATCGCTATTTTATTGGCAAAAATAACGGTTGTCGCTTTTATCCAAAGCACCCACTTGATACAAATCTTTGGATAAAGGCGGATAAAGCAAGATTTTCTCTACCATTGACCCCATTTTAGAATAAGGTCTTTTAGAACATGACATAAATATGATATACTATACCATTTTATAATCTTTAAACCAATCTTAACAAACAAAGGTACACCTATGAAAAAAATTCTCATACCCGCTTTGATGATTACTTTGGGTTTATCTGCCTGCCAAAAAGCAGAAGAAGCTCCCGCCGAGCCACAAGCAGAGGCCGCAGCACCTGCCCTGACCACTCACAGCCATGATGAACATGATCACAATGACCACGCAGAACACGCTCACGAGCACGGCGAACATGCTCACAGCCATGACCACGCTCATGATGATGGACATCATCACCATCACCCTGCTGACAGCGAAAAATACCAATGTGGCGATAAAACCATTTATATCGCCGTTCATAACCACGATGGTGACATTGAAGCACACCTAACCACCGATGACATTACCTATGACCTAGAACAAGACACACAAATCAAAGAACGCTTCATCACCGATGACAGCATCGCTGGCGATGATAAAGGCATGGTACTCACCATTGATGGTAACACAGCCAAAATCACCACACAAGACAACACCGTCATCACAGAATGTATCAAAGCAAGCTAAAAAAGAAATTGTAAAACAAAAGACCTGAATCTCAGGTCTTTTTGGTATCATCTGCCAAAAGGATTAGAATGGGACAAGAATGACTCTCATTTTAACCGTGAAACATCCACAAGAATGACTCTCATTTGACATTAAAACCATCATCTCACACACCAAAGTACCATAACAACCTTTTGATTTTTATCATATTTTTAAAAAATATCCACCGCCTTTTTACTTTTCCCCAAAATCTGTGGATAAACCTGTGGATAACTTTAAAATTTGAGTTGTGATGCCACGATTAATCGGTAATTGCAGTTGATTGGATAAAATTTATACATTTTTTTATTAAATTTTTTTATATTTAAAATCAATGAGTTATAAAAAATTTTTTCATCAAATCCATCAATACAATCAGCATGTTTCACATCCATCTGTGGTAATTTTCTGCCTTATGAATAAATCTGCCTTATGAATAAATCTGCCTTATGAATAAATCTGCCTTATGAATAAATCTGCCTGATGAATAAATCTGCCTGATGAATAAATCTGCCTGATGAATAAATCTGCCTGATGAATAAATCTGCCTGATGAATAAAACAGGCAAATAAAAAACAGCAAAACCTCGGTATTTGCTGTTTTAAAAGATAAGTCATTTGTCATAAGGGATGAACACGCCTTAGCACTTTAACATTATCATGCCCTTTATCTTTTAAATACACCGCTTGTAAACCACTCATCACACCTTTTTTACAGTACAGTAGATAGGTTTTTGATTCATCCAATGTGTCAAATTCTGTGGCAAGTTTATAAAAAGGAATGCAAATGTGTGGCACATCAAGTGGGTCATCATCGCTCTCATCGGTTGCACGAATGTCAATCACCACATCGTTTTTGCCAATGGCGTGTGCCGTATCAATGGCATGGATGTCGCTCGCTTGGTCGACGATGGTGCGAATGTCTATGGTCATGGCAGTATCAATGGCATGCTGTAATACACCAAAATCAAAATCACTTTCGGTGGCGATGAGTTTATGCTCTACCGCCTTAACCGTGGGACTCTTTGAGATGACCCCACAAAACTCAGGCATGGACTTGGCAATCTCTGCCGTACCGATTTTTTCAGCAGCAGCAATAATCTCCGCCTTGTCTTTGGTAATGAGTGGACGCAGTACCAAAACATCACTTGCCTTATCTATCATGGCAAGGTTGGTGAGTGTTTGGCTTGCCACTTGCCCCAGAGCTTCGCCTGTTACTATCGCATGAATGCGGTTTTTTTGGGCAATCACACTTGCCACACGCATCATCATCCGCTTTAAGACCACGCCCATTTGACCATCATCAATTTTGGTTAAAATCTCACCCACCACAGGCTCAAAATTCACCGTGGTAAAACGTACCTTATGCGATGAACTGTATCGCTGCCAAAGCTGATATGCCATTTGTTTGGTGCCAATCTCATGTGTGCGACCGCCCATATTAAAAAACAAATAATGCACACGACTGCCACGTCTGATGAACTCATGGCTTGCCACACCCGAATCAAAACCGCCTGAGATGAGCGATAACACATCTTCTTGGGTGCTCATGGGAAACCCACCCATACCATCATGACGTGCTTTAATAAAGAACATGTTATCCTGCTCAATCTCAATTTTGATGGTAATGTCAGGATTTTTAAGCTGTACTTTGGCACTGGCTATCGCTTGATTGAGCCTGCCGCCGACATATTTGGCGACATCCATAGAGGTAAATGGGTGTCTGCCACGTCTTTTGACTCGCACGCAAAAAGTTTTGTCCACAAGACTGTCTTTGACTTTGGGCAAGGTCTGTTCAAAGATGTCATGCAAATCGGCAAAAGGCGACACTTCAACTTCTAAGACATGATGAATCCCTGAGGTGCATTGCATTTTGTCAAGTATGTGTAGGCGTGCCGATGTATCACGATGACGCACCTCAATATAATCCCAATGTTGAACCACGACCACCGTTTCATCAAGAGGTTTTAGCGTGTTACGCAAATTCCCTGCCAAAATCTTGACAAATCGCTTACGCACGCTATTGCTTTTCATCATGATTTCAGGGTGTAATTTGATGATGTATTTCATAAAAATCAGACAGAATAAAAAGGTGTATTATACACCTTTTTGTTATAAACTTCCTGTAAAACTAGTTTTCCGTTCGCTCTGAGCCTGTCGAAGGGTGGCGGAAAACCGTTAGGTTGCCCAAGCTCACCACGAACGGTTTTCTTTAATCTGGGGTTTTGTAGGAAATCTTATTTATAAAAACTTCCCACAACACGCCTTAAACTTCTCGCCACTGCCACACAGGCACGGCTGTTTGTTGGTTAAGGTAACAGGCACGGCTGGGTCAAGAAAATACCACCGCTCGCCTATCTTGACAAAAGCGGATAATTCATCATGCACCTGTTCGCCATCGCCATTGTCAAAATAGGCTTTAAAATGCACTTGGGCGTGGCGTTTGCCGATTTTGTTATGACTTATCACGTCAAGGCGTGTCCAGTTCATGCCGTCCGCCCATGCTTGCAAGGCAGGTTTATCAAGCCTATCTTGCTGACTTGGGGCGGTGGTGGCGATGATATAGTCCACGTTTTTTAGATAAAAAGAGCCAAACCTTGACCGCATAAGATGCTCGGCGGTGGGAGTAGGCGTGCCGTCATGATAAGGCTGACAGCACACTGCATAAGGGTTACCCGAGCCACAATAACAATCCATCAGGCACGCTCACAGATTTTTTCTAACAAATACTGCTGGGCGTCGTGAATGTCCGTGCCATCTTTGTCATGATGAACCTGATTCCACTCACCACGACCGTCCAACTCCCACGCCTGCACGTTATCATTAAGGTAATTTATCAAGCCATCTTCATAAATACGCCCAAAGAGCTTTTTATCCAAAATCGGAAATGCCACCTCCACACGGTGTAATAGATTTCTGTCCATCAAATCAGCACTAGAACAATAGAGCTTCTCATCACCGTCATTATAAAAATAATAAACACGAGTATGTTCCAAAAACCGCCCCACGATAGAACGCACATGGATGTTCTCCGACAAATCCTTAACCTGTGGACGCAGACAGCAAATGGAGCGAACAATCAAATCAATCTCTACACCAGCACGGCTTGCTTCATAGAGTTTATTAATAATGCCACGCTCGGTGATGGCATTGCATTTTAGGATGATGCGTCCTTTTTTGCCGTTTTTGACATGACCAATCTCATCATCGATGAGGCGTACCAGTCCATCATGTAAGGTAAAAGGAGCGTGCATGATATGATGAGATGGCAGTGGTCTGCCCATGCCTGTCAGTTGTCCAAACACCCCCGCCACATCTGCACAAATCTCTTGGTGAGCGGTAAACAGTCCATAATCAGTATAGGCTTTGGCGTTGCCAGCGTGATAATTACCTGTACCCAGATGGGCGTAACGGCGAATTTTACCATTTTCTCTACGTACGATGAGCATAAGTTTGGCATGTGTTTTATAACCAACCACGCCATACACCACAATCGCCCCAGCGTCGGTTAGCATATTGGCAACAGCGATATTACTGGCTTCATCAAATCTGGCACGTAGTTCAATGACAGCAATCACCTCCTTACCATTACGGGCGGCGGCTGCTAAGGCTTGGACAATCTCTGAGTTCGTACCAGAGCGATAAATTGTCTGTTTAATGGCAAGTACATCAGGGTCGTTTGCCGCTTGCCACAACAGATTAATAACAGGTGTGAACGCCTCAAAAGGATGATGCACCAGCACATCTTTGTTATTCATCACACAAAACATAGACCTGTCGTCTTTGGCAACCTTAACCATCTCCATGCCTTTAAATGGTTGGGCAGTGGCGTGTGTAAATGGAGCAAATTTTAAACTAGGTTTATCAAAACTTGTTAGCATACGTATAAGATTTACAGGGCCATTGACACGGTACAGTTGAGACTCATTTAACTCAAACTCTTTTAGTAATAACTCATACAACTCTTTGGGGCAGTTGGTACTCACCTCCAAACGTACCTTATGCCCAAAACGGCGATTATCAAGCTCACCCTCTAAGGCCTTGGCAAGGTCTTCAACGTCATCGGACAAGTCAAGGTCAGCGTTACGGGTCAGCCTAAACTGATGACAACCTGTTACTCTCATCCCCAAAAACAGCTCACCGACATGCTCATGAATCACCGCTGAGAGCATAATATGATGGTCTTTACCTCCTGTTAGTTCATCAGGCAGACGTATCACACGAGGTAGTGAACGTGGAGCAGGAACGATGGCAAGCGATAAATCACGCCCAAAAGCATCTTTACCCTCCAAACTTACGATAAAATTCAAAGATTTATTGACCACCCTAGGAAATGGGTGGGCAGGGTCAATGCTGATTGGTGTCAAAACGGGCAGTACTTGATTAAAAAAGTACTCACGCATCCACGCCTTTTGAGCATCAGTCAACTCATGACGTTTCAGGTAACGAATGTCTGCCTTGGCAAGTTCTGGCAAGATGTCTTCATTTAAAATACGATACTGCTCTTCTACGGCACGATGTGCTACCTGACTAATCTCTGCCAACAACTCAGACGGTTTTCTCCCATCAAGACTGCTGGATTTGTCACCATTTTTCATTTTTTGGATAAGTCCTGCCACCCGAATCTCAAAAAATTCGTCCATATTAGATGAAAAAATGGTCAAAAAAAACATACGTTCTAATAATGGGTGGTGTGGATTGGTCGCCTGAGCGAGCACCCTAAGCTGAAAACGTAACGTGGATAAATCACGATTGATAAAACAGTCAGGACTAAAATTACCCCATTCATCCACAATCTTTTTAATATGGTGTAAATCCGTCGGTGCAGGGGTCTGACCGAGCACACTTTGCATGGCTTGGTTTTCTATGCTGACGGTCGCATCTTGGTGTGTGGCGTCATTGGTCTTTGGTAAGCGTGGTGCGTGTGGCAAGGTCATGGGTTTTCCTTAATAAGTTTTTTAATAACAAAAAGTAGTAAAATCACCATCTATCTTATCATCATTTTATGAAAAATTTTATGAAAATTTGATAAAATTTTAAAGCCCTATCCTGTCATTTTTCCAACCATATTTGCAGTTTTAACCCCTTTATATCATGGTGTGTCTACCATCATTTATTTTATAAATTAACATCAAATTTTCATTGCTTTTTTGTCTTTGATTGGTTATAATGACCGCTGTTTTTTTGAGAGCCCTTCGTTTCCCAACTCACAAAGCAAGTAAGCCTTTGGCATTTTATTTGCTCAACTCTCAAACGCAACTAAATAGGTTTTATATGACTACTACTATTAGCGCCAAACCCGCTGAGGTTGTACATGACTGGTATGTCGTGGACGCAGAAGGCAAAACACTGGGTCGCTTAGCTTCTGAGATTGCTTCTCGTCTGCGTGGCAAACACAAGCCATCGTACACCCCCCACGTTGATACAGGTGATTACATCATCGTCATCAATGCTGACAAAATTGCTGTTACTGGCAAAAAAGCTCAGGACAAAAAATACTACCGCCACACAGGTTATCCTGGCGGCATCAAAGAGACCAACTTCACAAAACTTCTTGCTCACAAGCCAGAAGATGTGCTTCATAAAGCTGTCAAAGGCATGCTACCAAAAGGGCCTTTGGGTTATGCGATGATTAAAAAGCTAAAACTGTATGCAGGTACTCAGCACCCACATGCTGCCCAAGCACCAAAAACACTAGACATCTAAGGAGATACACATGGAAAAGAATTACGGAACAGGTCGTCGTAAGACTTCTACCGCTCGTGTCTTCTTGTCAAAAGGCACTGGTAATATCGTCATCAATGGCAAAAGTCTAGACGAATACTTTGGTCGTGAGACTTCTCGTATGGTTGTACGTCAGCCCCTAGAACTTCTAGAATCTGCTGACAAATATGACCTATATATCACAGTTACCGGTGGTGGTGCAAGTGGTCAAGCAGGTGCCATCCGTCATGGCATTACTCGTGCATTGATTGAGTCAGATGAGACACTAAAACCTGCTCTAAAAGCCGCTGGTTTTGTCACTCGTGATGCTCGTGAAGTTGAACGTAAAAAACTGGGTCTACGCAAAGCACGTAAACGCCCACAATTTTCAAAGCGTTAATTTTTGCGTTTTCAAAAACTCTCGGACTTCGGGAGTTTTTTTGTATGTGTTTTTTTGATTAGAATAATTTAAATCAACATGGATTTTGAATTACCAAATAAATTCACAATTAATAATAAATATTATTATCGTATAATAACAACCCTCTATATTCATCAAAAATGACAAGAATTTATACAAAACTGAATAATTTGGTAAATTTTGTCTAATTTTTATACAATTTTAAATTTTTTTGTAAATTCATGACATTTTTTAAGGATTTTTTCGCAACTTTGTAAAAGAACGATTTATTTTATTACAAAAATAGCTTAAAATAGTCATGTTTAGAAAAATAGGCACAGCAAATGTGGTTATGATAAAACGTTGTTATAACCACACACCCAGTATGGGATAATCCCCATCATTTTCTGGAGGAAGTTTTAATGAGCCATGCCGAAGGCGTGAATGTTAAACGCCGTAGAGTTTTGATTGCATCCACTGCCGCCATCGGTGCGGTTGGTGTTGGTGCAATAGCCACCCCATTTGTGCGTTCTTGGTATCCAAGTGCCAAAGCAGAAGCTGCAGGTGCCGCTGTCGTCGCTGACATCGCTGGTATCGAAAATGGGCAGATGATTACGTTAAAATACCGTGGCAAACCCATCTTTGTGGTCAAACGTACCGAAGATATGCTTGCCAACCTAAGTAAGGTAACTCCTAGGCTTGCTGACCCTGAGTCTAACGGATCTGTACAACCTGAAAACTGCAAAAACGAGACACGCTCCATACAACCTGAGATACTGGTTGTTGAGGGTGTCTGTACGCATTTGGGTTGTGCACCGATATTTAGACCCGAGGTTGGTGCAGCAGACTTGGGCGGTGCTGATTGGATGGGTGGTTTCTTTTGCCCCTGCCATGGCTCTATGTACGACTTAGCAGGTCGTGTTTATAGCAGCATGCCTGCACCCTTAAACCTACCTGTACCTATCTACAAGATTGAAGACACCATCTTGACCGTTGGGGAGGCATAATATGAGTATCGCTAAGAAATTTATGGGCTGGGTTGATGCTCGCTTTCCTGCGACAGAAACTTATGAATACCATATGTCCAAATATTATGCACCAAAGAACTTTAACTTTTGGTATTTCTTTGGTGTGCTGTCCATGGTTGTACTTGTCAATCAATTAGTGACAGGTATTTGGCTAACCATGATGTTCAACCCCAGTGCCGAAGGAGCATTTGCATCGCTTGAATATATCATGCGTGATGTCAAAGGTGGCTGGCTTATTCGCTACATGCACTCCACAGGAGCATCCGCTTTCTTTGTGGTCGTTTATCTGCACATGTTTCGTGGTCTTATGTATGGCTCTTATAAAAAGCCTCGTGAGTTGGTGTGGATTATTGGCATGGCGATTTATCTGTGTCTGATGGCAGAGGGTTTCTTTGGCTATCTGCTGCCTTGGGGTAATATGTCGTTTTGGGGCGCTCAGGTCATTCTAAATCTACCTGCCGCCATTCCTTTTATCGGCGATGGTTTGGCTGAATGGGTTAAAGGCGACTACATCATTTCAGGCATTACCCTAAACCGTTTCTTTGCACTACATGTTGTGGCGATTCCTTTGGTGCTTGTTGGCTTGGTATTCATGCACTTAGTTGCCCTACACCACGTCGGTTCTAATAACCCAGACGGTATTGAGATTAAGAAACTCAAAGATAAAAATGGCGTACCATTAGATGGCGTGCCTTTTCATCCTTACTACACCGTGCATGACATGGTCGGTATCGTCGTGTTCTTTATATGTTTCTTTGCTGTGGTCTTCTTTGCCCCAGAGGGTGGTGGCTACTTCCTTGAAAAACCTAACTTTGAAGTTGCAAATGCTTTAAAAACACCTGCTCACATTGCTCCTGTTTGGTACTACATGCCATTTTATGCCATGCTTCGTGCCACACCATCCATGTTTGGTTCTGCACTGCCTGGGGTGATTGTGATGTTTGGTGCGATTGCCATCTTGTTTGTCATGCCATGGCTTGACCGCTCACCTGTAAAATCCATCCGCTACAAAGGTATTTTGTCTAAGATTGCATTGGCCATCTTTGTGGTGAGCTTTCTAATCTTAGGTTATCTTGGTGGGGTATCTTCTACACCAACAGGTACGCTTGTTGCTCGTATTTGTACCATTTTATACTTCTTGTACTTCATTTTGATGCCATTTTATACATCCATGGAGACGTGCAAGCAACCCCCCGAACGTGTTACAGGAGGAGATCACTGATGAAAGCATTTACCCTAAAATCGCTTGGTGCTGGTCTTCTGCTGGTCAGTGGTATGCTAATGTCATCATCTGCCCTAGCGGCAGGTGGTCATGGCTGTGGTGAATTTACCGAAGCTGATGGCAGTAAAGTTACCCTAGAATGTAGTAAAGCTCCCATTGACCTAACCAACAAAGGCTCACTACAACGTGGTGCCCAAACGTTCATGAACTACTGCGTGGGCTGTCACTCGGCCCAATACGTGCGTCATTCACGCATTGCCCAAGATCTAGAAATACCGCCAGAACTCATGGAAAAATACCTCATGGTAACCACCGACCAAATCGGTGACCATGTAACCGCTAAGATTGACCTTGATACTCAGGCTTTATGGTTTGGTGCAGCACCACCTGATTTGTCGTTAGAGACTCGCCTACGTGGTGATGATTGGGTGTATACCTATCTGTTATCATTTTATGAAGACCCAAGCCGTCCTTGGGGTTCTAATAACTTAGTACTTGCCAACGCTGCCATGCCCCATGTATTACACAATATGCAAAAAGAGCTTGGTAAAGAAGAGTATGAAGCTCGTGTGGGCGATTTGGTAAACTTCATGGCATGGATGGCAGAGCCTGTACGTCATGAACGTAAAATATATGGTGCGTTTGTGCTACTGTTTTTGCTTGTCTTGCTCATTCCGGTATATCTGCTTAACAAAGAATTTTGGAAAGATGTCAAGTAAACTGCCCCAACCAAAAAGACCGATACATCATCGGTCTTTTTCATTGATAAAATTTACACACTTTTACCAAAATTTTTGTTACACTAAATACCCAAAAACAGAACCATTCACATCATGGCAGATTTTTCTCATCTTCTACCCACCCAATTTCTACTCTATGGCGATGATGGCTATGACAGCCATGTGGTGCGGTTTTTGTTAGAAGAAAAAGGCATAAACCACCAATTCTCCTACTTGCCTGATGACCGTCCTGAATACCTTGCTGAACTAAACCCCTATAACACCCTACCTGTACTTGTAGGGCGAGATTTGGCATTGTATGAATTGATGGTGATTTTTGAATACCTAGAAGAAAGACATGGTGCTAACAAATTATTACCACCTACCCCCAAAGAGCGAGCAAAAGTACGCCAGTTGGCCTGGCGACTGCGACAAGACTGGCTTTCGCTTGGACGGATTTTAATGACCCATCCTGACAGCTTTGACCCATCAGAGGCGACTTATGCCAAAAAGACCTTGACCGATTCGCTCATCACGCTCTCCCCTTTGTTCATTCGTCATAATTATTTCATGCAAGATGAGTTTGGGCTGTGTGATGTGTTATTATTACCACTTTTGCACCGCCTACCAACACTCGGCATTAACCTGCCTGATAAGCTGTGCAAACCACTACTGGCGTATCAGACACGACTGTCGGCAAGAGAGAGTTTTCAAAAAACGCTCGTTACCCCTATTGACGATGATGATTTTTAATCATTGCACTCACTTTAACCAACCACAAGGAGACAATCATGCTTACCCCAAAACGACCCTACTTTGTCCGTGCCATGCACGAATGGCTTAGTGACAACAGTTTTACCCCTTATTTGTTGGTAGATGCCACTCACCCCCAACTGCTCGCTCCTAGTGAATACGCCCGAGAGGGCAAATTGGTACTTGCCATCTCTTATCAAGCCACCAATAATCTTATGATAGACAATGATGCTTTGTCTTTTCAAGGGCGATTTGGCGGTGTCTCAAAAGACATTTGGATACCCATGCAAGCAGTAGAGGGCATTTATGCCAAAGAAGACCCAAATGAGGGCTTTTTCTTTGACCCTAGCGAATATGACGGCTACACCCCCCCACCTGACAACCCTGATGACATAGATGACACTGACGATGACGGCGATGATGAGCCACCCAAAAAAGGTGGACATTTAAAATTTGTATAAATTCATTTAAGAAATAAAGGCAATTTAAAAACAAGGGCGATATAATCATGAACTGCACCCCAAAGCTCGCCACCCACACACTAACCTTTGGGGTGCTTTCTATGGCAAAATACACCACCGACTTTAAACTGTCTGTAATAGCATATTATCTAAACGGACACAGTTACAAACAAACCGCTAAACAGTTTAACCTATCCACAGAAGCATTGTTGAACAGTGGGTCAAACTCTATCAAACACACGGTATTGATGGTATTCAAAGACGAAGTACCAAAGCTGTCTATGACACAGACTTTAAACTTAACGCAATCAAACAAATTCAAAATGGCAAATCCCTAACTCAGCTTGCCATAGAGCTTAATCTACCACAACCTGCTTTACTGTCAAACTGGTTAAAGTCTTATCAAAGCTTTGGTATAATGGGACTCACCCCCAAACCCAAAGGCAGAAAAGCAATGTCAAACAAACAAAACAACAAGCAAACCAAGTTAGCAAGCCAAACCAGACAATGAAAAAAGCGTTGATGACTTACTTGCTGAACTTGCCTATCTTAGAGCAGAAAACGACTACCTAAAAAAGCTAGATGCCTTAATTCGTCAAAAGGAACAAGAAGCACAACAAAAGAACAAGTCCTGATTGTTCAAGAATTAAGGCATAAACACAAACTTAACAACCTACTGGCAGTTTCAAACCTGCCAAGAAGTGTGTTTTATTACCACCTAAAACAAAACAAACAGCAAGACAAAGACCTATCCCTAAAAGAACAAATCAAGCACATTTACCACACCCACAAAGGCAGGTATGGGTATCGTAGGATTTGTGCAGAGCTTAATCAAACACTTGCTGGTCAGGGCATTGTCATCAACCATAAAAAAGCACAACGACTCATGCGAGAGCTTGGTTTAAAATCCAAAATCAGACAACGAAAATACAAAGCTTACTCATCTTATCAAGGCGAACACCAAGACAAGATAAAAGACAATGTCCTACAAAGAGACTTTAAAGCCACAAGACCTAATCAAAAGTGGGCAACTGATGTGACAGAGTTTAAGGTGCAAGATAAGGCACAAACTGGCGAAGTGATAGGGAAAAAACTCTACCTATCGCCCATCATAGACTTGTTTAATGGAGAAATTGTCAGTTATGCTCTCAATGAACGACCAGACTATGGGTTGGTCAAAGAGATGCTTGATGATGCCTTAAATAAGTTAAGCTTGGTAAACAAAGACGATAAACCCATCATTCATTCAGACAGAGGTTGGGGTGTGTGGTGATTTTGTGGTTTGAGGGGTGTAGAATAAAGACCAAACTAAAAGGACTAAGTCCTGTGAAGTACAGAAACTTAGTCCTTGGTCAAACCACTTAGCTTTATCAACCTAACCTTTAATCTTGTGTCTAAGATTTGGGGGTCGGTTCATAACCGCCCTTATTTTATTCTAAATTAATTTATTTTAATTTATTCGAGCGCCCAATCTCTCATATTTTTTGCCCTTTTGATAATCACATAAAGTATACCCACCACTAATAACACAAAAACCCCCACCACAATCGCCACATTAATATCACCGCTCTTGATATATTCAAAAACAAAAACCAATAAAAATAACGCAATCGGAGAAAATATATACAGCCCAAACCAGCCAATCACACTAATATAATGATAAATACCTGTTAAATCATATTCTTCCAAATCCGCCAATTCTTCATATTCACTCATCTCATAATAATCGTCCACTTCTGCTTTGGCATGCCTGCTAGGTAACTTTGTTAAATAAGCAAAACCCACCACCAATAATAGATAGGCAACCATCCCCACATAAGAGTCCATAACAAGCATCACAAAAGCCAATAAAAATGTTACCACCGCTAATAAAATACATAACATCGACCAAGCAATACCACCCCCACCAATGCGTGCCTTGATTTGCTGTTGTTTTAATCTTTGAGCAGACAATTTATCATGTAATCGCTGTTTATAATCAGCATTCTTTTTATTAAATCTATTATGACCCAAATTGTGTTGCCTTTTTTCATCTGCTGATTTGTCGGTATTATTGTCATTTTTAAATTTAATATTTAAAGGTTTTTTGGTTTTTTCTTTTTTATAATCTTCGATGATTTCAATATCTCGAATGACCCGTTTATTTAAAAAGAAAAACACCAAAGATGGAATACCAAATAATACCAATGATGTGATAAATTCATAGATTTTCTTTTGTCTGTCATGTTGGAATTTGGCAAGTTGTTCATTAAATTCATATATCTTTTTTCCATCCACTTCCATATCATATAACAGTCCATCAGCATATAATACCGTTGCTGTTTGGTCTTTATAGGCATACGCTTTTTCACATTCATCATAATTATCATCAGAGCAGTGTAATTTAACATCGCCAATGACAAAATAATGATGCGTGCGAGAGTATTTACCACCACCTATTCGGACATATTCATATTCGGCAGGTACGGTGGCAATAACGCTGGATAATTGTGATTTATCCGTGATAAAGTCATCTTGGAATAATATGCCTGAATTAATGACAAAACCATACGCCAAAGCAAAAATGGGCGTGGTAAAGATAAATTGATTATTTCTAATGGGCGGATTTCTGTAATGATATACCGAAGATAAAATCAACACCACCATGATGATTATGATGAATATCTGCCAAAAACCCAATAGCAAATATCCACAAATCAGCAGTAGCGACCACACCGCCGCATTTAACCAAAAGAACATGATTGGCGTGATACTATCAACAATGTCCAGTAATTCTTGTTTTAGTGAAATAATCTTTTGCATAGGACTGTCCCAGAAATTTGCCCCATTATACCCCATTTTATCATGGTTTTATCAGAGTTTTTAGGCTATAATAATCACCATTTTTATTATTTTAAATAAACTTTTAAAACAACAGGTACGCACATCATGACAGCCAAACGCCAAATTCTTGTTACCAACGCCCTACCCTATGCCAATGGCTCTATCCATATGGGGCATCTTTTGGGCTATATCCAAGCTGATATTTGGGTGCGTGCCATGAGGTCTATGGGACATGATGTGATTTATGTCTGTGCCGATGATGCTCATGGGACAGCGATTATGCTTCGTGCCAAAGACAATAACATCACACCAGAGGAGCTAATACAAAGCGTACAGATTGAACATAAACGAGACTTTGACCGTTTTGGTGTATCTTTTGATTATTATGACAGCACACACTCAGACACCAATTACCAATACAGCAAAGAGATTTATCTTGCCAATCACAAGGCAGGCAACATTGTCATCAAACCTGTGACTCAGCTTTTTGACCCCAAAAAACAAATGTTTCTGTCCGACCGCTTTATCAAAGGCACCTGCCCAGCATGTAAGGCAGATGACCAATATGGCGACTCGTGCGAAGTGTGTGGCAAGACCTACAATGCCACCGAACTTATCAACCCACGCTCTACCCTAAGTGATTCAACACCCATCAAAAAAACATCTGACCATTATTTTTTTAAATTACCGAACTTTACCAAGTTTTTACAAAAATGGACACGAGATGAAGGACGATTGCCCGCCTCTATCGCCAATAAATTAGACGAGTGGTTCAAGGCAGGACTTACCGACTGGGATATCAGCCGAGACGCTCCTTATTTTGGCTTTAAAATCCCAAATACAGACGATAAATATTTTTATGTGTGGGTAGATGCTCCAATTGGCTATATGGCAAGTTTTAAAAATTACTTGACCACCCATCGCCCTAATTTGTCATTTGACGACTATTGGAATCCGAACAGCACCACCGAAGTGTATCATTTCATTGGCAAAGACATCGTTTATTTTCATGCTCTGTTTTGGCCTGCCATGCTCTCTGGGGCAAATTATCGTACACCCACAGCTCTATTTGTGAATGGTTTTTTGACCGTTAATGGTGAAAAAATGAGCAAATCTCGTGGCACATTTATCAAAGCTGAAACCTATCTAAAACACCTAAACCCTGAATATCTGCGTTATTATTTTGCCTCAAAGTTGTCTGATAAAGTGGAGGATTCGGATTTAAATCTTGATGATTTTATCACCAAAGTCAATGCTGACCTTGTTGGTAAAGTGGTGAACATTGCCAGTCGCTGTGCTAAATTTATCAATACTCAATTTGCCAATAAACTCTCCGATACTTGTGCCGAACCCAAACTTGTCAATCAATTCATCCATGCTGGCGAACACATCATCAAACACTACGAAAAGCGTGAATTTAGCAGTGCCATTCGTGAAATTATGGCACTTGCCGACCTTGCCAATCAGTACATTGATGACAAAAAACCATGGGCAATTGCCAAAGAAAATCCAAACAGCCAAGAAGTCCAAGACATCTGTTCGGTGGGGCTAAACCTATTTCACAAAATCATGGTCTATTTATCGCCTGTGTTGCCAACGCTTGCCGAGCAATCTCGCTCATTCTTAAATGTTGAGACGATGAATTTTGATGAACGTTTTAACGTCTTAACGCACTCTATCAATGAATTTAAGCCACTTTTGCAACGCATTGACCCCAAAAAAGTGCAAGCCATGGTTGATAACTCAAAAGAAAACCTACAACCAACCGACACCAAAAAAGCCCAAAAATCCAAAAAAGAGAGTAAGCCTGTGGAAACCACCGACCAAAACACCTTTATTAACATTAATGATTTTGCCAAAGTTGAGATGAAAGTCGCCAAAGTTCTTGAATGCAACCACGTCAAAGGGGCAGACAAATTACTGCAATTTACCCTTGATGTGGGAGATGTGGATGACAAAGGTGAAAAACAAACTCGCAATGTGTTTAGCGGTATCGCCAAATTTTATCAACCCGAAGAGTTGCAAGGCAAAACGGTGATTTGTGTAACCAACCTTGCCCCCCGTAAAATGAAATTTGGCATTAGTGAAGGCATGATTTTATCAGCTGAAAAAGATGGGCAATTGACCGTTGTATTACTGCCCGACAGCATGGTAGCAGGAGCGACTTTGGCATAAATCATGATATTTAAGACTGCCACGACACAAGGTGGCAGCTAACAACATAAACGGAATAAATATGTTACATGATATCGCTGTTCTCATTGATGCAGATAATGTCAGCCATCAAAGGATTGATTGGATTTTTGAGCAAATCAATCATCTTGGTCAGATAACCACCAAACGTATTTATGGTGATTTTACCAAACCGAATTTATCATCTTGGGAAAATGCCATTTTAAAATACGCCATTGAGAAAAAACGCCAAAGCAGTTATAGCACAGGCAAAAATTCTAGCGACCTTGCTCTTGCCATTGATGCCATTGATTTGTGGCATGCAGGTAAGTATGATGGTTTTTGCATTATCTCATCAGACAGCGATTTTATTGGTTTGGCATTACGCCTAAGACAGGGCAATGTTCAGGTCTTTGGTTTCGGTGAACATAAAGCCATTAAAGAATTTCGTCAAGTATGTTCAAAGTTCTTTGAATTACCATGCACACCATCTGTTCATGTCTCACCAAAAAACCCAAATACCACCATACCGACAGCAAAAATTCCTGCCAGTCAATTAAAATGCAACACTAAACTACTAAATGCCTTAAAAGATGCCATTAACAACAGCAAAATGGATAATGACGGTTGGGTAAATTATGCCGTATTTTCATCTTATTTTCAAAAAAAATATCCAACCATTAAATCTGATGATTACGGTTATGATAAATTTTATGAGCTGATTGATGTCATAGATATCTTTGAGATTAAAAAGGAAAATTCTACCATTTATATCAGGATTAGACCCACCATAAACTCTACAAATTCAATTAATACACAATGGTCCGGAGAAAAACTTGATAAAGAATTAACTTTAATCAATGCCATCAAAGAAAGTATTGCCAAAAACCAAGAAAATGGTTGGGCAAATTTTGGTACGGTCATTCAATATTTAAACAATCATTATTCAAAATTAGAACCAAATACTTATGGTTTTAAAAAATGGGGTTTATTGATTAAGAAGATAAGTTTATTTGAAACCAAACAAGTTAACAAGACCACGTTAAATGTCCGTGAAAAACCAAATAATTCAGAGCTGTCAAAAGCCAAAACTGACAATTCTGACAAAATAAATAACCAGCAATTACTCAGTGATATCCTAGCCGCCATTAATGAAAATAACTCAAAAGATGATGCGTGGATACATATTGGTTATTTAGGCACTCAATTAAAGAATAAAGGCTATAATCCAAAAGATTTTGGTTGTAAAACTTTTAGGCAACTCCTGCTAAACACTGATGGCGTGATACATCAAAAAATCAATCACGGCGATTATTTTTCTTTGAGTGATAAATCACAAATAAAACCTATAACACACAACAATCTCAACTCGTCCGATGATGACAACTTAACCGATACTAAACTGTATCAATTACTGCTTAAAAACAAAGACAAAATTAAAGAATTGTTGTTAAGATACGCCAATCTTAACACGCTTGACTTTTGGCGACTTTTAAGCAAAAATTTACCTGATGAGTTCATGGATGATGTCAGTCAAAACCATGACTGCTTTGTCCTTTTTGTTCGTTGTGAATTGCATGAACTGGACTTGATGGCACAAGAAAATGGATTCTTATTCTGTGCATCTGGGGCGAACACTCATTGATGTCATGATACAATCAAAAAAGCACCCATCCAAACATGAGTGGTTTTTGCCAATGTTAATCAAAAATACCACTTGACTTATTTGAGTAATAAGGTTTTATCAGACAAATAAAAACCCCCAAACTAAAAAGATTGGGGATTTTAATGTATAATGATTAATCATTCATCATCTTCATCAACCTTGTTCTCGCCATCTTCTGACAAAATGGTAACAAGAATGTCAGCAGTAATATCGTGATGTAGCTGAATGGTAACTTTATATTCACCCACTTGACGCAGTGTGCCCTCTGGCAACTTCACTTCTGCACGATCAACTGGCAAGCCAGAAGCGGTCAGTGCATCAGAGATATCACGAGTACCGATAGAACCGAACAATTTACCTTCATCACCTGCTTTGGCACGCATGATGACATTCACGTCTGACAGAGCATCAGCACGTTCTTGGGCTTCTTGTAGTTCTTGGGCTTCTTGTGCTTCTAGCTCAGCACGGCGAGTTTCAAACTTAGCAATATTTGCTTCATTAGCAGGCAGTGCTTTGCCTTGTGGGATGAGATAGTTACGACCGTAACCTGCTTTTACATCAACAGTCTCGCCAAGCTTACCAAGATTAACGACACGCTGTAATAGAATAACTTGCATGATGGTCTCCTAATTACTTGTGGTTGTCGGTATATGGCAATAGAGCCAAATAACGAGCTTGTTTAATGGCAACTGCAAGCTGGCGTTGATACTTAGTAGAAGTACCCGTGATACGGCTTGGAGTGATTTTACCATTTTCGCTGATGTATTGTTTTAAAAGTTCAACATCTTTATAATCAATGTGGGTAATGCCTTCTGCGGTGAAACGGCAGAATTTACGACGACGATAGAAACGAGCCATGAGTTATCTCCTTAATTATTCGCTTGCATTGTCTTCACTCTCAGTTTCCTGAGTGCGAACATCGTTACGGCGGTTGGCTTTACGAGTGCGTTTGTCTTCGGCTTCTTTTGCCAAAGGAGATTGTTCGGTAATGGCTTCATCACGGCGAATGATAAGACTGCGAATGATGGCATCGTTGTATTTGAACAACTCTTCTAACTGTGCCAATGTCTCATCGTTACACTCAATGTTTAGCAAAACATAGTGTGCTTTGTGGATTTTATTGATTGGATAAGCCAATTGACGGCGACCCCAATCTTCTAGGCGATGGTTATTACCGCCATTATCTTCTACGATAGAACGGTACTTAGTTACCATGTCGGCAACTTGGTTGCTTTGGTCTGGATGTACCAGTAGCACCACTTCATAATGTCTCATAAGGACTCCCTACGGATTAAAACAGCCATTATCACAGATAACAGCAAGGAGATTGAAAATTGATTGATACAAACCAATCATTTAACAAGGTTGGCTATTATACACGAATTTTTTTATAAAAAAAAGGGTGATTTAAGATTTTTGGATATTTTTATCCATCTCTTCAAGCAGTCTTTTTTGTTCTTGGATGCGTGATTTTTGTTTGGTTTTGGCAATATTTACCTCTATTATCCCACGTAAAACCTGCCAAATCGCCCCCAAAAATAGCAACATAATAAACACCGCCAAAATTGGTAAAAAAGCATTTCTTGCCTCTGATACATCGCCCATCAAAACACTGTGAGCCACATTTGCTACCGCAGGGGCAATCTGTCCTGTGCCCGTCAATGTATCACCGGGGGTCAAAAGCACTGCTAACGCCAACGCCCACAACATGCCACCAATGGGGCGTGGCATGACACGTGCCACAAATATGAGCAAAAGTAGCACCAAAGCAGACGCACCCATATATGCTAAAAACGGCAAGTCCTTATCTGGAATGTCTTTAACCAAATTTGACCACCAAATCACAAGTTTGGCAATGTATTCGCTAATAACATCTAAGGGTAGGCTTTTAACAAGCTCTTTTAACCATTGCATAATTTGTCAGTTACAAAAATAATCTTCCCATTGTAGCATGTTTTTGGAAAAATTAATAATTTTTAATCATATTTTTTGTCTTGCAAAGATTTGGCTTTGACAAGGGCTTGCTGGGTTAATACATGCGTTGGTGGTGCTTGAACATAATAGCCTTGTTCGTTAAGTTTGGCTTTAACTTGATGAATGTCCACCTGAGCCAATTTTTGTCTTGATGACAAATCTAGGTGCATGACAAATTGACCAAACCCCAATGTTGACCGCATATCAGATGGTAATACCTCAAACCAATCACAAATCTCATCGGTATCATCAGGATAATTTGGGCGGGCGATATAGACATACCAGTCAGGGTTTTTTGGAAATTTATAAATATCACAGTGCATTTTTGTACCTTAAACATTAATATTTCATTGCATAATAATTGCATGAACTCAATTTTACAAATTATTTTACAAAATTTGCAAATTTTGCTTGTAAATTGTAGCATTTTTTTTCATAATAGGGATGTTTTTCAGGAGAGTGTTGCAAAAGCAATCACCGAAGGCGTAATGTTGTAAATCTTAAATTTATTTTTTAGGATTTAAAGCCCCCTATAATCGCTCAGGTAACAAGGACTGAAAGACTTAATTTATGATAACACATAAATTAACCACTCTGGAGAGCGTGCTTGCACCACCGAAGGGAACAAGTGGGTGATTTGATTTGACAACTGACAAATCACCTGACGAAAATCTCAGGTAACAGGACAGATGGGGTGTTTTTTGACAATCTACCCATAGGATTTTTTGTTTTTATTGTTGTTAATAACTTTTTAATACTTGTTAATAATAATCAAGAAAATCCCATAAAGTCATAAAGTTAAGGACACCTCATGACCGCTCCACAACGCACCCCTTTATTTGATGCTCACACCGAACACAATGGCAAACTTGTTGATTTTGGCGGTTGGGAGTTACCTGTCAATTATGGCTCACAAATTGATGAACACCATGCCGTGCGGACAGACGCAGGCATGTTTGATGTCTCGCACATGCTGGTTACCGACATCAGCGGTGATAACGCCAAAGCCTTTTTACAAAAGCTACTTGCTAACGATGTTGCCAAATTAGGCTTTGTCGGTAAGGCTTTATATTCTGCCATGCTAAACGATGATGGCGGCGTCATCGATGACCTTATCGTCTATCGCATGAACGAAGATGAGAGTGCTTATCGCATCATCTCAAACGGTGCAACCCGTGAAAAAGACTCTGCACACTTTGCCAAAGTTGGCGGGGCATTTGGTGTAACTTTGACCCCACGCCATGATGTTGCCATGCTTGCCATCCAAGGGCCAAATGCCATCGCCAAACTTCTTGCCGTCAAGCTTGAATGGACAGACAAAGTCAATGCCCTAAAACCCTTTGTCGGTGTGGATTTGGGTGATGATTGGTTTGTCGCTTATACAGGCTACACAGGCGAAGATGGCGTTGAGGTGGTCATGCCAGCAGATGAGGCGGTCTTGTTTTTTGATGAGCTTGTCAAAGCAGGTGTTGCTCCGTGTGGACTTGGTGCCAGAGATACTTTGCGTATGGAAGCTGGCATGAATCTATACGGCAACGACATGACAGACGATGTCAGCCCCCTAGAAGCAGGCATGGCATGGACGGTTGATTTAAAAAATGAAAATCGTGATTTTATCGGCAAATCCGCCCTTATCGCCCTAAAAAATGACGGCATCAAAATGCGTCAAGTTGGGTTACTACTTGCCAAAGGCGGTGTACTTCGTGCTGCCATGGAAGTGATTACCGAAGATGGGTCTGGCATCACCACCAGCGGAGTATTCTCCCCAACTCTAAACCAATCCATCGCCATCGCTCGTGTGCCTGCCAGCTTTACAGGCGAGCATGCCAAAGTTATCATGCGTGGCAAAGAGATGGATGTGCGTGTACTCAAATTACCATTTGTCAGACATGGCAAAAAGCAATTTGATTGATTGTATACCGAAAAACTGACCAAAAGCATCAAGCGTGCTTTTGGGTCTTTATGTTCGTTTTATTATGTTTAGAAATTGATTTAGGAATTGAAATCATATGAAATACCTATGTGCAGGTTTGGTTATTTTATTATTGGTAGGCTGTGATGCCAAAGACACATGCTTAGATGATGGCGGTCGTTATGATGAAGCAAGCAAACAATGCGTCTATCAATAGCTTGACAATCCTTGTACACCGCTTTTAAGTACACCCTTTTAACCCATTAACCCCCATTTATTCACCAAACTCACAGGAGAGACCCATGAGTAATATCCCCGCTGATTTAAAATATGTTGCCAGCCACGAATGGCTAAAACTAGAAGATGACGGTATCATCACCGTTGGTATCACAGACCACGCCCAAGATTTGCTGGGTGATGTGGTATTTGTTGAGTTGCCAGAAGTCGGTCGCACCGTCTCTGCTGATGAAGAGATTGCCGTTGTAGAATCAGTTAAAGCAGCGAGCGATGTCTATGCCCCAATCGCAGGTGAAATCGTTGAGATTAACGAAGAGCTGGTAGACAGTCCAGAGCTTGCCAATGAAGACCCTTATGGCAAAGCATGGTTCTTTAAAATCAAACCTGCCAATGTGGCCGATTATGATGACCTACTTAGTGCCGAAGAGTACCAGAGTGCTTTGTAAGCTGTTTAAATCATTAAACTGTTCAAATCATCAAGCAAGGGTAAAAATTTGCCCTTGTTTAAATTGTTTAAATTGATTAGCCATTGGCAAATTTGATTTTACCACATGCCCCATCTGATATACCTTTATCCTGTATTATTGGCAATTAAATGGGCAAATAATTGATAAAATATCAATCATCCATCAATGGTTAATCAATTTAAACACCCATTGACTAACTTTTAAAGCCCAGCACAAGGAAAACTTTATGTCATTTAACAATTTTTCAGAATTATTCTATGAAAATGCTTTTGTTCATCGTCATCTTGGTAAAGATGCCAATGAACAACAAGCCTTATTACAAACCGTTGGTTTTGATGATTTGGACAGCTTTATTGATGCTGTCGTTCCCAAAGCCGTTCGTCTGAATAAAGATTTGGATTTACCAAAAGCCATGAGTGAGCATAATGCCTTGGCAAAACTGCGTACCATGGCAGATAATATTACCGTCGCCAAAAGCTATATCGGTCAAGGCTACTCCCCTACTCGCCTGCCTGCGGTCATCCAACGAAATGTGCTAGAAAACCCCGGTTGGTATACCGCCTATACTCCCTATCAAGCTGAGATTGCCCAAGGTCGGCTTGAAGCTTTACTTAATTTTCAACAAGTTTGTATTGACCTAACTGGCATGGATTTGGCAGGGGCAAGCCTGTTGGATGAAGCAACCGCCGCCGCTGAGGCGATGGCGATGGCTAGGCGTGTGAGTAAATCAAAATCCAACGCCTTTTTTGTAGATGAGCGTACCTACCCACAGACCCTTGATGTCATTCATACTCGTGCCAAATATTTTGGCTTTGAAATTGTGATGGGCGATTTTGATGTTGCCAAAAATGGTGAGTTTTTTGGGGCATTTTTCCAGTATGTCGGTAAAGATGGCGATGTGGTGGATTTGACCGATGTCATCACCGCTGTCAAAGACAACGGAGCTTATGCCATCGTTGCCAGCGATATCATGAGCCTTGTGCTTTTAAAATCCCCTGCTGATATGGGAGCTGATATTGCTTTGGGAAGCACACAGCGTTTTGGCATTCCGATGGGTTTTGGTGGGCCACATGCTGCCTATTTTGCCTTTAAAGACAAAGACAAACGCTCGGCACCTGGTCGCATCATTGGCGTATCAAAAGACGCCCAAGGTAATACCGCCCTACGCATGGCACTACAAACCCGTGAACAACATATCCGCCGTGAAAAGGCCAATTCAAACATTTGCACAAGTCAAGTACTCCTTGCCAATCTGGCAGGCATGTACGCCGTCTATCATGGGGCGGTAGGGCTAAAACGCATTGCCACACGCATTCATGCCCTAGCGGTCGCCTTTGCCAAAGCGGTCAAATCATCAGAGCTGGCAGTGCGTCATGATGTGTTTTTTGATACCGTACTGGTTGAATGTGGAGGGCAGGCACAAACGATTTTTAAGACCGCCAAAGACAAAGGCTACAACTTATGGCAGCATGACAATGGCGGTATTTCTGTATCATTTCATGAACTCACCGATGAAGCAGAGTTTGATGAACTGTGTCAAATCTTTGGGGTCAAAGGCAGTCTTGATGCCATCCAGATTCAATTGGGCGATTTATTAAGACAAGATGACATTTTAACCCATCCTGTGTTTAACAGTCATCACACCGAACACCAAATGCTACGCTACCTAAAATCCTTAGAGGATAAGGATTTGGCGATGAACCGTTCAATGATTTCATTGGGTTCTTGTACCATGAAATTAAACGCCACCAGTGAGATGTTGCCCATCACCTGGGATGAGTTTGCAAATGTGCACCCATTTGCACCCAGCGAAGACACCAAAGGCTACATTCAGATGATTGAGAGCCTACAAGCCCAGCTAAAAGCCATCACAGGCTTTGATGAAATCAGCATGCAGCCCAATTCAGGGGCATCTGGTGAATATGCAGGCTTGCTCGCCATTCGTCGCTATCATGAAAGTATGGGTCAAGATGAGCGTAATGTCTGCCTAATCCCCCGCTCAGCACACGGCACCAATCCAGCAACTGCCCAGATGATGGGCATGAAAGTTGTGGTCGTTGCAACCGATGATAATGGTAATGTGGACATTGATGACCTAAAAGCCAAATGTGATGAACACAGCGATAAGCTTGGTGCTTTGATGATTACTTATCCATCAACGCATGGGGTTTTTGAAGAGGGCATTCGTGATATTTGTGATATGATTCACGCTCACGGTGGACAGGTGTATATGGACGGTGCTAACATGAATGCACAAGTTGGCATCATGCAGCCAGCTGATGTCGGGGCAGATGTGCTACACATGAATTTACACAAAACTTTTTGCATCCCACATGGTGGTGGCGGGCCTGGCATGGGGCCAATTGGTCTAAAATCACACTTAGCACCTTTTATCTCAAATCATCGTGTTGCACCTGTGTTTAATGCCCAGTCTGACTGTTCGGCGGTTTCAGCCGCTCCTTATGGTTCGGCAAATATCCTGCCAATTTCATGGATGTATATCACCATGATGGGTCGTGATGGTCTTTTATCAGCCACCAAACAAGCACTGCTTAACGCCAATTATATCGCAACTAAGCTAAGCGAAGATTATCCTGTTTTATATACTGGTAAAAATGGGCGTGTGGCTCATGAATGTATCATTGACATTCGCCCATTAAAAGCACAAACAGGCATCTCTGAAACTGACATTGCCAAGCGTTTGATGGATTATGGCTTTCATGCACCAACCATGTCATTTCCTGTGGCAGGCACACTCATGATTGAACCAACAGAATCTGAAAGCAAAGCAGAGATTGACCGCCTCATCAGTGCCTTAAAGCAAATCAAACAAGAGGCCTTAAAGGTGCAAACAGGCGAAGATGGTTGGACACCAGATGACAATCCACTTGTCAATGCCCCACACACCGCCTTTGTTATAACAGGCGAATGGACGCATCCGTATAGCCGTGAAGAAGCTGCCTTCCCATTACCTTATATCAAGGCACATAAGTTCTGGCCTTCGGTGGGTCGGGTGGATGATGTTTATGGCGATAAAAATCTGATTTGTGCTTGCCCGAGCATTGAAAATTACGAATGATACTTTAATGCCCAAATAATACTTTAAGCACTAAAAAAATCCGCTCAATAAAATTGGGCGGATTTTTTAAACTTGACCATAAAAGCAGGTACGCCCTTTGGTAGAAAATCAACCTTTTAACACCGAAAAAATCTGCTCTTTGACCACATCAATGGATTGAATACCATCAAATTTATGATAAGATGGGGCATTCTCACCAGACTGAGCCACTGCTTGATAATGACCCACGAGTGTGGCGGTCTGGGTATGATATACCGACAGGCGGTCTCTGACCACATCTTCTTTGTCATCATCACGTTGCACCAGCTCCTCACCTGTTAAATCATCTTTGTCATCTGCCTTTGGCGGATTGTGCATGATGTGATAGGTGCGACCTGATGGCAGGTGAACTCTGCGACCTGACATGCGATTGACAATCTCATCGTCAGGGACGCTAATCTCAATCACATAATCAATGTCCACGCCTGCATCTGCCAACGCTTGGGCTTGGGCGATGGTACGTGGAAAACCATCAAAAATACAGCCATTGGCACAATCTGGCTTGGTCAGACGGTCTTTGACCAAATCAATGATAAGTTCATCAGAGACAAGCTGACCTGCATCCATCACACTTTTGGCAAGCCTGCCAAGCTCTGTGCCGTTTTTGATGGCAGAACGAAGCATGTCTCCTGTGGAAATTTGGGGAATGCCAAATTCCTTTGAGATGAACTGAGCTTGTGTGCCTTTACCTGCCCCTGGGGGTCCTAATAAAATAATACGCATAAGTACGCTCCAATAAACCACAAAAAATAACACTATAAACCACATCGCTTCATTGTTCAAGTGGTATTTGACCATTATCCGCCATAAAAATGACTGTATTGACCAAATGACGGACTTATGGGACGATTTGTGAGATTTCTAGATTGACCGTATTTTGCCCTTTTTGTAATATCACAGGGTTCGCCATCAAATCACCTGATTTACTGACCGCTTCACCACTGTGGCTAATACGAGCATTTACCGCAAGGCTTGCCCCCACTTCACGCCCTGCCGTCAAAGTGCGTTCGGGCATCATGGCATCTAAATCACTAAGCGACACCGTTACCCCTTGCATCAACTCACGTACCGACAGGCGTTTGACTGCATAAGGGGCACCGCCTGCCACATCCACGATAGAGACAAACAGTACAGCGTTTTCATCAATTTTAGGCAACAACGTATTTATCACACTCACATGAACATTGACCCCTGCCATCATTTTGGCTTCTTGGGCATGAATGGTCGCCATCAGTTCATCCAAACTTGCCAGTGCCGATTGTCTGTTTGCACCACCTTGGTTGGTGATGCTCTCACGCAGTTTGGCAACCCACGCCTTTGCCATCGTAAAGTTATTAGCACGGGTCTCGCCCATCGCCATCATCATCATCGCCCCTTCATGGTCTGGGGTATTTAAAAGCACACCACGCAGAACATCACGAGCAGTGGCATCTAACACGCCATTATTGGCAAAAAAACTGGCCTGAGCATAGGTCATGGCAATATCATCATTATTTTGATCAAGACGATAGGCACGAGACAGTGCTTCTAAGGCTTGGGGTGTGGCCTGCAATGCCATGAATAACTCTGACAGTCGCATCCAGCGATTTGGGTCATGAGCATGATGATAAACATTGATTTGCATGGCATTGATGAGTGCGGTACTGTCAGCGGTTGCCCATTTGGGGGGCGTATCTGTCTTAGCCGTCAACAGATCATCTGCCACTTGCCCTACCGTATCCATATCTTGCCATAACTTAAACACAGACGTACGATCGGAGACTGTTAGATAAGCAAGTCCTGCCAATACAGGTATCCATACCATGACAATGGCACGGCTTTTTATACTCATAGGGGCATGGGTTTGGGCATGGGTTTGGGCATCTAGTAACTGGCGTTTTAGTTCAATCTCGCCTGCCTTAAAGGTCGCATCATCAATACGCCCTGCATCTTTATCTGCCTGCAATTCAGCAATTCTCTCACCAAATACTGCCACATTAACCGCCATGAGTTGGTTGTCTGCCATCCCTTGAATGCTAAACCACGGATAAATCACCACCCACGCCAACACCACCGATAAAAGCATGGCTAAACTAAAAAACAAGAACAGCGTGGGGGTCATGGCGTATCCTTTGTATTTTGAGTATGGATATTTTGCGTATGGGTATTTTGGGTTTGGTCTATGTGACCCATAGAATGCTGATGCTTGGTCAAAATTTGGGCAACACGCTCTTCTTCGGTTTTGGACAAAGCACTGATCTCATCAACCGCCACCGCTCGCCCTTTTTTGACTTTTAAGAGCCAACCTAGGATAAATACCACAAGCAAGATGGGCGGAAAAAACCACAAAATCCACGTAGATGGACGCACAGGTGGCTTATAACTGATAAAATCGCCATAACTGTCAAACATAAACTGGCGAATCTCGGTATCGCTCCTGCCGTCCTGTATCATCTGATAGGTTTGGTTTTTTAAATCCACCGCAATCGGAGCGTCCGACCCTGCTAAGTTTTGGTTTTGGCATTTAGGGCAACGTAACTCTTCGATGAGTGCCTTATAACGGGCTTCGTCTTCGGCACTTTTAAATTCATAAATCTCAATCGCCCCAAAACTTGCCGTACTTATCATCAAAGTCCCGACCACCGCCAGTACGGACAACGTGTGTTTTAAACAAAATTTCATCATTGGCACGCCTGTGTTCTTTGGGTTTGGTTCGCTTGGGGGTTAGCTAGGGCGTCCATGCATGGTTTGATACTTGCCGTCCAGTTGCCTTCGTGTATCTCGCCTGTGATGTGCTTATAGACCACGCCATTGCCGTCCACCACGAACGTTTCAGGAGCTCCTGTCAGTCCCAAACTTAGCCCATATTTGCCGTCCAAATCCTGCACCGAGTATATAAACGGGTCTTTATATTGGTTCAGATAACCCAAAGCATCGGCAAGCTCATCTTTGTAATTTATGCCCACCATGGGCACACCTTGGGCGTGTAGCGTCATCAAAAAAGGGTGTTCTACTTTACATGTTGGACACCATGACCCCCACACGTTCAATAAAAATGGCATTTTGGGTAGATTGTCATTACTCATCATGCGATTTGGGTCAGACAGTAAGGGCAAGCGAAACGCTGGTAAAGGTTTGTTCATGCTTGTGGATACAACAATGTCAGTTGGCCGACCCAAACGGTTAAAGAACATAACCATAAGCAGAGCAAAGATGATAAATGGCGTTAAAAATATTATCGTACGTTTTTGGGTGCGTTTCATGGCATCATTCCCTTTGTTTGGCTATCGGTTTGGGCGTATTTACCATCTGCATTTTTGTTGGTTTTTGCCAATTTCGGTTTAACTTTTTTCATGCGATAACGTTTATCAAGCATGGCAACAACACCCCCCAACGCCATAACAATAGAGCCAAGCCATAACCAACGTACCATTGGCTTGACATGCACACGTACCGCCCAGGTATTGTTATCCATCTTGCCATCTTTGATTATCGGCTCGCCTAAGGCAACATATAATTCATTAAACAGACTCACTCGCAGTCCCACCTCGGTCATTGGCATCATAGAGACAACATAGTTTCGCTTTTGAGGATAGAGCGTGGTGATGAGCTTACCGTCTTTTTTGACTTGTATGCTTGCACGTGTGGCATCATAGTTTGAACCTTGTATCAATTCAAACTCTTGCAAATAAAAATCATAACCCTGCACGTGCGTGCTATCGCCTACTGTCATTGCCACGTCTTTTTCCACACTCAATGCACTCACACCTGCCACGCCCAATGCCGTTATCAGCACACCAATATGGGCGATTTGCATGCCATAATAGCTTGGGCTAAGTTTATGCAGTCCATCCATCAGCCCCTTAGCATGGCGAGTTTTATCTTTGATGTCAAGTCCGATAAACAGCAACACCCACGCCGACAGGCTTGCTGTGATATAAATGGTGTGGTCAAAAGATATGCTCTTACCAAGCAGATTTATCATATACCAACCTACCGCACCAAGCACCAAGCTACACATGGCGGTCAAAATGAGCAGTTTTGGCAGTGGACGACCATCATATTTATATCGCATGGTTGCCCCCACACCCATAAAGGCAAGTAACACCCATGATAATGGCACAAATAACGCATTAAAATACGGCGGGCCTACCGATACCTGACCCAGTTGAAAAGCATCAGCGATGAGCGGATACAGTGTCCCTAGCAGCACAACCAGTGTCGCCACCAAAAGAATGAAGTTATTGATGACCAAAATGGTTTCACGTGATTTTAACTGATAAAAACTCTCCACGGTCAAACGCCAACCACGCAGTGCAAACATCAATAAGCCACCGCCGATTACCGTTCCCAAAATTGCCAAAATCGCCATGCCACGAGTTGGGTCAGCGGCGAATGAATGAACAGAGGTAATCACCCCTGAACGCACCAAAAATGTCCCCAAAAGCGACAGAGCAAAGCCAAAAATGGCAAGCATGATCGTCCATGCCTTGAACACACCACGCTTTTCGGTAACAGCAAGCGAATGGATAAGAGCGGTACTGGCAAGCCACGGCATCAAGGAAGCATTTTCCACAGGGTCCCAAAACCACCAACCGCCCCAGCCCAGTTCATAATACGCCCACCATGAACCAAGGGCAATGCCCAAAGTCAAAAATATCCACGCTGCCACTGTCCATGGGCGAGACCAACGTGTCCACACCGCATCAAGACGACCTGCCCACAGACTTGCCATACAAAAAGCAAACGGCACGGCAAGCCCCACATAACCCATATACAACATGGGCGGATGAAAAATAAGACCGGGGTCTTGAAGTAAAGGATTTAGATCCGCCCCATCCACAGGCAGATTTGGCAACGTCCGCACAAAGGGATTTGATGTAAAGGTCAACATGGCAAGCATCATCACTTGCACCCCACCGAGTACCGACAGCACTCTGGCTTGCATGTTCAATGGCAGTCCACGACTACACACCGCCACAAGCATGCACCACGTCGCCAGTATCGTCAACCAAAGCAGTAATGAACCTTCATGCCCACCCCATGTCGCCGACAGCTTATAGTACCACGGTAAAAGACTGTTAGACTGATTTGCCACATACACCAAACTAAAATCGTTATATAAAAAACCTGCCATGAGTGCCAAAAAAGACATCATCATCGCCAAAAACCCTGCCACAGCAAGGCTTGGAGCAAGACGTTGCCAAGCGATTTGATGTTTTATCACACCCAGTGCAGGCAGGATGGTTTGTAGCATTGCAAGCACCAACGCAAGCAATAAGGCAAAATACCCCAGTTCGGTGATTAGCATAAAGACATTCTCATGAAGTTAGCGGTGGTTATTTGGTTTTATTTTTAGGGCGTGCCTGCCTTTGGTATTTGTCATAAATTTGGTATTATTTGTCATAAAAAAGCAGACATGCCCTAAATGAACAAATACCATCAAACCACCAAAAGTCCATCAAAAAAACACCGTAATCAAGTGCAACCAACCTGCCAATAATCCTGTTATTGCCCCCAAAATGACCAACGTCATCTCATCTTCTTTAAAGGCAGGTCTTAGTAGATTTTGAAATTCATGGGGTGATAACTCACGAATGCGAGATTCAAACAACCCAAAGATTTTGCTTGCCCGAGATGTGTTTAGCTTGGGGTCTCTCATGGGTATCATGGTGGCATTGATGGACTTATCAATGATGGTGTCTTTAAAGGCGTTTAATTCTTTATTATCCATACCCACTTTTAAAATGGATTTGACCACAGGCGACTCTAATAATTCATATAAATGCACTTTCATGAGTTCACGAGTTTTTGCTGAACGAGCACCATACATCATCTCACTCATGATATTTTCAAGGGTAACAAGTTCATTTACAACAATATTAGCAAACACACCAGAGACCTCATCTTGACGTTTCATGAACCCACCTTGCCAGTGGTAGACATGAAAATGGGGCAACATGGGTTTAAATTTACCATCTTCATAACAAAATAGACGGATAAAGGGAATTTTTTTGGGTTCAACAGGATTAAACACCATCCAAATGGCAATCCAGTTGGTCAAAGCTCCCCAAATCGCTGCAAAAAACGGTACTGTCCAATGCTGTGGCACAAAATAAAAAATCCCCATTTGAATAATCCCAAAACCAAAACCGATCACAGCACTGATTTTCCAAATGAAATTAATCTCTTTTTTACCCACTCGCAAAAACATATCCACCATGAGTTTGCGGTCGCTCTCCATGCGTTTGACAATCATCGCACGCATGTCTACCAATTCTTCAACATTATTGGTTAAGTCAATCACCAAAGACCTCATCACCTCTGGCATCTGATTGTGAGCGTGCGCATAAATTCGTCGTCTGATGGCATAGGGTGTATGGTTCCACAGTGTGTAGTAGCGTTCAAACATCACCTCATCGATGAGACTCTCCAAATTCTTATCCACGGCTTCGGTGATGAACCGTGCCATCTCCTCAGGTTCCATCGCCTGCAAAAATTCATCAATATTACCCAGTTTGGATAAGGTTTGATCAACGATGACCCCTGATATTTTGCCAGCTTTGGCAGGAACAATGCCTTGCCAGCCCAAACCCTGTAAGCCCCATGGCATACCACGCATGCTAATACCCCAAAACTTAATGGGGTAAAATAACATCTCTAACGCCATCCACACATGAGCCCACGTAACAAAAGCCGTTACAGGAGCAATGGTGAGCATGGCGATAAATTCAGGATGTTCAGCTAAGGCCTGCCAGATGGAGTTAAACATAAATCATCACTTGTTAGGGGTTTAGCAATGGACTAGACGATTGGCTAATTGACAAAATCAAAATTTAAAACAAAGGATAAACAAAAACGGCTAATTCTACCACAGTTTTGTTTATTTTGCCAAAATCATCATACAAATCTTTATCCAATATCTGGTTTTAAAGATTGATAAATTTGAATAAGTCCTTGAAAATATGCTATAATTACTGGTTTTTGTTATTATTTTTTATCATGATTCCATCACATGCTAACGACGATATCAGCACTCGTATTTTTTTACGTCGTGTGGTTGTGGCGTCGTTGGTTGTACTTTTTGGCATGGTTGGGCTGTTTGCTCGGTATGGTTTTTTACAAATTCATCAGTATGACAAATACCAAATCAACGCTGACAACAACCGCATCAAACTCATCTCCAATCCGCCATCACGAGGTTATATCTATGACCGCAATGGCATTTTGCTTGCCGATAATGTGCCAGTTTTTTCTGCTGTCATCAGCCCCGATGAGATTGATGACCCTAAGTATACCTTAGAACTTTTGACACCCATTTTTGGTTTGACCGACGAAGATATTGCCGATATTTTGGCAAGAATAGATAAATCCAGAAAAAACCCCATCACCATCAAGATGGACTTGACCGAAGAGCAGATTGCTCAATTTAGCGAAAGAAAGCCTTTTTTTCGGGGGGTTAATATTCAGACCAAACTTACCCGAGTTTACCCTCATGACGAACTGTTTGCTCATGTCATCGGTTATGTGGGGCGTATTAACGACAAAGAAGCCAAAAAAATCGCCGAGGATGAATACAAAAAATCTCTATATGCTGGCACTGACCTTATCGGAAAAATAGGCATAGAAGCCCAGTATGAAGAGGTTTTGCTTGGCAAACCGGGTTATCAGTCTGTGGAAACCAATGCCTACGGTGATATCCTAAGACAGCTAGACGCCAAACCCCCTGTGGCAGGCAATGATTTGTATTTAAGCTTAGATTATGGACTACAAATGGCAGCCCAAAAACAGCTGGCGGGGCGACGTGGAGCGATTGTGGCACTTGACCCCAAAAATGGGGACGTGCTTGCTTTTGTCTCCAATCCCAGTTATGACCCCAACCCTTTTGTCTCTGGCATCTCCACCAAAGAATACAGCATGCTCCAAAAAGACATCGATCAGCCCCTATACAACCGTGCCTTACAAGGACTTTATCCGCCTGCATCCACCATTAAGCCCTTTGAGAGCATGGGCTTTTTGCATTATGGCATCATGGGTTGGGATGATACCATTTTTGACCCTGGTTATTTTAGCCTGCCAGGCGATAGCCACCGTTTTCGAGACTGGAAAAAAGGTGGACACGGCACGGTCAATATGAGTAAATCCATCATCATGAGTGTGGACACCTATTATTACAAAAACGCCCATCGCCTAGGCATTGATAAACTTCATGACTGGATGAGTGAATTTGGCTTTGGCAAAAAAACAGGCATTGACCTGCCCAACGAAAAAGGGGGCATCATGCCATCGCCAAAATGGAAAATGGACACCTATGGCAAAGAATGGCTACCAGGCGAGACCATCTCTGTCTCTATCGGACAAGGGGCGTTTTTGGCAAGCCCCCTACAAGTTGCCAATGCTACTGCCATGACCGCCATCAAAGGCAAACACCTCACACCCCACCTGCTCAAACGCTCCGAAGGTCAAGCCTCTGTCAACATCATTGATAAACCCGACGGTGTGATTCATTTTAACGGCAAAGAATCCGATTGGGAGAGAATGCACATTGCCATGGAGGACACCGTCAAGCGAGGTACGGCAAGAGGCATTTATACCTCGCGTTACCGCATGGCAGGCAAAACAGGCACAGCACAGGTCAAATCTATCGCCCAAGGCAAAACCTACAACAAGACCGCCATCAGCTCTCGCCATTGGGACCATGCGTGGTTTTCAGGTTTTGCCCCTGTGGATGACCCTAAAATCGCCATTGCAGTCATCGTTGAAAATGGTGGTGGTGGTGGTAAAGTGGCTGCCCCCATCGGGCGGGCATTGTTTGATTATTGGATACTCCAACGTGAGACCAACCCCATAACACCCCCTGATGATGAAGAGTTGGCAAAAATTCGTACTGCCAAGCGTGAAGCCATTAAAGCCAAAATCGCCAAGGCACAAGATAAAGAACACAAAAAAGATGAATAAACCAAAAAACCTAGCCATCATGACAAAATCAAACAACTCCCATCATAAAATGACCAACCATGTACGTATCATTGGTGGACAATTTAAGCGTCGCAGTATCAATTTTGTTAATGCCGATGGATTAAGACCTACCCCTGACCGCTTGCGTGAGACCCTATTTAACTGGCTTATGGCAGACATTTATGATGCCAAAGTGCTAGACGTCTGTGCAGGCTCAGGCGTGTTGGGTTTTGAAGCACTATCAAGAGGAGCCTCTTGGGTCGTCATGGTTGAACCCAACCCCGCCCAAGCACGTACCCTCAAACATAACGCCGACATCCTAAAACTCACATCAAGCCATTTATCCATCATCAATGACACCGCCCAGCACGCCCTACCCACATTCAGTACACCATTTGACATCGTCTTTATAGACCCACCTTATCTGCTTGACATTTGGCATGACATCATCAGCGATATCATAGAGCATGGACTTTATCACGCCAACACACTGTGTTACATTGAGAGCGATACCGCCTTAGATGGCATACTTACCCCTTTTTCTGCCAACCTTGTTAAATCCGCCAAAGTCGGTCAAGTGCATGCAGGACTATTTACCCTACCCACACAGGTTGCTTAAAAAACACTGCTTAGGCGTTTACTTTCTGGATGGATTTATTTAAAATAATAATCAGTGCCAAAGCCATTTTATCCCATTTTATCCCATTTAACGCCTGACAAAAGCACAAAAATAACGTTCGGGATTGGCACAACCATCCCACTCTTTTACCGTCATCTATGAAGGTTCTCATGAAACGCATTGTTCTTAGCACATTCTCTTCTGCTCTAAACCACATAAATGCACCCCACAACGTTCGTTTGATACCTTTTCATGCCATTATTGATGGTAAATCCATGCTTGACATCGCTGGATTTTTTGCCAATTTCTTTGACATCAAGCCCATCATGTGGGTAGATAAAAAAGGACATGTTACCCCTTATGATAAAATCCGCAACATAGAACGTAGTATCAACCACATGGCAAAGACCGCCTTTGCTCATATTGGCAATCAAAACGCTTTTATCTACCTAGTAGATACTTCCATGAATTTTTATACCAGCAACCTTAAAGAACTTCTTAACAATTATTATGGGTTAGCTAATGTGCCTGTTATTTCCGTCTCTACCGTCTCTCTTGCCAACCATGGGTCAAAAGGTGTGGGCTTAGGTGTGTATTATGACAAATTGCCTAAAATTACCAAACATCTTAACCATCAAACATCTTAGATGAGTAGAATATGTCCAAACATAAAACGGATTTTGATTTAAACCACCAAATATTACCATTTATCAGGTCAATCATTCTTAGAATGTGTTGAATGGTCATATTATAAAGGGCAGGCACGCCCCAATAAAACCATGACAAACAAAGGAACAACCATGAAACGTATCGTTCTTAGCACCTCAACATCCTGTATTGGACATTTATCGGCACGACACGGCATTTATCTGGTGCCACTTCATATTATGGTTAATGGAAAGCATTTTTTAGACAGTAAGGAGATTGATACCGCCCGCCTAAGTCAAATGCTCTATGACAACCCACATTTGGACGTTCATTCAACAGCACCCACCTGCCAAGAGATTGAGAGGATTTTTGATGAACTGTATCAATCAGAGTATCAAGAAGTGCTAATTTGTACCGCCGCTTCGGTGCTTAGTCAAGCCCATGAAAATTTCTCAAAAGTCATCCCCAAATACGTCGGCAAGATGAACATTTATCTGTATGACACCAAAACCATCAATATCAACGAGGGGGCATTGGCATTTGAGGCAAACCTGATGATGCAAGAAGGCAAATCCATGCTTGACATCATCAAGTACTTAAACACACTGCGAGCAAACAATACATTCATCATGAGTCTGTCCGACCTGAGCATTTTAATACAAAGAAAGCGACTCTCCGCCCCTGCTGGATTTTTTGCCAATTTGCTTAATATAAAACCCATCTTATGGATTGATGATGATGGCTATGTTGTGGTAAAAGAAAAAGTGCGTAAATTTGAACGGGTGATGCATCACATGACGGACATCATCATAGAACAAATTGCCAACCGAAATGCCTTTATTTATATGGTAGACACATCCATCGGACTACATACGCATGAATTTAAAAGGCTCTTGGCAAATGAATATGGACTTTATAACATTCCTGTCATTCCCATATCTACCGTTGCACTCGCCAACCATGGGCCAACAGGTGTGGGCTTGGGTGTGTATTATGGCAACATACCCAGAGTATTTCAATATCTAAGCTGATGACAAAATAACAGATGGATGGCAAATTAAGCATTGTCAGCCCAATCTTAAAATCCAAAAAAATACAAGCCTTATATGGCTTGTATTTTATTTGTGCTTATCTATCATCAAATCAGTGATTGAACCGCTTGCACGACTTTATCAGTAGTAATGCCAAAATGGTTAAACAAGTCTTTGGCAGGGGCAGACTCACCAAAAGTCGTCATACCAATGACCTTGCCATCAAGTCCCACAAATTTATACCAATAATCAACAATGCTCGCCTCTACCGCCACACGATGACGGACATGGCTTGGCAAAACGCTTTGTATGTAATCACGGTCTTGTTTTACAAAAATCTCAGCGCACGGCATAGATACCACACGCACGCCCACGCCCTGTTCGGTCAAGATTTTATGAGCTTGTATTGCCAGTGCCACCTCTGAACCTGTGGCAATGATGATCGCTTGTAAATCGCTTTGCTCTTTGGCAAGCACATACGCCCCTTTTTCAATCAAGGCAACTTGTTCATCCGTGCGAGTTTGATGGTCAAGGTTTTGGCGAGATAGGATGAGTGATGTTGGAGCGTTCGTGGTGTATAGAGCCATCTTCCACGCCACAGCGGTCTCTACTGCATCACACGGTCTCCATGTGAAGTGGTTTGGTGTTTGGCGTAGACTTGCAATCTGCTCCACAGGCTGATGAGTAGGTCCATCCTCACCAAGACCAATGCTGTCATGGGTATAGACATTAATGACACGTTGTTTCATGAGCGATGACATACGCAGTGCATTACGAGCATACTCCATAAACATTAAAAACGTGGCGGTATAAGGGATAAAACCCCCATGCAACGCCACACCATTGGCGATGGCGGTCATGCCAAATTCACGCACACCATAATGCACATAGTTGCCATCAGTATACGCTTGCACACTCTTAGCACCATGCCACAGAGTCAAGTTTGAACCTGCCAAATCCGCCGAACCCCCCAAAATCTCAGGCAACAATGGAGCAAATGCAGCGATGGTATTTTGGCTTGCCTTACGAGTGGCGATGCTCTCTGCTTTGGTTTGGCAGGCTTTGATAAAATCGTCCGCTTTGGCAGAGAAATCTTGTGGTAACTGACCTGACAGTCTGCGTTTAAGCTCATCAGCCTCATTGGGGTATTTGGTTTCATAATCAGCAAACTGAGCATTCCAGTCATTCTCTAAACACTCGCCCTTATCACACGCATTCCACGCTTTATAAATCTCATCAGAAATCTCAAAAGCATTGGCATTATCCCAGCCCAATGTCGCTCGGGTCAGTACAATCTCATCTGCCCCAAGTGGCGATCCGTGGCTAGCTTCTTTACCTTGCTTATTGGGACTGCCCATACCGATGACGGTTTTGCAGATAATCAGCGTTGGTTTGTCCGTCTGGGCTTTGGCTTGCACAGTTGCTTCACGGATTTGCTCATCATCGTGTCCATCCACACATAACACCTGCCAATGATAGCTCTCAAAACGTTTGGCGGTGTCATCAGAAAACCAACCCTCCACCTCACCATCAATAGAGATGCCATTGTCATCATAATAAACGATGAGTTTACCAAGTCCTAGCGTACCAGCCAATGAACAGGCCTCATGCGACACACCTTCCATCAGGCAGCCATCTCCCAAAAAGCAGTAGGTATGATGGTCAATGATGGCGTTATCAGGTTTGTTAAATTGCCCTGCCAAGGTTTTTTCTGCCAAGGCAAAACCCACCGCATTGGCAATGCCCTGCCCCAAAGGCCCTGTGGTTGTCTCAATGCCATCAACATAACCGTATTCAGGGTGTCCTGCGGTTTTGGCGTGTAATTGGCGAAAGTTTTTAATGTCATCAATGGTCAAATCATAGCCTGACAAATGTAGCAAGGCATAAAGGAGCATGGAGCCGTGTCCATTTGATAACACAAAACGGTCTCGGTTTGCCCATTTGGGATTTTTTGGGTTATGGCTTAAAAATTCACGCCACACAACTTCGGCAATGTCCGCCATGCCCATGGGTGCCCCAGGATGTCCTGAATTGGCTTTTTGGACAGCATCCATGGCAAGAATGCGAATGGCGTTGGCGTTGTGGCGTTGGTTTAGGGGGGTTGGCATGGTTTTTTCCAGATAAAAATTTGGCATATTATAGCATGATTTTATCAGCTGTATAAAGACTAATAGTAAAACACCTGTGCAGTATGTTTCGCCTTTTGTTCAATGAGTTTTTGCCAGTTTTGTGGACTGCTTTTTTCAATAATTGCGATTAATATTTTATTATGTATGACAGCTAAGTCCTGTATCATCATAAGTGTAAGTTCATTCGCTTGTCTGCGTTTAAATGAATAACCATCGGATGTTTTAACAAGTCTGCCTTCATTTTTTATCATCTCTTTTATCTCATCATATTTTTGTTTATCATCTGTAATAATGGTGATATCTTTTGCCAATATATAATCTTTATCCACTTTTTTTTCATAAAATTTTGTTAGGCATTGTTTTAAAAATTCATTGATTGATATATTTGATATGTGGCATGATGTTTGATTGTTAATTATCTCTAATGTGGTATTTATTTTTATTTTATACGTGTCATTTTTTTCATTTACGGTATTAATATCACCATCAATCTTATTAGAGATGATATTGTCAAAGTTAGTATCATCCAAAATGTCATCAATAGCCATAAAATTAGGTCTAATGTATTGAATGATATCACATAACATTTCATCGCTTATCATACCTACCATGGGCATGATTGCTTTATTACGTTCTTGCCAATAATCAAAAAGACCTAAAAGCCAGTTTTGCAAAAATTGATACTCACCACCATGACACAGTATGGGCTTTTGGTATTCCAAAGTATCAATTACATCATTTGGCAAACGGCTGTCTGTCAATATCACACCATAACCAAAACAAATTCTACTCACCCATGTTTTGCCAAATTTTTCTAACAAAGACTGTCTTAATGCCTGCATGGCAGTATCTGCTTGATGAAATGGTGAACCACCTGTATTAACATGACCCATTTTATCTTGATAATACCAAATTCCATTTTGACAGCTTACCTGCCCTCCCTTAATTTCCAATACAAATAAGCCATCATTGGTACAAAGTAAAAAATCAATCTCTGCAAAGCGTTTTTTTGAATGATGGCACAGTTTTACAGAGTGCATGGCAACATATTGGTTTTTATTCACAAAACTTTGCTTTAAGTGATTAAATATTATTTGCTCTGCTTTGCTGTCTGTATGATACAGCATGGGGGGAATCATTTTCATGATTGTTTAGCCGTTTTTTCAATCTTCTTGATGATTGTTTGTAATTGTTGGTCTTTATCAAAGTCAAACCATCTCATTTGTCTAAAATATTCCAAAAAACCTTTTTCATCAATTGTATGATTAATTTTTGGTTTTTTGCCTAATGTTTTTATGATGACCTTATCTCTTTTGGCAGACAATTCAATATTCTCTGGTAATATAATTTCATAAGTGACAAAATCTAAATTTTCATGCTCATTAATATGTAACAATAATTGTTTTGTTAATGCACTAAAATCACCAAACCAAATATTAGATAATGGTGTTTTTATTTCTTGAACATTGGTTAGTCCTGAAATAATCGTTATATTTTGTACCAACTGCGTAAATAACTTTTGACTGTAATTTTGTTTATTAGCATAGCATTTAAATTCTTTGGGCAGTCCTTGCCAGCCTGTTGCCACAGCAAACAATAAACTTGCAAGCAACATATCTAACTCACTAAGGTTGTCTTCGTAAATACCGATTTTTTGCCAAAGTTCTAATACATCATCACGACTGATAAATAAAATCACCGAACGTTGCAATGGTTTTGGATATTTTTTTAATAAATCGTCGGTAGATTCATTGGAAAAACGCAAATGCTCTCTCATGTCCTCAACAAAAGACAAACTCTGCTCATTGCTTGATATTTTAGCCAAGGTATATAAAATAATATCTTTTGCACTGGAAAATTCACTGTTATCTTTGTAGGCAATTAAGGATTTGATAAGTTCCAATAACACTTGTCCAATAGTATTGGACATGGTTTGGTACTGCCCTGAACTCCTGACCCAATCACCGATATCTTTTAGCAGTTCATCTTCTTTTTTATCATCCAAATCAAAATGGTTTTTACCATATTGAATATAATTTAATAATTGACCTGCTTTTTTATTGGTATTAGATAATATCATCAGATGATTGATAATAGCGGTAATGGCATTTGCTTCATTTTGGTTTAAAGAATTAATTAATGGTAACTCACCAAGCAACCCTAAATTTTGATACATTTTAATGTCATGAGTATTTTTTTTATCAAACAACCTTTCATTGGCTTTTTTTATTGGTAATGTTAAAGAATTGGCACTGTTTGATAAACGCTCCAAAAATATACTTTCATCATTAATATTTTTAAATGTTACATGCTCAATGTCAGATAAAGAAATCGGAGCAGGAACTAATAGCACGTCCACACCATGAAATCCATCTACATGAATGTCTATCATTTGCCAAGAACCGTTAACAAAAGCTGGCAACTCTTTGATTTGTCTTTTATCCAAATCATCAGTAAAATCTTTTTTTAAAGTTAATACACAAGGTTTTAAAATTCGTTTATCTTCATCAATATTATATTCATGAATATTTTGTGGAACTGTATTAAACAATGGAATATAATCACCAAACCAAGCTAGGCAATCATGATAATATTTATTTCCCAAAAAACTAATGGGTGGCACCATACCAATGGATGTCATGTATGCCAAATTAAGATGATTAGTTGCAATATGCCACGTAACTGGTTTTTTTGTTGTTTTTGTATTAGTCTGCATGATGTTCTCCTTTAAAAATAAAAGTTGCTTTATAGTACTTCTGTTTTTAAAATAACATTACCCAGTTCATTTTTATGGGTTGGCATTAAATCCAAAGCACTTATCCAGTTATTATTGACATGATTTTTTTGAGCACTTGATAGCAAGATAAGTTTTTTCTTCGCTCGTGATGTCATGACATACAGTTTCTTTTTTAAGCCATCAATATCTTCTTTTTTTGTTCGCAAATGATTGATATCGGCTAAAAATACGGTATCAAATTCCAACCCTTTGCATGCTTGATGATTAATGATAACAATACCTCCTTCACCAAAATTAATATTATTTTCATTTTGAGAATTTCTAAAAATAATGTTTATATTACCCTCGCTGTTTCTTTGCTGTAATTCATTAAAATATCTCTGACAAATGGCATTATTTGGAGCAATAATACCGATTAATTCTTTTGGCTTATTTATGGCGGTTAAAAAAATACGATTAATAAGTACACCAAAGTTATTTTCATCATAGTAATATAAAATAGGAGCCTCTTCATTCATCGTTGATGATAGCAAATCAGGTAATACGCTACCGCCTGTATAAAACTGCTGACATAACATGGCAATGGCATGAGTATTTCTATGATTGTCTGTTAAATCAAATACTTCTTCATCTTCATCCAAATTAAGAATACAGCAAATATCTTCTAGGCTACTATTATTTTCTCCAATACGCTGATTTTGATCAGCAACCACAAAAATATTCTTAAACCCAATTAGTAACAAAGATTCATAAAAACCCTTTGCCATGTCCTGCCCTTCGTCAATCACCAAATAATAATTGCTAAAATCAGGTAATGTCTTATCAGGATTATTTTTATACTGCTTGATGTTTAAAATGATATTATCCCAATCATTATCAATATAATTTTCTGTGATATTTATTCTAGGAACTGTTTTATGAAATATTTTTTTATAAATTTGGTTATTAAACCAATCAAGATAAGTAGCAAGATGAATTTGTGTCGTCGCCGTATCATGAGCATCTGCAAGTTGTTGATTTGACTCATTGAGCAATTTGTTGTATACCAAACAATGATACATCTTTTGTTCACGTTGTAGCCTTTTGATACGAAACAATGCCACCACAGATTTACCTGTACCTGGCCCGCCTGCAATCAAATACCGACCTTCATTTGGCAATGCCATGATTTTCTCTTGGTTTTTGGTCAAATCCTCAATATTGGGCAGACCAAATCGTCTGGACTTATCCATAAAATCTCCTTATTTAATAAAATCAAAAATAGACGGTGTGCGTTCATTACCTTTTATCATAACACGGTCTAACAGCACATTGCCACACATACAGCTTGTCTCGGGTAACAATAGGCAACAATGGCACGCCGCCATGTTTAGCAGTGCCGGCCCTTGCCCACCATGACTGCCACACACAGGATCTAGTGAGCACCACCAAACACGCTCAAAGACACGAGTTAATATCTGTATCATACTTTTAGGTTCAGACAACTCAACCAATCCACCAAGTGTGCCATCTACATCTGCAACTGCTGTATAAATCAACACGCCTGCCATGGGATTATCAGGGTTGCTGCTGCTGTAAATTTTCTCTTTTAATGATGCAGCTGGGTAACCTGCCAGATTTTCAAGTTCTTTGATGAATAAGTGTGAAAATGCGTGCAAAAATAAAAATCTGGCATTGACCACCATCTCTTTTTGATTTAGTGTATAAGCATGAATACTGCCCAACAGTCGCTTAGCAAAAACATCTGCTCGTTTTTGGATTCGCTCATCTTGTTGCCACTGCCTAATGATGCGTTCATCAAAACTGATAAAAATCCCTTCACCATAGAGCTCCAAAGCAGGTAACCAATCACTAACACCCATCACATCAGGCGGTATGATTCTATCGTTTTTGTCCTTTTGATGGACAGTACTTGGACTGTGGTTGTCAGATTCTATGCTGTTGGTACTTTTCTTTACACTTGTTTGAATCTCATCTGATGATAAGTCGCCACCACGAGTAAAGCCCTTGAACACCAAAATCTCTTTGAGTTTACTCACCGCCACAACTTTATCAATGAGTCTGTCAAGTCTGATAAATTCATCTTGATTCATGCTTTGCAAGGTATGATGGAACTCATCACTGACATGATGGGTAACAAAATCTTCCTCATCATCAAAATCTTTGTGTGTTGTTAGAGCCTCATACTCCAACTCATGTAATGGCTTTTGTTGAAACTCCCCATCAAAGTTGGGATAACCCTCACGCAACGATTTAATCGCCTCCTCTAAGGATGTGGTATCACAATCAAATTCACCTTTTAGACGATTTTTAAGTGCTCTTTGTTCATCAAAGTCAATATCATCTCTTAAAAGCTCATCTTTCATCTCATGGCAATACAACCTATCAACCAGCGTACCACGAGCAATGCGAGACTCTGGGGGTATGACCAGTGCCTCTTTGGTGATGGGTGTATACACCCGTGTGTCATTAACCTCCATGATGTAGGCTGTGGGCTGTTGTTTTAATGCGTCTTGATGGCTGTCTTGTGCTGTATCTGGTTGCCCATCATCAACTTTAAAACACGCATCATGCAACCAAGGTTGCTCATGACCTTGAAAATATCTTGGTTCACCAAAGCTAAATGTATTTAAAGCCCCACACGTACAAATCACCGTGTTTTCTTTATAGCGACCATTTGCTCTGGCATGCCAGTATAGTTTGTTAGCATGCCAATCGCACTTTTGTTTGCTGTGCTGATGGGCAATGCGATACCAAGGCACATCATACAGATAACCACGGTTGTCCACTTGCACCAGATACACCTGTTCAAGCTCGCCATGGCAATGCAATTCATGACAAAACAAAGAGGGTTTGTCATATACTTTGCCAAATTTGTCAAAACCGTCAAGTTGTCCATCACTGTCTTTTTTATGACTGTTTTGTTGTAATTGCCTGCATTTTGTGCACACAAACCAGCTGGGAAATACCTGAGCAGGAATATAATTGCCACTGCCGTGTTCAAACTCACCTTCATTGTCTATCTTGCCCACAGGCGGACGTCTTAACTTTTGTGTCAAGCCCAAGGATTTTTTGATTTGTTCAACATACAAAATCTCCTGACCAAATGGGCGTCCATCTTTGTGCGTCCAATAACTGATGTCTTTGACCGTAACGCAAAACTGCGATGTACGCACGATAGAACCTACCGCACAATGGCGTAACAGGTGTGACAGTCTGACATTGCTAAACTTTAACCCTCTCATAATATCCCCAGCACCCCTGTATCCTCTACATTACGCATGCTTTGCAAAGTCGCCCAAAGCCCCCTTTCATCTTGCCCATGAACATACATTAAACTTCTGCCCGTGCCGTCCTGAGCCTTGTAGTACAATTTTGGCGAAAAACGTCTGGCAGAGAGCCTCTGAGCATGCCCTTGCCACTCTTGACACAAATCATCAATATGACGCACAATAGCATCTGCTCGGTCAGGGTCTGCCTGACAACAAAATCCTTTATAAATATCAATAATCTCTTTGATGTTTGTATCTTTGGCACGGAATGTATGAGCCTTATCATTGCCAAGCATGGATAAAACACCATGTCGTACCGCAATGATAAGCCCTGCATGCAATGCTCGGCGACGGGCTTGATGTGTATAAGGGGTGATGCTGGTTGGCTCTACATGGCGATAAAAAGACTGATGATAAGGGTAGAAATTTTCATAATGTGATAAACTTCGAGCTTGGTCTTTATAATAATTGGCAAACACAATCCCTGCAACATCGCCACGCCCCACACGACTGCTTGCTTGAATGTACTCAGCGGTTGTGATGGGCTGACCGTTCATAATCATAAGTGCCAAACGAGAAACATCAAGCCCTGTGGCAACCATGTTGGTAGCAAGCACCACACTGACCGACTCAGGGTCGTTTCTGTCTTTGGCAAGCTGTCCAAAAATGCGAGTGTTATCACTGTCGGTGTTATTACTGGTAAGCTGTTTGATGACCGCCGATTGCCGTCCTTGAATGTCTTTTGCTACCACATCATTAAAAAAATTTTCATCAAAACCCAACTCTGCAAGTTTGTCTTTTGCACCCAATCTCATATTATCATCATAACCGAAAAACTCATTGGCATAATCTTGATAATAGGATTTAACGTCTGACAAAAATGCCTGATGGCTATTGCCCACAGCTTTTAGACTGCCATGATACACCACTTGTGTCCACCAAGAATCTACCCAATCAGTGTACTCCTGTTGGCTGTACCCAAACTGAACAAAAGGAGCAATCATCAGCAAAGATGCCAAAGGTGTCAATGCTTTGCGACGGCTAAGTATTGGGGCAAAATAACCCACATACAGTCTGCCTGCTCGTACATCAAGTGGTACTTCTTTGGCAAAAAACGCATCATCAGCAGACAAACCTTGCGGGGGAAAAATCGCCAAATCTTTGGCAAACAGTCGCTGTACTTGGTTTTTGGCTTCTTTGATGGTGGCGGTTGATGCCACATATTTAGGACGTACCCCTTTGGCACTAATGACCGTCTGTAAGGCAGATTCGTACATTCCTGCGACCGAACCCAACGCATTGGCAATCAAATGCAACTCATCTTGAATGATAAGCTCAGGCGGACGATTTGAGCCACAACCAAAAAAGGCAGATGAACTCTCATGCCATGCAAACATCGCACATTTATCTATGGTAGCAAGCAGAACAGTTGGCGGGGTCTGATATAGCATCTCATCAACGATTTGACAAGGTAACTTTGTATCATGCTTGCCATAATCACATGCTTTATTATGACAAGTGATATAAAAACTGCTCCCATCTGTGTGAAAATTTTGATGGTCAAAGGTTGTATGACACCATGGGCATTGGGTAATGATGAGTGAACTGTACTCATTTTTTTGCCTGGCTTTTTGTAGTCGCTCTTGGGCATCTTTTAAGGTATTTGGACTTGATGACTGCCCCACCCAAAGTCCGATACTGATTGACTCTTGCCCAAACATGGCATCGCCTTTACGGATAAGTTCCAAGGCACAGATTAGGCGAGTGGCTCGCAAAAACTGCTGAACGGTGAGTAACTTTAAGGTATAACGCATGAGTACCGTCGTGCCAGCTCCTGAATCTGGATATTTTAGGCGTCTGTATAAAATCTGATAAGCCGTCAATCCAAGATACGCTTCGGTCTTGCCACCTCCTGTTGGAAACCAAATCAAATCAACGACATCACGAAAATCATCGCATTCAAGCGTGGTAGATTTTAACGCAGTCAAGATAAACGCCAACTGAAAGGCACGCCAACTTTTCGTTGAGTGAGTCATTTGCATGTCCATGGCACGATTGGCATAAGCAAAAGCAGTGGCAACCATCTCATCAGATTCAATCAGTTCAATCCCTGCATACATACGTTCACATGCTGTGGTCATGGCGGACACCAAACGCTCGCCTGCCGATTTATTTTGGGCGTCAATGCCTTTGAGTTCATGAATCTGAGTATTTATCCATTGGCGATAACACCCCACAAATTCTTTTAACTCTTGGCATACCATTTGGGTGTTGGTGTGCGTCTTTTGTAAAAACGCCATAGACAGTACATTTTTTATTGACTCATCATTTATGTCGGCGGTAACCTGTGGCACTTCCTGAATGGGCATAAAATCCGACATAATCTCATGTACTTGCCCATTTTTTAGCATCCAATGAGCTGCCGCCCCATGTCCGACTGCATAGACTTTTTTGTGGCGGTATTGTAACTGTATTTCTTGTTCACTTTGACTAAGCAGGGCATGATCCACATCAGGATAATCACCTACCACGCCCAAATCTATCACACAAGAGAGTTTTACATCAAATAGCGTTTTTAGGGTCTGCTCTTTTCTATGGTAACTCTTAGTCTCGGTGTTTTGTTTTTTATCATCAGACTCATCATCTCCCAACTGCTGGGTATTGACAAGACTTACTGTAACGATTGTGCCATGAGCGTGCGGTGTTGTGCGGATATTAATACACCCCAAACATCTTTGTCTGTTGTTATCATGTGTGGTAAAAATATGGTGATTTTTTTGAGCATCATCATGACGGATAACAATGCTGTCCATGGATAATGACAAACAATCTAATTGGTACGTATTTTTAACATAACGACCTTGTTCATCACGATTTTGACCACCAGTTTCATTATCAACGTCAACAAAACGCTTGGCAGATGCCATGACTTGAATTTGCCAAACCTTATCTGCCACAAAAAATGAAAAACCCACTGATGATGGTGGTACGTAGCGAAGTTGCTTAACCGATTCGGCGGTCTGGTTTTTATATTCTTGGGTAAATATGACATCTGTTGCCGTCTCATCAGTTGCATCAGTTGCATCATAAGCTGGGTCAATGCCCATTCTTGCTCCAATAGGAAACAGCACACCTATTACATATCTGTCAGATGGTAATCCCACATACTTTTGTGATTGTTTAAGATTAGCACCTGATAACTCTGCCTTTACCCACTCCACCATGCGACGGCGTCGTTGTGCCATCAAATCTTTGGCATCTGTCACCTCATTCATAAAAAATCTCTTTTGCTCATAACTGTTTTATTTTAAGATGTTTTATTTTAAGATAGGTGCTTAGCAAATACAAGAAGCATCATCACCAAAAAACCGCTTGGCTTTAAGACCAAACGGCTTTAACACGTCATCTAAGCACTTGCATGCCGTCCATATAAGGCTGTAATGCCTTAGGAATATTGACCGTGCCATCAGCATTTTGATGATTTTCTAAGATGGCAAGTAAAGTACGTCCCACCGCAAGCCCTGAGCCGTTTAGGGTATGAACAAGCTCTGTTTGTTTACCGTCTTTGACCCTCGCTCCCATACGCCGTGCCTGAAAATCGCCACAGTTAGAACAGCTACTAATCTCACGGTAAGCATCCTGAGATGGCAACCACACCTCAATATCATAAGTCTTAACCGCCCCAAAACCCATGTCTCCTGTGCATAACATGACGACACGATAGGGAAGCTCCAACGCTTGCAAAATACTCTCAGCTTGTGCCGTCATCTCTTCTAGGGCTTGCATGGACGTATCAGCACGCACAATTTGTACCATTTCTACCTTTTCAAATTGGTGCTGACGGATAAGCCCACGAGTATCTCGCCCTGCTGACCCAGCCTCACTTCTAAAACAAGGCGTATGAGCGGTAAGCTTCATCGGTAAATCGTTTGGGGAGAGTATGGTATCACGCACAGTGTTGGTAAGTGGCACCTCGCTTGTGGGTATCATATAATAACCATCTGACACCTTAAACAAGTCCTCTTCAAATTTGGGTAATTGTCCTGTTCCCTTTAAGCTGTCGGCATTTACCATATAAGGCACGTACATCTCGGTATAGCCTTTGGCGATATGGGTGTCTAGCATAAACCCAATCAATGCTCGGTTTAGTCTGGCAAGTCCGCCCTTTAATGTGCTAAATCTTGCCCCTGTCAATTTGCTTGCCAGTGCAAAATCAAGCTGTCCTAAGCCCTCGCCAATGTCGGTATGGTCTTTAACCTCAAAATCAAAGACCCGTGGCGTACCCCATTTGCGTACTTCCACGTTGTCGCTCTCGTCTGCCCCCACAGGCACGCTGTCATCGGGTAGGTTCGGTATGGCAAGGCTTGCGTTTGTGATGACTGCCTGCAACTCCCTAAGCTTATTTTCAGCGGCTTTCATCTCATCGCTTAGCTTTTGCATTTGGGCAAGCAGCTCATCAGCATTGCCACCACTGCGTTTTAATTCGCCAATCTTTTTTGCTCCTGCATTTTTTTGGGATTGTAGCTCTTCGGTATAAACTTGCAGCTCTTTACGCTTGTTTTCTACGTCCGTCCAAAATGCCACATCAAGTTCATAACCACGAGTTGCCAGTTTGTCTTTTAGGGCAACCAAATCGGTGCGTAATAATTTTGGGTCTAGCATGATTTACCTTTTACCAACTTTACTAAATTTTGCCCATCATATCAAATTTACCACAAAATTTCACTTGTTTTTGTTTTTTGGGTTTATTTTTTGGCAAGTTTTGGGTAATATAGGCATTTTACTGAGAATTAACCGCCATGAGTCAAGCCAAAATAAAAGCCAAAAAACAACAAGCACTCTATCCCTACACCTTACAACCTATCGCACTGAACATGACGGATGCTGAATTTAAGTCGGCACAGCTTGCTTTATTTGAAAAAACCGCCCAATCGGTCGGCTTTAAATCCATTGGCACCAAAGAGTGGATTATTTTGGGTGTGCTGGTCGTGCTTGCCATTTTGGGGCTTGTGTTTGTCAGTGGCTACTCCACGATTATTTTTTGGGTCATGCTCTTTGGCGTTGGTATCTACCTTGCTCTACGGACACTTGGACTACAATGGTACATGAAAAAAGAGTTTGAAAAGCAAGTTGCCAATAGTGCTCTGCCAGATGAGATGAACGGATTAAAACTTGGCGTGCAAAATCATGGACTTATCATGTCCATCCCCACCAAAAATGCCCCCACTGCCCAAATGCGTGGCATGAACCTACGCCATGCCCCCACACAACAACAGGGAGTCATTCCATGGTCAGCGGTCAACCAATGGGATGAGACTGATGGCTTTATCTTTATCATGTTTGAATTAAATGGGCAAAGGGGCAGTCAAATCCTGCCCAAACGCCTAAGCGAGCAACATTTTCCCATAAATACCGTCATCAAACACTTACAAGAAGTTACACCAAAGGGCTTGAAAACCGATAACATCACAATATAATAATATAAAACCACAAAATCCACAAATATAGTAAGTATTTATTGAATAAATTTATGCCAGTCATCAAAATCATTAATTTTACTTATCACAAAATGATGATATGATGATATTATCAATCAATAACAACTGATTGCAATAGTAAACCAACCAAACGGAGAAAGTATCATGAGTACCAATCAAATCGGTCTTGAAAAAGCAGAACTAACCCCCGCCATCAAAGCCCTAAATGCCCTATTGTCAAGCTACCATCTATTTTATATCAACGTACGTGGCTATCATTGGAATGTCAAAGGCGAACATTTTTTTACCTTACACCCAAAATTTGAAGAGCTCTACACCGAGCTACAATTACAAATTGACGAAATCGCTGAACGTATTCTAACCCTAGGTGGTACACCGCTACACGCTTATAGTGATTTTGCCGAGCGTTCTGGCATCAAAGAAGACAAAGGCGTGTTTGATGGTCGTGCTTGTGTTTTGGGCGTGGTTAAGGGACTACAAACCCTCATTGAAGAGCAACGTGCCGTTATTGAGATTGCCGAATCAGCATCTGACCAAGGTACTGCTGATATCGTAACAGGCTACATTCAAGCCCAAGAAAAAGAAATTTGGATGTATAATGCTTTCTTAGGCTAATCCAAAATCATTTTAAATCAAAATGCAACAAAGACCCCAAAAAGGGGTCTTTGTTGTTTCGGTCTAAAATACCATGAATGTCATCAACCAAATGCAGGCACACGCTTAGGAATGGTGCTCAAAAACTCCATGCGAGCCTGACTGTCCGTCTCATACACCCCAAGCATACACGTGGTGCGAGTGGTAGACTGCTGTTTGCCCACACCACGCATCATCATGCACATGTGGCTTGCATCCATGACAACTGCCACGCCACGACAGTCAGTCAACTCATGAATGGCTTGGGCGATTTGCTTGGTAAGATTTTCTTGGATTTGTAGACGCTTGGCATACATATCAACAATACGAGCCAATTTGGATAAACCCAATACTTTGCCATCTGGCAGATAGCCGATATGTGCCACACCAAAAAAAGGTAAAATATGATGTTCGCACAGCGAATAAAATTCAATGTTTTGCACCAGCACCAAATCAGGATTATCACTGGCAAAGATGGCACCGTTGGCAACTGTGTGCAGGTCTTGATGATAACCTGCTGTCAAGTCGCCAAAGGCTTTGGCGGCACGCATGGGCGTATCAAGCAGTCCTTCACGGTGCAGGTTCTCGCCACTGGCTAGGATGATGTTGGCGTAATGTTGGGCGGTGTCTTTTGCATTAAAAGAAAAAGTGGGGTTGGCGGGGCTGTCGCAATCGCAATGTTGGCACATAGTGTTATCAAAATAAAAATAAACGTAATATTATAGCGAAAAAGACAAGGTTTGCCAAATGATTTATGTGTGATTTGTCATGTTCATGGATTTGCTCTTATGGCACTGTTTCATTTCATCAATGATGCCATAAAAGTAAAGTAAATGGTCATTTGGTATTAAAGTTTACAATCGTTTCTAAATTTTCCCCAATTAATAAAATCTGTGGTATAATGCCAACACTTTTAACATAAATATTTAATCAAATCAATGGAGCAACCGATGTTATTAAAAGGTCAAAGATTTGTGGTAACAGGCATCGCCAGTAAGCTGTCTATTGCATGGGCGATTGCCGAATGCTTGCACCGTGAAGGGGCAGAGCTGATTTTAACCTACCCCAATGATAAAATCAAAAAACGGGTGGACATGGCTGCCCAAACTTTTGGGGCAGTGGCGGTATTGCCTTGCGATGTCAGTTCGGACGATGAGATTGGCAAATGTTTTGATGAAGTGGCTGGCATTTGGGGCGACGGTGTGGATGGTGTGGTACATGCCATTGGCTTTGCTCCTGCCGAACAGCTAAACGGCGACTTTACAGAGGCAACAACTCGTGAGGGTTTTGCCATCGCTCATGATGTGTCCAGTTATAGTTTTGTGGCACTTGCCAAAGCCAGTCGTGAACTGCTTGCCAAACGTCAAGGTTCACTATTAACCTTAACTTATGAAGGCAGTATCTCTGTATTGCCAAATTACAACGTCATGGGACTTGCCAAAGCCAGTTTAGAATCATCAGTGCGTTATTTGGCAAGTTCGCTTGGTAAAGATGGCATTCGTGTCAATGCCATCAGTGCAGGACCCATTCGCACACTTGCCGCCAGTGGCATCGGGTCATTTCGCAAAATGTTGGACATAACTCAAAAGGTCAGCCCCCTACAACGTAATATCAATCAAATGGAGGTAGGAAATGCTGCCTTGTTTTTGCTATCGCCTTGGGCAAGTGGCATTACAGGTGAGATTTTGTTTGTGGATGCAGGCTTTAACACCGTAGGACTAAGCAGTGAGCTTATGGAGTTGGTAACGGACAGTACTGATTAGGATATGATTGCTTTGTAAAACCTTGTAACATTTTAACAGCACACAATCAATCACACCTTGTTTTGTGTGCTTTTATTTTTGTTCAAAGTTTTGTAAACTAGCTGATTTGTTATTACTCATTCATCAGTCATGCAAAACCAACTTCCCACCTGGGTACTGTGTGGGGCGGTGGTGCTGGCATTTAGTGCTGGCATTTTAAACACAACCGCACTCATGGGCTTTACTCACGTTTCAGCATCGCACGTTACAGGCAACATCAGCTTGTTGGCGGTTACATCCTTTCATCATGACTGGCAAAACCTGTGGTTATTGCTTATATCGGTGGCTTCATTTTGGCTGGGCTCGGTGCTAAGCGGTATGATTATCGGTGGCAGTGAATTGCACATCAAACGCCATTATGGTTATGCCATGCACCTAGAATTTGTCCTATTGTGTGGCAGTTTATGGCTGTATTTATCGGGCAACAACTATGGACAAATGCTGATTGCCATGGCGTGTGGACTACAAAACTCCATGGTGGCAACTTATCATGGGGCAGTGCTACGCACCACGCATCTAACAGGGCTAACCTCTGATTTGGGGGCGACTGTGGGGCATTGGCTTGTGGGGCGAAAGGTAAGCCTTGCCAAAGTGGCACTACAAAGTGCATTATGGTGGGGGTTTTTTGGTGGTGGCTTTGTGGCGGTGTGGCTTTATGCCAAATACGGTTATTGGTCAATGTTATTGCCCATCACCGTCATTTTTGTCTCAGCAATCAGTTACTCTCATATGGAAAAATGGTTTCACCATTCTAAACGTATGATTAAATTTGTAATAATCAAACGCAAAAGAAAAAATAGGATAAAGGGCATTTAGAGTGTGTCTGATTTTGCCTATGTGTGCTATTTATCCACTTTAAAACTTTGCAAATCAGGCAACTCGGGCAATTCTTTTAAATCACTCAAACCAAAGGCATCCAAAAACACCTTGGTGGTATGCAATAACGCAGGTCGCCCCAATGTCTCTTTATGCCCCTTTTCTATTATCCAGCCCTTATCAAACAGTTGGCGTAAGATGTGGCTAGACACACTCACACCACGAACATGCTCAATGTCTAAGCGTGTAACAGGCTGTTTATAGGCGATAACACTTAGGGTCTCTAATAAGGCTTGGCTTAGGGTTTCTTGACGTTCAGGGAATGCCTGATGAATGATGTGGCTGTATGAGTCCTTAATTTGCAAGCGATAGCCACTGGCGGTTTTGGCAAGAGTTAACACGCCATGCGACAGACGCTCTTGTAAAACAGCAAGTGCCACGTCAAATTCATTTTGACTTACCATCAAATGCTTTTTTAAATCCTCTGCCGTCAATGGCGACTCACTGGCATGTAATAGTACTTCAATGTAGCGACTTAACGCTGTGGCAGTAGCATGAATCTGCTTGATATCATGGGCGGTGTCGCCCTTTGGCATGATTGTGGATGAGGGTTGGTTGTGTTGCATAAAGCTGCCTAATAACTCATAATAATTGATAACTAATGAAGCCAATATAAAGTCTGCTCGGACAAGTCAAAGCCTGTGTTGTTGATGTTAAATAACGGGTCTTTTTGTTTGCTCTTTTGAAAGATGGGAGCATCCATGACCTCAAGCTGAAAACTTTGGATAATGTCCGTGTTTGTCTCGCTGTTTAGCAGGGCATCATCACCGCAAGCAAAGCCAATCAGACCTCGTTTTAGCAGTTCTAGCACCGCCACAAAACTCACAACCACACCCACACGCCCCTGAGTTTTATCCAGCAACTGAACAAATGTACCAGAGCCTTGTTGGCTTAACATTAGGCTGATTTTGGCAATACGTTCAGGCAATGGCACAGGGTCGGTCTTGATGTGGTGCATTTGATAATCAGGCTTGATTTGCATATTAATCAAGCTGTTGATGAGTATTTGGGGCGAGTAATTTGGTAACTTAGCTCTCATGGCTTCACGAGTAGGCAGGCTTACAAATGCCAAAAATACATCACGTTCTAGGCGGATTAGGTTATCTAATCGGCGACTGGCTTCTTTGATTTGGGCGTACTCTTCTAGCCGTCTGATGAGCCGTGCTTTGGGGCTTAGTTCTTCTTCTGTAATTTTGGGCTTAGGCAACAGAAGTTCGCTTTTTATGGTGATAAGCGTACTTGCCATAAGCAAATAATCACCTGCCAACTCAAAATAAGTGTCATCAAGTTCTTTGATGTAGGTCAGATACTGCTCGGTAATCGGTAAAATGGCAGTTTGGGTCAAATCAAAATTGTTCTTTTTGACCAAATACAGCAAAAAATCAAGCGGCCCTGCAAATTGTTCAAGCCATATCGCAAATGCTTGGGGCGGAATATATAAATCATCAGGCAAGGATGAAACAGGCGTATCAAAAATACGGATGTAGGCATCGGATTGGGGTGTATTCATTAATTTTAATTTTCTTTAATTAAATGGCGGATATAATAAGACAGTTTTTTTGCTAAAATATCATGCGGTAATTGACTTTTCACAATGCTTACCATAACGTCATCTAAACCAGAATTTTCTACCAATGTAATGCCTTGAATGTCTAAAAAAGTAAGCATAGTAGATAAAGCCGCGCGTTTATTACCGTCTGTAAATCCACGTCCTTTGGCAATGGCAACGGCATACCAGCAAGCAAGTTCAAAAACATCATTGATATTATTATAAAATACTTGCTGTTCTACTCGTGCCAATGAACCTGCCAAACGTCCAATATCCACACCATTTACACCGCCTGATATATCAATGACGTTATCATGAATTTCCACAATCAATTCAAGGCTAATGATTGGTATCATCATTTATCCTTTAACGCTTCTATTTCTTTTTTGTGCTGTTTAATAACTCGTCTGGCAGAATTTTTAATCAATCTATGTACCGCAGGATTTTGACTGTCCAAATCCATAGGGATAATTGGCTCAATTTGCTGTTTTTGAATGTCAGATTTTAAAAATTCTTCAAAAGAAATCATTACAATCTTCCTTATTTCAACTTCGCAAGCGGTCTAATCCCAATCGCTCGCTTGGTTTTATCCAGCTGTTTTTGGGCGACACGGCGAGCCTTGACTGCTCCCATTTGCAAAATCTCTTCAAGCTCCTTAGGATTTGCCATAAGATGGGCGTATTTTTCACGCATGGGAGCAATCTCAGCGTCAATCTTATTAAATAAAATCTCTTTGGCCTCCCCCCAACCGATACCACGTCTATAATGGTTGGCAAGGGCATTTATCTCATCAGATGTTGCAAAGGCTTTATAAATCTCAAAAATATGACATTCATCAGGATTTTTGGGCTCTTCTGGGGTTTGTGAGTTGGTTACGATTTGTCCGATGGCTTTTTTTAACGCCTTTTGTGGGTCAATGGTTGGATTGCCATCGCCAAATAATGGAATGGTATTGCCATAGGATTTGCTCATTTTGCGACCGTCAAGCCCTGTCAGTAGGGGCGTGTTTTCATCCGTTACCGCCATCGGAAGCGTGAACAGCTCTTTGTATTTAAAATTAAACGTCCCTGCGATGTCTCGTGCCATCTCAATGTGCTGAATTTGGTCTTTGCCCACAGGCACATGCGTGGCGTTAAACATCAAAATGTCCGCACTCATGAGCACAGGATAGCCAAACAATCCCATGCTGATGCCAAAATCAGGGTCGGTGTCTTCTTTGGCAAGGTTGATATCCACGCTTGCCTTATAAGCATGGGCTCGGTTCATCAGACCCTTAGCACAAGAGCAATTTAAAATCCACGCAAGCTCAGGGATTTCAGGAATGTCCGACTGGCGATAAAAGGTTACTTTGTTGGGGTCAAGACCACAGGCAATCCAAGTGGCGGCGATGGCACGGGTGGAGCGATGAATCTCATCGGGGTCAAAACATTTGATGATGCCATGATAATCCGCCAAAAAGAAAAAAGCGTCATCGTCTAAGTTTTGTACCGCTTGAATGGCAGGACGAATCGCTCCAACATAGTTGCCCAAATGGGGAATGCCTGTGGTGGTAATGCCTGTTAAAATGCGTTTGGTGCTTTGTTCGGTCATGATATTCTCTTAATGCCAATGTTAAATGGGGCATGTCTGTTGTCTTTGCCGTGAAAAATAAAAATAAATGATAAATTATAGCAAATTTTGTTTAAGATGTTAATTTACTCATAATAATTCGTGCCATCCACCTGCGTTTTAAAGCGTCGATGAAACCACATCCATTGGGTAATGTCTTTTTTAATGCTACTCTCCATCATATCATTGATACGCTGTGCGTCCGCCATCTCATCATCACTTGGGTAGTTGTCAATGATAGGCGATAGGCTAATATGATAATGTGGGCGTTTGCCTTTGGGGATATTATCAGGGGTCTGACGAATCATGTCAAAAACAATAAAAACGGGCGGATTTTTTTTATTCATGCCCACAAATCGTCTTTGGGCGGTAATGGTGGCAGATGGCACACCAAAAAATCTCGCCATCACACCATGTTCTAACCCAAAATCTTGGTCAGGGCTATACCAAATAACCCTACCATCTTTGATTCTGGTGATGAGTTTTTTCATATCACGGCTGTTAATTTGTTCATCAAAAATACGACGGCGAGCATTATACACAAACCACTCCAAAAGTGCATTGTTTTGTTTGCGATACATACAATCAGCCCCAAAAAACTGCGTACATAAACGCCCACCCAAATCCAATGTTGTAAAATGCCCGCCCAATAATATCACGGCTTTATTTTCTTTTTGAGCATTGATTAAATGCTGTAAACCTGAGATGCTAAATGTGCGTTTAAAGACATTAGGGCGAAACCATGCGTTTAGTGTCTCAAAAATACCAATGCCTTGATTAACAAAAACTTGTTTGGCAATGCGTATTTTTTCATCATCGCTCTTTTGGGCAAAGGCAAGGGTTAGATTGGTCAGCGTGTCTTTGACCCGTGTTTTTATTAAGAGATATGCCATCTCTCCGAGTTTTCTGCCAAGCCAAAACTGAACACGCAAGGGCAGATAAATCAGTGGTAAAAATATCATCAAGACAAGCCATATTCCCCAGTATTTTGGCAATAAAAATTCCCATTGGAATACAGCTTTGTCCGCCATGCTTGTTTGTTTGTGCGTGGCGGATAAATCAGGCATTTTTTTTATGTCTATTTGTGAACCATTTGGCAGTGGGGCGTGGCTTTGTTTATCACTTTGGCGAACGTCTCCACAGCATTTTTTATCATTCATGATGTCTGCCTGTGTTTGTATTTTTATTTTGCCAAATTCTCAAGCTCATCCCAACGCACAAGTTTATCCATCAACAATTCATCAATCTTAGCAAGTCGCTCGCTGTATTTGGTCGCCAACGCCAAATCAGCAACAAAGAGCGAACCATCCGCCAGTTTTTCACTTAGTTCATGTTGTTCAGTTTCAAGGCTGGCAATCTCATTTGGCAAGCCATCAAGCTCACGTTGCTCTTTATAGGACAATTTGCGTTTTTGCTCTGTTTTGGGTGGCGTGATTTTTGGTTTTTGGGTCTTTTGCACGTTATCCGCTTTATCCGCTTTGGGTTTGTGTGATTCTTTACGTGCTTTTTGGGTCAGATAATCTTGATAACCCCCCACGTATTCACAAATGACACCACAACCATCCTTGTCCTTATCAAATACCCACGTCTGTGTTACCACGTTATCCATAAAAGCACGGTCATGGCTGATGAGTAAAACCGTGCCATCAAACCCTGCAACAAATTCCTCCAAAAGCTCTAAGGTTGCCATATCAAGGTCATTGGTTGGCTCATCTAGCACAAGTACATTGGCAGGTTTTAGCAGGTTTTTGGCAAGCAGCACACGAGCCTTTTCACCCCCTGACAAGGCTTTGACAGGCGTTCTGGCACGGTTTGGGGTGAATAAAAAGTCCTGCAAATACCCTAAAATGTGTGTGCGTTTTCCACTCACATCCACATAGTCCGAGCCCTCAGAGACATTTTGGGCAACCGATTTTTCACCGTCCAACTGGTCTTTTAGCTGGTCAAAAAAGGCGATATTAAGATTGGTGCCAAGTCTGAGCGTACCTCCCACTTTGGCAGAATCATCAAGCCCAAGCACAGTACGAATTAGGGTAGTTTTGCCCACGCCATTGCTGCCGATGATACCCACTTTATCGCCACGCATGAGCAGGGTTGAGAAATTTTTGACCAGCGTTTTGCCATCATATTGCAAGGTTAGGTTTTTGACCTCACAGACGATTTTTCCTGATTTTTCGGTGGTGTTTTGTGTGATGGCAATGTTACCAACCACATCACGGCGTTGCTTTCGCTCTTCACGAAGTGCCTTTAATGCACGCACACGCCCCTCATTGCGGGTGCGTCTTGCTTTGATGCCTTGACGAATCCACACCTCTTCTTGGGCGAGTTTTTTGTCAAATTCTTCAAAGGATTTGGCTTCACAGGCAAGCTCTAACTCTTTTAATTCTTGATAGCGAGCATAGCCCTTGACGCCTTGTGTTACGTCATAAGTGGAGAGTTTGCCCCTATCTAATTCCACAATACGCGTGGCAAGATTGTCCACAAATTTACGGTCATGGGTGATGAACAGCACGGTCAGATTTTGCCCCAATAGGTAGCTCTCTAACCAATCAATACTCTCTACATCCAAATGGTTGGTCGGTTCATCAAGCAACAACACATCAGGTCTAACAACAAGCGTACGAGCAAGCAAAACCCGTCGTTTGCGTCCACCTGAGAGCTTGGCAAGTTTATCATCAGGATTTAGCCCCATGTTGTCAAGCAAGGTGCGAGCATGACGTTCTAACTGCCAACCATGCAACGCATCAATCTCATGTTGTACCTCTGTCATACGCTCACACGCCATCATGTCGCCTTGGGTGCATTTATCTGATAAGTGGCGGTATTGACCCAACAGCCCTGCCACGTGTTCATCGCCATTTATGACCACATCAAGCAAAGTACCATCATCGTCTGGCACATCTTGGGCAAGCATGGCAATCTTTATACCGTCTGCGATAATAATCTCACCGTCATCAGGGGCTTGTGTACCATCAATGAGCTTTAACAGCGTAGATTTACCCTCGCCATTTCTGCCAATTAAACACACCCGCTCGCCTGCATCCAGACTAAAATTTACATGGTCTAATACAGGAGCAACACCAAAGGCAAGAGATATATTTTTTAGATGAATGAGTGCCATAACTTGTTTTCAATATCGGTTTTCAATGATAAAATGGAGCAATTATAGCAAATTTTACATGCTTAGGGGAAATAAAATGACCGACATTCACGACCAAATCACCGATTTGCAAATCAAAATCGCCCATCTGGACAATACCACAGACACCCTAAATCATGTCATCACCCAACAAGACAGAGCGTTAAAAGACATGCAAGACCAATTAAAACTGCTATACAAATTATTAAAAAGCCGTGATGATGACGCCATCGCTTCATTTGATGTATTGGCGGACAGACCACCGCATTATTAGGGATTATAGGTAAGATTTTTATAAAATAACTGCATCATCACGACAAATTTTTGACAAAATCACAAAAAATAAAGACTTTGTAAATTTTTGCTATTGCTTTATGATGCGTTTTGTTTTAACATGTAGCGAACATTTGTTAAAACATTTGTTATACAGTTGTAAAATACCGTCGTATGAATGATGGATATTTTGGCAGGATTTTTAGATGTTGTGCAACATACAATTTTATAATCATCGGAGTGGTTTATGTTCAACTACAAACACCTAGCAGTGGCGATTGCATCCATCAGTGCAGTTAGCGTGGCAAGTGCAGCAGGTCTTGACCGTTCAGGGCAGGACGTTACAGCATTTTTACAAGATGGCACTTATGGCGAGGTGGTTTATACCTATATTGATGCAGATGTCTCAGGCAAGGACATATCAGGCAACCCAACCTCTGACATTGCCCAAGCCTATGATTTTGGGCGTTTTGGTGTCAAAGCAGACATTAATGACACGTTTAGTGTGGGCGTACTCTATGATGAACCGTGGGGTGCGGCGGTAGAGTATCAGGGTAATAGTAATTTTGTTAGTGATAAAGATGCAACCACTCAGACATTGGTGAGAACCACTGTGGCAGCCCTACAAAGAGACCCTAGATTTGATGCGGCAACCAAGCAACAGGTGTCTGGCATGGCGGGAAACATTCAAACTGCTCAGGATGCTAGGGATGTGGCAGGCTATCTTGGCAATTCCACGCTAACCAGAGCTTTCATCTCTAATGCTTTGAATAATATTGCAAATAAAGCCGAAGAGTTACATGGTCAAGGCACCAACGTAGAGATTCGCACCCAAAACGCCACATTATTGCTCGGTGCCAAATTGGGTGAAAATAAAAATTTGCAAATCTATGGCGGCCCACAGATGCAACGTCTGACAGGCGAGGTGCATTTACGTGGTGCTGCCTATGGACCAATGACAGGTTATGATGCCAACATTGGAGCGGACATGGGTTATGGTTGGGTCGCTGGTGTTGCTTATCATAAGCCTGAAATTGCCCTAAAAGCGGCTTTGACCTACCGATCTAAGATTGACCACGAACGTTCTATTGCTGAGACCATTCCTGTCACTGGCTATCAAAACTCTCAAAACTTTAAAGCAACCCTACCTAATTCTTGGAACTTAGACTTTCAAACAGGCATCAACCCAACCACACTGTTAAGTGCCAAAGTGCGTTATGTGCCATGGTCTGATTTTGCCATCCGTCCACCACAGTACGGCACAGTAACCGCCACAGGTAATAACAACAAACCCCTACCCATCGTAAATTATAGCAAAGACCAATGGTCAGCAGAGCTTGGCTTGGGCAGAAAGGTCAGTGATAAGCTGGCTGTATCGGGCAGTGTCGGTTATGACAGTGGTGCAGGTAACCCCATCAGTACGCTAGGGCCCATCAAAGGCTATTACAGTTTGGGATTGGGAGCAAAATATAACGTTACCCCAGAATGGTCGGTATCGCTGGGCGGTAAATACTTTAAATTCGGCGATGCAACCGCTCAGCTGCCCAATGGCACAAAAGTGGGTGAATTTGATGACAATGATGGCTATGCGGTCGGTCTAAAACTGGCTTACCAAAAAAGATAGCAAAAACACAACAAAAACAAAACCTCCAAAAAAAACGATTTGAGTAATCAAATCGTTTTTGGTTCATATTCATCGCCCTTTTGTCTGTACCTATTTGCACCGCTTGGGCAGAGTTGCTTTTAGCACTTGCAATGAAATATCAGAAAAATCGCATTTTGGTGTAAAATCTGCTATCATAAACCAAATTTTAATTGAATCACCTCATGAAAATCCTACCCAAAAAACAATTTCTCATCGCTCCATCCATACTATCGGCTAATTTTGCTCGTTTGGGCGATGATACAGCAGCCGTCTTAAATGCTGGGGCAGATGTGGTGCATTTTGATGTCATGGACAACCACTACGTGCCAAATCTAACCTTTGGGGCGATGATTTGTCAGGCTCTAAAAGATTATGGCATCACCGCTCCGATAGATGTCCATCTGATGGTAAAGCCTGTGGATAGAATGATTGAAGCATTTATCAAGGCAGGAGCGGACGTCATCACCTTTCACCCAGAGGCATCGGAGCATATTGACAGAAGTTTACAGCTTATCAAGGACAGCGGCGTCAAATGCGGTTTGGTGTTTAACCCTGCCACGCCCCTACACTACCTAGATTATACCATTGATAAACTTGACCAAATTCTCATCATGAGCGTAAACCCAGGCTTTGGCGGACAAAAGTTCATCAATGGCACCCTTCATAAAGTGCAAGCGGTTCGCTGTATGATAGATGAACGTGGGCTTGATATTCGCTTGGAGATTGACGGTGGTGTCAATGCTGACAATATCCGTGCAATAGCGGATGCAGGTGTGGACATGTTTGTGGCAGGGTCGGCAATTTTTGGCAGTGATGATTACAAAACAGTCATTGACAACATGCGTGATGAGCTTGGCAAGTCTGATTTGGCGAAATAATCACGGTAAAAACCCATGTCAAAATCACAAAATCACAAATCCACCAACCTTGTTCCCATTGGTGTAACCATCGGTCTTGGTGTTTTTGCTCTTGTGCTTGCCTTGGCAGGATATGGCTTTCGCTTATTGGCAGGACATGAGATGGAGGTAGTGATACGCCACGCGTCTGTGGTGGTGTCATTTTTTATGATTGTCATCCCTGCACTGTTTGTGGGTGGGGCAAAACTATTAAACCGATTTCATGGGACAAATATCCAAACCCGTAACGCCATAACACTCGGATATTTAACATCTGTTGTGGCGATTTTGACCATCATGGGGCGGTACAGCTGATGAAAATAAGTGATATCCTGCCCGATAAAATCGTACCCAAAGACATTCCCAAAGGCTTGATTTTAACGCTCATCATCGTCATCATGCTCACAGGTCTGTCTGCATATCGCCACGGTGAGGGCAGTTTTGGACAGGGCGTGCTTCACGTTCTGGAAAATTGGGTGTTATATTTACTGCTCATCCCAGGTTGCACCGCCCTTGTTAGCCTACCCATCAAATACCGAGACGACAGTTTTGATGTGCGTATGGCGTATTATTTGGGCATGTTTGTAGGAATGCTGTTCATGATGGCAAAATTAAGATATTGGCGTTAAAACGGTTGCAATGGCTGGCGGTTTTTGGTATAATATTGGGCTAATTTTGGCAAAAAGCCAATTACAGATGACAGAACACCACCCCAATTGGCGTGGTGTTTTTAGCTATGTATTGATAACCATCAGGAGAGACCATGCAACGCTACCCCATGACCCCACAAGGACACGCCGCCCTAGAAGCAGAATTAAAACAGCTTAAAACTGTGGAACGTCCACGCATCAGCACCGCCATTGCCGAAGCTCGTGAGCATGGCGACCTAAAAGAAAATGCCGAATACCATGCCGCACGAGAACAACAAGGACTCTGTGAGGCACGCATCCGTGACATTGAAGCAAAACTTGGCGGCGCTCAGATCATAGATCCGATGAACCTGCCCCAAGATGGACGTGTGGTCTTTGGTGTTACTGTGGTCATCGAGGACATAGACTCAGGCGAACAAAAACACTACAAAATCGTAGGTGAAGATGAAGCTGATGTTAAAGTTGGCAAAATCTCTGTTGGTAGTCCCATCGCCAAAGGTTTAATTGGCAAATCAGAAGGCGATGAAGCCAAAATCCAGACCCCCAGTGGTTTGGCAGAGTATGAGATTATTGACGTTTTGTACGAATAATGAGCAAATGGCATTTGTCAATCCAAAAAATATATTTGTTCATGACCATGCCAGAACCAAACATCATCATCTGCCATCAAGCATCTTAAAGACAGATTGGCAAATTAATCTTGCCTACATTTGCAATTTTTTATTTTTTAAAATGTTAAAACCCATGACAAAAACCTCATTATTTAACCTAATATTTGGTCTAACATTGGCACTTACCCTAACAGCGTGCGGACAAAAAGGGGCATTACACCTGCCCCAAAAATCACTTGTTTCACCCCAAAGTGAATCTATGGACACACCTGTTAGCACCAACCCCAATGACTATTAATGGCGAGCATTGATTTTATAACTTTCAAAAAAGAGAACCCCATGACTAAAATCATTCCCCTATTAAATGAAGATGGCATTGAAAAGATGAAAGTGGCAGGGCAACTTGCCAGCGAGGTTCTACAAATGCTAGACCCTCATATCAAGGCAGGGGTAAGTACGGGCTTTTTGGATGATTTGGCATATAAGCACATCACCGAAGTCCAAAACGCCATTCCTGCTTGCCTAAACTACCACGGCTACCCTTATACCCTGTGTACCTCCATTAATCATGTGGTCTGTCATGGCATGCCCAACCATGAACGCATCTTAAAAGATGGCGACATCATCAATATTGATGTAACGGTCATCAAAGATGGTTATTATGGCGACACCTCCGCCATGTGGATTATCGGTGAGGGTTCGGTCATGGCAAATCGTCTATGTAAAGTCGCCCAAGACGCCCTATATGCAGGTATTAGCGTGGTCAAAAACGGAGCAAAGGTTGGCGACATCGGTGCTGAGATTGAAAAAATTGTCCTGCCTGAGCGGTTTTCTATTGTGCGTGAATTTTGCGGTCACGGCATTGGCACTGAATTTCACTGTGAACCACAAGTGCTACACTACGGTAAAGCAGGAACAGGCGTGGAGCTAAAAACAGGCATGGCTCTCACCATTGAACCCATGATTAATCAAGGCGTATGGCAAACCAAAATCATGAAAGATGGCTGGACAGCAATCACCAAAGACCGTAAACTCTCCGCCCAATGGGAACATACCCTCATCGTTACCGATAACGGCTGTATCATTACCACAGGACGACCTGATGAAGACCTCAGCTGGGTAAGAAGCTAACATAAAAATACATAAAAACCCAGCGGTAACCAAAGACCGGACATGTATTTGTATTAGGTCTTTGGGCAGTCAGATTGTGGCAGATACCTACCATTTTATGTTAAACAGCCATTTATTAAATACCCCAATAAAGAGCAGTGATATGTACACCGATACCCACGCCCATTTGACTTATTTAGATGCCTACCAAAACAACAAATCCGCCCTACTTGCCAATTTAAAGCAAATGCAGGTTGGTCGCATCATGGCAGTCTGCTGTGAATTTGGTGAGATTGATGACATCAAAGACTGGGTAAAATTATCTGATGATGACATTAACATCGGCATGAGTATTGGCTTACATCCTTGTCAGGATAAAGCGATTTTAAAGGCGGTGAGTGTGGATGATTTTGTGCGTTTAAATGATGACAAGGTTTGGGCGTTTGGTGAAACAGGGCTTGACTATCATTGGGATGACAGCAAAAAGACAGAACAAAAACACAGTTTTGCTACACACATTCACGCCAGCCAAAGCCTAAATAAGCCCATCATCGTCCACACCCGAGCTGCCTATCATGACACGCTTGACCTATTAAAAGCAGAAAAATGCGAACATGGCATCATTCACTGCTTTACCGAAGATTATGCCTTTGCCAAAACCGCTCTTGATATGGGGCTATATATCTCATTTTCAGGAATTATCAGCTTCAAAAAATCAATAGAGCTGCAAAAGACCGCCAAAAAATTACCCCTTGACCGTATTTTGATAGAAACCGACAGCCCCTATCTTGCTCCTGTACCCAAACGTGGGCAAGACAACGAACCATCTTTTGTGCCATACGTAGCAAAGGCTTTGGCGGACATTTTTGGCAAAACACCTGAGCAGATGGGACAAATCACCAGTCAAAATTTTGATGAACTGTTAAATCAATAACAGATGACCATGGCATAAAATTTGTAAAAAGTAGTAGCAAAAAGTTATTTTTTTGTATATAATGACCAAAATATACAATAAGCGAGTGATTATGAAAATACAACTTTACTTTTGCCCCTTATTTGAGCAAAGTTAAGTTTATTTTTCATCACTCGCTTTTTTGTGTCTAAGTTATAGACGATGGCAATTTTGCCAAAAAATTTTGTCTAAAATTTGCCAAACAACCAATAATTTTGCATTTCAACCCATCATTTATGTTTGCCAATCGGAGTGTGTCATGACCAAAAAAGCCATTTTAGCCCTCGCTGACGGTACAATTTTTCACGGCATCAGCATTGGTGCAATGGGCAGTAGCGTTGGCGAAGTGGTATTTAACACCGCCATGACAGGCTATCAAGAAATCCTAACCGACCCAAGCTACGCCAAACAGCTGGTTACCTTAACCTACCCACACATTGGCAACACAGGCACCAACAGCGAAGACGGCGAGTCTGGCAGTGAACATCGCATTTGGGCATCAGGACTGATTATCCGTGATGCCACCATCATCAGTTCAAGTTTTCGCAACGATGAATCACTCACCGACTTTCTACAACGCCATGACACCGTTGCCATCGCCGAAATTGACACCCGAAAGCTGACTCGAATTTTGCGTGATAAAGGGGCTCAGCACGGTTGTATTTATACCATAGACAGCGACACGGACATCACAGCTGACGATGAAAACAAAGCGGTGCAACTTGCCAAAGAGTTTGCAGGTCTGACGGGGCTTGATTTGGCAAAAGAGTGCTGCCACCCACAAGGATTTGAATGGGTAGAAGGCACTTGGGAACTTGCTGACAACCCTGCCACCACCGCCAAATATGGCAAAACAGACAGCCCAACAGGCGGTTATTTTAAACAGCTTGGCAAACATATTGATAAAAAATTTCATGTGGTAGCCTATGATTTTGGCACAAAAACCAACATTCTACGCATGCTGGTGGATAGGGGTTGTCATGTGACGGTTGTCCCTGCCCAAACACCGATTAGCGAGGTTTTGGCAAAAAATCCTGATGGCATTTTTCTCTCCAACGGCCCTGCTGACCCTGCCGCCTGCACCTATGCCATTGACAATATCAGACACATCATTGAGCAAACGGACATTCCAACGTTTGGTATCTGCTTGGGGCATCAATTATTGGGTCTGGCCAGTGGGGCAAAAACCATCAAAATGAAATCAGGGCATCATGGGGCAAACCACCCTGTGCAAAATTTGGCAGATGGCACGGTGATGATTACATCACAAAATCATGGCTTTGCCATTGATGAAGCGACCTTACCTGCCAATGTTAAAGCCACGCATCGCTCACTGTTTGATGGCACAAATCAAGGCATTGAGTTGACCGATAAACCTGCATTTGGCTTTCAAGGACACCCAGAAGCCAGCCCCGGCCCGCATGATTGTTCAGCTTTGTTTGACAGATTTATTATGGAAATGCAAAAGGCGAAAGTGTGAATTTGGGCAGTGACATTTTGGACGGTAAATTGGGTGAATTTGCTTTATGAAACGCACCATCTAAAACAACTTGCTCTTTTGGAAAACTGTTATGAATTTTAATAATCGTGAATACCGTGATAAATGCCGTGCTTTAACATTAAAGCTGATGAGTGATAATAAAGTTCGTAAACGCCAAGAGATTTATCAAGGCGTCATTCAATTGGGGGAATTTTCTGATGAAATTTTAACTTTGCGTTTTGACAGTGGTCAGCCAAAAGTAGAAAACGCCATCGCTTGGTCAATCAGTTCTCTAACCAAAGCAGGTATCTTAAATCGCATCAGTAAAGCCACCTATCAAATCACACCCATTGGTTTAAAAATGGCACAGCTTTGGCAAGATAAAACAGAAATTAGCGAAAGACTGTATGATGAAGCTGATTTACCTGATTGGAAAAGTTATTTAAAAAGTAGAGCAGAGATTAAACATAAAGAAAAATCATCAGGCAAATCCGCCATTAAAACTGATGATAATGATGACATGGATTTTGAAACCCAAGCTAAAAATGCCATTAAAAATCTTGAAACAGAAATTTCGGTTGAACTGTTAAATAAATTGCAACAAGGCACGCCTTTATTTTTTGAAAAATCGGTATTAAAGTTATTGCTTGCCATGGGATATGGCGGTAAAGAAAACTTGTTTGAACATACTGGCAAATCACACGATGGTGGCATTGATGGGGTCATCAAACAAGACCCATTAGGCATTCAAAATATCTACATTCAAGCCAAAAGATATGCCAGTGATAACATGATTGGTTCAAAAGAATTACAATCCTTTTCAGGGGCATTACAGGGCAATGGCGTGGAACGGGGTGTATTTATCACCACATCATCATTTACCAAATCCGCCCAAGGATTTTCTCAAAAATTATTGGGCAGAATTGTCCTGATTGATGGGCAAGAGCTGGTTGGTTTGATGATTAAATATAAAGTGGGCATTCAAGTCAAAGAAGTGCTTGAAATTTGTGAAATTGATGAAGATTTTTTTGAATGAATATGCCCATCATGTTTGCTGATAAATTCAACCTAACCCTTGAACAAAATCGGTTTTTGGCGAAAAAAAACATCGTTGAAGTCATTCACAGCATGTCACGCTTGGAAAATGTCAATACCACTTTTCCCCAAACCAAAACCATTATTGATGGCATGAGTGTGAGCGGCATTTCAACCCATGACATGCAAGTGCTGTTAAATCTAAAAAATGCGTGGCAATTTATTTTATCATCGGACAGTCAATTTGACCTGGCATTTGCATGCAAAGTCAATGGCTTTGTGGCATACAATGAAAGTTTGGCGTGGGGTGAGCTAAGAACTGGCAATGTTGGCATTAGTGGCGTGAGTTTTGTGCCAGACATTCCGCTTAAAAATAAGGTTGAACAAGCGTTAAATGAATTAAATCACTTACCCATATCAAACACGCATCGTATTTTAAAAACCATGTATTATATGATGCGACATCAATTATTTTGGGACGGTAATAAACGCACGGCAATGATTTGTGCCAATTACGAACTTATCATGGTAGGTTGTGGCGTGTTAAATATCAATGAAAATCAGCTTGAAACATGGCACACATTATTATCAGCATTTTATGAAAGCAATGATGATAACAAGATTATGGCGTGGACTTATGAGAATTGTTTATATGGCATGACGGTCTAATTTAATTATATTTCGGAAAAAACATCAATGACAATGATTTTAAGCATTTTAATCCTATTTTTTATCATCAGACTGTTATTTTTAGCCGTCTCCATTAAACATGAAAAAGCCTTAATTGCCAAAGGGGCGACACAATACGGAAAAACCAATTCTACGGTGCTTGCGGTGGTTCATACGCTTTATTATTTGGCGTGTTTTATCTCGGTATGGATTTTTGACACTGCTTTTAATGGCGTATCCTTGGTTGGTACGCTGATGGTAAGTGCTTCATTTGTAATATTGGCGTTGATTATCAAGCAGTTGGGGGAGATTTGGACGGTTAAAATCTATATTTTACCAGAACATCAAATTAATCGTTCGTGGTTATTTAAAACATTTCGCCACCCCAATTATTTTTTAAACATCATACCTGAATTAATTGGCATCGCCTTATTGTGTCAAGCGTGGTATGTTTTATTGATTGGCTTGCCCATTTATTTGCTGGTCTTATTTAAGCGTATCCGCCAAGAAGAACAAGCGATGGCAACACTTTTTTAACCCATTTTATCAATCAAAAAAAATTTATCAATAATTTATCAACAAAGAGAGCCACCATGCCAAAGCGTACCGACATTAAATCCATTCTTATCATCGGGGCAGGTCTGTGCCAATTTAGGGGTGTATTTTATATGACAAAACCACCATCTGATCGCCAAAACCATTCATTAAGGCGATGATGTGGAACGAGAAAACCACCTAATACTGAAAGTTGATAATGAATAAACCATTTTTCTTTGTGGGTGACAAGGTGATTGAAATTGGGGTTAGTGAGTTTTATTTGCCACAACTGTTGGAGGATGTGATGCGATTGGTTGATGATATAAATAATTTTGATGATAAAATATCTGATGAAAATACGGCAGTAATTTTAGGAGACAGTTTAAAAATTTTAAAGCAACTACCAAGTAATAGTATTAGTTTAATTTTCGCTGACCCACCATATGGAATTGGTAAAGATTTTGGCAATAATAAAGATAGTTTTGCAAGTGCTGATGAATATTTGATATGGTGTAAACATTGGATTGATGAATGTATGCGTATTTTAAGCAGTAATGGCACAATGTATATCATGAGTTCTACACAGTATATGCCGATTCTTGATAGATATATAGATGATGAATACTTTATCATTAATCGTTTAATTTGGAGCTATGATTCATCTGGAACACAGCCAAAAAATAAGTTTAGCTCTTCTTATGAACCCATCTTGATGTTTACACATAATAAAAAAACAAATTATGTTTTTAACAAAGAAGATATTTTGATTGAAGCAAAAACAGGTAGCCAACGTAAATTAATTGATTACCGTAAAGTACCACCACAGCCATATAATACAAAAAAAATTCCAAGTAATGTGTGGGAATTTAATCGTGTTCGTTACAAAATGGCAGAATATGAAAACCACCCTACACAGAAACCTGAAAAGCTCTTAGAACGTATTATTTTGGCATCTAGCAATAAAAATGATATTGTGTTAGACCCATTTAGTGGATCTTTTACAACGTCAGCAGTTGCTGTTAGACTGGGTAGGAAGGCTATTGGAATTGAAATTAATCCTGAATTTTTTAAAATAGGCATTAGACGAACAGGTCTTGGTTGTGCTTATCAAGGAGAAATTTTAGTGCAAGATAAATCACGCAAAACCAATCATAAATCTAAAAAAGACCATATAAATCAAATGGGCTTAGGATTGTGATATGAAAGAATTTATCAAAGAAATTTTAATTGAAAATTTCAACGATGATTATGAAGCCATTTATCATCATAGCCCACTTTTGCAATATTTAGATGGTAAAATGGGGGCAATTTATGGCAACTCTAAAAGTAGAAGAAACTTAGCCAATATCTATGCAATTTATGCCATCTTATATTTTTATTGTGAAAATGACTATGGTAATAAAATTGATGAATATAAGAATTTTGAAGGTTTTGATTATATGTCATTATTTTCTTTTTATAGAAAATTATATGGCGGTCAAAAATTGCAAAACCATGCCCTAAATTCTCGAGTTAATGGTGAATTTAAAAATAAATATCAAGATGACCTGATTGTTATCAGTAATGGTAAATATGCCATTCATATCAATTATTTGTTAGTAAAAATTTCTAATGAATCTTATATAGATATAGCGAAAATTTGCATAAATATTATTGAAAAATATATTGAATTATTAAAACTAAAAGACAATCAGCTGATTAATGATATTGAAAATTTAATTTTAGCAGATTCTTTAAAATTAAAGAAAGAGAGGATTGAAGTTTTACTGGATGAAAAATCCGAAGCTAGAATTTTTGAAATCATTTCCTATGCAATTTTAAAAAATCACTATAAAAATATTGCAGTTTATATCGGTTTTTCATTAGAAGACATTCAAAAGCAATATTTAACACTATACAAGACAGGCAGAACCAATGCAAATGATGGTGGTATTGACTTTGTTATGCGTCCATTAGGTAGATTTTTTCAAGTTAGTGAAGTTAATCATTATGATAAATATCTATTGGACATAGATAAAGTATTACATTTTCCCATTACTTTTGTAATTAAGTCTAATAAATCAAAATTGGAGATAGAGCAAGAGCTAAATGATCATATTTTACAAAAATCAGGTGGTATGAAAACCATTATTGATAAATATCGTTTTGCCATCGAAGAAGTGATTACCATCAATGAGTTAAAAACCTATCTAAAAGATTTAACGCAACAAGATATAAATGAACTGTTAAGAGACATTGACATATATTATCGCCTAGAATTAAATCTTTTAGCTGATGACTGACTATTTTAAGTGAACCGTAAAGAGAGCCACCATGCCAAAGCGTACCGACATTAAATCCATTCTTATCATCGGGGCAGGCCCCATTGTCATCGGACAAGCCTGTGAATTTGACTATTCAGGCGCCCAAGCCTGCAAAGCCTTAAAAGAAGAAGGCTATCGGGTGATTTTGGTAAACTCAAATCCTGCCACCATCATGACCGACCCGTCCATGGCTGATGCCACTTATATTGAACCGATTACCTGGCAGACGGTAGAGCAAATCATTGCCAAAGAGCGTCCTGATGCCATTTTGCCAACCATGGGCGGACAGACGGCACTTAACTGTGCGCTTGACCTTGACAAACATGGCGTGCTTGCCAAATATGGCTGTGAGCTGATTGGGGCAACCAAAGAAGCCATTGAAAAAGCCGAAGACCGTGAACTGTTTGATAAAGCCATGAAAAAAATCGGTCTGGAATGCCCCAAAGCAGAAATTGCACAGAGCATGGACGATGCTTTTGCCATTCAAGCTAAGGTTGGTTTTCCATGCATTATCCGCCCATCATTCACCATGGGGGGTTCTGGAGGTGGCATTGCTTATAACCGTGAGGAGTTTATTGAGATTTGTGAGCGTGGGTTTGACTTATCACCCACCCATCAGCTGCTCATTGACGAGAGTTTAATCGGTTGGAAAGAGTATGAAATGGAGGTGGTGCGTGATAAAAACGACAACTGCATCATCGTCTGTTCCATTGAAAACTTTGACCCCATGGGCGTACATACAGGCGATTCCATCACCGTCGCCCCTGCCCAAACCTTAACCGACAAAGAATACCAAATCATGCGTAATGCGTCCATCGCTGTGTTGCGTGAGATTGGTGTGGAGACAGGTGGTTCAAATGTCCAATTTGGCATCAATCCAAAAACAGGGCGTATGGTGGTGATTGAGATGAACCCACGAGTGAGCCGTTCATCAGCATTGGCATCTAAGGCGACAGGCTTTCCCATTGCCAAAATCGCTGCCAAACTTGCCGTCGGCTATACCCTAGATGAGCTAAAAAATGACATCACAGGGGGCAAAACCCCAGCGAGTTTTGAGCCTGCCATTGACTATGTGGTTACCAAAATGCCACGCTTTAACTTTGAAAAATTCCCCCAAGCTGAGAGTGTGCTAACCACTCAAATGAAATCAGTTGGCGAGGTGATGGCAATTGGTCGTAATTTTCAAGAATCCATGCAAAAGGCACTACGTGGTCTGGAAATAGGGGCGACAGGCTTTGATGAGCAATTAGACTTTGAACAAAATGATGACAGCATCATCAGCACCTTAAAACTCAAACTCAAAACCCCCACCCCAGAACGCATTTTTTATATCGCTGATGCACTGCGTTTTGGCTTATCGGTTGATGATGTTTTTGCTGACACCAACATTGACCCATGGTTTTTGGTGCAAATTGAGGACATTGTTCATACAGAAAATCAGCTAAAAACCCTTGGCATGGGCGACTTAACCCCCAATTTGCTACGCCGTCTTAAACGAAAAGGTCTCTCCGATGCACGCATTGCCAAATTGATGGGCGTGTCTGAAAAACAATTTCGCAAAACCCGTTGGAACATGGGCATTTATCCTGTATACAAACGGGTGGATACTTGTGCCGCTGAATTTGAAACATCAACCGCTTATATGTACTCAACATATGATGAAGAGTGCGAGGCCAACCCATCAAATAAAGACAAAATCATGGTCATCGGTGGCGGCCCTAACCGTATCGGACAAGGCATTGAGTTTGATTACTGCTGTGTCCACGCCGCCCTTGCCATGCGTGAAGATGGCTATGAGACCATCATGGTTAACTGTAACCCTGAGACCGTTTCAACCGACTATGACACATCAGACCGTTTGTATTTTGAGCCAATTACCCTAGAAGATGTGCTTGAAATCGTACGCACCGAACAGCCTAAGGGCGTGATTGTGCAATATGGCGGACAAACGCCACTAAAACTTGCTCGTAGCCTAGAACAAGCAGGCGTTCCCATCATTGGCACAAGTCCTGATGCCATTGACCGAGCCGAAGACCGTGAACGCTTTTTACACATGATACAAAAATTGGGCTTGACACAACCCAATAACAGCATCGTTAAATCCTTTGAAGAGGGTATATCAGAAGCCACCAAAGTAGGCTACCCCTTAGTTGTCCGCCCATCGTATGTTTTGGGCGGTCGTGCCATGGAGATTGTCTATAACGAAGATGAACTTAAACGCTACTTGCGTGATGCGGTGCAAGCGTCTCATGAAGCGCCTGTCTTGCTTGACCATTTCTTAGATGATGCCATTGAGGTGGATGTGGACTGTGTATCGGACGGTAAAGAGGTGGTGATTGGTGGCATCATGCAACACATTGAACAAGCAGGCGTGCACTCGGGCGATTCTGCTTGCTCCATTCCGCCTTACTCATTAAGTGATGACATTCAAGATGACATGCGTCGCCAAACCGTCGCCATGGCAAAAGAGCTTGGTGTGGTCGGCTTGATGAATGTGCAATTTGCCATCAAAGGTGAAACAGTCTATGTCTTAGAGGTTAACCCAAGAGCGTCTCGCACCGTGCCATTTGTCTCCAAATGTATCGGCGTGTCTTTGGCAAAAGTCGCCGCCCGCTGTATGGCAGGACAGACTTTGGCAGAGCAAAACTTCACCCAAGAGATTGTGCCAAGTCATTATTCAGTCAAAGAAGCGGTGTTTCCTTTTGCCAAATTTCCAGGCGTTGACCCCATTCTTGGCCCTGAGATGAAATCCACAGGCGAGGTGATGGGTGTGGGGCAGACCTTTGGTGAGGCGTATTATAAGGCAATACTGGGCAGTGGCGATAGATTGACAGGTTTACCGCAAGAGGGTGAAACCAAAACGGTCTTTATCTCGGTGCGTGATAGCGACAAAGCGGGCGTGGTAGACGTGGCAAAACGCTTGGCAGGATTTGGCTTTAACATCGTTGCCACAGGAGGTACACATGATATACTGGCAGATGCTGGTGTGGCGTGTAAGCGTGTTAATAAAGTCAGCGAAGGTCGCCCTCACATCGTGGATATGATGAAAAATGGTCAGATTCACCTTGCCATTAACACCACCGAGGGCAAGCAGGCGTTAAAAGACTCGTTCCCAATTCGCCGTGAAGCCTTGCAAAATAAGGTACTGATTGCAACCACGCTCAACGCAGGGCGTGCGGTGTGTGAAGCCTATGAGACGACTTTACCGTTTAATGTCTACAAGTTACAAGATTTGCAATAAAACAATGAGATGATTAGCGTGCCTACCGTTGATGTTTGCTAAAAATAATTGTGTCATAAACAGTAGGTACGCTTTACCATCAAGACAAATAAGGTTTGTTAAAAACAATCCCATGCCCCAAATTTTCCAATATGACCAATCACACACCGATTACTTAGCCAGTCGTTGCCCCAATATGGCAATGGCGATTGATAAAATCGGACACATTAGCCGCCAAATAAATCCCGATACATTTAGCGAGCTAATACGTGCAATCATCGCTCAGCAAATATCTGGTATCGCCGCTCAAACCATTTGGCAACGCTTGACGGATTTGACCAGCATCACACCTACCGCCCTTACCCAGTTATCAGCTGATGATTTACAAGGCATTGGCGTATCATATCGCAAAGCGGGTTATATTCAAGCGATTGCTTGGGATATTTTGGATAATCAGCTGGATTTGGATGAGCTACACACCATGGGCGATGATGAGATAAAGCAGATACTTACCGCTTTTAAAGGCGTGGGCGAATGGACGGCACAAATGTTGATGATTTTTAGCCTAAATCGCATGAATGTACTAAGTCATCATGATTTAGCCATTCTGCGTGGGCTTAGAATGCTGTATCGTCATCGCAAAATCAGCCCCCAACTCTTCGCCAAATACCAAAGACGCTTCGCCCCATATAATTCAGTGGCAAGCCTGTATCTGTGGGAGATTGCAGGTGGGGCATTGGATTTGACCGACCCCAAACCTAAATCCAAATCCACGCCCAAACCTTTAAAAGCACAATAATCACAATACGTTAAAACAATATCAGCCCCATCTTAACCTAAAATATTAAATTGTCAAAATGGGGGTCTTTGCTTAATTTTATTTATGTGGCACAATCAACGTTTGATTAATTTTAAGCTGTGCATTTGTACTCAAATCATTCATCTTAGCAAGATCCGCCACACTGATGCCAAATTTTTTCGCCACAGAATTTAGACTATCGCCTGACTTGACTTTATAATTATCTGTCAATTTTGGTACTTTTAATGTCTGCCCACGTTGTAATTGAGCGTTGGCAGACAGCTTGTTGGTTGTCGCCAAATCCCTGACCGAAACGCCATATTTGCTTGCAAGCACTGTTAAATTATCGCCCGCTTTTACCGTATAGTTTTCGGTAGATTTGATGGTATTACCACGAGTGGCATTTGAGCTGTCATTACGACTGCTTTGGGCGGTATTTTTGCTTGTTTGGGCGGTATTTGCACTGCTCGTATTTACCGTACCTGATGCAGGAATGGTGATGGTTTTACCACGAATCAGCCCTGCTGTTCTTGATAAATTATTGGCAGTGGCAAGCTCATCAATACTGATGCCATATTTATTTGCAACCGATGTCAAACTATCACCTGATTGAACGGTGTATTTTACCGACTGATTGTTTAGTTTACGTTCTACCTGAGTGTCTGTGGCGGGCACTTTTATGGTCTGTCCTGCGATGAGTCTTGAATTGGCATTAAAGCGATTTAGGTTGGCAATGTCAGCACTGCTTATGCCCAGTTTTTTGGCAATGTCAATCAATGTATCACCTGATTGGACTTTATAAGTACTGGCAATGGCACTGTTTGATGAATCTGTACTACTGCCAGATTTGGCTGGTGTGCCTGATACTTTTAGTTTTTGATTAATCAAAATACCATCTGTAACAGACAGACCGTTTAATGCCGCCAAATCCTGAATGCTCATATTATAGCGTTTTGCCACAGATGTCAGACTCTCACCTGCCTGAACCGTGTGTGTACCAATCTTTGCAGTCGCTTTGGCGGTATCTTTGGCAACGGTACTGACCTTGCCGGGGATAAGCCACAAGCGTTGCCCTATTTTTACCATGGTATTATCAGGGATGCCATTATAGCTTGCCAACTGACTCACACTTAACCCGTGAGCCGTCGCAATGTCTGTCAAGGTATCCCCTGCCACAACTTTATAACGCTCTGCTCTGACAGTCGTTGGTGCTGGATTAATGGGTGTTGGTGCTGGATTAATGGGTGTTTGTGTACCAATAGATGGCGAGTATGTTGTATTTGGTAACAATGCCATCGCAGGCGTACCTGCACCTGTTGGGGCATTATAACTTAGGCTTTTTGTTTCGCCACGAGATTCAAGTACGGACTGCTGCGTTTGTACCACATTAAGTTCAATGTTGCCATCACGAGCAATCGGCTGAACATTTTCTGTTGTATTTGCTTGAATTTGAGCGGCGATAAAGTCACGCTCTTCTTGGGTCAGTGGTGGCTCTTGAATGATGCTGTTATTAGGCGTAATATCCGCCCCTGTGGCTGGTAGGACATTGGCAGAAGCCAGCTCTTGACGTGAATTGGGATTTTGTACGCTCATGTTTGGCTGTACATAACTGCTTGCTACATAGGTAGAGGCACCATAGCCCACACCTTGCAAGGTTTTAATTTGACTGTCAGCACTGTTTGGCACGCTATTGGGGATGATGATACGCCCAGGTCCGCTGGCATCTACACTAAAATTAATCAGCGAGGGATTAAGCAATCTTAACTCATCCACTGACACACCTGTCACGTTTGATACATCATACAAACTTACCCCGAAGTTGGCAGGCACCGCCCTAAAATGGCTGTGATTGGCGATGGCAGGCAGATACACGCCATGGTCTTGGGGGTTTTTGATGATTTGGGCAACCGCCATGAAACGTGGTACATAGTTCATGGTCTCAGTTGGCAGACGTAATGACCAATAATCGGTTGGCAAACCTGCATTACGATTGGCGTTGATGGCTTTTTGGATGCGTCCAGGGCCTGCATTATAAGCTGCCAGTGCAAGCTCCCACGAACCGAATTGGTTATATAGGCTGGTCAAAAAATCATATGCCGCTCGGGTAGATTCAATGATATCACGGCGTCCATCATAAGTGGTGCTTTGGTTTAGGCCATAAATACGCCCTGTGCTAGGAATGAACTGCCACAGACCTGCCGCCGCTGCATTGGATGTTGCTGATGGGTCATAAGAACTCTCAATAATGGGCAACAAGGCAAGTTCGGTGGGAATACCACGACGTTCTGCTTCGGTTACGGTATGATGTAGATAACGTGATGTGCGGGCAGTCAGACGATTGATGTAATCTTGACGACTACGAAACCATGATTTTTGAACTTCAATGCGTCCATTATTTATCTCATTCATGCGGTAGCCACGACGCACTCTGTTCCACAAATCACCATAACGCCGGACGGTCAGAGCATCACCTTCTACCATAGTCATGTCCGTGGCTTGAAGCAAATCTTCTAACTCATCTAAGGTTGCCTGATCAAGCACACCTGCATGGTCATTATCAGATACATTTGGTGCATGAGAGATGGTGGGGGTAGAGGTGGAGGTGCTGGGCGTGGTAGGCGTGCTTACAATTGGTGCGTTGCTTGTGTTGGTAACAACTGGGTGATTATTGGAGGCACAGGCAAATAACAAGGTGGATGATACAGCAATGGTCAAAGGCTTTAATAATCCAATATGACTTGCTAATCCTACTCTTTGAGAATATGACATGGAATAACTCAACAGTGATAAAATTTATCTGTATTATAATATATCAAGGCAATTGTATCAAACCCAAATATGTTAATGCCAAAAAGCATGTGCTTACCATGTCCGTCAAATCAGCTTTTTATGCCTTATTATTAATCACTGTTATTAATCACTCAACCGTCACATGAGATACTGCACGCAGCAACATGGCGTTGCCCCCCACATAAGACAACGTCGCACGAGACCGCGCTTTAAACGTAATGCGACGACCGTCTTTCATCCAGCTTTCAGTGGTGATGACATTGGCTCGAGCTTGGTTGCCTGTAATGACGATGTCTGTTATGTGAATGTCATAACGGTAATCACTCGCCCCTGCCCATGATTTTTGTAACAGTTGTAAATAACCATTTTTATCCAACGTGATGGTACTGCCCTTGCGAGTTAAACTAATGACAGCATTATCATCAATAACCCGTGAGACCATGCCAATATTTTGGGCGTTGGCGGCACTGTTTAAATGACTGGCAAAACGCTGCACCGCTGATTCACTCATGGCATACGCAGGAGCAGTCATGACCGTTGTGCCTAGCAACACCGAACCCACGATAAAACGCCATTTATGACCATAAGAAGCATGCTTTGTGGATATGGTAATATCGCTTTGTGGTCTGTCATGTCTTTTTTTGGTTCGCAAGATCATCGTCAATCCAGCAGCGGCGACAATTTTAAGAATTTTTTTCATAAAATAACGTTAAAAAGTAAATCTGACACAAGATAACAGCTCTGCCCTAAGCAAACATGGCTACTTTGTAATATTTTGTTGCAATTTTGGCAAAAGTTGTGGTCAATATCATGTTATTTTACCAAGCATCAAGTCCACGTTTTAAATCATTGATAATATCATGGACATTTTCAAGTCCAACCGATAAGCGGATGAGTCCATCATTTACGCCTGCCTGTGCTCGTTGCTCTGGTGTCATGCGAAAATGAGTGGTGCTTGCTGGATGAGTAATGGTGGATTTGGCATCACCTAGGTTATTGGTAATGCTGATGACTTGTGTGCTGTCAATAACATGCCACGCTTTATCCTTATCCGCCACTTCAAAACCGATAATCGCCCCAAAAGCCCCTGCTATCACCCCACTTTGTACATCTAAATGTGTGTGTTGCGATTTGGCAAGTTCATGGCTGGGATGAGTGGGCAGTCCTGAAAAATGCACTTTTTGAACATTAGGATGATTGTTTAAAAACTGTGCCACTTGATTGGCGTTATCACAATGGACTCTCATACGAATGGATAGGGTTTCAAGTCCTTTTAACAGCACCCACGCATTAAAAGGTGATAAGCTAATGCCTCCTGTGCGAATGACCGTAAAGGCTTTTTCCATAAGCTCATTTGAGCCAACGAGCGCCCCACCAAGCACTCGCCCCTGTCCATCAATGTACTTAGAAGCAGAGTGGATGACCACATCCGCCCCAAGCTCCAACGGCTTTTGAATGACAGGGGTAGCAAAACAGTTATCCACGATTAAAAGTGCTCCATTATCATGAGCCAAATTCGCCAAAAATTGTAAATCGGCAATTTGAGCCAATGGGTTGGAGGGGCTTTCACAGTACAACACTTTGGTATTAGCCTGTATGGCATTTTGCCATGCATCATTGTCAAAGCAGTCCACATAGCTTACTGATACACCAAATGAGCGAAAATAAGTATCAAACAACGCAATCGATGACCCAAATAACTGCTTGGCACACAATAGATGGTCGCCTGCGTTTAGATATGCCAAACACATGGTCAAAATCGCTCCCATACCACTGGCGGTAGCAACACAACGCTCACCCCCCTCTAACAGGGCAAGTCGTCGTTCAAAGGCTCGGACGGTAGGATTGGTATGGCGTGAGTACACATTACCCTTTTTTGTGCCATCAAAATGGTCAGCAGCATCCTTGGCGGATTTATAAACATAGCTGCTGGTGGTAAAAATCGCCTCACCATGTTCGCCCTCGTCTGTGCGATGGTAACCGCCACGAACCGCCAAAGTTTCTTCAAAAAATCCCAAAGCAGGGTTTAGGGCATCGGATTGCCAGTTGGGGTCTAGGGTAGTCATATGATTTTCCTACAAAATTTTAATGATAAGTACGCGCCTGCCCAACAAGCAATGGCACACCAGTTTAGTAATGTGTTGTGTAATGTGTTATTCTTTGACGTTGAAAACCTGCTTTAAATAAGCCAAATACGTATCATCATCAATCATCGTCTTACCGGGGCTGTCGGAGAGTTTGGCGACAGGCTGACCATTGCACTCTACCAGTTTTAGCACGATGTTAAGCTGGGTTAGTCCCATGTCGTTGGTAAGATTGGTGCCAATACCAAAGCCTGTTTTGATGCGAGTTTTAAAATATGTATGCAAGTCCCATGCCTTTTGAAGTGTCAAGCCGTCGCTAAACGTTAGGCTTTTGATTTTTGGGTCAATGCGTAGCTTTTCATAATGAGCAATCGCCTTATCGCCCCATTCATACGGATCGCCTGAATCATGGCGAAGTCCATCAAAGAGTTTGGCAAAGTACAAATCAAAATCACGCAAAAACGCATCCATGCCCACAACGTCCGTCAGAGCAATGCCCAAATCACCCCGATATTCACGTACCCACGCCTCTAAGGCCGCTTTTTGGCTCTCACGTAGACGGACATCCAAGGCTTGAAAGGCTTGCATGAACTCATGAGCCATGGTGCCTATCGGTGTTAGATTTAGCTCTTTTGCCAAATACACATTTGATGTGCCACGAAAAATACTGGGTGATTGCTTAGCAAGTGTTCGCACCACATGATGATGCCAATCACGGCTATAACGGCGACGAGTACCAAAATCTGCCACGGCAAAGGCAGGCGTGTGTGTGTCTAAACGTTCTAGCGTTTCATAATGCTTTAAAAGCTCTACTTTTTCATCAAGGCGTTTTTGTCCATCGGTCAAGGCATTAGGGTCATTTAGGCGTTCGTAATAGAGCTGATTGACAATGGATAGTACAAAAATCTCAAAAAACATCGCCTGAATCATCGCTCCTTCAATCTCAATATTTAAGCGTCCCTTATCATCCGTCCAAACTGTGATGAATCGGCGTTTTAATTGAAACAGTTCTAAATAATCCACAAAATCAGGCTTAATGAACCGCAAATTTCGCAAATAATCCAACTCATCTTGCTTAAATTTTAGGGTACAAAGCAGGTCAAGCTGATATTCTAACTCATCTTTAATCTCACCCAAAGCAAATGCCAATTCATCGTTATTACGACAGCGAAAACGATATACACCATGTGTTTGGGGGAACTGGTGAAGCATGGCTTGGAGCATGGTGAATTTATACAAATCATTGTCTAACAATGAGGTGATGATGGGCGCGCGTGTCATGATTTTTCCAAAAAGATATTTAGGATATGATAGCAAATTTTTGGGGGAAAGGGGAAAAATTTGTATACTTAACCAAAAATTTTGTGATTGTTATGTGGTTCTCCTAATACAACAACTACTCCCATCTTTTGCCCTCCCAAAACGCCCAATGATTGACCGCTCCATGCCCATGTCCGATATTGGGAGCGGTGCTAATGGCTTGGTCAATGAGACCTTTGGCGGTATGGATGGCCTCTGCCACACTCACCCCCTTGGCAAGCTCTGCTGTGATACATGCTGAGAATGTGCATCCTGTGCCATGCGTGTTTTTATTGTCGCTGCGAGGGCTTTGCACGTGCCAAACCTTACCCATTTCATCCATCACCCAATCGGTACATACGGCACTTTGAGAATTTTGGCTATGTCCGCCTTTGATGATGACTGTCTTTGCTCCCATCTCTTGCAAGGTGTGAAGTGCTTGTATGATGTCATCATCGCTAACCATCGTCAAGCCTGTCAGCACATGCGCCTCTGGTAGGTTGGGCGTGATGACATCGGTTAGAGGGATGAGTCGTCTTAGGCTGTTCTTTGCATTATCATCAAGCAAGGATTGCCCTCCTTTGGCAATCATCACAGGGTCAAGCACCACTTGCCCAAATGGACGATTTTGCAAAAATTGCCCCACCATATCAATGACATCAGAAGTACCCAACATGCCAATTTTACACGCCCCAATCTTAAAATCATCCCTAATGGCAACAAGCTGAGCATAGACATGGGCGGTTGGCAAATGATGAATGTCCCACACACCTTGGGTATTTTGGGCAGTTGTAGCGGTCAGTATACTTGTACCGAATACACCTCGCATGATAAACGTCTTTAAATCTGCCTGAATGCCCGCCCCACCACCAGAATCTGACCCTGCAATGGTAAGAGCTTGGGCGTGGTCATTGGTGCGTGAGTGCATGCAAACATGATTCATCTCTTTTCTCCTACAAATTTGACAGCTTATCTTCTTGGCGTTAATATTGTTCGATACATTCAAAAACTGACACTGATATGCTAATATACAAAGCACCCTAGCACGTCCGATTATAACAAAAGCCAAAAAGTAACACAAGACACTAAAATTTAGGCATACTTATATGTATTTGTTAATGTAAATTGTGTGATAAATCATGTAATAAAGCGTAGGCATATCTTGGGAAAAATGGTTTTTATTTTTGGTAAAATGGCATAAAATAACCTTTATTTAAATTTAATAAGCAAATAACCATGACTTTAAATCTTTGCCAACTAGACCTTAGCCCTTTGCAATGGGATAATTTACGCACAAGCATTCACCCCCATGCCCAATACAACGCCACTCATGATGAGATGCTTGCTCGGATTTTATCTTATATTGATGATAAAAAAAACGGACAAACCTGCCCCGATGAGTTGTGGATTGTAGAACATCAAGATGTTTATACACTGGGACAAGCAGGCAAAGAAGAGCACATTCTTTACAAAACAGACACCCCAATCATCAAAACTGACAGAGGCGGACAGGTAACATGGCATGGCATGGGACAACTTGTGGTATATTGGCTATGGGATTTAAACCGCTTAGCCATGGGGGTGCGAGACCTTGTCAGCCACGCTGAACAAGCCATAGAAGATGTGGTTGGTGAATACCTACCGTCTGATTTGACTGCTAAGGCTCGTCGTGATGCCCCTGGGGTGTATATCTACAATCAGTCAGGCGACATGCTCGGTAAAATTGCAAGTTTGGGCTTTAAAATCAAGCACGGACACAGCTACCATGGTGTTGCTATTAATCTTGTCAATGACTTGACCGCCTTTAATGCCATCAACCCTTGTGGTTATGCAGGCATGACCATGGTCAAACTCTCACAATTTGGCAGATTTGACGACAGCCAAACGCACGAATTTATTCATAAATTTGTCAACAATATTCAAAAAAGACACAAAGGTGAGATTGCACTTAGGGCGATTTAATATTACAATGGCATGCTTTTTATTTTTATCCCAATTAACCCCAATCGGAGAATTTTATGGTAGATTTTAACAAAGTCCTAGACGCAGGCGACGTGGACGCAGGCGAGATTAATGTGGTCGTGGAGATTCCTACTGGTTCAAACCACAAAATTGAATGGAATCGTAAGTTGGCATGTTTTGAGCTTGACCGTGTTGAGCCTATTACCTTTGCCAAGCCTTGTAATTATGGTTTTATCCCCCAAACCTTAGACGAGGATGGCGATGAGCTGGACGCACTCATCCTAACCGAACAGCCATTGACCACAGGCATTTTTCTAAAAGCCAAAGTCATTGGCGTGATGAAGTTTATTGATGACGGTGAGGTAGATGACAAGGTCATTGTCGTGCCTGCTGATGACCGCAACAACGGCAACGCCTATAACAGCCTTGATGACTTGCCACCACAGCTCATAAAACAATTAGAATTTCACTTCAACCACTACAAAGATTTGAAAAAAACTGGCACAACCAAAGTAGAGGGCTTTTTTGATGTTACAACTGCCAAAGAGGTGATTAAAGAGAGTCAAAAACGCTGGGCAGAGCAAGCGTGATTTAGCCAATTTATAAATCACCCTGCCATTTATCAATCATAAAAACCGCTCAAATGTCATCATGCTCTTTGGGCGGTTTTATCTTTTATGCTTTTTGCCTTTTATGGTTTTTCATCTGTTTTGAGATGTTTGGCAAACCAGTGTCAGTATGTACTGTTTTTGGTTAATTACTCTTAATCATCAAAGTTTAATTTCAAAGATTAAATCAAAACTCGGTCTCAAACTTGCCCATTTTTGCCAATTTTAAACCTTATAAAACTTTGACTTACCAAATGCAGCGACCCACCGTCCTTTATGCTCACTGCTCTCACTCACGCCTTGTCTGTCATCGGCTCTTTTTCTGCCACTTTTGCCTTTTTGGGTGCGTTGCTGACGAGTTTCACGAGCAGGTAGGGGCTTTTTGTGAATGCGAGCTTGTTTTTGTTTGGCGGATGTGCCCAGTCCTGTGCCTTGACGAGAACGCAATCCAACCGATAAGACCAGTGCATCAATGGCTTTGGCATCAAGCTCAATAAATCGCCCTGTTTTTAGTTCTTTGGGCAATGTCATGGTACCATAACGGGTGCGAATCAGACGTGAGACTTTGAGTTCTTGGGATTCAAACATACGGCGAACTTCACGCTTACGACCTTCTTTGATGCTAACATGATACCATTTGTTCACGCCCATACCCCCACCTTCTTTGATGTCATCAAAGCGTGCCATGCCATCATCAAGTTCAACGCCACAGGTTAGATTTTTGGCAATCTCTGGGGTAACCTCACCGAGCACACGCACGGCATATTCACGCACCACTTCACCAGATGGGTGCATAAGACGGTGAGCCAACTCACCATCATTGGTGAACAGCAAAAGACCAGATGAGTTAATGTCTAGCCTGCCAACCATGACCCATCTGTCACCTGTCAACTTAGGCAGACGGTCAAAAACCGTGGGGCGACCCTCAGGGTCAGACATGGAGCAAATCTCACCTTCGGGCTTGTAGTAGGCGATGATGCGGCGACGTTTCTCACGTTCGGCTCTAAGGCGTACCAATCGCCCATCAACACGAATCTCATCGCTTACATTGGCTCTATCGCCCAGTGTGGCGGTCTTTGTATTGATGGAGATTCGCCCTGCTTTGATGATTTGTTCTAACTGACGCCGTGAACCCAAACCCATGCGTGCTAGGAGCTTTTGTAGTTTTTCACCTTGGGGTTTGGTGGTGTCTGTATGAGTATCTACGGATTTGATATGTGGGGCATTCATGATGTGTTCCTGTATGGGGAGCTTAACATTTCACAATGTTGCAATTTCACAATAATTTCACAATGTTGCAAAGTGGCATAAAAGTCTATTATAACACACTCAGACCTGACATGGATGTTTTTATGTGGATTTATCATGGCAATTGCAGCTTACTAGGGCGTGCCTGCCCTTTATAACATTATTTATAATATAGAAATATTTTAGAAATAAACTAATCATTTTTGCATGAAAAATGGCTAAATTTTGTTTTTTTATCGTCAAAAACTTACCTGAAAGAATAACTATCAGCCTGCGTTTTTTCCTTGAAAAAACGTGCGATTTTTCGTGATTTTCATTGCAAATACAAAAGGCAGGCACGCCCTATATTTCATAGAAAATTTTGTGTTATCCTTGGCTGTTGTCATAAGTGGTAATGGCGTTTACAACCATAAAACGGTTATTTTGTCCATATTTTAATGATTTACTGTGGGTTTTTGCTTTTTATGATGTGATTGCCCTATATTTAGACCATTAAAGCTATCATTTTTTATCTAAATTCGCTATGATAAGCCAATTTGACTAAGATTTAGGCGATGATTAACGAATTTGATACCGCCCATTTATGGCACCCTTATACTTCTATGACGAACCCTTTGCCAGCTTTGCCTGTTGCTTGTGCCAAAGGCTGTCAAATTCATCTACAAGATGGCACGGTACTCATCGATGGCATGTCATCATGGTGGTGTGCCATTCATGGATATAACCATCCTGTTTTAAATGCCGCCATCACCGAACAGCTCACCAAAATGTCTCATATCATGTTTGGTGGACTGACACACGAACCTGCCATCAAACTTGGGCAATTATTGCTTAGCATTGTCCCAAAACCGCTTCAACACATTTTTTATGCCGATTCAGGGTCGGTTGCCGTTGAGGTGGCTTTGAAAATGGCGGTTCAATATCAGCATGCTTTGGGTGAGATCACCAAAAACAACATCATGACAACCCGCTCGGGCTATCATGGCGATACTTGGAATGCCATGAGTGTTTGCGACCCCATCACAGGCATGCACCAAATTTTTGGGGATGCTCTGCCCAGTCGCATTTTTGTGGATGCACCAACAATTAAGATTGATGACCCTTGGGGTGATGCGGCCATGGACGATATTCGCTTGGCATTTAAGAGACACCATAAAAACTTAGCGGCTTTTATCATTGAGCCCATTGTTCAGGGGGCAGGGGGCATGCGGTTTTATCACACAAATTATCTAAGGCAGCTGCGTAAATTATGTGATGAATATGGGGTGTTATTGATTTTTGATGAAATTGCCACAGGCTTTGGGCGGACAGGTCGTCTGTTTGCTTGCCAGCATGCCAAGGTAGTGCCTGACATCATGTGTTTGGGCAAGGCATTAACGGGCGGTTATATGACATTGTCAGCCGTACTCACCACAACCAAAGTGGCACACACCATCAGCCATGGTAAGGTGGGTGCGTTCATGCATGGGCCAACATTTATGGCAAATCCATTGGCATGTGCTGTGGCTTTGGCAAGTGTTCAGCTTTTATTACAAAGCCCTTGGCAATATCATGTTCGGCGTATTGCTCGGACATGTCGCATGACACTAACCCATCTTAAACAGTTGCCACATGTCGCTGATGTGCGTATTTTGGGGGCGATTGCGGTGGTTGAGATGACAGACCCCATAGATATGGCAATCATTCAACAAGAATGCGTCGCACGAGGGATATGGATTCGCCCCTTTGGACGGCTGGTTTATCTGATGCCACCATTTATCATCAGCGATGATGAGCTGACAACTTTATTGCATGAGTTCACCGATTTAATCTGCACAACCTTATCACCCAATTTTAAAAAATAGTCAATGGGCCAGCGATAAACGAAGATGAATGATGAATGACCAGTTATTAAATTTTTATGCCGAAGAGCTGTCCGCTTTAAAAGCATCGCACAATCACCGCCAATTACAACGCTTAAAACATCAAGGGCAACGAATTGGCGTCAATGACAGCAAGCCTTTGCTCAATTTAGCCAGCAATGATTATTTGGGCATTGCTAGCCAAGCATCACTTTATGAAGAATTCTTAGAGCTGCTGCATGAACAGCGTTGGCCGTTTAGTGCGTCTTCTTCTAGATTATTGACAGGGAATTTTGAAAATTTTGAGCGATTAGAGACCAAAATGGCCGCATTATTTGGTCGCCCTTGCTTATTATTTAATAGCGGTTATCATGCCAATATTGGCATCCTACCTGCCATTTGTGATGACAAAACGGTGATTTTGGCGGATAAATTGGTTCATGCCAGCATCATTGATGGGATGCAATTGGCTGCCAAACATGGCACCAAAACCATCCGCTATCAACATCAAAATCTCCCCCAGCTTGAAAGATTAATCCAAAAATATCAATCAGATAATGGCATTTGTCGTATCATTGTCGTTACCGAAAGTATTTTTAGCATGGATGGCGATATCACAAATTTATCCCATCTTAGCCATTTAAAGGCACAATACCCAAAGGTGATGCTTTATGTTGATGAAGCCCACGCCATCGGTGTTAGAGGTGGGCGTGGTTTGGGCTGTGTGGAAGAATATGGCGTCATCAATCAAGTTGATTTTATTGTCGGTGCATTTGGAAAAGCATTGGCATCGGTTGGCGGGTACTGTATTTGCCATCCCATTTTGCGTGATTATCTGATTAATAAAATGCGTCCTTTGATTTTTAGTACCGCTTTACCGCCCATTAACATTGCTTGGAGCTGTTTTATTTTAGAGCAAATACCTTTGATGAACCAAAGGCGTAAGCATCTGATGAAACTTAGTGATGATTTATCAAAAGTGGTTCGGCTGGCAAAGCTGCCATGCCCCTCTGCCAGTCAAATCATTCCCATCATATTGGGTGATAATGCTCGTACGCTAAATGCCGCCGCTGATTTGGGCAGACAAGGCTATCATGTGCTGGCTGTACGCCCACCAACCGTACCAAAAGGGCAATCACGGTTGCGAATTTGTTTAAATAGTACCATTAATGATGATACAATGACAAAGTTTACCCAAGTGCTTACTCAAATCGTCAGAGGTGAGAGTAAATGACAAAATCCGCTTTATCATCAAATCCCAATAAAATCGCCCAAAGGTTTTGCAAAGCCCATCAAAGCTATCGCACTCATGCAACCGTTCAGGCGAAGATGGCAAGACAGCTTATCGCCTCTTTAAAGATGGTTAAAGCAAAGATGGTTAAAGCTTGTAATACCAAAAATACTGACATGCAACCTTGTCAGGTCAAACAACATAAACACATATCAAGATTGCTTGAAATTGGCGTTGGCAGTGGTCTTTTAACCGATGCTTTATTTGAACATTTTAGCGTTGATACACTGTATTTAAATGATTTGTATGATAATATCCAAACCAATGCACTGCCAAAGGATATTGATGCCAATTATCTGATCGGTGATATTGGGATGATTGATTTGCCAAAAACCTTAGATGGTGTGATTTCATCTTCTGCACTGCAATGGATTTATCCGCCAGATGTGCTATTTAAGAGGGTTTTTCAGACTTTAACAGCTGGCGGATTTTTTGCTGCCAGTACTTTTGTTGAGGGTAATTTATCTGAAATACAAGCATTGACAGGGCGAGGGCTACCCTATGATACGCCAAAACAGCTGATGGTGCGTTTAAATCAAGCAGGTTTTATGATTGATGAGTTTAAGGCAGATGAGCAAGTGCTTTATTTTGACTCTCCGATGGCGGTGCTAAGACACCTAAAAGCAACAGGCGTGACAGCAGTTGGCACAGAGCAGGCATGTTGGAGCAAGCAAAGTTTGGCAAAGTTTTGTCAAAACTATCAACAATTTCATACCGATGCAGGTTATACCTTGACTTATCGGCCGCTACTTTTTGTTGCTCATAAACCAATGAAACCAATGAGTTTATCTTTATGACCACATTACCCAATCTTCACCAAATGCAAGGCAGTTATTTCATTAGCGGTATTGATACTAACATTGGTAAAACCATCGCAACAGGTCATATCGCCTGCCAGCTTTTAAAGAATGGGCGAACGGTTATCACCCAAAAACTTATCCAAACTGGCAATATCAAGCTAAGCGAAGACATTATTAAGCACCGACAGATGATGGGCGTGGGCATGTTGCCTGATGATGAGACGCACCTAACAATGCCTTTGATACTAAGCTACCCTGCATCGCCACATTTGGCAAGCAAGATGGATGGCGTATCGGTAGATGTTAGCCATCTTTTGGCATGCACCAAACAACTGGCAGAGGCTTATGAGATCGTGCTGATTGAAGGGGCGGGCGGTTTGATGGTGCCAATGACAGATGATGTTAAAGGTGGGCTGATGATTGATTATATCGCCAATCAAAATTATCCTGTGATTTTGGTAAGCTCTGGCAGGCTTGGCAGTATTAACCATACTCTGCTAAGCTTAAACGCCCTAAAAGCTTATGGCATACACCTGTACGCACTGGCGTATAATCAAGCCGATGATGGCGATGATGAAATGATTGCAAGCGATACCAAACAGTATTTGCAAGAGTATCTCAAAGCCCATCACAGTGATGCCCTTTGGTGGGAGATTCCTAAGTTAAACATATGATTTGGCTTAACGCTTGATGTTCAATCATACAAAATAACCCAAATAAACCACTAAGACCTCCCTTAGTGGTTTATGTGTCTTTATGTGTCAGAGCGGATTATTTTAACAACAATTTATTAACCCGCTTTAAATACCCTGCTGGGTCATCAGGCTGTCCGCCGTCTGCAATTAGGGCTTGGTCAAAGATAACTTGTGCCAAATCATCAAAATCGCCACCATCTTCTAAACGTGCAATCAGCGGATGCGTCGGATTAATTTCAAGCGTGGGTTTGATGTCAGGCACAGGTTGCCCCATCGCTTTTAGCATTTGAGCCATTTGTGGGGTCAGCTCACCATCACCCACAACAAGGCAGGCAGGAGAGTCCACCAGACGGCTCGTTACTCGCACGTCTTTGGCTCGCCCATCAAGCACGCCTTTTAGACGCTCTACCACAGGTTTAAAGACCTCTTCTTGCTTTTTAACCTCTTCTTTTTCAGCTTCATCAGTCAAATCCCCCAAATCCACCGCACCTTTTGCGATGTTTTGTAGTGGCGTGCCGTCAAATTTGCTCAAAAAGTTCATCGCCCATTCGTCCACTTTTGAGGTCATTAGGATAACCTCAATGCCTTTTTTGTTAAACAGTTCTAACTGTGGACTGTTTTTGGCAGAGACTAAGTTATCAGCGGTCAGATAATAAATTGCCTTTTGCCCATCTTTCATGCGTGCTTTATAATCGGCAAAACTTGTCTCAATGGCATCATTGGTACTTGTGGCATAACGGAGCAGTTTGGCAATACGCTCTTGGTTGGTCTGATCTTCGCCCAAACCCTCTTTGATGACATCGCCAAACTCTCGGTAGAAGTCGGCAAATTTGGCTTGTTTGGTCTCATCTTCACTATTAGCCAAGCTTGCCAATAAAGTCAGCACACGGCGGGCATTGCCCTCACGGATAGATTTGACATCACGAGACTCTTGCAAAATCTCACGGCTGACGTTCAGCGGTAAATCAGCACTGTCAATCACACCCTTGACAAAACGCAGGTACATGGGCAGCAGCTGCTCGGCATCATCCATGATAAACACACGCTTGACATAGAGTTTTAGTCCACGTTGTTGCTCGCGGGCATATAGGTCAAACGGAGCTTTTTTGGGGATATATAGGAGCTGAGTGTACTGCACACGCCCCTCTACTCGGTTGTGCGTCCAGGTGAGTGGTTCATCAAAATCATAACTCACTGTCTTATAAAATTCACTGTACTCATCATCATCAATCTCGCTTGGCGTGCGTGTCCATAGAGCAGATGCTTTATTGATGGTTTCCCATTCGTCCGTTACAATCATCTCGCCGTTTGGCACAGGAGCATTCTCGTCATTGTCATCTTGGTTGGCATCTTCTTGCCATACCTCTTTACGCATTTGAATGGGCAGGCTGATGTGGTCAGAATATTTACTTACCAAAGACTTGATTTTGTAGCGGTCAAGGTAGCTGTACTCGCCATCTTCACGCTCTACAAATTCATCTTTTAGGTGCAAGGTGATACAAGTGCCACGGGCAGGCTTATCAATGCTCTCGGTGGTAAAGGAGCCTGTACCATCCGATACCCAGCGTACGCCCTCACTGCTTGGCTCGCCAGCTTTACGAGTTTCTACCGTGATTTTTTCCGCCACGATAAAGCCAGAGTAAAAGCCCACGCCAAACTGTCCAATAAGATTGCCATCTTTTTTGTCAGCGTCTGATAATTTATCCAAAAAGGCTTTGGTGCCTGATTTGGCAATCGTACCCAGATGGTCAATCACCTCTGCTTCATTCATGCCAATGCCATTATCACTGATGGTCAAGGTCTTAGCATCTTTGTCAATCTCAATACGAATGGCAAGCTCGCCGTCATTTTCATACAACGCATCATCGCTTGTTGCCAAAAAGCGTAATTTATCACACGCATCAGAGGCATTGGATATCAATTCACGGATAAATATGTCAGGATTTGAGTAGAGTGAATGTGTTACAAGGTGTAGAAGCTGATTAACTTCGGTTTCAAAGGTGTGGTTTTTTACGGTCATAAAAATATCCTGTTAAGCTTAAAAAAATTAACAGGATAAAAATAGGGATGCAGACGGATTTTTCAAGGGGATTTTTTTACCCATGCATCAATCATGGCATTAATCATGTTATTAATCACATGACCAATCACACACGCCGAGCCAAATGGGTCTTGTCATGTCATTCTTGTTATATCATTTCTTGTTATATCATTATAGTTATCGCACCTGCCGATAGTTAGCTTCTGGCACATATGAATTTGCCGTCGCCTTGGGCATGACAATCCATAAGATAAAATAAATCAATACCCCTGGCACAGCAACACTAAACGTTGAGATGACGACAAATAAGATTCTTACCATCATGGGCGACCAACCCAAATATTCAGCGATGCCACCCATTACCCCTGCTATCATGCAGTGATGGCGAGAACGGTGTAATTTGTATAATTTTGCTTGTGTCATAATAAAACCTTACTTTGTAAAACCCCAGCTTGGTTAGTTTCATTTACCTTGCAAATTTGCGTATAATATACATTTGTATCATTGTATAATTTTGTATCATTGTATAATAAAGTATGATAAAAGCTCATTGGGACGTGCTTGTTTTTGGTTTTTGCAATCAAAAATATTTTATAAAAATGTCATCGGCGGTAGACATGCCCAACAAGGGTAATTAGAATAACAGCCAACGTCATGATTTTCAAGAGTTTTTACTCTATTTTACCATTTTCACCTAACATTACAAAAAGCAGACATAATGAAAACAGGCATTCTAATTGGATATTTTGAACCGCTACATTTGGGGCATTTAGCAGACATTAACCACGCCACAGGGCAGACAGATACTCTGCATGTCGTGATACTACCCAAAGATGGCGACAGTCTTTTTAAACCAACTCTACAAGACAAAGCCAGAGCTGTGCAGGTGGCATGTGGTTTTTTTGACTTTGTTAAAGTGCATACCGCTCAGAGTCTAAATTTGACCGATTTACATGGGCAAGCTTGGGCTTATGATGAACCAAATTCTGACACATCAGTCATCAGCCTTATCATCAACGCCCTACACATTTATGACAATCCCACATTATTTGTCAAACAGTCATTTGCCAATCATCTTCTCTCAAATACCCCTTTGACAATCCAAACCCAACAAATGACCCCATTGCCCAACAATGCTTATAACAGCATCGCCATTTATCAAAATCCCATCACTCATTTTCACGCCATCGCCCCATCCGCCAAACAAAACTACACCCAAACCGTCTGTATCGTCGGTGGCGAAAGTTCTGGAAAAACCACACTTGTGCATAAACTTGCCAATCATTATGGTGCACATTTTGTCCCAGAAATGGGACGGCTTTATAACCATAGTGATTTGGGTGGTACAGAAATTGGATTGCAATACAGCGATTACCCCATCATTGCCAATCAGCATTATCTGGCAATGCAAAACGCCCTAAAAAATGCCATTAGCCCCATCACCATCATTGATACTGACTTTATCACCACACAAGCCTTTTGTCAGACTTATGAAAATCGTACTCACCCTTTATTAACGGCATTTTGTGAAAACATCAAAATGGATCATACCATCATGCTAGATAACAACGTCAAATGGGTTGCAGATGGCATGCGTTCGTTAGGCTCAGATGATGAACGAAGTGCTTTTTCAAAGACGCTCATGATATTATTTGACAAACATCAAATTACCCCACATATTATTAACGATAAAGACTATCACGACAGATATTTATCGGCGGTCAGATTTATTGATGATGTTATTTTTAAAAAATGATTTAAAATCTTAGAACATGCCCACCATGTTAATTTGGCAGTAAAAATAAAAAATCGGAGAGATGCTCCGATTTTTAATGACAAATGACAGATATTTTAAAATGTTTTTAAAATTAGCATGCTTTTAAAACATTTTTAAAACAACCCTTTTATCCAATCAACCAAACTCTCCCACATACGACTGACAAAACCCGCCCTTTGTGCGTCTTCATCAGCAATGATGGGAGTGCTAGCAACCGTTCTGCCATCTAATATTGCCATCATCTGACCGATCTCTTGTCCTTTTTTGATGGGAGCGGTGATATTTTCATTAAGCCTAATGGCGGTGGTAAAATGACTCGTTTGATTTTTGGTGGTCAGTACTTTTAGGTCGCTTAGGGTGCTTGCGGTGATGGTTTTATTTTTGCCAAACTTGACAGGGATGTTGCCTGCATTTGTGCCACTGGTGGCAACCACGACATTAGTAAAATGCCCAAAGCCAAAGTTTAATAACTCACGAGCTTGGTCGGCTCTTGCCTGCATGCTTTTAGCACCAAGCACGATGGCAATCAGACGCATGCCATCCTTGTGGCTTGATGCCGCCAGTGAATACCCAGACTCAAAGGTGTGTCCTGTTTTTAGACCGTCCACGGTAGCATCTGTAAATAATAAGGCGTTACGATTGCCTTGTTTGATGTTATTATATGTGAAATCTTTTTCGCTATAAATGGAGTAATACTGTGCTGAGTTTTTGATGACAGTGCGTGCCAATATCGCCAAATCGTGGGCTGATGAATGATGCCCTTCGGCGGGCATGCCTGTGGCATTCACAAAATGAGTATTGGTCATGCCAATTTTGGCAGCTTCATCGTTCATCATCGCTGCAAAGGCAGATTCTGACCCTAAGATATGCTCTGCCACAGCGATTGAAGCGTCATTACCTGATTGTATGATGATGCCACGCAACATATCAATAGCATTGGCACTCTCGCCAAGTGGTACATACATGCACGACTGACTGCTTGACCCACGACACCATGCCGTCTCGCTCACTTTGATGGGTGTGGTCTCAGAGAGCTCACCTGAGAGCAGTTTTTGCTCCAAAATGTAACTGGTCATCATCTTGGTTAATGATGCTGGTGGTAGCGGCGTGTTGGCATTACTCTGAGCGAGAATCGTGCCTGTATCATATTCCATCAGCACATAGGCGGCGTTGTCCTGAGTGGGGGGATTGATACTGTCGTTGGCAAAGGCTATGACAGAGCCAGTCAAAAACGCCAAAGTCAGGAGGGTTTTCTTTAAAAAAATCATCATACTCATCATACCACAGATTCACTCAAATTTATGCATAAAAAAGTGCTAACTATACCAAACTTTGATAAAAATATGAAATTATTTTTGATGTTTAATACATACTTTTATAGGGCATCATTTTATCACGCCACCATTGACATGCTCGGCTAAAATGCTCGTCCTGCATTGGCAAAATCCACACAAAGCTCTCTGTTTTCGTTGACAGGAAAACTCTTTGTCCATGAACGTATGTTTTGAAGTATCACTTGATAATCTTGCTGTGTGGACAGATAAACAAGCAGCTCATCTGGGTCATTGACAGCAGGAATAAATGCCCGAAGCTGGCTGTTATAAGCATCATAAAATCTATCTTTTTGATGTCCAACTAACATATTTGGACACATCTCCGCCATCACTTGCACCAATGCCAGTTTATATTTAGTTACTCGAATATCGGTTAAGTCCTTGGTGCTTATGGTGTATGCTTTGACAGGTTTTAGCAATTTGGTTTCTTTGTGCTGGGCATTGGCAGGCAAAGCATTCATCACACAGGTACAAAAAATAATGACAAATGTCCTTAAAATCTTGGTGGTTTTGGCGGTGTTTGTTACAAAGGAGTTATCAAAACACATCAATCCATGACAGCTGATAACAATACTGGGTCTGATAAGATGGATAAGAGATACTGACATAAGCATGGTAATAACCGACTTATTGACTGGATAAATGGCACTATCATACCCACAAATATTTAAAAAAATGTCTCAAATTTACCCAAAAATGTAGAATAATTGTGTTTAAAAACCAAGTTTAGCAACGATACAGTAACAGTTGTGTGCGATGTATGGATGATTTGTGCTGTATGCTATTTTACAAACCATTGCATTTTTGCTTTTTAAAAAATAATCCACAAAATCATCACATTTTGGGCATTTTTCTTTATAATACCCTTTTGTTTTGACATCATCATCATGAATCACAATCGCCTAATAGACCCCAACACCAAAAAAGACGACAATCTTGACCGTGCCATTCGCCCCACCACTTTATCTGACTATATCGGACAGCCCAAAGTACGTGAGCAGATGGAGGTGTTCATCACCGCCGCCAGACAACGCAGCGAAGCGTTAGACCATACGCTAATTTTTGGTCCCCCTGGTTTGGGTAAGACCACGCTTGCCAACATCATCGCCCGTGAAATGGGCGGTAATCTACGTTCTACCAGCGGCCCTGTGTTGGAGCGAGCGGGAGATTTGGCGGCCATGCTCACCAATCTAGAAGAGGGGGATGTGCTGTTTATTGATGAGATTCACCGTCTATCACCTGTCATTGAGGAGATACTCTATCCTGCCATGGAGGATTTTCAGCTTGACATCATGATAGGCGAAGGTCCTGCTGCCCGCTCCATCAAACTTGACCTGCCTCCTTTTACACTCGTGGCAGCGACCACCCGAGCAGGGCTTTTAACGTCGCCACTGCGTGATAGATTTGGTATCGTCCAACGCCTTGAATTTTATGATGTGGCAGATTTGACCACCATTGTCAAACGCTCAGCAAATCTTTTGGGGATTGACATGGAGGAGATGGGAGCGATAGAAGTTGCCAGACGCTCTCGTGGCACACCTCGCATCGCCAACCGTCTTTTACGTCGTGTGCGTGATTATGCCGAGGTCAAAGGAGATGGTACAGTAACAGGACAGATGGCAAGTCTTGCCCTAGACATGCTTTTGGTAGACAAGCAGGGGCTTGACCACTTAGACAGGCGTTATCTGTCTATGCTAAAAGAGCGTTTTGATGGACGACCTGCGGGCGTGGAGGCCATTGCAGCGGCAATGGCAGAAGACCGTGGCACACTAGAAGATGTGATAGAGCCTTATCTCATTCAGCAAGGCTATATCCAACGGACACCAAAGGGGCGGATATTGCTAGATAAAGGCATGATGGTAGAAAATTAGACAAAAATTGTGTAAGTTATGTTTTATCATCATTTAAATCAAAACAGCCCGATTGCTTGGGTGTGTATCACGCATTAATCCATGATTTGATTTAATTAAAGGTGCGTATCATTGCCATCAACCGCAAATAATAGTAAAACATGGTATAATTATGAAAATTATACCATACTCTCATGAGATATAAAATATCTGAATATGCCAAATTAAAACGAGTGCAATACCGCACCGTATGGAATTGGGTAAAAGCAGGCAAAGTTAAATCAGAACGCACCGAAACAGGGGGTGCGATTATTATTGATGATGGCGATAATCTGATGCCAAAAACGCTTGTCGCTATTTACTGCCGTGTCTCATCTGGTGAAAACAAGATAAATCTCGATACCCAAGCTAAGCGACTAATAAGTTATGCCAACGCTTATGGTTACAAAGTTACCAAAGTCATTAAGGAAGTGGGTAGCGGTGTAAATGACCAACGTCCAAAATTAACCGCTTTACTTAAAGACCCCAGTTTAAACGTAATTATTGTAGAGCATAAAGACCGATTAACACGTTTTGGATTTAATTATTTAGAGACCTTACTCGCCCTACAAAACCGTAGAATTGAAGTGGTTAATAATACTGATAACCCCAAAGATGACTTAATGGCGGATTTTACCGCCATCATCACATCTTTTTGTGCAAGACTTTATGGATTAAGACAAACAAAACACAAAACTGAGCAACTGATTAAAGAACTAGAAAGACCATGTATAAAACCGCCACCATAGTCATCAAAAACACCAATCCATTATTTGCTGTGATTGATGACTATGCGTTTTTATGTAAAAACCTTAAAAACTCAGCCTTATATGTCTATCGCCAATTCTTTTTTAAAGAGAATAAGACCTTAAATAAATACAAACTCATCAAAGAGTTCACACAGGACAAACAAGCTGATTATGTCGCAATCCCTAGAAAGGTCAGCCAACAGATTATTTTTCAAGTCGCCCAAGAATTTCAATCTTTTTGGGGATTAGTTAAGTTAGGGGTTAAAGACAAGTCAAAACCACGTCCTAATATACCACGTTATTTAGACAAACAAAAAGGTCGTGCGAACATCATTTTTACCAAACAGGCTATTAGTAAAAAGGACTTACCCAAGGGCGTACTCACATTATCACCTTTTGACAAAACACGCCCCATCTCTATCCATTTAGGCAAACTTAACCAAATTATTGATTATAACAACATTCAAGAAGTTAAAATCGTTAAAGTGGCAAATGGCTATGACGTTAAAATTTGTTACAAGACACAAGATACAAAAACCGATACATCCGTAAACCCGACAAGGGTCTTATCCATTGATTTTGGCGTGAATAATCTAATGACTGTGGGTAACAATGTTAATCTAACGCCTTTAATCATTAAAGGGCAAGCCCAAAAATCCTTTAATCAATATTTTAATAAAAAGTTGGCGAAGTTAAAAAGCCGATTAGATACCGCCAAAGATTTTTTAAAGCCATCAATCCGAAAGAAACTAGATAGGCTTTACCAAAAACGCAAACATAAAGTTAATGACTTTTTACATAAAGCAAGCCATTACTTGATTAATCATGCCGTTGAAAACCACATTGATACCATTGTTATTGGTTACAATAAAGGTTGGAAACAAGAGATTGAGATTGGCAAAGTCAATAACCAAAAGTTTGTGAACATTCCTTTTGCCACGTTATTAAACATGATAACCTATAAGGCAAAAGAAAAAGGCATACAGGTCATTATCACAAATGAAAACCACACCAGTAAATGCAGTTTCCTAGATGATGAGCCAATACAAAAGCAATCCACTTACAAGGGTAAGCGGATTAAACGTGGGTTATTCAAGTCATCAAATGGTCGGCTCTAATGCCGATGTTAATGGTGCAATGAATATCTTAAAAAAAGTAATTGGGAACTTTAATTACAACCCAATACAGGTGTGTAGTACGCCAAAGATGATTAATATCTTAAAACCTTGAACAAGTGTAATTTTCTATATTTTACTGTTGTTTGGGTAACTATACATATCTTATGCATAAACCACAAAAGCAAAACCACGCCCTTTGACGTGGTTTTGGCAAATTAAGCCCTCTTGGTTTTTTTAAACCACTGCCCCACATCATCCATCAGCGTATAAACCACTGGTATCACCACAAGGCTTAAAAATGTGGACGTGATAAGTCCGCCTAACACCGCCACCGCCATCGGACGGCGAAAGGTTGAGTCCACCCCACCCCACCCAAACACCAACGGTAACATGCCCGCTCCCATTGCGATGGTTGTCATAATGATGGGGCGAACACGCTTACGACACGCATCTAGTATCGCATCTGGACGAGATTTGCCTTGTTGTGTGGCAATAATAGCATAATCCACCAGTAAGATAGAATTCTTTGTGGCAATACCCATAAGCATGATAAAGCCAATCATGGATGATATGGATAAACCAGACCCTGTTAGCACCAAACCAATCAACGCCCCACCGACAGATAAAGGTAACGCCATTAGGATGGTCAAGGGCTGTAATACTTTATGAAACAATAGCACCAGCACCCCAAAAATACAGAATACCCCCACGCCCATCGCAATGATAAAACCAGTAAATAGCTCCGCCATATTGTCTGCCTGCCCCTCATCTCTGACACTGACGCCATCTGGCAAGTTGGTCAAACTGGGCAAACCCTTGACAGCATTAACCACCTCTCCTAACTGCTGCTTGGATTGTACTGTGATTTTGATACTGCGTTCACGGTTGAGGCGACGAATCTGTGCTTCACCTGTGGTAAAGTTAATGTCTGCCACCTCAAAGATTTTGACTGCATCGCCTGTACTGCTTGGCACATACAAATCAGATAATGCCACAGAATCAGCACGCACACTGTCAGGCAGACGGACAACAATGGGAATTTGGCGTGTATCAAGATTAAGTTTTGGTAACGCCTGTTCATGGTCACCTTGTGTGGCGATACGCAAGGTATCAGCAAGCGACTGTGTGCTAACCCCTTTATCTGCCATACGCATGGGGTCGGCCATGACAGCAAGTTCAGGCTTGGGTAAGGGCTTATTACTGCTAACCGATGAGACATTGGGCAATCCACGAATCTCTGCCATGACCTTATCCGCTGTCTCTTCTAGCAGTTTAGGATTATCCGAACGCAACGAAAATCCATAACCTGTATCACCCCCTGCTGATATGCCCACTGTAAAGCGAGCAGACGGTATGTCCTTCACAATATCGGATATGGCATGTTCTATCTGTGTTTTGGTGGGACGCTCGCCACGTGAGGCAAGCACTATATTTAGTGTGGCTTTATTCTCCATTACTGCTGATGTACTGTGGTTGTCAGCCCCGCCACCTGCCGCTCCTACCGACATGAACACCGATTGCACCCCATCAATATGACGGATACGCTCAGCGGTCATATCAGCGATAACGGTTGTGTCTTTTAGAGTCGCATCAGGGCTTAGCTCCAAAGTCATCTGCGTCTGGTCGCTGTCATCTTTTGGCACAAATTCACCCGAAAGCAGTCCTGACATTAATAATGAAGCAACAAACAGCAAAATGGTCGCCCCAAGTGTGATAAAACGGTGCTTTAACGTCCATGACACCAGTTTAAGATATGTGGTCATGGTGCTACTTTGAGTGTTGGTTTTGGGTCGTTCAGGTTGTAGGATGTATGCTGCCATCATGGGTGTTACCAAACGTGCTACCAATAACGAGATAAAAACCGCAATCGCCGCCGTCCATCCAAACTGCTTAAAAAATTGCCCCACCACACCGCTCATAAAGGCAGTTGGCAAAAACACAGCGATGAGCGTGAATGTGGTTGCTACCACCGCAAGCCCAATCTCATCTGCCGCCTCCATCGCTGCTTCATACGGGGTCTTACCCATGTGCAGATGTCGCATGATATTCTCCACCTCCACAATGGCATCATCAACCAGCACACCGATGACGAGCGATAAAGCAAGCAGTGAGATGATATTTAAGCTAAAATCAAACACATACATCACCAAAAAAGTGGGGATGATAGACAAAGGTAAGGCAGCTGCCGCCACCAATGTCGCCCGCCAATTTTTCAAAAAAAGCCAAACAACCACCACCGCCAAAATACAGCCCTCAATGAGCATCTTCATGCTGGCATGATAATCTTCAAAAACTGGCTGGGCGTTGTCATAGATTTTTTGGATACGAATGTGTGGCATCTCTTGGGTAAGTTTGGCAAATTGTGCATCAATGCCTTTGACCATCTCCACCTCGCTTGCCCCACGTGAACGTGTAACATTAATCGCCACCACCGTCTGTCCGTCCAGTTTTGCCACGCCAACTCTGTCAGCATGGGCATCATCAATATTGGCAAATTGACCCAATGGCACGCCCCCTGCTGGTGTAACCACTTGCAAATGAGCCAGTTCCTGAACGCTGCGTGCCGCCCCAAGCACCCGAATGGTCTGCTTTCCCCCACCGATTGTGGCCATACCACCTGTGGCATCTGTTTGCAGTAGGCTGATTTGTTTGGATAAATCATCAATGGGCATTCTCCAACCATTGAGTTTTGTTACATCAGGGGTAATGATGATTTGGCGTTCAATACCACCCACACGACTCATCACTCCCACGCCTGCCACATTAGACAAACGCTTGTTTAATGTATCATCAACAAACCAAGACAGCTGTGCTTCGCTCATGTTATCTGCTGCCACCGAATAACCCACCACAGGAAAGCCTGCGGTAGAGACTTTGGTAATGATGGGCTCTTTGGCAGCAGCGGGCAAATCACCACCAATCTCATCTAAGGCAGAGCGTACCTCATCTACCGCCTCTGAGAGGTCTTTTTCCAAAGCAAATTCGGTATGCACTGTTGCCACACCCGTCTGTAAGGTTGAACGAATGTGTTTGACCCCTGAGATGGATGCGATTTTGTTTTCTATTTTTTTGGCAACATCTGTTTCTAACTGGGCAGGGCTTGCTCCTGAATATGCCACCGTAACAACAACAGCAGGTACGTCAATATCAGGAAACTGCTGAATTTTCATGTTGTCAAAAGCAAGTAAACCGCCAAGGCTAAACAAGGTAAATAATAAAATCGCCACTAAGGGATTTTTGATAGAATAGGCTGAAAAGTTCATGGGTGTTGTGCCTTATTCTCTGTTAAATCTTCGGTCATGGCGATATTGACCAGGTCATTTTCATTTAAAAAACTTACCCCACTTGCCACAATCAATGTACCAGATGGTAAATCGGTCGCCACTTTATCCTGCTTACGGGTCAAAATGGTGATTTTTTGGCGTTGGATTTGGTAGATGTCCGCCTTGTCAGTTTTGATAAGTTGCCACACATGGTCATAACCATCCGTACTCATCACCGCTGAGCTGGGTATGGCGTCATGGCTTTGACTGCCCAGCACGAACCGCCCACGCTGATACGTCCCTGCTTTTAGCATGGCATGGGCAGGCATGGCAACGTGAACGACGATTTCACGTCCGGTATTGGCAGTTGGCGACAAATGAGTTACTTGCCCCGCCACGATTCCATCACCTACCATGACCTGTGCTTGCTGTCCGAGATGAATACGCTTAGCATCGGTAGGTGAGAGTGTTGCTTGCCACTCTAAATGCCCATCTTTGATGATGCTAAATAGCGGTGTGCCACTGACCGCCATGCCCACTTGTGCGTTTTTGGCACTGATAATTCCTGCCACAGGGGCAGTAATTTGGGTGTTATTTAGGTTATTTTTGGCTCTGTTAAGGCGTGCCAAACTCGCTTTTTTTGTCGCTTGGGCTTGTTTTAGGGCGGTGCGATGACTGTCCACTTGCTGACGGCTTATCGCATCAATGGCAAGCAGTGGCTCAACTCGTGCCAAATCCGCCTGTGCCTGTTCATGGCTTGCCGTTGCCTGTTCATAATCCGCCTGTGCCTGTACCACATGCTCACTCATGGCATCTTTATCCAGCACAGCAAGCACCTGCCCCACCTTGACATCATCACCCACCTCGGCGAGTACCTGTTCAATGGTCGCTCCTGTGATTTTGGCACTGACCTCGGCGGTATTTTTAGCGTGCATGATACCACTTGCCATGATGTCATCATCAACCATCATGGGCTGCGGTGTGGTCGCTTGTACAGTCATAACAACCTTAGGGGCATCGCTTAGCTCATCTGGGGGTGTGTCAATGGCGTGTGTGGTCATTGATGATTTGGCGGTCAATCGCCCTACCAGCACACCAAATACCACAAGAGCGATGGCACACATCGCCCACAATAAGGGGTTTTTGGGGTTAGAAGTTGGCTTGTTCATGGTGATTTGATGAATGACAAAACAGCATTGTAACAAGGCTTGGGGGATTGTCAAGGGTATTTGTGCTACTTTGCGTCCGTGTTTTTTATCAGCTCTCTTAGCTTGTCTCGCTCCCTTATCAGCTCTATTTTTTGATTATCAAAATACTCTTGCCAATCATCAATACTGCTTACCACTTGATGGCTTTGGCTTGCCTTAATCTCATCAATGATAACTTTAAGATTATCCAGTTTTTGGGATAATTGGGTTTTGATGAGTTTTAATTTATCGTTTTGGCTGACGGTCTCCGAGCGAGCTTTAAATATCCCTTTTTGCAAATCATCAAGTATCCGCTCCACTGTTTTTAAATCGTTTTGTTCATACGCTTGTCGCAATTCATTAAACACCGCCATTGCCATGTCCTTTTGTTCATCATTGACACGGTCGGGGTGGCATATTTGACTGGCTTTGCGGTAGGCTTGTTTTAGGAGTTTTTGTTCATCGGCATTTAGTCTATAATGCGTTCTGGCTTTTTCTTTATCCAACTGCTCATTAAATGTTTGCTCGTCTTGTTTGGCTTCATCATAGGCATTTTGGTCGCCTTGCTGTTTGGCAAGCTGTTTTCGTAAAGATAAAATTTCACTGATTAAATCGCCCAAATTCATGCTGTGCTGATGATTAAAATCGGCAAGCAATTTTTCTAATTCCGCCTTTTCGCTGTCGTATAAATTAATTTCATGTTCTAATAGCCGAATTTCCAATTTTAACGCCATAATATCAGCATCAGCATAAACCGCAATCGTATGATATTTTTTGATAAAATCATCAATCAGTCCAATGGCATGGCTAAACTGCATTTTTTTAATGGCGTGATAAATCTCGCTAATGTCCTGCTCGCTGTCAAATTGTTGTAATTTTTGATTTTCACGGCTAATGTCGTCCAAATCCTCCAAGATGACATAATTTTTTAAAATCTCCATGCGTTTCATAATCTGAGCAATCGGCAATGGCTTTTCATCGCTTGGCATGGGCTTGCCAATAATCTTATAAAATTCTTGACAAAACGCCTTTGCCAACAGTTCATCTTGACTGATTGTGATGTTTTCATGATTGCTCGTTTCGGCTTTTTTGCTCCAATTAAATGACCCTGTAATCACTGTTTGATTGTCAATCACGCAGAATTTATGGTGCATTAACCGCTTATTGCCGTCCCCTATCCAGTGGGTATGGCGGTTGGCAACTGCTGACAGCTCATCATGGCGGATTGGAGCGGTGCGGTTGATACGGTCATTAGATAGGGCAAGCTGTACCGTAACGCCTGCTTTGGCTTTTTGTAATAACACTTCAAAAATATCCGTGCGTGTAAACCACGCCACCGCAATATAAATACTGTGCATGGCTTGGTTTAATTCATTGATGATATGGCTTGGGATGTTGTCAAAAAGGGCTTGGGTTTGCATTTTTTATTTCTCAAAATATAATTTTACAATTTGGAAGTTTTTGTTGTAGCCATTCTATATCTTGGGGATTGATTGGGTTTTCTGATAAATAAAGATGTTCTAATTTTATTAGGCTTGCCAAAACAGAAATATCTTGAATTTGGTTATTCCATAAAGCAAGACTGGTTAAATTGGTTAAATTCGCCAATGCCGAAATATCTTGAATTTTGTTACGATATAAATTAAGACTGGTTAAATTGGTTAAATTGGTTAAATTCGCCAATACCGAAATATCTTGAATTTGGTTATCCCATAAAACAAGACCAGTTAAATTGGTTAAATTCGCCAATGCCGAAATATCTTGAATTTTGTTATCCAATAAATAAAGCTTGGTTAAATTGGTTAAATTCGCCAATACCGAAATGTCTTTGATTTGGTTAAGATATAAATCAAGACTGGTTAAATTGGTTAAATTCGCCAATGCTGAAATGTCTTGGATTTGGGTATATTGTAAATAAAGACTGGTTAAATTGGTTAAATTCACCAAAACAGAAATATCTTGGATTTGGTTATTCCATAACTTAAGACTGGTTAAATTAGTTAAATTCACCAAAACAGAAATATCTTGGATTTGGTTATTTTGGTTATATGGTAAACCAAGACTAGTTAAATTAGTTAAATTCGCCAATGATGAAATATCTTGGATTTTGTTATCCCCTAAATTAAGACTGGTTAAATTGGTTAAATTCGCCAATACCGAAATATCTTGAATTTGGTTATCCCATAAATTAAGCTCGGTTAAATTGGTTAAATTCGCCAATACCGAAATATCTTGAATTTGGTTATCCCATAAATTAAGCTCGGTTAAATTGGTTAAATTCGCCAATACCGAAATATCTTGAATTTGGTTATGATGTAAATCAAGACTGGTTAAATTGGTTAAATTCGCCAATACCGAAATATCTTGGATTTCGTTATGATGTAAATCAAGACTGGTTAAATTGGTTAAATTTGCCAATACCGAAATGTCTTGGATTTGGTTTTCCCATAAATTAAGCTCGGTTAAATTAGTTAAATTCGCCAATACCGAAATGTCTTGGATTTGGTTTTCCAATAAATCAAGACGAGTTAAATTCTGTATTGCCTTAACATACACAAAAGTTAATTCTTTATCGAACCAATCAAAACCCACTTGATAATCAAAATTTTCATCAAAATACCAATCGTCATCTATCCATAACGCCAATTCCAGCCCTTGTCTTAAAAATAAAAACCGCCATTCATCATCAAGCGAAAGCCACCATTCCCACAGCTCATCATCGCTCATCTGGCTAATGCCTTTGATGCCTGTTTGGGCGAGCAGTTTATTGGTAATGTTTATCAGCGTGTCGGTACGGCGTAGGGTTAGCCCTGTTTGGGTAGGGATAAGTTCGTGGGTCATGGGATTGTCCTTAAAGTTAATATTGATATTTTAGCATATTTTTACAGTCATTCACCACTCACGCCCCCACAAACTCCCCACTCTCTTTAAGCCATAATCCCATCATCGCTTGTATTTGGGCGGTTTTGTTTGGCTGCCTGATGAGATGCTTGGCAAGATTTTGGGCGATGTAAAGTAGACTCTCATCTCGTACGATGTCCGCTAAATAGTAACCCATCTCCCCTGTTTGGCGTCTACCCAAAAGCTCGCCTGCCCCACGAAGCTCCAAATCCTTTTGAGCGATGACAAAACCATCTGTACTCTCTCGCAGAATGTTAAGCCGCTCTATGCCTGTGGGGGATAGGGGCAATTGGTAGAGCAGCACACAGAAGGATTTTTCTTGTCCACGTCCCACACGTCCACGCAGTTGGTGGAGCTGAGATAAGCCTAGCCGTTCGGCATTTTCTATGACCATAAGGGACGCATTTGGCACATCCACACCCACTTCTATCACAGTAGTGGCAACCAGCAGGTCAATATTGCCCTCTTTAAAGTCATTCATCACCGCTTGCTTATCACTGGCTTTCATTTTGCCATGTACCAGTCCTATCCGTATGTCCAACCGCTCGCACAACGCTTCATATAACAGCTCTGCCGACTGTGCGTCTAAAACGGTGGATTCTTCAACAAGCGGACACACCCAGTAGGCTTGTTTACCATTTTTGCAGTTGATGCGTATACGTTCAATCACCTCATCATGGCGGTCTCGGTTGATGGTAACGGTGGTGATGGGGGTGCGACCAGGTGGCAACTCATCTATCACCGACACGTCCATATCGCCGTACATGCTCATGGCAAGCGTGCGAGGAATGGGGGTGGCGGTCATGGTCAGCTGATGAGGAGTACTGTTTGCCACACCTTTATTGACGAGTTTTAGCCTCTGCTCCACACCAAAACGATGCTGTTCATCAATGATGACCAATCCCAATTTAGCAAATACCACACCATCTTGAAATAAGGCGTGCGTGCCAACCACGATTTGCACCTCGTTGTTGATGATGGCATCCAAACTGGCGTTTCGCTCTTTGGTGGTTTGTTTTCCAGCAAGCCAGCCCACGCCCACGCCCATAGGCTCAAACCATTTTTTAAAGTTCATCAAATGCTGCTCTGCCAAAATCTCAGTCGGTGCCATAATGGCTACCTGCCAACCGCTGTCAATGGCATGGCACGCCGCCAAGCCCGCCACAAGTGTCTTACCCGCCCCCACATCCCCTTGCACAAGGCGGAGCATGGGTCTACTGGTGGCAAGGTCGGCAACTATCTCGCTAACAACACGCTGTTGGGCGTTGGTCGGATGAAATGGCAAGCTCGCCACAAGCCTGCTTGCAAGTGGACTGACACGCTCACACAAAGGGGCTTTGTGGGTGTGTAGGTTTTGTTTGCGGTAGAAAAATACAAGCTGATGAGCGGTAAGCTCTTCGATGATAAGTCTTTGGCAAGCAGGATGGGTACGCTCTTTTAGCCCTGTCAAAAGAGCGGTTTGGCTAAAAATGTCCGCCTGTGGGTCGGGCAGATGTATGGCCATCAAGGCGGATAATAGGTCGCCCTGCACAGTCACGCCCACGCTGTCAAAATCATCATCAGATAGGCAGGTCAAAGGTGTTTGATGAACAGCATTGATGGCAAGGCGAACAAGCTGACGCAGTTTGTTTTGATGAAGCCCCTTGACGGTCGGATAAATGGGCAAAAGCCCACTTTCAAAGGTCTTTGTCCCTGTGATGTGGTACTCTGGATGAGCCATCTGCACGCCATAGCGACTGATTTTTATTTCACCAAATGCTGTGATATTTGCACCCACTGTCATGGTCTGCATCAAAGCTGGATAGATTTTAAAAAATTGCAAAACAACCATGCCCCCATGACTGTCATCTTCTAAATACACCGACAATCGTCCTTTGTTGTTTAGTACGTTCGTGATGACCCCTGCAATCAGACATGCCTGCCCATTTTCTACCATATTCATCGGCACGGTACGGCTATGGTCTTCATAGTCTCGTGGTAGGTGCATAAGCAAATCAAAAATACGATGAATGTCAAGTTCGGCAAGTTTTTTTGCCAATGGCTGACCCACGCCTGCAAGGGCAGTGATGGGATATTGGATGGGGGTGAGTGTGCTTGTCATGAGTGTATTGGTTGGCTGTTTTTAATCATTGTTTTTTCATCATTGTAAAACCAATGATTAAAATTGACAAGAATTTATCTTTTGATATGATAAATTTTTATCAAAACCATATTATCATCTGTGGTTATTTATCATACAATGTTTGTTTATTATTTAAATCATTTAACCAAAAAATATACCGTTTATTTTTAAATGGCATGAACGGCAGGATATGCCCACCAAACACCATGAATGTTGTGTAAGTTTTGTGATATATTATTTACAATTTGATGGCTTTTAGTGTAAAATGTCATCAGCATTGCCCTATGTTGCCCCATAACCCATAAGTTGGGCTATGTTGGGTTAATTTACAAATACAATATGGCACATTGACAATACCGTCAGCACTGACAAAGCATGAAGAGATACACATGGCAAAAGCAGCAACCGAACAATTACTTGATTTTAAATACTCTGGCACTAATAGACGTGGTCAGAATGTCAAAGGCGAACTCACTGCTAAAAGTCTTGAACTTGCTCGTGCTCAGCTTAGAAAGCAGGGCATCATCGTCCAAGATGTCAGACAAAAGCCCAAACCTCTCTTTGAGATGAAAAAATCCATCAAAGCATTAGACATTGCCATCTTTGTGCGTCAGCTTGCCACGATGATGAAAGCGGGTGTGCCACTCACCCAATCTTTTGAGATTGTCGCCGACTCCCTTGAAAATCCCAGCATGAAGGAGCTGGTCTTAAAAATCAAGGCAGACATTGAAGCGGGCAGTAACTTTGCCACAGCTTTACGTAAGCACCCCAAATATTTTGATGACCTGTTTTGTTCATTGGTTGAGTCAGGTGAACAATCAGGTGCCTTAGAGACCATGCTTGAACGTGTTGCCACCTATAAAGAAAAAAGTGAGCTATTAAAAGCAAAAATCAAAAAAGCCATGAAATATCCGATTGCGGTCATCATCGTTGCCATCATTGTAACCGCCATTTTGCTCATCAAAGTTGTGCCTGTTTTTGCTGATATGTTTGCTGGTTTTGGTGCAGAATTGCCTGCCTTTACCCAATTTGTTGTCAATATGTCCAACTGGATGGTTAAGTATTATTTGTTGTTTTTTATTGTTTTGGCGATACTTGCGGTGTCTTTTACACAAGCTAAGTTACGCAGCCAAAAATTTAGGAATTTTCTGGACAGATTGGCTCTTAAAGCGCCAATTTTTGGTGATATTGTCTACAAGTCAATCATTGCTCGTTTTTGTCGCACCCTATCCACGACCTTTGCCGCTGGCGTGCCTTTGATTGATGCCTTAGACTCTACCGCAGGGGCTACCAATAATATTGTATTTTACGAAGCCACTCAGCGTATTAAAGAAGACGTTGCCACCGGTCAGCAAATGCAATTTGCCATTCGTAGCACCAACTTATTTCCCAGCATGGTCATCCAGATGGTGGGCATTGGCGAAGAAGCAGGCAGTTTAGAGGAGATGCTAGATAAAGCCGCCACCTACTATGAAAACGAAGTGGATAATGCCGTTGATGGTCTGACCAGTCTCATGGAACCCATGATCATGGCATTTTTAGGTATCGTCATTGGGGGTTTGGTCATCGCCATGTATCTACCCATATTCCAAATGGGCTCTGTGGTAAGCTAATGAACATTTTCCAATTTTTAGCAGAAAATTTATATATAGTGCTTGCCCTGACTGGAATATTGGGGCTTTGCGTTGGTTCATTTTTAAACGTGGTCATTCATCGCACGCCACTCATCATGAACCGAGAGTGGCGTAAAGATACGGCGTGGTTTTTGGATACCCAATCTGACCTTGACCCCACTCACGTGAAGCCTATTGGCAAGGTGATTGCCAGCGATGCACCCATTAGTTTATCATTTCCGCCGTCTCGTTGCCCTAAGTGCAATCACCAAATCCGTGCTTATGAAAACATTCCCATCATCAGCTGGCTCATTCTTTTGCATGGTAAATGTTCAGATTGTGGCAACCCCATCAGTATACGCTACCCACTGGTAGAGTTAATAACCGCTCTACTGTCCATCTTGGTCATCTATATACTAGGAGCAAATTTGGCAGGCGTGTTAGGACTGATTTATCTGTGGATACTCATCGCCCTAACTGGTATTGATTTTGACACTCAATTACTTCCTGACCGTTTGGTGTTTCCGCTTGGCATGATGGGCTTAATGGCAAATACCCAAAATATTTTCACCTCACTAAGCTCTGCGGTATGGGGTGGACTGCTTGGATTTTTATCTCTTTGGTCGGTTGCCAAACTCTATGCACTCATCACCAAAAAGGACGGTATGGGAGCAGGCGATTTTAAACTACTAGGAGCGATTGGGGCGTGGCTAGGTGTGAGCATGTTGCCCTTTTTAGTCTTAACATCAGCCGTCTTGGGCTCTATTGTAGGCATGGTTTTGATGAAAATGCGTGGTGAAAGCCGTGCCTTTGCTTTTGGTCCTTATATTGCCATCGCTGGCATCATCGCCCTACTGTGGGGGCATGATATCATGAATTGGTATTTGGGTATGTATAAAATTTAAAAAAGTGCTTGCCATCTAAAATTTATCTGTTATAATAGCACCACTTTTAGGCGTATAGCTCAGTTGGTTAGAGCACCACCTTGACATGGTGGGGGTCGATGGTTCGAATCCGTTTACGCCTACCATATCCAAACCCCTTGAAATGATTATGTTTCAAGGGGTTTTGCTTATTTTGACAAAATTGCTTACAAAAATAAATGTGTTTATTTTGTGCATTTTGGACGAAAAATGCGTAAAATAACGATAAATTTACGCCAAAATTACGCCAAGTAGTTAAACTCCGATTATCATGACCCAATTTAACCTACCCACCTTACCCCCCTACTCCTGTACTGCTTATAAAACTTATCTGACCGAGCTAAATGCCAGTATTGACCACAAGATTTGCAAACAGGGCATGGATGCCACAGACACGATAGAGCTCCACATTGCTCTGCGAGTGCAGGCGGTAGATGGCATGCTCATTAGTATGTTTAAGGAATTATTTGGAGCAGACAGCGGACTTGCTTTATTTGCCATTGGGGGTTATGGACGAGGTGAGCTATTTCCAGCGTCTGATATAGACATTCTGATATTGGGTGATGATACAAGCAATCATCAAGCTAAGATAGAAGCATTCGTGGCAAGCCTATGGGATATTGGCATAGAGCCGGCCATCTCAGTGCGGACGGTGAGAGACACGATGACCGCTGTTACTGACCATACTGTGGCAACTGCCCTACTAGAGGCTCGTTTTTTGGTTGGTAATGACACACTGACAAAGATACCAATCCTTGCTGTCAAAGGAGCGTGGACCGCCAAAGCCTTTTTTGATGTCAAAATGAGTGAATCTAGGATTCGCTATCTTGCCCATAACGCCACCGAATACAACTTAGAGCCGAACATTAAGACCGCCCCTGGTGCACTTCGAGATTTACACACAGTTTTATGGTTGGGTAAATTTTATTTTGATACAATACACAGTTTTTACGATTTGGTTGAAGTTGGTTTTTTAAGCCCTGATGAATACACCACCTTAGAGTCTGCCAAACGCTTCTTATGGTGCTTACGTCATCATCTACACACACATGTTGCACGTCATGATGACCGCCTGCTCTTTGAACGTCAGCGTGCCATCGCTATTAGCATGGGGCTGGCATACGCCCATGATGACAATCACCAAATCACGCATGCCTTAGAACAACTCATGCGAATCTACTACCGCCATGCCATGACCATCGCCAGTCTTTGTGAGCTGTTGTGCGCTTATTTTAATGAAAACTATCTAAATCCTCATCTCATCACCACACCCATCAATGAGGAATTTTATGTCATCACCGAACAAGCAAATCCCATTGATTCATCGCTACACCAAGATGGGCTGGCAAGAGATGTGCTCATCAGACAAGGCAAATTGCCAACATGCGACCCCAAAATCGCTGTGTATGAGCCAGATGCCTTTGACAAAAACCCTGCTCTACTGCTTCATATTTTTTTAATCATGGGGCAACAAGGCATTAAAAAAATCAGTGCCAATACCTTGCGTGCCATCTACCTTGCCACACCACTCATTGATGACAACTATCGCCAACATCCTACTCACCAAGCCTTATTTTTGGCAAACCTACAAGAACCCAATCACCTATTTCACCGCCTACGTCTGATGAAACGCTTTGGCGTATTAGGCTCATATCTGCCTGCTTTTGGTAAAATCATGGGGCTGATGCAATACGATCTGTTTCATCGCTATACAGTAGATGCACACACCTTACTTCTCATTCGTATTTTGCACCGATTTGGTGAACTAAGCAATGACATTTACCAACAAAAATTTGATTTGGTCAGTCAGATTTATCAGCAAATTCACCGCAAAGACATACTGGTCATCGCCGCCTTGTTTCATGACATTGCCAAAGGGCGTGGGGGCAACCACAGCCAACTTGGAGCGGTAGATGTGTATGAATTTTGTAAATCACACGCCATGACCGAAAGCGACAGCCAGTTTGCATCATGGCTCGTGCGTGAACATTTGACCATGTCGCTTACCGCCCAAAAACAAGACATCTTAGACCCCAATGTCATCGCTGATTTTGCCCGTTTTGTTGGCAGTGTCAGCAGATTAAACCATCTATATGTGCTGACCGTTGCTGATATGAATGCCACCAACAGCGAGTTGTGGAATTCATGGCGTGCCAGTCTGCTAAAACAGCTTTATATCAGCACAAGACGAGTACTAAACCTTGGCATGGGTATCGTGGATAAAGACGTCTATATCACAGCTCGCAAAAGTAGAGCACAAGCCCTACTGAGCGACATTGAACCTACCACCCTGCACGCTCTTTGGAATGAACTCGGTGATGAATATTTTTTAAAACACAAAAAACTTGACATCGCGTGGCAAAGTCGTATTATCTTAGAACAAAAATCTGCCATCAAAGATGCCCGCCCCATCATCGCCATTCGCCCCCACACAGATTTGGCATTAGATGCCATTTGGCTATTTATCTGCACCCCTGACCGTGATGATTTGTTCGCCATCAGTGTGGGTGTGCTTGACCGCTTTGGCTTATCGGTGCTAGATGCCACCATTGTCAGTGCCACCATTGACGGCGTACCCTCTGCCCTAGATAGTTATGTACTCATTGACCGATTTGCCACGCGAGATGAACATGGCACACTCATGAGTGATTTTCTACATCCTAGCAACAGACGAGATGAACTGATGAGTGAACTTCATCAAGCACTCACAAATAACACCCCTTCGTGTCAGATGGTTGGTGCTAATTTTGGCTTTAACCCAACCTTAAAGCATTTTAATGTACCCACTCAAATACACATTGAACACGCCACATCCCTTGCCCATCTGGGACATCACGCCCTATCACTCATTACCAAAGACCGTCCTGCCCTACTTGCCAAAATAGGGCAAGTATTCTCAAAACTTGGTATGGTGGTGCATGGGGCAAGAATTACCACCTTGGGCGAGCGTGCCGAAGACATTTTTTATTTGTCTGATAAAGATGGCGGTTTGCTTGACGATGATACAATTCAATCACTCAAAGTGGCCTTGATTGAAATTTTACAATAAGTTAAGTAAAATACATCTGTCTTTTGCACCATTTGGAACATTCATGCATTCTTTTATGCACTATTTTTGTTTTTTTACTCCATCTACCCCTCACCCAAAGTTTGCCCTATGCCTTGTCCCATTCGTTTTTGCTATAACAGACGTCAACGCACAAAACGGCGTCGATTCAGACGTCAACGCACAAAACGGCGTCGATTCAGACGCCTACGCATCCATCAATCTCTTAGAAGATACCGACGTCTGCGAAGATAACACCAATTTGCCCACAGGTTTTAGTTATGCTAAATACACCAGCGACTGCCAATATAATGAAAATCTAACCGTCATCACCGATGGCATGGCTTTTGGTTTTGCCGATACCAGTGGCAAAGTTGTCATCGCTCCCATTTTTGATGAAGCCAATCATTTTGATGATGGGTTTGCTTTGGTCAAACAACAAGGCAAATACGGCTACATCAATCCCAAAGGCGACTTTGTCATTGCCCCCACCTTTGAAAATGCGTGGGGCTTTTGGGAGGGGCGTGCCAAAATCGCCAAAAATGGTAAATACGGCTTTATTGACAAACAAGGCAACATCGTCATCAATCCAAATTTTGACGAAATGGGTAACTGGTTTGAGTATGGTCTAGTCTCAGTTAAAATCAATGACAAATGGGGATTTATGGACAAAAATGGTCAAATCAAAATCGCCCCCATCTATGACCACGTTGAAGATTTTAGCGAACAGTTGGCATTGGTTGCCAAAGATACAGGCAATACTGATGCCAATGGTAACCCCATTATCCGCTACGGCTACATTAATCCCAAAGGTAAAATCACCTTGCCCTTAAAATACGATTTTGCCACCAGCTTTATCAATGATTCTGCCATGGTAATAAGCGATGATAACATTTATTTTATCAATAAAAAGGGCGAACGTGTCAAACCCATATGGCAAGACTGACCATAAAAATAAACAAAATCAATGCTTATTTGAGTGGTTTTGATTTAATAAACCCTCTCTGATTAATGCTGAATATTGTTGTGATGAAATATTGCTGTGATTACCCAAATGAGCCACCTTAGGATTGGCAAAAGCAGCCTTTTTCCAATCCATCAAATCATAATTATCATCAATTGCTCCTTTATCATATAAATAATCAGCCAATTTCCCCGAAACAATAATACGATAATCCAGTGGTATATCATCAATTTGACTGACCATTTTATAGATGACTGTGGTACAGTTGCTAAATAGCGAATGGTAAAATTTAGGTTCATCATTTAAGAGATGACCATAATCTAAATAAGCCAAAAACAAATTCTTTATTTTTTGTTTATCATATAAAATGGGATAAACAGATACTTTTTCATTTCTAATATTGGTACGAGTATAAATCAAATCACGCTCATCCCCTGCAATGATGGATAAATCATACATTCTAAAAAATCCACCAATGGTTGAGAACTCTTCACCAATCTCTTTGCGTGCTTCCACCGAAAAAACAAGCCTATCGGTATTACCCATACCATCATCAAAACCAAACGATACCATAATATGTGCAATGCTGTCCATGCCCCATGTCGTGCTAATCATATCAAGGCTTGACAGATGATTCATATCATAAGTACGAACATCCCAACGCTTAACATAAGTATCTTTATACCAATAAAAATCACGCACATTGTTTATGGTAATGATGTTATTATTTTTGGTATAGGTAAATTGATGTTTAAATTCATCTTGCCATGCTCTGTCATTACTTGGGGTCATCACAAAAAACCAAACAAAAACCACACCAATAATCAATCCAAAAACACCTAATAACTGATGAAGTAATGAATAATGATTCAATTCACCAAAGATAAAATAATTAAATAATTTATCAAAATAATTAGGAAAAATTATCATGATTGATAATAATAAAATAAAACCAATAACAACATAAGTTAATCCATCAAAAGGCATATGTACCCACAACGTCAAACACGCCCACATACTCAATAGCATAATAACACAAGCATATAAAATAAAACATTTGGTCATGGGTCATCCTTAATGGCTGATATGAAATTACCCAACAGCAAGCACAATAATCAGCAACATTTTTAACTGATGAGAAAATAACTGATGATAAAAAGAATAAATATTGCTATCATACCCCAAATTTGCTAAACTTGCATTTATTTTTGACGGAGAATCCGATGATAAAGACCCAAGCCATCGCCAAATTTAACCCCAATGAAACCCTGACCATTTGGGACGTGCGAGACGCTGATAGTTACCAAGCAGGGCATATCGCTCACGCCATCAACGTGCCAATTGAACATATCAACGCCCAGACACTTGCCCAAAGCACGGGGGATATCTACATTCTTTGTGGCGGTGGCACAAAGGCAGGGCGTGCGTGTGAGCTGTTAGAGACACTTGACCCAAATCGCACTTATGTTCATCTAATAGGCGGCACTCGTGAAGCCGAAGCATTAGGCTGGACACTCACAAAAAGTTAACAACATAAAAATAACATAAAATCAATGATTTATAAAAATTTTATAAAAATTTTATAAAAATTTTAAAATAAATCATTGACACCATCCAAATTTACGCTATAATACGCACCACTAACAGCGATGATGTATCGCATATTGGTAAATCGGGGCGTAGCGCAGCTTGGTAGCGCATCTGCTTTGGGAGCAGAGGGTCGGGGGTTCAAATCCCTCCGCCCCGACCACTTAAAGCCTGATTAGGCTTTTTTTGTTAGTCATGTGTTAGTCATGTAAGTTGAGCGCCTGTAGCTCAGTTGGATAGAGCATCCGCCTTCTAAGCGGGTGGTCGCAGGTTCGAATCCTGCCAGGCGTGCCATTTGCCTGACTATGAATGGAAAATCTCATTATGGTGGGTATAGCTCAGTTGGTAGAGCCCCGGATTGTGATTCCGGTTGTCGTGGGTTCAAGTCCCATTACTCACCCCATATTCAAAACCACCCTTTTGGGTGGTTTTTTATGTTTGGTCTATTTTTATCCATTTGGGCTATTGCACTTTTTGCTCTTAAATAACTCACCTCATCAGCTCATCAAGCAGTGCATCAAAAATATCATCGCCTGATAACTGCTCCTGCTCCTGTGATTTGTAGGGTTTTTGTGGCATTTGGGTTTTTGACTGCTTAGCATTTTTGCCAGTATTGTTACTTATGCCCTCTTGGGTGATATGACTGGTACCATCCATGTCAGTCATGTCATGATTGTTGGTGCTTGCCTGTACTGCTTGTTGTGATTTTTCTTGCAAATCTTGCTTTGGTAATGACCCATGTTCATGTTGCACATACTCATTATTAACACTTTTGGCATGCCAAAAACCATAGCGATTGACCTCCCACCATGCCAAAAATTTATTGGCACTGATGCCGTGCAATTTATCAGGCAGTTTTACCACTTCCAAACCAATTTGCCCCAACACCAATTCATCAAACTCATCTTGTCCACACGATTGCTTCGCCACAAAAATCTCATCAAGCGGGCCATCATACACCATCCGCCTATCCCACGCCTGCTTTGACAATCTCATGCGTGTGAGTTGATAAAAAATACCGCCATGCCAAATCACATAAGCACGGTGTTTTGGGTGAACAAAAATCACGTCTGTGTTTTTGTAAGTGGTGTGATTGATTGGATTTTTCATGGTAGGGGCATCAAAAGCACTTTTGTTTATTTTAACAAATTTTTTCATCATTTTAGAAAAATTATCCAAAATTAACCAATAAATACCCCTTGCATTCATGGGGGATTTTGCTATACTGTTGTAGCAATGTCCTTTTACACCTTTTAGGGAGCTTGCCATGTATCAGCACGTATTACTTGTTACCGATTTAAATGACGATACCGACATTGTCGCCAGTAAAGCCAAATGGATTTTGGACTCATCGCCGTCTGCTCAATTGTCTGTATTACACATCGTTGAAGAGACCATGTTGGGCTTTGGCTATGAACTCATTCCAGCATCTGCCTTGCACGAAGAGATAGATGATGAACGCTGTCAAGTGGCTCGTACTCGCCTTGCCAAAGTATTGGCACGTAACAATCTACACGCCCATAATGCCAAAATCAAGACCGCCATTTCAGGGCGTAAAGGCATCGTGGACTATTGTAATACTCATGCCATTGACCTGGTGGTCATCGGTCGCCACAAACGCACAGGGCTGTCGGCATGGCTGGCAGGAGCAACCGCTGACAGCATTTTACCTGATGTTGATGCTGATTTGCTTGTGGTACAGTTGGATTTGGTTGATTAAATCACCCATCAACACGGTAGGCATTTGTTAAGACATTTATCAATAAGGGTGTATCTGACCCTTATTTTATTTTGTGTCATTTGATATTGATTTGAACATGATTTTATAAATATTAATTTAAATATTAATTCATTCAACAAAATCCATCAATCCATCCAAATCAAATCATTTAAAAACTGTTTAGATTTATTGTTTGGCTTTCGCCCATAAAACTTGACAAAATGCCCCCAATCCTTAAAATAACAGCTTCATCATAATACAGCCATTGCCATGACCGACACCATCCAAACCCTAACCATCACCCAACCTGACGACTGGCATATTCACCTGCGTGATAATGAGGCACTTGCCACAACCGTACCTCATGCCTGCATGAGTTTTAACCGTGTCATCTGCATGCCAAATCTTGTACCGCCTGTCAAGACAACCAAGCAGGCGATGAATTACCGTGAACGGATTTTGACCGCCCTAGACAAGTCAGACATACCAAGCGAGCGTAAAAATAAGTTTGACCCACGCATGGTCTTATACTTAACCGATCACACAACCGCCGATGAGATTGCCCATGCCAAAGCATCGGGTATCGTGCAAGCAGTCAAACTCTACCCTGCCGGAGCAACCACCAATTCAGCGGACGGTGTTACCGACATTTTAGGGCGAGCTTGTGTGTTTGAGAGCATGCAAAAACATGGCATACCCCTACTTGTGCATGGCGAAGTTACTCACAATGATGTGGATATTTTTGACCGTGAAAAGCAGTTTTTAGATGAGGTTTTATCCGTCATCATCAAAAATTTTCCCAATCTCTACATTGTCATGGAACACATCACCACAAAAGATGCCGCCGATTTTTGTCTTGCCCAAGCAAGCAACGTGGGAGCGACCATCACCCCACAGCACTTACTATTTAACCGTAACCACATGCTTGTTGGTGGCATTAAACCACACTTTTATTGTCTGCCCATCCTAAAACGTGCCGATCACCAAAAACGCCTGCTGGAAGTGGCGACATCTGGCAATCCTAAGTTTTTCTTGGGTACAGATTCTGCCCCACACGCCACTTATACCAAAGAAAACGCTTGTGGCTGTGCAGGGTGCTACTCTGCCCCACACGCCTTACCGCTTTATGCCACTGCTTTTGAGCGTATGGGGGCACTTGATAAATTAGAAAATTTTACAAGCCGTTTTGGGGCAGAGTTCTATGGTTTGCCTGTCAATACCAGCACCATCACCCTTGTCAAATCCAACATGGACGTACCCAAAAGTTATCCTTATCTTGATGACAAAACCCTAACTCCCTTACTGGCAGGGCAAAGCTTAGCATGGTCGGTAAAACAATGAACAAGACAACAAACCCAACCACACTCAAAGACAACAAAAGCCCCCTTGCCAAACGCTTTCGGGGTTTTATGCCTGTTGTGGTGGATGTGGAGACAGCAGGATTTAACGCCCAAACCGATGCCCTATTAGAAATCGCCTGTATTCCCATCTTGATGAATGATGACGGCAAACTCCATCAAGCTAAGCCGTTACATGCTCACATTGAACCCTTTGTTGGGGCAAATTTAGAACCATCTGCCCTAGAATTTACAGGCATTAACCCTGACAGCCCTTTTCGCAAAGCCATCGCCCAAGACGAAAAAAAGGCAATTCGCCAAATTTTTAAATCCCTAAAAGAAACCAAAAACGCTCACGGCTGTCGTCAGTGTATTTTGGTGGGGCATAACGCTCATTTTGATTTGGGGTTTTTAAACGCTGTCATCGCTCGCACCAATTCAAAAAATCAGTCGCCTTTTCATGCGTTTAGTGTGCTAGACACAGCAAGCCTGTCCGCTTTGGCCTATGGACATACGGTGCTTGCCAAAACATGTTCTATGGCAGGGATTGAATTTGACAACCAATACGCCCATTCAGCACTGTATGACACCCAAAAAACCGCCGAGCTGTTTTGTCAGATTTTTAATAACATGAACATGCTTGACATCAAAAACAAGTGATATGTAGAATGTGCCTGTCATCTGTATTCTTAACTTTATTTTATAAGGAAAAACCATGCCATCATTTGATATCGTCTCAGAACTGAACATCCAAGAGGTGCGTAACGCCATTGGCAACACCGATAAAGAGATTGCCACTCGTTTTGATTTCAAAGGCAGCGACATCACGGTTGAGTTAAACGAAAAAGCCAAAACCGTTACCATCACCTGCGATAACGAGCTACAAACCGACAACGTCTATGCCATTTTTGAAAAACAGCTCATCAAGCGTGGTGTAGATTTACAAAGCCTAGACCCACAGGACAAAGTAGGTTCAGGCAAACACACCAAACAAATCATCAACCTAAAAGATGGGCTAGACTCAGACACCGCCAAAAAAATCAGCAAGACCATCAAAGAGAGCGATTTGAAAGTCTCAGCAAGCATTCAAGGTGATAAAATCCGTGTGTCCGATAAGAAAAAGGACAATCTACAAGCATGTATGGCATTGTTAAAAGAAAAATCGTTTGGCGTACCATTACAATTTAACAATTTTAAGGATTGATTTTAAAAATTTTTAAAATTCATGCACTTAAAAAATTTCTTGAAATTTTTAAAAAATTTGCTTGACGGATAAACATAATTTGCTATAATAACGCCACTTTTGATAGACACGGTGAAAGCGTTCAGAAGTTGGTAAAGCGATTGACTTGCAGTAAAGCAGCAAAATCAGTTTTACATCCTTGTGCTCCATTCGTCTAGAGGCCTAGGACATCGCCCTTTCACGGCGGTAACAGGGGTTCGAATCCCCTATGGAGTGCCATATTCTAAATCCCCAAGTCATCACTTGGGGATTTTATTTTTTACCCCAATATTTAGGGCATACCTACCATTGATAGCATTTTTATAAAATAAGATGAAAATTTTAATGCTTTGATCCATTTTTGCATGAAAAATGGCTAAATTTTGTTTTTATCGTCAAAAACTTACCTGATAGAATAACTATCAGCCTGCGTTTTTTCCTTGAAAAACGTGCGATTTTTCGTGATTTTCATTGCAAATACCAAAGGCAGGCACGCCCTACTAAAAGCACTCTTTTAAGATTGCAAAATTACAACAACATTATATCTTATAAATTTGCTATAATTTGGCATTTCTATTTAGTCCTCTTTTTCTATCTTTTCATGCCAAAACAAAAGCTCAAAAACTGGCTTCCCACCCCCGAAAAGTTGCGTGAAAACCGCATGATAAGCCTGTTCGCCCCGTTTTTGGCTGATCCACGCCTATGGCACCTAAACCGAAGCGCGCTAACCCGAGCGGTTTATGTGGGTGTGCTGTGTGCCTTTTTTCCCCTACCCGGTCAGATGCCTCTTGCACTGATTGGGGCGTTAATTTTTCGTGCCAATGTTCCGATGAGTATCGCCTTGACATGGATTACCAACCCTTTAACAACCATTCCAATTTTTTGGGTGTGCTACTTAGTAGGGGCGATACTACTCGGTGAACCTGTCATTGGTATTCGTGGTATGGGGCTGATGATTTCAGATTTGACACTGTGGGCAACAGGTAACGGTGGCAACCCTTTTAAGATAAATGCCATCTTTTCCTTTAAGGCATTTGCATGGGGGCTTCTTGTGTGTGGTATGATGACCAGTGTCATTTTAGGCATTGCTTTTCGTATTTTTTGGCAATATCGCATCGCCAATGATTGGCAAAAACGACAAGGTTATAACGCCACTGCCCCCAAATTTCGTACCCAAAAAGGACACAAAGCCAGAGAACAGGCAAAAAATATCGATTCTGATGATTTTTCTATTTAGGGCATGCCCACTCTTTTGATGTGATTGTTTTTGATGTGATTATTATTGTAGCAACATAACTACACCCAACGCCCAAGCACAGCATTGACCGCACTTTCGGTACGTAAAATCCGCTCACCCATATTTACCGATTGTACGCCCACACTTGCCAGCAAATCAATCTCATAAGGCACAAACCCTCCCTCCGCTCCGATGATGATAATCTTAGGCAAGGGATTTTTGCTGACAAAACTTGTAAAACTTGTATTGGCATAAGGATGAAATACAAGGGCAGATTTGCCTGTTATCAGATGTGGTAACTCGTCCTGCACAAAGGGCTTAAAGCGTTTGGCTAGGGTGATGGTTGGTGGTATGCTGTCCACGCCCTGTTGCAGACCTTCTAGGATGAACTCATCAAGGCGGTTAAGTAGGGGTGATGCCCAATAGCTTTTATCGGTGCGAACGCTGTTTATTAGGATGATATGATGCACCCCAAAAGATGTCATGTCCATGATAAGCCGTCTTAGCACTTTGGGGCGTGGCAAGGCAAGCACAACCGTAACGCCAAGTTTGGGCGGGGGGTCGGCATCTAGGCGAACATTATGCAAAATACAACCATTATCATCAATATGGACAATCTGCCCCACGCCCATTTTATCGCCCAATTTGCCAATTTTTAGGGTATCGCCAACGTCTGCTTTTAATACCGTTTTGATATGGGTAAGCTGACCCACTTCATCAATGATGGCGGTGGTGTCATCAAAGGCAGATGATGGTAAAATCATGACATTCATAATAACGCCTTTATCATGGCAAATTGGACTATATCGGCATCTGCTCGCTCTTGCACAAGCCTCTGCCCGCTCTTGCCTGCGTGCTTGGCAAGATCTGGATTGGCAAGCCATGTCTTTAACGCCCCATATAACCTACCGTCATCACTTTGCACCAATGCACCCACATGAACAAAATCATACACTATTTGGGCACAGTTTTTGACATACTGCCCCATGATGACAGGTCTGGCAAGACTGATAGGCTCAATGGGATTATGACCACCCTTATCCACAAACGAACCCCCCACAACCGCCACATCACAAAGCTCGTACCACGCCAAAAGCTCGCCCATGCTATCTGCTAAATACACCTGCGTATCATCGGTTATGAACTCGCCCAAACTGCGTCTGTGATACACAAAGTCCGTGCAAAGGCTTGCCACGTCATCAAATCGCTCAGGATGGCGGGGTACTAAGATTAAGAGTAAATCAGGAAAATCTTTCAATAATTTTTTATGCGTCGCTAAGGCCAATCGCTCCTCGCCCTCATGCGTGCTTGCCATGACCCAAATGGGGCGGTCTTTGACAAAGCCATGAAAGTCGGTGGGGGTTTGGGGGCTGCCAATTTGACCGCTCCATTTTAAAGAATAAGCCTGCTTAACCTTATCATGGCTTGCCCCCAGTGCGATAAAGTTGTGATAACTTTGCTCATCTTGGGTGATGATGAGTGATAAGTTTGTCATCATGCTTTGGCTAAGGCGAGTAAATTTGGCATAACTGTCAAAGGACTTTTGGGTCAAGCGAGCATTTACCATCACACGAGGTATGCCCTGTTCTGATAATACCGATAAGGTATTTGCCCAAAGTTCGGTCTCCACAAAAAGTGCCATCACAGGGCAAACATGTGCCAAAAATCGCTTCAATACCATAACATCATCAACAGGCACAAAACTGTGTTGCACCGACTTGCCCAGCTTCCCCTTAAACAATACGCCAACACGGTCAAAGCCTGTCTGCGTAGTGCTTGTTATCCACAAATGACAACCATCATCTAATATAAGATTAAGCAGTGGATGGACGGTGTTTAGTTCTCCCAAAGACACAGCATGACACCAAATGACGGGCTTATCATGGGCGATGGGCAGATAGTTTTGTCCAAAACGTTCGGCAATCTGTCGCCCATCATGGGGTAATTTGTCTTTTTTGTACGTCAAAAACAAGCGATAAAGCGGTCTTAGAACGATGATGGCAAGGCGATAATACAAGGGTGGACGCATGTTAGAATATCACACCCAGCAGAATAAATAGCAGTACTGTCCCCACACCTAGGGCGATGAATAACATGCCATAACGCTTGTCCGATATCATCTCGGTGCGGTGGTCATTTTTTAAAAGCTCCACTTGATTCATATAAGCACACACCTTTTTGGCCTCAGGATGCCCCCCATCTGCCGCCTTGCGAAGCCAATGTTCGCCCATGCTCACGTCCATCGCCATACCGCCATCACTCGGAGCAAAGCCTTGATAATACAGACGGCTAAGTAGTTTTTGGGCTCGGACATCACCCATTTGGGCAGAACGCTTGGTAAGCATGATGGCCTTATGAATGTCCACATTCACCCCACGCCCCTCAAAATAACACAAAGCAAGGCGTAACATGGCAGATGGATTATTCTGCTTGATGAGCTTTACCAGCAGAGCAAGTGCCTGTTTGCGTGCCTGCAACTGATTATCATTAAATACAATCTCATCCATCTGCTTGCCTTGGGCGATTTTATTACTAATGAATGTATCAAATTTGGTTAATATTGCCGCTGCCTTTTGATACTCACTGACAGCATCGCTTGGGGTGTTGATATTTAGCAAATCTTGGTATGCCTCATCAAAGAGCTTGGGCGTGTGTGAGGCTCTTGCTCTTTTTTTATAAGCAGATGGGGGCAGGGTTGTGGCATTGGATTGGTGCGGACTTTTGGCTTGATGTGGTGTGTTTGGGCTTGCAACATGAGCTTGACTGGCAGACTGGGCAGATTGCAAGGTTTGCATATCTTGCACAACTGGGGCTGGGCTATGGCTGATTGGTTGTCCATCCACCATGGTTTGATTATGCAAACTTGTTAAATCATTTTGCCCATCGTTTGTCAAAGGGTTTATTGAATGATTTTGCAGGTCGTTATTTAAATTATTTTGCTCATTATCTTGCCCGTCACGTGGCAAGTGGTTTTGTAAACCATATTGCAAACCATTTTGTAAAATAGCTTGCTCATTCCGCTCATCTTGCTCATCAACCGCTTGCACTGACTTATCTACTTGCGTTAAAAATAGCGGTTGTTCGCTAAATAACTGCTTGGCTTTATCATCAGCATTTGCACTGTACTGCAATCGCTTAAAACCCTCAATAAAATCATACACCGCCCAATACAAACTATCCTCTGCCACACCCACACCTTGACCGTCATCATCAAGACCTGCCACAAAGGTGCGGTCAATCGTACCAAACAGCCTTGCTCCGATGACAGGCAGGATAAAAAACCTATCCGCCACCGCCTGCCCTGCTTGCCCCACGCCTTGACATAATACACCCATGCCATAATAAAAGCCCTGCAACTGTTCAGCTGTCATCTGACTTTGGGGGTCTGCCCCCATCTGCGAGAACAGGCGAGTATAGACACGGCTAAACCCTTGGGCGGTATAGATATCCACGGTAGGCTTAACCACCGCCTGTCTAAGTTCCTGTTTTATCACTTGGATAACATGATACGCCAAAATGATGATGAGCCGAGCAAAGTCGTCATGAGCCATCGCATAAGATTCACTTACATGTTTATTTGCCAAATCTGACTTGACCGCTGATAAGAATACGTCTAACAGTTTAAGGCTGTCCAAATCCGCCTTGAATGCTGTCTGCTTAGCCATGAGTACAGACAGACGTTCATGATAGGCAAAACGCTTGCCCATCACGCTCATACTCTGCCACAACTCATGTACCTCTTTGTCAAATTCAAACCAGACAAATGGGGCGATATTCATGCTCTGCCCTCAAGCATGTTATTTAAAAATTCAAGCACATTTTTAGAGCTTACCTTTTGTTGTAAGGCGAGAAGCTCTGTCTTAACCATCTCTTTATCATCATCTGCTAGCGTATACCAACGTGCCAGAGCCGATAAGGCACGAGAAGCCAGTACAGGATTTATCACATCCAAACGTGCCAAAGCCGACAGATACAGTAAGATGCCGTCTTTTGTCCATAGCTGAGTGGGTTTATTTGCCAATGCTCCAAGTGTGGTACGCACACGATTTGGTGTCTGCCAATCATAATCCGTTCGCTCCATTAGGGTCTTGATAAATGCCACATCACGACTGTCCGCCCCTGCTTGCACACTAAACCACTGGTCAATGACCAAATCATCATCATGATATTCTTCATAAAACTGAGTGGTATAATCGTCTGCATTTGGCAAGCCAAACTCAATCATCGCCTCCAATGCACCCAGTTGCTCACTCATACAAGAAGCGTTGGCGTATTGATACTGGGCACGTTCGGTCATGTCAAGTTTGGCGGTCAATGCCAGATTTAGCAGTACATTTCTAAGCAGTCGCACTCCACGAGCGTCAGGGGTGTCCTCATAAGGCACGATGGGCAGGGCGTCATACCACGCTTGCACATGGTCAGCTAAGGCGTGAGCAATTTGCTCTTTTAAGGCGGTGCGTGTCGCTTTGACCTCTTGTGGTTTATAATTCTCATCATACGCCACGGCAAGCTCACTTTCGCTTGGCACGTCAAATAGGCGGGCACTAAGCATGGGGTCTTTGTGCATAAGTGTTGGTACGATACGTTTTAGAGTATCGGTCAGCAAAGTGATATTATCCGATTTGCCAAATAACAATCTACCCACCAATGCTTGTACTGCCTGCCATTGGTTAAAGCCTTCATTTTCAAATTCCACAATTTTCATCAAATCTTCATCAGTATGATCAAATACCAGCTTGACAGGGGCAGAAAAGTTACGAAGTACCGACACCACAGGACGTACACCACCCAAATCCAGACCATCAAAACTAAATGATTGGCTGTTTTCGGTTAAAAGTAGCAAGTCTTGGGCAAGTAGTTGTCCATTTTCTCCATGAAAAATCGCCACATCTATCGGAATGGGCAAGGCTTTTGGTTCATCAAATCCTGCCACATGACGAGTTTCTTGACTAAATGTCAGCTCAACGCCATCAGCCACCACCTCAAATCCACCTGACAGTACAGGCGTACCTGGTTGGGTATACCATGCCAAAAAGTCCAGCACACGTTCATCGCCTACGCTCATTGCTGATAAAAAATCTTCAATGGTAACGGCTTGACCATCATAGCGAGCAAAATACTCATCCGTGCCTTGGCGAAATTTATCTTGCCCCAGCAATGTTGCTATCATACGTACGATTTCTGCCCCTTTTTCATAGATGGTAACGGTGTAAAAATTATTAATCTCCACAAAACTGTCAGGACGTACAGGGTGAGCCAACACGCCTGCATCTTCTTTGAATTGGTGAGCCTTTAAAAAACTCACATCATCAATGCGTTGCACCGCAGGCGAGCGATGGGAGGCTGAGAAACTTTGGTCTCTAAATACGGTAAAGCCCTCTTTTAGGCACAGCTGAAACCAATCACGGCAGGTAACACGATTGCCTGTCCAGTTGTGAAAATATTCATGAGCGATGACCGCCTTGACATGAAAACTGCGTTCATCGGTTGTGGTCTTTGGGCTAGATAGCACACAAGAGGTGTTAAAAATATTCAAGCCCTTATTTTCCATCGCACCCATGTTAAATTGCCCTGTGGCGACAATCATATAACGGTCAAGGTCATACGCCCGCCCATAACGCTCCTCATCCCATGCCATCGCATCTTTTAGGGCGGTCATGGCAACGTGGCATTTGTCAATATCAGCAGGCGAGGCGTAGATTTCTAGGAGCACATCACGCCCCTCGCTTGTGGTGTAATGGTCGCTTGTAACTGCCAAATCCGCCACCACACAGGCAAACAGATAGCTTGGTTTTTTGGTTGGGTCATGCCAAATGGCAAAATGTCTGTCATCACCCACATCTCCTTGTTGTATGAGATTGCCATTGGCAAGCAGTACCGAAAAACGCTTGTCTGCTTCTACTCGGGTTGTGTATTCGGTCAGAACATCAGGACGGTCAGGGAAAAAGATAATCTTGCGAAAACCCTCAGGCTCGCACTGGGTAACAAACATCAACTCATCGCCTGCACCTGATTGGTACAAGCCTTCTAGGGCGGTGTTGGTTTGGGGTGTGATTTTTACCTCAATGGCAACTTTGGCGGTATCAGGTGCCTGATGAATGGTTAGACTCTCACCATCTAAACTGTATTCATCGGCGGTCAATGCCTTGTCATTGACACTAATGCCAAGCAGTTCAAGCTCACGCCCAAATAAAACAAGCGCTCCGTCATGCTCACGCTTCATGTTTAGCACACCAGACACTGTGGCGTGGTCATCAAATATCCTAATGTCCAAATAAATGTCGTCCACACGATAAGTTGGAGGTGTGTAGTCTTTTAGGTAGATTTTTTGGGGTTCTTTGGTGCTGTTTGTCATGGTCTAATCCTATATTAAAGATGTTTGGGTGCTGACTTCATTTTTAAATTTAATCAACATGAGATGGATAAATGAACACGCCATACTATCAAATTTTTGTCATGAAAAAAAGACCATCTCACCCCAAAAATTGCCAATATGGTCATTATTTTGACACAACTGCCCACAAAATCTCAAAAAAGACCAATTTTTTGTCCAAATACCCAAAAACAACCTTAAAATGACATGCAAATGACTTGCTAAACCCAGTGAATTTTGTCATTATAATGTATGGTTTTCTCACATGATTTTGCAAATTGTCATTAAACAGCAAACTGTGGTAAAATGGTAAAAATAGTATAATCACCAAAATGGTTTTAACCAGTTCTTTCATCAAAGGAGCATTTATGCTTACATCTAAAATTTCAACAACCTTAGTATTGGCTTTGACCGCCAGCACGTTGATGGTTGCAGGCTGTGCCAGCCAAAAACCAAAATCACAGGTCGTGGTTGCCCCATTGGGTGGACATGGTGTCAATGCTGGTCATACTGGCTATACTGGCGGTGCTTTGGTAGATAATTCGGTCGCCATCCAAAATGCCGCTCAAAACATGCAAGGCGTGGTACATTTTGACTTTGACTCAGACGCCATTCGTCCTGATGCTGCTGCCATATTGGACCGTCAAGCCCAATTTTTAAACGCCAATCAAACCGCCAGAGTACAAATTGCAGGACACACCGACGAGCGTGGTTCTCGTGAATATAACATGTCATTGGGCGAACGTCGTGCGGCGTCTGTGCGTAGCTATCTTGCCAGCAAAGGCGTAAACAGTGCCAATATTGAGATTTTAAGTTTTGGCGAAGAACAACCCATCGCCACAGGTTCTAACGAAGCCTCTTGGGCTCAAAATCGCCGTGCTGAACTAAGCTACTAAGCGAACCTAAAACTGCCAGACCCAAATCTTGTGATTTTTGTCATCATGTGATTTGGGTTTTTATTGGCTATTAATGACTGGGTTTTATCATCAATATCATCAATATCAAGCCAATTTTAAAAACCTCTCAAAATTCATGGTATGATTTTCTTATAAAATTGTTGCATAATTGTTGTTTTTTAAATGATTTGTAAACCCACCATCGCTTTTGTCATGATTTTAACGTAGAATAGAATACTGTATGATTAGGTTTAATATTGATGTCAATATTATTGAAAATACCAAAAATTAAAATTTTTTATTTTTATTCATGATTAGGATGTGCCTGCCGTGCCTGCCTTTGGTATTTTATGATTATTTTATGATGATGGATTTATATTTCATTCATATTTTATATTAATGTTTTATAAATATTATAAATGGCAGGCAACTCCTAATCAGTAAGGAGCTTTTATGAATCTGATTAATCATTTACAAACGGTTGTTAGCCCCAAAGTCTTAGCCCTAATTGGCGAACATGATGGCAATGACACCGCCAAGACAAATGCACTAACAGGATTGTATGGACTGTTTGGTGCAAATCTTAGCAACCCTGATATTGCCACCAAAGTGCAAGCACTCACCCCTACACAACTTGAAGATGGCAATCATGTGCTAAGTACTCTCATCCAAGATGCCCAAGGCGTCAGTCAAGTTGCCACCTTAAATAATGAGCTTGCCTTTGAACATGGACTGCCAAACACCACCACAGAAGCTCTAACTGCCAATGCCGCACCGCTCATCGTACGTGAACTGAACACACTGGCAGGGTCAAGTCCACTGCACACTTTCCTACAAGAAAAAACAGATGATTTTGCAGAGTTTTTACCCAACTGGGCAGAAAAATTACTGCCAGCGGGTCTGTTGGCAGGAGCTGCCACATTGGGCGTGTCATCATCGGTAAATGCTGCCACCAACGCCACTACCAACACATCAAGCACAAGTACCTTAGAGCAGCCAACTACTAAGGACAAAAATCCTGACGTTACCCATGTTAATGGTCAACTAAAACCCATCAAAAAAGCAGAAGGCAGTTTTATGAAGGCCTTATTGCCCATCATTGGCGTGGTGATTTTTGCAGGGTTGGCATGGTTGCTGTTGCGTGGTTGTCAAGAAAAACCCACGCCCGTGGCAACACCCATCACACCTGCTCAAACTACTCCTACTGTTGGCACTACTGCCATGAGTGTTGCTCCTGCCACGCTTAGTCTTGCCACCGATGAGACAGGTCAAGGCATTTACTCCTGCCGTGGTGAAGCTGGTGGCCAGAGCGTCTTTACCGATGTTGGTACTGCCCTATCAGATACGTTTGGCGTAACAAAAGACAAATGTCAGCTAAATGTCAGCTCTGATGTGGCAGATACTTTGCCAGCTGGTGAGTATTTAACTGGCATCTTTAATCTCATCAAAGGCGTGCCTAATGCCAGCGTGAGCATCATTGACAAAACCATTCTCTTTAATGCTGCCAATGCCGATGATATCACCAAACTCATCGATGCTACCAAAGCCTTAGTTCCTGCTGACTTTGTGGTAGAAGCAGAGCCACAGCTTGACATTAATGTCGCTGTCGCCCAAAGCATTGATACCGCCAAAGTTGCCATTGTAGGTCTAAGTGAGATGCCTGCCCCATCTGTCGCTGATGATTTGGTGCGTGCCTTGAATAGACAAATCATCAACTTTGCCAATGATTCAAGCGAGATTCCTGAACCAAACAAAGAAATCCTTGACCTGGCAGCTGCCAAACTCATCAAACTGCCCGATGCCAAACTAAAAATCACAGGTCATACCGACACCAATGCTTCTTATGAGTACAACAAAGAGCTGTCCGAACAACGTGCCAGTGCCGTTCATGATTATCTGGTCTCTAAGGGTGTGCCCGATGAGCGTTTGGATACCTTTGGAGCAAGTTTTGACCATCCTGTGGCAACCAATGCCACCGAGCAAGGTCGCTTCCAAAACCGTCGCATTGAGTTCACGCTAATCAAAGATGGTGAGCAAATCGCTGCTGTTGGTAATGCGCCAACCAGCCCTGCAACCACCCTCCAAGACACCCATGAACATGCTGAACATGATACGCCTGTAACCGACGTGGTCATCGACGCACCTGTTGAAGTTGCTCCCAAGCAAAACAACTGATCAGCTTTGATAAACCTATTGATAAAATATGTTACAATAAAAGCCCAGTCAAATCATGCTGGGTTTTTATTTGATTGGTTTTATTTAACAATGAATTTTAAGAATGACAAACCATGCCCATCGTTGTCCTATTTAATAAACCTTATAATGTTCACAGTCAATTTAGAAAAGACCACGACCAAATGATGACACTTGCTGATTATTTTGATGATAAAAGCCTGCGTGTAGCAGGGCGTTTGGACAAGGACAGTGAAGGACTGCTTATTCTTACAAATAGCGGCATGCTCAACCATTTTATCACCACCCCATCCACACACAGCCAAACCAAGCCATGGGGAAAAACCTATTTGGTACAAGTAGAACACATCCCCACTTACGAGCAACTTCATGCTCTGCGTACAGGTGTTACCCTAAAAGACGGTAACACCCTACCTGCTCATGTCTTACACCTAAGTGATGACAATCTGCCCATTAACGTATGGCAAAGACATCCGCCCATTCGTGAACGTAAACATATCCCCACCGCATGGCTGATGATGACCATCTTTGAAGGCAAAAACCGCCAAATCCGTCGTATGACCGCTCATGTCGGTCTGCCTTGCCTTAGACTTATTCGTCTACAAATTGGTGATGATAAACTTTGTTGGCATGTTGGCAGCTTAGCTGTCGGACAAAGCAGACGCATTCATGTCAGTCATGATGAACTGACACAAATGCTTTTGGACTGACGATACTGTAAGACATCTCATCATCATAGCCATTTATCAAAAACAAGCCACCCTTTTTCTTGATAATCTGTCGTACGCACTGATACACATTTATGTAGCGTTGGCAAGCCACGATGGACTGTAAAGGTACGAAGTTCATCACGGCGAAAAGCATGCACCACCACACTGCTTGCATGAGTTAGTGCTGATTTTATGCCCGCACCACTGGCACGAATGCCATCTATTGCCACGATGACATCACCCACCGACAGCCCTGCACCACTGGCGATACTGCCACGGTGTAGGTGCTTGATTTTAAGACCATCATCACCCTCATCTACGCTCACACCCCATGCTGTCTCTGTCTTTTGACTGTCTAGCACCACCCCAAACTCGCTCATCAATGCAATAAGGGGCAACTCATCCACACCCACAACATACCTACGATAAAAGTCTTGCCATTCATCCACCCCCATCATCGCCCCAATGACATCGTCAAGGTCATCATCGCTCATACCAAAACGTTTATCATCGGTCATTTTGGATTTGTCATAAAAGACTTTAACCACATCAAACAGGCGGTATTTGCCCCCTGAATGTTTTAACAAGCTCAAATCAAGACACAACGCCACCAATGCCCCCTTATTATAATAGCTTACACTCTGATTGGTGGTATTTTCATCAGGGCGATACAGCTTTATCCATGTATCAAAGCTAGACTCTGCCACACTTTGGTGTATACGGCCGTCTGTCTTATAGTAACGGTTAATTTGAGCGGTGATGAGTTTAAAATAACTTGCTCTATCAATCACACCTGAGACAAGTAACATCAAATCATCCAAATAACTGGTAAAGCCCTCAAATACCCATAATAGAGACGTGTAGGCCTCTGCTTGTAAATCACAACTTATCATCACATCAGGACACACCGATTTGACCCACCAAGCGTGAAAATACTCATGACTACACAGCCCCAAAAACCGCTGATAAGACTCACTGGGTACATGAGACTCATTCACAGGCAAATCAGTGCGAGAAGTGATAAGAGCGGTTGAATTAATGTGTTCTAATCCGCCATAATCACCGCCTGTTACCATCGTCATAAAGGTATAATCAGCAAAAGGCACATCGCCCAGCAGATGGGCATAGCTTTGACAAATTTTTTGCACATCTGCTGACAGCCGTGTCAGATCAGTGCGGTGTCGCCCTGCGATAAAAAAGCGATGACCAATTGACCTGCCTGATGCTTGTACTGTAAAATCAAACAGCGACTGCACACCAAATTCAAAGGGGTAATCATAATATGCAAAGGCCTGTTTTGGGGCAAGCAAATATTCCACTCCCCACTCATACTCACGCACGATGTGGGGCAGACCACAAGCGAGCGATGAGCCTTCATTTTTTGCCAAAAAGTCCTGTGGTACGTGCAAATGCACACAAGCAGATGCCCACTCATTGCCTGATAACATAAAAAGAAGCGATGTAAAATTACCAAAAAGTCGGCTATCATCCACAAATGCCGTTCGTACTGACAAATCATGACAGTACACCTCATAATGCACCGTTATCCTGCCTGTCTGATGGATACCAGTAAACTCATAATGGTTTTTGGCACTTTTATACGCCCGATACGCCCGCCCCATCTCATCATAGGCGATGACTTTGGTGATATTTTTGCTAAACTCACGCACCAAATAACTGCCCGCTATCCATGTCGGTAACCACAAACCAAATCCCTCATCGGGGTGTATCATCTCTGTCATATCAAAACTCATGACGACATTAACCAAATGTTCACGATGCCTATTAAAATCAAGCACATAATGAATGGCAACGTCCTGCTTAGCATTGACATTTAACAAATTGGGGGCTAATAACAAATTGGGGGCTAAGTGTGATGGTGTCATTATATTACCTTATAAAATGGGTGTATCATTTAAATAATTGCAATGATGGCAAAATTGCAAATGATGACTGTACTGCCAAAAAGATATTGCTAAATTTGCGTTATTATATCAAAATTGATTTGGGTCTGTATTCATCCGCTTTTAAAAAATTTTTGTAAACAAGTCCCAATATTTATCAAAACTTTGCTATAATAGCTCTTGATTGTCAGTCATAACACCCCATGTACTGATAAACATTTTTCACTTTTATAGGAAAATTTCATGTCAATCATTGCAAATGACACCGTTGTACAATTCAACTACACCCTAACCAACAGCGACGGCGACGTGCTGGATAAGTCAAATGGTGAACCACTTGCTTACTTGCACGGTCATCATAACATCATTTCTGGTCTTGAATCTAAAATGGAGGGCAAAAGTGTGGGCGATAAGTTTACCGTAACTGTTGCCCCAGAAGATGCTTATGGCGAGTACCTTAGCGAGGCTGTCCAAGAAGTGCCACGTGCAAACTTTCAAGGTGTTGAAAACATTGAAGCTGGCATGCAATTTCAATCACAAACCGATGATGGTCATGTCATGCTTGTTACCGTCAAAGATGTTAATGATGATATTGTCGTCGTAGACGGTAACCATCCCTTAGCTGGTGTTACCCTGACATTTGACGTTGAGGTCGTTGATGTACGCAAAGCCACCGCCGATGAGATTGCACATGGTCATGCACACGGAGCAGGCGGTCATCATCACTGATTGATTGATTAAAAACCCAAATATTTGAACTTACCCCAAAGTCCAAAGTCCAAAGTCCAAAGTCCCAAAGAAAGTTAAACACAACCAATCTTTGGGATAAGCTTATCTGCTTTGAGTTTTTACTTTTTAAACATGATGGACGTGCCTGTCTCTCTTTTTTTATTGACATTTCTTTTTTTCACAAAATCTCTTTTCATAAAATATCTCAATGACAGACATGCTCTCATGTTTTAATCTCCATCCAAACTCTCGCCAAAGGCATTTTTATGAAAACCCAAGCTCTCTTAGTGATTATCACCACCCTATTGACTGCCTGCTCTGCCACACCTTTGACGCCCCCAATAAAAAATACTCATAATAGCGAACCAACCCCAACTATGACAGATTTGCCTTTGAGACCGTCGCAATCTGACACCACCCACCACCTGACCCATCTTCGCCAAAAATGGCAACTTACCGCCGTGCAAGGGATAGATTATCAAGGCAAAATCAAAGGTGAGTTTGATTTGACAGACCCTACCAATGCCAGTGGTCATGCAGGGTGCAACACATTCATGTTTGGCATGAGCGACATCGGCGATGACACCTTACACATCGGTGCTGTGGCCTCCACTCGCATGGCATGTTCTGAGATGGCATTAGAGCAAATATTAGAACGGCTCTTGCCCACACTTAGCCATTATAAAGTCAGTGCCACCAACCTTACACTCTTTAATGACCAAGGTCAAGCATTGTATTTTAAGGCGATAAAATAACCCACACCACAAGATGACCACTGGGTCATTTTACCATCAAAATCCCACGCTTTGGTCGCCCTTATGCTACAATATATCAAGCCATCGCTTGTATCAATAGCACAAGGACAGCCATGAATACATTTTTTAAAGGCAAATTCTCAAAAAGCAAACCCACCCCCATCCACGCCGATGACACCCCCTATCCGCATATTTTTCGTCCGCTCGATTTGGGTTTTACCACACTAAAAAATCGCATGGTCATGGGTTCTATGCACACAGGGCTTGAAGACAGGTTTTATAATTACGGTAAACTTGCTCGCTACTTTGAGGAGCGTGCCAAAGGCGGTGTCGCCCTTATCATCACAGGTGGCATCTCACCCAACCGTGAGGGGTGGCTTACCCCATTTGGTGGCACATTAAACCGAACCGCTGACATCATCCATCATGCCCGAGTTGTCCGTGCAGTACACAAATACGACACCAAAATTCTCTTACAAATCCTACACAGTGGACGTTATGGTTATCACCCTTTTGTGGTTGCTCCAAGCCCCATCAAATCACCCATCTCACCCTTTAAACCCCGCCAAATGTCCACCAAAAATATCAAGGCAACCATAAACGATTATGTCCATACTGCCAAACTTGCCAAAAAAGCAGGCTATGACGGCGTGGAAATCATGGGCTCTGAGGGATACTTGATTAACCAATTTTTATCAGCTCGCACCAACCAACGCACCGATGATTATGGTGGCAGTTTGGATAACCGAGCCAGATTTGCCCTAGACATCGTTAAAGCGATTCGTCGGGCAGTTGGCAGCGATTTTATCATCAGTTTTCGCTTATCCATGTTAGAACTGGTTGAAAATGGTGCGGTCATGACAGAGGTTATCACTCTTGCCACGTGGTTGGAATTGGCAGGGGTAACACTCATCAACACAGGCATCGGCTGGCATGAAGCACGCATTCCAACCATTGTTACAGGTGTACCACGAGCCAGTTTTGTGCGATTTAGTCAAGCGGTCAAAGAGGTCATTAATATTCCCATCATCGGTGCTAACCGCATTAACATGCCTGATACAGCAGAGGCGATTTTGGCAGATGGGCAAGTGGATTTGGTGCAGATGGCACGCCCCTTTTTAGCAGACAGTGCGTGGGTACAAAAAGCCCAAATGGGTAACGCTCATCTGATTAACACCTGTATCGGCTGTAATCAAGCCTGCCTTGATCACACCTTTGCAGGGCAGAGAGCGACTTGTTTGGTCAATCCACGAGCGTGTTTTGAGAGCGAATACGACATTCGTCCCACCAAAAAAGCTAAAAAAATCGCCGTCATCGGAGGCGGTGTCGCTGGTATGACAGTTGCCGTTACCGCAAGCGAGCGTGGACATGACGTGACCATTTTTGAACGTAACAGCACGCTTGGGGGTCAGTTTAATTTTGCCAAAGTCATTGCTGGTAAAGAGGAGTTCTTTGAGACCATTCGCTACTATCGTAACATGATAGAAAAATGTGGCATCAGCGTTCATCTAAACCATGAAATAAGCGATGAATTTTTAAAAAACAGCGACTTTGATGATATTGTCATCGCCACAGGGGTTACGCCACGCAAAGTACGATTTGATGGCACCGACTTGCCACAGGTCATGACCTATGCCGAACTGCTCTCAGGACAAAAAGTTGCAGGCAAGGCAGTGGCAATACTAGGAGCGGGCGGTATTGGCTTTGATGTGGCAGAATTTTTGGCACATGGGGGTGTGATTGCCAGCGACGTGCATGACCGTGCTTATCGCCCCACCGCTCAAAGCCCTGATGAATTTTTTGCCCAATGGGGCATAAACCCCAAGCCAAACTATGACAGCAAAGGCGGACTTGCCAAATCTGCCCCCACACCAAACCATCGCCAAATTTACCTATTACAACGCAGTCATGGCAAACTTGGCAAAGGACTTAACAAAACCACAGGCTGGGTACACAAAGCCATCATCAAGCAAGCAGGTGTCATTCAAATCTCGGGGGCAACTTATGACAAAATCACCGATGAGGGTTTGTGGATAACGGTAAATACACAAGCTCAACTGCTCCGTGTGGACAGCGTGGTACTCTGTGTAGGACAAGAGCCCGTCAATCATCTCATGCCAAAACTGGGCGACACCCCCAAAGCCCACTACCACATCATTGGTGGGGCAAAAAATGCCGAGTGTTTAGATGCCAAACGAGCCATTAGAGAGGGCTTTTTATTGGGACTTCAATTATAGAGCATACCCACTCTTGACCTGTTGATAAATATGATAATGACTTGATGGCTCATCCCTTTACATGCACCTTTATATGAAAATGATTATCCGCCCACTTATCCACAAAAAGGTGTATAATGAACACATCATACTTCCCATTTTCATATCTTTATCAAATTCATCAAGGTCAATATATGTCAAATTATACTTTTAATCGCACCTTTCCTGCCACTCGCCTGCGTCGTCTGCGTGTGCTAGATGGCATGCGTGATATGGTCAGCGAAACCCATCTACAACCTTGTCATCTCATCGCTCCTGTATTTGTCATCGAAGGACAAAACCAACGCCAAGCCATCAAAAGCATGCCAAACATTGAACGATTGTCCATTGATTTGCTTGTCAAGCATTGCAAAGAACTCTACAAGATAGGTGTAAGAATGGTGGACATATTCCCTGTGATTGACCCCACTCTAAAATCACCCAATGGCGAAAATGCCTATGACCCCAATACCCTTGCTGTACGTGCCATTTCTGCCATCAAAGATGCCTTGCCCGAACTTATTGTCATGACCGATGTTGCTCTTGACCCCTATACCACGCACGGACAAGATGGCATTATTGATGATAGTGGTTATGTGGTCAATGACATCACCATTCAGGCGTTGGTTAAACAAACACTTGCCCACGCTCGTGCAGGGGCGGATGTCATCTCACCATCGGACATGATGGACGGTCGCATTCGTGCCATGCGTGATGCCCTAGAAGCAGAGGGCTTTGTCAATACCGCCATCATGGCATACTCTGCCAAATACGCCTCCGCCTACTATGGGCCTTTTCGTGATGCAGTTGGCTCATCAAACAATCTAAAAGGGCATAAAAAACAATACCAAATGAACCCTGCCAACCGAAATGAAGCACTACATGAGGTGGCACTAGATATCAAGGAGGGGGCGGATATGGTCATGGTAAAACCCGGTCAGCCCTATTTAGATGTGGTGCGTGAAGTTAAAGATAACTTTGGTGTGCCAACCTTTGCCTATCAAGTCTCAGGTGAGTATGCCATGCACATGGCAGCCATCCAAAACGGTTGGCTTAGCGAAGCGGTCATATTAGAGAGTTTGGTTGGATTTAGGCGAGCAGGTTGTGATGGGATATTAAGTTATTTTGCCCTAACTGCTGGGCGAATGCTTGCTGACATGTAAGATTTGACAGCATAAACCCAACAACATCAAACAAAAAAGAGCATTCATTTGCTCTTTTTTAACACTCTTACATTAATGATGAGTCAAAGCATCCACAGGGTTTAGCTTTGATGCGTTGCGAGCGGGTAAAAAGCCAAACACGATACCGATGAGTGTTGAACAAACAAAGGCGACGACGACAGACAATGGTGAATAAATCACCCCCACGCTATCACTGCCAAATTTATTGATAAGACTGCCCACACCAAAAGCAAGCAGTATCCCCAGCACACCACCCAAAACACACACAAGCACCGCCTCTATCAAAAACTGCCCCAAAATGTCCGACTCTCTTGCACCAACTGCCATACGTACACCTATCTCACTTGTGCGTTCGGTAACAGACACCAGCATGATATTCATGACACCAATACCACCCACGATGAGCGAGATGATGGCAATGGATGAGATGAGCATGGTCATGGCAGCGGTGGTTGATTGTACCGTTTCTTTGATGCTGTCGGTGTTCATGATATTAAAATCATCCGTACCGTGTCGTGATTGAATGAGTTTGGAGATGGCAGTCTCAGCAATGGCCGATGGTGTATCATCATCAATCAAGACAACAAAGCGGTCAAGGGTGTTTTTACCAAGCATGCGATACATAACAGTGGTATAAGGCAGATAGACAGTGGGTGAATTATTCATGCGGGCAAAGGGCGATGGATTTTCTGATAATACCCCCACGATACGAGCAGGGACATTACCGATAAGCAAGGTTTGCCCAATGGGATTACCTTTGCTGTTAAAATAAATTTCATAAGCACTTTGGTCAATGATGGCATCCTGTGCGGATGTGGCAATGCTGGTTTCATCAAACATTTGTCCCATGAACAGCTTTTCACCCGTAACGGATAAATAATCTTTACCCACACCTGTTACCGTACCTGTTGCATCTTGACTTTGATGGCGGATATTAACCGATTTGTTGACCATGGGGCTTACCGACAGGGCATAAGGTTGGTCAGCAACGGCTTTGGCATCTGCCACGGTCAGATTATCTTGTCCAAACCGCCGTCTGGGGTCGCCAAAGGGATAACCGTCTATCACGGTGATGGTATTTGTGCCCAGTGCATTGATGTCAGCTAAGATTTTAGCTTGTGAACCCTGCCCAAGTCCCACGATAGACACAACAGAGGCGATGCCAATGATAATCCCAAGCATGGTCAAAAGTGTACGCATTTTATGTGCCATCATGGCATACATGGACATTTTAAAGGCTTCTTTTAAACGGTCCATCACACCCAATAAGGTATTTTTTGAGGTGGGAATGCTTTTATTTGTGGCGGTGTTTTGGATGTTTGCATCATTGTTTAGGGGTTTTTGATTTTTGGCATTATCATTATAATAATCTATGATGATATGACCATCTTTTAGCTCAATCACTCGCTCGGCTTGACTTGCCAAATTTGCATCATGCGTTACCATGATGATGGTGTGTCCATCATCTTTTAAACGGTGCAAGATGTTCATCACCTGCTCACCTGAAACACTGTCTAACGCCCCTGTTGGTTCATCTGCCAAAATGATATCGCCCCCATTCATCAAGGCTCTGGCGATAGAGACACGTTGCTGTTGTCCGCCTGAAAGCTGGCTTGGGCGATTGGTGATTTTATCGCCCAAACCCAGCTGAGTAAGTAGCTTGGTGGCTCTCTTACGCCTTTTGGTAGCATTCATGCCTGCATAAACGGCAGGTACGGTAACATTATCAAGAGCATTGATATCGCCCAAAAGATGATAACGCTGAAAGATAAAGCCAAAATGCTCACGCCTAAGTTCGGCAAGCTCCTCACCTCTCATCTCATCCACAGATTTACCAAAAATGGTATAACTGCCACCGGTGGCCTTGTCAAGACAACCCAAAATGTTCATGAGTGTGGATTTTCCCGAACCTGACTGACCGATAATGGCAACCATCTCGCCTTGATACAAAGTCAAATCAAGTCCATGCAAAACACGGACAGTCGTATCGCCAGCAGAAAACTCATGCACCAGATTTTTTATTTGTATGAGTGGGATTTTCATTATGCCCCCTAACGCATGGACGGACTGTATTGGTATTGTTCGTCTTGACCTTGGCTATTTGAATCACCAATGACGACTTTATCACCGACGTTTAACCCTGATTTAATCTCGGCATCAATACGATTATTTAGCCCCACTTGCACCTCCACGGGTTTGGCGATGCCATCATTTGTTAGTACTTGTACACTATATTTACCCTCCTTGCCATCTCCTTTTAAAGCAGATGACGGTATGGTCAGCACGTTTTTGACCGAATCGGTAATAATGCTGACCTGTGCGGTCATGTCAATACGAAATTTGCGTTCAGTATTATCCACATCAAGATAACCGATATAATACACCGCAGAATCGGTATTACTGTTGGTGCTGATTTTCTCAGGAGCAGGTTCTACTCCTGTGAGTGTGGCATCAAACTGCTTTTGAGTGTTACCAATAATGTTAAAACGAGCGGGCATATTGGCACTTACATTTACCACGTCTGCCTCTGATATTTGGGCGTTAATACGAACACGGCTTAGGTCGGCAAGCGTAACGATGGTTGGAGCGGATTGCATGGCATTTACCGTTGTACCCTCTTTTTGGGTGATGGCGATGACCGTGCCATCCATCGGAGCAACGATTGTAGTATAACTCAAATCCTCAGTAGCAGTAGATAGATTGTTTTGGGCTTTGTTAATGTTTGCTTGTTGGCTTTGGATATTCGCCCGGGCAGAGACAACGTCATTTTTGGCATTGTGAACATTTGCTCTTGCCACTTGCACATTGGCTGTGGCAATCTCTACCGCACTTTTGGCATCGTCATAATCTTGGCGACTGATTGCATCAATGTTTAAAAGCTCCTCCAAACGAGCAAAGGTTTGTTTGGCTTTTTGTAGTTCAGCAAGGCGTGCTTGCAACATGGCCTGTGAACTTGCCACACTGCCTTCGCCAGATGCCAAATTGGCCTTAGCCTGAGCAAGATTTGCCTGTGCTTGCCTCAAATTAGCACCTGCATTGGAGACGGCGTTCTTTTGTTCTATTTGATTAATTTGGGCGATTATGTCGCCTTTTTTGACCTCATCGCCGACCTTTACATACAGCTTAACAATCCGCCCAGATACCTGAGCTCCCACATCCACGCTGTAAATGGGCTTGACCTTGCCCGATGCCATGACCGTATTTTCAATGTCGCCCATGACCGCATCAGCGGTAAGATAAGACGGCGGGGTGGGTTTGGGATTTAAAAGTTGATAAATGACAAACCCAATTAGCCCCACAATCAAGGCGGTGATGAACCATTTTGGGGAGAATTTGGATTTTTTGACAGTGGCGGGCATGATTTTTTCCAAATGATGACTGGCAGGATGGTAATGGGTGTTTAAAATCAGCAATTTTAAAAAACCAATGACCATTATAAAATTTTTGTTTTAAACAACAATTAAATCCTAAGTATTTTTATAAATTTTTGTGCAAAAATGGTAACATTTTGTCATTAATCATACGCCATTTATTTTTACCCCACATACCGACAATATCAAATCCATCAACAGTTGCCACGCATTTTTATCACTCACGCCCTTGATTGTTTTATCAATGGCATAGACAGCAGATAACCACGCATTATTCTGTCCATGCAATCGCCGTGCCGCCTGTTCATAGACATGTGCCTTACTCTGCCAGATGCCCAGCTCGCTTGATGGTTTACCCGCCTGTATCTGTAAAATCAGCCGTATGTCTTTGGCAACTGCCCACAGTACAATGCTTGGGGCGGTATCGGTGCGTTTTAAATGTTCCAAAATAGCAAGACTCTTTTGGGTATTGCCCATCAGCATATTGTCCGACAAATGAAATACAGTAAAATCCGCCCCATCCACAAGCGACTGTTCCAGCTCATCCACACCAATCATTTGTCCACGTGTATATAAAAAAGACGTCCGCCATAAACACTGATATGCTGACAACAGATGATGTTCTGTGTGTGATAACAGCATTTGCCACGCATCAAAGCTGAGTATCAACCCAAGCTCTTGGGCTTTGGCGGTCAAAATGTCGGTACGTATTTTCTCATTATAAACATTGCCATCAATGATAAGTCCTTGATTATCAAAGAGTTTTAATGATTTGGTGGTCGGTGATTTTTTATCCTGTTTGGGCAGGCACCAAATGAGATGATGATGACTGTGTCCACCCATCACATCATCGGCAAAAGCACTAAGGCGGGCAATTGCTTTTGTGTCAGGTTTGTAATTACCTGTAACAATCAAGGCGGTACTGTCGCCAAAAAGCGATAAATCATTAAGTTTGGCAATCACATCAAACCACGATTTGACAGATGACAGTTCCACACGTTCAATAAGCTGATTATTTTTAGACCATATAGGGCGACAGGCATCAATGAGCCATTGATGCAAAAGCGGTTCATCACTGTGCATGACCCACAGTCCCTTTGTGGGGGTGGTATTGTCGTTTTTAAGGTGATGAAAAAGGGGTAAAAATCGTTGTTGCACAATCTGCTCGCTTAGCGTGCCATGACCCGATAACGCTCAGCAATACGTTCGCCCAGCTGATCATATAACCAACCCTTACTCTCTTCGCCCTGCTGATCAAGGGTTATCACACTCGCTTCGTTATATTGATAGCTTTGCTCCACTTGCATCACAGTGGTTGTGGTTTTATCGCCAACCATGATTTTAACAGTTGCACTTAACACCAAACGAATCTCGGTCAAAGTACCAACCAATTCATAACGGCGAAAATGTAAATTATCCACACGGATTTGATTGGTACTAAGTCCTGTACTTAGGTGCATCAGCTTCAAATGTTTGGTTATGGCTTGTTTTAGGTGTAGGTTTTCTTGACTGTCATCCAGATTAAGCTGTACCGTCTGATGGTCAGGGTCAATCTGCAAATCCTCGCTCATTCCACGCAAAGCAAATCCACACCCTGACAAAGTTAGGGCGGATAAGACAGCTAAGATTAAAAATGGGGCGGTTAAAAATTTTGGCATGGCTGTCCTTGTTACATTAAAAGTTGTATTTAGATGGGGCATTTAGCCTTATCATGGGCAAATCATCTCCAAAAGCCATTTAAAAATCACCCCACAAAATACGCCACGCCATAACCGACCCAATAAATCAGTACTGCCAAAATCACCGCCGTGATGACACTTGCAATATGACGCACAACAGGTGGAGCGATGCTGGTTTGTGTGGTGTTTTTATCACGCACCATTTGCTCGCTTTGTGCCTTGATATAGCTCAGTCGCAACATGGCATGAACGGCGATAAAAACAACAATCACCGCCCAATGCACCTGCAAAAATCCCACAATCAAATTGGCTAAAATGGCAATGTTAGATAACAGACTAAACAGTTTGGTTTTTGGCATAATACAGACGATTTATGAGTGAATTTAAATTTAAAAATAAAATCAGCATGTCGTTTGGGGCATAAATAGCACATCCTACCTAACTGTCAAATAACCACACTCACAAGCTTATTTGGCACAACAATGACCTTTTTGGGTTCGCCTGTGATGAATTTGGCGACACTTTCATGTTGTACTGCCATCTGTTTGATGGTGTCATTGTCTGTGCCTGTTGGTACTTCAATCTCACCACGTACTTTACCGTTTACTTGTACTGCCATGACCACACTATCGCTGGTTAATGCTGATTTGTCAAGCGTTGGGAACATCAAGGAGCGACTGTCAAAACCAAATGTCTCCAACAAATGTTCGCCGACGTGCGGGGCATACAGCGACAATATGGTCAAAAGCGTTACCATCGCTTCATGACGCACCGCCAAATCACCATCATCAGCGACACCAAACGCCCCAATGTCATTGGCAAGCTCCATCAAGGATGATACAGGTGTATTTAGAGCCAAATGCTCCCCCAAGGCAGCATCAATTTTGGCAATGGTCTCGTGTGTCTTACGGCGTAGAGCTTTGGCAGACTTTGACAGACCATGACCCGATGTCTTTAAAATCGCTTCATCCACATCACCGATGGCGGTCAAATGCTCATCAGCCAGTCGCCACACTTTTTTGATAAAATTATAAGGGCCTTTTAGGGCAGAATCCGACCATTCTAGCGTTTGATCGGCAGGGGCGGTAAACATGGTATACAAGCGTACTGTATCTGCACCATACTCACCCATGATGGTCTGTGGGTCCACGCCATTATTCTTGGATTTAGACATTTTTTCAATTTTGCCAATACTGACAGGTTCGCCATCTGCCATGAGTATCGCTTCGTTGCCACGTACTTCTACTTCATAAGGGAAATAGTATGTTTTTGAGCCGTCCGCCTTTTCACGATAAAACGTCCCTGCCAGCACCATACCCTGAGCCAGTAGATTCTCAAAGGGTTCATCTGCTTGAACCAATCCCTCATCACGCATGACCTTATGAAAAAAGCGAGCGTACAGTAAATGCAAAATGGCATGCTCAATACCGCCCACATATTGGTTGACAGGCAGCCATTTACTCACTCCTTGATGCCCAACCATTTGGGTGTCATCGTGGGGCGTGGTAAAACGCTGGGCGTACCAACTGCTCTCCACAAAGGTATCAAAAGTATCGGTCTCACGCTCGGCGGGTTGCCCACATTTTGGGCAGGTGCAGTTCACAAATTCGGGCAGTGATTTTAAAGGATTACCACGACCATCAGGCACGACATCGGTAGGTAGCACCACAGGCAAATCTTGCTCAGGCACAGGCACCGTTCCACAGTATTCACAGTTAATCATCGGAATCGGACAGCCCCAATAACGTTGGCGAGACACCCCCCAATCACGCAGACGGTATTGAACGGTAGCATTTGCCTTATCGCCTGCAATTTCTAGGATTTTGGCACTTGCAGCATCTTTGCCCATGCCATCTAGCACCCCAGAATTTATGCACACGCCATTTTTATCGCCATACCAGTCTTGCCATGTGTCTGTGCTGTATTCTTTACCTTTAAATTCAATGACTTGCTTGATGGGCAAACCATACTTTTTGGCAAATTCAAAATCACGCTCATCATGAGCAGGTACGCCCATGACCGCACCAGAGCCATAGCTCATCAGCACATAGTTAGCAACCCAAATCGCCACATCATCGCCCGTTATGGGGTGCTTGGCAAACAGCCCTGTATCCATACCCATTTTTTCAGCTTTGGCAAGCTCACTTTCAGCAACCGAGCCTTGTTTGCACAGTTTGCAAAATTCGGCGATTTTTTCGTTTTGGCGAGACGCATACTGGGCAAGTGGATGCTCTGCTGACACAGCAAGATAGCTGACACCCATGACGGTATCAGGGCGGGTGGTAAAGACGGTGAGTTTGTCCGCTTGTCCGTCTACTTTATAACTAAAATCAAGCTCCATGCCATGACTTTTGCCAATCCAGTTTTGTTGCATGCTAAGCACTTGTTTTGGCCATTTGTTTTCTAGCAATTTTAAATCATCAAGCAACTCATCTGCATAGTCTGTGATTTTAAAATAATACATCGGAATGTCCCGTTTTTCAACAGGTGCACCTGAACGCCAGCCACAACCGTCCACAACCTGCTCATTGGCAAGAACGGTATTATCCACAGGGTCCCAGTTTACGGTAGACAGCTTTTTATAGACCAACCCTTTTTTATAAAGTTGCAAAAATAGCCATTGCTCCCATTTGTAATACTCAGGCGAGCAGGTGGCAAATTCACGAGACCAATCAATAGACAAGCCAAGCGATTTTAACTGACCACGCATATGCTCAATGTTGGACATTGTCCAGACATGGGGGGCAACTTTGTTGTCAATGGCGGCATTTTCAGCAGGCAAACCAAAAGCATCCCAACCCATGGGTTGCATGACATCATAGCCTTTTTGACGGTAGTAGCGAGATAATACGTCCGTAATGGCATAATTGCGAACGTGTCCCATGTGGAGCTTACCGCTTGGATAGGGGAACATGGAGAGCATATAGCGGGTGGGTTTGCCGTGGTCATTATTATCTGTGTGGTAACGGTTATCGGCTTGCCATTTGGCTTGCTGGGCTTGTTCAATGGCTTTAAAATCGTAATCGTTTAGGCTCATGGTTGGCTAACTCAAAATAAAAAATTTTAACATGCTATTATAGCCGATTTTTGTTATAATTTGCCAATATTTTGTAAAGCGAGACACCCCCATGACGACCATTTATGGCATCAATAACTGCAACACCATGAAAAAAGCGTTTGATTTTTTCAATCAAAACGGCATAACGTATGAATTTTTTGATTATAAAAAGTCGGTACTAAGCCAAGATGACTTTGCCAACTTTGTGGCAACCTTTGGCGAAAAAGTCATCAACAAACAAGGCACAACCTACCGCAAATTTGACGATGAAACTAAGGCAATTTTGGCAAGTGATGATTTGCCCGCCATGTATGAGATGGTCAAGAACAACCTTAGCGTACTAAAACGTCCGATTGTCATGGGAGATGATGTGGCACTTATCGGCTTTGATGAGCATGAATGGGGTGGGGTGTTTGGGGTGTAGTGGTTTAAATTTGGTTTATTAATCAATCACGCCTTTGGGTAGATTATAGAGGTAGATCACATTTGCCCTGTAATAAAGTGTTGATTTTTGGGCGAATGTAATTCGCCCCTATAATCTAAAAAATAACCACCCAACAATCATAAATTACCACTTTAAATTAAGATTGGGCGTTATGTATTTTTAGATAACACTTTATAGATAGCCGTCTATGCACAATAGGATTAATCATTTCTTTTAACGCATGAATACCATCAAAAAATCCTTGTTTGACATACGTTAATTCCCATACATCATTACTTATAAAATTAAATTTGATTGTATCATTCTCAATGGTTATACCAGTGAAAAAATCTGTATGATACGCCAATCCCAACCACAAACCATCCATAATCAATGAATTTTTAATGTCAATCAAATAAACACTCAACGTTTCTTCAAAGGGACAATCATGGGTTGCAAACAAAATAAACTTATCCACATCTACTTGTACAACATCTCTTAGGTGGCATTCATCAATAAATATACCAATGGGTTGGTCATTGACCAAGATTTGTGATTTAGATTCTTTATGATTATCACCGTCATTTATTAATTGAGCGGTAATGTGATACACAATTTTCATAACCCATAAATCTCTTACAGTCAATAAATGGTAGTTTTCCCAAGCCAATCTTGATAATCAGACGAATAAACTGCCTTTATGTATTTTAATTTTAAAACTATTTTAATTTTATAAAAAGTATTTTTAATAAAATCAGAAAAATTTAAAATCACTTTAACCCAACCTTATCATTTATCATCTCTCTCTTTATTTCCCACTTCCTTCGGCTTTACCGTCCCATTAGTTGCCTTTTTTCTAAACGGTCGATTATAAAACGGCTTAAACACCTTTTTATAAAATAGAGTAGCGACAATAAGCCCAAAAGCAAACGCCCACAGACTTGTCAGCCACAAGATAAATTCTAAGAAATACAGCCAACCTGTGCCAATACTTTGGACAAAGCGATGACCAAAATTCGCCCGCTCGTCTTTGGCGATGTATGCCTGTGTGTCGGGCATGACCGATTCAAAAATTTGCGGATTTTGATAAAAGGCAAGTGTTATCGTGCTAAACGCCACTTGCTCGGCAAGAGCCTTGCGGTCAAGCTCGGCAAGGGTTTGGCGGTATTTTGAATCTGTCATCTCGCCCATATGAGCCGATTTGTCCGCCAAATCATCTGTTTTGGTGGCGTTAAGCTCGCCCAGTTTGGCTTGGCGTTCGGCTTCTATTTGGGCGTGTAGGGCGTTACGCTGTAAGTCTAGGGCAACATCGGTGGCGTTAAATTCTTGACCGTCCAAAAACACCACTTGTCCTTGTACCCCCTTCAAAAACTCGCCCATATTTGCCTTGGGGATACGCACCGTCATCATGCCATGACGCACAAAATGGGTCAGCACCTTTAACTGCTCACCCCCAATCGGATAGCGGTGCGTGTCGGTGATGTTGTTATAAATCTTGGACGTTTGGATATATCCGCCCGTTTGTAGGGTTAGGCTCTCCAATTGGTCTTTGGTGGCAACCACGTCTTTGACGGCAAAATTTACATCCGCCTTGATGATAAAGGCTTTGTTTGCCAAATGAACCTGCTCGCCTTGGGTGGTGGTTTGGCTGTCAAGGGTAGGATTATCAGGGTTTGGGCTATTGGGGTTTGAGTTGTCAAGATTTGAATCGCTTACGTCCGCATTGGTAACGTCTGCCATATCCACACTTGCCACATCAGAGCTTGCCGATTGATGAGACATCTCGCCGCCATGGGGCTGTGGGGAGCAGGCGGACAATAAAGCGATAAAGACGATAAGGGCAAGGGATTTTTGCATGGGGATTTCCAAACGGGTTTGGGTTAATATAAATGATTATTCTTTTTAAAGCAAGTTTTACGCATAAAAAAGACGGTGCTAGACCGCCTTTAAAATTTAACCATTAGTTTCTCGCAAAATCTGCGTACCCACACCCTCTTCGGTAAATATTTCAAGCAAACAAGCGTGTGGTACTCGCCCGTCCACAATGGTTGCACTTCTAAGACCTGCTTTGACCGCATCCAACGCCCCTGCAATTTTGGGTATCATGCCCCCACTTATCGTACCATCAGCGATGAGATTGTCCACGTCTGTGGGTGATAGGCTTGTTAGTACGTTACCATCTTTGTCTAGCACGCCCTTGATGTTGGTCAATAAAAGCAGACGTTCAGCACTTAAACACTCTGCCACACGGCTCGCCACTAGGTCGGCATTAATGTTATAGGTCTCACCATGTTCATCAACACCCAATGGAGCGATGACAGGAATAAAATCGCTTTGGATGAGCATGTTAATGACCCCTGTATTAACATGGGCAACTTGACCGACAAAACCCAAATCAATGGGCGTGCCGTCTTTATCATTTATGATAAGTTTGGTCGCTTTGATGAGGTTAGCATCTTTGCCTGTCAAGCCAATCGCTTGCCCACCGTGCTTATTGATGAGATTGACAATGGATTTATTCACGCTGCCGCCCAGTACCATCTCCACCACATCCATCGTGGCTTTGTCCGTAACACGCATGCCATCTATACGGTCAGACTCACGCCCAAGCTCACTCATCAGATTGTCCACCTGCGGCCCTCCACCATGCACCACCACAGGGTGAATGCCAACGGTTTTTAGCAGGACAATATCACGAGCAAAAGAACTCTCTAACACAGGGTCAGTCATGGCATTACCGCCGTATTTGACCACGATGAGTTTGTCTTTGTAACGCTGAATATAGGGCAAGGCGGTTGTAATGACCTCACTTGTGTGTTTGGCCTCATTTAAGGTTAGGGATTGATGAGTTGATGATTTGGACTGCATAAATTTTTCCTTTTAACATAAGTTCATGACAAATAAAACACGCATGGTCAGCGGCGACATTCATGAAACATTTGACATATTACACTCATAATGATCTACCCATAATAATCTACCCAAAAATCATTGAATTCCAGAGCTGCCAAATCCCCCTGCCCCACGTTCACTGTCATCACTAAACTCATCTACAATGTCAAAAACAGGACGTACCACAGGCACAACCACATACTGAGCCATGCGTTCGGCAGGATTTAGCGTAAAATCTGTATCGCTTCTGTTCCATACCGATACCATCAACTCACCTTGATAATCAGCATCAATAAGCCCCACCAAATTGCCCAATACAATACCATGCTTATGCCCAAGCCCAGAACGTGGTAAAATAATCCCTGCAAAATTAGGGTTCTTGATATAAATTGCAAGCCCTGTTCCGATGAGTTTGGTCTGACCTGCCCCAATAACAACAGGCTCATCAATACACGCTCGCAAATCAATCCCCGCTGAGCCATCTGTGGCACGAGTGGGCAAAGGAAAATTAGGGTCGGAGCCGATTTTTGGGTTTAGGAGTTTGACTTGGACGGATTGCATAAGATTACCTTTTTAAATAACTCAATTTCATCAATGATTGGCTAATTTTAAGCAACTGCCCCCAAAAAAGCAACGCAAAAGCCCAAAAAAGACTTTATTTTGCTAAATTATGAAAATTTCATAAAAAATGCTTGACGTATCAAAATTTACCTGTATAATACGCACCACGTTTAGTGATAAGGGTCGTTAGCTCAGTTGGTAGAGCAGTTGACTTTTAATCAATTGGTCGCAGGTTCGAATCCTGCACGACCCACCATTATCACAAACTGACCAAATAAGCCTTGTGCTTAGTGGGTCGTTAGCTCAGTTGGTAGAGCAGTTGACTTTTAATCAATTGGTCGCAGGTTCGAATCCTGCACGACCCACCATTCCCCAATAGCTCAGTTGGTAGAGCATCGGACTGTTAATCCGTGTGTCCCTGGTTCGAGCCCAGGTTGGGGAGCCATATTTTAAAACCCTTTTCTATTTTGGAAAAGGGTTTTTGTTTTTACATTCACTTGATTTTTTGTTTTTTGAAAGCATATAAGTCCTGTTTTTTATTTTCTATTCAAAAAGGAAACCCTCATTTGAGCCTAACTCGAACTCTTAATTTCAAGCTGACCTCTCATGAACTTCGTACCCTGCTTGGCGAATACAACACGCACCTAAAATACCTACAAAACCGCCTTGATATTACCATCATCAATCGTGGTAATGACTTTATATTAACAGGCGATTTGCCTCAGATAACACGTGGTGAATATGTGCTGGGTGAACTTTATGAACTTGCCAAACAATCAGATGACATTAGCCCAGAGGATTTACATCTACTGATACAAGCAAGCCTCGCCAAAGAACCACAAGCAGATAACAATGAGACTCACACACCTGTCAGCCTATCTACTCGTAAGGGCAAAATCACACCAAAGGGGCATAACCAAACCCAGTATGTGCGTCGTATCCTGCTCTCTGACATCTCCTTTGGCGTGGGACCAGCTGGTACAGGTAAGACCTATCTTGCTGTGGCGGTGGCGGTAGATATGTTGGAGCGTGGTGAGATTGAACGGATTTTGCTTGTCCGTCCTGCGGTAGAGGCGGGCGAGAAATTGGGTTTTTTGCCTGGGGATTTGACCCAAAAAATTGACCCCTATCTACGCCCCTTGTATGACGCATTATACCAGATGCTTGGCTTTGAGAAAGTGGGTAAACTTTTAGAACGCCAAATCATTGAAATCGCCCCACTTGCCTACATGCGTGGACGCACGTTAAACAACTCATTTGTGATACTTGACGAAGCCCAAAACACCACACCTGAGCAGATGAAAATGTTCCTTACTCGCTTGGGTTTTGGTTCTCGGGCGGTCATCACAGGCGACACCTCTCAGGTGGATTTGCCTCGTGGACATGAATCAGGACTGACGCAGGCTCTAAAAATTTTGGCAAATATTGATGACATTCATATCACCGAGTTTAACAGTCGTGATGTGGTGCGTCATCATTTGGTGCAAAAAATCATCGACGCCTATGATGCCCATGACTTAATAGAAAGTCAAGCCGAAAGTGAGCGAGCCAATATTCGCAAAAAACAACGTCAAGAACAAGAACTAAATCGCACACTAACCGCCCTATCCTTTTTAAATAGCATAAAAGACGACAAACCACAAGGCAATGACAATAAAGATGTGCAGGACAAACAGGACAACAGTGATGAATAAGATGGCAATCAGCTTTGCCGACAATATGGCAGAGCTTGCTGATTTGCCCATTTATGATGAACAAAAAATGATGGTGATTTTTATACATGCACTGGCAGTCATGAACGAAAAAATCACACACGGCTTGGTGTTGCCTTATTTTCAATTTGACAATTTGACCGCCCAAAATTGGATGAATTTGCCAAAATCACTGGACATTTATGTCTGTGGCGCAGGTGAGGGGCGAGAGTTAAACCTTGACGCTCGTGGCAAGGATTATGCAACCAATATCCTATCTTACCCTAGCGGATTATCCGATGAGATGTGTGTAATGATGAATGCGGTGCCACTTGGGGAGCTTGTGATTTGTCATGATGTGGTGGTGCGTGAGGCAAGCGAACAAGGCAAAAAGACAGATGAACATTTGGCACACCTTATTACACATGGCATTTTACACCTGCTGGGTTTTGACCATGAACTCGGGCAAGACGAACAAGATGAGATGGAGGGTTTTGAGATTGAAATTTTAAACACACTTGGTATTCACAATCCTTATGAATAATCTTATGAATAATCTTATGAATAATAATGTGGTATTTATCCCAAAATAAAATAATGATTATCATTTAACTGCCAATACAAAATCAAATACACCTAGCATGACCCCCAAAATCATGCTAAAATAAGGCAATTTTATTTAATCATCACAGGAAAACTACCATGGCTCATCAAGATGTTCCTGCACAGGACAAAACCCACGATACTGCCTTTTTATCCGAAGCCGATGCTCAGCGTTTACAATTTGAACAAAACGCCCTGCACTATCATGAACATCCCAGACCTGGTAAAATCTGTGTTACTCCAACCAAACAAATCGCCAACCAACGAGATTTAGCTCTTGCCTACTCACCTGGCGTTGCTGTGCCTTGCCTTGAAATAGAAAAAAACCCCAAACTTGCCGCCAAATACACCGCTCGCTCCAATTTGGTTGGTGTCATCACCAATGGCACTGCCGTACTTGGACTGGGTAATATCGGTGCGTTAGCCTCCAAACCTGTCATGGAGGGCAAGGGTGTATTATTTAAGAAATTTGCTGGCATTGATGTTTTTGACATTGAGATTGACCAGACTGACCCTGATAAGTTCATTGAGACAGTGGCAAGCCTAGAACCCACTTTCGGTGGCATTAACCTAGAAGATATTAAAGCCCCAGAGTGTTTTAAAATTGAACGTGAATTGCGTGAACGCATGAACATTCCTGTGTTTCATGATGACCAGCACGGAACTGCCATCATCTCTGCTGCCGCCCTACTAAACGCTTTGCAACTAAATGGCAAAGACATCAGTGAGATTACCCTTGTGTGTTCAGGGGCGGGGGCTGCGGCGATTTCTTGTCTTGACCTTGTCGTGGCACTGGGTGCACGCAAAGAGAACATTTATGTACTTGACTCAAAAGGCGTCATCAGCACCACTCGTAAAAACTTAGATGAATCCAAAGCTCGCTTTGCTCGTGATACTGATAAGACAACACTTGCCGAGGTAATGAACGGTGCGGATGTGTTCTTAGGTCTGTCAGGGCCAGGTGTGGTAAGTCAAGACATGGTACGCTCAATGGCAAAAGACCCCATCATCTTTGCCCTAGCCAACCCAACCCCTGAGATTATGCCAGAGCTTGCCCATGCGGTGCGTTCGGACGTCATCATGGCAACAGGTCGCTCGGATTATCCCAATCAGGTAAACAACGCCCTATGTTTTCCTTATATCTTCCGTGGGGCGTTAGATGTTGGGGCAACGGTCGTCAATGAAGAAATGAAACTTGCCTGTGTACACGCCATCGCTGCCATGGCACACACCGAAGCCACACCATCGGTAGATACCCAAAAAAGCGAGGTCAGTAAGAGTTTTGGACGTGATTATCTCATTCCTGGCCCCTTAGAACCAAATCTTATCTTAGAGATTGCCCCTGCTGTTGCCAAAGCGGCGATGGATACAGGTGTGGCAACCTTACCCATTACTGATTTTGATGCGTATCGCCAAAAACTCTCTGAGTTTATCTACAACAGTGCGCTTGCCATGAAACCCATCTTTAACAAGGCAAAAACCAACCCCAAACGTATTGCCTATGCCGAAGGTGAGGATATTAATGTTTTGCGTGCCGTGCAAGTGGTGGTGGATGAGCAAATCGCCAAACCCATTCTCATCGGTCGCCCTGAGGTCATCAATCAAGAAATCAACAATTTAGGTTTACGCTTGGTTGATGGTCAAAACATTACCATCATCAACCCCAATAACAATCCCCACTATGACAGATATGCCGAGCATCATTACAAAACCAATCAACGTGGTGGCATAAGCTTAGAGTTGGCTCGCCGTGATGTCCGTCGCAAAACCACACTCATCGGTTCGCTCATGGTTGAACTTGGTGATGCTGACGGCTTGATTTGTGGTACTTTTGGTTTTTATCACTTACACCTAAAATACCTAAATCAAGTCATTGGTAAAAAAGAGGGCATATCCAACTTCTATGCCATGAATGCTGTACTCATGCAAAACCGCAACTTATTCATCGCCGACACCTACATTAACGAAGACCCAACCGCCGAAGAGCTTGCCGAGATGACCATTTTGGCAGCCCAAGCGATACGTCGTTTTGGCATCACACCAAAAGTTGCTCTACTGTCGCACTCAAACTTTGGGGCATCTGATCGTGCCTCTGCCCTTAAAATGCGTCAAGTACATGACATTTTAACACAGATGAACGTAGATTTTGAATTTGATGGCGAAATGCACGGTGATACTGCACTGGATGAACGTTTACGTAGCCAAACCTACCCATTTAGCACACTAAAAGGCTCAGCAAATCTGCTCATCATGCCAACGCTTGACAGTGCCAACATTGCCTTTAATCTACTAAAAACTGCCACAGGTTCAGCCGTTTTGGGGCCTATTTTGCTCGGTGCTGATAAGCCTGTACACATCCTAACGCCAAGTGCAACCGCTCGCCGTATCGTCAATATGACCGCCTTATCGGTATCAGATGCTCAGGATGTGGAAAAATAACTCTGCCCAACCCCATAAAAAGCACTCAACTGGGGTGCTTTTTATTCATTCACACTACAATGACCTAAATTTATCGGAAAAAAAATACCATGCAAGTATATTTGGTTGGTGGGGCGGTGCGTGATAAGTTGCTATCTTGCCCCATCAAAGACAAAGATTTTATGGTGGTCGGAGCGACACCTGCCGACCTGCTCGCTCATGGCTTCATCCAAATTGGGGCGGACTTTCCTGTCTTTTTGCACCCACACACCCATGCCGAATACGCTCTTGCACGTACCGAACGCAAAAATGGCAAAGGTCATCAAGGTTTTGTTGTGCAGACAGAGGGGGTAAGCCTACAAGATGACCTAGCACGCCGAGATTTGACGATAAACGCCCTTGCCATAGAAGTCATCGGGCTATTTGACGACACACCACGCACAGGGCAAGTGGTGGACTTTTATGGCGGACAAAATGACCTACGCCACAAGCTCTTACGCCATGTATCCTCTGCATTTAGCGAAGACCCGCTTCGTGTGTTGCGAGTCGCTCGCTTTTATGCCCGCTTTTATGAGCTGGGGTTTACGGTCGCCCCTGACACCGCCTACCTTATGCAAGCCATTGCCAGTCGGGGGGAGCTTTTGCACCTTAGCCGTGAGCGGATTTGGACGGAATGCGTGAAGGCTTTTGATGAGACGTGTGCGTTTGCGTTTTTTGAGTTGTTATTTGATTTAGATATTTTAAAACAAATTCTACCCGAGCTAAACACCATTTGGCAAGATAACACCATTCGCCAAATCACATTTGATAAATTAAAAACCGCCCACGATAAGCCATTGCATATCAAATTTGCCATATTAACCTATGGATTTTTGGACAATAAAGCGGATTTATCAAAACTGTGCGAGCGGTTATTAACGCCCAAAGCCATTACGCAATTTGCCCAATTATTCATCACGCATTTTAATGACTTAACCCATTATCAAGACATTTCTGCTGATAAATTATTAATGTTAATAGAAAATACCAAAGCCCAAAAAGACAGTACGGTATTATTTGATTTGATTGATGCGGTAGAAATAGTAAATAATAAAACAATCAATCGTGAATTTTTTCATCACGCCATTAGCCTTTATCAATCGGTAACGATTAACGATATTGATAAAACATTAAAAGGCAAACAAATTGGCGATGAGCTGACACGGTTACGCTTATTAACATTAAGCGAATTTTTAAAAAAGGCAATTTTATGAAAAAAGTCGCCCTAATCACAGGCGGAGCAAAACGCATTGGCAAGGCAATCGTCCGAGCCTTTCACAACAACAGCTTTAATGTCATTATCCATTATCATCATAGCCAAACAGATGCTCAAAATTTGGCAGATGAATTAAATGCCATTTGTGATAATAGTGCCAAAATCATCAAGGCGGATTTGGCTATCGTCAATGATAAAAATACATTGGCAGATTTTAAAAATCAGGTCATGGCGTTATTTGGGCGGATTGATATTTTGGTGCATAATGCTTCTAGTTTTTATCCGAGCGATATTAATGATGAGGTGGATAAATGGCAAAACGATTGGGATGATTTATTTTTGACCAACGCCAAAGCTCCGTTATTTTTAAGTCATGTTTTTAAGGATGAACTGGTTAAAAACCACGGAACAATCATCAGCCTGCTTGACATTCACGCCAAGGATAAACCCTTTATCGGTTATCCCATCTATAACATGGCAAAATCAGCTCATCATGGCATGGTGCTTTCATTAGCGTTAGAGCTTGCCCCAACTGTGCGTGTCAATGGCGTCTCTCCTGGGGTAAATATTTTTCCAGAATGTAACAAAAATCACGAACTCAATGACAGCACCAAGGATGAACTCATAAAATCCGTCCCCTTGCAAAGCATCGGCACACCTGATGATATCGCCCAAGCGGTGCTATTTTTGGTTAATGCCCCCTACATTACAGGGCAAATCATAGCGGTAGATGGTGGGCGAAGTTTGACATTAAAGGGTGGCTAGGGACATGAGACGAACAAATAAAGCAAAAACCCACATAGGTGGGTTTTTGTGGAGTGTGATACAAACAGTACAACTTAGAATCTGTATTCTAGACCTGCACCGACACCAAAGCCTGTGTTTTTAGAGCTGTCGTATTTGATGTCTCTGATGACAGGGTTTTTACGTTCGCTGTTGACATAGCCAGCATAGAGATGACCTGTGGCGACTTTATTAAAGGCATATTTACCGCCAACACCGACACCCATTGATTTATCATCCTTACCAGCAACATTTTTAATCAAAGCCACTTGACCGTAGGCTGTCCATGGGGTGGCGGTTTTCATCTCGCCACTGACGATAAGGGTATTTTCTTTTTTGCTGTTTACTTCGTCAAATTTAGAAATTTGATATAAAGCACCCGCCGTTAATGTTGGCGAGACAGCATAGTTACCAGATAGGCGTAAGTGGTTGTTTTTGCCATAAGCAATGTAAGAGGCACCTGCATTGATGGGGCCTGTGCTATAAGTAGCACCGATGCCATATTGGTCTTTATTAGCAAGACTGCCTTCATCAGTATCTGAATCAAAAGCATACATGGCCAAGAACTGAGCACCGTTACGTTCAGGTGATACATAGGCAAAGGCGTTATTAGCACGTGGGGCACTAAACGTAGGACCGATATCACCCACGTTGTTAGCTTCCAACACGCTGGCAAAATCAACATTATTATCAATGGTGGTTAAGCGACCCGCCAACAATGTGCCGTATTCTTTATGAGCAAGACCCAAATAAGTATCACGAGCATAGAACTGATCTTTTTTGATTTTTTCCTCTTTAAAATCAGGTTCGTATTGCACTTGACCTTTATCTACTACAACATTACCAGACTCATTTAATTTAGGTTTGACACCAACCACTTTTTTTACAGTGTCATCGCCATTATCAATATTAATGCCATATTCAAGCTGATAAACCACATCGATATCGGCGGTCAATGCTTCTGAGCCTTTTAGACCAATGCGTGAGCTGTTTGAGTTAAGACCGCTTGTATTGATGTCTTCTTTGGTCTGTATAATGCCTGACTTATAAGTATCCTTAGCATTGCTGGCATCAACGGTCAAAAAGGCTTTACCATAGACGGTGGGTGCTGCATGGGCAGCAGATACGGACAGAGCAGCAACAGCTGACGCTAAAAGTAGTTTTTTCATGGGTTTCTCCACTGACATTTTTAGTGATGGGGCTGCTGTACGCTTGCACCCAATGCGATAAGTTGTGCGATAAGTTGTCAATACCTAAACTTTACAACTTACTCACGGTTTAGTAATTACCAATATGGACATTTTGATTCTGACGCATTCATGTCAACTTTTGAGATTTTTGATAATCATGTATCAAATATTACATCAGTTTAACACAATGGATAAAAATGGTCATTAATCCCATACTGTGGGTATAGGATACCAATTCTGTTATATTTTGCAACACCTTTTATCACAAAAATTCACAGTTTATCTATAATTTTTTAAAAAATTTATATTTATCAATGAGTTAAAATGTTTCAGATTTCCAAAAATTTTGTAAATATTGAGAGTGATTTTTGATTATCATAATAAATTTATCAAATCTTGTCAAATCATTGTGATTTTGGGCACAAATCCCATCCCATATTATCGCCAGTTTGATAAAACCATGATAAAATAATCAGCATTTTTTGACATTGATTAAAACACCATGACCGACATATCATCTGAGCATAACCTACACACCATCACAAACGGCGTCAAAGCCAAAACGGACATCAGCCACATTCATGCCTTTTTGAGTGCCAAAACTGGCGATAAATGGCTTGCTGCTGCCAAAGACAACTTGCCCCTACTCATGCAAGACCACGCCAATTGCGAAAAAAAAGCAGCAGGGACAGCGATGAATTTGATTTTTCGTTATGAATTTCACAGAGATTTGCAAGAAAAACTGGCACAGCTCGTGCGTGAAGAGATGCTCCACTATGAACAAGTGCTAGAACTTATGAGAGAACGTAATATCGCATGGTCGCACCTGCCTGCTGGGCGATATGCCAAGGGACTGCTAAAATACAAACGCACCTGGGAGCCAGCTGGCATGATAGACGTGCTTATCATTGGGGCATTCATCGAGGCTCGCTCATGTGAACGATTCTCAGCATTGGCGGATGTGATTGATGATGAAAAGTTATCAAAGTATTATAAATACTTACTCAAATCTGAAAGCCGTCATTATGAAGATTATCTGGCTCTTGCTCGCTCGGTATCTGATGAGCCAATAGATGAACGAGTGGCATTTTTTCGGGCGGTGGAAGCACAGCTAATAGACAGCCCTGATGGGGAGCTACGTTTTCATAGTGGCGTGCCCAACTTTACCTAGCCTGCCTAGCCATCTTTACCCAAACAATCGCCATCAAATCATCCAATCATTGTATTTATCAATCATGGCGGTTAAAATTTTAGCGTGTGCATCTCTTGTAATTTGAGCATATAAAGCATATTATGACCGTCAATCACCATCTTTTTGGTATCTTATTGACATCTTTAACTGACATTTGGGGGTATTATGACCATTCATCACAAACTCATCATTTTAGGTTCAGGGCCAGCAGGTTATTCGTCTGCCGTGTACGCTGCTCGTGCCAACCTTCACCCTGTCATCATCACAGGGCTACAAGTGGGTGGACAGCTTACCACCACCACCGAGATTGACAACTGGACAGGCGGAAAAGAAGGCTTAACGGGGGGTGAACTCATGGATAACATGAAAGAGCACGCCGAGCGTTTTGGGACACAGCTCATCTATGACCATATCCACACCGCCGACCTACAAAACCGCCCTTTTACCCTAACAGGCGACAACGGCACCTATACCTGTGATGCTCTCATCATCGCCACAGGGGCGACCGCCCAATATCTGGGTCTTGACAGTGAGACGGTATTTATGGGGCGTGGGGTGTCAGCGTGTGCCACCTGCGATGGTTTTTTTTATAAAAACCAAAAAGTCGTCGTCATCGGTGGAGGCAACACCGCTGTTGAAGAAGCCTTGTATCTATCCAACATCGCAAGCCATGTTACCCTAATCCACCGCCGTGATAGCCTTAGAGCCGAAAAAATCATGCAAGACCAACTCTTTGAAAAGGTCAAAAATGGCAATATCACGATTGAATGGAACAGCAGTGTTACAGAGGTTGTAGGCGATGAGATGGGCGTAACAGGCGTTATCATCCAAAACACCAACGGTACAACCAAACAAATAGACGCCATGGGCATGTTTGTCGCCATCGGACATAAACCCAACACCGCCTTATTTGATGGTCAGCTTGCCATGAAAGACGGTTATATCACTGTCAAAAGCGGACTGGACGGTAACGCCACCGCCACCAGTGTGGATGGGGTGTTTGCTTGTGGAGACGTGGCAGACCACATCTATCGTCAAGCCATCACATCAGCAGGCACAGGCTGCATGGCGGCACTGGATGCTGAAAAATATTTAGATGGGTTGTAACAGAATCAAACAGTCTATCGGTACAAACAGCCTGTTTGATATTGTCCAAACAGGCTTTGTCATCTGACACGCCAAATGACCCATGATTTTCATCATCACAACCATTTGGCACGTCTCATCATATCTTATCATAATAGGTAAAAAAGACAAACCGCCAACGGGGTTTGTCTTTTTTAAAATAAATGCTCATCTCATCGTAACAAACTCTTCGCTGCCTGTGGGATGAATGGCAATGGTGTTGTCAAAATCACGCTTGGTTGCCCCCATTTTTATGGCAACTGCAAAGCCCTGAATCATCTCATCCACACCAAAGCCCACACCATGCAAGCCAACCACTTTTTCATCATCGCCCACACACACAAGTTTCATGCGACATGGTTCACGATGCGTGGTTACAGCAGAGTACATGGGTGTAAAGTTAGACTTGTAGACCTTGACATTGTCCGCCCCAAATTCGCGGATAGCAACTTTTTCACTGATGCCCACCGTACCAATGGGTGGATGGCTAAACACCACTGTGGCGATGTTTGAATAATCCAAATGCTCATCGGACTTATTGTTAAACAGTCGCTCGGAGAGTCTGCGACCTGCTGCCACCGCCACAGGAGTCAGCTCTATGCCGCTTTCAATGATGTCACCCACCGCATAAATGCCGTCTACCGTGGTGTTTTGGAATTTGTCCACGATGATTTGACCTTTGTTGTTGGTCGCCACACCTATCTCATCAAGACCAATGGCATCAGTTGCTGGCACTCGCCCTGTCGCCCAAATCAAGCACTCTACATTTAGGGTCTCACCATTGTCAAAATAAACGTTCAGACCGTCATTTTTCTCAATCTTAGTGGGATTTACGCCTGTGTGGAATGTAATGCCATCTTTGACCATGACATCGGTTAAGACCTCCACAATGTCTTCATCAAAATTTTTTAAAATACCACTACGTACACACAAATGTGTCTCCACGCCAAGTGCATTTAATACCCCTGCAATCTCAACACCAATATAGCCACCACCAACAATTGCCACCGATTTTGGCAACTCAGTCAAAGCAAAAATGCCATCTGAATCAATACCAAACTCCGCCCCTTCTATGTTTGGACGATATGGGCGACCGCCTGTGGCAATCAAAATATGGTCGGCGGTAATGATTTGGGTATCGCCATTGTCATGGCTGATTTCCACCGAATTTTTATCAAGAAATTTGGCAAAACCATTGATTAAGGTTACACCATTTTTCTTAAAGGTGTTTTTATAAGATTCATGAATGCGATTAATGTAGGCGGTGCGGTTTTTTACCAGTTTGGTAAAATCAAAGTCGTTTGCATCCAAATCAAAACCATAATCAGGGGCATAGTGATGAATGGTGTTTGCTATGTTCGCTGCGTACCACATCACTTTTTTTGGCACACAACCTGCATTGACGCACGTTCCACCAACGTGCTTAGCTTCAATCACCGCAACTTTTTTACCATACATGGCAGCACGGTTGGCAGAACCGATACCGCCACTACCGCCACCGATGGTAATATAATCAAAATGTCTGGTCATAAGTTTTCTCCAAAAAATGTTGAGTAATGTATCAATATAATGGGGACGATTTATGGGTTTTGGGAAAATGTTTGATAAAATTTTAAAATTTTAAAATTTTAATGTTAGCAGATTAGGGCAAATCATTGTAACACACTCCAAACACAAAGACCAATCTAAACAAGACAGCCTAGCCACGCCCCAAAAGACGTCTAACAAGCGTCATCATCTGGGCTGCCACCGCTTTATTTGCCTGCCCATCTCGCCCATAGCGGTGCTGACGGTAAAGAGTTTTTAGCTCATCAATGGCTTCATGGATGCCATCTGTGTTATCATCATCGGTAGGCAGGTTGATTTTTAGTCTGTCCAAATAAGCCAAATAAGGCTCGCTTGCACTTTTATTCCACGCTTTATTCTGTTTGGCAAGTGTTGCTGAGAGCTTTATGAGTGGTGCATCCAATCTGTGATACTGCCGTCTGCGTCTGTATATTATCACACTCACAAACACAATGACAAGCACACCCACACCTCCAATCAACACCCAAAACTGCTGGGTAAAACTTTTGATATTAAACCATTTAAAAAGTCGGCTTTTTTGCTCATCTTGGTCATAGTTAATCACATTTTTTTGCCAATAATAACCCATCTGGTCAGAGTAGCGTCTGAGTGTTTGTAGTGCCTTAAACTGCTGGTAATTCCACTGCCCTGCCACACCACTGCCAAACATGGATGCACCGCCAGCATCGGTAAGTGCATTCATGCCCTGCTCCACACGATTGGGTGCAACAAAGGCGGTCGGGTCAATTCGCACCCACCCCTGACCATCAAGCCACACCTCCGTCCACGCATGAGCATCCATCTGACGCACCTCCCAGCTTTGCCCATCTCGCCCAAGCTCACCCCCTTGATAACCTGCCACTACTCTGGCAGGAATGCCTGCTGAACGCATCAAAAACGTAAAACCAGACGCATAATGTTCACAAAACCCCGCCTTTGTCCCGAACAAAAACTCATCAATGCGGTCATTTTGCAACGTGGGGGGTGAGAGCGTATAACTAAATCCACCTTTGGTGATAAAGTCTTGTACCGCTTGAATATAATGAATGGGGTCGCCTGTTTTGGCATAGAGTTCATTGGCAAAAACACGGGCTTGCTCATTACCACTCTTAGGTAGACGCAGATTGATGCGTTTTTGGGTGTCACTTAGATTGGTATCTATTTTGGACTGGCTAAAATAACTGACGTGATAGCGTTTTTGACTGCTGATGGGATAATCATGACGCAAGGTAAAATTACCTGTCATGCCCACACCACGCTTAGGATGTAAGCGTGGATAGTCAAGAGCAAACAGCCAGTTTTGTTCGGTTGGCTCTAAGATGACCTGATAATGATGCTCCATGCCCTGATAAGCACTCATTGCCCATGTTGGGGGTTTACTGCCATCTTGTGATGACCAAAAATGGGGTGAAAAATCACTTTGTCGCCACGTTACCCCATCAAAATCACCAAACACAAGCCCACGCCAATACATCTCATGACGACCTGGTATTTGCCCATCAAACTCCACCCGAAAGGCAAGCTCGGTAGATTGACTCAGATTAGCAAAATCCCCCGGTGACATGCTCTCTGAAACTCCTGTTGTCGCTGATTTACCCGCCATTGGCAATGTCCATATTGGGGGCAGACGGGGGAAAAACAAAAACAGCACAACAAGCAGGGGAATGGCAGGCAGTGTTATCATACCTAACGCACGCAGTCGCCCAGAACCATCGGCACCCTCATCACTGATGGCGATAAAACCCATCAATATCATCATGAGTGTCGGCAGTCCCATCATGACCACGCTCAAATCTTGATGCATCAAAAACGCCGATGCCAGTGTAAATAACCCAAGATTTAACGCCACATAAGCATCACGTTTGTTATACAGCTCCCACGCCTTTGCTGCAAAGCACAGCATCAAAAAGCTAACCGCCACATCCACGCCAAATGTCTGCCCAAAACTCACCCAAATCAGTGCTGCACCCCCAAAAAATAGCAACATTTGCATCACTTGATAAATATGGCGTAGTCGCCCTCCACTGATGTGGCTAAGATGTGCTTTAATGCCAGGTTTTTGCATGATGACGCTGATGATGAGTACAACTAACAACCATGTGGGGGTATACATGACATGGGGCAATATCAGCGATACCATGGCAAGTAGTAGCCAATGATAAGCAGGCAAGGCAAGAATTTTTTGCCAAAATTTTTGGGGGGTTTTGGTTAGGGTTTTTCTGCCTTGACCAAAGTCATAAAAGGTGCTGTTCATGGTGTTTAATTTTGTGTGATTTTGATTGATAAATTGGATAAATGCCAAAAATTTTTATCAATGGGGTGATTTGAATATTAATAACGATGTTAAACCAAGCGATAGAAATTTATCAATATTACCAAAAATCCATCAAAGCTCATCAAGGATTATCAAGGTTCTTTGGCAAGTCTTAATAAACATTGACGGACAAATTCATCGCCTACGCCTATCTTGCCTGCCCCACTCGGTAGCACAAGCATAAAGGGCATGCCCTGTGTGGCGATGGCTTGCACTGCATGGGTCAGCTCACTAAGACGCATCTCATGCGAGCCTGATGGCATGTCATCATAATCTAAGCACCACTCACGCCCAAGCGAGTCGCCAAAGTGTTTGGTAAGCATGCCCGCCCCTCGTGCCACATGTGACCATGACACTCGTGCCAGACCTTCACCTTCTTGATATTTATCTAACATCTCAAAGTCGCTTTGTCCTGCCACACTGATGGCACTTCGCTCGTCATTTTCACCTGCCAGTGCTCGCTTGTCATTTTGCCAATCAAAAGAGATGGGTTTGGGATGCACAAAAATTGGACTTGCCAAATACACATAGCCCCACGCACGCATAATCCCAAGCGGATAACGACTACTAATCACCAAACGTGGTAAGGGCATGACCCCCCGAGTGGGTGTGTAAAGAGGCAGCCTAACCAACACCGATTTGCCCAGCATTGGGGTGATGATGGTATGAGTATTCATAAAATCTTCACGTGTCTGATTTGTCAGCATTTTTTGGGCAATCTCATGCTTATCATCAAACATCACTTTGATTTGTCGTGATGGCTTGCCACTTCTATTTGTCAGCTCCAAGCTAACATAAGCGATTGACCCTGCTTCGGACATACCAGACTCAACCAATCGCACATCAATGCTTGCTACCTGCACAAAAGTATAAAACACCGACACCAGCCAAATGCCAAACAGATAAAAGCACAGCCCCAACACCAAGTTATTAGCATAATTGACCCCCATCACAAAAGTGGCGATGAGTAGTAGAGCAAACAGAAGTCCTTGACGGCTAAAAAAAATGTAGACATTACGAAGTCCAAGCGACGCCATGTCTTTGCGTGGTGAACGTTTGGCAAAGAACTCATTGAGTTTATTTTTGATGAGGTTGGTTGGTGTGGAAGTTGGATGATGAGTAGATGATTTCATGGGCATACAGATGGGTTGATTGAGCTTATAACAAATGGCAATCCCAACTTAAAATCACAAATGTTTTATTATTCGGTGGTTATTTTTAAGCTTTGGGGCTAAAATTTAAAAGGGCATATCACAAATGACAAATCAACCATCAATCAATCGCCACTTCATTTAAAATACCTTTGGCAATGGTTGTTTCAGTAAGACCGCCCAAATGATGAAATGGCACAAAACGTTGCCCCAATCTGTGGTCAGCGACTGCTAAGAACACCGCTTGTACGTCATCTATCGCCACATTATCCTGACCTGATACATAAGCATGAGCCTGACAAGCCCGCTTTAACGCCAGTACGCCACGGGGGGACAAGCCGTGATATTCTTGACTCAAACGGGTCTTGGCAACCAGCTTTTGTAGATAGTCTAGCACCACAGGAGCGATGTAGATGTTTTTGACTTCTCTTTGGGCTTGCATCACCTCTTGTTTTGTCAAAACAGGGCTAAGTTCACTTAGCATCGCTCGGCGGTCTTGCCCCTCTAAGAGCTCACGTTCTGCTTTGGGTGATGGATAGCCCAGTGAAAGACACATTAAAAAGCGGTCAAGTTGTGATTCAGGCAGTGGATATACGCCCGATTGTTGGGCGGGGTTTTGAGTTGCGATGACAAAAAATGGCTTGGGCAGAGCGTATGTCTGTCCATCTTGGGTTACTTGCCCCTCCTCCATCGCCTCCAAAAGTGCTGACTGTGTTTTGGGACTGGAACGATTAATCTCATCAGCAAGCAGTAACTGAGTGAACACTGCCCCTTTTCTAAAATTAAAAATCTGCTCGTTTTGGTTGTAAATCATCATACCTAAAATATCAGCAGGCAACATGTCATTGGTAAATTGCACACGATTAAAATCAAGCCCCAATAATATGGCAAGGCTGTGTGCCAATGTGGTCTTACCCATGCCGGGCAAGTCTTGAAGTAGCAAATGCCCATCCGCTAAAATACAGGACACAGCTAAGGTTATGACTTCTTGCTTGTCAAGGACGATTTGGTTTAGTTTGTTTAGCAGAATTTGGATTTTAGATTGGATGGGTAACATGAAAAACTCAAATAAAAATATTTTGATAAATGAAATGGTAAAAAACAGTAAAACAGAAATCTCAATCTCAACTTAACATGGCAACTTATTGATGATTTGATGGCTGTCTTTAAAATTGTGGAAGTACTACAATTTGACCTTAATAAATCAAGCACTTATGTAAAGTTAAGAACAAGGTCATTATACCAATTTTTAAAACATTGTTTGTATGACAAGCGTTATTGTGGTGAGATTTTTATACAAAAAACACCCAAGTATCTGTTGGGTGTTTGCTACGATGGCGGTTACTCTTCGGCAGGGGGTGGTAGGGTAATCTCGGTATTGGCAGGTTGCAGATAGTCGCCTTGTAAGTATCTGACCCCCACTGACCACGCCATGGACATGGTGGCCGCCTCTTCGATGTATGGCATGAGTGTACTTGCTCCTTTCTCGGTTGCCATACCAATAAGCCCTTGTAAGGCTGTCATATTTGACTCTCGGTCTAGGTCTTTGGTATAGCTACGAGCCAAACGCACCATATTAGGCGACAGATAGTCTAACACCTCGGCGGATTTAGCAGTTACCCCAAAGCCATTCATGCCCACAGGACAATCGATGTTGGCTAGGGCGATAAACTGACGTTTGGCGACCGCCATATAATCCACCAAATCCTGTTCACTAAACTGCAATGTCAGTGTGTCACTGCCCCCACCGATGGCTCGGGTCAGCTGCGTGATGATGTCTGCCAGATTGGTATCTGCCAATGATGCTGATGATAATCCCACTAACAAGCGTGCACTGGGCTCTTTTTGGCGAACACTTGCCAAATGTTTGCTGGCATTGACAAGCATCCAGCGGTCAATTTTTTCAAGTAAATCATGCTTTTTGGCAACAGGAGCGAGTTTATCATAGGTCATCTGTGTGCCATCAGCTTGGGGCAAGGTGATGAACACCTCAAATAAATTGCTACTGTCCGTCTCAATGTCGTATATGGGCTGATATTTTAGTATAAATTTATTTTGTGTTAAGGCAGTTTGGATATACTCTGCCATCATTGCATCATCTTGACCTGCGATGGCACTGATGTCAAAGGCTTTGATTTTCATGCCCTCATCATCAGGATTAATCTCCTGCACCGTATTCATGGCACGGCTTAGCACCACACTTGCCTCGGGGGTGTTGGCGTCCATCATCACCACACCAACAGACAGCGTGGCACCCACCGTGCGATTGCCTACCTCAATGAGCATGTCCGCCACACGCTTGGCAAGTTGTTCTGCCAAGCTCATCGCCTGTTCTTTGTTTGTCTCATCAAGTATCAACGCAAAACTGGTATCGCTAAACCTGCTCACACTGGCATCATATGCTTTTTTGATGGTTTCATCAAGCACCCACGCCACTTGTTTGACCGCAGTATCCACCCCCACAAGACCCGTGCTTGAATGAATCTTACCCACGCCATCCATACGAATATACAACAAAGCGGCGGATTTGATGTCGCCACGTGTAATCTCTTGTTGGGTATTTTGCAATGACTCGGTAAAGGCAAGACGGTTTGGCAGTTTGGTCAAATTATCCTGACGTTCTGCTTTGGCAAGTTTTTTGGCAAGTTCAGCGCTGTTATTTTCATTTTGTTGGATAATCATCTGTGTAACAGGCTCACCATCTAAGGTTGCCGATGCCAGTTGTAATTTAGATGCAAAGGTTGAGCCATCGGTACGCTTACTTTCAAAAGCAAATTCCACCTGTGAACGGTCGCCCTTAGCAAAACGACTTAGAAACCGCTTAAAGCCCTTAACATTATCACCACCTGCAATCAAATCCACCACTGGCACACCAATAATCTCCTCCATCGTCCGATAGCCAAACATTTGTAAATAAGGGTCATTGGCAAAGATATGCACCCCCTGATCAATGTACGCCACAGCAGATTTTGAATTTTTAATCAAGATATTGGCACGTTGTTCCGCTTCTTTTAAGATGGATTTTAGATGAATGGTCTGGCGTTTGGCTCGTGCATACTCTGTCTGCAAACAAATGGCTAAGATGATGAGTTTATCATCATTCTTTGTCAATGATTTTATCATGTCGCCATGTATCATCTCAGGGTTGCCATCATCGTTTAAATTTGCCTGTTCATCGCTTTGCACCAAATGAATGATGGGCATACTGATTTGATTTTCTTGTAAAATGCCCACAACATCTGTAAAACTCATGTCATAGGCACGATGAAAAACAAGCACATCCCACTCTTGACGCAAGGACTTAACGAACCCCTCCTTTTCATCCCAAAAGCCTAAATTTATCTCATCAAAATATGCCGATAAGTGGCTAATAAGATTTTCAACGTACAACTGTTCTTCATCAATAAATAGCAGGTTTAAGATATTTTTTTTCATAGACGTACAGTATATTAAAAGCGATGTAAACGGGCAGGATTAAATCAACCAAAAGACATGGGCTTGATTTCATGGGATTTGGTCATTTAGTTATGTGGCAATTGACATATCAAAAATGCCGTATTATAACAGACATTTGACCAATTAGCCATTTAAACGTACGATTTGGTATTGTTCAATCTCATCTGTGGTCAAAAGGTTACGCTCCAACCTAAGCTCCATCTCTTTGGTATCAATCCGAAGAACGACATAATCTCCCACTTTAAAATGATAACGGGGCATAATCAGCGTACTTTGCTCATTGAGTTCATCTCCATCCACCAACAGTGCATGAATAAATTCTTGACTTCTGCCGTCTTGTTTACGCAGACGAATACCAACCACCATCAACACCCTACCCAAAAATCGCCCATCTACTGCCACCGAATTATTCGTTTTTTCCACCCAATGTGCCATGCCAAGACGCCACGGATTTTTATTGGTAGAGATTGCTGATTTTAAGGCAAAAAGCCCATAAAGATGGATGAGTGGACGAGATGACAAAATCTCATCTTTTTCATCCATCCCCTGTGCACCAAAACGAAAACGAGCCACTGCTTCATTTTTGTAGCTTACCTTAACCATCTCTTTGGGTGCAACCATACCAATAGCAGAGGCACTGATTTTGACATGAAAATCAGCAGGCAACCCACGTTCTCGGATGACGGTAGATAGGTTTTGACCGCCAGAGATTTCATTAAAAATGGAAGCAAATCCAACAAGCAGCTCTGCCTTTCTCTCATGCCTATCATCTTGTCTGTCATGCGATGATCGCTGTTCAAAAGCAAGCAGTACCATCTTGGCAAATCGCATTTCAAATAACGACTGTGCTGTACCATCTATATACTCGCCTGCCGATACTTGTTCTATGTATCGTGTAAAATCTGCTAAGTCAAAAAACAGACAACGATGCTCATCACTGTATGGATTAACCGACACATATGGTGTGATAATTTCAGGAGGCTCAAAACCTTGTAGGTTGACAAATACCCGAAATTCAGAGCTGGCATCAAAGGTGGTCTTAAAGTATTTTGTCCACAAGGGCAACACTTTAAAGGCATTTAGAATGTCCTGACGGCGGTAGGCAAAAAAGTTACCAAAACTTGCCCCACACGCCTGCATGTATCTGTCATGAATGGAGGTTTTGGGGTAATTTTTATTAAGATTGTGCATATGTTCATGGCACAGCTGCAAATTAAGCGCATTTAGATACCAACCATTAACCTCCTGCCAGATGACTTTGGGGGCTTTTTGATAAGTCAAGGCATATTCCATCAACAGCTTCACATAGAGCACCATCAATTGATGCACGGCATAAATAAAGATATCACGCCCAGCAATCAGCACGTCCGATTTTTTGGTAGGTATGATTTTATTAAGCCACTTTTTACCACTGCCATTTTCTGTAACAACACTGTTTTGATGGCGTACGGCAATATTGCGATATATCAAAATCATCAAAAAATACAAGCTACGCACCTCATGAACCGATGACAACTGTTCATCGGAGAGACTTTGATGCTCATAAATATAATCAGCACGCATCCGTCCGATGATGCGTTCAATCACCATCATCAACTCATCCATAAGTAACAGCTTTTGACCATCGTGCATGTTACAGACCAACACCTCACTAAGAGCCGTTCTAATATTATTGTACTGTTCACATTTGGGTCTGGTAGAAAGTGTGGTTGCCCATGTGCTAATATCGGAACCTGTCTGGTCAAAATGGGTCAGGGTGATGGGCTTTTGTGCCAGCGGTGCACGAATTAGATGCTCAAATTTTTGCAGGGTAATCATAACATATCTCTCATTTAACTTAGTCCAGATTGGGAATTTTTGTCTTTTTACCAATGATTTTAACTGTCATTTATCTCGTTTTTAGTCCCTTTTTACAAAATGATGGGCATTTGGATTGTCCTTTATCAGCAAATATGGGCAAAACGCACCACACCGCAAGCTTTGCTAAGATATTTGCTAAGATAAAAGATGAGTGGCTTATTTGTTGTTGGGGTTAGGTTCAACCATTAAAGATAGATATATCCCAATAAGATAAAGTTCTATATTATAACAAACCATCAACACCTGTCCACAACGATAATCCCCTAAAAACAGCATTTGGGGCATTTTTGTTCATTTTGGTTTGATGGTCATTTTTTGGTTTGATGGTCATTTTGTAAAAAAGCACAACCATCATCAGTTGTGCTTGGGTTTATTTGGTGTGCCAGGCAAGCTAACCCAAATAAGCCAACAAGTTCGCTCATGTTTGGGTTACTCTTTTGGGTTTTGGGTTTTGGGTTACTCTTTTGGGTCATTCCTCTGGCTCATCATCATCCCATTTGGCGTAGGTTTTAGATAGATCAATGCCTTGGGATTTAAGATAAGCAACCTGCTCTTCTAAGGTGCGACTTTTTTCGGCGTCATGCATGGTATCAGCCAGCTCATCAAAATGCTCGGTCAGTTGTTGGGTGGTTTTTGACATAATATCATCCTTATGATAACTACATTGTTGACTTCCTCCCCTCCCTATCGTTCGGGGATTCCTGCTCCCAGACGGTCAAGCCCGACCGCAAGCCTAAGATAGTGGCAACCGCCCGTACGACACACCGTACATCTTAGGTTCTTATTTTAAGCTAATCCTACTGTTAGGATTGTCATAGACACGAATTAGCTTAAGTGTGTGTTTGGAAACGTCTTACCAGTTAAGTTACTGCGTACTCGCAATTTAGTCTTAACTTAACTGTGGAATGTAAGACATTGAATATAGTGAGATGAGTATAGCAAAACTTATCGCATTTAACAATTGCCTTATATCCACCGCCCAAAGTCGCAGGTTTACGGCAACGGAGGATAAACGATAATTAAACTGCAATTAAAAATTCACATTCACATTCAATAGGCAAATAAGCAATATCGCCTAAATTAAGACCCAACCGTCTCATCTTAACAAAATTTTGGCACTAATATCATCTGTTTTGTGTTGGGTTTTGTATGTTTGGCATTGATTGGGCATGCCAAGCTAATGTTATTTTGTGTTGGATATTTTGTCAGTGGTTTGCCACATGGCACCTTGACCCACAGACTCAATCCATCCTGCCAATTCCAACTCATCTAATATCCAAAGCACATCCGCTTTGACCACCTGCACCCGACTGACGGCGTGGACATTAGGATGCTCTTTTGCCACGATTTGACTGGCAAGATTTTTATCAATATGTTCATTTAAAGCACGTCCTAAGCCTTGTTCAGAAAATGGCATGACTGCACTGGCAAGCATGATGATGATATTTCGCCAACGTAATGGGATGACAAATGACACATCAATGAGTGTGCCACCTTGAAACGCATGGGCGGTACAACTGACCAAAAACTCACTGTCTAACATTAACGCAGGTTTTAAAGCATGTAGGTTGTCATCTGTTTTTGTATAAGATGATGATACAGATTCGGTCAAATGCGACCAGGTAGGGGCAATCTTCGTATATTGGGGATTGTCAAGTGTGGAGGCTTGCTTTTGGGTGGTGGCGTTGGTTTGTCTTTTGGGCGGGGATAACAACGCATGTTTTATGCCCACATTCACCATCTGCCAACCCTGAGATTTATCCAAATCCAACGCATTAAAAGCAGTTTCAAGCAGACTGGATATATTGGTAGTGTCATCAAAATAATGTACCGTTTGTCCAGATCGTAACGTCAATACCCCCACAAAGTCAGTTAATTTTTGGTTGGCAGGTTTACTTAGCACATCGGCATGCACAAAAATGAGCATGGGTTTATTTTTGGCTTTGGCATTGGTGTAGCTTACATGAAGCTGGCTTGCCCCTGATGCGTTGGTATCGCCATAGTGATTGCCTACAAGCAGAAGCACCACATCAGCGACATTAACACAACGCCAGCTATAACTGGCAGATTCTGGGCGGATAATCACCAAATCTTTGGTCAAAAAAGCCCGATTTTCAAAAAATATCGCCACATCATCTTGAACTTTAACCAACAATGGGTCATTGGCGACACAAGCGACATGAACATGGTAACGATGATTTGACACAAAAACCCCAAGGTGAATAGATCGGTATCAGAACGTTGTTTTTATAAACTAAACTAAACAAATGATAAGATAATCCGCCTATTATAAAGAATTTTCATCAAAATAAAAATATCCACATCCTAAAAACACATTAAAATCTCAAAAAAATAACATAAAAACATAACATACGTTAAAATAGAGGTGTTTTTTGATGATATTTTGTTAAAATTTTAATGTCAAGTTTTGTGATGACCGATAATTTCAATAAATGATTCACCGCTTAACTTTTTGGCAGTGGCAATCAGGTCATCATCCAAATGTGTGGCATACAACTGCATGGGTGTGGTATTTGGTGTGGAACTTGCCATATGAAACAAATCAAGCAAAGATTTGACCCTTTGGGCAACCGCCAACCCTGAATCAATCAAATGCACCGCCAAATTTTCTTTTTGTAGATAAGAGCTTAAAAACCCCTTAAAAAACGGATAGTGCGTACAGCCCAGCACAATCACATCCACACCCATATCTGCCCATTGTTTGGTTTGTTTTATGAGCAGATGCACCACTTGACTGTCTATTGGCATGCCATTTTCTACCCAAGGCACAAGCATTGGCTCAAAATGTTTATACACAACAATCCCTTGTGGCGTGGCAACGTCATCGATGACATCATTTAACAGCTCTGCATTTAGGGTTGCCTGCGTGGCAAGTACGGCAATTTTTTGGGTATGGGTTAGATGGCAGGCAGGTTTGACCGCAGGGACAAGCCCCACAATCGGCACGCTACACCGCTCACGCACCGCATTTAGTGCATAGGCAGAGGCACTATTACAGGCGATGACGATGAGTTTACACCCCCGTTGACACAGTTGCGATACCGCCTTTAAAGTCAAAAACAAAATCTCATCGCCCAATTTGTCTCCATATGGCACATTGGCGGTATCAGCATGATATATAAAATGCTCGTTTGGCATGAGTGCTTTTAGGTGCAAATACACCGACAACCCCCCCACCCCCGAATCAAATACGCCAATCGGGGCGGTAGGGTCATCTTTAAAATCAGGGTGCTGGTTTATCATATCGTGTGGTTTTTGTGAATCAAAGGGCGTTATCGTCTTTGCTGTTGATTTATCCAACAGCACTTGTACTTATTGGCAAAACTTGTTAGCAAAGTTCGTCAGCAAAGGTATGATGATTTAAGATGCTGTTTTTGTTGGTATTTTTATCGGTATTACTTATCATCATTTTTCTTTTGGGATAAAAAACTGCTTAATTTTGCCTAAATTTTTATAAAAAAGCAAATAAATTTTAGGGATTTGACAACGGTAACCAACATTTGTCAAGATTTCCCAAAGAGTAAATAAGCGTACACATTTAAAGTCTTATAGATTTTGGCAAGTGCCTTAAACGCCTTGAACATAGCCCAACACATTTAACCAAAATAAATCCCCCATCACAGTCAAATCGCCAACCACTTTTTATAACCGCACCAGTCATGATTTTTGTAAAAATAAGGACATAATTAAGCATAATTAACTTGCCTAATCTGATAAGGTTGGTAAAATATGCCATTTATGATGATTTGATAAGATGATTTGACAATCAACAAAACCATCTGACCCCTTACCAAAAAACTCAATATCCAAGCATTCATCTCATTTAAGTGGTCAAATAGCCATTATAAGGTTTCACCTTAGTAGCCAAAAAGGAAAATATCATGCAAAACATACAACGTGAGTCAATGCAATTTGATGTGGTCGTGGTCGGTGGCGGTGTGTCGGGTCTGTCCTGTGCCATTCGCCTAAAACAGCTTGCCACAGAAGCAGGGCTTCATGAATTTATGGTTTGCGTCATAGAAAAAGGTTCAGAATTTGGTGCCCATATTTTATCAGGGGCGGTCATGGAAACCCGTGCGTTAGATGAACTTCTCCCCGATTGGCAAAACATGGATGCTCCCATCACGCTACAAGCCAAAGAAGACCGTGTGTATATGCTCCCAAATGCCAAAAAATCCATCAAACTGCCAGATGCCATCGTCCCTGCTAGCATGCACAACAAGGGCAATTATATCGTCTCACTGGGCAATGTGGTACGCTGGCTTGCCAAACAAGCAGAAAGCATGGACATCATGTTATTTGCCAATTTTAGTGCCAACGAAATTCTATACAATGCTGATGGCTCGGTGCGTGGCATTCAAACAGGAGACATGGGGGTTGATGCCAAGGGTAAGCCCAAGCCATCTTTTGAGGCAGGGTATGAACTTGTTGCCAAATATACCGTATTTGCCGAGGGCTGTCGTGGGCATTTGGGCAAACGCCTAATCAGTCGCTTTCATTTGGACAAAGGCAAAGACCCCCAACATTATGGCATTGGTCTAAAAGAGCTTTGGGAGATTGACCCTGATAAGCACGAAGAGGGGGTGATTTTGCACGGTTCAGGTTATCCACTTAACGACACAGGCACCAGTGGCGGTTGGTGGTTGTATTTTGCTCAGGATAATCAGGTCAGTTTTGGGTTGGTGGTGGATCTGTCCTATTCAAATCCACATCTTTCACCCTTTGACGAACTACAACGCCTAAAACTCCATCCCCTTATCCGCCCCATTTTAGAGGGGGGTAAACGCTTATCCTATGGTGCAAGAGCATTGACAAAAGGCGGTCTAAACAGTCTGCCTAAACTTAGCTTTGCAGGAGGGGTACTTGTAGGCGATGATGCTGGCTTTTTAAACCCCGCCAAAATCAAAGGCACGCACACGGCGATGAAATCGGGCATGCTTGCAGCTGAGGCGATTTTTAAAGCGATTCAAGATGGGCGAGAACATGACGAGGTCAGTGAATACCAAACCAATTTTGAAAACTCATGGCTGTTTGATGATGCCAAATTAGCCCAAAACTTCTCGCCTGCCATGCACCGTATGGGAACATGGCTCGGTGGTGCGTTTATCTTCGTTGAACAAAACTTATTAAGCGGTAAAATGCCACTCATCATCCATGACAACAGTCATGATTTTGCAAGTCTTGATAAAGCTGACCACGCTTATCAGCCTGATTATCCAAAACCTGATGGCAAACTCACCTTTGATAAATTATCCAGTGTGTTCATCTCAAATACCAACCATGCCGAGAACCAACCTTGTCATCTAAAACTGACCGACCAGAGTGTACCCATCAGTAAAAACTTACCGCTGTATGGCGAACCTGCTCGTCTGTACTGCCCAGCAGGGGTCTATGAGGTGGTGGCAGATGATGATGACCCAACTGGTGCAAGATTTGTCATCAACAGCCAAAACTGCGTGCATTGCAAAACTTGCGACATCAAAGACCCTGCCCAAAACATCACATGGGTAACCCCAGAGGGTGGTGGCGGCCCCAATTATCCAAACATGTAGGACGTGGATGGCTTTATTAAGACATTAATTAGCACTTGGCTTACCTACCATTTGCATCAACTGCTCAAAGTTACTGACCACGGCATAAGTGATGGGCATGGGCTGTTTATCCACTGTCTCATCTGTTTGACTTTGCCCCAGTTTATCAAAAAACACCCCAGCACTGGCAATCTTTTGTTTTTCACGCTCTCGCAAATCAATGGCATGGGCCGAGCCTTTGGTTTCAGCGACAAAATACACATGATGAACGCTGTCTTGGTTAAAAGCGATTGCCCAGTCAGGATTATAGCCCCCAAATGGGGTTGGTATGGTGAAGTTTTTGGGCAATTTGGCATACACCACCACGTCATTAACCGCTTGTTCTAACTCTGCAACAAATTCACGTTCAATTTGTGAATCGGTTTCTACATATTGCCAAACATGGCGAGTGGCAAAAGTGGCGTTGTCTGATAACAAAACATTACTCATAAAAATTTCATGGCTGTCATATCGTTCTTGGGTCAGCTCATAGGTGATGTTTTGTACAATCAGCTTGGCACTTTGTTCGCAAATAAGGCGACTGACCTCAGCGATAAAGGCCTCGGGGTGATGGTTGAATTGGGCAAAAACCGACGGCTCTATCTGGGCTAATATCGCTGCCACCGTACGGCGGGTTAGGTTGGTTTGGTCTGCCACTTGCCCAATAAGGTCATATTTGATGGGCGTTTGCACATGGGTGCTGTACTGCTCATGGTCAGTTTGCACTTTTTTAAAGCCCTCGCCTTGTTTGAGTGTGTTTTGGTCAATGTGGTCTTGTTGTTTGGCGGTTTTGATGACATAGGTCAATGGCAAAACAAAATGATTGTTACGCTCATGGCTGGTTTGGTTGATGGCGGTGATGCTGTCTTTTATCAATTTATCACTGTCTAGTTGGATTTGATAAATGGATTTTTGGTTAATCTGTCGCCATAGGGCTTGAAATTCCTTGCGGTTTAGGTTGTCTTGATTGATGATGTTTTTGGGTTTATTGGCATTGCCAAACATGGCATCAATGGCATTTGGATTGACCACGTTGCTGATGAGTTTATGGATTGAATGGGCAAAGGGTTGCAACTGGCTTGGCAAGGCAGGCAAGTTGTCATTGTCTTTGTCATCATGATATTTGCTTAGCAAATGTTCATCGTCATCTAAGTAGCCATGGGTAATGAGATAGCGATAAATCTGGTTGGCGGTGTTGGCATCTACCGCCATCTGCGTGCCCAATACACTGACCAGCGTTTTGCCTGTGAAATATTGGGGGTTGGCTTTATTGGGGCGATGTGCCAACCCATCAAACATCTCTTTTTGTAAATTGCCCACAAAGTCAGCATAACTTTCGTTGGTGATGAGTGTCAGATGATTCAGCTGCTGCACCTGACCTAAGGGCAAATGGTTGCTGTCCATGCGTGTGCCATGTTTGTCCACCGCCAAACGCAAGCCACGCCCCACTTCTTGACGACGAGAGATGACATTGTCCGAATGTTTTAGTGTGCAGATGGTAAAGACATTGGGATTGTCCCAGCCCTCACGCAAGGCAGAATGGGAGAAGATAAAGCGGACATTTTTGCGTGCACGCTGTTCATCGCTGTCGGTTGGCTCTGGAAACGCCAACAACGATTCTTTGTCCTTTAAAATCAAGTCATAGGCATCAATGTCATCAGCAACCAGCACGCTCTTGCCCAACTCTTCATCTTTGACGTTTTTGACCTTGGGGTCTACCATGTGGCGGTTTTTATCCACACTAAAATAGCCGTTATGGGTGTTTTGGGCCCTGATTGATGTTAGGTATTGATGATAAGGGTCATCTGCTGGCATCTTAGCCATACGCAAACTGACCTCTTCTTGATATGCCTTTTCAAAAATATCGGCATAGTCTCCGTTCATGGCATTGCCATCGTTGTCATATTGGCGGTATTTGGCAACCTCATCAATAAAAAACAGGCTTAATACCTTAATGCCCTTATAAAATAAGCGTTGTTCTGTGTCCAGATGGGAGCGTATGGTTTCTTTGATTTGGATACGGCGTAAATTGGCATCGTCCACATTGCCCTGCCCAACTTGCAACACAAGCCCATTGGCAAGCTCAACACTGCCAGCGGTGATGTCGGTGATGACATGGCGGTCTTTATACTGCTCGGCTTGGTTTGATACGGCGTATAAGTCATCGCCTTTTTTGAGTTGGCGAATGGCACGGCGAAAGTTACCTTGGGCGGTTTTAATTTCAAGCTCTAAGCGTGCGATGGGGGCTTTATTTGAGATGATGACATCTTGTAAATACAGATGACCTTGCGTGCCTGTTAAGCCTTTGATTTCAATGCTTTTGACGGTGATTTTTTTGACCAATTTTTGGTTATAGGCATCTAGGGCATCTAAGCGATAGATGAGGTTATAATCACGCTTATGGGTGGCAGAATAACGCAAGATAAACAGCGGATTAAAATTTGCCAATGATTGCAAGGTTTTATCCGCCCCCATTTTTTGCGGTTCATCAAGAATGACAATCGGACGGTTATGGCGTATGACATCAATGGGACGGCGAGAGCCAAACTCGTCCAATCTGGCGTAAATTTTGCGTGCTGTCTCGTTTTTTGCACCCTCTTTGATGGTATTAAAGGCCTGCACATTGATAATCATGATGTTAATGCCACCATCTAAGCTAAAACTCTCCAAATGGTGCAACGCCTTAGAGTCATAAATAAACGCACGTGGCTTTTTACCATATTCTGCCAATAAGTCATCTGCCATCATGGCGATGCTTTTGTTCACGCCCTCACGAATGGCGATGCTTGGCACAACGATGATGAATTTTGACCAGCCGTATTGTTTGTTCAGCTCAAAGATGGTGCGTAAATAAGTGTAAGTTTTGCCTGTGCCTGTCTCCATCTCAATGTTTAGGTTCAGCACGCTTTGGGTGAGATTGTCGCCTTTTTTGTTGTCAGCGGTGATAAGGCTGTCAGATTTTGGCAAGCCTTGATGGGTCTGAACGCTTTGAATGTTGGTTAAAATCTGATTTAAATCAAATAACGGAGCATTGGCAAATCCGATGGGTTCATCAATGTCTATTTGGGCGTTGTGGTTTTGCCCATCTGGGTTAAAGCCCAAATCCATTTGTTTGGCAAAACCGCTTGGCGGTGTCATCTTTTGTGTCATGTCTGAAACATGGTAAGCATGGTGGGCAAACCGCTCTTGTCCACCAAAGACATCAATCACCGCTTGCACGGCGTCTTTTTGATAAGCCAAAGGTTTAAAGGTGATTTTCATGTGTCAGCTCCTTAGATAATCAAATAAAACGCACGTCCGTATGGGGGCTAAGCTGTTTAAACCGCTCTTTGATGTTGGTTTTGTCATGGTCGGTGGCGATGGCACGTTCGCTGGTGATGAATTTTTGCGGATTTAAGGTGGCAATGTGGCTTATCATGTCTGAGTCTATATAACTTAGGCTTGCGATGAGTGCGTTATCGCCCACTTGGTAGATGGGGTTTTTGCCCAATTTACCAGAAATGTCGGTGCGTTTGATGGGTAGAGATAAGGGTATGCCTGTGTCTAGCTTGACCTCCTCCCCTTGCTAAAACAAGGGGATTCCCAATATCGCTACTGGGTGTTTCCTAATTCAACGAGATTGGCTTATGCAGACTAACTACACAAGACTGACATTCTCTCCAAAGGCAAGCCCCGCAAGCCCTGCGGTTAATATGTTTTTGGCAGCATTGACATCACGGTCATGGGTAATCTTGCATTCAGGGCAATCCCAATGGCGAGTATCAAGGCTTAAAAAAGGCAAAGTGTATCCACAATTACAGCAGCGTTTAGAGCTTGGGAAAAACTGGTCTATTTTGACTAAGCTTCTATCTGCCCAATCAGCTTTGTATTCTAATTGTTGGATAAGACCACCCCAACTTGCGTCCATAATATGCTTGGCAAGCTTGGGATTTTTAATCATGTTTTTTACACGCAGCGTTTCAACACAAATCACTTGGTTATCGTTGATTAATTTGCGAGATAACTTGTGCAAGTTATCTAATCGACAATCTAAGATTTTAGCATGAATACGAGCTACTTTCATTCTTGCTTTGGTGCGATTAGCCGAACCGAGTTTTTTGCGATTCAGGGCTTTTTGAGCCTTAGCAAGTTTGGTAGCGTATTTGGCTGTCAGACGAGGATTGTCAATTTTAAGACCACTGTCGGTAACAAACATATGTTTAATGCCAACATCAATACCAACGGCGGTATCAGATTTTGGCAAAATTTGATTATCAAATTCACACAGGCACGACACAAAATATCGTCCTGCACAGTCTTTGGTGATTGTGATGGTACTTGGCTTGCTTGGCAGATGCCTAGACCAACGAACATTAAGCGGTTGTTTGCTTTTGGCAATAAAAAGCTGACCGTCTGTGTATTTAAAAGCACTTTTGGTAAATTCAGCCGATTGCTTGTGAGTTTTCTTTTTGAATGTTGGGTATTTAGCACGACCCTCAAAGAAGTTTTTAAAGGCGGTTTGTTGGTGTCTAAGTACTTGCTGGGTGGGAACACACGAAACATCATTCAAAAAAGCGAATTGAGGTTGTTTTTTAAGCCAAGTCAATCTGGCATTGGCTTGAATATAGCCAATTTTAGTTTTGCTTTGGTAGTATTCATCAGTACGCCAACGCAAAATCGTGTTATAGACAAACCGCACACAGCCAAAGGTTTGAGCAAGCAGTTTGGCTTGTTCATCAGTTGGGTAAAAGCGGAATTTGTAGGCACGATGTTTCATAGCTCACATTTTATCATTAAAAATGTGAAATATCAATTTAACAACACAGCGTTTCTTCCATGCCCTAAGTCAATGATGGTGTGTGATAGCTCTTGTTTTAGCAGTTCAAAGTCTATGCCACGCTGGGTGATGGGGTATCCGTTTTTGTCTTTGATGATGTTACCTCTCGCATCGGTTTTTGCTTTTTCGCTGATGCAGTGGGGGAACAGCTGACAGATGCGGTCAATGTTGTTATCCACCAGGTTTGGGGTGTGCATTTTTGGGCTTTGTGCTGACATGGGATTATCCTTTTTGGGTGCTTAAACTGATTGCGACATCATTTTTATTTGTAATTAAGATTGATAATGGTGCTTATTTGATGCTTTTATCATCTGCTTCATAGACATCGCCACGAAAATAGCCACGTTCATGCTCATCATTACAAAAGAACAATTCACGCTCATCATCTGCCCCCTTGTGCAAAATACCCCGATAGGTGGCAAGTTCATGCCCACAATAATCGCATTGTCTGATGCTGGTGTCATCATCTGCTGTTGGAGATAAATGCTTGGGCGGTTTTGGGTACATCAGTTTAAAAAAAATCTTCATCACGATGGCGATGATGATAAGGTTGATTAAAAAAGCAAACATGGCATACATCAAGGGCAAAATAATGCCTACTATATCACAAAATGGGGCGATAGTGTGCTATACTAAACCGATTTGCCTGATTAAACTGATTGAACTGATTTGGCAAATCAAAGCCATCATTTCATCATTGCTTGCTCATAGATATGGATTGACAACAAGCGATAACCATCAATGTATTTTAGTGGATAATTAAAAATGCCAACAGAAAATTTTAGCGAAATTAGCACCCCAGACGGTACAATCACTTTTGCCATCATGCAAACAAATTTTTGGGTGGGTGACATCAAAGGCAATGTGGGCAAGATGAAAGCCCTTGCCTTGGATGCCAAAACACGTGGAGCGGACATTGTCATCTTTCCTGAACTGGCACTCGTCGGCTATCCGCCAGAAGATTTGCTACTTCGTCCTACACTATCAGAGCGTGTCAAAGTTGCCATGAACGAACTTGCCAAGATAGAAGACATTGTCATCATTTTGGGTTATCCACATGTGGATAATCACGGTACATTTAACTCAGCGGCGATATTGCAAGGTGGCAGCCAAAAAGGTTTTTATCATAAACAATGCCTGCCAAATTATGGCGTTTTTGATGAAAAACGCTACTTTACAGAAGGTCGCAATCAAGTCCTCTTTGACTACAAAGGGCTGACCATAGGACTGCTTATCTGCGAAGACATTTGGCATGACAAACCCATCAAAGCACTCAAAGATGAAGGGGCACAAATGGTGGTCGTGCTAAATGCCTCCCCCTTTGAAATTGGCAAACAAACAGAACGTAAAGCACTCATCAATCGCCAGTCATCAACGCACAAACTGCCCATCATCTATGTCAATACCGTCGGCGCCCAAGATGACATTGTCTTTGATGGTGGTTCTATCATCAGTCAAGACGATGGCAAAATTGCTCACGAAGGGGCAAGATTCTTAAATCAGCTCATCATGGCAACCTTTGATGTATCCAGTGGACGTTTTGACACCCAAACCAAACCCCCGCTAGATTTATCCGAAGAATCACAAATTTATCAGGCTTTGGTGGTTGGTCTGCGTGATTATGTCAATCGTTCGGGCTTTAAGGGTGTGATTGTGGGTCTGTCAGGAGGCATTGACAGTGCGTTGGCTCTTGCCATCGCCGTTGATGCGTTGGGGGCTGATAAGGTCTATGCGGTCATGATGCCTTATGAATACACATCACAGATGAGTCTGGACGATGCCGCCGCCCAAGCCGCTCGCCTAAATGTCTCTTACACCATCTGCCCCATCCATGATGCAGTGGCAGGACTCAAATCCACACTTGCACCACTGTTTGTCGGGTCAACTCCTGATGTTACCGAAGAAAATCTACAAGCTCGGGCAAGAGGTGTGATACTCATGGCTTTGTCCAACAAATTTGGGCATATGGTCATCTCAACTGGCAACAAATCAGAAAATGCGGTCGGTTATGCCACACTCTATGGCGACATGGTAGGTGGGTTTGACGTCCTAAAAGATGTCTATAAGACCGATGTCTATCGTCTGGCAGATTATAGAAATCGCTTAGAAGATGAACCTGTCATCCCTAAACGTGTCATCACTCGCCCACCATCGGCTGAATTGCGTCCTGACCAAACTGACCAAGACAGCTTGCCTGATTATGCTCTGCTTGATGCCATCTTAAAAATGTATATTGATGAAGATTTGGGCTACAAAGCCATCTGTGCAGCAGGCTTTGACCCTGTGGTCGTTGAACGTGTGCTGACGATGGTAGACAAATCTGAACACAAACGCCGTCAAGGGGCAATCGGTACTAAGATTAGCAAAAAATCCTTTGGGCGTGAACGTCGTTACCCACTTGTTAATGGCTGGTCGCTTACAGGAGAGTTTTGACAGGGTATCAAGCCTAAGGCATCTTTACCATTACCATCAAATTAAAAATATCGCCAAAAATTTCAACGTACACGATACCATGTAAACGATTAAATGGTTAAATGGTTAAATGGTTAGATTGATTATTTTCATTATAAATGCCAAAGACAGCAATGCCCCATAAAAAAAGCTCGCCTAAGCGAGCTTTTTTATTGTTAAGGGTTATTCACTTTGACCAAATTCACTGGCAAATGCTGCTGCAAGGTCAACTTCGGCATCTGTTTTGGCAAGCAATGTATCAACAGGGTTGGCGTATGGGTCTTCGGTAACGGTAATCACAGGCTCCAAACCACGCTCAGCCAAGCGTTGGCGGTTTTGATGATATGCCAAACCAGTACCAGCAGGAATCAAACGACCAACCACCACATTCTCTTTAAGACCTGACAAGTCATCTACTTTGCCCATCGTTGCCGCTGCCGTTAAGACACGTGTGGTCTCTTGGAATGATGCCGCTGAGATGAACGACTCTGTTGCAAGCGATGCTTTGGTAATGCCCAGCAACTGACGCTCATAGGTGATGGGGGATTTACCATTGGCGGTGAATTCTTCGTTTAGGGCACGTACTTTGGTGTATTCCACCTGATCGCCTTTAAAGTAGCTAGAATCACCTCCATCAATCACCTCCACCTTACGAAGCATTTGACGGATAATCACCTCAATGTGCTTATCATTAATCTTCACACCCTGCAAGCGATAAACCTCTTGGACTTCCTTGACCACATAATTTGCCAATGCTGTCTCACCTTTTAGACGCAAGATGTCATGTGGATTTTGAGGGCCATCAGAGATAACCTCGCCACACTCCACATGTTCGCCCTCAAACACGTTGATTTGACGCCATTTTGGAATCAACTCTTCATGCTCATTACCCTCTTCGTCTGTGATGATAAAGCGGTTTTTGCCCTTAGTCTCTTTACCAAATGACACCGTACCACTGACCTCTGCCATGATGGCATGGTCTTTTGGCTTACGAGCTTCAAACAAATCAGCCACTCGTGGTAGACCACCGGTGATGTCTTTGGTGCCTGATGTGGCTTGTGGCACACGACCGAGTACCGAACCTGCTGCTACTGTCTCACCCTCTGACACACGAATCACAGTCTCAGCAGGTAGGAAATAGACCACCTCACGCCCGTCTGTTGTGTCTAAGATGATGGCAGGACGCAAATCCTTGGATAGGCTTGGACGGTCTTTACCTGCCAACACCTCAAAGGAGCTCATGCCTGTGGTCTCATCTACCTTGACAGTTGCGGTCATGCCATCTGCAATATCGCTAAACCGTGCCGTACCAGCAAATTCGGTAATGATTGGATGGGTGTGTGGATCCCATTTGGCAATAACATCGCCTGCACTCACCTCATCACCATCACGCACCAAAATGTTAGAACCATATGGCACTTTATAACGTTCACGCTCACGACCTTGGGAGTCTGTCACGCCAATTTCAGCTGAACGTGATACAACCACCAAATGACCATCTGTATGCTCTACGGTCTTCATGTTATGAAAACGTACCGTACCGTTATTACCCACAGACACACTGTTGTCCACTGATGCGGCACTTGCTGCACCACCGACGTGGAAAGTACGCATGGTCAGCTGTGTACCAGGTTCACCAATAGACTGTGCTGCCATAACACCAACCGACTCGCCAATATTAACCAAATGACCACGAGCCAAATCACGACCATAACACTTAGCACACACACCTTGCGTTGCTTCACAGGTAATGACTGAACGTACATACACCTCATCGATGGCGTTGTTATCTAACACTTCAACCAAACGCTCATCAATGAGCGTACCTGCAAGAATAATCACCTCGCCGTCGTGATTGACGACATCTTTGGCAGTTACACGACCCAGCACACGATCACCTAAACGCTCAACAATATCACCACCCTTAATCACAGGGGTTATAAGCTGTCCTGCATCAGTACCACAGTCATCATGGGTAATCACCAAATCCTGTGCCACGTCCACCAAACGACGAGTTAGATAACCTGAGTTGGCAGTTTTTAGGGCGGTATCAGCAAGACCTTTACGAGCACCGTGCGTTGAGATAAAGTATTGGAGTACCGTCAAACCTTCACGGAAGTTCGCCTTGATGGGTGTCTCAATGATAGAGCCATCTGGTTTTGCCATCAAACCACGCATACCAGCAAGCTGACGAATCTGAGTGGCACTACCACGAGCCCCAGAATCTGCCATCATATAGATAGAGTTAAAGGATTTTTCCCTCTCAATCTCACCTTGACTGTTTATCACCTCATCAGTCGATAAGTTATCCATCATCGCATTGGCGATTTTATCAGATGTACGAGACCAAATATCAACCACTTTGTTATAGCGTTCACCTGCGGTAACAAAACCACCCTCAAACTGCTGTTCAATCTCACGTACCTCGGCGTCCGCAGCATCGACAATCTCTTTTTTGTTTGGTGGAATCACCATGTCTTCCATACCGATTGAGATGCCTGATAGGGTCGCTTGGGCAAAGCCTAGATACATCAAATGGTCAGCAAACAGAACGGATTCTTTGACGCCCAATTGACGATAACATGAATTTAGTAGCTTAGAGATATTTTTCTTGGTCATCTCTTTGTTGCATTCTTCAAAAGCCATACCCTCTGGCATGATATTCCAAATAAGCAAACGCCCTGCAACTGTGTCTTTGATTTCGGTTTTGGTGGTTTTCTCACCCGTTTTTTCATCCAAAATCGTCTCAGTAACACGCACTTTGACCTTGGCATTAACCGACAAATCATCAGAGCCAATGGCACGTAAAGCCTCATTGACGGTGCTAAATGTCATATTTTCGCCCTTGGCATTGACATGACTGCGACTGATATAGTACAGACCAAGTACCACATCTTGTGATGGCACAATGATCGGGTCACCGTTGGCAGGCGATAAAACGTTATTGGTAGACATCATCAAGGCACGAGCTTCAAGCTGAGCCTCTAAGGTTAATGGCACGTGAACCGCCATTTGGTCACCGTCAAAGTCGGCGTTAAACGCTGCACATACCAAAGGATGTAGCTGAATGGCCTTACCCTCAATAAGAACAGGCTCAAAGGCTTGCAAGCCCAGACGGTGAAGCGTTGGGGCACGGTTAAGTAGCACAGGATGCTCACGAATGACGCTTGCAAGCATGTCCCACACCACAGGTTCTTCACGCTCTACCATTTTTTTGGCAGCTTTGATGGTTTGGGCAATGTTATTTTGTAACAGTTTGGCATAAGTAAATGGCTTAAACAACTCTAATGCCATTTTCTTGGGCAGACCACATTGGTGCAGACGCAAGGTAGGGCCTACCACGATGACCGAACGACCAGAATAGTCTACACGTTTACCCAGCAGGTTTTGACGGAAACGACCTTGTTTGCCCTTAATCATATCAGCAAGCGATTTGAGTGGACGCTTGTTTGAACCTGTGATGGCACGACCACGACGACCGTTATCTAAGAGTGCATCTACCGCCTCTTGGAGCATACGCTTTTCGTTACGTACGATGATGTCAGGGGCATTAAGTTCAAGCAGACGTTTTAGACGGTTATTACGATTGATGACACGGCGATATAAATCATTCAAATCAGAGGTGGCAAAACGACCGCCTTCAAGTGGTACCAAAGGGCGTAGGTCAGGTGGCAAGACAGGCAATACTGTCATCACCATCCATTCAGGCTTATTACCTGAATCACGGAACGCTTCTAGCAGTTGCAAGCGTTTTGACATTTTTTTAAGCTTGGTCTCAGAGCCTGTTTGGGGAATGGCAGTACGAAGCTCATCAATCTCACCATCAACATCAATGTCTTTTAACAAATCTTGAACAGCCTCTGCACCCATTTTTGCGATGAATTCATCGCCGTATTGTTCTAGGGCATTAAAATATTGCTCATCATCCAAAAGTTGATACTTTTCAAGGCTTGTCATGCCAGGGTCGGTTACGATATAGCTTTCAAAATAAAGCACACGCTCAATATCACGCAGGGTAATATCAAGCAACAGACCAATGCGACTTGGTAAGGATTTTAAGAACCAAATATGTGCCACAGGACTGGCAAGCTCAATATGACCCATGCGGTCTCGGCGAACTTTGGCAGTAGTTACCTCCACACCACATTTTTCACAAATAATGCCTTGAAACTTACGGCGTTTGTATTTGCCACACAGACATTCAAAGTCCTTCACAGGCCCAAAGATCTTGGCACAAAACAGACCATCACGCTCAGGCTTAAAGGTACGATAGTTAATGGTTTCTGGCTTTTTAACCTCACCATGCGACCATGATTTGATGGTATCAGGACTTGCCAAAGAAATTTGAATGCTGTCAAACTCTTTTAGCCCACCATCAGCAGGGCTTTTCATGATGTCTAATAAATCTTTCAAATGACTTCTCCGTTTAGTTTTATCTCATCGCAAGCGGATGCCCATCCAAAGACAAGCACCCAACTTAACAGCAATTACTTTTTCTCTTTTAGGTCAATATTAATACCCAAAGAGCGAATTTCTTTGGTCAGTACGTTAAATGATTCTGGCATGCCAGGATTCATGTATTGTTCACCATCGACGATGTTCTTATACATGCGTGTACGACCCTCAACATCGTCCGACTTCACAGTAAGCATCTCTTGTAAGGTGTAGGTTGCACCATATGCCTCTAACGCCCAAACTTCCATCTCACCAAAACGCTGACCACCAAATTGTGCTTTACCACCCAATGGTTGTTGGGTTACCAGTGAATAAGAGCCAGTTGAACGGGCGTGCATTTTATCATCAACCAAGTGGTTCAATTTAAGCATGTACATATAGCCGACCGTAACAGGGCGGTCAAATTTCTTACCTGTACGTCCATCATATAGCGTTTGCTGACCTGATTCATCAAGTCCTGCCAACGTAAGCAGCTCTTTGATTTGAGTTTCTTTGGCACCATCAAAGACAGCCGTACCCATTGGCACACCAGCACGCAAATTATCAGCCATGGCTAGGATGTCTTCATCGGACAAACTGTCCAAATCCACCTGTTCGCCACCGACTTGATTATAAATCTTATCTAAGAATTCACGAAGCTCACCAACAGCAACTTGCGAACGTAACATGGCATTAATCCTATCGCCCAAACCACGTGCCGCCATGCCCAGATGCGTTTCTAGCACCTGACCGATGTTCATACGAGATGGTACGCCAAGTGGGTTTAATACGATATCCACAGGATTGCCATTTTCGTCATAAGGCATATCCTCAACTGGCATGATGCGAGAGACGACACCCTTGTTGCCGTGACGACCTGCCATCTTGTCACCTGGCTGGATGCGACGTTTTACCGCCAAATATACCTTCACGATTTTTTGCACACCATGAGCCAAATCATCACCTGCGGTTAGTTTGGCTTTTTTTCTGGCAAATTTATCATCAATCTCTTTTTGCTTATCGGTTAAGTAATCAGCAATCTGAGTGAGACGTTCAGAGATTTCCTCTTCGGCAGGTTGAATGTCAAGCAAGGTTTCAAGTGCTAAGCTCTCCATGTCAGTACCTGTTAGTACCGTACCTGCTTTAAAGCCTGCACCGCCTGAGACTTTTTTACCATCTAACAAGGTGATGATGCGACCACGTGCCGCCGCTTCAAAAATAACAAGCTCTTCTTTTAGGTCTTTACGATAATCATCAAGCATTGCTTTTTCAATGGCTTTGGCACGGCTGTCTTTTTCCAATCCATCACGGGTAAAGACTTGCACGTCAATAACCGTACCTTTGGTTGATGATGGCACACGCAAAGATGTGTCTTTAACATCCGCCGCTTTTTCACCAAAAATGGCACGAAGTAACTTCTCCTCTGGGGTCAGCTGACTTTCACCTTTTGGTGTTACTTTACCAACCAAAATATCACCAGCATCCACCTCAGCACCGATATAGACAATACCCGCTTCGTCAAGATTAGACAGAGCTGCCTCGCCCACGTTTGGAATATCGCCTGTAATCTCTTCTGGCCCAAGTTTGGTATCACGAGCCACACAAGTTAACTCTTGAATGTGAATCGTGGTGAAACGGTCTTCTTGAACCACTCGCTCAGAGAGCAAAATAGAGTCCTCAAAGTTATACCCATTCCATGGCATAAACGCCACACGCATGTTTTGACCCAAAGCAAGTTCACCCAAATCAGTAGATGGGCCATCAGCCAAGATATCACCACGAGCAATCACATCGCCAGCATTGACAATGATGCGTTGGTTAATACAGGTGTTTTGGTTGGAGCGAGTGTATTTGATGAGGTTATAAATATCAATACCTGCCTCACCTGCGATCATTTCAGCATCATTGACACGTACGATAATACGACTGGCATCAACCTCTTCAATCACACCGCCACGTTTGGCGACAACACACACGCCACTGTCACGAGCAACATGGCGTTCCATGCCTGTACCCACAAGCGGTTTATCAGCACGCAAGGTTGGTACTGCTTGACGTTGCATGTTTGAACCCATCAAAGCACGGTTGGCATCATCATGCTCCAAAAATGGAATCAAACTTGCTGCCACTGACACCACTTGGCGTGGCGAGACGTCCATATGTGTTACTTTATCAGGACTCATTCGTACCGATTCACCATGATGGCGTACCATAACCATCTCTTCGGTCAGTTCGCCATGTTCGTTCATGGGTGAATCTGCTTGGGCAACAACAGCCCCAACCTCTTCAATGGCAGACATGTATTCAATGTCATCGGTTACCTTACCATCAACAACACGACGGTAAGGCGTTTCTAAAAACCCAAAGTTATTGGTCTTGGCAAAAACCGCCAATGAGTTAATCAAGCCAATGTTTGGACCCTCTGGCGTCTCAATCGGACACACACGACCGTAGTGCGTGGTGTGTACATCACGAACCTCAAAGCCTGCACGCTCACGAGTTAAGCCACCAGGACCTAAGGCAGAGACACGACGCTTATGGGTAATCTCTGATAATGGGTTGTTTTGATCCATAAATTGCGACAGTTGCGATGCACCAAAAAATTCTTTGATGGAAGCTGCCACAGGCTTAGAGTTGATCAAATCTTGGGGAGACAGATTGTCAGATTCGGCAACAGTCAAACGCTCTTTGACAGCACGCTCTACTCTTGCAAGTCCAATGCGGAATTGATTCTCGGTCATCTCACCAACCGAGCGGATACGACGGTTACCCAAATGGTCAATATCATCAACCTCACCACGACCATTACGAATTTCAATCAACTCTTTTAGTACATCAACAATGTCTTGATTGGATAACACACCCTGTTCACGTTGCACATCAATACTGTCGCTATTTACAAAATCACGACCCAAACGGCGGTTAAACTTCATGCGACCAACATTTGACAAATCATAACGCTCATGGCTAAAAAACATGGATTCAAATAGTTTTTCAGCAGTTTCTAAGGTTGGTGGCTCACCTGGACGCATGATTTTATAAATCTCAATGAGTGCCTCTTCACGTGTATTAATCGTGTCAGCACGTAGCGTATCAGCGATATACGCTCCATGGTCAATGTCATTGGTAAATAGGATTTTAAAGGCTTTGATATCTTTATCAATGAGTTTAATAAGCAACTCATGATCAATCAAGCTATTAGCACGAGCAATGACCTCATCATGATAAATCACATCTTGGGCAAGGACACGCTCATAAAGATACTCATCAGGCACAGCTAATTTAGTCATACCAGATGCTTGGATTTCTTTGATACGGCGTGCGTTAATGCGTTTGCCTTGTTCAACAATCACCTTGCCATCGGGTGAGACAATGTCAAATTGTGCCATCTCGCCTTGTAGACGCTCAGGTACAAGCTCAATCTCAAAACCACTATCCCCTTTAAAAACATCTACGGTCTCAAAGAATGTGGATAAAATATCGGCAGTATTCATACCGATGGCACGCAGTATAATAGTTGCAAGCAATTTACGGCGACGGTCAATACGAGCATACACCAAATCCTTGACGTCAAATTCAAAGTCAAGCCATGAACCACGGTAAGGAATGATACGAGCGTTATATAACACTTTACCACTAGAATGCGATTTACCTTTGTCGTGGTCAAAGAATACGCCCGGTGAACGGTGCAACTGTGAGACAATCACACGTTCAGTACCGTTAATGATGAATGTACCATTATCGGTCATGAGTGGCATCTCACCCATATACACAACTTGCTCTTTGATATCTTTAATCGCCGCTTTACTCTCTTTATCTTTGACATCTTTGTCTTTGACCACCAAACGAATCTTGACACGCAGTGGAGCGGCAAAGGTTGAACCACGCATGATACATTCACGTTCATCAAACTCAGGTTCACCCAAATAATATTCAATAAACTGCAACTCAGCATTACCAGAATGGCTGGTTATCGGAAAAATAGATGAAAATGCTGCTTGCAAACCAATATTAGCACGGGCAGCAGGTTTTTTGTGTTCTTGTAAAAACTGCTCGTAAGAATCCACCTGAATGGCGAGCAAGTACGGCACGTCCATCACATCAGGCAGACGAGAAAAACTTTTACGAATACGTTTTTTTTCAGTATAAGAATATGCCATTAAGAATCCTTACGTTAAACTAAGAAAAGCACTCTGATTGAGTACCAGAAAGAAACTACCAACCCTCAAAAATCAATCACTGCCCTTTTGTTTTGCATGTTAAATACCAAAGACACAAAAACACGCCAAACACGATAACGCATTTAGCTTGTTAAACACTTTAAAAATATGGCTTATGCATGGGAGTGTTTGTCCTTTTTGAAGTGTGCTGACACCAGCTTGAAAGACCGTGCTAACACAAAAGGTCAAATACCAAATTATACAGCAAAAAACTCCATCTTGCAATAACAAAATGGAGTTTTTGTCAACTCTCTTACCCTGAATTGATGATTATCAACCCAAGAAAATGAGATTAAGTGGTTAAACTTAGATTATTTAAGTTCAACAGAAGCGCCAGCTTCTTCAAGTTTTTTCTTAAGCTCTTCAGCTTCGGCTTTAGACACACCCTCTTTAATATTTTGTGGTGCACCCTCAACCAAGTCTTTGGCTTCTTTTAGACCAAGACCAGTTACTTCACGTACTACTTTAATGACAGCAACTTTCTTATCACCAGCAGAGGTAATAACAACGTTAAAGTCGTCTTTTTCCTCAGCAGCAGCAGCTTCACCACCTGCAGCAGGAGCGGCAGCCAGTGCGGCGGCAGATACGCCAAATTTTTCTTCCATCGCAGAGATAAGCTCAACGATTTCCATGACTGATTTGGCAGCGATAGCATCTAAGATTTGTTCGTTAGTTAGTGACATAGCAATTATTCCTAAAAATAAAGATTAAATAAAAAATTTGATTAAACAAAAATGATAACCGATACCCATCATCAGGCAGCTTCGGCTTCCATTTTGTCACGAAGAGCAGCAAGTGTACGAGCCAATTTGCCCGCTGCTGCTTCTTTCATGGTACCCATCAGACGTGCAATCGCTTCGTCGTAAGTAGGTAGGGTTGCCAGTTTATCAATGGATTTTGCATCAATAAATTCGCCTTCAAAAGCTGCACCTTTGATTTCAAACTTGTCATTACCTTTGGCAAATTCTTTGAACAGACGTGCCGCTGCACCTGCGTGTTCATTTGAAAATGCAATCAAGGTAGGACCCACAAAAACATCATTCATGCAAGCATAATCAGTACCTTCTAAGGCACGACGTAATAGCGTGTTACGTACGATACGCATTTCCACGCCAGCTGCACGAGCTTGTTTACGAAGTTCGGTCATCTGACCCACTGTTACACCACGAGAATCGGCAACAACAGCAGATAGGGCAACTTTGGCAGCTTCATTTACCTGAGCAACAATTGCTTGTTTGTCTTGAAGGTTTAGTGCCATGGGTTGTCTCCATATTTATCACTGAGTGATAATTAATTTTACAAATCCTTATTGCCTAAACATATAAGAATTTGCACCGAATGTACGGTGATATTTTCACCGTCTGCGTAGGCGAATGATTTTACTCATTCATTAGACCAATGTTTAAGAATAACCATCAGCACCTACGGTCTTAGACAGCACAACCCGTTGTGCTGAGCTAATATGTCAAATTTTGCTATTGTGATAAGTCATACAAACAACTCACCACAAAATTATGGCATAATAGGCAAAAACCCTAAAAAGTAAGTGGTTTATGATTTTTCGCCCAAATCCATCAAAAATTATTTGTTAGCACGGTGTGGCACTGGGTCAATAGCAAGACCAGGCCCCATGGTGCTAGACAGCGTAATCTTCTTGATATAAATACCCTTAGAGGTCGCTGGTTTGGCACGTTTTAGGTCGTTTAATAAAGCAGTGGCATTTTGCTCAATTTGTTCGCCTGTAAAGCCTACCTGACCAATAGAAGCATGAATGATACCTGATTTATCAACACGGTATTGGGCTTGACCTGCCTTGGTGTTCTTAACAGCAGTTGCCACATCAGCGGTAACCGTACCAACTTTTGGGTTTGGCATTAAACCACGAGGACCCAATACAGTACCCAACTGACCAACAACACGCATGGCATCAGGAGAGGCGATAACAACATCAAAATCAAGATTGCCCGCTTTAATACTCTCTGCCAGGTCCTCAAAACCTACCACGTCTGCACCTGCCTCTTTGGCGGCATCAGCTGCTGCACCTTGGGCAAATACCGCAACACGCTTAGTTTTGCCAGTACCAGCAGGTAGGTTGGTTGCACCACGAACCACTTGGTCTGATTTACGTGGATCAACACCCAAATTGATGGCAATGTCAATAGATTCTTTAAATTTAGCAGCAGGTAGGCTGTTTAGAATCTCAACCGCTTCTTCAATGGTATATAGTTTGTTAGCATCAACTTTTTCGCTGATTAGCTTTTGACGCTTGGTTAGCTTAGCCATTACACACCCTCCACATTAAGACCCATAGAACGGGCAGTACCAGCGATGGTACGTACAGCCGCATCCAAATCAGCACCAGTCAAGTCCGCTTCTTTGGTTTTGGCAATTTCTTCTAACTGGGCACGGGTAACTGTACCAACTTTGGTTTTGTTAGGAACAGCAGAACCTTTGGTAATGCCAGCTGCTTTACGCAGTAGTACTGCTGCAGGTGGTGACTTCATCACAAACGTAAATGACTTATCGCTAAATACGGTGATAACCACAGGAATTGGTAGACCCGGTTCAATATTTGCAGAAGCGGCGTTAAATTCTTTACAAAATGCCATGATATTCACGCCTTTTTGACCCAAAGCCGGGCCAATAGGTGGTGATGGGTTTGCTTTACCAGCAGGCACTTGTAGCTTGATGTAGCCATCAATCTTCTTTGCCATGAGAATGCTCTCCAATGATGGGTAATAACGCTAAAACTAGCTCCCCGTAATGTTTCAAATTTAAAAGTCAGTACTTTCAAATTCGCCTAAGTTAATCAAACAATGAACTCAGTGCTAAGTTGCATGTTAAACTAAGTTGCATGTTAATTTTTCATATCAATCAAAAGCTCTAAACATCTGTTCAGAGCCAAAGGGTTATTATAACAGACTTTTATAAAAAATTAAACTGTTTTTTCAACTTTTGCAAATTCAATCTCAACATCTGTTGGACGACTAAATACGCTGACAGTTAGAGATAATTTAGATTTCTCATAATCCACTTTTTTAACCATGCCTTTGAAATCAGCAAAAGGACCATCAATGATAAGCACCTCTTCGCCCGGTTCAAACATGGTCTTCGGTCTTGGTGCATCTGCACTCTTATTGATGCGGTTTAAAATACGGTCAGCTTCTATTTTAGTAATGGGTGCAGGTTGGTCTTTGGTGCCACCAATAAAACCTGAGATATTCGGACAATCCTTGACCACATGCCATGTATCCTCACGCATCTCCATCTCAATAAGCACATAGCCTGGGAACAGTTTATGCTCAACGGTGCGTTTTTTGCCATCACGCATCTCAATCACCTCTTCGGTTGGCACAAGCACATCACCGAAATATTCAGAGAGCTCACTTCTTTTGATACGCTCAATTAAGGCGCGTTGAACTTGTTTTTCATAACCTGAAAATGCTTGAATGATATACCAACGCATGATAGTTTTCCTAATGATTTACTAACGATATGAACCGATAAAATGTAAGATTAATGCAAAATAAACCCAAGCAGATAATTAAATAAATTATCCAACAGCCACACGATAAGACCCACGATAATCATCACCACAATGACCTGCCATGTGTATTTAAAGGTCTCGTTTTTGGTAGGCCATGTTACACGACGAAGTTCAATACCTGCATCTTTTAGAAGTACTTTAAAGGCCTGTCCTTGATGGGTAAACGCAAGGCAAATCACCGCCAAAATTACCAAAGTCGCTGTAATAATCAGTTGATTGATACTGCTGGTCGCAGGTGCCCAATAACGTGGCAAATAGGTAGAAATGAGTGTTGAGCTAATAAGTGCCAAAATGGCGATCAGCCATAGTGCAATATCCACCCCTGAGCGAGTGGTTGCCACATCAACGACGTTTTCTTCGGACACAACAACGGCTTTGCGTTTGTTTAGTAGACTCTTGGCAGTTGCTTTGGCATCCGCCAAACGAGTTTCTAAATCGCCTTTGGTGTCATTTTGTTGGGAATTATTCTTATTGTCGCTCATGCAAGAGATTTCCTTAAAATAAGGAAGTGATGATTAAAAAAGGGGAATGCAAAAAGATGGCAGGCGACGAGGGACTCGAACCCCCAACCTGCGGATTTGGAGTCCGCTGCTCTACCAATTGAGCCAGTCGCCTAAGGTTGTTAAGGACTGCTATTATATACATATTTTTGGTATTTGCAAGTACTTTTTGAACTTTTACTAAAATTTTTGACTTTATTTTTATCTCATACTTTATTTTTATCTCATTTGGTGCTAATATGGGGCATGTCAGACTCATCATGTTAAATCTTCATCATGTTAAATCTTTAATGATGCAATTAATTATTGATGACTTGATTTAAAAACTTAACTTGTAGTTGAACTGCCTTAAACCAAAACAGTCATTTTATGACAGCACAACAGATGACAAAGGCAAAGATGCCCAGTTGTATTTTTAGGAAATTTATTTTAGGAAAATATCATGAAAACCCCCAGCTTAGCCTTACTTGCCCTGACCTTATCACTTAGTGCATGTACTGCCATCAGTCCTGTCCACGAACCAACAAAAGCCACCGCCATGACTCACACCAATCTAGTTAGCCCTTATGATTTTAATACCACGGTTAGTCGCCTAAAATCTGCCATCCAAAGCAAAGGCATGACTGTATTTGCCACCATTGATCACGCCAAAGCTGCCCAAGATGACGGTATGACCATGCAACCTGCCACCGTGATTATCTATGGCAGCCCCAAAGCAGGCACACCGCTCATGAAAAAAGACCCTGCTTTTGCCCTAGCATTACCCTTAAAGGTGCTAATCACCGAAACTGATGGGCAGGTACAGGTCATATACACCCCTGCCAATGAGTTGATTAAAGGCAGTCAAATCCAGCCATCTGATGTCGAAGATACTCTTGCCAATGCCGAAAAATTGATTCGGTCAGTCTTGCAATAACTGATGACAATAAAACGTACCTGCCTTTATAAAAAATCTAAACCCAATAAAATCGGAGTTTTACGAAAATTTTAATGATTAAATGGGTGCTTTGATGACAAATCATGATAAAAGATGATAAATCATAATAAAGGCAGGTGCGTTCTTATCAAAAATTTTTAACATTTTTCAATACGACAGCCATCATCACATCCTGCCATACTCTGCCAATAATGCCAAAAACTCGCTTTCACTCACCACACGCACACCAAGCTCATCTGCCTTGTTCAGCTTAGAGCCTGCTTTATCCCCAGCCAGCAGCACACTTGTTTTGGTAGACACCGACCCTACAACCTTTGCCCCCAACGCATGTAGATGAGCTTTGATCTCATCTCGCCCCATGACTTCAAGTGTGCCTGTTATCACCCATGTTTGACCATCAAGTGGGGCATTAGCTGTATTCTTGACAACCGCTTGCCAATGCACACCCAATGCCATCAAATCATTAACTACCTCCATGTTATGCTTTGTGCGAAAAAACTCATGGATATTTTTGGCGGTAATCTTGCCAATATCCACCACTTTTAACAGTTCATCCACACTGGCATTTTGCAATCTGTCCAACCGACCAAAATGCTCAGCCAAATTTCGTGCCGTACTCTCGCCCACACCACGAATGCCCAAAGCAAAAATAAAACGTGATAAGGTTGTGTTTTTGGATTTTTCAATGGCAAAGAGCATATTAGCAACCGACTTTTCACCCAAACCTTCTAGTTTTTGTAAAACCTGTGCTTTATCTGTCAAACGATAAATGTCTGCCACGGTCTTAATCAGCTGCATATCAAAAAACTTAATGAGCCGCTGCGACCCCAAACCATCAATATCCATGGCTTTTCGTGAAACAAAATGTATTAAGGCTTCTTGGGCTTGGGCGGTACAGACCAGTCCCCCCATGCAACGTGCCAAAGCTTCGCCATCTGGCAACACCACAGGCGAATCACAAACAGGGCAGGTATTTGGCAGATGGATTGCACGTACATTATCATCACGCAAATTTTCCATCACATTGGACACTTTGGGGATTACCTCCCCTGCTCTGTGAATGCTCACAATGTCGCCCATCATGACCCCAAGCCGTTCAATCTCGCCAAAGTTATGCAAGGTAACGTTACTCACGGTAACGCCCCCAACATTGACAGGTTCAAGCTTACCCACAGGGGTGAGTTGCCCTGTACGTCCCACTTGCCATTCTACATCCAGTAGGCGTGTTGTGGCGGTCGTGGCAGGGAATTTGTAAGCAGTCGCCCAACGTGGCTCACGACTTAAAAACCCCAAATCATCTTGTAAGGCAAGCGAGTTTAATTTAACCACCATGCCATCAATCTCAAAGGGCAACTCATCTCGTTTGGTAATGGTCTCTTGATAAAAGTCATCAATTTGTTGTAAGTTTGCCACCACTTTAAAGGGCGATACATCAAACCCCTGTGCCTGCAAAAAACGCATTGCTCCACTTTGGGTTGTGATGGCATTGGGCAGACCTTGATTGACCGAATAACCATAAAAAGCCAGCGGACGGGATTTGGCGATGGCAGGATTTAGCTGTCTTAATGACCCTGCTGCTGCGTTTCTGGGGTTGGCAAAGACCCTCTCGCCACGTTTACGACTTTGTTCGTTTAATTTTAAAAATCCTGCTTTTGGCATTAACACCTCGCCACGCACCTCTAAAAGATCAATGTCTTGACAGTCATCAAGTACAAGTGGTAGGTTATAAATGGTGCGAACGTTGTGCGTAATATCCTCACCCACCTGCCCATCTCCACGAGTGAGTGCTTGACTAAATACACCATTGATGTATTTTAAAGATACCGCCAAACCGTCCAATTTAAGTTCCATTTCAAATTCAGGATTTTGGTTTTTGCCATCTAAACGCTCATTAACACGGCGAACAAAATTTGCCACATCATCAGCATTAAAGGCATTAGCAAGCGATAACATGGGCAAATCATGACTGACCTGAGTAAAAAATGGCAAAGGCGTATCACCCACGTTATCGGTTGGGCTGTCTTGTTGTTTTAGCGTGGGAAAGTCATTTTCCAGCTGGACTAATTTGGCACGCAAACTGTCATACTCACCATCTGTAATGGTTGGATGATCCAGTACATAATAGGCGTGATTATGGTGTTTTAGGACTCTGATGAGTTTACGCATTTGGGCAATAATCGCCATCTTGTCATTGGCAGGCATATCAGCAGATAAAGGGGCAAATAAATCGGTCATGTTATTTTGTAAATAATGATTAAAATCTAACGTTTAAAAAACCGCCCTAAAAGACGGCTTTTGAGTGAGGCACATCAGCGATAATCAGCCACTTTGGCACGCAACTTCGCCAAATACGTCCCATCTAAGATGTAACCTTCATCATCGTGCACATCAGCATTAATGTCTTTGGCAATCATCTGGGCAACAGATACCATGCTGTCAAAACCGCGCAGAGCATGAGGATGTGGCAAAGATAAAAACAGCGATAAGCCACTAAAATGACTGTCGGTTAAGGTATTCAAATCAAAACCTTCTACTAGCCCATCATAGCCTACCCCCAACATGCTAAACCATAACTTACCCGTGCCATCTTCACGCTCATAGCGATGATACATATTCATCACACCGTATTTTAATCCATAGGCTCTGACAATATCAAGCACCGCCCTGCCTGAAAGTCCACTGTATTGGTTCTTGGGAGTAATGACAACCGTTACCGTCTCTTGGGCGTTTAGCAAGGGGTCATTATCTTGATCAAAGGCTTGTTGCTGTTCAAGATGGCGGTCAAGCACAGGTGAATTCTGAGTAAAGTTGCCAGATGGTTCGGTAAATCGCTCCTTTTTGATGGGCTCATCAGTCAAGACATGGACGGCTTTGTCATCTTGGGGAGAATGATGGTCATGCGTGTTAGAATCCTGACTTGCAACCATGGCAAGGCTTGATAGGGCATCGGCTTTACTTTCATCGCTAAGCGGTTGTTCTGATTTGACAGACTTAGTATTGGCTGTTTGATTGTGTTTGTTGATGAAAAGTGCTGACTGCCCACGCTCATCACGAGGCAAAATTGGCAAACCGTCCTTGTACGCCAATATCTTAGCATCACCCTTAAAGTCCTTGGTAAATACGCTACGAACAATCAGACCCAACCCAATCAAAATGACCGATACAATGATAATTACCAAAAAAGTACTCATAGCACCCATTTCCAAAAATATTTTTCAAATAAATTTGTTAGTTTACCACGCCTGCCTAATTTAGTCATCTATTTTGACGGTAAATTTTGGCACAAAGTTGGTACGTAAGGCACTGTATTACAAGTACCGCCCCACAATCTCTGCCATCAACTTAATATGTATCTCATCGGTATTTAGAGCAGGGATATATTCATATGATTTACCGCCAGCATTCATAAAATTATCATGGTTTTCTATGGCAAGCTCCTCTAAGGTCTCTAAGCAGTCAGCAGAAAAAGCAGGGCTTAGCACTTGCACTGATACGCCCTGCTTACCCCACTCGGTAAGCAGTTCATCGGTATAGGGTTTTAGCCATTCTTGGGCGCCAAAACGTGATTGAAAACTTATCGCCCATTCATGTGTATTAAGTCCCAACTCACTTGCAACCAAAACCGCCGTTTTGCGACACTCATCAGCATAAGGGTCTCCTTTGTCAACATAAGGCTTGGGTATGCCATGAAAGCTCATCAGCAATCTATCAGCTCGCCCCTGCTTTGTCCAAAACTTACGAATGCTCTCTGCCAGTGCCTGTATATACAAAGGGTGGTCGTGATAACCCCTAGTAAACTGCACAGAGGGCATGTTACGTTTTTTCATACAATATTCTGCCACTTTATCAAATACCGCCCCTGTGGTCGTCGCTGAATACTGTGGATACAGTGAAAAGACGATAAAATCATCATAACCTTTGTCCTGCAAATCTGCCATGACTGTCTTAATATTGGGATTACCATAGGTGGTTGCGGCAAACACAGCAATATTTTTACCCTGTTTGGCAAGATGGTCTTGTAGTAGGGTTGCCTGCTGTTTTAAAATCGCCAATAGCGGTGAACCATCAGATGTCCACACACTTTGATAAGCATGGGCGACACGCTTGGGGCGAGTGGTCAGCACAAACAGATTTAGGATGATTTGCCAAATAAAGGGGGGAATTTCAATCACACGAGTATCAGACAAAAACTCACGCAAATAACGGCGAACACCCTGCACAGTCGGTTCGTCAGGTGTGCCCAAATTAACAAGGATGATGGCGGTTTTCATGAATATTTATCATTTAAAATTTGGCTTAGTGTAACATTTTTTGGCAAAATTGTGAGAATTATTTGGTGAATTTTATGATTGAAACAACCAAAACCATTCATAGAATTTTTACAAAAACGACTTTTTAATCGTCATTACTAAAAAGACATAACACATCATTCATTCGTTTTCATTCATCTTATCAATCACATGACCCCATTTGGCATTATAATCTGCCTTTTGTGATTGATAAATATCAAATACGCACAACTCACCACATCTATTATGACAACATTCATCATCGTCAGGTGGTACAGGTGGAGGCGGAACGTCGCTTGGAGTTGGGGCATTGTCTGTCAATTGATCGGTCATGATGCTCTCTTTGTAATTTTGGGCGTGTCTGTCTTTGATATTTGCTCTGTTAATGTGGTATTATAATCGTTATTGTTGGTTCAAACAACCATACCAACCCATCAATCCTAAGACCCATTAACAAACTTGATAAACTCATGAAGACCCAAACCGCCCTAACCCATGCCCTAAATGCCCTAAACCCCATACACTTGACACTGGACAACGAAAGCCACATGCACGCAGGGTATTTTGATGGCAAAGAGAGTCACTTTAAACTCATCATTGTCAGTGATGCCTTTGATGGCAAACGTTTGGCATTCCGCCATCAGCTCGTCTATAATCTGGTCAATCCCCATCTGACCATACAAGGGGGTACGGTACACGCCCTAGCCATCCATGCCTACACCCCTGCTGAATGGACAGCATTGACGGCCATCCCAAATAGTCCTAACTGTGCTGGACAAAACAAATAACCCAATACCCACAAACTCTCATCACAACCCCTTATCAGGCAGGCATTTGCATGAAAACCACAAAAAAAGCACATATCTTATTAACGGCTGTCGCTGTCGCTTTAACAGGTTGTGCCACAACCAACATCGTCCCTCAATACGTCAATCCTACCAATTATCAAGGTCATGATTGTAACCTTCTACAAAGCGAGGTCGCTCGCATCAGCCAAAGTGCCAAGGCAACCGAAAACCAAAATACCAAACTGTCTGCCACAGGTATTGGCATTGGTCTTGTGGGTGGTCGTGGCGGTATCTATCCATCCATCAGTGTGGGTGCAGGGCTAGGTGGTGGCACAAAACAAGCCAAAACCAACACCCTAGCCAAACTCTATGGTGAGCATGATGCCATGGTGGTTGCTGCTCGCCAAAAGGGCTGTGCTTTTGCCCAACACATCAAGATTTATGGCGAATGATTGACCCAAATTGGATTTACTTATCCACTTCATAAAGCAGATACCATCGTACTTAGGTACTTAGCTTGCTTTTTAACCTTATTTTTGGATTTGCTTTTAAATTGACCATCAAAATTGCATTTGGTTTAATTTGATTTAAAAATCATTAAAAATTTGCTATCATAGGCAAATTTTTAATGATGGTTTTTTATGGCAATCACACATCCCCAATTTGACCCCGTCGCCCTTGATTTGGGCTTTTTACAAGTGCATTGGTATGGACTTATGTACCTGCTTGCCTTTTTGTCTGCCTATATATTGGCAACTTATCGTGGCAAAAAACGGCGTGATTTTAGTGGTGAGATGGTCTCTGATTTGATATTCTTTGGGGCGATGGGCGTGATTTTGGGTGGTCGCATTGGCTATGTGATTTTGTATAATTTTGGCGAATTTTTGGCAAATCCTGCTTATCTGTTCAAGGTATGGGAGGGGGGCATGAGTTTTCACGGTGGTTTTGTTGGCGTATTGGTTGCCATGTTCTTTTTTGGGCATAAATACAAAAAACCTGCCTTTACCGTATTGGATTTTATCGCCCCATGTGTACCGCTTGGGCTACTTTTTGGACGGCTTGGTAACTTCATTAATGGCGAACTGTGGGGACGGGTGTCGCATGGCGATTATGCTCATCTCATGCACTTTCCCCAAGCGGTGCATGCTGACCATGAACTTATCAATGCTGACCCGAGTTTACATGAGATTGCCGTGCAAATGGGCGAATACTACCTACTGCCCCGCCACCCAAGCCAGCTTTATCAAGCCTTTACAGAGGGCGTACTGTTATTTATCCTCTTATGGTGGTTTAGTGCCAAGCCACGTCCACGTTATGCCGTGTCTGCCTTATTCTTGCTAGGCTATGGATATAGCCGTTTTATTACCGAGTTTTTCCGCCAGCCTGATGTGGGCTATGAGTTGATTTTTGGATGGATGAGTAAGGGGCAATTATACAGCCTACCGATGATTATTGCAGGAGTGGTGTTAATGGCTCTTGCCCAGAAAAGACAGATTTATGACTGGCAAAAATCCTAATGCAAAAATATTAGGCGAATAAATTGCCCCTACCTATCCTAATTTAAAAAAATACGTATTTTGGCAATCAAAAATATCATTTTGACAAACAAAAAACCTTAGCATTTTTTAATAGGATTAAATTGGGAAATATTACATGAGTACATTTACCTTTGACGGTAAAAATTTTGAATTTCCGATTGCTGTCTACACCACGCCCCATTCGGAAAAAGCCCTACTAACCGCCATACTCATAAACCTTATCGGCTTTGGTGTGGCGGTGGGGTTTGCCATAATTACCCAAAACGCATGGGCATTAGCGATATATGCCGTATTTGCACTATTGATAACATCGGTATTATTATCCACAAAAAAGCCTGCCATGATATTACACACCGACAAGGTGGTCATGATAAGACCCATACCACGGCATATCGCTTGGCAGGACTTGCATTTTTTGGAACAGACAATAACAAACCAAAACGGCAAGCAGTCTTTATTGTATTTTTATACCCTTGATAAAAATGATAAAGATAAGGAAAAACTGCTTATTTATCTTAACCCAAAAAATGTATCTTTTGGCAATCAAAAATATCATTTTGACAAACAAAAAACCTTAGCATTTTTTAATAGGTTTAAATTAAGAGATATTACATGAATACATTTACCTTTGACGGAAAAACTTTTGAATTTCCGATTGGGGTTTATGTTTATTTTGGGCGTATTGGTCTTATTTTTGCTGTATTTTTTCTACTGATTTCTTTATTTTTTGCAATCACTGGTTTTATCGGCAAAAATATGTTTGGTATGATATTTGGCATTGTCATATTTATCCTGTTTGGTGTCATGGCATTTTTATATCAAAAACCAAGACTGATATTATATCCTGACAAAATCGCTTTTGTAGAGCATGGACTTATCAAACCCAGATATTTATCCTATGAAGCATGCAAACTACACTTCCATGAAGTAAAACATCCCAGTTCAGGTAAATTGATATATACATTAGCGTTTATTTATCAAGATGAAAAAGGTGATTGGCAACAATTTGCCAAAATGAATGCCACTTATATTCGCCTAAATGAGCATTATTTTGATACCAAAACCACATTGGTATTTTTTGAACAGTTGTTAGAGCGTGTTAAGCGTTGATAACATTTTTATAAAATAAGGCAAAAACTTAATGTTTTAAATCATTTTTGCATGAAAAATGACTAAATCTTGTTTTTCATCGTCAAAATCCTTGAAAAACGTGCGATTTCCCCTATTTTTCATTACAAATACCGACATTTAACACGCCCTAAAAGAGAAAAACCCATGAAACAATACCTAGCACTGTTATCTCACATCCTAAACCACGGCACGGACAAATCCGATCGCACAGGCACAGGCACTCGCTCCATTTTTGGTCATCAAATGCGGTTTGATTTGACAGATGGCTTTCCACTACTCACCACAAAAAAAGTACACATGAAATCCATCATTTATGAACTTTTGTGGTTTATTAAGGGTGATACTCACGTCAAATATTTACAAGATAATGGCGTAACCATTTGGGATGAGTGGGCAAGCGCTGAACAGACGGCACGATTTGGCAGACAGGAGGGTGATTTGGGGGCGATATACGGTCATCAATGGCGTAACTTTGGAGCAACCAAAAACACCGATGGCTCATATCAAGCGGATGGCTTTGACCAGCTTAGTTGGCTTGTAAACGAAATAAAAACCAATCCCAACTCTCGGCGTCTCATTGTCTCAGGCTGGAATCCGATTGAAGCAGGACAAGTTGCTCTACCGCCTTGTCATACGCTGTTCCAGTTTTATGTGGCAAATGACAAACTGTCATGTCAGCTTTATCAGCGTAGTGCGGATGTGTTTTTGGGTGTGCCTTTTAATATTGCAAGCTATGCCCTATTAACCCACATGGTTGCTCAGGTATGTGGTCTGGATGTGGGTGATTTTGTGTGGACAGGGGGAGATACGCATTTGTATCATAACCACTTTGAACAGACCAAATTACAACTGACCCGTAAGCCATTGCCACTTTGTCAATTAGCATTAAATACTGATATTGATAGCTTGTTTGATTTTGGCTTTGATGACATTAAAATCATGGATTATCAATCACATGAACGCATCAAAGCAGATGTGGCGATATAAGGAGCGATGATGACAAAAATCATCCATGTGGTCGCCAAAGACCGTCAAAACTGCATTGGTAAGGATAATGACTTAGCTTGGCACATTCCTGCTGATTTAAAGCATTTTAAAGAGATTACCACAGAAGGTGTGATTGTCATGGGGCGAAAAACCTTTGAATCGCTCGGTCGTCCTTTGCCCAATCGCAGCCATCATGTCATCACACGAGATAGAGCATGGACAGCTGATGGCGTGATGGTGGCTTATGATTTGACCACAGCCATCAATAACGCCAAAGATGATGCGTCAAAACTGGGTAAGGACAGCATATTTATCATCGGCGGAGGTGAGATTTATCGTCAAAGTCTAAGCCTGGCAGATGTATTACAAATCACAGAGGTGGATTTGGATATACAAGGCGACACGTATTATCCTAATATAACAGACGATTTTGATGAGGTATGGCGGTCAGATAAGCAGACAGACGATAAAAGTGGCATCAGTTTTACATTTGTATGCTACAAAAGAGGTGTATCACCTGCGTGATTTGGCGTGATGATTGACTGCTTAACTATCTTTTTAACAACCCTCCCCAAACTTTTTAACAACCATCTACAAGCATCATTGATGTTGATTTTGGATTTGCTCTGCTTGCCTTTGGTCAATCTCATCCATGCTTGTGGCGGGGATAAATTGCCCGTTATTGATGTCCGTCCCTTGTTTGGCATGTTCAGATTTTAGGGATTTGGCAACCTCGGGGGGCATATAATTTTCATCATGTTTGGCAAGCACTTCACTTGCTACAAACGTATCTCCTTGTAATGTGCCTGTTGCCACAACTCCTGAGTTTTCGGCAAATAAATCAGGCAGCACGCCACGATAGGTCATTGGCACAACCGCCTTGTAATCAGTTACCTCAAATTGGACATTTAATGGGTCATTTGGGTCTCGCTTGACCGAACCTGCCACCACCATGCCCCCTGCACGGATACGCTTATTTTTGGGTGCTTTGCCAGCACTGATGGCAGTAGGGTCAAAATAATAATCCGTCTGCTGACCGATGGCATACAAAATCAGTCCGACTGCCAGTGCCACACCCAAAAGCATGGCAATGACCCACATGAGTTTTTTTTGGCGAGTTGGATTCATAAAATGCCTTTTTTAGTTTAAATGTTAAGAGAGGGGACTGTTTTGGTTTAATTTTTGACGTTGTTTATTGGTCAATCTGATATTTTTTTGATAAAGCTCTCTTATAATCTTTTTGCGTTCGGCAAAAGTGTACCAAATAAGCCCAAAGATGAGTAAAAAAGTAATGCCATAACTTGCCCACACATAAACGCCATGCCCATTCATGTGGATGAAGTCTTGAAAGTTTTGAAAATGTGGTGTCATCGCTTGCCTCTTTGAGCTAGCTATTTTTTTGTATTTAGGTAGTTGGCTACCCATGCTTTATTATGTTCACGTTGCAAAATCAAGGAATTGGTGCGATAAATGGCAAGTGCTGCTACCAAAAAATACACACCCAATAACATAATCAGCAGAGGTGCCCACATGGAGGTTGGCATTTTTGGGGCATTGGTAACGGTAAAAGTTGCCCCTTGATGTAGGGTATTCCACCAATCCACCGAGTATTTGATGATTGGCAGATTGACCGCTCCGACGATGGATAAAATCGCCGCCGCTTTACCCCGATTTTGGCTATGCTCAAAGGCACTAAATAATGCCATTACCCCCACATACAAAAATGCCAAAATCAACATGGATGTCAAACGTGCATCCCACACCCAATAACTGCCCCATGTCGGTCTGCCCCAAATAGAACCTGTTATCAAGGCCAGTACACACGCCATCAAACCCATGGGAGCGATGGCTTGGGCAACAATGTTGGCGGTTTTAATTTTCCATACCAAAAAGATGACCCCAAGCACACTCATGGCAAAATAGACGCTCATGGCAAGGCTTGCCATGGGTACATGAATAAAGATGATACGATAGCTGTCTTTTTGTAAGTAGTCAGGCGGAGCAAATGCCAAACCCCAAATGGTGCTGACACCAATAAACACAAAGGCGATGGCAAGCAGGTATTTGACCCACGGTGAGAACATCTTAAAAAATCGCTCTGTGCCAACGGTTGTCAAAAAACCCTGCCACAGACGATTAAAAAATCCTGTATTTTTGGTGGTCGTGGTTTTATTTTTGGGCATCTGGCATGGCTCACCGTAACAACATTAATGGCAGTAAAAGTTAAATGGCTAATTATAGCATATTTTTGACAATTGTCAGTAATTAGCGAAAAATCAAAAATGGTCGCTTTGGTAAAAATCATACAAATTTGCCCAAAACATACCCCATCTTAAAATACATTTCGTATATTTTACTCTTTTTATCATTATTTTGACAAATTGATGAAAAAATTAAAAAATTTTACTAATTTTGCTAAAAATGATTTGCCTTTTTTATCATATTTGTTCAAAATATACGATTAACTTTTTATTTTAGAAAATAACCGAGAAATTCATGACTGACCGCCCCATCGCCCTTGATTTACAAGACATTCACAAAAATTATGGTTCGCTTAAAGTTTTAAAAGGTGTCTCTTTGACCGCTTATGATGGCGATGTCATCAGCATCTTAGGGTCATCGGGCTCGGGCAAATCCACCTTACTTCGCTGTATCAATCTGTTAGAAAAGCCCAGTGCTGGCAAGATTTTTATGGGCGATGAAGAACTGCAATTGACCCATAAAAAAGGTGAGCTTGTTGCCAAAAACCCCAAACAACTTGAAAAACTTCGCTCTAAGATAGGCTTTGTGTTCCAGTCGTTTAACCTATGGCCACACAAAACCATTTTAGAAAATATCACCGAAGCACCCATTCATGTACTGGGCATGAATAAGGCAGATGCCATCACCGAGGGTGAACGCCTGCTTAGTAAAGTGGGACTGCTGGACAAAAAAGACGCCTATCCTGACAACTTATCAGGTGGTCAGCGTCAACGTGTGGCAATCGCTCGCTCGCTTGCCATGAAACCTAGGGTTTTGCTATTTGATGAGCCCACCTCCGCCCTAGATCCAGAACTGGTCAATGAAGTGTTGGCGGTCATGCGTGAACTTGCCAGTGAAGGGCGTACCATGCTTATTGTTACTCACGAGATGCGATTTGCCAAAGAAGTATCAACTAAGGTTGTCTTTTTGCATCAAGGACGTATTGAAGAGATGGGTACACCCAGCGAGGTTTTTGAAAATCCTAAATCCGAACGTGTCAAAGAATTTATGGCATCTCATCAATAATACCATAGCAACGAACCGATGATTGTTTTAAACTCAATTTAATATAAGGATTATCATGAACACACTTAGCAAATTCTCCCTAAGCCTGCTGGCAGTAAGTACCTTGGTTGCTTGTGGGGGTAACAAACCTGCCGATACCGCCATGGCAGATACCACCGCCCAAACTGGTGAAGCCAGAAATTTGGTCATCGCCACAGAAGCCAATTATCCGCCCTTTAACAAACTAAACGCTGATGGTAAGATTGTTGGCTTTGATGTTGATGTCATCCATGCTGTCTGCAATGAAATCAAGGCAAATTGTGAGGTTGTGTCACAAGATTGGGATGGCTTATTACCTGGTCTTTTAACCAACAAATATGATGCGGTCATCGCTGGTATATCCATCACGCCCGAACGCCAAGCACAGGTTGATTTCTCCGAACCATATTTTTCCAATACCATCGTATGGATATCTAAAACCGATGGTTCATTTGACCCTAACCATATTAAAAATCAGATACTAGGCAGTCAGCGTTCTACCACAGGGGCAGACTACATCACCCAAAGGTATGATGGCAAAGATGGCAACCGTGTTCAACTCCATGGCACCTATGCCGAGTCTTATTCTGACCTAAAATTAGGGCGAAATCATGCGGTCATGGCGGAGAAAGTCTCAGCCATGGACTGGTTAAAACAAGGTAATGATGGCTTTGGATTGGTCGGTGATGAGATAAATAATAACGACAATCTTGGTATTGCTGTGCGTAAAGGCGACACCCTAAAATCTGATTTTGATAAAGCATTAATAACCCTAAAAGCCAATGGCAAACTTGCCGAGCTAGAAAAACAACACTTTGGTGATACTGCCACGCTTGCATCCGTGGATAGCACCGAGCAAGTGGTCACTGAGCCTACCAACACCGCCAAAACTAAATAGTCGCCATATCCTGCAAAGAGTAATCGTTTAAAACCACCCACCAACCAAAAGGCTTTATCATGAAAATCAAATACTTAGCCATCGCATTAACCACCCTTGCTCTGAGTGCCTGTGGGGGCGACAAATCCACATCCACAGACGCCACTGTTGCCACCGATGACACAAATAACAACAAAAAAGTACTGATCGCTACCGAATCAAGTTTTAAGCCATTTAGTTATTTGGATAATACTGGTAATCTGGTCGGCTTTGAGATTGACCTTGCCAATGCTCTATGTACCCAAATGGGTGCTGACTGTGATATCGTAGCACAGGACTGGGACATTCTAATCCCAAGCCTACAAACCAACAAATCTGATGCCATCATGGCAGGCATGTCCATCACAAAAGAGCGTTTAGAAGTGGTTGATTTTTCTGATGCTTATTTTAATAATAGACTGGTATTGGTTGGTAAAAAAGGCGATAACATCACCATAAATGACTTAGCAGGCAAGACCGTTGGTGTGCAACAAACCACTGTCTCAGGTGAGTACCTTGCCAAACATCAGCCCGATGCCATCATCAAAGCCTATGATAAGCAGGATAAAGTTCATCTTGACCTAAGTGCAGGGCGTATTGATTATATGCTTGCCGACTTTGTGCCAGCCTTTGATTGGTTGGCAACCGATGCAGGTGCAAACTTTGAAATTAAGGGTAAGCCCATTGATATTAATGATAAGGTAGGCATTGCGGTGCGTAAAAATGATGCCTTAAAAGACGAGTTTAACACCGCTTTGGCACACCTAAAAGCCAATGGCAAATATGATGAATTGATGGCAAAATACTTTGCAAACACACCCTCTGACAAAACCCCTGATATTCAGACGGTCAGTGATTTTGTGGATACATCAAACAATACAGCCAAAAATAATTAAGCAAAATTTTTGAAAAATTGTTAAAATAAGCGTTTTGTTCTATTTTAACAATTTGATAAGGTCATTCTCCTTAACAATCAATGCGCTCAAAATAGACAAGCAGACCTTGTCTATTTTTATTCAAACCATCAACACAATAACCATAAAGACCGCCACACCATGTTAGAACTTCACGGATATACTGATTTACTTTGGCAAGGCACGATTTTGACCATAAAACTGGGCTTAACGAGCTTGATTTTTGGGTTGATTTTCGGACTGTTGGGGGCAACTGCCAAGCTCTCTAATGGCTGGCTATTTAAAAGTTTTGCCAATATCTACACCACCTTGGTGCGTGGCATCCCTGAACTGCTTGTGGTCTTTGCCATCTATTTTGGCGGTGATATCATCGTGTCATTTTTTGCCAAAGAAGTATTTGGTTATGGGGGACGCATTGATATTGGCAGCTTTTGGCCAGGTGTGGCTGCTCTATCTGTCATGTTCGGAGCATATGCCACCGAAGTATTTCGCATGGCAATTCAAGAGATTCCCAAAGGACAATGGGAGGCCTCTTGGTCGCTGGGCATGCAACCTACCCAAACTTTTTTTCGCATCATTTTGCCACAGATGTGGGTCGTTGCCTTACCTGGTTTGGGTAATTTATTTTTGGTGCTTTTAAAGGATACCGCTCTCATCTCACTCATCGGACTAAAAGATTTGATTTATTATTCATCTCGTGCCGCTCAGTCCACCCAAGAACCTTTTACCTTTTATCTGATGGCAGCTTTTGTCTATCTTTGCCTAACAGCAATCGTTACTGCCTGTATCAGCTTTGGTGAGTGGCGTGCCAACCCTGCCAAACGTTACGCTAAAAAAATGCTTAAACAAAAACACATGAGGGCAAACGCATGAGTTGGAACTGGCAAGCGATCATCACGCATTTTCCCGAACTGCTAAACGCATCCATCACCACATTAGAGCTTGTGGCATTATCTAGCATCATTGGGCTAATTTTTGGGGTGATTTTGGCGCTGTTACGCCTGTCTAAGAATCCCTTGGTGCAAATTTTTCCTTTTTTATACATATTCTTTTTTCGTGGCACACCTCTACTGGTACAGATATTTCTGATTTATCACGGCTTAGGGCAGTTTAAGGTCATCCAAGAGAGTGTGCTGTGGAAACCCATACTCAGTCAAGCTTATTGGTGTGCCATCATCGCCTTTACCCTAAATACCGCCGCTTATGTCGCTGAGATTGTGCGTGGGGCGATACAGGCTGTTCCCCATGGTGAATTGGAGGCGGCAGATGCTTTGGGCATGTCGCCTGTGCAAAAATTCACCCATATTACCCTACCTCGTGCCTTTGGTATTATGATACCTGCATACAGTAACGAGGTTATCTTCATGCTCAAAGGTTCAGCCCTAGCATCAACCATCACCATCGTAGATTTGATGTATGTCTCAAAAAATATCATCGCCAAAACTTATCTGACTTTGGAGATTTATTTTGCCGCAGGTATTATTTATCTGTTCATCTCATGGATAATATTGGCACTATTTAAATTCTTTGACCGCTCTTTTAATAAGCATAAACGATACAACCCCATTAACAAATAATAACTTAAACTTTTGGTCATAAAAAATCTCATGGCATCTTAAAAAAGTGGGCAACTGCTTGCTCTAAACCAACTCCAAACTAAGAAACTAAGGCGCACAAACTGTAACGTTGCTGTATTTTAATTTTTTATGGTAAACACTTGTAATTATTGTCATATATTGTTACACTTTACAGATGTTTTTATTTTGGAGATGACCATGAACAAACGCTCTTTTATCAAGCAATCATCATTAACCCTAATGATTGCCATGTGCTTACATACCACTCACGCCAAAGATTATAGCCAATTTATCGTATTTGGAGACAGTTTATCAGATACTGGCAATTTGGCACACCAAATCAACAACCATCCATCAATCTCTGCCATAGCAGGAACAGCATATGGCTCATTTACTACCAATCCTGACACAACATGGGCGGGCGTGTTGGCTGATACTTATGGGCTGACTGCCAAACCCAATAACAATAACACACTCACCGGCACCAACCATGCCATCGGTGGTGCCAAAGCTCAAAAAAATGAAACAGCAGCCTTCGGTCTGATTAGCATCCCATCGGTTCGCCAACAGATGGATAACTATTTTAACAATCACACAAAGGCTGACCCAAATGCCTTGTATGCGGTGTGGGTTGGTGCTAATGATTTGCTTGGAGCAAGTTCAAAACCCATCACAGAAGCCTTGATGGACATCAACACAGCATCATCTGCACAGGTCAGCTCCATCAAACGACTGCATCAAGCAGGAGCAAAGACCATTTTGGTACCAAATCTGCCCGATATTGGCGTTACACCAAGAGCGGCTGCCAACCCCAGTATGGCAAAGCAAGCCACATTAGCTGCCAATACATACAACCGTGCTTTATTTTCACAGCTCAATCAATCCGATGCCAACGTCATTCCTGCCAACACCTTTGCCCTACTCCAAGAAGCAACTGCCAATAAAGAAGCCTTTGGTTTTACCAATGTCAAAGGTTTTGCCTGTAAAAATATCAACAGCATGACCTCATCGCTGGGCTGTCACACAGCCAATTGGCAAGCAACGAGTGCAGATGCCAACCAAACCTACGCCTTTGCCGATGACATTCACCCATCAGGGCGTACGCACCGTATTTTGGCACAGTATTACCACACCATCATAGATGCCCCCATTCACATAGGCAAAGTTTCAAATGAGATAATAAAGACAGGTTTGAGCGACGACCGTCAAATCTATCATCAACTTGACAGGCTTGGTGATTCACAGCACAGTATTTGGGCAAAACTCCAATCTGGCAATCATGCAAGTCCTGCTACCCAAATTGGATTGAATGTGGCGGACTCATCAAAACATACAGGAGCATATCTCATCCATCACAATCAAAACCATACCTTAAATAAAACCCTATCATCCAACATTAAAACCATCGGCGTGGGACTGTACCATCGCCATGATATCGCCAACATTCGCCTAAACACCGCATTGGGAATGGATCGCCTAAGTATAGACACGCACCGCCGCATTGACTGGGAAGGGGCAAATCGTTCACACACAGGACAAACAAATGCCAGACGTTTTCATATAGGATTACAAGCTGGTTATGGCATTGACATCGGTAAAGCCACAGTGCGTCCACTTATCGGTGTTCACGCTCAACAAGTCAAGGTAGGTGATTTGGTTGAGAGCGAACCTGCCTTATCCACTGCCATGCGTTTTGGCAAACAAGAACAAAAATCATTACAAGGTGAGATTGGTGTGGACGTGGATTACATCATCAACCCCACATTGACCTTAACAGGTGGTATCGCCCACGCTCATGAATTTAATGATGACGGACGAATCATTAACGCAGCTTTGACCTCCATTCATGAATACACCAAAGGCTTTAATACCGACATTAATGCTGACAAATCCCACGCTACTACCGCTCATTTGGGCATACAAGGGCAACTTGCTAAGGCAAATGTCCACGCAGGGGTTCACACCACTCATCAAAATGGTGATACTAATCTTGGTGGCTTAGTGGGTGTTCGTTTTGCATTTTGATAAATGGGTGTAGATTTGATGGATATGAACGTAAGTTTTGCACATTTAAGAGGACAAAACATCAAATCTCATCATTTGACTGTGGTAAAATACGCCCAAACTTTTATCCAGTATCATCCATGCTTCTTGACCTAAATCACCACAGCTTTGCTGATTATAAAAAAGAGTTCATCGCCCTAGCCACACTTGCCCTACCCATGTTCTTATCACAAATCGCTCAGGTTGGTACAGGCTTTATTGATACGGTCATGGCAGGTAGCATCAGCAAAGATGACTTATCAGCGGTCGGACTGGGTAACAGTTTATTTATTACCATCTACATTACTTTGCTTGGGGTAATGACCGCCCTAAATCCCCTGATTGCCCAACAGTATGGTGCGATCAATAAAGGTGAAACCAAAGCGGGCGATATTGGTGAGTTGGGGCGACAAGGGCTGTGGTATGGGCTACTCATGGGTGTGATTGGCATGGTGCTGATTTGGGCAGCGATACTGCCCTTTGATTATTATTTTGATCATCTAAGTGCCAACACGCTTACCATCACCAAAAAATATCTGTATTTCATCGGGCTTGCCATGCCTGCTGCCATGATACATCGCACCTTACACGCCTATGCTTCTAGTCTTAACAAACCCAAAGTTATCATGATGGTCAGTTGGTTGTGTTTTTTTGTCAATATCCCCTTAAATTACATTTTTGTCTATGGCAAATTTGGCATGCCCGCCCTAGGCGGAGCAGGTTGTGGGCTGGCAACTGCCATCGTCTTCTGGCTTAACGCCATCATGCTTGGCACATACATCACCAAAGACAGATATTTTCACGAATTTGGTTTGATGGATAAGTTTAGCCTGCCTGACATCAAACTCTTTGGCGACATCACCAAACTTGGCATACCCATCGGATTGTCTTTTTTTATTGAAGTGAGTCTATTTAGCTGCATCATGTTTTTGGTTGCCAGATTAGATGGTAATACTGAAAATTATATCGCCGCCCAACAAATCGCCATCAATATCACATCACTTATTTTTATGATACCCCAAAGCCTAGGGATTGCCAGCACGGTACGAGTGGGCATGGCGATGGGTCAGCGTGAGCCTAAGCATGCCCGTTATAGCAGTGGTGTGGCATTATCAGGGGCGACTGCCATCTCATTTTTGACCGCTGCCTTTTTGGTCATCGGACGAGAACAACTGGCAACACTCTACACCAAAGACACGGCGGTCATTGCCATCACCACCACCATCATTCTCTATGCTGCCGCCTTTCAGCTTGTTGATGCCATACAATGCGTGGCAAGCTATGCCCTGCGTGGCTATAAGATAACCACAACTCCCATGATTATTCATATCATTGCCTTTTGGGGCTGTGGATTACTGCCTGGGATTGTGTTGGCGTTTTATGTTGGTATGGGCATCTATGGTTTTTGGATGGCATTGGTCATCTCGCTGGCGGTGGCAGCATTGTCTTTGGGCTGGTATTTGGAGCGACATAGCAAATACATGACAAAGCAAATACTTTGACCCAAATATCTTAGCAGGTACTTTAACAAATCTTTAAATCACACACCAAACGCTCTATGTATCATCACGCCAATTTTATCACCGACATGATGGGTGCGATGACTTGTTGCCATTGATATTTGCATGAGCAGTATTTGTTCGTCATGAGTTTGTAGGGTATATAGCCAGTAACCGCCACGAAAATCTCTATCAATCACGGTAACAGCGATGGCATTAGGGTCTTGGCTTGGCTTGACATCATGGGGACGAATCAAGGCTTTTTGACTACCCAAAGGCAAACCAACGGCGATACACCCAAATGAGGTATCAAAATTTGACTCTGTTACCTTTGTGGCATCAATGAGTACCCCTTCACCGATAAATCTCGCCACCGACTCATTGGCAGGCTGATGATATAACGCATCTGGCGTACCCCATTGTTGCAATCTGCCATGAGTGATTAGCCCAACCACATCTGCCATTGCAAAGGCTTCTGCTTGGTCGTGGGTTACCAAAATGGCAGAGACATTTTGGGAGATGAGCAGGCGACGCACTTCTTTGGAGAGGTTGGTGCGAAGCTCAACATCCAAATTTGAAAATGGTTCATCAAGCAAAATCAAACTCGGGCGTGGGGCAAGTGCACGCACCAGTGCAACCCGTTGCTGCTGCCCCCCTGACAGCTCATGTGGATAGTAATTGGCATACTCACTCATCCCAATGAGTTCAAGCATTTCAGCCACACGCTCGGATTTGGCAGTTTTGTCCATGGCAGAGAGCCCAAAAGCAATATTATCCGCCACGGTCAAATGTGGAAATAAAGCATAATCTTGAAATACCATGCCAATTTGTCTTTTATGGGCAGGGAGATGGATATTTTTGACATACAGTGGCTTGTCTTGAATATAAATCTCACCACTATCTGGCGTCTCAAAACCAGCAATACACCGCAGTAGTGTCGTTTTACCACAGCCAGAGGCACCCAGTAGGCAGGCGATTTGACCTGATTTAAGATGAAGGCTGATGTCAGTTAAGATGGGTTTGTGGTCAAAACTGATACAAAGATTGTCAATACGCAACATGGTTTTCTCAAAGTGTTAAATGGATGAGTGATTATTTTTGATTCATTTTAGAAAATAAGATGACAGGAATTAGTCCAGTTAAAATGATAGCAAGTGCTGGAAAAGATGCCTTGTCATACAAGCCTTCACTGGTAAAGGCAAATATTCTCACCGCCAATGTATCCCAATTAAACGGACGCATCATGAGCGTGATGGGCATCTCTTTCATGGTGTCCACAAAGACCATCAACATGCTGACGCCAAGGGCACTTTTGATGAGTGGCAAATAGACACGATACACCGTACCAAAAGGCGTTGCTCCCAGTGAAGCCGCTGCTTCTATGTGTGTGTTACGAATGCGTTTCATGCCAGCATCCACCGATTGGACACCCAAAGCCAAAAAGCGAATCAATAAAGCGATGAGCATGGCAAAGATGGTTCCCTTAAAAATCGCATCACTGTCTGAAAATGCAGATATGTTGGCAATGAGCCAATTATCAAGCCATGCAACAGGCACAAAGACACCAACAGCCAATACCGTACCTGGGATGGCATAGCCCAGTGTGGATATTTTGGTGGCAATCAAAGCATAGCGACTTTTATCCAAGCGAGCTGCGATGGCGATAAATAATGCAACCACAGCGACCGCCACAGCACTCATTAGGCTGATGCTGACAGAGTGCCAAATTTGCATCAGTAATTCACTAAGTACAATTTGTTGCCAACTTGACATCGCCCATGCGGTCAGCTGAATGATTGGAATGACAAAAGACAAACATAAAATCAGCCCACAGTACAAAGTGGCGAACCATTTTTTATGACCAGTTAAGACAATATTTCGGTGATGACTGGCACGACCTGTGGACTCAAAACGGCGACGACCACGGCTTAGCTGTTCAAGCAGCAAAAAAACAAACACAAGACCAATTAATAAACTTGCCAACTGTTTGGCGGTATCAAGCGAATAAAACCCAAACCATGCTTGATAAATTGCCGTTGTAAAAGTGTCATAGCCAAAGACGCTGACCGCACCAAAGTCCGCCAATACTTCCATCAAGGCTAATATACTGCCGCCAGCAATCCAAGGTCTTGCCATGGGCAATGCCAGCTTCAAAAATGACTGCACGGATGACAGCCCCAATGACGCCCCCGCTTCAAGAGCTCGGTTGCCCATGCTGCCAAAGGCATTTTTTGCCAACAAATAAACATAAGGATATAAAGTTAGGCTCATGACCACCGTTAAGCCAAAGCCATTTCTAATATCTGGCAGACCATTTTCAAAACCCCACGCTTGCCTTAAATAAGTACTAATAGTACCTGTATAGTCAAAAATACCCAACTGCACAAAAGCAAGCACATAAGCGGGCATGGCAAGTGGCAACATCATCGCCCAACCAAAAAAGCGTTTCAACGGAAAATCGGTCATGGCAGTCAGCCAAGCGGTTGTTGTGCCAAGTACTGTTACCCCAATGCCCACCCCCAGTACCAGTAATGCGGTATTTTTAAGCAACAGTGGCAACTCATAATCCAGCAAAAAGTGCCAAATTTCAGCATCAAAACTGTTAAGTGCAAAGACAATGACGGATAATGGCACCAAAACCAACAAGGCACACAGACCAAGCCACAAGCGAGGTAAAATGGAAGATGAATTCATGGGAATTTATGATAAAACAAAGGGCGGTATCATATTTTACCAAAACTGATAGAGAATGACAATTCTTCTTGTTTCTATTTAGAAAGTATTGTATAATAGCACAAATTTGGCAGGTTGATTAAAATGTCAAATTGGCGTGCTTTTTTCTGTATGAATCACGGTGGTTTTAAGACAGATTAAGTAGCAAGACTAGTGTTAATTTATTGTTTCATAACATTGCTTATAAAAGGATCTATGATGAAAAAACTGGTTATTACCGCATTGGCGATGGCAATTACCGCCCCAGCATTTGCCAATGAAATTGTTGTATATTCAGCACGTGCCGACGAGCTATTAAAGCCCATCGCAGAAGCCTATCAACAAAAAACTGGCACACAGGTGACCGTTGTGAGCGATAAAGCAGGCCCTTTGATGGAAAGGCTAAAAGCTGAGGGCAAAAATACCCAAGCTGATGTGCTTATCACGGTTGATGGTGGTAATCTTTGGCAGGCAACACAAGCTGGTGTCTTACGCCCCATCAATTCTTCTGTATTAAAAAGCAATATTCCATCGCATTTGCGTGACCCAAAAAACCATTGGTTTGGGTTATCAGTACGTGCTCGTACCATTTTTTATAACCCAAATAAGGTCAATCCAAGCGAACTTTCAACTTATGCCGATTTGGCAGACCCAAAATGGAAAGACAGATTATGCTTGCGTACCTCTAATAATGTGTACAATCAGTCTTTGGTGGCAACGATGATTGCAAACCATGGACAAGCTGCTACCAACAGAGTGGTCAAAGGCTGGGTAGCAAATCTGGCAACCGCACCATTTGCAAATGATACAGCACTGTTAGAAGCCATTGATGCAGGTCGTTGTGATGTGGGCATTGCCAATACTTATTATTATGGACGCTTGCTAAATTCCAAACCTCATGTTGCTAATAATGTTAAAGTATTTTTTGCCAACCAAGCAGGCAAAGGCACGCATGTCAATGTTTCAGGTGCAGGCGTGGTAAAACATTCAGACAACCCTGCCGAAGCCCAAAAATTCATTGAATGGATGTCCAGCGAAGAAGCACAGCGTTTGTATGCTGACCGAAACTTTGAATACCCAGCCAATCCACAGATAACACCAACGCCTGCCGTGGCTAATTGGGGCAGATTTAAACAAGATGTCATCAATGTATCGGTAGCAGGTCAAAACCAACAAAAAGCCATCATGACAATGAAACGAGCAGGTTATAAATAATTAAATTAAATCAATGATTCTGCCAATATCTAAACATCAAAAAGCACTTTGGTCAAACCAAAGTGCTTTTTATTGCTGTCTGTTTTGTGTTCATCTTATTTTTATGCTCATCTTGTTAATGCTGTTGCCAAACCTGCCTTTTGCCCTTAAAATACAACTTTAAATTAAAAAGAGCGATAACGTGGACATAAGCCCCCCATATTTAGACCCAAAATCTGTTGGTATCGTAACGCCAAAGGTCTTGCATTTTGATGAACCATTAACATTAGAATGCGAACGTGTTTTACCATCATTTGACTTAGTTATTGAGACCTATGGCGTGCTAAATACAGACAAAACAAACGCCATTTTAATCTGCCATGCCCTATCAGGTTCACACCACGCCGCAGGCTATCACAGCGAGCAAGACACCAAAGCAGGTTGGTGGGATAATTTGATTGGCAATGGCAAAGCAATAGACACAAATCAATTTTTTGTGGTATGCTTAAACAACATCGGCTCATGCCACGGCTCAACAGGCCCTACAACAATCAACCCTACCACAGGTGAAATTTGGGGGGCGGATTTTCCACTCATTACCATCAAAGACTGGATAAAAACGCAGGTCATGCTCTCAGACCGCTTGGGCATTGACAAATGGCATGCCATCATTGGCGGTTCTATGGGGGGCATGCAGGCCTTACAATGGTCGGTGGATTATCCTGACCGCTTGGAGCGTGCCGTCATCATCGCAAGCACCCCCAAACTGTCCGCCCAAAACATCGCTTTTAATGAAGTTGCCCGCCAGTCCATCCTATCTGACCCTAATTTTCATCACGGCTGGTATCTTAGAAAAAACGCCTATCCCCGCCATGGATTGGTCTTAGCACGCATGGTTGGACATATTACCTACATTACCGAAGATGCCATGAAAGTCAAATTTGGACGAGATTTGAAGTCAGGCAAGTTCATGTACGGTTATGATGTGGAGTTTCAAGTAGAAAGCTACTTGCGTTATCAAGGTGAGAGATTTAGCAAAAATTTTGATGCCAACACTTATCTGCTCATGACCAAGGCATTGGATTATTTTGACCCAACACGAGACTACACCCCTGATGGTTTGGACGAAAAAGAAGCCCTAAAACAGACACTTGCCCGCACCAAATGTCAATTTCTCATCGTCTCTTTTACAAGCGACTGGCGATTTACCCCCAAGCGTTCTATTGAGATTGTAGACGCTTTGATGGCAAATAACAAACCTGTCAGTTTTGTCAATGTGGACGCACCGCACGGACATGATTCGTTTTTATTTGACATTGCACGTTACACAACCGCCGTGAAGGGGTTTTTGAGCTCGCCCATGCCAAATAATTCATCAAATAAAGCATCATCACACCCCAAAATCTAATCTCAATACCAACAAGATAATAAACGCAACATTATGAATATTGATCACAAATTGACCGAAAAATGGATAAAGCCCAACTCAAAAATACTGGATTTGGGCTGTGGAGATGGCACACTGTTAGCACACTTACAAGAGCATTTGGGTGTATTTGGCTATGGGCTTGAAATTGACCCTGACAAAATCAATGAAGGCATCGCCAAAGGGCTCAATATCATAGAACAGGATTTAAATGATGGCTTAGCTCGTTTTGCTGATGACAGTTTTGATACGGTTGTCATGACTCGTGCCTTGCAAGCAGTCAAACACCCCAAGACCCTACTCAATGACATGCTAAGAGTTGCCAAATTTGCCATTGTAACCTTTCCAAACTTCGCCTATTGGCAAAACCGCATCTATCTTGGCATCAAAGGCATTATGCCAATAAGCGAAACCCTACCCCATCAATGGTACAACACGCCCAACATTCATCTTTGCACTTTCAAGGATTTTGAACGACTGTGCCATGATAACAACATTCGTATTTTGGACACAATTGCCCTGTGGGATAACCCCAACCCAAAGATTCCCACCTTTATCCGCAATCAAGCCGTCAAAGCCGCCCCAAATCTCTTGGCGGATGTGGCGATGTATCGGATTGTGCGAGGTTAGGCTCTCAAATTAACATGCACCAAATAGATGATGGATAATGTTACAAAATTTGACGGTTTGGCAAAGTAAAAAATTGAGTTTATCTGTCAATGATGGTATGATAAAGCACTCATTTGGCTCTTAAAGATGCCTACACAAATACAGCTCTCAACCGAAGTTTATGCAAGGTTGTCATTATTTTATGAAAGGTTGTCATTTATGAAACGTTTAAAACTTAGCATGATATCTACCCTACTTTTGGTAGGTGTCGCCAATGCTGAACTTATCTCAAATGTACCGCTAAATGTGTCTCGTTTTGAGGTCATGGACATCTCATCGCTTGCCAGCCAAGCAAATGGCGGTAATCATCACGCCCAATTTTTCCTAGCCAAACGCCTACAAAAAGGTGAGGGTATTGCCAAAGACCCCATCAAAGCAGTGCACTGGTACACCCAAGCCGCCCAAAAAGACATTGCTCCTGCCCAGCTCAATTTGGGACTGATGTATCTGCGTGGTGAGGGTGTTAAAGCAAGCATGAATGAAGGTCGCAGATGGCTAGAACGTGCCGCTCATTTGGGTGATAATCGTGCCAGTTACGCTCTTGCGATGATTGATGAAAAACAACAGCGTTATGTAGATGCCTACAAATGGTATGACCTATCCAGTCGTGATGGCATGCTTGATAATGGCATTCGCAATAGGGCCCAAGCCAAAATCGGTCAACTTGCTCTGAACCTATCATCAAGCGACATTGAAAAAGCCAAAACCAGTGCCAATGATTGGTTTACCATCAAATAACCACCCAAACTTAACAAATTCATGGTATCATTCATGGATTTGTTAAGTTTAGCCAATTAAGTTTAATCAATGATGACCCAATGATTTAACCAACAAGATTGCCATTTATCAGTTGTCATTTACCATTTTTGCCAAAATGCTTTATCATGAAAATCAAGCACAGGAGCCAAGCTGACAGCAAAGTACTGCAAATCACCTTTGATATTTAGTATCGCACAGGGGTTGATGAGTGTCTGCTCGGACAACAAATCCGACACGTCTGACACATCAAGGCTGACATGGCGTTCATACACCAGCATGTTATCATTATCATCAGCACGCCATGATAGATTTACTTTATCAGTCTGTATGGGCGTGGCGGGCGTACGATAATCGCTAAAATGATACAGGGCATACCGTCCATCGGGGGCGATATTCATCTCAACATAACTGCCATCTGCCAAAGCGATAAAGCATTCTAAACAGGTCTCTTGCCACAACTTATCAGCACGCTTGATATTACCATCATCATAATCAGCAAAATGCAATCCATCTACTTTCTCAACCATGAAACTCAGATTAATCACATGCTTGCCCTTATGCGTGTCTTCACTGGCATAAACGTGGATTTTGGGGGCAGACTTGCTTTTTTGATTGGTATTTTGAGAGCCTTGCAAAACAAATAACTGCTCTCTTTGCATGACCGAGTTATCATCATAATAAAACTCAGTAAAATGCGACAGTGGCAATAAAGCAAACAGCTTATCAGTGGGATTTGCGGTAAAAAAATTCATGGCACGCCCTTTATCAATGACCAATAATCAAAGCTTAAAAGCCAAATCTTACCAAATTTGACAGTTTTTCGTTGGGTTCATCATTTTTGCGAAATAACAAAACCATTCGCCCAATGTGGTGTACCACTTGACTGTTTGTGGCATCGGCTAAGGCAGACGCACAGGCTTTGCGTTCATCGGATGAACCTGCGGGAATTTTGATTTTGATGAGTTCGTGGTCGGTCAAGGCACGAGCGGTCTCTTCAATGAGTGTGGGCGTCAAACCATTGCCACCTACCATGATGATGGGATTTAGGCGATGACCGATACCTCGCAACTGTTTTAGGGTATCGTTGGATGGATTGCTAAAATTAGGTTTTGCCATAAAATGTCTCAAAACATGTTTTTTAATAAATTAATGCTTATTATAACAAAAATATACCAATTTTTCTTATAAAAATGTTAAACTAAGCAGTTATTTTTAGCATTTATCAATACTGACCGATGGCAACTCGCATTACCAACAAAAAATTCTCCAAATCATCAAAAGCATGGATGAAAGAACATATTGACGATTATTATGTTCAAAAAGCCCAAAAAGATGGCTATCGTGCCAGAGCGGCTTATAAGTTATTGGAAATTAACGAAAAAACTGGTCTTATCAAAAAAGGCATGACCGTGGTGGATTTAGGTTCTGCCCCTGGCAGTTGGTCGCAGGTGGCAGGGCAGTTGGTGGGTGATGATGGCATTTTAATTGCATCTGACATTTTACCAATGGACACCCTTGAAAATGTAACCTTTATCCAAGGTGATTTTAGAGAAGAAGAGATTTTTAACAAAATCATGGATGAAATAGGTGGACGGCGTGTGGATGTGGTTTTATCCGACATGGCACCCAACACCTCAGGGATGTCGGCGGTGGATATGCCACGCATGATGTATCTGTGCGAGTTGGCGGTGGATTTTGCCCTAAACGTACTGCCAGATGGTGGTGCGTTAATCATGAAAGTATTCCAAGGCGAGGGTTCACCAAAATTGCGTGCTGACATGCAAAAAAAGTTTAGCAAAATCAAAAGCATCAAACCCAAAGCAAGTCGCCCACGCTCCAAAGAGATGTTTTGGGTGGCCATAAAATAACCATACAAACATTTAGGCTTGATTTATTAATAATAAGCCCTATTAAAAGCAATATCTTTTGTATGAAAATTACACGATTTATCCCATTTTAACCCCATTTTGACTTTTTCAAATAATTGTATCAAACGCCAAAAACAGGAAACCCTTTGTGAACGACATGGCAAAAAGCATTCTATTATGGCTTGTGATTATCACCGTGGTAGTCATGGTATTTAGTAATCTTGACCGCGGTTCAAGCAAAGCTGATGAGATGAAGTATTCAGCCTTTGTCTCGGCAGTTGCCGAAGGTCAAATTCAAAAAATTGAGATTGATGGTGAAGAGATTACAGGCACAAAGGTCAACGGCTCAGATTTTAAGACCGTTCGCCCCGCCTTGGTTGATAATGAGCTTATGCCTCTGCTTCGCAAACACAACATAGAAATAGAAGGGTCAATGCCACAGCGTCAAGGAGTAGGCACTCAACTACTCATCGCTGCATTTCCCATTTTACTCATCATTGGTCTGTTTTGGCTGTTCATGCGTGGTATGAGTGGTGGTAGAGGCGGTGGTGGCATGGGTGGTCGCAACCCCATGAGTTTTGGTAAGTCCAAAGCCAAAATGCTCTCCGAAGATGACATTAAAGTAACTTTTGCTGATGTGGCAGGTTGCGAAGAGTCTAAGCAGGAAGTCGTTGAGATTGTGGACTTTTTAAGAGACCCTGATAAATTTACCAAACTTGGGGCAACCATCCCCCGTGGTGTACTGATGGTAGGCCCTCCAGGTACAGGTAAAACACTGCTTGCCAAAGCCATCGCTGGTGAAGCCAAAGTGCCATTTTTTAGTATTTCAGGTTCAGATTTTGTTGAGATGTTTGTTGGGGTGGGTGCAAGCCGTGTGCGTGATATGTTTGATCAGGCCAAAAAGAATGCTCCTTGTATCATCTTTATTGATGAGATTGATGCTGTGGGTCGTCATCGTGGCTCGGGCATGGGCGGTGGCCATGATGAGCGTGAACAAACGCTAAACCAGTTGTTGGTAGAAATGGACGGTTTTGAGGGTAATGATGGCGTGATTGTCATTGCTGCAACCAACCGTGTGGATGTGTTGGATAAAGCCCTACTGCGTCCGGGGCGTTTTGACCGTCAGGTATCGGTTGGCTTGCCAGATATCAAAGGTCGTGAACAAATCCTAAACGTTCATCTTAAAAAACTCCCCCAAACCATCGGTGTGGATGTCAATGCCTTGGCTCGTGGTACTCCAGGTTTTAGTGGGGCACAGCTTGCCAACCTTGTCAATGAAGCCGCCCTATTTGCTGCCCGTCGCAACAAGATAAGCGTGGACATGAACGATTTTGAAGATGCCAAAGATAAACTCTATATGGGGCCTGAACGTAAATCCATGGTACTGCGTGAAGAGGAACGACGTGCCACAGCTTATCATGAAGCAGGTCATGCCTTGGTGGCACAACTACTCCCCTTTACTGACCCTGTGCATAAAGTAACCATCATGCCTCGTGGTTGGGCACTTGGGGTAACATGGCAGTTACCTGAACAAGATGCCGTAGGCAGTTATGGCGATAAGATGCTAAATGACATCTCCATCTTGTTTGGTGGACGTATTGCCGAAGAGATTTTTATCAATCGTAAATCCACAGGGGCATCCAACGACTTTGAACGTGCAACCAAACTTGCCCGTGCCATGGTAACCAAATATGGCATGAGTGATAAACTTGGCGTCATGGTCTATGAAGATGAAGAACAGGGCGGATATTTTGGTGGGGCAACTCGTACCATCAGTGAGGCAACCCAACAAAAAGTTGATGATGAGGTTCGTCGCATTCTAGAAGAACAGTATGATGTGGCCTATAAACTCATCGATGACAATCATGACAAAATGCACGCCATGGTGGAGGCACTTATGAAATGGGAAACCATTGACCGTGAGCAGTTCTTACAAATCATGAATGGTGAACCCCCACGAGAGCCAAAAGAATATCAACACGAAGTACCAACGGTGGATGTCGTCAAAAACGATGAACTGCCACCCCCCTTGCCGAGTGTTTGATTATAAACCGTCTTAATACCAAACCGCCTTAGCCCCTAAGGCGGTTTGGTGCATTCATGTTTACCAAAAATACTTGCAATTTCCCCCAAAGTCTTATACGATACGCCTTTTTAATTGACAATAATAATCTTATGGCAAATTTCATAAAAAAGCAACTAAAACGCACCAAAATCATCGCAGGCATGGGCAATACTTTAATTGGTGGATTTGCCGCCGCCAAACGCATTGGAGCCTTTAAAGAACCCCCCAGAGACGTTTTGCCAAAATATATCCAAACCTTTTGCCGAAAAATGACCCGTGCATTTGGTGTGGAAGTTGTGCAAGTAAAGCCTGTGCCACAGACACATGGACTTTGGGTGTCTAACCACATCTCTTGGCTGGACATTCCTGTGGTAGGGTCGGTTGCACCAGTGTTCTTTTTGTCAAAAGCGGAGATTGGTGAGTGGTTTATTTTTGGTAGACTTGCCAGAGCAGGAGGGACACTGTTTATCAAACGTGGTTCAGGCGATGCCGATGGTGTGGCACGCCAAATCGCTGATTTTTTGCGTGGTGGTTCATCAGTGGTATTTTTCCCAGAAGCAACCACAACAGACGGTAAGCACATCAAAAAAATCCACGGTAAGCTACTACAAGCCAGCATGGATACAGGTTTGCCCATCTGTCCTGTGGTAATCGCTTATGTCAATGCAGATGGCACGCTATCGGATGACTGTGCTTATTATGACAAACGCACGATGGCAGAGAGTCTAAGGCGAGTGGCGGACAGTGACGGCGTTAAGGCTTATGTGTTACCCTTAACACCGCTGTCCCCCAAAGATAAAACTCGCACCGAACTTACCGAGATGCTACAACAAACGATGGAGGAAGGTTTGGCAGAGCTACACAGACAAGTGTTAAAGGCTTAAAGTTTATTTATTGTACCCAACACCTTTACCAACCTTACTGTTTTTGGTATTTTTGGTGTTTTTCATTTTAACTCAACCGCCATTTGCCCCTTTGGTGTTACCTTAAAAATCTGCACCTTAAACAACACATCTTGTCCTGCCAATGGGTGATTAAAATCCACTTTAATCTCATCGTCATCAACATGGCATACCACACCTGCCAAAGTATGTTGTCCTTTATCAATAAATTCCATCATCATGCCTACCACAGGGTTTGGTTCAGACAAGCTAAATTTGGCACGAGAAAAAGTCTGGACATTCTCACCATGCCAGTCACCAAAAGCTTGTGTAGGCGACAGATGGGCGGTGCGGACATCGCCTGCTTTTAGGTTGATGAGTACTTGCTCAAATCCTGCCAATAGACTCTCATCACCCATCACTAATGTTACAGGCTCATCTCGCCCAAAAGTACTGTCAATGATTGTGCCATTGGGTAAGCTTACCTCAAAGTGCAATAAAACGGTGCTGCCGTCAGTAATACGAATCTCTTCGCTGGGTAAAATATTCATAACATTCCAAAACAAAAATATGGAACCAGTTTACCACACACTCCCTGTGTAGTAAAACACCCATACTATATTATGCCAATCAATCACTTGCCAACACCTTTTTTGCCCAATCAATCACTGGCAAATCAACCATCTGCCCATCAATGGCAAAACACGCCTGCCCTGTTGTATGATGATAAGACAGCACCTTTTTGGCAAATGCTATGTTGTCCCCATTATGCACCCTTTGTCTTTGTATCACGCCCAACTGTCTGGGGTGTATGACAAGGCAACCACCAAAGCCAAAATCATCAGCGTGCGTCAGCCATTTGGCAAAACCATCATCATCGCCAAAATTAGGATAAATCGTCTCAATCGGAGCATTTAGCCCATTTGCTTGTGAGTGCAATACCAGTTCACACCGCACTTTATCTAGCATCATCGCCCCTGCCAATGTATCCTTGCCAATTCTTAGCGATGTTAGTAAGTCCAAACAGCCATAACTTAACGCCATCAGTCCTGACGCACGTGCCATAGAGCCAACATTTAAAACACCCTGCCCACTTTCAATCATGGCAACAACGGGGCGAGTGGTTAATTCATGGGTAAGGCTTATCTGCTTGGCACTCTTAGCCTTAGGTAGCACCACAGTGCTGATGACATCATGAGACTTTATCCACTCACAATCCAAACAAAACTCACCATGAGATGCCCCATGTATTCTCACCCAAATATCTGGTGTGATTTTTGTCTGAGTCAAATCACCCAACAAATCACCTAACTCATGACGCACGTCAGCAGGCAAGCGGTCAGCAGCAGCATCCTCAAAATCAATGATGATAGCATGGATATGAGCGGTGATGGCAGGGTCGGTTAGGGCTTTAATGATACGTTTGGGCTGCGTGGCAGGGACGAAGAGGTGGGCAAGCATGGCAAATCCATTTAGTAAATGACCACAAGCAAATGACCACATTCGCCTGTGGATGCGCCCCAAAATATGCTAAATGGGCGTGAAAGTCAAATACACGTGAGAGTGTCTAAGCTTAATATTTGTAGGCTTAGGTTATTGAACTTGACTTACCATATAATCAACCGCTGCATAAACCTCAGCTTCACTAACCTCGCCTGTAACCTGTGCTGGCATTTTACCAAAACCTTTGGCAGAGTGCTTGTGCAAGGTGTCTATGCCTTTATCCAAACGTTTTGCCCAGTCGGCTTTGGCGGTGAGTTTGGGGGCATCTAATAATCCTTGGTCGTGGCAAATTCTGCAAGTTTTTTCATACCGTGCCTTACCCTCGGCAATAGATAAAGCCTGTACAGGAGCGGCGGCAAGGTCTGCTTGTTCAGCATTGTCTGTTTGGACGGTCTCTACCGTACCTTTATCGGTTGCATCAGAGGTAGCAGAGTCAGCGGTTGCCACTTCATCCGCCTTGGTCTCATCTGTGCCACTTAATCCATCGGTCTCATTTAATGTCACTTCATCGGCTTTAAGCTCTGTACTGGCAGAGACAGCTTGGGTGTTATTCTTGGTCTCTGAGGTGGGGCTGGCAGGTTTGTCGCCCCCACAGGCGGTCAAAAATACGGCACTTGCCAATAATAATGATAAGGTTTTACTAGAATGTTTCATAAGCGAGCTTCACAAGTTGGCTAACGATGGCTTTAATATACCGAATTTTTGTAAGGAATTAAAGGGGAGAATTGTAAAGATGAATTTTTGATAATTATTCTTATTTTTAGATTTATTGCACATTCTTACCAAATCATTCTTTTTTATAAAATTTTATAAATTACCAAAATTCATAAATGTTATTGATGGAAAAACAGTAATAACCTGTAATGGCAAATATATAATACAAACCTATGATAACAAATAACCTTACCACTCATCCTTCAACTCTATCGTATCATTCTTTTTATAAAATTGCCAAAAATAATACAAAATCTCCAATACCATATAAATGGCAATAAAAGCAATTGCAGGATTGTCATAATCCTTTTTAATAATCCCAAAATAACCCAAAATTATTGCACAAAATAGCATTGTTAATTGTGAATTGGTTTTTCTGCTTAATTTTTTCATCATTATCAAGTCGCCAAAAAACTTTACTCCACTCTACCAAATCTCCCCCCAAAAAAAGTTAAATTTCACGCATTACAACCTTTCTAAATTCAAGCATTTTTTAAGGTATAATTACTCATTTTCCTTTATTTTTTACGAGCCAATGATGACAGACCAAGCCCAAACCGACTACAAAAACACCCTAAACCTTGCTGATACCGCTTTTTTTGGGTTGAATATTGAAAAAAATATATTAAAAACAATGGTTTAATAAAAAAATTATGCTAATTTATAAAAAATTCTTGACATCTTGTTTTTTTTAACTTAGAATCAAAGAACCATAGGCTGATGAGGTATTTTAGGTTATGGTGTTTATCTTTTTCATTTATATAAGGAATATGTTATGTTAAAGCAATTAGACCTAAGCAAAGTTGTTGGGCTTAAAAACCAATCAAACTGCAAAACAATTATGACAATTGGTGTTAAAGATAAGAAGTAATGCCAATCAAAAAGACACTGGGTTAAAATCTGGTGTCTTTTTTTTTATTGATTAAGTATTAAGGACGATGAATGAATTTTAATAATATTTATAATCCAAACCAATCTTTGGCAATTGTATTGCGTGGTGCAAATAATGAAAAGATTGTAGATTCTTTTTATTATTTGTTGGATGTTTGCGATGAAATCTTAGATAAAGATTTCAAGAAAAATATAGCCAAAAATATAGAGTTTGCAGAATCTCACTCCATATTGGGAGGTATCTTATTCCACTTTATTAATCACCTTGTTAAATCAATTACAAAAAATAATATTTATGAAATAAATGATGTGTTTATTTCTTTTAATAAATTTATCTCGTTTTATGATAGAGAAAAAATAATTTTCTCTGGTGTGGGAGATGTGGGCAACCTGTACTTAAATCAGTTTAATAAAATTAATGATGATGCTTATGAATTTTCCTGCAAACCAATTAATGTTAATTTAATTGATGAGTATAAGTTAAAAATTAATAATCTTATGAATTTTATTAAGGATATTGATTTTGAAACTTATATGGAAATTGACAATATAGTGGATGATATATATGTATTTGGTGTAGACTTTAAAGATAGTCAAGAAATGGTTTATTCTGGAAGTGACTTTGATAAACTAGGCTGTATTTTTTTCAATGAAGATATTTTTGTTGATAAAGATGATTTGTTTATCTTAGATAAGATTATACACGAATCTGCTCATCAAATATTGTTATCTGTAATGATACATGATGAAGTTGTGCTTAACTCAGATGATGAGCGTTATCCATCACCCCTTAGAACTGGCTTAAGAACAATGAATGGTATATATCACGCAGCTTTTGTTTTGTATAGAATAGCACGATTTTTTAATCAAATTATCAAAAAACAAAATACTCAATATTCTTACGATGATCTGATTTCTCATATCAATAAAAATAAGGAACAATTTTTAGCTTGCTATGATGTTATTTCCAAAAATGGAAAATTAACGAATTTGGGAAGTGCCATAATTGAGAACTGTTACAAAGAATTAAAGGATATGCCTAATGAAATTAACAGATAAGTTATCCAAAGAAACCATCGAATTGATGCAAAGATTTAATGACGATGCAGTAAGAAGGCTAAACGATGATTTATACCCAATAGCACCAGATTTAGTTGAAATGCTTATTGATTCAATTTATGGAAATATTTATCAAAGAGGTGTTTTGAGCATTAAAGAACGGCATATAGCAACATTATCAGCACTTATTGCTATGGGTAGTTCAGAAAGGCAATTGTCATTTCAGGGGCTAGCTGCTTATAAGCTTGGTATTACAAAAGAAGAAATTCAAGAAATATTGATACAAAACGCAATATTCAGTGGGTTTACAAGAGCAATGAATGCTGCTGTTGTGCTTGATGAAGTGCACAAGAAATATCTACAAGGAAAAGACAATGAAGCATAGGGATTTTTATGTTTATCAAGTTGCAGAAACAGTACTGAATACAAGTATTAGAACCGTTGGTTTTTTGTTTGCTTGGTTAATGCTTACCGTATTTAAAAACCCCCAGCATTTGGGGGTTTTTATTGGAACTTCTTGGGCGTGTCAGGTGTTGGCATTGTTGTTGTTTTCTTGGGTGTGCAGTCAACCAAAATTTACCATTCATAGTAAAAAGATATTACTGTGTTTTTGTGTTATTTGCTTATTATCTTTTTTGCCATTATTATTTATTCATAATTATTTTATTTTTGGTATAATTTTTGTTATTAGTTCTATTTTTACCATTCTTTTAAATCCGTTAGGGACAAGCCTTACCAATGACTTGTATGGTGGTAACAATAAATCAAATGGTTTTAAGGTGCGTGGATTTGTCAATTCCATCAATACCATCTTGTCTCCCGCTATTTCTGGGTTTATTATTCATTATTTTGGTGCACATCAAATTATATGTGCTTGTATTATTTTATCTTTTATAAGTGGCATTTTGTTTTATGGTATAAAAAATATAAAATTGCAGGAAAACTTAGAAAAACAATCAAAAAATACCTTTAAAATATTACTTAAAAATCCCATTGAAAGATTGATGGTTTTGGTATCATTGCTGGCTAATTTTATCATCACCCCAATGATTGCTTATATCATTCCCTATAATATAGCAAATAAATTTAAATTACCTGCATTTTATATCGGTATTAGTGAGGGTTGTTTTGGTATTGGAATGATATTGGGTAGTGTTTACTTTCTAAAATTATTCAATAAAAAAATTGGCAGTCATAAAAGTGTGGTGTGTAGCATTGTATTGGTTGCGATTGGGATTTTATTGTCTTTGTTGGACGGATTTTATCTGTTTTGCATGGCATTAATAATGATGGGTGTTGGGGTGGTAATGTTTAATATTAACAGTACCCATATTCGCTGTACAGCAACCCCAAAGGATATTCGTGCCAGTTTTGAATTTATCTTTTTGGCGTGTTGTATTGTGTTTATTCCCATTGGTGTTTTTTTGACGACTTGGGTGTTAAATAATGGATTTTTGATTTATTTTTATGGTGTGATTGTTTGTTTTTTATTAATGTTGTCTGTTATGATTGATAAAAATTTAGATGTTGTTCATATCTATAAGGTAGATAATGATAAACTGGAGGGTTATTACAAAACTTACTACCCTAAAATTTATCAATAATCATTTGGGTAGTTGAGGTAAATTTTGTCTTTATAAATGTTGTGAACTAGGCTATAATTAGCCGTTTTAAATAAATTTGAGCCAAGCCATGACAAACCAAGCCTCCCAAGAAGACTACAAAGACACCCTAAATCTTGCCGATACGCCATATCCCATGCGTGCCAACCTTGCAAAGCGTGAGCCAAAATGGCTTGACGAATGGGAAAAAGATGGACTATATCAGCAAGTTCGTCAAGCCAAACAAGGCTTGCCCAAATACATTTTGCATGACGGCCCCCCTTATGCCAACGGGCAAATTCACCTAGGTCATGCGGTCAATAAAGTCCTAAAAGACATCATCACCAAATCCAAAAACCTATCGGGTTTTGATGCCGTCTATGTCCCTGGTTGGGACTGCCATGGTCTGCCCATTGAGCAAAAAGTAGAACAAAAAATTGGTAAAGTCGGACAAAAGGTCAATGCGACGAAGTTTCGTGAAGCGTGCCGAGAGTATGCCAAAAGTCAGGTGCAACTACAAATGGCAGATTTTAAACGCTTGGGCGTGCTTGGCGATTGGGACAACCCTTATTTGACCATGAATTACCAACAAGAAGCCAATATCGTGCGAGCATTGGGAAAGATTTATGACAACGGTCATATCGTGCGTGGCATGAAACCTGTCAACTGGTGCTTAGATTGTGGTTCTGCCCTTGCTGAGGCGGAGGTTGAATATCAAGACAAAACCTCAGATGCCATCTATGTTGGCTTTGATATTGTCAATCGTGAAAACCTACCCATCATCGCTAATATCAGTGGCACGCTTCAAGCCGTCATTTGGACAACAACCCCATGGACACTGCCTGCCAACCAAGCAATCTCGGTACATGGCGACTTTGATTATGCCGTCATTAAGGGCAAAAAAACCCCCATCTTTGCACTACCAAGCCAAATTGACAGTAAAAATTTTACCCTAAGAACCCTAACCAAAGCCGATAAGCAGGCACTACAAGCGTGTGCGTCCGACCCTGCCATTTGGCAATTTATGCCAACCAAACGACACCTGCCAGAGGTGTTTGAACCATTTTTTGAACAAGCAGTGAAAGATAAAGCCTATGCCATTATTGATAAGCGAACTGGCAATATCATTGGCACAACCCGTTTTTGTCATGACAATGCCAAAGATGATGTCATTGGTATTGGTTTTACCTTCATCACACCCGAATTTTGGGGCAAAGGGGTAAATGATGAGATTAAACACACCTTATTAAACCACGCCTTTAAATACAGAAATACCGTGCGTTTTCAAATACATGAAGGCAATGACCGCTCCAAAAAAGCGGTAGAAAAATTAGGGGCAACTTATCAAAAAGATGTAGAAAATGACTTTGGTAAAATGTGGGTCTATACCATCACAAACCCAAGCACCATCAATCACAGTGCCCATTTTATCGTAGCAAATGATTTGGTGGCAGATTTTAGTAAAAATGTGGCACTTGATGATGTTAAGGCTATCACAACCATCAAAGGGGCAGATTTGACCGTCTTAAACGCCCAACACCCTCTTATCAGCGAACGCCAAGTACCCATCATCACAGGCGAGCATGTTACCGCTGACAGTGGTACAGGGTTGGTGCATACCGCTCCTGCTCATGGTGTGGACGACTATATTGTTGGCAACAAATACAATTTACCTGTTGAAAACCCTGTTGGTGATGCAGGCGTGTATTTGGACAATGCCAAGGTTTTTGTGGGTGAACACATCTACAAAGCACAGCCTAAGATTATCGAGACTTTGGGGTCAAGCGGACACTTGCTTGACCACAAAAAAATCCACCACAGTTATCCACACTGCTGGCGACACAAAACCCCCATTATTTTTCGTGCCACGCCTCAGTGGTTCATTAGCATGGAACAAAACGGACTTCGCCAAAAAGCCCTAGACGACATCAAAAATATCACATGGACACCAGCATGGGGTCAAAACCGCATTGAAGCCATGATTGATGGTCGCCCTGACTGGTGTATCTCACGCCAACGCACATGGGGCGTGCCGATTACCTTTTTTACCCACAAAGAAACAGACCAATTACACCCACGCACCTCCGAGCTTATTGAAAAAGCCGCCCAAATCATTGAACAAGGCGGTATTGAAGCATGGTTTGATGCTGACATTAGCGACTTTTTGGGTGATGAGAGCAGTGAGTATCACAAAGTAACCGACACACTGGATGTGTGGTTTGATTCAGGCAGCACACATTTTGCCGTACTTGACCAAGATAACAGCCTAACCAACCCAGCCGACATGTATCTAGAAGGCTCAGATCAGCATCGTGGCTGGTTTCAAACCTCTTTGCTCACCAGTGAAGCCATTTATGGGCGAGCCCCCTTTAAACAAGTCCTAACCCATGGCTTTGTCGTGGACGAAAAAGGGCATAAAATGAGCAAATCTTTGGGCAATATCATCGAACCACAAAAAGAGATTGACAAAACAGGGGCGGACATGCTCCGTCTGTGGATTGCCTCTGCTGATTATCGCTACGAGATGAGTGCAGGACAAAAAGTCTTTGCAGGGGCGGTGGATAATTATCGCCGTATCCGTAATACCATACGATTTTTACTTGCCAATACCAGCGATTTTGACCCAACCACGAACAGTGTGGCGTTGGACGAGTTGGTCAGCCTTGACAAATTCATCCTACATCTTGCCAAGGATACCCAAGAGACAATCATAAAATCCTATCACGACATGGATTTTCACCAAGTTGTTCAGGCAGTATCTATGTTCTGTTCGCAAAGTTTGGGGGGATTTTATCTTGATATCATCAAAGACCGTACTTACACTACTAAGGCGGACGGACACCCCAGACGCTCCGCCCAAACCGCCCTATATCACATCGCCCAAGCGGTTGTGCATTGGATTGCTCCGATTTTGCCATTCACCGCCCAAGAAGCATGGGGCTTTATCCGTGCCAACAACGCCCATAAATACATCTTTGCAAGCAATTGGTATGATTTGCCCAGCCCTATCATGACAGACATCACCCCAGATGATTGGCAAGTGATTTTGGCACTAAAAGATGACATTAATAAAGCAATGGACGATGCTCGTACTGCCAAAATCATCAGTGCCAACTTAACCGCCAAAGCCAACATCTTAGCAGACAAGACAGTCTTTGATGCTGTATCAAAATTAGGCGATGAAGCACGTTTTGTCTTTATCACAAGCGACATCAGTCTGACACAAGGCGAAAATGACGTAATCATCACCCCAGCAGATGGACAAAAATGTATCCGTTGTTGGCACATTCGCACCGACGTAGGTCGTCATGTTAAACATCCCAAGCTATGCGGACGTTGTGTGTCTAATGTAGATGACAAAGGAGAGGTGCGTAAATTTGCATAATGCTGTGGGCAAATTTAAAGTACAATTTGCCCATATGTTTTGGATGATTCATCATTAGGACGTGCCTGCTTTTGCCATTTGCCATAAACATATCCGTTCAAAAGCGGGTAATTCATTGTTACAATACCCTATGTTACAATACCCTAAAATGTGTGATAAAGGGTAGGCACACCAATCTACAAGAATTTATTATGTCAGAAAATACCCAAAATAACATTCAACCCTTAGCATCAAGTGCCAATGCCAATAAAGCCATACTTTATTATTTCATTGGGTTTGTCGTGCTTGTCATTGACCAGATGACCAAGATTTTTTTTGAAAAATGGCTCGTCAATGAAGGCAATAGCATCAATGTGATTGAACCGATATTAAACTGGACGCTTGCTTATAATCATGGGGCGGCATTTAGTTTTCTTGCCAATCAAGGTGGTTGGCAAAAGTGGTTGTTTGCCACATTGGGGCTTTTGGTATCAGCATTCATCATGGTCTACCTTCGCAAAATTCCCAAAAATGCCAAAATTCTGGCATGGGGGCTTGCTTTGGTGTTAGGTGGGGCAATTGGCAATGTCATTGACCGCTTTTTATATGGTCATGTGATTGATTTTATTCATGTTCATTATGCCAATATGTGGCATTATCCTGTGTTTAATGTGGCGGACATGGCGATCATGGGCGGTATGGGACTTGTGATGGTGGACATGCTATTTTTGGAAAATAAACGTAAAAATGGCGTATCATGATGGATTTTGCCCATGTTTAGTCATTTTATACAAAGAATGCACTTAAATTAACTTAATCTTTTTTACAAAAGCGACCAAAAAGTGTTACAATGGTCTGTAAACATTCATTTTGTATACATAGGTAATTGTATGAACATCAACCATCGTTTTATCCTAAGACCTCTTGCCGTATCGGTTTTTGTGGCAATGAGTGCCACAGGCTGTGCCATTGATGATGACATGAATGCCACACGACATGCCAATCTCATCATCAATCATGCCGACCCACTTGCCATCAGTGCCAAAGAAGCACACAAGCGTGCCGAACTTGTAAAAAACGTCTACGGCGATGCCATCAAACATGCCAAAGAAGCGATAAAGACCGCTCAAATCGCCGATGCCAAACTTGCCAATCAAGCAAACGACCTACAAAATACCATCAATAACAAATACCACGCTTGGCTAGAAATTGAAAAAGAAGCTCAATCACTTGCCAAACAAAAATATCAAGCAGGGCTTGACAACGATAATGCCAAAAAAGCGGAACTTGCCAAACTTGAAGCCCAAAAGCAGGCTCATGCCAAGCAGTTATTTGCCGAACTTGAAGCTGCCAAAGTACAGGCTAATGAACTGTTAGAACAGGCACGCATCGCTAAGGAAAATCACCTAAACGCTGAACAAGCAAAAGCCCAAGAAGAGGCTAAGAAAA
>NZ_LXTW01000003.1:0-62723 GCF_001679005.1 Moraxella nonliquefaciens | reverse complement strand
CCGCCAAACGTGCCCAAGAAGAAGCAAAACAGCTGGCACAGACTAACACCCAAATTGACACTGCCATCACCATCAACAAAGAAGCAACCAACACGCTAAATTATGCCAGTAATCAAGCAAAGCAGGCCAAAACCCAAGCAGACAGCCCTGATACTGCCCAGCATGCCAAAACCCAAGCCCAAAGTGCTCTAAACACTGCCCAGCATGCCATAAGCCAAGCCCAAAGTGCCATCACCCAAGCCCAAAGTGCTTTGCAAGTTGCTAACACCATAGGCAACCAAGATGCCATCAATCGTGCTAAGCATGCTCTAAACGATGCCAACACAACCTTAGAACAAGCCCAACAAGCCAAACAACAAGCAGAGCAGGTTATCACACAGGCACAGGGCGTCATTGATAATCACAACACCCAACAACAAAACCACAATACGAATAAAATCAACACCATCATCGCCACTGCCAAAGACATTCATCAGCGGACAAATGACATCGCAGGCAAACTAGATGGTGCCAAACAAACCGCTGACACTGCCACCGAGCAGGCAGCTACCTTGATTAGCACTCAAAACGCCCTAACCAGTGCCGAAGTCGCCCAAACCCAAGCAGTACAGGCTAAGACCCAAGCAGAACAAGCGCTAAACGATGCCAAAAAAGCGCTAAACGATGCCCAAGCCATCAGTGCCAATAACGAAGCCATCAGTATCGCCCAAACCGCTGTGGCAAGTGCCGAAGAAGTATTAAAGCGTACCGAGACGATTTTGGCACAGACAAAAACCGCTGTGGAGCAAGTTGTGGAGCAAGTGGCAGTTACCGAAGCTCGTGCCTATGTCGCCCCCACGGATGATGATGTCATCAAAAAACAACAACCCACTTATGAGCGTCACGCCAACATCGCTCAGCCCACCGCCAAAGAAGGAACCATCACAGGTTACTCTAACATGGATAACTACATTAGCAATATAAACCAAACCTTTGGCAACAAAACAGAGATTTTCTATGGTCTAAGCCAACAGCAATATGCCAAAAAACTACACGAGCTAAAAAGTAGCATCGATACCACTGGGCTTAGCGTAGGTGTGATAGATAGTGGCATCTATCCTAAGAACCCTGACCTTGACGGAGCAAAATTAAGTGACACTATTTTGGTGGATTGTCCTGCCAGCAACCACTGCACCAATCACCTGCCTTATGAACAGTACAAACCTGTCAATTCACACGGCTCTAAGATGGCAGCCATCATTGCAGGTAACAACGGCATGACCAATGCCACCATTCACGCTTATACCGATGGCGATAAAAGCAATGAAGGCGATGAATTCACCGCCATGCTACAACTAAACAAAACTCACGGCGTCCAGATTTTTAATAACTCATGGGGCTACACACCAGATGCCAATGAGAGTGACAATCAGTGGCTAAACACCGCCATAAAGCACACCCCTGATGGCGATACCAAAAACAGTACGCATCCACAGGTACGTGCCATTCATGAGCTGATTGTCAATAGAGATGCTCTACTTATTCATGCCGCAGGCAATGAAACCAAAGAGACAACCTACGGAGAAAGGCTTGCTCCTGAGCTTAACCCCATCTTTAAAAAAGGCTTTTTGGCGGTGTCATCACCTCGTGAAGATTTTGCCCATGCCAATTACTGTGGTCAAGCCGCCACATGGTGTCTGGCAGCACCATCCACAAGTTACAGCCATAATAACGAGGGTAAATTAGAATTTTATAAAGGCACATCTCCTGCCACAGCTCGTGTTACAGGCACAGCCCTATTGGTCAAAGGGGCTTATCCTTGGATGAAAAATGAGAATCTGGTACAGACCTTACTTAGCACCGCTCAGGATTTTGATGAGATTAAAGAAAGAAGTGCCACATATTTATCTCTTGTGCCAGTAAAAGAGTCAGAGATTAATGATAAACAACCAATTTATGAAACCACTGATGACAAAGGCAACAAAATCATCCTTCAAAAAGCTGAAACACCATGGCAAGAGCGTAACGCCATTGATAATATCGGTGGCAAAAACATCACATGGCAAACTGGTTGGGGTCTGTTAGATACGGTTGCTGCCACCCAAGGCTATGGTGGTTTTTATTGGGATGGTGTCGTGCTGGACGTCAGTGGCAAAGATACCATTTCTGTTTTTTCTAACAACATCAAAGGCAAATACGGCTTTACCAAAGCAGGTGATGGCAAACTTGTCCTAACAGGCGATAACCGCTACCAAGGTGAGACCATCATCCAAAACGGCATCTTAGAAATCAATGGCAATAATGCCAGCTCAGCCATCAACCTGACAGGCGGTGAACTCACAGGCTATGGCACAACAGGCAGCATCAAACAAACTGGCGGTGCTGTCAATAACGAGGGCAATCTTAGCATTCATGGTAGCTACACCATGAATAATGACAGCACCCTAAAAGCCAAATTTGGTAACTTACTTAACGTAACTGGCAAAGCACAAGTAGACGGTACGCTAGACTTATATGATGAAGTTAAGCAAAGCGAACCACTTATCAAAGAGACAGGCTCAAAAACCACCGTGCTAAGAGCAGGTGAATTAAGTGGTAATTTTGATAATGTCAAATCAAGCAACGCCCTATTTAGCATCATCAAAACCGAATACAGTGGCAGAGTTGGTACAGATGGCAAAACCACGCCTAACGCCACCACCAAAACTGACGTTGTGGTCAGTGCCAAACGCAACAAACTGACCACCATGGGCAGTGAAAGCACTGCCAGTATTGGGCGACGTATGGTTGAGCAAAACATAGATAAAGTACTAAACACTTTGGATGTCAAAGATGATGTAGGCACACTCACCGCCCATGAGATGGCGTTTGCCACAGGATTTGCCAATAAAATATCAATGGCGACTAACAAATCCACACTTGATAAATTTGGCACGCCTGCCATCATTAACGACAAATATAACGAAACTCTATTTGCCCTTGACCCTGCTTTTTATGCCAATAATGCCATCCACGCCATTGAACAAAGTAGTACCCAAGCAACCAACTTTGCCAAAAATATGGCAAACGCTCCAAATGGCGTATGGCTAAAAAGCATCTACCAAACATACGAACTTGATCTACCAAGTAGCCAAAGCGAACGTAAAACCCGAAATCAAAGCATTGGCGTGGCAAAAACAGATGAACGTGTTGGGTTAGGTTTGCAACTTGACCTAGGTCATTTAGAACTTGATGAACAAAACGGTAGCACCAACCACAACATCAAAACAGACCTTACCGCCCTAACAGTAGGTATGAGTGGCACTTTGGGTAACAACACCAAAGGCACACTGTGGGCAAAAGCAGGAGTGTTAGGCAGTGATGCCAAAAACAACACCAATGCCAAACAAAAATATGACGGTCAGCTCTATGCTGGCGGTGTGCATCTTGGCACCTCTTATGTGCTAAGCCCCAACACCAGTATCAAACCATACATTGGCGTCAGCTATCACCAATACCAGCATGATAATGCCAATTTTAATGATGGTGTTGTTATGGTCAAAGACATTGACGCCACTCACTGGCAAGGCACCATTGGCGTAGACACACACCATCAAATCAGCCCCCAATGGCAAATACAAGCAGGCTTGCAATACGATAATGCCTTTAAGCAAGATGCGACGGTTACCAGTGCTTACTTAGGTACCAATACCGATGTCGTCTTTGATGCGTGGGAGACTGGCAAAGACAAAATCCAAGCCAGTTTAGGTACCAGCTATCAGATTGACCCAAAAAATCGTCTCAGCTTAGATTATGATTATTTCAAAAGCGAAAAATCAGACGGCGACCGTGTACAACTTACCCTAAACAGCCGTTTCTAAATCATCCCACCAAACAAAAACGGTTCACTTTTGAACCGTTTTTGTGATGATAACTGGTAAGTATTCATAAGCATTTAACTTGGAGCATTTAACTTGGAGCATTTAACCCAAAAATGACATTTTACAAAATTCTCACCCCTTGCCATAGAGCATACACCCCCAATACCAATAATATGACAGCGATGGCATGATTAAAAATCTCTTGGGAGAGCTTATCTCTGATGTATGAACCAAGATAAACAAAAAATAGCGAAATAAAAATCACAATACCAAGCAACCACATTTTTTTGTCATCAAAGCCAATAATCACAGGGGCGAGCATGACAATTTGAATGATTTTGGTAATCAAAATGCTGATATTATTGACAATGACCATCTCATGTTTGGTGCGACCAGTCCCCAAAAGATAAATCATCAAAAACGCCACAATCGCATTGGTAACACCTCCTACCACACCTGCAATAAAACCAAAAATGGCCATTGTTAAGTTGTCTTTTTTAAACCTAATGCGATATTTGGTATATTGTGTCATGACATAAAAAATGAGCGTCATCCCCAAAAAAATTTTAAGATAACTCTCAGCGAACAGTAGTAGCAACTTAACACCGATAATCCCACCAACAAAACTTGTCAAAAATAGCCAAAAATACTCTTTGCCGTATTTTAGAATATTACCGATAATCGTACCATCGGTGCGTAACATGATAAGATTAAGCACGATACATGGCACAACCACCATCGCCACCGCCACTTTTAGCTCATAAAAACTGGCAATAATCGCCGTTCCCACGATGGGGTAGCCAAAGCCTGTAACCCCATGTAATAATGCCCCAAGTACAAAAAAGACAATGATGACCCAATCATTATTGTCAAACTGTGATAACATGAATTACCCCCCATCCTTATGATAAAAATAATAAAAACGTGGGCAATTATCGCAAACTTTATCCAAAAAGTAATATGCACGATATCACAATGGTTATTCCAAAAATGAAAACACCGCATCAAAGCGGTATTTTCATGTCTGTTGGGAAAAGTTTTATCTTACGGATTTTGTCTGGATGGATTAATTCTCTTCATGCAAACGAGTATTTAGCTCATCAATGACCAACGCCCAAACAGCATCTAATTTCCATTCTTCTTCAATAAACATCAATTGCTGTTCATCAAAAAAGGGTGCTTCTTTTAGGGTAACCCCCTCTGGCAGTTGATTTTCCTTGATAAAAGCCTCAATCTCACTGTCCGAATTTGGTAAACCCAGCTGGGCAAACAGGTCATTCATGGTATGGTCGGCATTGTCTAACATGGTATTCTCCAAAATAAAAACTAAAATAAAAAATAAAATTTCGTCTCATTCTAACAAAATTTAGGCATGATATTGTGTGCTTTGTGTGCTAATTTTTATACAAATGTAAAAAACAAAGACAAGCCACTACATCAATGCTGACAAGATATTACCGCCCACGATACGAATACCTATCTCCAAGAGCGCCAACACCAAAATGGCAACAAGCACAGAAAAGTCAAGCATGCCAAGATTGGGGGTGATTTTACGAAATGGGGCAATGATTGGCTCTGCCATCTGCATGATGAGTTCTACGAGTGGGTGCATGACCTGAAAGAGCATAATCACCCAACTTAAAATGATTGATGCAAACACGATATACTGAAACATGTCAATGAGTGAGAGTATCGCCGTCAAACTGCCACTAAAAAATAGCACAAGCGGACTCATGGGTCTGCCCAAAATGCTCGCCATGCCTGCAATCTTAATGAAGGTCAATAACAACATCAGCACCGCCGCCGATGTGCTAAAACGCCCCTTACCCAGGTCAGGAAAAATACGCCCAAAGAGTGTTACCACCGCTGAGAGCATATAAGTAACTTTGGCATAAGGGTGCTTGGGGTCAATCTCAGCAAACTGAAACATGAACCTTAAAAAACAAATGATTAAGGCAAAATTGACAACAGCATTAAAAATAATGGTAATCGGTTCATTCATAATTGGTATTTTCTATCATCAGTCAATTTTTAAGAACATTGGGGCGTATTTGCTCTTTATAATATGATTCATATGTTGCAAATTTTGTATGAAAACAGGCGATTGCCCTGCTTTTAAAAAACAAGCACGCCCTATTTGTCATCAAATAACTCACCCAATTCTACACTTCTGTCATAACACGCCATCATCGCCCGCCCAAATGCACCACCCACATCATCACGCTCCAACGAAGATATTGCCTGTGCGGTCGTGCCACCTTTGGACATTACACTCATACGCAGTGCCTGTGGGTTGGCATCTTTGGCAAGCAGTCCTGCCCCCACCATACTCTGCACCGCCAACCGATGTGCATCATCGGCAGTGAGCCCCATGGTCATCGCTTGGGCAATCATATGTTCTAAGACATAAAAAAAGTACGCAGGAGCAGACCCTGCTACCGCTGTTACAGCATGTAGTTTGGTTTCATCATCCACCCACACCGCCACGCCACAGCTTGTCATGACCATCTCACACATGTCCTTATCCAATGAGCTTACCCCCTGATCGGCATACAGTCCTGTCGCTCCAGCCCCTAATGCAGATGGTAGATTTGGCATGGCACGCACCACACGCCCACAGCCTAAGACTCTTTGGAGTGTCGCACATGGCACGCCCGCCAGCACTGATAAGACAAGCTTATCCGCCAAATGTGGGGCAAGACTTGGGGCAACCTCCATCAATACCTGTGGCTTAACGGCAAGCACCACCATGTCCGCCTGTGTCATCAGCTGATGAGCGGTATCTGGTGTGGCGGTGAGTACCCCTTGACTTGCAAATCTGTCTCGCTTATCGGCATTTTTATCCGAAACCCCAATACTCAAAGCCAAATGATGACAACGTTTGGCGGTCAACAGACCATCAATCATCGCCCCTGCCATGTTACCGCCACCAATGAATGCCACGGTTTTATTGTGTAATACGTGAAAGTCCGTCATATATTGCCCCATTTAAAAGTCTGACCAATCCGCCATTTTACATGAAATGGCTAAATTGTGCAAAATTTTAGATAAGCTTATCCACTGCCAACAGTGTCCGCCCCATGTATTTGCCATCAAATAAAGCAAATAAATCACCAAACATGGTGCTGTCGGTCAGCCAATACTTCTCCATACTCATCATCAGCACAGGTTCATCATAAGCGTATATCCCCCACAGGTTGGGGCGTTGCCATGTAGGGATGCTTAGTTTTTGGTAGAGTTTTTTGCCGCCCAGCTTGGTAGAGCCAATTTGGGTCTGACCATCTTTATCCACATAGCCCTCACAGACCCAAACCCACTCATCACGAGTGATGGGTTTGATATAAGCCATTTTATCCATCAACAACTCATAAAGACCATCATGACACTCTAAAAAAATGGCAAATGTGGCGTTTTTTTTTAAAATCATCTTAGATGATGTTAGGGGTATTTTATCATCACTCATTTTGTCTTGTAATAACAAAAATAAATCATGATGATGGCGATACAAAGTGTCTTTATAACGACATAACACAATCGCCGTATTATCCATATTCTCATCAATACCGCCTTGCCAAAAAATCTTTGTGCTATGGTCGCCATCGGTGCGAGCAGTGAGAGCCATGGTGTCGCTCATGGTTTGATAACTGGGTGCTAAGGGCTTATCCCCTTGCACAAAAAACCGCACTACCGCTGACTGTTCAAATACCAATAATGTGCGTAACGCCTGAATGTCCAAACAGTCCACAAAAGGGGTGTGGTTGTTGGTGCTGGTAGAAGTGCATTTTTTAAATAAATCAAAGACAGTCTTATTCATGAGCAAATGAGCGTCATTCATGAGATGGGCAGTACGAGCAATGTTTTGGCGAACCTTTGGATTTAGGGCACTCAGACGTGGCAAGATGTCATTGCGTATGAGATTACGAGCGTTATCGGTTGTCTCATTGGTTGGGTCATCCACATAAGCCAAGGCATGGGCATGGGCAAATGCACTGATCTGATGCCGAGATATGCCAAGCAAGGGGCGATGTATGCTAAGCTTACGCCCTTGTATCGTCTTGGTCTGCCATACTCTCATGCCTGACAAACCCTGCACGCCTGCCCCATTAATGAGTCGCATGAGTACCGTCTCAGCTTGGTCGTCAGCGTGATGAGCCACGAGTAACACGCCATCATCTGCCATCGCCCCAGCCAGTGCCTGATAACGGGCAGTGCGTGCTGTTGTTTCGTTTTTTTTGGTCAAGGTCAAGGGTAGGATTTGCCAGTTGAAACCATGCTCATCCGCCCATGCCCCAACCAATTTCGCCCAGTCATCATTTGCTTGCTGCATGCCATGATGCACGTGTAGCAATGTAGGCAGTTTTTCTAATTTGCCTCTCTGATAAAGCAAATAACACCCATAGGCCAAAACAAGCGAATCTCGCCCACCACTGCACGCCAAATATAGCGGATACGGCAAATCACTTAGGGCAGTTAAGGCAGATAAAATGGGGCAGGCACTCATCTATATCACCACGTCCATCACCACGTCCGCCAAATTACCCTTCTGTTCAAGCCACGCCCTACGATCAGATGCTCGTTTTTTTGCCAAAAGCATGTCCATGACACTGTTGGTGCTTGCAAAATCATCAATATCAAGCTGTACCAAACGGCGAGTATCAGGATTCATGGTCGTCTCACGCAAATGCTCAGGATTCATCTCACCTAAGCCTTTAAAGCGAGTGATTTGTGGCTTACCCTTTGAGCTGACCCTTTTTAAAATGGCGTTTAGCTCATCATCATCTAGGGCATAATGCACCTCTCTACCAATGTCAATGCGATAAAGTGGTGGCATGGCAACAAATAAATGCCCTGCCTGTACAAGCGAGCGAAAATGCTTCACAAACAACGCACAAATCAGCGTGGCAATATGTAGGCCATCTGAGTCTGCATCCGCCAAAATACAGATTTTTTCATAGCGTAATTCAGACAAATCATCAGACGCTGGGTCTACGCCAATAGCAATGGCAATGTCATGTATCTCTTGATTGGACAAAACTGTATCATGTAAGACCTCCCATGTGTTTAGGATTTTGCCACGCAAGGGCAGTATCGCCTGAAAATGGCGGTCTCGGGCTTGTTTGGCTGACCCGCCTGCACTGTCGCCCTCCACCAAAAACAGCTCCGCTCCGTCTTTAAATTCGCCCTTACAATCGGCCAATTTGCCAGGCAAGGCAGGCCCTTGGGTGATTTTTTTGCGAGCAACTTTTTGGGCGGATTTCAGTCGCCTGCCAGCTTTACTGATGGCAAGCTCAGCAATGGTCTTGGCGGTATCAGGATGAGCGTTTAACCACAGACTAAATGCGTCTTTGGCAAGGGTTTGCACCAATGGGGATGCTTCACGGCTTGATAGGCGTTCTTTGGTTTGACCACTAAACTGTGGTTCGGCAAATTTTAAGGACAAAATATAATTGACCCCATCCCACACATCATCGGCGGTCAGACGAACGTTTCTGGGCAAAAGGCTGTGAATCTCACAAAACTCACGCAAGGCATCTGTAATGCCTGTGCGAAGTCCATTGACGTGCGTGCCACCTTGTGCGGTAGGGATAAGGTTAACATAACTTTCACAAATGGGCGTGCCAGACTCAGGCAGCCACGCTATGACAAAAGTAGCCCCACCACGCTCGCCCTCTGTCGGTTCTTGACTAAAATAAAATGGCGTATCAGGAATAATGGCAAGCTCACCTAACTGTTCACTAAGATAGTCTACCACACCGTCCGTGTATTGCCAACTTTGACTGTCATCAGGGTTAATTTCACTGATGAAATTAATTTTTAACCCTGCTGATAAGACGGCTTTGGCTTTTAGGTTGTGTTTTAGAGACTTGATGGAAAATTTGGGATTGTCAAAATACTGTTCATCCACCCAAAATCTCACCTGTGTCCCACGTTTTTTCTTGGTGGGGGATGGCGTTTGGGTTAAGGCAGTTGTCGCCACGCCATGCTCAAAATTCATCTGATGCTGTATGCCATCTCGCCATACGATGACCTTGACACGCTTAGACAAAGCATTGACCACACTGATGCCCACACCATGCAAACCACCACTGATGGCATAATTGTCCGTGCTAAACTTACCCCCTGCGTGTAGGCGTGTCAAGATAAGTTCCACGCCTGACTGCCCAAATTCAGGATGAATGTCGGTAGGCATGCCCCGCCCATCATCAAGCACCGACAGCGAGCCATCTAAGTGCAAAGTAACAGTGATATGCCTAGCATGCCCTGCCAAAGCTTCATCCACCGAGTTATCAATAACTTCTTGGGCAAGATGGTTGGGGCGTGTTGTGTCCGTATACATGCCGGGGCGACGGCGGACAGGTTCTAACCCTTCTAGGACTTCTAGGTTTTGAGTGGTGTAATTGGTCATTGTACTTTTATGGATAAACAAAAGGGGTATTGTAACCGATTTTGGCGGAGATTTAAAATGATGATTTATCATCCCATCATTTTTATCCAACAAAAAAGGCACGAACTTCGCACCTTTTTTATCATCACTTTAACGCAAATGCTTTTAACGCAAACTGTGCAAAAAGTGCATGTGGCGATGATACTGGCTCACAATGTCATTGATGACCCCTTCACTGCTCCATCCCATAATGTCATAATCCTGCCCACCTTCACCCAAATGCACCTCGGCACGGTAATAGGTCTGGGTGTCGTCATCACTTGCGGTACTGGTTGTGTCATCATCGCTGTGGACAAATTCAGGTTGGGCGTGGCTTGATAGACTGACTTTATAAACAAAGTCAATCTCACTGCCATGATTGGTCAGCAGCACCACACTGCCTGATTTTTCATTTAATACCCGAGCATCCACGCCCAATCCTTGTAGCTCTGTTGCCACGTCTTGACACGCCTGCTTGACAGTTGTGTCAATAAAACGACTCACCGCCCCACGGCTTGGGAAGTTCATGATGACATGCAATCTTTCACGCCACACACCACTGCCTTGGGCAGGTAAGGGCAGGCTTAGATTTTGTTGTAGGATTTCTTGTTTTTGGGCGTCCACGTTTAGAGCCTTTAACAGCCCATACATGGCAATCATCAGCACCGTAACAAAGGGCAATGCACTGGCGATTGCCATGGTTTGTAGTGCCCCAAGACCGCCAGCGAGCAGTAAAGCGATGGCCACCACACCTGCCCCGATTGACCAAAACAGGCGATAACGCACCCCACGACTGCCCTTACCATGTGAACAAAGCATGTCCATGACGAGCGCCCCAGAGTCTGCTGATGTGATAAAAAACACGATAATCATGGCAAGTGCCACATGGCTAAACAATCCTGACATGGGAAGCTGTTCTAAAAAGGCAAACAAAGACAGCGACACATCTTTATTAATCACATCGCCCAGTATGGTGTTGCCTTGATTTAAAATCATGTCAATGGCGGAGTTGCCAAATACGGTCATCCACAAAAAAGTAAACCCCGCAGGAACAAACAGCACCCCAAGTATGAATTCACGAATGGTACGCCCACGAGAGACACGAGCGATGAACAAACCCACAAACGGCGCCCAACTTAGCCACCAACCCCAATACAAAATCGTCCAACCACCGAGCCAATCGGTTTTGTTATAGGCATATAAATTAAAAGTTAAGCCAACAATATTTGAGATGTATGAGCCAACATTTTGAACATAGGCTTGCATCAAAAATACCGTTGAGCCACCCAATAACACAAAGAGCAGCAACACAACCGCCAAACCCAGATTAAGCTCAGAGAGCATTTTTACGCCCTTATCAAGCCCTGAGATGACCGATACTGTTGCCAGTGCACAAATGATGGCAATCAAAATCACCTGACTGGTTGTCCCCACAGGGATGGATGAGAACATATGATTTAACCCTGTATTGACCTGTAACGCACCATAGCCTAACGACGTTGCCAAACCAAAGAGCGTCCCTACCACCGCAAACACATCTACCGCATGACCGATAGGGCCGTAGATTTTATCTCCGATGAGTGGATACAAAGCCGAACGCAAGGTAAGTGGCAGATGATGCCGATAAGCAAAAAATGCCAAAATCAAAGCCACTACCGCATACACCGCCCAAGCATGCAAGCCCCAATGAAAAAAGGTAAGTCGCATGGCTTGACGAGCAGCATCTACCGTACTGCCATCCCCATGTGGTGGGTTTAAAAAATGCATGACAGGTTCTGCCACACCAAAAAACATAAGCCCAATGCCCATGCCTGCCGAAAAGAGCATGGCAAACCATGAAAAATTGCTATAATCAGGGCGAGAATGGTCAGGGCCCAGCTTGATGTTACCAAGTTTTGACAATCCCAAATACACGCTAAACAATAAAATAATCGCCACCGTCAGCACATAGTACCAACTGGCATTATCTACAATCACCGATTGCACCGCTTTAAAGGTCTTATCTGCAAGCTCGGGCAATAAAACAGCAAACAAGCTAATAAAGGTAATCAATCCTGCTGATGTCAAAAACACAGGCATGTTCAGTCCATGTTTGTGTTTTTTGGGTGTAGACGTACTCATATTACACTCCTATGATATGGTAGTGCAATAAAATATGGATAAACAATAACCCAGTAAAAAGACTGATGAGATACATCAGTCCTATTCATATTTGATTGCACCAATGACGTTCATTTTGAACAAAATCTGTCCAAAATTTGTTAATATCCGAAAGATTGTAACACAATTTAGCCAAAAAATAAAATTTGCTTAGGAATTAGTATCATTTACACAAAAAAGACCGCCCATAAAGACAGTCTTTTTACCAAACCAGCATTTAAGAGTTAAGAATAATGCACCACCGAACGGATTGACTCACCTTGGTGCATTAAATCAAAAGCGTCATTGATTTGCTCTAATGGCATGGTGTGCGTAACAAAAGGCGATAAGCGGATTTTGCCACTCATGGCATCCTCTACCATTTGGGGTAATTGGCTGCGACCTTTGACGCCACCAAATGCCGTGCCTTTCCATGTTCTGCCTGTAACAAGTTGGAAAGGACGGGCAGAAATCTCCTCTCCTGCCCCTGCCACACCAATAACCACCGACTGCCCCCAACCACGATGAGCCGACTCCAACGCTGCACGCATGACATTCACATTACCAATACATTCAAAAGTGTGGTCAACGCCCCATTTGGTCATCTCAATGAGTACCTCTTGGATTGGTTTATCAAAATCTTTTGGGTTTAGGCAGTCGGTTGCCCCAAATTCTTTTGCCAACGCAAATTTTTCAGGGTTGGTGTCAATGGCAAAAATCCGCCCAGCACTCGCTTGTTTTGCCCCTTGAATGACTGCCAAACCAATACCACCCAAGCCAAACACTGCCACAGAGTCGCCTGCCTGCACTTTGGCGGTGTTATGCACCGCACCAATGCCTGTTGTTACCCCACACCCTAGCAAACAGACTTCTTGGGGGTTGGCATCGGGGTTGATTTTGGCAAGTGATACATCAGCAACCACCGTGTATTCGCTAAATGTAGAACAGCCCATATAATGATAAATCGGTTTGCCCTCATATGAAAAACGGCTAGTACCGTCTGGCATCACGCCCTTGCCTTGTGTGGCTCGCACAGAAACACATAGGTTGGTTTTGTCAGACTGGCAAAACAGACACTCACCACATTCTGCTGTATAAAGCGGAATGACGTGGTCGCCAACGGCAACACTTGTTACACCCTCTCCTACCTCTACCACCACGCCCGCTCCTTCATGCCCAAGTACGGCAGGAAATAGCCCCTCTGGGTCAGCACCTGATAAGGTAAAGGCATCTGTGTGGCACACGCCTGTGTGAGTGATTTTGACCAAAACCTCACCTTTTTTGGGGCGTTCTACGTCAATTTCTACAATTTTTAAGGGTTCGTTGGGGGCAAATGCCACCGCTGCACGAGATTTAATGGTGTTCATAATGGATACCTAATGATAAAAATGGTAAATATTAAATGCAAAGTGATCAATCAATCAACACTATTCCACAAACTTCACAACCTGTTCAAAAGTTTTGCGTGCTTTGGGCTTAATCTCTTTATCACGATAGCCAAATGTTACCATGACCGACACCGCCCACTCATTTGGGTCAAACAAACCCTCGTCTGCCAAAAGCTGGTTCACCTCCTTGTAAGCAAAACCTTCAATCGGGCAAGAGTCCACCCCAATCATGGCAGCCCCTGTCATCATATTGGCAAGTGCGATGTAGGTTTGCTTGCTTGCCCAGTCATACAGACTGCGTTCGGTGTCTAAGATGGCGATGTCTTGTTCTTGGAATTTTTGGTACACCTCCAATGCCTTGGCACGGTCATCACCCATAAGCCCTCGTCTGTCCATGATTTCACCAAAATAAGGCGTGTCATAACGGGCGTTTTTCTTGGCAAGTATGGCAACGATATGACTGGATGTTTCCATGGTCGGAATGCCCCAGCAGTAAGGCTTTAACTTTTGGCGTAAATCGGCATTTTGTAACACCAAAAATTGCCAAGGTTCAGAACCTACCGAGCTTGGGGAGAGTCGCCCCATTTCCAAAATGGCATTAAACTCATCGGCAGGGATTTTACGGCTACCGTCATACGAACGGGTAGAAGCACGGCGATGAAAGGCGTTTAAAACGTCATCTTTGTTAAAAAATTGCATGGTTGAACTCCAAAATAATGAATGATTATGACAATGTATCTAAACACGATTTAAGCATGATTAAACAGCCCAAATCGCCCAAAAATACCGTTCATTGCTGAAAAATTTACATAAACCCACGCTCATATTGCCTTGGCACAAACTGCACCTCTTTGCCATCTGAGCGGTTTTGCTGATACTGGGCGTTTAGCACCCAATATGGGTCTCGAAGCAGCCCACGACCTATCGCCACAAGGTCGGCATCGCCCACGCCAAGCACATGGTCAGCCACGGCAGGGTCATCTAGCATGCCCACAGCAATCACAGGTTTGCCTGTGGCGTGTTTGACCTTACGAGCCAGCTCCACTTGATAGCCTGCAAAAAATTCGGGGTGCTTGCCTGCACACAGTACGCCGTCTCCACCACCGCTTACATCAAACACGTCCGCCCCTGCGTCCGAGAAGCGTTTGGCGACTTGTACGCCATAATTGCTGTCAAAGCCGTTTTCGCCATATTCTTGGGCGGAAATTCGCACAATTAGGGGCATTTCAGACGGCATCACTTTGCGGGCAGCCTGAATGATTTGTTCGCCAAATAGCATTTTGTCTTGACCATATTCGTCCGTACGCTGATTGGATTTGGGCGAGTAGAATTGATGAATCAAATAACCGTGGGCGGCGTGAAGCTCAATCGCATCAAAGCCTGCATTCACCGCTCTTTTGACAGAGTCGGCAAATGCTTGCACCAATGCTTTTATCTCATCAATGCTCAGCTGTCTTGGGGTGATGAGATTTTGCCCAGCATAGTCAAGCTCACCATAATGAATGGCAGACGGGGCAACGGCATTTGGCTCATCTTGGGCTTTACGGCCTGCATGGGCGATTTGAATGCCAATTTTCGCCCCTTGTGCATGCACGCTGTCCACCAATTTTTTAAACGCTTGTTCTTGCTCATCATTCCAAAGCCCCAAACAGTTTGCCGTAATGCGGCCATTGGCAGCGACATTGGTCATCTCAACGATAATGAGGCCCACACCGCCCACCGCTCGGCGGTGTAATGGAGCAAATGCCAGTCATTTGGCACACCGTCCGTGGCAGAATATTGGCACATTGGGGGCATGACAATGCGGTTTTTTAGTTCAAGGTTTTTTAGGCTGATGGGGTTTAGGATTTTGCGAAATGTTGCCATGATTGTCCTATTGTTTTAGATGCTAATCGTTTTAGATGCTAAGTTATTTTGATACTAAATTTTAGATGCTGATATTTTAAAAAAAATTGTGTTATTATTTCAAATTGATTATTTTAATATGTGCTTATCAATATGGCTGATATCACCACTCACATTTTCCGACCAGATAACATTAGATTTCCTGCAAAACCCCTTTCATGTTACAATACCCTAATGAACCATGAAGTATCTACGCACTTATCTGATGAAAAGCTCAAACGCCCAGTTGGCTTTAAACGAGAAGTCTTTAATAATAGCTTGCTTGTTTAAAACAAACACAAGCGACCATACATCAAAGGGGCAGCAGAAAACTTAAAATTGGCATGCTAAATCTATTAATGGCAACCTTACAGTATCTTAAGGAATATCGCACCTATGAGCAGATAGCCGTTGACTTTGGCATACACGAAGGCACCCTTATCCATAAAAGCCATTAGTACAAGAAGCCAAAGACTATAATACACTGCTGTCTAAACCATGGGTTAAAGTAAAACATATCTTTGCCAAGTTTACAGCTTTTAAAATATTAAGAACCACTATCGTAAATCATTGGTAAGATTTTAACTTAAGGTGAAGCTTGTTTTGGGTGGATTGGGTGGTTTTTCAGAAAGTTTACTGGAATGTCTGATTCTAATGATCGATAACTGGTCTCAACATATCGAAATTAGCCCCAAATAAGCTTATAGATAACAAATAACACATTCTATTACAAGGTAATCCCATGAGTAGCCACAAAATTGAAAATAACCTTGAGAAAATCATAGCCAATTTAAACAAAGATGAATTTATCTATGAATTTTTGATTGCCTATGACATCAGTAAATCCGTAGTCACTCGTCTAAAAAAAGGTGACCAAAATCGCTCCAAACGAGAAGATGAAGTGCTATATGCCAAAAAAATCATATTTCGTATTGAAGATGAAAATAATCTTTTAAACGCCATTGATGACATTGCACAAGATGCAGGCGTACTAAAGCATAGCCCACGCTTTGCTATTATGACTGATTTTAAGCGTTTAGTTGCTAAAGATCTTAAGCTTGGCAAGACATTAGATATTGAGTTGAAGGAATTGCCGAAGCACTATGACTTTTTTCTACCGCTTGCAGGAAGTGAGGTTTATCATTCAGCCAATGATAATGAGGCAGATAGAAATGCTGCTTATAAAATGGCAACACTATATGACCATTTGATTGAAGAAAATCCTGATATCTATCAGTCAAAAGAACAAATTCATCATTTGAATGTATTTTTATCACGGTTGCTATTTTGTTTTTTTGCTGAAGATACAGGCATTTTCCCCGATGATAGTATTTTTACCAATACATTAGTTCAACATACTGATGACAGCGGTAAGGATACCCATGTATTTTTGGATAAGCTATTTGCCAGATTGGATTCCCAAGATACAACAGGCTTACCTGAGTTTTTGGCTAAATTCCCTTATGTCAATGGAGGCTTGTTTCAAGATAAGATTTCATCACCAAAATTTTCTGCAAAAGCACGCAAAATCTTGGTGGAGCTTGGCGAATTGCAATGGAAAAATATCAATCCTGATATTTTCGGCTCAATGATTCAAGCTGTAACGACTGGCGTGGATAGAAGTAAGCTTGGGCAACACTATACGTCTGTACCAAACATATTAAAGCTTATCAAGCCTTTGTTTCTTGATGAGTTTTATGAAGAGCTTGAGAAAGCAAATACGATTAATCAGCTTTTTAAGCTACAAAATCGTATTGCAAATACCAAGTTCTTTGACCCAGCATGTGGTAGCGGAAATTTTTTGATTATTACTTACAAAGAGCTTCGAGTGCTTGAAATTGAGATTATCAAGAAAATTATTGAGCTTTCAAATGATGCTATGCCCAATGCTTTTGCCTCACAGATTAATATTTCTCAATTTTATGGTATTGAGATTGATGATTTTGCTCATGAAGTGGCGATTTTATCACTATGGCTTGCTGAACATCAAATGAATATTATCTTTGAAGAACGGTTGTTTGAGTATGCAGAAGTGGCTTCGATATTACCGTTAAAATCTGTTGGTAATATTCAACAAGGGAATGCTACTAAAATTAGTTGGGGAAAAGTATGTCCAATCAGTAATTCTGATGAAGTGTATATTATTGGTAACCCGCCGTATCTTGGTGCTAGACTTCAAAATAAATCTCAAAAAAATGATATGAAACGCATTTTTGATTCCACATCAATTGCTTTTAATAACCTTGATTATATAGCCTGCTGGTTTTATCTCGCCACAAAATATATTCTTAATCAGAATGCAAAATTTGCTTTTGTTACGACAAACTCAATCAATCAAGGTGAGCAAGTTGCTATCTTATGGCCTCATTTGCTAAAAAATAATATTGAAATTAATTTTGCATACCCTTCCTTTAAGTGGACAAATAATGCCAAAGGAAATGCAGGCGTTACCGTTTCAATTGTATCCTTGCGAAGTAACTCAAATTCAGAAAAGTATATTTTCAAACAAAATGCATCAAATATCATACATAAAATAGTTGCTAAAAATATCAATGCATATTTAATTGATGGCAAGGATATATTTATAAAACCTAGGGTTAACGCCATTTCTAATTTGCCTGAAATTAATTTCGGTAGCATGGCAAATGATGGAGGTAACTTATTACTGTCAGAAGAAGAAAAAGATGATTTATTATCATCAAATCCAGAGGCTGCACCATATATCAAAAAACTTGTTGGTGCATTGGAATTTATTAGAGGTGTAAATAAATTCTGTATATGGATTGAAGATAATGAGTTGCAAAATACGTTAACCATTCCACCGATTGCAGAAAGAGTTAAGAAAACCCAAGAAGTAAGATTGGCAAGTAAAAGATCTTCAACTCAGGTATTGAGCGAAATACCACATAAATTTGCGGAAATTAGATATTTTCCAACAGACTCTATCTTTATTCCAAGCGTTTCCTCTGAACAGAGAGAATATATACCAATGGGATTTTTGGGAGTGGATAATATTATTGTCGCTCCTAATTTTGCTATGTATTATGCCCAACCTTGGCATTTTGCAGTGGTTACCAGTCGTATGCACATGGTTTGGGTTAGAGCAGTTGGTGGAAAGCTAGAAACTCGCTATAGATATTCAGCAAAACTATGCTACAACACGTTCCCATTTCCAAAAATTGACAAGAAACAAGAAGAATTATTAGCTCAATATGTATTTGATATTCTTGATGCTCGAGCTAATCATATCGGTAAAACATTGGCGTGGATGTATAACTCTCAAACTATGCCCTCTGACCTAAGAAAAGCTCACCAAGCACTCAATGAAGCCATCGAAAAATGTTACCGCTTACAACCATTTAACAGTGATAGTGAGCGACTAGAATATCTTTTTAAACTCTATGAAAAAATGATTAGCGAAGAAGAAACAAAAAGCAAAAAATAAGATGGTTTTAAACCATATTGCCATATTCCACAAAGGTATCAAAGACACACCATCTTATGACGAGTCTTTGATAATCTCTATTGTATTAAATTTCGAAAATTATATTCCGTTAGATATAAAAAATTCACCTTTTCAAAGGATAAAAAATGCCAGACTTTTTTAAAGCCGAATATCAACAAACAGGTTTAAGCAAAAAAACTGATGACCAAGGCATGCGTGAAATGCAACAAATTGCATTCAAAGCAAACTCAGCCCAATACCTACTTATCAAAGCCCCACCTGCATCAGGTAAGTCACGAGCTTTGATGTTTATTGCACTTGAAAAACTACAAAACCAAGGCATAAAAAAAGTCATTGTTGCAGTGCCTGAACGCAATATTGGTGCGTCATTCAAGGCAACAGCTTTATCCAAAGATGGCTTTTTTGCTGATTGGACACCAAATCCTCATTATAACCTTTGTACATCAGGCTCAGAAAAAAGTAAGGTATCAGCACTCCTTGAATTCTTGGATTCTGATGAAAAAATCTTGATTTGCACCCATGCCACATTTCGATTCGCCTGTGATGAACTAGATGCAAAACAATTTAATGACTGTCTGATTGCAATTGATGAATTTCATCATGTCTCAGCTGACGGCGATAACCGACTTGGTGAAGTCATGAAGAATATCATGGCAAAATCAAATGCCCATATCGTTGCCATGACAGGTTCATACTTTAGAGGTGATAACGTACCAGTATTATTGCCTGAAGATGAAATTAAATTTACCAAAGTCACTTATAACTATTATCAACAATTAAATGGCTATGAATATCTAAAATCATTAGGCATTGGCTATCACTTTTATACTGGCCGCTATTTCAAAAAACCATTTGATAAAGACATATCAGCATTGGCAGAAATTCTTGATGCCACTAAAAAGACTATCATTCATATTCCCAACGTTAATGCCAATGAATCATCCAAAGATAAAATGGCAGAAGTTGGTCATATCATTGATGTTCTAGGAGATGTGGATTACCAAGACCCTGATACAGGCGTTATTTATGTCAAAAACGCCCAAACTGGCAAAACATTGAAGATTGCAGATTTGGTCAATGACGAGCTAAAAGAGCGAGAAAAAATATCAACTTATTTGCGTACCCATGCGATGGATGATATGGATGCGATTGATATCATCATCGCTTTAGGTATGGCAAAAGAGGGTTTTGACTGGCCATTTTGTGAACATGCACTTACAATTGGTTACCGTGGCTCATTAACTGAAATTATCCAAATTATCGGTCGAGCAACTCGAGATAGCTCAAACAAAACCCATGCTCAATTTACCAACTTGATAGCAGAACCTAATGCAGAGGGAACAGAGGTCAAAATAGCCGTAAATAACATGCTAAAAGCGATTACAGCGTCTTTGCTAATGGAGCAGGTACTTGCCCCTAACTTTAACTTTAAACTCAAATCTGAAGATGAGAATGAGGCTGAGAACGATAAGAAAAATGATGACGAGAACACTATTCGTGTCCGAGGATTTAAAACACCAACCTCTCAACGTGCCAAAGATATTATTGAGCAGGATTTGAATGATTTAAAAGCCAAAATATTGCAAGACAATACCATGCTCAAGGCGATGCCTGGGAATGTTGAGCCTGAAGTTATTAATAAAGTCCTAATTCCCAAAATTATTAAAGAAATCTATCCTGACTTGAATGATGAAGAGGTTGAGACTGTAAGACAACACGTTGTACTTGATTCTGTCGTTAAAAATGGTGAAATTGTTGAACAAGCTGATAAAAAGTTTATCAGAATGGCAAACAGCTTTGTTAATATTGATGATATTCATATCGATTTGATTGACCAAATCAACCCTTTCCAAAAAGCTTTCGAGATACTATCCAAGGCGATTACAACCAAAACATTAAAATTAATTGATGACCACATTCAATCTATCAAAGTAGAAATGACCGAAGAAGAAGCACTGTTACTTTGGCCTAAAATAGTTGAATATCGTGAACGAACAGGTGAGTTACCTAATTTACAGTCATTTGACCCAAAAGAAAAGCGAATGGCAGAAGCTATCGTATTTTTAAGAGAGCTAAAACGTAAACGTCAAATGGATGAAAATTAAGGATAATTTATTATGTCAGATAAAAAATTAACGATAGATGATATATTGAATGATGACACATTTGGTATTTTGGATACCAAAGCTAAGGCTACACAAGTCAAAACTGATGAAGACCGCCTAATTGATGAGTTCGAAGAAATTAATGTCTTCCTTGATAGCAATCATCGTGAGCCAAGTCAAGGTAGTATGTCTGAATACTCTTTGATGGCTAGACTTAAAAAAGTTCGCAATGACGACAATATCAAAAAGATACTAAAACCATTTGATAGACACAATCTGTTAGGTTGTGTAGAAATCAACACGCCCACATTAGACAATGTTCTAAATGATAATTCAGGGATTCTAGATACATCAGATGACCTGTCTATTTTTAAATATCGTCATATCCCCAAAGAAGAAGATAGAGCCAAAACCGACTTTATGGCAAAACGCAAACCACTGGGTGATAGAGAATTTGCTCCCTACGAAAAAATGTTTCATAAAGTACATCAAGAAATTAAGGATGGTAAAAGAAAGATAATAGAGTTCAAAAACGTTGATAATGAGCTGGAAGCTGGTAGGTTTTATTTCATTGACGGGGTCATGATTTACTTGGAAAGTACCGAGGTTAGCCGTAAAGATTCCAATTTAAGAAGCTCCATGATAAATAGAAAGGATGGCAGAACTAGAACTATTTTTGAAAATGGGACTGTCAGCAATATGTATTATCGTTCTGTAAGTAAAGCAATCTATAACGGAGGCGCAAAGATGGTCTCTGAACTGGATAGAGCAGAACAATTAGATGCTTTCGATACTACCGAAAACATAAATGATGAAGATAAATGCTCAGGTTGGATATACATTTTAAAATCAAAGTCTCAGCGACCAGAAATTAAAGATATTAAAAATCTTTATAAAATAGGCTTTTCTAGCACGCCAGTTAAAGAGCGTATTAAGAATGCTAAAAATGAAGCGGCATATCTTTATGATGATGTAGCAATTGTAGAAACTTATCAAATTTATAATTTGAATGCTAAAAAATTTGAGCAGTTAACTCATAGGGTATTTGCTTCTGCTTGTTTAGATATTGAATTTGATACCAAAGATAATCTACGAGTAAATCCTCGGGAATGGTTTGTTGTACCCAAAAATGTGATTGAAGAAGCTATCCAGTTAATTGCCAGTGGAGAGATTGTTAATTATAAATTTAATAATGAACTTCAACTATTGGTTCAAAGAACAGTAGACTAAAAGTATTGATTAATGGACTGGGTATCATTTGTGGTTAAATATCAAAATAAAGAAGAATGGGCTTTTGAATAAATGGTCTATCTGTTTTTTTGTGGTGAATTTGATAATCACATTGGCTTATTTAGATAAACTTCCTACAAAACCCCTTTCATGTTACAATACCCTAATGAACCATGAAATATCCACACTTATCTGATAAAAAGTTCAAACGCCTAGTTGGTGTTAAACGAGAAGTCTTTAATAATAAGCTTGCTTGTTTAGAACAAGCACAAACGACCATACATCAAAGGGGCAGCAGAAAACTTAAAATTGGCATGCTAAATCTATTAATGGCAACTTTACAGTTGTATTCTGGCAAGCAAAAGTGTCATACAGCCAAAGTACAGTGTATCATCAATCATCACAAGGCAATCTTATAAGTAGACACTAGCATCATTCAAATACATGACTTTAGGTTGTTTAAATTAACACACCCAGACTTAAAAAAGCTAAGTTTATCCTAGCAGACAGTGGTTATCAAGACATAAAACACATACATACCAATGCCTTTACCTCATTAAAAGCAACCAAGAAATATCCATTGGTATAAGAAGCCAAAGGCTATAATACATTGCTGTCTAAACCATGGGTTAAAGTAGAACACATCTTTGCTAAGTTTAAAGCCTTTAAAATGTTAAGAACCACCTATCGTAAATCATTGGCAAGATTTGAACTTAAGGTGAAGCTTGTGTTTGGGTAGATTGGGTGGTTTTGTGGGATGTCTAATATGTGCTTATCAATATGGCTGATATCACTACTCACATTTACCGACCAAATAACATTAACATAACACTGATTAACATAACACTGACAGACAACATTGATAAACAGCATTGATAAACAGCATTGATATTTTCATTGATTTTTTAAAAAGCACTGAGCGTGTGATATGACCGATATCCGAACCCTAGACCTAAATCTATTAAAAGCCTTTGTTATCTTGCTGGACGAATGCAACGTCAGCCGTTCAGCACAGCGACTGTCCATCACCCAACCTGCGATGAGTGGGATTTTAAATCGCCTGCGAGAGAGTTTTAATGACCCGTTATTTGTGCGGGTTCAGCACGGTATGCAGCCCACAGATAGGGCGATTGAGCTTGGGCATGTCGCTCGGCGTGTCTTGCAGGACGTAAATTCCATGCTCGCCCCGCCCAAACTAGAACCTGCCAATTTGTCCATGACCTTACGCATTGGGGCGATGGATTATGTGCAACAAATCATCGCTTTGCCCTTGATTTTAAGGCTAAGACGGCTTGCTCCGAATGTCAAAGTTGCCTTATTGCCTGTGCAAGGGCAAAACATCAAGACTTTGTTTGATAAAAACACCATTGATTTGGCACTGGTTGGGCAGCATCATATCAGTGATGACATGCCTCAAATGCGATTATATGAAGAGCATTATGTTTGTGTGATGAGCAAAATGCACCCCATGGCAAACACCGCTTTAACGCTTGATGAGTTTTGCAAATTGCCCTTTGCCATGCTCTCTTATAATGGTGGTGAGTTTCGTGGAGCTACTGACATTGCCTTACAAAAGTTGGGGCGAAAACGCAAAGTGATGGTGTCGGTAGACCATATCTCGCTACTGCCACAGCTGTTGAATGATTCAGATTTGGTGGCGGTATTGCCCAAGCACCTTGCCCAAAGATTGCCAAATGTACGCCTACAAAATCCACCCATCGCCATTGATGGTTTTACCATCACGATGACATGGCACGAACGCACCGAACACGACATGGCTCATCGCTGGCTGAGAAATATTGTGCTTGATGTGATGAAATCGGATAAAGTGGTCAGTCAGTCATAAGATAGAATACTTTTTTGCCTTTGGCATTTGCATTTGCATGAAAAAATCCAACCAAATCAGGACAATCACCCTACCCACTCTTATTTTTTCACCCCTACTCTTTGATGGGTGAATTTTTTAAAATATCCGTCAAAAGTTGCCAATATACCGCCACGCTCGCCACATTCACCGCTTCATCGGGTGAGTGAGCATTGATGATTGTAGGGCCTATGGAGACGATGTCCATGTCAGGATAATTTTTCTTAATCAATCCACATTCTAGCCCTGCATGAATGACCTTGATGGTTGGTTCATGACCTAAAATATCAGCATACAAGCGTGAGGTGATAGATGTAATGGTAGAGTTGGGGTCATAATTCCATCCCACATAATCACCATCAAACGTCGCTTTTGCCAAAGCCAAATCTGCCACACTTTGCAAAGTACTTATCACGCCTTGTTTGCCAACATGAGTAAGTGAGCGTATGAGTAAGGTCGCCACAAGCTTGCCATTTGCCACGCCCAATACCCCAAATGACAATGAAGTTTCTACCACATCGGCGATGTTATCACTGTATCGCACCACACCAGATGGCAGCACATTAATGAGATTTATCAGGGTTTGGCTGTTTTGGATGAATTGGGCAGGCTGCTCGGCTGTGTCTGCTGTGATGGACAAATTAGGTTCAGCTGCACCAATCTCACTTTTTATGTCATTGATGATATCAGATAATTTTGCCAAAAATTGCTCTTTGTTCGCTTCATCCATCACAAGCAGTGCCGTACTCTCTCGGGCAATGGCATTTCTTAGCGAACCGCCTTTGATATCAGCAACTTTAAAATCACACGTCCGTGATAACATCGCCAACACTCGCCCCAAAAGTTTGATGGCGTTTGCACGGTTTTTGTGAATGTCCACGCCCGAATGCCCACCCTTTAAACCCTTGATGGTCAAACTCATCGCGCTGCCATGGTTGTTATCCACATAATTTACAGGCAATGCCAAATCAGCATCCACACCCCCAGCACAGCCCACATAAATCTCGCCCATCTCCTCGGTGTCGGTATTGACCATGATGGGGGCGGTCAGCACGCCTGCTTGCAAGCCCATCGCCCCCACCATGCCCGTCTCTTCGGTCATGGTCAGTAGCACCTCAATGTCAGGATGAACCACCGACTCATCACTTAGCACCGCCAAACAGCTTGCCATGCCAATACCATTATCGGCCCCAAGCGTGGTATCGGTCGCTTTTATCCATGCCTTGTCATCGCTAAATTGCATGATGATGGGGTCTTTGGTAAAATCATGGTTTGTGTCAGCATTGGCTTGGGGAACCATATCCAAATGGGCTTGCAGAGCAATCGGTGTACGGTTTTGCATGCCATCTGTGGCAGGTTTTTTAATGATGACATTGCCAACCTCGTCACGCCAAACAACAAGTCCATGAGAGCTTGCCCATGCTACGATGTAGGTCGCCATCGCTTCTTCGTGATAAGATGGATGGGCAATGCTACAAATCTGAGCAAACCACCGCCAAAGCTCGCTTGGAGCAAGCTCTTGGATGACAGACAAGTTATGAGTTAGGGCAATCTGATTTGGCACGGATACTCCTTTTGGGGTGTTTAAAGTGATTTAGGTCGTTAAAATACGTGGTTGGGGGATACTCATCATTGATGATATTTTTATAAGTACGATAAAAATTTAGGGCGTAACCACCTTTGGCATTTACCATCAAAAATACCAAACCTAAGCCACGCCCTACTTATGATGACAGGTTGCATGCTCATCTTATTAGGCATGCTCATATCGCCTGCGTCCGTTTGATAAGCCATGCCTTAGCACGACCATCCACACGTCCAATAAGCTCATCATGAACACGCTTATGGTAGTCATTAAGCCAGCGTTTTTCTTGTTCGTTTAAAAGCTCTGGCAATATCAAACGAGTATCAAACGGACATAAGGTCAAATCTTCAAATTTTAAAAACTCACCAAACTCACTTTGGGATGCCTTGACCGCCACCACCAAATTTTCAAGGCGTATGCCCCATTTACCCTCACGGTAGAGTCCTGGTTCATTACTGGTTATCATGCCCTCGCTTATGATGCGTTCGGGCGTAACGGGGGCGGTGCGTGAGATGACCTGCGGGCCTTCGTGAACATTTAAAAAATAACCCACACCATGCCCTGTCCCATGCCCATAATCTAGCCCCTGTTGCCACAGCTGATTGCGGGCTAAAACGTCCAGCTGCATGGATGGTATGTCTTTTGGAAAATGAGCGCTTGCCAGAGCAATATGAGCCTTTAACACATAGGTAACATCACGCTTTTCATCATCGCTGATTTGTCCTATGCCTGCCATACGGGTAATGTCGGTTGTGCCATTTTTGTACTGAGCCCCCGAATCAATAAGCAAAAGACCATTGCCATCTAAATACGCAAAACGCTCATCTGTCGCCCGATAATGCACAATCGCCCCATTGGCACAAAATCCTGCAATCGTATCAAAACTTGCCGAAACATGGTTAGGCTGACAACCTCTGGCATGCTCTAACATGACATCAATGTCAAGCTCAGACACACGCTCACCTTGGGCAAGTTTATCTTCTAGATTGGCAAAAAACTCGCACAACGCTACACCATCTTGACGCATGGCTTCACGCACATGATTTAGCTCTTTATCAGACTTTATGGCTTTTAAGATGGTACTAGGATTGAGCGCTTTTGTGAGTGTGGCAGATTGTGGCAGATGGGCAAGCGTACCAACCGCTACTTTGGCAGGGTCAAACAGCAGAGCATCCACATCATCTAAACTTTGTGCCACGCTGTCATAATGAGCCACATCAATGCCTGCTGCATCTAGGGCAGATTTGGCGGCATCTGTGAGCTTATCATCATGGACAAATAAAGTAGCCGTGTCGGTTGTGATGAGTAAATGTGATAAAAACACAGGGTTAAAATTCACATCCGCCCCACGCAAATTGGTAAGCCATGCAACATCATCAAGACTACTGATGAGATGGTGCGTTGCTCCTTTTTGGGTCATGACCTTACGCACTTGGGTGAGTTTTTGTTTAGCACTGGCATCAACGAACGCTGCATCGTGCACATCAATGGCGGCATTAGGCAGGCTTGGGCGGTCTTGCCAAATCTGCCCTAAAACATCGGCATCAATGACAAGTTGTATGCCATGCTCATCAAAGGCCTGGTTTAGGTTGTCAAACTCTGTCATGGACAATACCGAGCCGTCTATCGCCACCTTTGCCCCATGTGGCAGATTATCCGCCAAAAATTTGGCATAAGTGGGATGAGCTTGCTCCATTTTTTGTAATGCTATGCCCGTACCATCAAGCTCTATGGGGGCTTGCACCCAATAACGACTGTCTGTCCACACCCCTGCAAAATCCTGCGTAATAACCAATGTCCCAACTGACCCTGTAAAACCAGACAACCACGCCCGGCCTTGCCAATACACAGGTAAGTACTCAGACATATGTGGGTCAGCAGATGGTATGATAAGGGCGGACAATCCATCTTTGGCAAGCATCTTTCGTACTTCAAGCACACGAGTGCGACGAACATCGGATGGTGTTTTGTGAAAGTCGGTCATGGTTTTTTCCTAAATAGTGATATCCTTGTCTATTTTACACCTAAGCCATGCCAGATACAACATTTTGACGTTTTATGTTAAAATAAACCCTTTATCCATCATCCATGACCAACACACCCCCACATGATTTTTCCGCCTACGCCAATCGCATTCGCACCTTGCGTGTCGTTGCCCTAGCCCTATCCGCCTTCATTTTTAACACCACAGAATTCATCCCCATCGCCTTGCTCTCTGACATTGGGGCAAGTTTTGGTATGCCTGCCCACAAAGCAGGCATGATGATGACTGTGTATGCGTGGATTGTGGCATGCTTATCCTTGCCTGCCATGCTCATAACCGCTAAGATGGAACGCAAAAAGTTACTCATGGGCTTATTCACCATCTTTATCATCAGTCATATCATGACCGTACTTGCTGGCAGTTTTTTTGTGTTACTCATCGCTCGGGCGGGGGTGGCACTGGCTCATGCGGTATTTTGGTCAATCACGGCAAGTTTGGTGGTGCGTGTCGCCCCCAAAGGCAGACAGACCACTGCCTTGGGCATGCTTGCCACAGGTTCGGCATTGGCGACTGTGTTGGGATTACCGCTTGGGCGGATGCTGGGGGAATATTTTAGCTGGCGGACGACATTTGGGATGATTGGAGCGATTGCTTTTATCGCCATGATGGGACTTTGGTGGATTTTGCCAAAACTGCCCAGTCGTAACGTGGGCAATTTATCCGATTTGATACTCATCATCAAAAACAAATCCTTAATCGCCGTCTACCTCATGTTAGCCTTAACCATAACGGCACATTTTAGTGCTTATGGTTATATTGAACCGTTTGTGTTACAGATCAATGCGTCTAGCCCAACCTATGCCACGGCAGTACTGTTCATCTTTGGTTTGGCGGGGATTATGGCAAGTGTGCTGTTTGGGCGCTTTTATGAGCATTTTGAACAAGGATTTTTATGGCTGGCGATGATTGGCATGCTGGTTAGTCTTATGCTGATGCTGACATTGGCAGGTCATGTCGCACTGTGGACAGCACTGGCGATGCTGTGGGGCGTGAGCATAACGGCTGTTGGTTTGGTGTTACAACTTTACACCCTAAAACTTGCTCCACACGCCACAGATGTCGCCATGAGTCTATTTTCAGGGATTTATAACATTGGCATTGGTGGTGGCACGTTGCTTGGGAGTATGGTCATCGCCCATCAAGCCCTAGGACTGACCATGATAGGTTATGTTGGGGCGGCTGTGATGTTACTGGCGATACTGGTACATGGGGTAAGTGTCAAAATGACACATTAATCAATTAATCAATAAAAACAAAACACCCCTTATCAGACAGACAAGGGGTGCATATTTGCTTGATGGGACAATTTTGATGAATTAACCCTTCATGAGTTAATTACAGCAAATGACCAATCGCATCACGCTCTTCGGTCAGTTCATGTAGCGTGGTATTGATACGCTCTTGACTAAACTCGTCAATCTCCAAACCTTGAACGATTTTGTATTCGCCATTTTCGGTTGTTACAGGAAAACCAAAAACAATACCCTCTGGGATGCCATAAGAGCCATCAGACGGTACGCCCATGGTTACCCATTCACCATTTGAGCCTAATGCCCAGTCTCTGATATGGTCAATGGCAGCATTGGCAGCAGAGGCCGCTGATGATGAGCCACGAGCTTCAATGATGGCAGCACCACGTTTACCAACGGTTGGCAAGAACGTGTTGGCATTCCATTCTTGGTCATCAATCATCTCTTTGACAGATTCGCCGTTAATGGTTGCAAAACGATAGTCAGCGTACATGGTTGGGCTGTGATTGCCCCAAACGGTTAGGTTTTTGATGTCTTTGACGGCTTTACCGGTCTTTTTGGCAACCTGAGTCAAGGCACGGTTATGGTCAAGGCGTAACATGGCGGTGAAGTTTTTGGCAGGCAGGTTGGGAGCTGACTTCATGGCGATATAAGCGTTAGTGTTGGCAGGGTTGCCCACAACCAAAACTTTGACATCACGACTTGCCACATCATTTAGGGCTTTGCCTTGTACGGTAAAGATTTTGGCATTTTCTTGGAGTAGGTCAGCACGTTCCATGCCAGGCCCACGTGGGCGAGCACCAACCAACAGGGCATAATCTGCATCTTTGAATGCCACATTTGGGTCGTCCGTACCAATTACGTCATATAGCAGTGGAAAAGCACAGTCATCTAATTCCATGATGACACCTTGCAAGGCTTGTTGGGCTTTTTCATTGGGGATTTCTAAAAGTTGCAAAATCACAGGTTGTTCTTTGCCAAGCATCTCGCCACTGGCAATACGAAACAACAAACTATAACCAATCTGACCTGCAGCACCAGTTACCGCAACACGAACGGGTTGTTTACTCATGACTTATCCTTAAAATAAAATTTGAAAAAATTTGCTCAATTTTGCCTCTTGAAACCCATTTCAAAAACTGCAAAATCATCCTAGTGTAGCATATTTTTTAGCGTATTGGCAAAGATTTTTAAGCCAAAAAGCCCACCAGATTTTATCCAACTCCCACCCAAACAGCACAACATTTAAAAACACCATCCCAAATCACGATGACACACCAGTCAAGATGGCGATACTACCCCCATACGCTGACCAATTGGGATATATCTGCCAAGCATCACACCATAAATGGTAGCATTCTCCATGACGTGTTTGACATACTCACGGGTCTCATGATAGGGAATGGCTTCAACGTATTGGTCGGCACTGATGGTGCCATGTTTGGGCAACCATTTGCCAGCGGGGGTTGTGCCAGCATTATAGGCGGCGGTGGCGGGGGCGATTTGTCCATTAAAACTGCGAATCTTATCCGACAGATACCATGTGCCATAGCGGATGTTAGTATCAGGGTCGTTTGCATTGCCACTGCTGCCAATTTTACGAGCTATCATTTGGGCAGTAGCTGGCATGATTTGCATAAGACCGCCCGCTCCCACACCCGAGCGTGCATTGGCATTAAAACGACTTTCTTGGCGAGTGATGCCATATGCCCACGCAGGGTCAATGCCGACACTGCTTGCATGAGTCATAAAGCTGTGTTGGTAAGGCATGGGATGGCTAATCGCTGATGCTTGCCATGGTGAGTTTTGTATGGCGTGAATGCTGCGACTATAAAACCCCATCTCGTGAGCTTTTTTGGCAGCAGCAAGCACAAGCTGATGGTTACCTGCATTTGTTGCGGTACGCACCGCCCAATTCCATTCACGCTGAACATGCTCCGCACTCGCCTTATTTTCCATAAGCTTAAAGGCACGAGCAAAATTAGGGTCTTGCATAATACGGACGGTATCTTTAACACTGATATTTGGCATACCAATACCACCAATGTCATTTGCCGTTAAGGGCATATTTAGTCTATCACGAGCAAGCAGACCATAATAATCCAGATTTTTGGTGAGATTTTGATAAATTTGACGTGCCTGCCTGCCCTTACCTGTCTGTTCATAAGCACGGGCAAGCCAATACTGCCAAATGTTCTCGCCTGCTTTGACCCTACTCATCGCCCCAATGGCATTAATCACGTCCGTCCATTGCCCAAAATAAATCCCCGCCTGTGCATAATCCTCAGCCTCTTCAAAATTAAACGGCTCGCCAAGCGAATTTCTAAACCAATGCACCGCTTCAATATGAAAGCCGTCATCGGTGTTCATGTTCATACGCTTAACAGCAATGCTTCGCCACGCATAGCGACGTGCCAGCTCTGACAGTCGTCTTTGGGGGTAAGTGTTATCCAAATTTATGTCATGATTTAGCTGTGCATGAGCTTGCAAATACGAACGATGAGCCAACTGGCTGATGGCATAAACGTATAGATATTGGTTGGTTTCGCTAAACGGCATGGCGTGAAACTGACCAAAAAAACCATGGGGGTTTAGGCGGATGGCATTAAGCGTCCCATCATCAATGGACAGATTTAGCTGACGGGCAAGACTTATGATGTTCTCACGCTTATCAAGGGGTGGCTTGCGTGATGACAGCTGACGGTTATCAATCCTCATCATACGAATGAGCTGTTCATGGCGGTCGGTGCGACTGATGTGAGGATGACTGCTCATTTCTAGGGCGAGTTTATCACACAAAGCGTGCTTGATTTGGGTATTTAGCCAAACTTTTTCTTTTTGCTCTAAGGCACGAGCATCGTTTGCCCAGTTGTAAGCCAAAGCGATGGCACATGCTTCGGAGTCATCGGCGTTACGAATATTTGCCATGACCGCACGCACCGATGCGTAGTCGCCTTGATGTGCCTTTTGTTCGGCATAATCTGCCACAAGTTTCTCACTGATGACATGATTGGGATAACGCTGCACAAAACGGTTGATGGTGTCAGGGTCATGTTGGGTGATGTTGCTGTTTAGTCGCCAATACGTCGGATACATGGCAAAGAGCGAACCTTGCATGCTTTGCTCATACTGATACATGGCGTTGATGTTGGATTTTTGGCGGTGGGCTTCCATGAATTGATGGACACTGCCATCATGGCTATAATCTTGGGCATTGGCACATGCCACCAGCGACATGCCTAAGACAGACAGAGCAAGCGTGGATAAAGATAAAGAGCTTCCAAATGGGCAGTGTTTGATGCACATGACAAATTCCATATTTTAACCATAAAAATGGTCATTAGCTTAGCAAAATAATTTTACAACTGATTTAGGCAGCTGTATAAAAGTTGTAAATTTGGCAATCAAAAATGTCCAATCACGATTGACCCATCAAGATTGCAGATATTTTTGTGCTTCTTCTAAATTAACCGTTACCAAACTAGAAATGCCTGGCGTTGGCATGGTGATGCCCTTTAATTCATGTGCCACTTGCATGGCAAGTTTATTATGGCTGATAAAAATAAACTGCACGCTGTCTGAGAGCTCACGGATAAGGCTTGTAAACCGTCCCACGTTGGCATCATCTAAGGGGGCATCCACCTCATCTAACACACAAAATGGGGCGGGGTGCTGTTTAAAAATAGCAAAAATCAGACTAAGGGCAGTCAGTGTTTTCTCACCTCCTGATAATACCGCAAGATGTGAATTTTTTTTGCCCTTAGGCTGTGCCATTAACACAAGCCCCGCCCGCCATTTATCTGCCTTAGTCAGATTATCATCATCCATCAAAGTCAAACTCGCCTGCCCACCGCCAAATACCTTAGCAAATAAGGCATTCATCTCATCATTAACCGCTTGCAACATGTCCAAAAACAGCTGTCTGGTCTTATCATCAATGGCATAAATGGCATTTTGTAATTTTTGCATGCTCTTGGTAATGTCTGCTACCTGCTCATCTAGGGGCAAGACACGCTCCTCTAACCTAGCAAGCTCCTCCACTGCTGCCAGATTGACCGCACCCAACTTCTCAATTTTTGCCTTAATTTGCTCAATATGGGCACTGTTATCAGTAAATACAGGCGTGCGTGCCTGAAAATCTGCCAACGTGGATGGCAAATTAAATCGCTCATCCATATCAAGCATTTGTTCACCCAAATCCGCCAAACGGCTCTCACCCACTGCCACGTCTGCATGAACATTGGCAATGTTTGCCTGTACGGTGGCAAATTTAGCATGAGCATCGGTCAAGCTCTCTTGTAGTTTGCCTTGCATGATGGTTAAGGTTTTTGCCATCTCTTCATACTCTTCGCTTTGGATTTTAAGCTCGGCACTCTTAGCTTTTGCTTGTTTAAACGCATCCTCTAAGATGGGCAGTTGTTCACTCATTATCTGCCTTTGGGCAAAAAGCCCCCCAATCTCAGTGTCTGCCCTTGTTACACCCTCACAAGATAACTGTAAAAGTTTTGTGGCATGTTCTTTGTTTTGGTTCAGCGTGGTCTGTTTTAGTAGCAGCTCCTGTCTGTCTTGGGTCATCTGTCTAAGCTTATCTGACAGCTCGTCCACATTCACCGACAGCATATTTAGGGCGTTTTGGGCAACACGCAATGTAGGCAAATGCTTATCTAACGCCATCAGAGTGTGGTTAATCTCATCATCTATGAGTCCAAGCTCTTCATCCAGTTCAGAGAGTTCATCGCTAAGAGCTGCCTTTTGGGTGTTAAAGTTCTCCCACATCAGCTTATCTTGGCTTATCTGATGTTCTAGTTTGACAAGTTTTGTTTTACTCTGATGTAGAGCGTCAGTCAGCTTACTGTGTTTGGCATGGTATTCCTCTTGTGCCACTCTTAGTGTATCAAGCTCACCTGCCATCGTCTTTAATGCCTGCTGTTTATCATCCAGCTCGCTTTGTATCTGCCAAAGTTGCTTTTCTAGGATTTCTAAGCGTTTGGTGTGTTCTATCCGCTCGCTTAGCACGCCTTGCCCAGTTTGTCCTAAGGCAGAGACATGCATGACCCCAAAAGAGCCAATCATCCAACCTGTTTTGGTTAAAATCAGCACACCTTGGACAAGCTCGCCCTCCCATGCTCGGCTAAGTTCATCAAAAGCAGTATCATCTATTTGGGCATCTACATCCAACAGATACACGTTTTGCCACAATGCCAGTGTCGGCGATTTTATCAAGGCGGTCAGCGAAATGAGTTTATCACGACTTTTTTGCCCAAAATTAGATGAGTGATGCAAAAATACGGCCAAACCCTGTTTGTGAGCAGACAGCTCTGAGATGTCCTTATGTTTGGGGTGTTTGGCATCTTTTTTCCCGCCCTCTTGGCTATCATGGTTGTGCTGATTAATATCTGTGGTCTTTGGCAGATGATTGATAAGCGGCCACAAAGACAAATCACGCTTATCATCTAATACCCTAGCATCTAGCCAAAATCCCAAAAATTTATCAAGCACATCGGTGTACTTTTTGCCCTCATAGGTCAGTTCAATACATTCTTTTAGCGTACTTAATTGACAAATGACAGAATCATCCACGCCATTTTTATCATCACTGACCATACCATCATGCTTACCATCATCATATATGGGCAAGCTGTGTTTGGGTTTATGCACCAGTTGGTGCAAAGTGTCATACTCACCCATCATGGTTGCATGGCGTTTTTCTAGTGTAGATAACTCATCTTGCAAAAGTTTGAACTGTTGGCTTTTTGCATCAAATACCTGCTTGGTATCATCATAAGCCAACTCATCTGTGGCAAGATTTAGCATGGCAATTTTGTCTGTCAGTGCCTTTATCTCATCTCGTTCTTTATCGTGGTTTTGCTCTTTATTTGCGTTTTTGGTGATGAGTTCATGGTATTTTTTGCTCACTTTTTCATGATTGATGAGTAAGCGGTTTTTTTGTGAGATTGCCAACTTGTGTCTGTTTTCCAGATCGCTGTTTTTTTGGGTAAGTTCGCTTACTTGCTGTTTGGCGGTGTTAAATGCCCCTTGGGTTTGGGTCAGCTTGTCTTGCAAGTGGCTTATTTGTAACACTCCATCAGCTGCATGAGAATCCATTTGCCCAAGTGTTTTATCTATCTCATCAATGCTTTTTTGGTTCTCTACAATACTCGCCTCTGACTGGGTTTTTAGCTCGGTTAGGTGGGCAATTTTGTTCTCACAGTTGGCAATTTCTTGATTTAGGCTATAATAATTATGTTCTGCTGTCTGCTCTTTCATGCGGGCATTATGGTAACTGTCTCTCATGTCATCTTTGAGCCAGTTTATCTCGGCAAGTTTGGCTGAGTGGACATCCAGCTCTTTTTTGGCTTTACCCACCGCTTGTTCTAGCTCATGCAGGATTTGGGCGGATTTGTCTTTGTCTTGTTTTTTGGTTTCTAGGTATTGCCACGCCTCAAAAATGCGTTTTAATAAGTCATTTTTATTCAGCTCAAACAGCTCATCATTTAGGGCTTGGTATTTTTTGGCGGATTCGGCTTGGCGGATGAGTGTTTTGTGCTGTTTTTTAAGCTCGCCTTGTAAGTCATTAAGGCGTGCCAGATTGTCCTTGGTTTCATTGAGCTGTTTTTCGGTCTCGGCTCGGCGTGCCTGATAGCGTGACACGCCTGCCGCCTCCTCGATGAACTCACGCAGCTGCATGGGTGTAGAATCCACAATTCGCCCTATCATACCCTGCTCAATGATTGCATAACTTCTAGCACCCAGCCCTGTCCCCAAAAATACGTCCACCACATCACGGCGACGCACCTTTTGCCCATTGATATAATAATCAGACTTACCCTCCTTAGTTACTTGACGGCGTAGGGTCAGCTCGTGGTATAGGTTCAACGCATGGCGAATGCCTGTACTCTCATCTTGGGTATGCTCAAAAGTCAGCTCCACGCTCGCCAAAGATTTGCCCGCTCGCCCCTCCACGCCTGCAAAGATGACGTCGCTCATCGCCCCACCACGTAACTGCTTGGCAGAAGTTTCGCCCAGCACCCAGCGTATGGCATCAATCACGTTGGACTTACCACAGCCGTTTGGCCCAACAATGGCGGTAATGTCGTGCCCAAAGGTAAAGGTTGTGGCATTGGCAAAGGATTTAAAGCCTGATAGTTTTAGGGATTTTAGACGCATGGTGTGATTTTGATAATCGGATAAAGGCGGATATTATAGCAAATTTTGACAGGGTTTAGAGATGTTTTGTTTTTAACCAAATCCATCAACTTAAAAAGCACCAACAAAAGACCACCACTAACACCAATGTCATGCTCACAAAAACCGCCTAAACAGCACAGGACTTTGTTTTAATAAATGCTGAGTATCATGTACGGCGGTAAAATTTTTATCACTCATCTGTTTTTGGTGATTGGTGGTGGGCAGTATGAGCAACACCTTGCCTGATGTGTGATTATCGGTGGTAAGCCACAGTCTTTCAAATTGCTTGCGTGTGAGTGTGCGATTGCCCCAACTGCTGTCGGATAAATAAACATTTTGCTTGTCAATGGCTCGCACCACGCTAAAATGGTCGCTTCGTTTGTGATTGACATAGACAATGGCAGGAATTTTTATTTTGGCAAGCGTGTCATAATCCATCGTCATGCCATAAGCGGTGTAGCCGTATTTTTCACTTACGCTTGCCAAGTGTGCAAACGATGCCATCACATCATCTAATGCCATATCATCTAGGATTTGCTGTTCTGTTTTGGGGTATTGATAAAAGTAAGTCAAGATGGTGGATAGCGATGACGCACCACATGAGTAGTCCACATCTTGCTTGGTGATTTTGCTGTCTCTACTGTCTTTCCAAGTAGTGTGCGTACCCAGCATGATGGGTTTAGGCGTGATAGGACTGATGACAAGGCTTTGCCCATTGGCATAAACCGATGAGCTAATGAAAGCAAGTGTGATGATGGCAACTTTGACAGATTTCATTTACAGATTTTACGGTGCAGATACAGTAGGCTCTGCTGATTTGATTTGGCGGTATTTTTGAGACAATGGCGGCGGCAACTTACCCAATTTGCTCGTCAAGCCCACAGACAATGTACTGCCACCATCGCCAGAGATGGGCGTACGGACATTGGCGGTCAGATTGGTTCTGGCGGTCATGGCATAGGCAAATCCTAGATTTAGCGTCGTTTGGGTGCTGTTATTTTCTAATTTACCAAACTTATTTTTATCCGCCCATTTATGACGAACACCCATCCCACCTGTCAGCGTGATGTCGGGATTGACCGCAAAGCCCACCGAGCCGTTTAGGGTTGCTGTATCACCCAAATCCACATGACCACCTGTATTGGTTTCACGTCTTGGCTGATATTGATAAGTACCCGTCAGACTAAGCACAATCGGATCATTGACCGTATAAGTGGTAAAGCCAACCAGTGCTGACGTGCCACTTTTGTTTTTTAGTCCTTGCGTATTGTCGTATAAGGATAACTCGCCAAAGCCAATCACATCAGGCAGTTTGGCGTGATTTTTGGTAAATTGGTATTGGGTACTAAGGCTGATGTCATTGAGATGAGTGTCGCTTGACTTTGACAATTCCGCACCATTTTGGTGGCGTGCATAACGATAGATGCCGTTACCCTTAATGCCGACTTCTAGCCTATCACTCACCCCATATCGCAAGCCCAAGCCCATGATGACGCTGTCAGTATTACTATGGCTCTCACCCAAAGATGGCATATAAATCGCCCGACCCTGACCCAAATCCACCACAGAAAAGCCCTGTGTCGCCACCGATGATTTATGATGGTTATAATAACTGACATCGGTATCAAGTTTAAAGCGGTTTTTATCCGCCAAAATATCGGCAACGGTTAGGGGTAAGTCGGCGTGGGCGGTGAGTGCAAAAAAGGGCAAACCTACCAATAAATATTTAAAATTCATAAAGACAATCCTATGATCGGTTTTTGTAAATCAGCAAAAAAAGTAAACAATCGATTGAATACACCCCACCAAATCAGCTCAGTAGGTTGGGTTGAGATACAAAACCCGACATTTTAAGCCAAGCCTTACATCTATTGGGTGTTACTATCGCTTACCCAACCTACGAGCTTTTATTTTTTATATTTATTTGTGATAAAATAATAGAAGTAGCCACCAGTAATCGCCATAAAAAAATCCATAAAAATTCTAATAGTAGGGTCTAATGGCAAATCTTGGTTGTAACCCCAAACAATGTGATAATAATATAAAAAAACCATTAATGCAACGACAAGCATCAATAGTAATAATTTTTTACCACGAGCTAACAAGTTTGGCACCAAAATGATAGCAAAAAATAAAATACATGCTGTATTCATACATTTGCCCCTTATCATCATTTGCCCAACGGAAACAAAAGTTCTGTTGGGCAAAACGAGCATAATAAATAAATAAATAAATAAATAAATCAAACAAGCAATAAAGATATATTTTAAAATTGGAAAATGTAGGGATAAACCACATTCGCCCCTACAAATCTAACCAAAGGTATAGTCAATTAACAATACCTTCTAATTAATTTTAATAAAAGTAACAACTAATGAAGCAATAAAAACACACAAACCAATAACAACAAAATCAATACCCATTGCACTCAAAATAGCACTAGACGTACTTACAGGTATGGCAGAACCAAAATAAAGTAGCACCTTATAGCTTGTCCGATTTATTAAATGAGAATATCGAATCATTAAAGCAGATACAATAATTAGGGCAAAGGCTAAGAATAATAACATGTACATACTCCCATATCATAGAAATACAATCTCATCTGGTGAATCAAAATGAGATTGTATAAATAATTATTGGGTTATTTTACATTTATTGTTGGGAATTTAGATGTTAAGTATCCTGTGGCTGCACCAGATGCTGTGCCAAACCCTAACCCCCAAGCCACACTACCAATGCCTGTTGCAGGACTAGCAACACCGCCAAGTGCTCCAAGACCAACCGATGCCAAATGACCTCCAAAGTTGTACTGACCTGATGTTACTACACTTGACATATAGCCAAAATGACCACCTAAGCCACCAGCAACTCCACCCACAACATTAGGAACCCAAGCCCCCTGTGTCTCTTCCATCTGCTTATCAGTCATGGCAACCGCTTGTAAATTCTCTGCATCATCAAAAGCAAAAGACAAATCTGCTTGTTGGCTAGATAATTCTGTAACAGGTGTTAATTCTGTGATGGGTGTGGTATAATGAGAAGTCGTCTCTGCAAATGCAGGAGCGATAGCTACGGTAGCACTAAGTGCTAGGATTGAGAGTTTTTTCATAAAGTTTTTTCCTTTTATTAGCGTTGTGAAAAATCCATCAGTCTGATACTGATAGCCCTAACCGCACTAAGGTGATGATGGTGAAAGATATCATCTTGGTGTGGTTATTATGTAATATAGTAACAAATACAGTTGTACTTGTAAAATATTTCGTCTCAATTTTAAAACCGTTTATCGCAAATACTGCTTATCCGCCAAAATATTAGGGGCGGTTAGGGGTAGGTCGGCGTGGGCTAGAAAGGGTAGCAGAGTTAAGATGGGAAATCTGTGTTTAAAATTCATAGAATATCCACAATACATGAGATTACCAGAAATCTATCTTTTGTAAGTAATTTGCTAATATTGATAATACTGCTGCCAAAATAAGGCAACCACCAATAACATTTAAAGACAAATCTCTTATGACAAATTTGCCATTTATTTCATATATTGCAATAGTCGCACAACACAAACAAATAAAAAACAAAAGACATATATTCTTTAAATACATATTCAAAACCCTATTTAATCAAGACATTATTTGTTATAAATAATGTCTTGATTTGTGATTTTATCAATTAAATATTGTGTTTGAAGTAATTCACAATTTACGATTACTCTCATGCAACTCTTTTGAGATATGACCGAATATATTTCACTTTCACTCGTTCAAATTTTTACAATACATTTTTGATATAACAACACCAATAGGCTTTAATACCAACCACGGTTCGCCAACCAACGACTTGCTCCGCCTAAGCCTGCACCATACAGTCCATGCTTGGTGGCCAGACCCCAATCAACTTTACCGCTATTGTGATATTGACCAATTGCAGAACTGCCAAAACCACCTGCAAACCCCAATCCAATTCTACCGACATAAGGAGCAACCGCCCCCTGTGTCTCTGCCATCTCCCTGTCAGTCAGGGCAACCGCTTGTAAATTCTCCACATCATCAAAAGCAAAAGACAAATCCGCTTGTTTGGTAGATAATTCTGTAACAGGTGTGTTATAATGAGCCGTCGTCTCTGCAAAGGCAGGGGTGATGGCGACAGTAGCACTAAGTGCTAGGATTGAAAGTTTTTTCATAAAGTTTTTTCCTTTTATTACGTTGTGAAAAAGCATCAATCTGATACTGACAGCCCTAACCGCACTAAGGTGATGATGGTGAAAGATATCATCTTGGTGTGGTTATTATGTAATATAGTAATAAATACAATTGTATTTGTCAATTGTCTTTTGTCTTAACTTTAAAGCCGTTTCTCCCAAATACTGCTTATCCGCCAAAATATTAGGGGCGGTTAGGGTGGATCTGACAAACTCAGTAATAGTACACAACAAAGAGTGAGTTTACGCATTTTAAACCCCTAAGGTATTTGATAAATGGTGTTTAATTTTAGGTATGAATTATTATCTAAATTTTCCAGTTTGATAAAAGTAGATTTATCAATTTTTGCCAAGGAAAGATTAAACATATCATCTTCATTGCTTTTATTAATCAAAAGAAATTTTGCAAAAAATAATTTTTTAGATTGTTTGCTGTAATTACCTAAAAGTTCAATTAGTTGGTTATGAATGCAATAAATATCATCATGTATTATCTGACAAAGGTTTTCATCATATCTATAATAACCGTATTTATCAGATTGATGGCTATCTATGCTGTGAAATTTTAAAAATCTCTCTTGGGTGATTTTTTTGATTTCATCATCAGAAATGACCAGATAGATATGAGACATAGATACGCTCCACAATTAGATGTTGCAACTAAGTTATGGGGGGGGGCTGAGCTACCCCCATAACTTTTAACTGCCTTAGTTATCTTGTTTTTCCATACCAAATATGAGAGCCGTTTCTTGGGTTCGGATGATAATGGGTATATCTTGAACCAGGGCCAACGTGATATTCTCTGATGGGATTATTTCCTGCAATTTTTTTAGCAACAGAACGGTTGGGAGCCATAATGTTGGTTGCTCCACGTTTAACCATATTTTGAGCAACTTTTTGAGTAACCCACCGTTGAGCAATAAACCGAGTGCCTGTCATAACACCCACCGCAACCAAAGGAGCAACCGCCCCCTCTGTCTCTTGCATTTCGGTGGTGGTCATCTCTTTTGTTTGCAGATTTTCCGCATCATCAAAAGCAAAAGATAAGTCTACCTCTTAGGTGGTTGTTTTTGCTGGTGTGGCAGTAGAATTAACTTCTGCAAATGCAGGAGCAATAGACACAACAGCTGATAATGCCAAAATTGATAATTTTTTCATCATATTTCCTTAAAAATACAAGTCCAAACCATCAGCAAGACTTGATATGAGAGTACGATTGTGCTGACTTGTGTGGCATTATAGTACGTTTTTTTTTATGTTGTCAAGGGGTTTTGAACAAATATACATTTTTTTACACATCTTGCCATCGATGATTTGTGATGATTATAATAGCTCAAATCAGTATCAAGTCTAAAACGGTTTTTATCCGCCAATAGATCATCGACCGTTAGGGGGAGGTCGGCGTGGGCGGTTAAAGAAAATGACACCAACCCAAATACAATCATAATATGTTTATACATCATTACAAAACCTACTTAATCTCAATTATAACAGAATAAGATAGCCAACATCTTAATTTAGTTTTAGTTTATTAACTGACACAATTATTTACCATATCTTATTTTATGAAATGCCAATAATCCAAAAGCAGGACATACTCCCATACAAATTAAAAATCCTATCGAATAATTACCATAAATAATTTTTGCAAATATAAAACCAATTATACATAAGAGAGCCGTAAAAAAAACAATCTTTTTAATTGATAAATTTTCTCTATTAAAGAAGAAAACTAAGCTAGGATATATTGAGAACAGAAGTATGTAGTATATAATTTCAAAAATTGTCATATCATTATTTATGTAATTGTTGGCATAAAACACTGAAAGAAAGCACATCATTCAAAAGCACTTTCTTTCTTGTAAATAATATTACGGGATGCTACTTTTTCATGGTAACAGAAACACCACTCCCCGCAAGTGCCACACCTCCACCTAGAAAAGCAGCTCTCATACCTCCTATTGGTGTTGTAGTCAATGCTCCGCCTACTGCCCCACTACCAATCGCAGTAGCGTAACCACCCAAAGTTCTTTGAGACTGGGGTACAGCCCTTACATATGTATTAACATTAACCATGCTTCCAAATAGAGCGGCACCACCCATATACGCTAGTGGCAACGCCGCCCCCTGTGTCTCTTGCATTTCGGTGGTGGTCATCTCTTTTGTTTGCAGATTTTCCGCATCATCAAAAGCAAAAGATAGGTCGGCTTGTTTGATAGATAATTTGGTTATTATTCTTGATAATAATAACAACCGTGCCTGTCAATTGTCTTTTGTCTTGATTTCAAAACCGTTTACCTCAAATGCTCCTTATCCGCCAAAATGTTAGCAACAGCTAGGGGTAGATTGGTATGGCCTGGTGGGGTAGTATAAATAGATCAAAAAACAAAGATTCTAATTTCATAATAAAATAAATGACAGATAAACTTTATTAATCCATGGATTGTGTTTTATTTTTTACACATTCTAAGATATATGGTGCTTCCAATAACATTTATAACCAAAACAGATAAAATATGTATTTTTAAGGTTACTTCAAGATGAATAGGAATCACTATAAACATAACTCCTGATACTGACATGATTATTGGTGATAAAAAACTGGATTCTGGGTTACTTGACAGATAATCATTAAACAGAAGTACAGCTCCATAGAAAAATGAAAAAATTATCAGGCACAGTAAATAAAAAAACATTATTTATCTAAATCTAAAAAAAGTATTTTTCAACTTGCATGCATTATTAGCAAAATATCTAAATTAAATGTTAGATCATGCCATTATTTTTCTATAATAAAATTATAATTTTTTTAAAAAATCAGCAATAAAAAAGCAGACAAGAACAAATACTGAGGAAAATACACTTACGCTAATGGAAAATATAATTAATCCGCTATCTGAATTTTCAAAAAATTCTTTCACACAAATGGACAAAAATATTAAAAATCCAAAGAACAAAGAAACGAAAGCTTGCACTTTTTTTGATTTTAGACGGCTCAAGCTCTCATCATTATACGACAATAATCCTGACAAAATATCAAACATAGTAGTCCTCCTCAGGGCATGCACTTAAAAGAAAAACCTATAAGTGCATGCACTTTAAAAAGTTAAAAAATAATGTGATAAATAATAAGATTATCTACGCCAAGCTGTATTAACGCCTGTATTCACAATTGCACCATTGGCACGCCAAATATTCGCTCCCGCATTAGTTAAGCTTGGAATAAATTTAGCTCCACCACTTGCAATAAAACCAGCTCCTCCTGTCAACGTACCTATGACTGCACCACTAGCGACATTACTAGCGAATTTTCTATTATCCCATTGATAATTACCTTTATAGGCACCGTAAGCATAACCAGCACCACCCACAGCAGCCCCAAAGGCAGTAGTTACCCAAGCCCCCTGTGTCTCCTGCATCTGCCCATCAGTCATGGCAACCGCTTGTAAATTCTCTACATCATCAAAAGCAAAAGACAAATCCGCTTGTTTGGTAGACAATTCTGTGATGGGTGTGTTATAATGAGCCGTCGTCTCTGCAAAGGCAGGGGTGATGGCAACAGTAGCACTAAGTGCTAGGATTGAGAGTTTTTTCATAAAGTTTTTTCCTTTTATTAGCGTTGTGAAAAATCCATCAGTCTGATACTGATAGCCCTAACCGCACTAAGGTGATGATGGTGAAAGATATCATCTTAGCGTGGTTATTATGTAATATAGTAATAAATACAATTGTACTTGTCAATTGTCTTTTGTCTTAACTTTAAAGCCGTTTCTCCCAAATACTGCTTATCCGCCAAAATATTAGCGACGGTTAGGGGTAGGTCGGCGTGGGCTAGAAAGGGTAGCAGGGTTAAGATGGGAAATCTGTGTTTAAAATTCATAGAATATCCACAATACATGAGATTACCAGAAATCTATCTTTTGTAAGTAATTTGCTAATATTGATAATACTGCTGCCAAAATAAGGCAACCACCAATAACATTTAAAGACAAATCTCTTATGACAAATTTGCCATTTATTTCATATATTGCAATAGTCGCACAACACAAACAAATAAAAAACAAAAGACATATATTCTTTAAATACATATTCAAAACCCTATTTAATCAAGACATTATTTGTTATAAATAATGTCTTGATTTGTGATTTTATCAATTAAATATTGTGTTTGAAGTAATTCACAATTTACGATTACTCTCATGCAACTCTTTTGAGATATGACCGAATATATTTCACTTTCACTCGTTCAAATTTTTACAATACATTTTTGATATAACAACACCAATAGGCTTTAATACCAACCACGGTTCGCCAACCAACGACTTGCTCCGCCTAAGCCTGCACCATACAGTCCATGCTTGGTGGCTAGACCCCAATCAACTTTACCGCTATTGACCAATTGCAGAACTGCCAAAACCACCTGCAAACCCCAATCCAATTCTACCGACATAAGGAGCAACCGCCCCCTGTGTCTCTGCCATCTCCCTGTCAGTCAGGGCAACCGCTTGCAGATTTTCTACATCATCAAAAGCAAAAGACAAATCCGCTTGTTTGGTAGATAATTCTGTGACAGGTGTGTTATAATTAACATCAGTCTCTGCATAAGCAGGGGTGATGGCAACAGTAGCACTAAGTGCTAGGATTGAGAGTTTTTTCATAAAGTTTTTTCCTTTTATTACGTTGTGAAAAAGCATCAGTCTGATACTGACAGCCCTAATCACACTAAGGTGATGATGGTGAAAGATGTCATCTTAGTGTGGTTGTTATGTAATATAGTAATAAATACAATTGTACTTGTCAATTGTCTTTTGTCTTAACTTTAAAGCCGTTTCTCCCAAATACTGCTTATCCGCCAAAATGTCGGATACTGTAAGGGGTAAGTCGGCGTGGGCGGTGAGTGCAAAAAAGGGCAAACCTGCCAATAAATATTTAAAACTCATAAAGACAATCCTATGATCGGTTTTTGTAAATCAGCAAAAAAAGCAAACAATCGATTGAATACACCCCACCAAATCAGCTCAGTAGGTTAGGTTGAGATACAAAATCTGACATTTTAAGCCAAGCCTTACATCTATTGGGTATCGCTATTTGGGTATCGCTATCGCTTACCCAACCTACGAGCTTTTATTTTTTATATTTATTTGTGATAAAATAATAGAAGTAACCACCAATAATCGCCATAAAAAAATCTATAAAAATTCTAATAGTAGGGTCTAATGGTAAATCTTGGTTGTAACCCCAAACAATATGGTAATAATATAAAAAAACCATTAATGCAACGACAAGCATCAATAGCAATAATTTTTTACCACGAGCTAACAAGTTTGGCACCAAAATGATAGCAAAAAATAAAATACATGCTGTATTCATACATTTGCCCCTACAAATCCACCCAAAGGTATAGTCAATTAACAATACCTTCTAATTAATTTTAATAAAAGTAACAACCAATGAAGCAATAAAAACACATAAACCAATAACAACAAAATCAATACCCATTGCACTCAAAATAGCACTAGACGTACTTACAGGTATGGCAGAACCAAAATAAAGTAACACCTTATAGCTTGTCCGATTTATTAAATGAGAATATCGAATCATTAAAGCAGACACAATAATTAGGGCAAGGGCTAAGAATAACAACATGCGCATACTCCCATATCATAGAAATACAATCTCATCTAGTAAATCAAAATGAGATTGTATAAATAATTATTGGGTTATTTTACATTTATTGTTGGGAATTTAGATGTTAAGTATCCTGTGGCTGCACCAGATGCTGTGCCAAACCCTAACCCCCCAGCCACACTACCGATGCCTGTTGCAGGACTAGCAGCACCGCCAAGCTCGGTAGGTTAGGTTGAGATACAAAATCTGACATTTTAAGCCAAGCCTTACATCTATTGGGTATCGCTATTTGGGTATCGCTATCGCTTACCCAACCTACGAGCTCTACGGGCTCAAAATCAGTTCAAGATTTTATATGTTATATAAAAAAATGTAATAGTCATCAAAGCAACATACCCAATAAAATATAAAAACTCTTGCATTTGCATATTTTTGATAAACATAGGGCTTGATACCACCATCATTACCGATATGCAATGCAAAAATAATCGTAAAGAAGGCTTGGTTGCAATTATTGAAATATGTTTTATGCAGGCAAGGAAAAAGCCACAAGTAATTAAAATATATGCAACAATCATAACACAATTTCCAATACAACTCCAAGGAGAAACTTAACTACCTTTTGGCTAATTGTACTTGATTAAACTGTTAGACTTCCTATAATGCTAATGGTTAAAAACATTAATCATTTGACTTTCATCGAAACTTAATCAGGAATTCAAAGTCAGCCAAATAAGGCTCACAGGAAGTCTGTTAGTAAGTTAGTAAGTTAATTAACGAATATTCATATTTGTACCCAATATAGAAGCATGACCAGCAAACGCCCCTGCTCCTGCCCCTGCTACGACACCAGCAGTCCCATTTAAAAGTGCAGCGCCACTAGTTATGGGATTTAAAAGTCCAACACCCGCACCGCCCAAGACCGATGCTCCATGATAATGTTGTATGTACCGCTCGCAGTTGCACCTGACATGTAACTAAAATGCCCCCTGTATCTCTTGCATCTGCCCATCAGTCATGACAACCGCTTGTAAATTTTCTGCATCATCAAAAGCAAAAGACAAATCCGCTTGTTTGGTAGATAATTTGGTTATTATTGTTGATAATAATAATAACCGTGCCTGTCAATTGTCTTTTGTCTTGATTTTACCACCAATCATCTGGATAAATATCTCTTATCCGCCAACAAATCATCAACGGTTAAGGGCAGGTCGGCATAGGCTGATGGGGGCAGTAGTAGAATCAATAAAGTAAACAAAGTATATTTTGGATATATAAAACGCCATTGATTATTCATTTTTAACCATCAATGGAAACAACAGTAAATCTATTTGATAGGAAAATAGCTTATAGATGACAATCATTAAAAAAGCAAATGTTATCAAAAAATAACTATTTATATATACGCCAGCAGACATAACAATCATCAGGACAATCATTAGATATGCAGAAAAAAAATACTGGCGTTTGTATGGCTTCTTTGCAACAAGGGCATTTACCAGAATATTCTAGGACATCAATACATTTTTTATGACAGTTAGGGCATTTTTTCATAATATATTTCATCATAATGTTTTGTTTTTTATAAAGCTCAAACCACCTATGGGGAAAGTGGCATGCTAATAAAATTCTATTTATTTTTCAATACATTGGCAATCAAAAAACAAATAAATATCAGCATTGATGATAAAAAACTCAACCCCAAGGTAAATAATATTAGACTTGCACTTGAATTGGCAAAAAACTCTTCAATGCAAATGGCTAAAAATATCAAAAAACCAAAAATTAATGAAATGATGAGTTGCTTTTTTTTAGATTTTGTTTTTGCAACATCATCACCCACATAAGATAACAAACCGGATAATAAGTCAAACATAAAACTTACCTAAAATTGTAAATTATGATGGATAACCGCACTGGTGGTGATGGTGAAAGAAAGATATCATCTTAGTACGGTTATTATGTAATATAGTAACAAATACAGTTGTACTTGTAAAATATTTCGTCTCAATTTCAAAACCGTTTATCGCAAATACTGCTTATCCGCCAATAAATCATCAACGGTTAGGGGTAAGTCGGCGTGGGCAAATCCTACCCCAAAACAACATAGCATCACAATAAATTGTCTAAGTCGCACCATTTTGACCTCTGCTTCTATCGATTAATAACAAAACCAATGTAGAAAAAAAACTAATCAACATACTAACAATACAAAGAGACATCCAAGGGATATGAAATCCTTTTATTAAAAACACAAGCACAAAAAAAGACAATCCCACATGAAAAATGACTGCAAAAAGAATAAAGTATATCAATAAAAATGGCAATGGTATATTTCTATCATTATCTATGATAAACTTAATGAATTTATCGCCAAACAAAATAATAAGTATAACAACAACTAAATTATCGTCCATAAATTGACTTCTTAATACCTATTTTATTAACCCACACCAAGTTTAATGCCATACGCATTAAACTTGGCAAGTCATCAATTATCTGCTCTTGCGTTTGTAGCCACCCACAGTTCCTTGACCCAAAAAAGCACCATTAATTCTAATTGTGGCATTAGCCACCCCTGTGCCACCTTTCCAAGCACTTTTTGCAAAAATGCTTGTAGAAATACCAGCACCTTTAAGCATAGCACCAGAGTAAACACCACCAACCATGCCACCACCCGTCGCATACAAAGTGCTTCTAGTAGATGCTAATCGACCATTTTTAGCATAGCTCGCACCATGATTAGACCAAGCACCAATCGCACCGCCCACCAAGACGCCTGCCACAAATGGCAACGCTGCCCCCTGTGTCTCTTGCATCTCTACAAGTGTCATGTCAGTGGCTTGTAAATTTTCTACACCATCAAAAGCAAAAGACAAACCCACTTGTTTGGTAGATAATTTGGTTATTATTCTTGATAATAATAACAACCGTGCCTGTCAATTATCTTTTGTCTTGATTTTACCATCAATCATCTGGATAAATATCTCTTATCCGCCAACAAATCATCAACGGTTAATGGCAGGTCTTTGAATTCATAAAATATCCACAAACTGACACTGAATGGTTTTTTAAAGCCACTATCTTGTTCACTTAAAATAACCAATACTGTATTTTACTGTATTTTTCATAATACCTTATCATCTTATGCAGTACAATTTTCTCTCTATAATATAATAAGAATTATTTAATTGATATTTAACTTTTGGGTTTTTAATAATATCTCTAAAAATCATTTCTTCATCTTCTTTATGCCTTAGATTAACAAAAGCAAAGTTAAATCCAATATGATTTTTTATCAGTGATTGAAATATGCCAACAGCAATATCTGACAGAAAAAACTGACGCAGTTATTCTTGTTTTCTCCTTTCTTATCTTCTCCTTCCACTAAAATACCACTAAAACCATAAGAAAACACATAAATATCATCATAACGATAATAATCAACATGAAATCTTCTTCTTGCATCAAAATTGGCAGCAAAATAGTCTTTTACATATTTTACCACGTCATTTTTAGATTGTATCATAAAACAAAATGACATAATCAATACCTTTTGGAATTTTTGTAATCAAAAGTAAAAGACAAATCCGCTTGTTGGGTAGATAATTCGTAGATAATTCTGTGCTGGGTGTGTTATATTGGGTTGTCGTCTCTGCATAAGCAGGGGTAATGGCAACAGTGGTGCTAAGATTGAGAGTTTTTTCATAACATTTTTCTATTTTTTAAGATTGTGAAAAACCATCAGTCATTAGCAAATTGATTAAAAAATTGCCACTAAATTTTATTTACCACTAAAAATGTAATGTCTGTATTTATTATCAGACCAGCTTTTAAATCTTTTATATTTATTTTTTTGATAAAATTAGATGGCTCACAATCTTCTTCGTAAATAGAAAATTTAAAATCACCAACTTTATCAAAAACATCATACAAAAATAATTCCCCATTTTTATTTAAACACCTTTGATATTGAGCAATGGTTCTTCCAAGCTGTATGTCTCTATAAATTTTTTTTAGCTGTTTTTTTGGTAAATTATTATCAAGCGTTTTCCCATCAATGACAATATGACAATCACTCAATTCCCAAGCCCAGCCAATAATATTATTTTTTTGGGTGTCTTTTGATAAATAATGACCCGACAAGTAAAAAGAATGTTTTTCTATGCCATTAAAAGGCTTTATTTCAAAAAACATGATACACCTCATATTTTTAAAGAAATTAAATCTATTTAAGATTTATTTAATATTTATCTATGGTATCGACCACCATAAAAAAATATGACCGTTGTTTTTTGTGCCATTTGTTTTCTCTTATTGTTGGCTGACAATATGACTTTTTGTATTCATATTAAGATTTGCAATTCATACTAAAATATAAGAGAAGTAATGCTAAAATTATGCAATAATCACCACATTTTTTTTATTATTGTTCTGATTAAAATCGCACAAATTGGTATGATGATGATATCAGTATAAAATTTATCGACGTTTATATTACCATCTATTAATTCTAAATAATTGGTCTTTGTTACTATAAATGCGATAATCACCACAAAAATTAGATAAATGATATCAATTAAAAAATTTTTCATGTAAAACCTTAAACACTCACGTATTTGTAAATTAAATTCTATGAGTGTTTTTATTGGTGTTTTAATATTGGCATTAGGACAACCAAAATACATTCAACTTAAAGGTTGGTTAATATAACTACTTACCAGTATTTTCCTTTAAATTTAGTTGAAACATAAGTAGAAGCAAAACTTACCCCAAGAGAAGTTAGCCCCGAACGAACACCATTTACTGGACTTGCAAAACCAAGAGCTCCCCCCATAGCGGCAGCACCAATAAACTTATAAGGATCATTGCCACCACCAGCCAGATAACCATATCCTGCACCATACATACCAGCAAGACCACCAACAGCATTAGCAACCCAAGCCCCCTGTGTCTCCTGCATCTGACTATCTGTCATAACAGTTGCTTGCAGGTTTTGAGTATCCTCAAAAGCAAACGATAGGTCGGCTTCTTATGTTGGTTGAGTAGATAATTCTACACTTGGTGTAGTGCTTAGTATGGTTTGATAAACCGTTGTTTCTGCAAATGCAGGGGCGGTGGCGATGGAATTTTTTCTTTTATCAACATTATGAAAACTTAACACCATAAAAACCGTACCAATTTATGTCGTCTTGGTGTTGGTTATTGTCTTACGATGGTAACAAATACAATTTTAGGTTTCAAGTGTTTTGTTTTAATTTTACTGATTTTTTATTTGGTTTATTTGTTAACATTCGGTGGCTTGGAGTAGGTTGGATTGGGCGATATTTGTGAACAAAAAAGATACGAGTAGCTAAATTTATTTTAAATGATTACAAAATTATTTATCATTTCCTTGTTTATGCTTATGCCAATCGTTATATCCATTGTTTAGAAAATAGTTTATAACTTTCAAAATAAAAAGTATCAATGATATTGCAATAAATAATATCAAAGATATTAAAAAAGTAATCTTAATAAATTCTTTTTGCCCAAAAAGCAATTCATAACATGAATACACCAAGAAAAAAATGGCTGAGACCAAAAAAGATATTAAGAATATTTTTTTACGGGTATATTTTCTATTTTTAAAAAATCTACCTCCAATATATCCACTCACGGCTTCTAACAGCGATGTTATTATTTCAAGCATTTTTGAGTAAACTTAAATTATTAATAGAGTATGAGTGTTAAAAAGTTACCATTTAACACTCTTAAGCAATATCTTTGCTTTTTAACGCCTCCAAGCTTTATTTACCCCAGAGTTCAAAGCAAAACTATTGAAACGCCATGCATTAGCTCCTACCGTCAAACCGCCACCAGCTGCAGCACCTGCAGCTCCGAATGTACCACCGATTACAGCCCCTGTGGTCACATTCCCTGCAAATTTCGCATTACTCCACTTATAATTACCTCTTGCCCAACCATAAGTGTATCCGATACCACCAGCTGCAGCACCTAATCCAGCCCCCGCAACCCACGGAGCAACCGCCCCCTCTGTCTCCTGCATCTCACTATCTGTCATAACAGTTGCTTGCAGGTTTTGGGTATCATCAAAAGCAAACGATAGGTCGGTTGCTTCATTAAATTGGGTAGATAACTCTACGCTTGGTGTGGGGTAAGTAGTCGTCTCTGCAAAAACAGGGGCGGTGATAATAGTAGCACTAAGTGCTAGGATTGGGTGGTTTTTCAGAAAGTTTTTTCCTTTTATTACGTTGTGAAAAAGCATCAGTCTGATACTGACAGCCCTAACCGCACTAAGGTGATGATGGTGAAAGACATCATCTTAGTGCGGTTATTATGTAATATAGTAATAAATACAATTGTACTTGTCAAATATTTTGTCTTGATTTTAAAACCGTTTATCGCAAATACTGCTTATCCGCCAAAATGTTAGGGGCAGATTGGCGTGGTCTGATGGGGTTAGCAGGGTTCGGGCAAATATCCTTGCATCCACGAAACATTGCATAACAATAAGCTAATAAGCTCTTGTTTTTATTTAAGTAAATTTTTCATTTGTTACTTTAATGATTAAATATGGCGATAGATAACCATTTAATGTTACTTTAATATCAAATGGATTGCCATGAATGTCAATGACTCTTTTAAACCACACTTTTATAAATGAGCTGACAACCCACCACAATCAGCAAGCATGCAAAGGCTTTTTTGAGCGTGCCTGCTGGCAGTTTGTGGGCGATTTTTGCCCCAAGTTTGGCAGTGATAAAACTTGCCACACTAATGGCAACAAAAGCAGGCAAATGCACAAATCCAACAAGCCCTGCCACAGACTTGCTCATATTTGCCACATGGCTTTGCCCAAACACCATAAAGCCTAACGCCCCTGCGATGGCTATGGGCAGACCGCACGCCGCCGAAGTTCCGACCGCCTGTTTCATGGGCAGACCTGCATGGGTGAGATATGGCACATTTAGGCTACCACCGCCAATCCCAAAAATCGCCGAAGCCATGCCAATCACACCGCCCGCCACGCTTTGGCTAAACGACCCAGGCAAGGGCTTGATGTTCTCATCTGCCTTTTTCATAAACATCTGTATGGACATGATGATGGCAAACACGCCAATCAAGCCCTGTAAATGCTGTCCTTTGATGAGTGTTGCCACCCACGCTCCAAACAGCGAACCGACCACCAAGCCATAGGTCAGATTTTTAAACACATCCCAACGCACACCGCCTTTTTTGTTGTGGGCAGTCAAGGAACTAATAGAGGTGATGATAATCGTCGCCAACGCCGTCCCCACTGACACATGGGGGATAAATTCACTCGGAAAGCCGTACGCCCCCAAAATCCACATCAAAGCAGGCACGATAATCAAGCCACCGCCTATACCAAACAAACCAGCACACACGCCCGCAAACGCTCCTGCAATGACAAACCAAAGATACACCATGTTCCACACTCTCACACTGACCAAAATTATGGTATTATAGCCTATTTTTATCCATTTAAAACAACCAAAACGCCCCATGCCAAATTTTTTAACCGCCACGCTCCACACCCATTTTGACATCACCGACAGCACCAATACCCAGCTTATCCACGCCATCACAAATGGCACGCACCCCCACACCATCCCCCACCTATACACAGCAAGCCACCAGACGGCAGGTCGTGGACAGCATGGGCGGACGTGGGTAAGCGGAGCGGACAATGTTTTTTTGAGTCTATATGTTCCCATGGGTCAAGGGGCGTATGAGTTACACACATTATCAGGGCTACTCTCGCTTGTGATTGGGTTTCATCTTGTCAATATGCCCATCATCCAAACCATCAATGCTCACCGCCAAACCAATGACCTGCCTCCCATTGGGGTAAAATGGGCAAATGATATGGGATTTTATGATGACAAGACAGGTATTTTTAGAAAGCTCGCTGGCATTTTAATTGAACCTGTTTTTAAAAAATTAAACGATAAAAATACGCTTGTGGGCGTGGTCGTCGGTGTGGGGCTAAATGTCAATAACTCACCTATGATAAAAGACGGTCTTTATCAGGCAACGTGTCTAAACGAATTATCCGACATCAATACCTGTGCCCAAGACTTATACATCCCAATGACAAATACCATACTTGAAGCCATACAAATTTGCAATCATTGTAAAAAACCCATCTTTTTGCAAAATTTTATTAAAAAGTTTAATGCCGATCATCTCTTGACCAATAAACTTATCCACATTTTTATACAAAATAACATGACCGATATTTATGCAAAAGGCAAATGTATCGGTATTGGCAGTGCTGGCGAATTGTTATTAAATGATGGCGGTGATATTAAGCCGATATTTGCAGGCATGGCAAAAATTGTGAATTAGGTTTTTAGCATGGTCAATCAATGTTGTTTTTAAAAAGTGCCATTTACCCATACTTTGTCAATTTTTAACATTAATATAGCATGGCAATGCCCCATGTTAAATTAACGCCCATTGTTAATAAACCCAATTAAGGAAAATCATGAAAAAACTTTGGCTAGATTTAGGCAATACTCGCCTAAAATATTGGATGGTAGATGACGATAACATCATCGCCCATGATGCAAAAGAACACCTAAAAGCCCCAAATGAATTACTACTTGGTCTGTTGGGTACATTGGCAAGTTTTGAACCTGAATTTGTTGGCATATCTAGCGTACTTGGTGATAAGATTAACCATGCCATCACCCAGACATTGCAAGGCTTTAACGTACCATTTGAATTTGCCAAAGTAAATGCTACCCATCAGCTTTTGGTGAGTCATTACAACCCAACCCAGCTTGGTGTGGACAGATGGTTACAAATGCTTGGCGTGGTGGATGATACCAAAAAACAATGTGTGGTCGGTTGTGGCACAGCTTTGACGATTGATCTGATAGAGCATGGCACACATTTGGGTGGTTATATTCTACCTAATGTCTATATGCAACGCCATGCCCTGTATGCAGGCACTCAGCAGATTGCGGTCAAGGCAGGGCGTTTTGACAGCACCGAGCTTGGACGAACAACCTTTGATGCGGTCAATCATGGCGTGCTGTTTGGTGTGGTTGGGGCGGTGCGTGCGGTACGTGCTGATTATCCTGATTTTAAGATTACCCTAACAGGGGGCGGAGCTGATATGATAAACATGCAATTTAGGGGCAAACTTGACACCCAAAAAGAACTGTTACTGGCAGGATTGAGGCGGTATTTTGCTTGATGTGAATTGCAACAAACACAATCTGCCACTTAGCTTGCTATTTTGCAAAGCCAAATCTTCGCCCATCTCATCGTCGTTGCTGGATGCTAATTGGCATGGGTTTAGCTTCGCTTTAAACACCATCATCACAGCAGTACCCTACCGAATTGGGCGACACCATTAACAAGGGGCAAGATTAGAGATGAACCAAACAACTCTACCGCCTTTGAATGATTTTATCATTTTATATGATGAAACTATCAAAACAATCTTTAAATAAGCCCACACATTCTATGGGTTCATACCCACAATTCTGTTATAATCAAATAAACAAATCATACTAATAGACGATAAAAGTTTGGTATTTTTTCTATTTTATCAACACCAAATAATTATTGTGTGATGGTTTTTATTTTATTTTTAAATCCTTAAAATTTATAAGGATATTAGAACAATAGGGAAATTGGCAGGGTTTTATTTTTTAGTACCATTGATGATGATAAAAAGGTGAACGTATGCCATTTAAACCCATTCCTGCGGTCATTGCCGTGCTTGTTACACTAATCATTTGGTTTGTCATTCCCATACCACAAGGCGTTGAACCAAACGCATGGCACTTGCTTGCGTTATTTGTTGGGACGATTGTTGCCATCATTGGTAAAGTACTACCGATTGGGGCGATTTCCATCATCGCCATCACCTTGGTTGCCTTAACAGGCGTTACCGCTGATACACCCAAAGATGCGATGAAAGATGCGTTATCTAGCTTTTCAAGTCCGCTCATTTGGCTCATTGCCGTAGCGGTCATCATCTCACGAGGGCTGGTCAAAACAGGACTTGGAGCTAGGATTGCTTATAGTGTCATCGGCTTTTTTGGCAAAAAGACACTTGGCATTGGCTACTCACTGGCCATTGCCGAAACCTTACTTGCTCCCATCACGCCATCTAATACCGCTCGAGGTGGGGCAATCATCTATCCCATCACTCGTTCTATTGCCCAAAGTTTTGGCTCAAAGCCTGATGATGGCACAACCAAAAAGATGGGTGAATATTTGTCACTGGTGAACTACCAATCCAACCCCATCACCTCCGCCATGTTCATTACCGCTACCGCCCCAAACCCTTTGGTGGTGGAACTGGTTGCTAAGGCCACAGACAACAATATTCATCTGTCGTGGACAACATGGGCACTCGCCATGCTACTGCCTGGACTTGCATGTATCCTGCTTATGCCCCTTGTCATCTATATCATTGCCAAACCTGAGATTACCAAAACGCCCAATGTCAAAGAATTTACCAGCCAAAAACTCGCTGAGCTTGGCAAAGTAAGCCGTGATGAGAAAATCATGCTTGGTGTATTTGGTGGCATGCTCCTACTGTGGGCGAACATACCTGCCATGCTCTTTGGCGATGTGTGGGCGGTGAATGCAACAGCCGTGGCATTTTTGGGCTTGTCAGTGGTGATTTTGACGGGTGTACTCACATGGGATGATATTTTAAAAGAAAAATCCGCTTGGGACACACTCGTGTGGTTTGGTGTGCTGATTATGATGGCAACATATCTGAATAAACTGGGACTTATCGCATGGTTCTCAGGGCAGATTGAGACTGTCATTGGGGGCATGGGAGTAGGCTGGGTTGGGGCAGTGGTGATTTTAACACTTGTATATCTGTATGCTCATTACTTTTTTGCCAGCACAACCGCTCACATTACAGCCATGTTCGGGGCGTTTTATGGTGTTGGACTTGCTCTTGGGGCACCGCCCATGCTCTATGCCTTGATTTTGGCAGCATCTAGCAGTCTGATGATGTCACTCACACACTACGCCACAGGCACAGCTCCTGTCATCTTTGGGGCAGGCTATGTCTCGCTTGGACAGTGGTGGAAAGTTGGGGCGGTCATGAGTGTGGTCAATCTTGTGGTATGGATTGGCATCGGACTGATTTGGTGGAAAGTGCTTGGGTATTATTAATTATTATTGATAAAATTATGTCCAAATAAACAAAAATAAGGGTAAATTGAATTTACCCTTATTTCATTATCCAAAAGACCCTCTCTTAGCCATGTAGTGATTTATAAATCGTCCCTGCCAGTACCTTACCAATGCCCTTAACATGAGCAATCTCACTTTCAGATGCACCAAGGAGTTGCTGAATACCACCAAAATGAGCCAACAGGTCTCGCCTGCGTTTTGCCCCAAGATTGGGAATGACTTCCAGCACACTTACCCCACGAGCCTTATCTCGTTTTTTACGATGTGCGGTGATGGCAAAACGGTGAGCTTCGTCTCGTATGTGCATAATCAGATGCAATGCTTTGCTGTCCTTTGGTAAATCTATCGGTTCATGCTCTAAAAAGTGCAACACTTCAAGCCCTGCCTTTCTCCCCTCACCTTTGGCAACACTCACAAGCAATGTCTCATCTAATTTATCAAGTTCAGTCAAGACCTCTTTGGCAACGTTTAATTGCCCTCGTCCACCATCTATTAGTAGCAAATCAGGCAAGGGATGCTTAGAATATCGTCTGGTTAGCACCTGCCTCATCGCCCCATAATCATCACCACCAACCACATCATGAATGGCATACTGACGATAATCCCGATTTCTTGCTCCACGACTGTCAAATACCACACACGACCCCACCGCCAACTCACCCATTGTATGACTGATATCAAAGCATTCAATACGGTTAATCACCCTATCTGATACCGCCCCTAACACCTGTTGCATGGCAACAAACCGCTCATTTAATTCATTAAAGTCGGATAATTTAGCACTTAGGGCATTATGAGCATTCAAAATCGCCAAATCCTGCCATTCTCGGCGGTGTTTTTGCACCCTGTCTTTTATCACGCATTTTTTACCAAATTCAGCATTTAACAGCTTGGCAGTCGTGTCTTTGTCATCAATGGTCTCATTGATAATAATTTCTTTGGGCAAATCATCACTCACATCCAAATAAAATGACAACAAAAACCGCTCCAACCGTTCACCCAACGTATCAAATACCCCCACATCATCAGGAAAATAATTCTTGCCACCTAACACCTTACCACCACGCACAGTCAGTATATGGACAACCGTCAGTCCATTTTTATCAGCCATGGCAAACACATCGGCACTACTGTCATCACCCATTCGATACACCGCTTGATGGGCGGTAATGTCCGAGAGCATGGCAAGGCGGTCTCTATAAAAAACGGCCTGCTCAAAGTGCATGTTCTTGGCAGATTCGTGCATTTTTTGGGCGAGCATGGTTTGTAGTTCGGCTGTTTTGCCATTTAAAAAATCAAGGGCTTGTGCCACACTGTCATCATAATCCGCTTGGCTAATCAATCCCACACATGGGGCAGTACAGCGTTTTATTTGGTGTTCTAAGCAGGGGCGTTTGGCACTGGTAAATACTGCATTGGTGCAGTTTCTTAACATAAAAAGCTTTTGCAAAAGTAACACCGCTTCTTTGGCAGTATTGGCAGATGGATAAGGGCCAAAATAGCGACCTTCGGTATGATTGCCCTTACCACGACCAACCGCAAGGCGTGGAAATTTATCCTTGGAGATAAACAGATACAAATAAGATTTATCATCCCTTAGAATGATATTATAAGGCGGACGGTGCTGTTTGATGAGATTTTGTTCAAGGAGTAGAGCCTCAGATTCACCTCGTGTGATGATGATTTCAATATCACAAATACGAGCAACCAAAGCCACTGTTTTTGGATGTTCAACAGTCTTGGCAAAATAGCTATTAACCCTATTTTTTAGAGATTTGGCTTTACCAATGTACAAAATTTCACCCGACTTGCCAAGCATTTTATAAACCCCTGGTAGGTTGGGAATATTTTTTAATAATTGTATAAGACGGTCAGCATGAGCATGATTCATAAAAAACTTAGGTACTTAACTGATGGTTTTATAAGGTAAATATAAGGTAAATTTTAGGTTTTACAAGTCATACCAAATGATGAATAAAAAAGAGCCAAAACTGGCTCTTTTTGAAAAATAAACAAGGTTGCACAATAATATTGTGCAATACATCTTGATTAGTTATTAGTGGTTGTTTGCACAGGAACAGTTGTAACAACAGTACCATCAGCGGCAGCATTGGCAGCATCAGCAGCAGCTTCGGCGGCATCTTGTGCATTTTCAGCAGTAGCCTCAGCTTGTTTTGCAACAGTGCCATCACCTGCAATTTGTGCCTCAGCAGCAGCATTAGAAGCCGTATCAGCAGCGGCTTGTGCAACATCAGCGGCCTGTTGTGCGGTAGCATCAGCAGGAGCAGCAGCGGCAGCAACTTGTGCCTCATTTGCAGCTTCTTGGGCAGCAACAGCAGCATCGGTTGCTTCTTCCGCTGGTTTTGAACAGGCAGTTAGTGCCAATGAACCAACCAAAGTGGCTAGGATTAATTTTTTCATGCTATATTCTCCAAATTAAGTGGATGCTTTTGACATAAAACCATATAGGATAGGCTGTCTCATTCTCATTATAGGTATTCAATAGATGTTGGATGGCATTTTATTATCTAAACCATCATCATAAATTCAAATGACAAAAAAAGACAATAAAGTGTTACCCCTATATTGCTCGTACTATTATATAAACATTAGTAGATAATAACAAATGATTTTTAGTAATAAATGGGATTAATATGTAACAAAATATTTCTCCAATCCATCACCTGATCATCATCTTGGGCATTATCACTAAAATGGCTTAGCATTGTAAATTTCTATCAATCATCCATAAAATTAAAAGGTATGTTCAAAATACCGTTTACAAATATGGCGAATAAAATAATTGGCAAGCCAACTGCTGATAAAATTTTAACCACGCTGTCATAATGGCAACTTACCAACACCCATTTATTTATTAATATTTATAATAAATGAGTGTTATTTGGTCATGTTATTAAAAAACTCATCGTTGGTTTTGGCATCTTTTAGGCGGTCAAGCAAAAACTCGGTCGCCTGATAGTCATCCATGGGCTGCAAAAGTTTACGCAAAACCCACACTTTTCTTAGCATTTCATCATCAATCAGACGTTCTTCACGACGAGTTGATGATTTTTTGATATTGATGGCAGGGAAAATACGGCGTTCAGCAAGTTCTCGCTCTAAGGTAATCTCTTGGTTGCCCGTACCCTTAAACTCCTCAAAAATAACACTGTCCATCTTTGAGCCTGTGTCAGTCAAGGCGGTTGAGATGATGGTTAAACTACCACCTTCTTCAACATTACGAGCCGCACCAAAAAAGCGTTTTGGACGCTCCAACGCATTAGCATCCACACCACCTGTCAGCACTTTACCACTTGATGGAATGACCGTATTATAGGCACGGGCTAGGCGTGTGATACTATCTAACAGAATAACCACGTCTTGCTTGTGTTCAACAAGACGTTTGGCTTTTTCAATAACCATTTCAGCAACTTGAATGTGTCGCTGTGGTGGCTCATCAAAGGTTGAGGCGACAACCTCACCACGCACAGTACGTTGCATTTCGGTCACCTCCTCTGGACGTTCATCGATGAGTAACACAATGAGATAGCATTCAGGATGGTTTTTTGAGATGGCTTGGGCGATATTTTGTAGTAGTACGGTTTTACCCGCCTTAGGTGGAGCAACAATGATAGAACGCTGACCCTTACCGATGGGAGCAATCAGGTCAATCATACGCCCCGTCAAGTCCTCGGTTGTCCCATTACCCACCTCCAAACGTAATTGCTTAGTAGGGAAAAGTGGTGTTAAGTTTTCAAAGATGAGTTTATGGCGAGAACGGTCGGGCGTATCAAAGTTGATTTGACTGACCTTTAATAAAGCAAAATACCGCTCACCATCTTTGGGTGGTCTGATTTGCCCTGCAATAGAATCGCCCGTTTGTAGGTTAAAACGACGAATTTGGCTCGGACTGACATAGATGTCATCAGGCCCTGCCAAGTATGAACCCTCTGATGAACGTAAAAAGCCAAAACCATCTGGCAAAATCTCTAAGACGCCATCACCATAAATCGGCTCACCATTGCGAGCGTGAGTTTTTAAGATGGCAAAAATAATGTCTTGTTTACGGCTACGAGCCATGTTTTCAAGCCCCATTTGTTCAGCAATGTATAACAAATCGCTAACAGGCTTGCGTTTTAGTTCGGTCAAATTCATGAGATGGTCTGGATAAGATTTTTGGAGATGAAAATAAAAGTAAAATGAATTCCGCCAAGAAAAAGTCAAGAACTGACAAGGGCGGTAAAAATATGGGTAAAATGACAACACACGAAAGGATAAATAAGCTACTTATAATAACCGTTATTTATCAAAATGTCAAGGACTGGTGATGATTTTTGAATCACTAAAATTGCAATGGTTGTATATTATAATATGAGCGATCAGCAAATCCTTTATTGTTAGGCTATATTTGCAATGAGAAATAAGAAAGTCTGCAATTGATATGTGCTATCTTCTATAAAATATTATGAATAAAGTTATGTGTGTTGAGTATACAATATCAAAAATAGGCATACTCATCTTCTTTTGCACATTTATACAATTTGTATTACACTTAGATTAAACCTAGGAAATACCCCAAACCAAAGATTTAGGGTATTTTGACATCATAGATAAATCTATAAAATTTATTATTTTTTGCCTCGGTTAGCGAAAGCACCAAAACGTTTATTAAAACTTGCCACACGACCTTCATTAGATGCTTGACGTTGTTCACCTGTGTAGAATGGGTGAGATGCACTTGAAATATCCAGTGGAAAATATGGATATTGAACACCTTCGTACTCACGAGTAGTTTTAGTTGCCACAGTAGAACGGGTTAGGAAATAAACGTCCGCATTGGTGTCGTGAAATAATACCTCACGGTATTCTGGGTGAATATCTTTACGCATGATAAAAATCCAATTAACCTAGGCACTAATAAAAAGGTATTTTAACAATTCATCAACATATCAAATAATTAAAATAAGCCAGTTGTAGCCATATCATCATCAACCAACTTTGACATGATATACCACAAAGTCATTTATTAGCCAACCTAAGTGGGAGAAGACATAGAAATAAAAATGTCATTTTAACGCAAAATCATTTATTTTTCAATAAAAATCACACCAATTTTGTAAATTTAGTACATGTATCGGTAAGGAATTTTTGGTAGGGCAGACTATATTTCAAGCAAATACCTTTTAAGTCAATCATTCACACAAATGGTATGTTTTTCATGAGAATATTTACATCATTTAAGAAAAATTTGGTTGTATTTTTTATAGATTTTACCAATAAAACCCTGTC
>NZ_LXTW01000002.1 GCF_001679005.1 Moraxella nonliquefaciens | reverse complement strand
CTTAAAGATGGTGTAAAAAATGCTGAGCAAATCGCTATCGAAGCTCTAGAAAAAGCCGAGCAAATCGCCAAAGAGTTAGCCAAAGAGGTTTCCGACACTTTCAAAGAAGTCTCTGATGAACTCAGTAATGCCTTTGACAAGTTTAAAGAAGCAGTACAAGACACCTTTGACAAATGGCGTGAACAGGTTGGTGATTTCTTTGCTAAATTTGATTTTCCCAACATTCCCACAGATTGGCTCCCCGACATCGTTAAAGATTGGCTAGACATCCCCCGCTCAGGCGAATACCACATCTATGACCCACTTACCTTGGACTTAAATGGTAATGGTCTGATTGACATCTTAGGGATAGATGGTTATAAAAGGGCGTTATTTATTCATGATAATCTCAACATACCTGCAATCAATGAAGAAGAAAGATGGGTAGCTTGATTGTTATAAAGGAACAATCAGAAAATAGGGAATAAATATTGTGTTTTTGTGTTTGTGAGTGAATGGGTGTATAATCGTTCGGCTGTGATGGTTGGTGGGGAAGTTTAGGGCTTTGGTGGGTTAGGTTTTAATAATAAACCTAGTATGTTGAGGCTTAAAATGTTGGGTGTTGCTATTGCTTAACTCCCATTCATATACTATTTTGTGTAGTTAGGGTATAATCTTTATATGTCAAAAATATTCTATCATGAAGAATGGGCGAACACTGCCTCTCTTTTGGGGCTGATTCTTTATCCAATAGTCATTATTGCCATGCTTATGTCGAACCACTATGGCTATTCTGAATTTAAACTAAAAAGTTATAATAAATTTTTCCTCTTCTTCTCGTGTGGTTATATGGTGGTTTTTGTTAAAATTGATGAATTTTTTAAGAAAAAATATGTCAATCAAGATTTGATAAAAACAGATGATAAGTACGAATATAAAGATCAATATACAATATTCATGGCAATATTATATTGGCTGTTTTGTTTCTTTCAATCAGCTTTCGTACCTGCTATGTTTTTAACATTTGTATTACTATACTCCAAATAAATATGAGGGACAAAAGTGCAACACTATGACAACTTAATATCCATCTTGGATACCTTAAATATTACCAAAGATGGTCAGGATATTGTAATGGATGTTCCTGATGATGCAGATGATGACTTTGATGATGCTATTGCATATTTGTCATTTGTTTCATCAATCTGGGGATTGGCAGATGGTGCTCACGGTAAAAACCATAATGACTTAAATGGACGCGAGGCTTTTCGCAAGTTCAGCAAGCTGTCTATTGATAAAGCTATTGTAGCAGCCGCCAGCATTAATGCGGTTAAACATGTCAAAAATGGAAATTTTGACAAAGCCATTTCTAGTGGTTTCGCAGCTCTCTCTGGAACCTTTGGTATTGCTTCTGGTTTTTTACCGAAATCGGAAGAGCTTAAACCAGTATCAAGGATATTAGATGGCGGTGCTACTATTTTTTCAAGTGCTAGCATTATATCGGGCAATGGGTCTGATATTGCAGACTGGGGCTATGAAAAGTACCAAGAATTTCAAAAAATTGCTGACGATATTCAGAAAAAAGTAGAGCAAATAGGTAAAGATATTGCTGAATATGGCAAGGATTTACTAGATAAAATCAAAGAATTGCCAAAAGACATCATAGACAAAACACAAGAATTGGTTAAAGATATTGTTGATAAGGGGAAAGAGTTATTTGATAAAGTGTTTAAAGAGCCTAACCTTTTTGATAAGTTGAAAGAACAATTTGATAAATTTGATTTTCCCAACATCCCTACAGATTGGCTCCCCGACATCGTCAAAGACTGGCTAGACATCCCCCGCACAGGTGAATACCACATCTATGACCCATTAACCTTGGACTTAAATGGTAATGGCATCATTGACGTTATTGGCACGGATGGTTATAAAGGGGCGTTATTTGTTCATGACAATCTCAACATACCTGCAATCAATGAAGAAGAAAGATGGGTAGCTTGATTGTTATAAAGGAACAATTAGAAACATAGAGAATAAATGTTATGTTTGTGAATGAATGGGTTTATAATCAGTCGGTTGTGGGCTTTGGTGGGCTAGGTTTTGATAATAAAGCTTAGTGTATTAAGGCTTAAAATATTGGTATTGATATCGCCATTGTCATTGCTCGACCTAATCTACAGCTTTGGTTCGCAACGGACTCTATTCATCAATCTGGCATTATATTAGTGTCAATCTGATACAGTTCTTTAATTTTATTGCAAATACAAACAAAAGGTATTAGGTAAAATGATTAAAAGTCTAAAAAAAATCAACGCATGGACATATCATTTTGGCAAAAGACATATTTTTTTGGTTATTTGTTTATTTCCTTTTTTGATAACAAATTTTTATATTGTGATTATTATTGACCTTGCAAATATTGTTGAGTATTTTAATCATGAGTTGCTACTTAGTTATACACCAGATCGTTTTACAATGCCAGCCAATGAAGTGATGTTTGAGAGAACAGCAATCATCAGTTTTTTGAATTTTTATTTTACGATATTTTTAATTATTTATGCTAATTTTTTATACATTAATATGATATGTTACAGGTTTTTTCAACATGAAAATAGACAAATGATTACCAAGAATTTTTTATTAAAAATAGATAATTTAATTGCTTTTGCAAAACCAGTTAGATTATTTGTCTTTGCTACCATGTTTATGGCTCTTGGGTATTGGGCATATCCAATTGCTGTTCGTACCAATGAAGTTGAACTTTTTAAAATGAGCATCGGAGCATTGGGCACGTGGACAATGTATTTTGTCAACATCACAACATCAATATGGTTCTATTCTGCAAAAATATACAAACGCAATATTTCAACAACTCAAGAGGATTAATTTATGAACATAAATCACAGCTATAATGCATCCAAATTGCAAAATGATATTAGCAATATGGCTTTAGTTAGCACTACATTTGTTAATACATGGAATAATCTGACAGGTGAAAGATTTAGCCAAGATTCAAGAGATTTAGCTAAAGCAGGCAGAGACTTATATCAACATGCAAAAGAATATTTTGAGGCTGCCAACAAGATTATTAAAAATTCCAATACACTCCAATCTCAAAGGGTTGCAAAGGACATAGCCAGTGTTAATAAGAGATTGGGGGATACTCTTGAAAAATCAGGAACGGAAGTATTTAAACAAGCATCAGAAAATGCCCACAAAGCTGCAAAAGCAATGACGAATGCTAAAGTTGCAGCAGGTGTAGGAGCTGCTGTTAGTGTGGCAGAGTTGGCTGTGGCGGTAGATAATGCGGTTAAAACAGGTGACTGGGAAGGTGTGGGTGAGGCAGCCAGTGCTTTGGGTGGTTCAATTGCAGGCTCTGCAGCATTTGCAAAGATTGCGACACTTATTTTTGCTGGCATGGCAACAGCTGGAATAGCGGTCTCGGCACCTGTTGTGATTGGTGCTGTGGCGACAGCGGCTGCTGTTGGAGCATTTTTGGGTAGTGAGGTTGGTAAAAAGTTGTGGGATTGGACAAAAGACATCAGAGACGACTTATCAGACACTTTGACGGATTTGCTTGAGGGCTGGCTAGACATCCCCCGCTCAGGCGAATACCACATCTATGACCCACTTACCTTGGACTTAAATGGTAATGGCATCATTGACGTTATTGGCACGGATGGTTATAAAGGGGCGTTATTTGACCATAATGGCGATGGTATTGCCACCGCAACAAGTTGGGTATTGGGTGCTGATGGTCTTTTGGTGTTGGATAGAAATGGCGATGGCGTGATTAATAGTGGTCGTGAGCTCTTCGGGGACAGTACATTACTATCTAATGGATCGACCGCCCATCACGGCTATGAGGCACTTGCTGAATTTGATGGCAATGGCGATGGTGTCATTAATGCTGACGATGAGATTTTTAGCCGTCTAAAAGTATGGCAGGATAAAAATGGCGATGGCATCAGCACCCAAGATGAAATGATGGGGCTTGACAAGCTGGGTATTGACAATCTGTCTTTAACATATCGCGATGTTAATAAAGCACTAGGCAAAGGCGTAACAGTCGCCCAGCAAGGTACTTATACCAAAGATGGTGTCAAGCACATGATGGCAGATTTACAATTTGAGCATAACAGTATTTACAGCCGTTATACTGACAGCTTGGAGCTGTCTGATGCTCAAAAAGAACTCCCAAATCTAAAAGGCATGGGCAGATTAAGAGACCTACGACAAGCCAGTGCACTATCCGAAAACCTAACTAATCTCTTAACCCAATATCAATCAGCAACCACCAAGACTGCACAGCTTGCTCTACTACCTGCTCTCATCAATGCATGGGCAGAGACTGACCCGAACGCCAAAGATGAAATCAGTGACATCATGTTTTCATCATCATTAACACGCACCCAAAATTCAGGTATTGGTCTAACACCATCACAAGCCGGTGCTATTACCAATTTCGTGATTGACCCAGTGTCACAGAAAAAACTTAATGAAATAAGGTACAAAATTGATATTTTAGATAGTTTTACAGGAACAAAAACTGAAAAAATTTATATCACCAACAATAAACGTGCCGAAGAAATCTTACAATCCATTAATACCAGTCACCATAATCTAGAAAAGAGTATTTATCACGCTCTTTTGACACAAACAAGACTATCGCCTTACCTTGGAAAAGTTGCTCTTGCCTTTGGTAACAACGGTCTTTCTTTTGATTACAATGAATTAGAAGCATTCATCAACGCCAAATACCAAGATGACCCAAAAAACGCCTTTGTGGACTTGGCAGAACTTTTGGTCTATGGTGGCGTCACTGGATGGGGCGAAGGTCGTGTCCTATTGGCTAAGTTTGCCCAAGATGCTAAAGACAAGGGCGTTATTGAGGACTACCTTGCCTTATTGGATAATGCAACAACTGCTAAGCTTACCGCTCAATACGGAAGCGATAGCAATGACCTGTTAACTGCTGTTGGCATGCTGGATAAAGATATACTAGAGGGTCATGAAGGTAATGACACATTAATAGCGGGAAGTGCAGATAGTCTTCTAATCGGTGGAACAGGTTCTGACACCTATATTTACAAACAAGGTTTTGGTGATTCAGTGATTGACAATCACGATACCAGTCATGGCAGACTGGATGTTATTAACATCATATTTGCAAATCTTGCCGATATCAATTATGAACGTCAAGGCGAGAGTCTTGTTATCCGAGTCGCAGGTGAAACAGGCACAATCACCGTTCGTGATATGTTTGCTGGGGATGGATTAACTAAGCACATCGACCAAATCATACTCAAAGACGGAGTCATTACCCTAAGCGATATTAAAAAAGAGCTGTTAAAAGGCACAGATAATAACGATACCATCATCGGTTTTGGTAGTGACGATGTCATTCATGCAGGAGCAGGAGATGATATCATTGAGGGTCGTGGTGGCAATGACATTATTCATGCAGGAGATGGCAATAACCGCATCAATGCAGGGGCAGGAGATGACATTATTCATCTACTAAGTGGCAACAATCATGCTTATGGTGGCGATGGAGATGATATTCTATATTCGGGCATTGGTAACGACAAGCTAGAGGGTGGCATTGGCTCAGATGTTTATGTGCTGGGTAAAAATTTCGGTAAAGACGAAATCATTAATTTCAACCCAAACGGTCAGGATAAAGATGTGATTAAATTCACTGATGGTATCTTGCTTAGCCATTTGGATATCAAACGTACAGACAACCATTTGATTGTCAATCAAAAAGGAACCACCAATAGCATTAAAGTAACAAACTTCTTTGAAAGAGATGCACTCGGTGATTTTAGCGTACAACAAATCATTGGAGCAGATGGCAATTATCTGACAGTTGACCAAATAAAAGCTATTGTCATGCAAGGAACAGCAGATGATGACAACCTATATGCTTATAGTGAAGGCTCTAGGTTGGATGGCAAGGAAGGGTCTGACAGACTGATTGGTAATGCTGGCAACGATACTTTGATTGGCGGTGCTGGTAATGACACTCTGCCCTTGACAACATCATCACCTTAAACGAACAAAACAACTTTGTGAACGCTCTGTCAGGCAACGACACCATCATCTATCAAAAAGGCGGTGGGCGTGACACCATTCTAAGCACTGACAGCTTAGAGAGCAAAGACACTTTGGTGATTCATGGCTATGATTTGTCAGAGGCGATGTTTGTGCGTGTGACCAACACAGCAAGCAATCATGACATGCTCCAAATTCGCTTTAAAGGCACAAGCGACCAAATCACGCTCATAGACTACTTTGCAGAGCAGGTAGACGGCTTTGACAATCGCATGGATGAAATTACCTTTACAAAAGGCGGTAATACTACCACGCTATCTCAAAGCGAATTTGAGGCAAAAATATTTGCCCAGACTAATAACCGAACCCCTTGGGTGAACAAACATCCAAGACCCATCAAAGGTGAAATTGGCAAAGCCCTATCCATTACCTTTGATAAAGACACCATCAAAGACGTGGATGTTTATGACAGCGAGCTGTCTTATCGTCTCACACTTGCCAGCATGGGGGCTGATGGACAGTACGAGCCACTACCTGATTGGCTAAACTTTGACCCCAGCACACTCACCTTAACAGGCACGCCACGTAAAGGGATGGCAGGCAATCTTCAATTCATCTTATGGGGTGAAGACAGCTTTAATCACAGTGCAGGGACGTATATCAACCTTAGCATTGCTGGTGCCACAGTGGATAAGCCAGCAAAGACACCTCCATTGGCCCCTGTTGCCGTCGGTGATACCATAAAAGACACCCAAGGCAATGACACCCTAAGAGGCACGACCGCCGATAATACTTTTGTCTACACAAAAGGCGCTGACACCATCATTGATAAAGGCGGTAATGATACGTTGGTGTTTGGCAATGGCATTACCTTTAATCAGGTAGGTTCTGGTCTTTTGATGTCAGGCAATGATTTGATACTGCGAGTAAACGGTAGCACCACCAATCAAGTAACGCTAAAAGACTTCTTTGGCAGTGCCGACAGCGTTATCGAGACCATCAAGTTTGAGACAGGCGGTCAGATTGATTACAAGAGAATCTATGAGCTTTTTGGCAAAGAAGTACCAACAAAGTCCCATGAATCAGCTCCGCCACCTGCCGTAAGTCCAGATGTTCATGATGATGCACCACTAACCATCTCAAAAGACAATCACATCATCGCAGATGCTCGTGACAACAAGCTTTATGGTGCAGACGGTCACGACCAATTACAGGGCTTAGCAGGGGCAGACACCTTAGATGGTAAAGCAGGGCATGATATTCTCATCGGTGGCAGTGGCAATGACCTATACTACTTCACCAAAGACTTTGGCAAAGATACCATCGTTAATACAGGCGGTGGCTATGACAACATCTACTTTGATGGCATAAGCTTTAACCAAGTTGGCAGGGCTCTTACCAAGATGAATGATGACCTTATTCTAAAAGTATCTGGAAGTACCGATGAGCTGACCATCAAAGACTTCTTTACAGGAGGCGATAATGCTGATATTAATATCAGCTTTGCTGATGGCGGTAGCATTAGTGCCACAGAGCTGCTCGGTCTGTTCAAGTCAAGTAAAACCGCCACTCATACAGACATTGACGGCTTTCACAAAGCACTTGATGTGTCTTTGACATTCATGGAGGAGTTTAAGACTCTTACCACAGAGAGTGGCACGACAATGATTTAAGTTTGGCTTACTTTGTGTCATGTTACGCCCCCAAACCTAGGTTTGGGGTTTTTATGTGGGATGGAACAAGGAGGGGGAAATCTTGTTTGTAGTCTAAAATATATGTTCAGCCAATTGCAAACTGTTACGAATTTCTCAATAAGTAATTTTATAACCCTCTGTTTTATTGGGGTGTATTTACTTTTGGTATTTGCAAAAAAGACAGAGAAAATGACAGGCACGTCCTAAAATGATTAAGCATGCCTACCTTTTAATGACAAATACGTGGTTTGGCTTATTTGGGTGGTTTAATAACAATTTTTTTGGTACGCCCACATAACGTTATGGTTGCACTGTGCCAAGCCCCATCTGATAAGTTCTGGCGTCATAACACAGTTTAGGGGTTTGCCTAAGAGTGGCACACCAAGCAAGGATGAGATAAACGCTGAGATAAACGGAGCAAGGCTGGCAAGCTCACCAGTAAAATGCCCCAACTGGCGTTCAAGCAAGCTAAAAACACCTCACATGAGCATGGCTGGCACGATACAAAGTAACCTTGAAAATACAAGAACTGCTTATTTTATCACAGCCTTGATGCGTCCGTCATGAAATTCAATGTCAATCTCACCTTGTTTTATGGCATGTGATGAGCTGATGATGCCCCCATTTTGATGGATGAGTGCGTAGCCATTGGTTAGGGTATGGGCAGGATGTTGCACCAAAATCATCCTTTGTAAGTGGCAAATTTCATCACGCAAGGCAGACAGATGGGGTAGTAATGTTTTGTGTTGAGATAGAATATGAATGACGTCTTGACGGGCGTGCTTGATGTGTTTATGCGCGGTTTTGTGCTGACGGCTCAGTAAATCACTGATGTTAGATGAGAGTGTGTGGGTGCGGTATTTGGCATGACTGCTAAGACTGCTTAATAAAAAGTCACTGTCTTTTTTGGCAAGTTTTTGGGTCTGGCTTGCTTTGTGATGGATGCTTTTCATGGCAAGATGACTTTGCTCTTTGGTGTGGTGAATATGGGTGCCACTGACATCGTTGATGGTGGCCATGGCGTTCTTAGTGAGTGCAACCATGGCAATCAGATGATTTTCAATGGCTAAGATGACCTTAGATGGCGTATCAAAACACGTGTGTGCCACCTCATCGAGTAGCACCTTATCACGTTCATGCCCGATACCGACCCATACAGGCATGGGTGATTTGGCAACCAATGTCGCCAGTTCTTCATCATTAAGATAGCCCAAATCACCCACAGCACCACCCCCACGAATGATGACAAGTAAATCAGCATGATGGGCATGGTTGGCATAAAACTCATCAATGGCGTGTGTGATGGTTGTTCTTATCTGGCTTGGAGCATGGTTGCCTTGAAAAGTGGCGTGATGATAATAAAACTCACACGCCCCTGTCTGTGCCAATCTGTCCGCTTCAACCCGAAAATCGCCCAGTCCTGCCGCCCGTTCAGGAGCGATGACGATGACATGACGGATATCAAATGGGGTGGGTAGGGCTTTATTTAGAGTGGTTAGCCCTTTATCGTGCAGGCGTTTTAACATGGCATTATAAGCCAGAGCCAATGCCCCGAGCGTGTAGGTGGGGTCAATATCACTTACGTTAATGCTAAATCCATACTGCGGATGAAAATTTGCCAAACCTTTTATCAGCACCGCCAACCCTGCCAAGAGTGGTTTGCCTGTCTTGTGGGTGAATTTATTGATGACTTTGCTGGCTTGATATCTCCATAAAGTCGCCCGAGTGCTGGCGATGATATTGCCATCATTGTCCTTTTCGGCAAGTTCAAAATAATAATGTCCACCTTTGCTATTGACCGCTCGCAGTTCTGCCTGTATCCACACTTCATGGTCAAAGACGTCATTTATGGCAAATTTGACCGCTTCTAAATAACCGCTAAGCGACAACTGCACCCCTGCTAATGTTGGTTCATCATCCACATCACTTAGCTCATCGATGATGTGATGTGAGGCATTGATATTGGCACTGTTTTGGGTGCGTGCCAGTCTGTCTGAGTTTTGGTCTGGGGTGGTCAAATTGGTTTTTTGGTTCATAACGGTTGTTTTTAAAGTAAAAAGATAAAAGGTAGAGATGATAATATAACAAATAATAAATAACGAATAATAAAGGTATTTAAAGGGCAAAATCACACCAAAATTGTAACAGATTTTGATTTAGGAATGTTGGTTGTGGGATGGGTTTTTTAATTTAAAGTTGCCAAAATACCATAAATGACGTAATATAGCAAACACTCTTAATACATCCAAAATCAGTAACATGCCAAGGTATGCCATGAGTAAAACTGCTCCGATTGCTCCTACCGAACTTGCCACCATTTGTGATGAATATTTGCAAGTAGGTGAATTTAACGACTATTGCCCCAATGGTCTGCAAGTTGATGCCAATACGCCCATCAGTAAAATCATCACAGGCGTTACCGCTTGTCAGGCTCTAATAGACAAGGCGATAGAGCTTAAAGCCCAAGCGATATTAGTGCATCATGGTTATTTTTGGAAAGGCGAGCCTGACCCACTGGTTGGCATGAAAGGCACACGCATTCGCACTCTGCTACAACATAACATATCACTCATCGCCTATCATTTGCCCCTTGATGCTCATCCTGTTATTGGTAATAATGCAATGCTTGCCAATGCACTGGGTTTGACAATTACAGGGGCGTTATATCCCCATGAAAAGCACCCTGTGGGCAATGTCGCCACATGTTCACCCATGGTCTCTGCTGATTTTGCCAAAAAAATTGAGCAAGTATTGGGGCGTACACCGCTACACCTAAGTGGCAACCCAAAGCGTATCCTAACCAAAATCGCCCTATGCACAGGTGGTGCCCAAGACATGATAAACCAAGCTTATGCCATGGGTTGTCAAGCATTCATCTCAGGGGAGGCCTCTGAGCGTACCACGCATTTGGCACGAGAGCTGGATGTGGATTATTTTGGGGCAGGGCATCACGCAACCGAGCGAGGCGGTATCAAGGCATTGGGTGAACATTTGTCGGACACACTTGGACTTGATGTGGTTTTTGTGGATATTGATAATCCTGTTTGAGTTGGCATTTAACAATCACCCCAACACCGTTTTTACCTTTTCTGCCAATGACGTTGCCAATTTTTGTGCTGTATCGCCATCTTGATGCTCTACCATGATCCGAATCACAGGCTCGGTGCCTGATTGGCGAATCAGCAGTCGCCCTGTGTCGCCAAGCTCGCTCTCGGCTTGGGCGAAGGCGGATTTTAGCTCGTCATTGTCATAAGGGTCGCTCATGTGGGTTAGGCGGACGTTGATGAGTGTTTGGGGGTATGGGTTATAGGCTTTTGTCAAATCGGACAATTTACCGCCTTTTTTGACCAAAATCGCCAGCACCTGCAAGCCTGCCACGATGGCATCGCCTGTGCGTGATTTATCAAGGCACAGAATATGCCCCGATGACTCACCACCGATGGTATAGCCGTGTTTTTCCAGCTCTTGCATGACGTAGCGGTCGCCTACTTTGGCACGGATAAAATCAATCCCTTGATTTTTAAGCAGATTTTCAAGTGCCATGTTACTCATGAGTGTACCAACCACGCCTTTTGGAGGTTCATCTGCTTCATTGGCAAGAATGTATAAAATGCCATCGCCATCTAATATCGCCCCTTTTTCATCAACCATAATGATGCGATCACCGTCGCCATCCAAGGCAATGCCCAAATCTGCTTTGTGTTCTAGGACTAGGCTTTGTAAGGTCTTAGGGTGGGTTGAACCACAGTTGTCATTGATGTTGCGACCGTTTGGCGTGTTGGCATAGGCGATGACTGTTGCCCCAAGCTCATGCAGTACCCGAGGGGCAACACTGTATCCTGCACCGTTGGCACAGTCCATGACGATGGTCAGTCCACGCAGGTCATATTGGTAGGGGAATGAACCTTTACAGTACTCAATATAACGCCCCTTAGCATCATCAATGCGGTAGCTTTTGCCAAGTTCGGTAGGATAATTGCCAAGGTGAGTTAAACTGTCGCCTGTCATCATCTGATTTAACTTCATGTTAATGAAAGATTGGGTGTTTTCTGAGATTTTTTTGCCTTCACTTGAAAAAAATTTGACACCATTATCTTCATAAGGATTGTGGCTGGCTGAAATGACCACACCCATATCTGCATGAAAACTTCTTGCCAGATGGGCGATGGCAGGCGTGGGCAAAGGCCCTAATAAGTGCACATCCACGCCTGCCGAGTTAAACCCTGCTTGCAAGGCGGATTCGATGACATAACCTGACAGGCGGGTGTCCTTGCCAATCACCACGCTCGGTCTCTTGCCTGTGGTATTTTTTTCTTTTAAAACCTCTCCTGTGGCATAACCTAATCTTAATAAAAAATCAGGAGTGATGGGAAATTGACCGAATGTCCCACGAATGCCATCTGTGCCAAAATAACTCATGTTACCGCCTTTTTAAATGATGAATATAAATGGCACTAAGTATAACGCCAAACCATCCTATAATTCAATGATTTTTCGCTTGTATAAAAATTAATCGTATAAACAAGAATTTTTATCAAAAATTAATAAAAAGCCTTGTTTAAATGACAAATTTTTGCCACAATATGACATTTTTATCACGGAAACATTCATGACAAATTTTAAGCCACATCCTACCTTTGCCCTAAAATCAAAACATCATATAGAAGCCCTTGACATCACGGTGCTGCTTTGTGAACACATCGCCACAGGGGCGATTCATTATCATTTGGCGTGTGATCATGACGAAAACGCCTTTATGATTGGTTTTGCCACCCAGCCCATGACATCCCGTGGAGAAGCTCATGTCTTAGAGCATGTTGTTTTATGTGGTTCACAAAAATATCCTGTGCGAGACCCATTTTTTAGCATGATTAAGCGTTCCTTGCAAACCTTTATGAATGCCATGACAGCAAGTGATTGGACGGTATATCCCTTTGCCAGTCAAAACAAAAACGATTATTTTAATCTTCTGTCCGTCTATCTTGATGCTGTATTTTTTCCCAACATTAACAAGCTAGACTTTGCCCAAGAGGGCATTCGCTTAGAGCTTGATGAGCAGGGGCGACCTAAATATCATGGCATCGTGTTTAATGAGATGAAAGGAGCGATGAGTGGCGAGATTGACCAGCTGTATTATGCACTGGCACCGCATTTATATCCAACGACGACCTATCATTATAATTCAGGGGGCGACCCAAAAGAGATTGTCAAGCTCACCTATGAGGATTTGGTTGATTTTCATAAGGCTCATTATCACCCATCCAACGCCATCATCATGAGTTTTGGTGATATTGACGTGGCAGAGATTCAAGCCAAATTGCACGATGATGCTTTGGCGTGTTTTGATGATAAACAAAAGCCATCTCGTGGCAAAAAATTTGTCTCCATGACCGAAACTCGCCTAAATGCACCTGTTCGGGTGTATGATGGTTATACCGCCGACGTGAGTGGCGAAAAAATGACCCATAACGTGTTGGCGTGGCTGCTGCCAAATATTACCGACCCCAAACAGCGTTTGGCACTTCGCTTGATGGAGGGGGTGCTCATAGAACATGCAGGTTCGCCCCTAAGAGCCTATCTTGATAGTTCGCCACTTGGCACCTGTGCAAGTCCGTTACTGGGTTTGGATGACAGTCATTATGAGATGGTGTTTTATGCAGGGGTACGAGGTTCAGAGCGTAATCTTGCTGATGATGTAGAAAATGCCATTTTGGAGGTGCTGCGTTCTGTGGCGGATAATCCCATCGCCGATGAGAGCATACAGACCATTTTGCATCAAATAGAGCTGGATCAACGCCATATCGGAGGCGATGGCATGCCCTATGGTTTAACGCTCATGTTAGAGGGATTTAGTACAGCACTACATGGCGGTAATCCTATGGATGTGTGGGAGATTGATGAGCATTTATCGTGGTTGAGTGAGCAGGTAAAAGAACCAAATTGGGTGCAAAATCTTATCAAAACACACCTGCTTGACAATCCACACCGTGTTCGTCTGACGCTATCACCTGACAAAGATAAAGCCCAAAAACTCATTGATGATGAGAACAGAAGTTTGGATGAATTAAACGCCACATTAAATGATGATGATAAAGCAATCATCCGCCAAAAATCAGAGGAGCTTGCTGTACGCCAAGCCTTGGTGGATGATGTGGATATTTTGCCAAAAGTGGGGCTTGATGATGTTCCTAAGGGCATAAAATTTATACAAGCCAACAAACAACCGATAATCATTGGGCAAGATGAACGCACTTTGTATGAATATCATGCAGGGACAAATGGACTGTATTATTACCAGATGGTGCTTGACCTAGATGATGATGTAGAAATTTTAAATAATCCGCTACTGCCCTTATATTTGGGGCTATTGTCCGAACTTGGCACAGACAAGTATGATGCACGGACGTTTCAAGCGGTACAAGCATCTGTTTCATCAGGTGTTACCGCTCGCATATCACAGCGTACCGACCGCCACGATAAAAACAAGATGACAAGTTATCTTGTGCTGGCAACTCGTGCTTTGGCTCGTAAGCCTGAGGCGTTGGGGCTTGTAAATGAGGTGTTGTATCATACAATATTTGATGAAACCTATCGCATCAGTGAGCTTTTGCAACAAAAACAAGCATCTTGGCAATCTCGCCTATCGGCCAATGGGCACAGTTATGCCATACAGACCGCTAGTTGTGGCATGAGTAAATTGTCATCGCTGGAATATCATCATTCAGGCTTGCCTGCATTGTCGGCATTAAAGTCGTTTTTAAAAGAGGGTGAAAATGATAAGACAATTTGGCAAACTCTATCGGTACGCCTAGCCCAAATCCACAAGCGGATACAACATCTGCCCAAAGATGTGATTTTGGTGTGTGAAGCGGATAAGGCAGATGCGTTAAAGATGGCGATTAAGGACAGATTAAATGCCCCTGCTGCTCCAAAAGCATCCGATGATACCCAAGCTGGGCATGATTTGCCTTTTGATTTACTAACATTAAAAGATGATGATTTACAAAAAGACACAGCATGGCTTATTGCTACCAATGTCTATTATAATGCCATCGCCTATCCTGCAACCACATCAGGACATGATGACACACCTGCCTTGACGGTGCTTGCCCCATTTTTAAGAAATGGTTACCTACATTCGGCAATCCGTGAAAAGGGTGGAGCGTATGGCGGTGGTGCAAATTTTGATGCCAATTCGGCAAGTTTTCGCTTTTATAGCTACCGAGACCCACATTGCGTGGCGACATTTGAGCATTTTGAAAAGAGTATTGATTGGCTGTTGGATAATGACCATGATGCCAGCAAGCTAGAAGAGGCGATTTTGGGGGTCATTGGCAGTATGGACAAACCTGCATCCCCAGCAGGCGAGGCCATCAAGGCGTGCTTTGGTGAGTTACATGGTCGCACCAAAGAGATGCAAGAGGCCATGCGAGCCAAACTGTTGGCGGTAACGATAGACGATCTAAAACGTGTGGCATACACCTATCTTAAAGACAAACCCCACGTTAAGGCAAGTCTTGCTCCACTTGAACAAGAGACTCAGATGATGGCATTGGGATTTGACTGCCATAAGATTGGTTAGGAGCTGATAAAACCCCATGCCATATGGTATGGGGTTTGGTTTATATACTTTTTAATAATTTTGCCAACGCAAGAGATGCATTATCCGTTTTCATAAATTGTTCGCCGATTAGGAAATGGTGAATGCCATGCGACTGCATCAGTTGTATGTCATCTGGTCCATGAATGCCACTTTCACTGACAATCAAAGCATCATCACCCACGTTTTCACGCAAGCTCTTAGCAAGGCGAATGGATGTGTTCAAATCCACATTAAAAGTGTTTAGATTGCGGTTATTGATGCCATAAATATTGTGGGCAGATTTGGGCAGTTTTAATGCACGAGCCAGTTCATGCTCATCATGTATCTCAATGAGTACGTCCATGTCAAGCTCTGTTGCTACGTTGTGTAGCTGTGCTACGGTCTTATCGTCAAGGCATGCCATAATCAGCAAAACACAGTCCGCCCCCAACGCCCGACTTTCATAAATGTGATACTCATCCACCATAAAATCTTTACGCAAAATGGGCAGATGACAAGCATTTTTGGCTTGGATGAGATGGTCATCGTGTCCTAAAAAATACTGCCTGTCCGTCAAAACAGACAGACAAGTCGCCCCAGCCAACTCATAGCCTTTGGCAGCAACAATGGGGTCAAAATCTTGACAGATGATGCCTTTGGATGGGCTTGCTCTTTTTATCTCGCTAATTATGCCAACGTTATCTTGCGTTATCTTTTGTAAGGCATTGGCAAAACCACGCACGATGGGGGCAGAGCTGACTTTTTGTTTTAGTTCATCAAGGCTGATTTGGGTACGTGCTTGGGCAATTTCTTGGTGTTTGGTGGCGACTATTTTTTGTAAAATGGTGGGGGCAGACATAAGGTCTCCTATTTAAAAATCAATGATGAAATTGTTGGGTAAATGCCACAAATTCCTGCATTTTTTGCCATGCCTTAGCACCTACCAGCGTGTCTTTGGCAAGGGTTACGCCATCTTGAAAGCTCTTTGTTTGCCCTGATAGATACAGAGCTGCCCCTGCATTTAGGGCGATGATGTTGCGTGCTTTTTGGGTGCGTGGGTCATTGTTACCGTGTAGGGCGGATTTGATGAGGTGAAAACTTTCATCAGATGAGCTCACTGATAAGCCATCAAGCGACCCCATGGTAATGCCAGCATCAGTGGGGGTGATTTTAAAGGTGTTAACCTTGCCGTTTTTATATTCAGATACGGTTGTAGGCACAGCAAGGCTTATCTCATCCAGACCATCATCAGAATGCACAACCCACACATGACGACTGCCAAGGTTGCCCATGACATGAGCGATTTTCTCACACAATGCCACATCATACACCCCAAGCAGGGCATTTGGGGCAAAAGCGGGGTTGGTCAAAGGCCCTAAAACATTAAAAAGTGTCCGTATTTTTAACGTGCTACGTACTGCTTTGGCATGACGCATGGCAGGGTGATGGTTGGGGGCAAACATAAAGCAGATGCCCGTCTTGTTGGCACAATGAGCAACTTGTTCTGAATCAAGGGCAAGATTCACACCTGCACAAGCAAGCAAATCAGATGCCCCAGAGAGACTTGATACGCCTGTACTGCCGTGTTTGGCAACCACACCACCACAGGCTGCCACCACAAAAGCACAGGCCGTAGATACGTTAAATAAGTTCGCACCATCTCCGCCTGTTCCCACAATGTCCACCGCATTATCCACATCAAGGCTTACAGTTTTGGCAAATGAACGCATGACAAGAGCACAGGCGGTAATCTCATCCACGCTCTCACCTTTGATACGCCATGCTGTCATAATGGCAGAGAGCAGTACATCGGGGCATTTGCCTGTCATGATGTATTCCATCAGCTTTGTGGCAGTATCATCGCTTAGCTCTTTGCTACTGATTAGGGTGTTTAGGGTGTGTACCAAAAAGGCATGAATGTCGTGGTCATTGTTTGGCTTCATGAGTTTCCTTTTTAAATGAATTATAGATGTTTGGATGATGCCATCATTCATGACGTTTATAAAAACATAATGACTTGCGGTTTGACCATGTTTTTAAAACAACCTTTTATTTTTAAATGTAAAATGTAAAATGACATGGCATCATAAAGGGCGGGTACACCCCAATATTTACGCCACCGTTGGCAATTGATTGTCATCTAACACAGCAAGTCCACAGCGTTTTAGGAAATTATTAAACAGCCGATAACCATGCTCGCTTAGAATGGATTCTGGATGAAACTGCACCCCCTCAATGTTCATCTCTTTATGGCGAACGCCCATAATTTCTCCCATAGAGCCATCTGTGTGCTGTGTCCAAGCGGTGATGTGTAGGCAGTCGGGTATTGTGGTTTTATCAATAACCAGCGAATGATAACGCACCGCTGATATGGGATTTGGCAAGCCGTGAAATACGCCTACATCATCATGATACACCTTTGATAGTCGTCCGTGCATGATGTTAGCTGCTTGAATAACATCGCCACCAAAGGCTTGTCCGATGGCTTGATGACCCAAGCATACACCCAAAATGGGAATTTGTCCGCCAAATTGTGTCAAAATTGGCAAGCTAATCCCCGCCTCGGTTGGTGTACAAGGACCAGGCCCTAAGATGATGGCTTTTGGGGCAAGGGCATCAATCTCATCTGGTGTCATTTCATTGTTGCGTTTGACCACAATTTTTTGCTTTAACTCACCAAAATACTGCACAATGTTGTAGGTAAAACTACAATAGTTATCAATCATCAAAATCATTTTTAAAATATCCTATTGATTTTATTAAATACTTTAATCTATGTTAGAAAACCACACTCAATATTACACTCAAAAATAAAAATCACACCCTATTTGAGTGTGCTTTTTGCTATTTGTGTTCAACGAATGTCTTGACATTATTTTCCAACCAATAAGGGTAAGGGTCATGCCCATCTTCTTTTGGTATTTTACCACTCTTTTGCCATCTGTCAAATGTTGAACGTGTTTTGCCCAATAATGTGCAAAATTCACGGTCAAGATGCCATTGTCAAAAAAGGCGAGACTTACCTGCCAAATCCCAGTCCCATTGATGAGAATGAAGCGGTTAAAAAACAGCGATACATGGATTATCAAAAACGAGCCGTTTTTTATAATGTTACCAAACGAACCGCCAACGCCATGGCAGGGATGGTCTTTGCTAAATACCCCACGCTTGACATACCGCCAGAACTAGAACGCATTAAAACCAATGTGGACGGTGGTAGTCTATCGCTAGTCGGTCAAGCACGCCAAGCCTTTTTGATGATGCTATTAAAGGGGCGTGGTGGATTGCTTGCCGATTACCCTTATGTGCCTAGTGATGAATATAAGCCAACCAAAGCACAGGTTAAAAAATATAACTATGTGCCAAAAATTAGGCTTTTTGAACCAAAGCATATCATTAACTGGCGTGTTGAGCCTATCAATAACGCTAACAAACTGACCTTGCTTGTTCTAAAAGAAAGCTACATCAAATCCGATGACGGCTTTAAAGCAGAGTATGGCGAGCAGTTAATCGTGTATCGCTGGATTGACGGTGTGGTACATCATAGCCTATACCAAAAGGATGGGGTATGGCGTGAAGTGCAGACAGGCGTGTTAAGCGTTACCGATATTCCATTTACCTTTTTTGGGTCAAATGATAATGACGAAACCATGGATGATGCACCGCTTTATGATTTGGCGGTGTTAAACCTTGCCCATTATCGCAACAGTGCTGATTATGAAGAGGGTAATTTCATCTCAGGGCAACCGAGCCTATTTATCACAGGGCTTACCAAAGAATGGGTAACCGACATTGTCAATCAAGGCAATCCCATCCGTCTAGGAGCGAGAACGGCTAACATCTTAGGCAGTGGGGCAAATGCGTTTTTATTGCAGGCTGATGCCAACAGTGGGTTATATCAAGCCATGCAAAATAAAAAAGAGCAAATGGTGGCATTAGGGGCAAGATTGATTGAGCCTAACGGTAGCACCAAGACTGCCACCGAAGCCCAAAGTGAGAAAGTAGACGAGACATCGGTACTTGCCATGCTTGCCAATAATCTATCGGACGCTTATAGCCGCGTGCTTAATTATTGTGCCGACTTTTTGGGTGTTAATCATAAATGCACGATGGCACTTAATACCAAGTTTGACAGCACCAAGATGACCCCACAAGAACGCCAACAGCTCATCGCAGAATGGCAAGCAGGGGCAATCACATTCTCTGAGATGCGTGCAAGACTGGTTGATGATGAGATTGCCTTTATTGAAGATGATGAGCTTGCCAAAGCAGAGATTGAGAGCGATTTAGGTTATGAAGAAACTAATCAATTTAGAACGTCTCAAAGCCAAATTGGCGAATGATTTTAATATCACAATCAAAGACATTTTGGCGTTTTTGCAAAGGGTGGTTTTTAATAAAGAGATTGGCGATTTATCACAAAAAGAAGTAAATATTGTGATAAAGAAAACCGACAGCCAATTAAAAACCCTGTTTGGGGCGTTTATCACAAACTTAAAAACCGATTGGCGGGGGCTATTTAATCATCGCTATGAGGTGGACAGTCCAAAGAACATCAAGGCATTACAAAAGTATGCCGATGAAGTGTTTGCTAAGCCGTTGCGACTAGATGGTAAAATGGGCATAACGCTTGATGAACTGCTTGATGTATTTAACGATGAAGAACGCAAGAAAATCACTAACGCCATCCGCCTAGCTCATCATGACGGTCTGCCCAATGCCAAACTTGTTCAAATGATAAGGGGGACAAGGGCTAGAAACTACCAAGATGGGATTTTGGCAATCACAACACGCCACGCCAAAACCATTGCCCACACAGGCACAGCCATTGTTGCAAATCAAGCCAAGCAGGCGGTCATTGCTGATAATGTCGATATCATCAAAGGCATTAAAATACTTGCTACCTTAGATTTACGCACCAGTGGCATTTGTAGGGGTTTGGATGGGGTGTTTATGCCTTTGGACAAAGCACGATATCCGCCCTATCATTTTAACTGCCGTACAAGTTTTGAGATTGTCTATGATGGCTATCAAACGCCCAAACAGCGAGCGAGCATGGATGGTGTGGTTAAAAATCAAACTTATTATGAATGGCTAAAAAATCAGCCTGCCCAATATCAAGATGAAGTGCTTGGCAAAACCCGAGCGAAGTTATTTCGTGATGGTGGCATGACGGTAGAGCGGTTTAGGGCGTTACAGCTTGATAAGAACTTTACGCCCTTAACGCTTGAACAAATGAGAGCATTAGAACCCAAAGCATTTGAAAAAGCGTTTGGTGTTATTGATGAGACAAAAGGAGAAAATAAGCCCACACCTTTTTATCAAACAATAAATTTAGGCGATTTAAAGCCACGTCGTAGCGAAGTTATTAGGTTGCAAAATGAGCCGATAAAACATGGCGAAAAACCAAAAACACCCAGACCTGCCGAAGCCGAGCTTGCTGATTTATTGCAGCAATATTTTGGCATCTATTTGGTGCGATATGATGACCGCTATCACAAAATAAGTCCAACTGCCAATCCGCCTGACTTTGCCAAAAAACACAGTGATTTGCCAAGCAAACAATGGCAAACGCTTGATGTCATGTATGCCATTGGCAATGATGTGGATATCAAGGCTTATCTACATAGCATGACCAAATCAGATAAGGCATGGGATAGGCAAAAAGAAAATATCATCAATCATATTGAGAAGTCGGATATTGTACCATTGGATTTACGCAAATTTGACAAACAAAGACTAGAAAAAATCATTGATTTTTTGTTATCATTAGATGAAAAACAACAAAACAAAATCCTTATCATTCAAGGAGACAATGATGATTATGATAAGTAAAGGCAATGGTTTTGGCACAAAAAGTTTTGCCAATCAAGTGTTAGCCAGCATCCGCCCAAGTCTGATTGAACGATTTGGCAAAGACAGTGAAATCATGCAAGATTTTGATAATGAAGAGAGATTTTTTGGCTTCATCGCCTTACAAGATTTGTCCAAAGATGATTTTAATTTTGTTGCACAGCAAATCATCAATGCCAATCTTGATGAAAAACCTAAAATTGGGCTGATTGAAAAAATAAAAGCTGACCCACGGTTTGCTTAGCCTTTCATCCATACCCATTCACAAGCAAGCATCCATTAGGATGCTTTTTTATCATCCGCTGTTTGTAACAGCAAAATCAAAGGTAGTAACCAATGAGCGAAAAACCAACCACAGTTTTAAGTGATGACACACAAAACCAAATCACCCAAGAGCAGTACAACGAGCTACAAGCAGAAGTTGAACGATTGCGTAAACACAGCGAGACCCTTTTGGCTGAAAAAAAGCAACAAAGCGAACAGCGAAAGGCTGAGCAGGCTGAAAAAGAGCGACTTGCCGAAGAGACTGCACGCAAAAAGGGGGATTTTGAAACGCTAGAAAAGCAGTACCAAGCCAAAATCCAAGAGTTAAATGAGCAAATCGCTAAGCGTGATAAAGAGCGTGATGAGCATTTGGTCAAATCACACGCCCAAAAGCTATCAAGTCAGTTAAGCGACAACCCTGCCAACCAAGAGATTTTACAAATACTCATTGAAAAGCGGTTATCCGCCAAAGATGGTCAAATCAGTGTGCTAGATACCAGCGGTGCTGTATCTATCATGACCCTTGACGATTTGGCAAAACAAATCCAAAACTGTGGTAAATACGACAGCTTAATCATTGGCACAAAATCCTGTGGTACAGGTTCAAACGGTCAATCAGCTAAGCGAGCAGGTGATTACAGTGAACAAGAGCGATTAGCACTTGCCAACTCAAACCCTGCTTTATTTAATCAATTATTTTTGGAGTAATCATGGCTAAATTACGAGAGATTTTTAATAAAAATGTCACCTTGTCTTATCAGGTTAAAGACAACTTACAGCGGTCAAAGTTTTGGCAATCAGGGGCATTTGTCTCAGATGCACGCTTACGCCCCCTGCTAACGAGCGGTTCATTAACCTTTGATGTGCCTTTTATTCATCCCATTGATGGCAATTTAGAAGCCAACTATTCCAACACCATCATGACAGATATTGCGATGCCACGCTCAATCGAAGGCAGTAAATCAAAAGGGCGTTTGGCACTGTTAAATGAGGGTTTTATTGAAAGCCGTCTTGAAAGCTATTTGATGGGTCAATCACCGCTAAAACTCATGGCACAGATGATTGATGACTATTGGCTTGCACAAGCTGAAAACCGTGCCATCGCTACCTTGTTTGGTCTTTTAAATTATGACCAATCTAATGGTAAGAAGTTATCTACTGACATATCAAAGGCAACCGCTGATGATACATCAGGCTTTGATGTTCATGCGTTTATTGATGCTGAGGGTAGCCTAGATGAGATGCACCAAGGGTCAGGCTTGATGATTGTTCATCCTTTGATTGCAACCAAGATGAGAAAACAGCGACTACTTGAGAGAGTAACCACCGCCGATGATTTAAAGCCCATTGATATGTATAACGGTCGCAGGCTTATCCAGTCAAAGCGTGCCACGGTCATAGGTACAGGTAAAAACGCCAAATATGTCTCTTATTTGTTAGGGGCTGGGGCATTTGCCGCCGACATGGTTGCAGGGCATGATGATTTGGAGCTTGAACGCACGGCGAACACAGGCAACGGCTCAGGTCATACCACGCTATGGACACGCCGTAACATGCTCATCCACCCCCAAGGGTTTAGCTTCATCGCTGAGCCTAGTACGCTTACAGGTGGCACAAAAAATGAAGCCTTATCACCGAGTTGGACGGATTTGACCACCGCCGCCAATTGGAGATTGGACGCCAATGCTGATGCTACCCCCATCCGCTTTTTAATCACCAACCTATAAGGAGAGATTCATGTCATTACCAAAAGATAAGGTTAAGCCTGCTTTTAATTTTACCTATCCATCAGAGCGAGCGTATTTTGATGAAAGCAAAAGCACGCTGACTAACGCACAGGTAACAGACCCTGCCAAAAGTGGGGCAGATTATGGCATTAAAGACCCACAGGTTACCGAAGCCCTAACAGGCACAAAGAGCGAGACCGCCAAGGTTGAATAACAGCCAAACAACACGAACAAAAGCCCCATCTGTTTTAGGTGGGGTTTTTAGGATGAAACAATGATAACACTTGATGATTTAACAGACATTGATAAGGCTGATGAACAAACCGTGGTTATTGTCAATGCGTGGCTAAATAAGCATAAAATTAGGGCATTTGATACAATCCCTGACCCCATCAAACAAGCAGGCAGATACATTGCCAAAGCGTGGCTGGATGGGGATTTGTTTGCCACACGCACCGAAGGTCAGGTCATCTCAAAGTCATCAAAGGCAGGTGATGCGTCTGTTTCAAAAACCTATGCAGATGGCGAACAAGGGCAGGCTATGAGCCAAAATGAGCAAATCGCTTTGGCACTCATTGAGCCGTATTTACAACAGCCTTTGGGAATATTTGGCTTATCTGTGGTAAGGGGTTAAGTTTTGGCTAAGCATTCAAGGCAAAATTGCACAGCATAAGGCATGGGGCGGTAATTTGGGTCATCTGTATGCACCAAATAATAACGCATCATGCGTTCAGACACGCCAAGCACGTGGGCGGCTTTTCGCTGAGACAGCTCTGCTTTTTTAAGCAAGGCCCTAAGATAGGTTGGGTCGGGTCTGTGGTTGTCAATGTGTGGTTTCATTTTTTTAAATCCTGAAAAAGCCTACTAATTGCAGCAGGCTTTTTTTGTTTAAATAGTTGCCCAAAATTCACTTGAAAGTCTGTGCGTACCATTGATGATTTTTTGAATGTGTAGTTTTGCAATTTCTGCTAACTCTTCATCAGTTTGATGATTGTTGCGATATTTTTTGCAGAAAAATTTTACTGCTAAATCATTCAATATCTCGGCATATTCATTGGTTTGAGTGTTGTTATGCGTAACATAAATATCATCAATCTCTGATGTCATTTCAGAAGTTACTTTTTTAAGTGCTTCAACTTCGTAAAGTTTAGCGTTGGTTGTTGTTATTAAAACATAAACCTTAAATCTATGTTGAGTAACTTTGATTTTGGCTCTAATGTTTAATGCTTTTACAGCTTTTTTAACTTTGGTTTCAGCTTCATTTTTGGAAACAACATTCATCTCATCGCTCCTTAGGCGGTTTTTGTTGCCTAAGCGTGGTTGCTTGGCTATAAGTGCATTTTAGGCAGTTATTGCCTAAGTGTCAAGCGTTTTTAAGTAAATGACTTTTTTGGTGCAACATGAAACAAGAAATTACCCAAGAAATTACCCAAGCCTTTGATACTGATTTGGCGGATGCTGTCAAAGACTTCACCGCCTACCGTGCCATGCCATCTGATGATGATTGGGCGGTTAATGATACAGGCACAAAAACCCATGCCTATAAAGGGCGTGGGGTATTTGGGTCATACAGTGCTTATGAAACAGATGGGCAAGCGGTCAGTATGAAAGATGTCAAACTCACCTGCTTACAAAGTGAGCTGACAGACACGCCCATGATTGATGATGTCATCAATGGTATGCGTGTGCTTAGCATCAAAAAAGACCCTGCCAATGTTAGCCACACCATTCAATTAAGGGGGCTACATGTGGACAACACCGCCTAGTCTATTTGCCGATGAAGTGGGCGATGAGTTAGATAGGACGTATCGCAAATTTGCCATTGACTGCTATAACAATGTCATCGCCCTAAGTCCTGTGCGTAAAGGGCGTTACAAAAATGCCCATCATATCAGTATTGGCACAAAAAGCCTAAATGAAAATGGGGGCGGTGTTGAGCTTGTCTTAGGTCTGCCAAAGCACACCTACCCACTCATCTACATTCAAAACAACCTGCCCTATTCGTTGCGACTTGAACACGGCTGGTCACAGCAAGCCCCAACAGGGGTGTACGGCAATGCCTTCAATAGTGCGGTGGCAAGCCTATGAATAGCTTAGAAATTGAACAAATCATTTTAACCCATATCGCAACATGGCAACATTTTGACCCAAAACGCCTAGCACGGGATAACCGTAACATCGCACCACCCAAAGACGGTGTATGGGGGCGTGTGTCAATTTTGGGCGGTATTAACGCCATTGCAAGCCTATCTGATGAGCCGTGTGTCTTGCAGGTAGGTACGCTTGTCGTACAGCTATTTTGTGCGGAAAATCAAGGCACGGTTAAGATTAAGACGTGGGCGGACAGCCTTGCCCATCATTTAAAGGCAAAACAGTTAGGACGGCTTGAACTTCTTGCCCCCAGCATTATCAACGTGCCGTCTATTGACGGCATTTACCAAATCAATGTGAGTGTGCCGTATCGGTACTACTAAATTTTTTTAAAGGCATTCCCCGTAGATTATCTTGCCAATCTGTGGGGATTTTTTATGTGGCAAGAATTTTTATGTTCGGAGTGAATATGAGTGAATTGGTCATGGTTGATGATGGTCAGCCAAAAACAACAACCCTGCAAATCGCACAGGGCTTAGGCGTTAAGCATGAAAATGTAATTAAATTGGTGCGGTCTTATATGCCTGATTTTGCAGAATTTGGCAAGGTCGGATTTAAAATCCAACCAAGATTGAAAGGTCAGCACGGTGGTGGTGATGTGCCGTATTTTGAGCTTAACGAACAGCAAGCCACGTTTTTAATGACCCTTATGCGAAACAGCCCCAAAGTGATTGCCTTTAAAAAAGCATTGGTTCAAGCATTTTTCTACGCTCGCTCATTGTTGCAAAGTGAGACGATGGAGCTAATGCAACAATACACCTTGCTTAGCGACTTAAAAGAGCGTGAACAGGCATTTGCCAGTTTGTGCGGTAAAGGTCTATCCGATTGGAAAAAGAGACGAGACGACCTAAACACCGCCATTTTGTCCGTCCAAGAACAAATGCAACCCCAATTACCTTTTAACAGCCCATAGGGCTTAGGAGTAGAAATTATGTCTCGTGGTTCAACCATTGTGGTGGCATACGCCCCCCAAACAACTAATGAAGTGCCAAAAACAGGATGGAAAATCCTGCCCTACGTCTCAAACGGTTTGAGTGCAAGTTTTGAGAACACAGAAAGCCAAACCATTACCGATAGCCGTATTGCACAAGCAGGACTGGTAACAGGCGGTCAGGTGCAAGGTGATATTGAGGTAGAATTTGCCAAAGACGCTTATGATGACTGGCTTGCAGCGGCGGCGTTTAGTGAGTGGAAAAGTAACGTTTTGACATTTGCAGGCAATAGTGCCAAAACCTTTACCGTGGAAGTGGGCTATAAAGATGTGGGCATTTATCACTATTATGGCGGTGTGCGTGTCAATACCCTAAAACTTACCCTATCTGATACAGGCTATGCAACTTGTACTTTTGGGGTCATGGGAACAGACTACAAAAACCAAAATAACACCCCTTATAGCAAATCACCCACCAAATCTGCCAACCTACAAAGGGTAACGTCTTTGTCGGTAGAAGACATCAAGATTGATGGGGTTACCACAAAAGGCGTGGCGTGTGTTACTGAATTTAGCTTTGAGACAGACAACAACATTCAAGCCCAAAAGTGTTTGGGGGATGGCATTTTTGCAGGCACTTTACTTGAAATGATGGCAAAAATGTCAGGGTCATTAACCCTAGCCTATGGCAAAAAAGCCCAAGAGCTTGTTAATAAGCAAATGACAGGGGCAACGGTTGCCATTGAGCTTAGCTTAAAATTGGCTGATGGGTCAAAATACGTACTTAACATTCCCAAAGCACAGGTGGCAGGTGAGACCCCAAATGGTGGCATGAATGATTTGATTAAACAGAACGTAAATTATACCGTGGTGGAACAAGCCCCAACCTTAACTAAAATACCAGCATAGGAGTGATGAATGGCTTATATCATTAAAAAACAAGATTTGGCGGATGATAAAGATTTTACAAGCACCTTTACCCATGATAAAACAGGCATTCGTGTTACATTTTATTCCGCCCTAAAACCTGCCTTTTTGCGAACGCATGCCCTTATCATGGCAAAAAAAGAGCAAGAGCAGGACACCCCATTGACCGCTGATGTCATCGCCAAGATGAACGATGATGAGTTAAACATTAACGAAGCCATGGGCTATGCCATTGGGGAGCATTTGATTGCTGATTGGGATGTGGTGCTAGATGATGATGGCAGTCAGGATAAATTGCCCATCACAGGGGAGAATTTCATTAAACTTATCGCCTGTCTGCCTGATGGCTTTGAATTCTCCATTTGGTGCTTAGAGTGTAGCGAGAAAACCGCCCAAAGTGCCAAACAAAAGGCAACTGATTTGGCAAAAAAGCCGTCCAAAGGTTCAAATGGGAGCAAAACTACCAAGACCTAAGCGACTTTGATAGGCAGGTTTATGCCCATTTAAACCTGCCCATCCCTGATGAGGTGCCTACTGATTATTGGGTCAATGCTGTCATTGAGACCTTTTGGCTTGCCAGTCGTGGGCGGTCTTATTTATCTGCCATGGCAATCATTCCCCTGCCCTTAACGGTAGCACAGATAAGCGACGTGCTGGCGGTTTATCCATTGCCCTTTCATCGTGAGTGGATAGATAAGGCGGTATTTGCCATTGATGATGAGTATTTGAGTATGGTGCAAGATAGCAATAGGCAGTAAATTGTAACTGCCTATTGCTATCTTGTTACTGTTTGGTGTAAGATATGTGATTATTTCATTCGTCCTATGGTTTGGTTATGGATATTCTACTCGGTTTATTTTTCCTTATATTTTTTGTTCTTTGGTTTAGATTGAGAGAAACCGTTAATCATTACAAGACTACTTATGCTGATATTGTTAATGTGGATAACGAAATCCTAAAAAGGCAAAAAGAACTGGATGATATTTCAAAGCAAATTGACGATGTCAAGATTCAATATAATTCTCACTATCAAACCTATGTTTCGCTAAAAGAAAGGTTGGCTATTTATGAAGAAGGTATTGAGATGTCAGAAGTTGGTGTATACACACCACATTTTGATTTTGATACATCTGAGATTTATAAAGAAAACATCACTGTTATCAAGCAAAAACAAAAGTATATGATAAAAAGTGGCGAAGCGGTAAAAATACAGACCGAGTGGGAAATAAATGGCAGTAAAGCAAAGGGGAAAGCTATGGCAAAACAAGCTATCTCTTTGGCTTTACGCTCATTTAACAATGAGTGCGATGTTACTATTGCAAATACCACATGGAAAAATATTGATAGAATGGAGCAGAGAATTAAAAAGTCTTTTGATGACATTAACAAGTTTAATAAAAGCAACACTGTATCAATATCCCCAAAATATCTTTCATTGAAATTAGATGAGCTAATGCTTGTTTATGAATATAAAGCAAAAATACAAGAAGAAAAGGAAATTCAAGCTGAATTAAGAAGGCAAGAGCGAGAAGAAGAACAGCTCAAAAAAGAAGCTGAAAGAGTTTTAAAAGAAGAGCAGAAACTTCAAGAGCTTTTAAATAAGGTTCAGCAAAAAGCATTACACGCCACAGGCGATGAACTGGAAAAATTGCAAACAGAAATTCTGCAATTAGGCAATGAACTTCGTGAAATTCAAAGAGAGCATGATAGGGTTAAGGCAATGGCACAACAAACTAAGCTTGGTTATGTCTATGTCATCTCAAACATTGGTTCATTTGGAAAAGATGTTTATAAAATAGGTATGACCAGACGGCTTGACCCAATGGATAGGGTGCGAGAATTGGGTGATGCTAGTGTGCCATTTTACTTTGATGTTCATGCGATGATTTTTAGCGAAGATGCACCAGCATTAGAAGCTCAAATACAACGAGTTTTTGCTGACAGACGATTAAATTTAGTAAACTATCGCAAAGAATTTTTTAACGTTACATTGGATGAAATTAAAGAGGTTGTGTCAGAATTTAACAATAAAGTTGAATTTATTGACGAAGTTGAAGCCAAAGAGTACACAGAGACGTTGAGAATAAGAAATCAAACATTGCAAGATGGCAAAGATGATTTGCCAAAGATGTTGTGATTTTAAGAGCCCACTAAAAAGTGGGTTTTTTACAAACAAAACCTCAAACTTTGCAGAGTTTGGGGTTTTTATTATCCAATTAACCATAACTTAGTAGGACAACATGTGAGTCATGATAAACGATTTTTTATGAAATTGCTAGACGACTAGGCTGTCATAAATCCATCATCAGCCGTGAAATTAAACGCAATACAGGACTATGTGGCTATCGACCGAAACAAGCCCAAAGCAAAGCTAGCACATAAAGCAAACAACGCCTATCGTATTTCTGACTTTGCATGGGCTTACATCAAGCACTTACTAAGTCAATATTATTCCCCCGAACAAATCAATGGCAGACTCAAAGTACTCGGTTGGACTGATGTACCAAGCATAGAAACCATTTATCAACACATCTATGCTAACAAAGCCCAAGATGGTACATCTCACCATAACCTGAGGAGTCAAAAAATCTACCGTAAACGAGGTTATAGGGTCATGATAGGCGTGGGAAAATTGCCAATTGTAAAGACATTAGTGATAAAACCACACGAGAGGTGAAAATCAAAGCACACCAAACCGCAAAGCACCACTGGTTGCTCAAACTTGTATTGAGTCACTCAAAGATGAACAAGTACAAAATATTGCCTTTGATAATGGTAAAGAGTTTGCATTGCATGAACAGACAGAACAAGGGTTAAACACTGATATTTATTTTGCAAAAACTTATCATTCATGAGAGCGTGGCACTAATAAGAATACCAATAAACTCATACGGAAATTTTTACCTAAGTCTGCCAGATTAGATGTGATTGACGATGAACAAATACAGCAGGTTGAAGATTATTTGAACAATAGACCAAGAAAAGTGCTGGGTTTTAGAACACCTCTTGAGGTAAAATCTGATTTTTGGTGCGTTGCAGTTGGTGGTTGAATCTGCCATTTGTTTTTAAGTGGTTTTGGGGCTTGTATCTTTTCGCCTGTACAAAGCGTGGCTAAATCTATCATTGATGCCTTTTTTCTAAATTGGGGGTGTTTGCTTTTATCTTTAAAAAAGCGTTTAAAGGTGTTCCCTAATTGCATATGGCAAGTTGTGGACTGCATTTGGTAACTTCAAGCATAAAGGGGAATTGTTCACGCTTGATAGAATTAAGCTGTTTTCTTAGTTTGCTTTGAGATGGTTTGTGAGGTTTGGTTTCGTTAAGGGTTAAGCCTAATTTGGTAAGTCTTACGGTAATTTTTATTGGCTTCATATTGTTTTTGCCACTCACTCAACGCCCAATTGTAGGCAAGAGATGCCACACCACTTGCCTTTGCAAAATAGGTGGCTTGTTTGTTATTGGGTTTAAGTTAGATGATGTATCCACGAATACAGGTCATTCTAAGTCTGCCTGAACTGCTTTGGGTAGTTTTTTATTCTTTTTACTTCTTAAATCATGAAGCCTTGCTGAAAATACGGTGATGATTTCTAGCACATCTTGGGCTAATTATTCTCCAAGAGATAGGTTTTCGCTTTGATTGATGATGTAATTTGTTCGCATCATATCTGCGATGACCTTTGGGCGTGAACTCTGTAATAAGCACGCCCATCTCATCTCACCCATCTTAAAGCTAAGATAGAGAACCCAGCTGTTTTATTAAGACTTCGTTCATACCAATCAATCGGCTCATAATCGTGTATTATAGAGATTTAGATGGATTTCAAGCAGCTGTTTTTAGTCCCAATTTTGCCTATTTGTCATCTTTTTCATCTTTTTCATCTTTTGGCAAGATATAGGCACTATACATGCGTTCATCTCTTAGATATTTTTTGCCTGCATGCTTAATCTCATCGGTGTCAATGTTCGGCAAAATATCCAGCTCTTTTTGGATTTTGTGATAAGGAATGTTCTCATTTTTTAATGTCCCCAATAAGCTCGCTTGCTCTGACACGCTCTCAGAGGCGAACACTAGGGCGGTTTTTTTGGCAATCACAGAACGGTCAAGCTCTTTTTGGTCAATGGGGTCGGTCATGGTGCGTTTGATTTCGTCCAAAACAAGGCGTTTGGTTTCATCAAGGCTTGCTCCTGCCTTTGGGGTTGCTATGACCACAAAAAAGCCATCACCATAGCCCAAACTGTCATAACTGCTGTATGCTGAGCTTACGAGTTGCTTTTTGACCAAATTTGTGGCAAACCGCCCAGATGCTCCGCCACTTAGTACATCATTAAACAATCCCAATGCCAACAGCTCTCGCTCGTTGGCATCAGTTTGGCGGTTTGTCAGTTTTAGACCAGATAGGGTTGGGGCTTGCCATGCTAGGATAAGCGTGGGAACCTGAACGGCTTCTTTGATGGTAATATGGCGTTCACTCACATCGCCTTTGCCTGCATGTAGGTCATCGGCGTGGATGAAGTGGGAGGGGTCTCGGACTGGCACAGACCGACCCTTGGCAATGCTGCCAAAATATTTTTTGACATGAGCAAGCGCTTCATCTTTATCCACATCCCCGACGATGACGAGTGTGGCGTTATTAGGAACATACCATGTGGCGTACCAATGCTTTAAATCTGCCATGGTCAAGCCATGAATGTCCTTCATGCTCCCAATGATGGGGCGACCTCGTGGCGTATCGCCATAGACAAATGATGAAAAACGCTCCCACGCCTTTGCCATGGGGTTATCATCTGTACGTACACGGCGTTCTTCTATGACAACCTGACGTTCGCTTTGTATTTGTTCGGGTTTAAACTGTATGTTTTTCATGCGATTGGCTTCTAATTCTAACGCCAAAGCATAGCGATTGGCAGGCAAAATCTCATGATAAACAGTAACATCTGAGCTTGTGTAGGCATTGTTATGACCACCATAATGACTGATCAGACGACTAAATTCATCACCAGATACTTTTGGTGTGTCCTTAAACATCAAATGCTCCAAAAAGTGCGACAATCCACCTTTGCCCACAGGTTCATCATTTGCCCCCACGCCATACCACATTTGGGTCATGACCACAGGGGCTCGCTTATCTTCTTTGATGACAACCTGCAAACCATTATCTAAGGTGTATTCAAAAATATTGCTAAGCAGTTTTAGCTCATCTTGGGGAGTGCCAGCAGGGACAGCTTGGGGCATAACGGTTGAGGTATGGAGTGTGGGCGTCATATGCTGGCAGGCGGTCAAGGATAATATCCCCAAAGATACACACAAAGGCAGGGCAAGACGATTAAAGATTTTCATGGTGGTATTCCGATGGTTTGGCGGTTTTGATGGCATCAATTTTGACAATAAATGATTATTTGCCGATTAAAATACTGGCGGTAGGACGTACACCCTGACCGTGATTGGCACTACATGCCACAAGCATTAGGGGTAAACATAGGGCGATGATGAATGTCAGTTTTGTCATGATAACTCCTGATTGTCAATTATAAAAGGTTATAAATATAAAAGGTTATAAATTAGCATCATCCATCTAGTTTAGCATAAGTTGAATTCAGTGGCAATTTTGAGACTGACGATAAATTAAGATTAATGGATAAATGGCGGATTGCGGTATTTACTTTTTTAGGCACACCCCAAACACTCACAGCTGTATTTTTGCAACAGGACATATTTTTGTGATTTATTTTTTTGCAAATTTAGCGTACAATAATCCCAAATTTTTATGAGAATCATCATGTCCAACCCCAACGCTCACACCGACCCCAAACTCACCCAAAAGCAAGCTGTTGCCAAAACCGCCCTTACCCATATTGAAGATGGCATGATTTTGGGGGTGGGAACGGGCAGTACGGTGAACTGCTTGATTGAACTTTTGACACAAGTTCACCTAAAAGGGGCGGTGGCAAGCTCACAGGCAACCGAGAACAGACTTAGAGCCTTAGGCATTGAGATTTTTGATTTAAACAGTGTTGGTAAGCTTGATTTGTATATTGATGGGGCCGACGAGATAGACGCTCAGGGCAATATGATAAAAGGTGGTGGTGGTGCATTAACTCGTGAGAAAATCGTGGCGGCGGCATCTAGACGCTTTGTATGCATGGTAGATGACTCTAAAATGGTCGCCAAACTGGGTAAATTTCCTGTGGCGGTGGAGGTTTTGCCCCAAGCTCGCTCTTATGTGGCACGTGAATTGGTCAAGCTAGGAGGAGAGCCTGTGTATCGTGAAGGGTTTGTTACCGATTATGGTAATGTCATTTTGGACACTTTTGATTTGCAAATAAACAATCCCATCAAGTTAGAAACCACATTAAACAATATCGTGGGCGTGGTCTGTAACGGTATTTTTGCCAACCAATCGGCTCATATCATGCTAAAAGCCAGCGATGATGGGGTGGAGACAGTCAGTTTTGACAAGGCGATAAATCAATAGGATGTTTTAAAAATCATTTTGATGGCAAATGATAAAACTGTTAAAAGGCATGCACGCCATGACAGGGCGTGGTGAGTTTGTGTTTGCATCATCCAAAGATTTTACAAAGCCCATTGGAGCGAGGACGGTGAATCATGGTGCCTTAAACTGTATGGGGCTTGAAAACATATCAGGACATGATTTACGTGCCACAGGCTGAACCTATCTACATGGGCTAGGTTATGATAGCACGCACATTAATCTACAAATGGCTCATGTGGATAATACGGTTAGTGGAATATATAATCACGCCCTATATTTGCCCGAACGCACCAAAATGTTACAAGATTGGGCGGATTATTTGGATGAGCTTTGATAAGCAATCATGATAATTTCTTATAAATGAAGATATCCCATTGGGAAATTCCCCCCAAAAATCTTAATAACTTTATCCTAAAAATATACTTGACCAACCTAAAATCAATGTATTGCTCATAATGAGTATAGCGTAAATTATTTTTTTAAAAAAAATTTATAGTATATTCAATGTTATTATGAAAGTAATACATACATTCTGATGAAAGTTCCATGTCCAATATGTATTGTCGGATTTTATAATATTCATATTATCTATTAAAACCTTTTGATGCAAATTCTAGGTATGAACTATTTGCCTTTATTTCTCTATCTTGTGATTCTAAAAATATTTTTTGTATTCGCCAAACTTAGAATATTAGCTTCTCCACCATAATTCCAATCCAATAATTTATACTTTATGTAGGACGAAAAAATAGTTATGATATTACCATACCCATCTTCAAACTGATATATTTTATAAAATAAGATACTTGGTGGAAAATGATTTTGAAAAAAACTGGTAATAATTAATTATCTTTCACAATAGATGGTTTTGAAATTTCAATAATTTTATAATAATCTATATTTAATGGGTGAGTTATGGATTTAAAATCTTCTGTAAAAATATCCAACTAAAACAAAGCCATCTCGGCATTATGCTGATTTAAAAAAGTCTGTGGCATTGTTTCAATAAACCATTTAAAAGTAATAGGTCTAACAGACAAAAATCTGCTCCCACCCCATTTGAAGTCTGATACCATATAGCTTTGAATGGGTTTTTTATGAAAGTTAAAAAGTATGTCTCCACTGTGGTTCTGCAAGCACCAAGAAAAATAGTAAAAAGCAGGGTAAACAAGAAAGATGGTGCAAGGATTGTTTTAGGTATTTTCTTGATAAAACTTACATCAGCAATGATGAGATTTGGCAAGAATACACGTAAGGCAAACAAACCCACAAATAACTTGCCATTAAGTACAACTTATCAGTGAGAACCATACAAAGGCGGCTTGATAAAGTAAATGTTGTTAAACCTGCCATTACAAACAGTCAAAACAATCCTGTTAGTCTTATCATGGACACCACTTACTTTGGCAGAGACTTTGGTGTCATGGTGTTTATGGACAATGTATCAGGTAGGGTCTTACATTATGCCTTTGTTAAGTATGAAACCAATGATTTCTACCGAATCGGTAAAAGATAAGTTTGCCTTACATAGCATTACCTGTGATGGCAGACGGGGTTTATTAGGTGGCTTTGGGGACATACCCACACAAATGTGCCACTTTCATCAAATTGCCATTGTTCGGCGTTATTTAACCAAAAACCCTAAACACAAGTCAAGAACTCTTGCTCTTAGTTAAGAGTCCAACCACCAGTAATGAGCAGTGCCTTGGTAAAGCCCTAGATGAGTGGTATGACAAGCACAAAGATTATCTTAATGAACGCACCACCAATGATGAGAGTAAAAGCTGGTATATACATAAAAGATTAGGGCGTGCCTGCCTTTTAAAACAAGATTTAGCCATTTTTCATGCGAAAACGATTAGTTTATTTCTAAAATATTCTAATTGTAAATAGTGTTATAAAGGGCAGGCACGCCCTAAGAAGTGCTTATCACAGCCTAAAAAGAAATTTGCCTTACTTGTTTGTTTGTCAGCAAAATCAAATAACTCATAACACTACCCCAAACACAACCAACAAGCTAGAAGGATTATTTGGTAATCTTAAACAATCTTTACGTTGTCATCAGGAGCTAGCCAAGAAAAGAAAACAGAAGTTTATTGAGAGTTTCTTGCAAGATTATGCTTAACTTGATTTCAAGAAAAATCCCCACATTGCTCTGTATTATTTCTCTTATCTGTTAACAGGAAAAATGTCTATTAGAGAGTGATGTGGGGGTTTTAGCAGGGGGTTTTGTCTGTTATGCCAAAAATCACGAATGATAGCAACATCATTTGTGATGCCGAGCGAAATAAAACCGCCTAATTTTTGAGATAAATTAAGCGGTTTTTTATTGCAAATTACGCAATACGGTTTCTACCTGCGGTCTTAAATTTTAAACACCATATTATCTTCATATTTTGAGCTGTTATTGACATGAGCAGTAAAAGATAATTTTTCAAAATCCCCCACACGCTCCCATGTCTCAGGTTCATGTGCCTTGACATAATCCAAATACGACACAAATTCGCTTTTTGTACTGCTAAAAAACAAATATGGCGGTCTTATCCACTTCATCAGCTTTAAAAACTGTATCATGCCAAAATACTCACCCAAACCATAGGCTTCTTGTTTGGTGTGTAGGGAAGGTGGGTCTAAGATAAACAGCGTTTTACCTTGATGATAAAATTTAGGCATCAAGACCTCAAAACTCTCCGACATGATTTCTAAGCCGTCCAAATAACCACCCACCATTGGATAATCGCTCCTACGAATGGTGTTATAAAACTCGTGCTTGGGCAACTCGTCAATGTGGCTGATTTGCTTACCACTAAACAGTAGCCAAGTGGAAACGCTATGGTAGTCCACAAAGCCGTCGAAGGCTTGGATAATCTCCAATAATTGTGTCTTGACATTATTATCAATGCGTTTGGCTCGTGGCAACGGCTCTAAAATGGCATAAAGCTGTTGGCGTAGGCGATTGGTGTCGTGGATATGATAAAGTCTTTGGCTAAAATTGTCAAAGTCATTATAGATGACCCTTGCCTTCTGTTTTAGGTGTTTGGCGTTGTGGGCAAGTAAGCCACTGCCACCAAACACATCCACCACCGTCCACCCTTGACCGTCATTTGGAATAATGCGGTCAAGGGTATTGCGAAAGGCTTGGATAATTTGCCGTTTTTGTCCGATGAAGGGCAAAGGCGATTGGCTGTGGGGTTTATTGGGCTTTCGGGGTTGCTCCATGAGACTCTCCATTATTGTTTGGAGTCTCGTGGACTTCGGATAGGACGCTTACAGCATTCAGATTAGCTTGATAGTTGTTGATTGCCTTGCAACGTGGGCATTTGACCTGCAAACGGTCAAAGTTTGCGATTTTAAGTAATTTTTTATGGCAAGATTGACAAGCGATGAAGTTCATAAATAACCTATTTAAATTTTGCAATGGTATTGCATTTTTGTTAAAATAGCCGTGTTGTGTACACAACGGCTGGGCTTGGCTTTTGACACTTGTCTGTCAGAAGGTCGGCAACTTGCTCCAACAAGTTGTCGTCCCCAGTTTTAAGTCGTGCATTTTATCGCCCATCTGATTGGTGGTCTTTTAACCTATTTTAAAAACTACACCACCGCCATTTCTATACTGTGCCGTTGCCAGCTTTCCAAACCATCTTTAACCGCCCACAATTCCACTTTTATCATTACCGCATCATGAATTTTGGCAACAAGCTTTGTCTCGTCATTGGTGGGATTTTCTTTAACAATATTAAGTGATGTTGCCACCATGCCGTGCCTTACTGCAACTTGACGATAATTGCCATTTGGCGTGGTTTTCTTAAAAATTGCCACACTAAACGTTGTACCAGTCTCCACATCATAATGTGGGGCGGTTTGGTCTAAAATGGCGACATCTTGGCTGATTTTGTTACGACCTACCCACGAGATTTTGTTTATGGTTTGGATTTGGTTGGGGTAAGGCAAATCGTTAATTTTGATATCAGCAGGGGCAAAGGGGAGAACGTGGCGGTTGCCAATTAAAAGCTGTTGTCTTGTTGCTTTCGTCATGTCCAAAATATTTTGTGATGTCTGGCTCAGTAGTTTGGCGTGGACGGTCTGACCTTGTATAAATGCTCGCTCCACGACCGTTGCCATGTCGCCATAAAACCAAATTTGAGATAAATTGGCGTGAGCGGTAGGCACGGTATCTACACAACCACGCTTGATTGTTAGCTGATTGGTCTGTGTGTCAATGCTGACAATTTGCACAATTTCATCATTGAGCAACGCACATTGCCCAACATAAGCCAACCCATCATCAATTTCATCAAGGGTTAATGTGGTGATTTGGCTGGTTTGCTCAACGGCATTTTGTACCGTTGCATGAGCAATAAACTGCCCAATACCAGCATATTGCTCGGTTGTCTCATTGGCAAGTTTCGCCCAAATTTCAAAAGACTGTTGCAGACTGTTTGGACGTTTTGCCAACACAAGGACATAATCATCAGTATTTTTGAGTTGTTCATGGCTAAAATCGTCCAACAAATGCGTATAAGGCAACTGCCACAGTCTAGCATTTTCAATCACTTGTGGCTCAATATTTGGTTGTAGCCATAGGCTTGACTGTTAGGGTGTGTAGCTTTTTTTTGGTAAGCCAAACACGTCTTGCACCGCCGTTACCGTAATTTCGCCATTTGTCAGCTCATTATGCTCCACACGCACCGCTCGCATGATGATGCTTTCTATGCCCCTTTGGGGGATTTTTAGCACAAAATCAGATGCAGGTTGCAAAGAATACGCCCGTCTGTCTAGCACGATTTTAAACTTTTTTAGATGAGATTGGATAATTTTCATATCACGGCTAGCGACACGTCCTGCCAAATCGACTGTTGGTAGTCCGACATAAGTCTTGTTTTGTAAGATAATGCCGTCTCGTTGAATGCTGGCGAGATTTTCAGTACGGACAGTGCGAGTTTCATTGCTCACAGGGTCTGTATAGCTGGCAACAAGCTGATTGGTTACTAAATCATTGGACGAGTTGTTGTCTTCTTCAATACGTAAAATGCCCGTGCCGTAGTCAAAACTTGGCAAGCTGTCAGGACTATCGCTTTCACGAATAAGCACAAGTTTCCAAAGCCCTGTGGTGCGGTCAATCATCAACGCACCACCAATGTGGTCAAGGATTTGCTGAATAAACTGCTTTAAAGCATCTTGGCGTTTCCAAGCGATGCACATACCAAACTGCTCATCATGCAAAATATCAGCACATTGTTTAAAGCTGTCAAGGTCAAGCTGTCCTAAGTCTGTACCACGCCCCCAGTCTTCATTCGTCTGAGCTTTAAAAATGATATGGGCAGGGTTCATGGCTTTGATTGGGTTGCCATTACCGTCATCAAGCCAAATCGTTGCTTTTTCATTATACCAATCGCAAGCAGTTCTCCGCACACGAAACGACCACGCCTTTGGATAAGGCGAGCCCGAACACACCATGCCGTCAAAAAAGAACGTTACCACTCCACGATAGGCAGGGACTGGACTGTTATACATACGTTGCAATTGTGGTAATGGCTGTTGGTCGCTTGCCCCTTTCATAATGATGAGCGTGCCGTCAATGCCACCCTCCTTGTCATCGCCACCGAACAGATAAGGCTCGTGAATGCGGACATGGCTTTCATTAGCACTATCGCTAACCCCTTGCCATGCCACACGGTCGCCAACTTTGATTTGCAAAAGCTCATCCATTGCCATGCACAGCCCCATGTGAAGCGATATCAAATAGCGATGCCCCACCGTTTGGCGTTTTGAGCCGAACAGCCCTTTTTATTTTTTAACGATTGAACTGGTGCGATAATTACCCGCCCCAATCACACACCAATCAGTTATCCACACATCACCAAACACGACAATGCGTGGCGTGCCGTCATCAATCGTTGGAAATTTAAAATCATCAAAAGCGGACGGTTTGGCTTGGGGTGGTTTGGGTTGCAAAAGATGGCTGATGACCAATGATGCAACAAATAAGGCGACTTGTACCCACATTATTTTATACTCCTAAAAAATTGGTGTGCCGTCAAAAGGCGATTTATGGGGCATATGTGGACTACCGCCATAATTATCGGTATTATTAAATTTGCTCTGGCAAGCGGTAAAAGTGCGGTTACACCCTGCAAAAACCTTGATATTTTGCCCAACCGCCAAGCCCTGCACCCCACCAAACAGTTGCAATCTGCCCCCAAGTTGTCGTTCTATGCCACGCTGTTCAATGCCGTACTCGGACGACCATTGTACATAACCGCCTGTAAAATAATCGTCCGATGATTTATCGCTTGGCAAAACCACATCTACAAATGAGCCGTCCACTGACACAACGGTCATCTCGCTCATAAATGCCTGTCTGTCTAGGTTGCACCCCTTGCCATAGAGTTGATGACAACACAGCTTGCTCCAAGTTTTACGAAGTCCTGTGCGTTCAAGCGATATGGATAAATTTTGGCATTGCACTTGGGCGGTGTGGTGGTGTAGCTTAGCTGTCTTGTGTTCACAGTCTTATCCTGTTTGTTGGTTGTGGTAATAGTGATGGGATTACCTAGGTTATCTTATTGATAAGTGATGAGGGTGTTATCATTTTCAATACGGCTTGGTCTATCAGTACTAGACTAGCGAGCAATAGCTCTACAGCCTTTTATAATAGTCATTTGATAGTCGTTCAACTTGTTTATTATTAAAATATAGTGTAGATGGGTTGGATATATATATTTTATTGCCTATCATATATTTATATCTTATTGCAAAAATATTAACTTTATTATTCTTAATAATGTCTCCAATAATATTTATATAATCCATTTCATATAAATTTATATCTTTATTATCGATGGATCTTTTTGGAATATAAGGAATCTCTATACTGAAATAATAAACTCTCATATTTTTGTTATTTTTGATAAAATCTTGATGTTTTTTTATATATCCATCATAGTAATATTTATCAATATTTATATAAGAGCTAGGGTATATCAAAATTTTTTTACTATATTTCTTGCCACTGCATTTACTGCAATCGAAAACAATTTTTGTAGGAATACCTTCGTTTTCAAAACCTCTAGGATCTGCCATAAAAAGACCCTCCATATATATTTCTGAATAGTATTTGTCTTCAAAAGAATTAATATTTATCACTTCTGGATAATTTATATTCAGATAATCCAAATGCTCTTCTTCATATTTTATATAATAAATATAAAAAAACAATGAATTTATAATTAAAAATAATAAAATAAAAGTGGATGCAAAAACCTTTTTTTTCACTTATCAATCCCCCGTGTCTTTCCTGCCAACATCGGTTGCTCTTTCGTATTCTTTTATGTTTTTCCGATTATTTGAATAAGATATATTTACTAATCCAAGAAGGCTAATGTTTCTATTTGGAATTTTTGTTGTAAACATAGTACGAGCATAGACATGATCCACTTCAAGTGTATAATTATAAGTTGGATTAAGAGACGATGGATTCCATTGCCCACCTAGATTGGCTATAACATCATTGATGCTGGTATCTTTAGCCTCTGCTCTAATATTTACCCATGTCTTATATTTGGGGTTTGGTGTTTTAAAATTAATACTTCCTGCTAAATTATAGCTATATCTGATCCCAACAGGATCCAAAGTAGTCACAACGCCAACAGAGCCACAACGCCATTCTTCTAGTTGTTGTGCTAAATGAGCTGCTTGCCAACCTCCTAGACTATGACCAACAATATTGATTTTAGCATTTTCATTGCCTTGTGTAGATAAATACATCTTAGCATCAGCAAGCATTAAATGTAGTTCATGAAAGCCGTAGTATCTTGCATTTCTGCTAGCTAACTGCCTAGCTCTATCTTGTGAATAACCAGCTTTCTCAAAATAAGGTTGTAAGTACTTATCTCTAAAATCTCTCCTTACATCCTGCATAATACCAGTTGGACCTTGACCTAAGAATGGTTCGGCATCTGCCGCACCGCCAATAAAAACTGTATAAAGCCCCCAAGGATCCACTGCTCTCCACACCTCATTATCCACATAAGCATAAGTATTAAAGCTGCCACCGTTTAACCCAATCGGATCAGATGTCAAATACCGTCCAATACTCGGGTCATAATACCGATGATAATTATAATGATACTCACTCTCTTGGTCAAAGTATTGCCCTGCAAATCTTAGATTGAAGGTAAAGTTGTCTTTACTATCAATGGACTTTGTTTCTCCAAAGGCATCCATCTCAATAATCCAAACCACTTCTTGGTTTTGGTTGGTAATTTGTTTGGGTGTGCCTAGGTGGTCGGTGTGGATTGAATAGACTTCGGTTTTGTCTAGTTTGCCTTTTTGGTTGTAGGTGTAGTCAAGGATAGCCACAGGCATAATGTCTAAATAAATATACCGTCTAACCACTTTATCATCTTTAATCTCTGCTGACAATAAGCCCTTGTCCCAAAGATACTGCGTTGTCTCTTCTTTGATTTGACCTGTTTTGTCATCTTTATGATAAGTACTCTTGGCAATACGTTGTCTTAGATGGTTATACTGATAAGTAGCAATCAGTTTTTCTGTCTTATTACCTTGCTTGTCTTGTGTGCTGTCCCTGATGGACTTGATTTGTCCATCAGGGGTGTAGGTTAAGGCTCTTTGGCTGATGATGTTGCCTTTGTGGTCTTTGGTGGTTATCATTACAGGGTTTCCTAGGTTGTCGTAGGTGTAATGGGTGGTTTTGATGATGTTGTCTTTATCATCTTTGGTGGTGATGATACTTAGTCTATCAGAATTTGGTTTATAAGTGTAGTGGGTGTGATGATGTTTGGTGCGATTGCCATTGTCATCATATTCATAAGCATTGTTTACTTCTGCAACAGTTTTTACATTACCATTATCATCAATGCTTGTGATTTGTCCAGTTTGTTTGTCATAACTTAGCTTGGTGCTTGTGGTATGGTCGTGTTTGTCTATTAGCCTTGCTTTATCATCATAGACTTGATGGACTGTACTGCCATTGGCGTGGGTTAGGGCAAGTAAGCCTCTTGTGCTGTCTGCTTGGATATTTGACAGCAGGGCATCGCCATTATCTTTATTAAAAACCTTGTACCATTTATTTGTGAGTGTCTGCCAAAGCGTGCTTGTGGGTGTTTGGTAATCTATTTGGGTAACTTGACTGTGGGTATTATAATGGTAGTGTAGAGTGATGCCCTCTGGTAGGGTCACGCTTTTGATGCGGTCTTTATCATCGTAATGATAGGCGGTGGTGTAGCCTTGATGAGATATGAGCGTAGTGGTCTCACTAGCAAGCAGTCCAGTATTTGTATACTGATATTGTATGCTGGGTGTTTTGCCATCTTGTGTCTGACTATGCTGTACTTTGGTTAATTTGCCATAGGTGTCGTAATGGTAGTGGGTGTATTGACAGTCTTGGGTATTGCTTGATATATTGCACACCTTAAATGTGTTTGGCAAACCAAAAGAATTATAGCTTAACTCCTGATTTATGCCATCAAGCATTATTTACGTGGGTCTATCAAAGTTGTCATACCGAATATAGCGTTTGCCTGTATTGGCATCGGTCGCCAAATACACTCTGCCAAAGTCATCATAATGGCGTGTGTAGGTCGCCCCTGTGTTAAGGGTGAGTTTGGCTAGGGCGTTATTGATGATAAGGGTGTTGATGGGGTTGGTGGAGTTTTGGGTTGATAAGCCATTATTCATCATCTCACTACCAAGACTGGTAAATATAACCTTACCTTGACTGTCCTTGATACTTCTTTTGATAAGGTCATATTCGCTACTGTAAACATCACTGACCACCTGTCCATTGGCTAGGGTGTAGTTAATGGTGTGTGCAACATCATCATAATCAATGTCAAGTGTTTGTCCTAAGTGATTGTTATAATGAATAGGGCGTTGTCTGTCATCATAATCCATCATTACAAACTGATTGCCCATTTTGATGTGTGTGGGCTTATTGTGAGTATTATAAGTATAATGAACAGTCTGTCCATCAGGGTAAGTGATTAGGTTTAGATTGCCCTGATTGTCATAGCCGTATTTGGTATGAAGTCCTTGCTCTCTGACTTCAATTGGCTGCCCTTTTTTATTGTAGGTAAAGCGAATAAGTTCGGTTTTTGCATAATTGGAGTTATTTTTGATGTCATCAGTACTTAACTCAATCTTATCTAGCAACCCTTGTGCGTTGTAACTATAATACACTGTGCGTTCAAACACATTACCACCCCCATCAAACCCAA
>NZ_LXTW01000001.1:20428-223697 GCF_001679005.1 Moraxella nonliquefaciens | reverse complement strand
CAAATTTGGCTTTGGCCATGGGTATGTCCTCTTATTAACCTATGAATGAATTAGGTATGGAAATTTTCGCTCGGATTGTCTTAATTTTACAGACAAATTTATGACAACATTCAAACGAATTTGCCATATTTTGCTAATTATAACACAACTCGTTATAATTTAAACCACCGCCAATGCAAAATTATGTCAATTTTACAGGAAAATTTGTATATTTTATCTTAAAATGAGATTGATTTTGGACACGACGGATTGTAAATAAGCATTTTAAGTGAGAAAAAGTCCAAACCTGTTGATTTGGACTTTTAGAATTTGGAGCGGGAAACGAGATTCGAACTCGCGACCCCGACCTTGGCAAGGTCGTGCTCTACCAACTGAGCTATTCCCGCATGTCAGCGTTCGCTGTATGGGTGCGTATTATATAGGATTTTTGGCGTACGTCAAGCACTTTTTTTAAAAATTTTTAAAAAATTTGCTTTTTTTGAAATTTTAAAAACAAATCAAAGACTTAGAAAATGGATTTATCAAATAATGGACGATATTTTTCCAAAAATCAGCACAGCATGCTATAATAATGTCCCATCCCCCATTTGGCAAACCCTTGGAAAACACCATGACCGTAACCTTGTCAAAGCAGTGAAGAAGCATTACAATTATTGGGCAAATCTTGTCCGCTTTTTATAAACATAACGCCATTCTCAACTTTGTATAAGTAGTTGATTTGCAATTCACCCCTATCAAAAAAGTCGTTTTCAAGTTAGAAAACGACTTTTGATTAATCTATTTTACACTGGTTGCATTGCAAAGAATATTGGCACTTCTTATATCACTAATATCGCTCCCATCATACATCGCTTCAACCGTCATTTTGTCTTTACCGACCCCCACTACTTTGAAAGGGAAGTACTTATATCCTTCTGAATAGAATATGAAACCTACATTATAAGGTGCTTTCAAAATAAGACGCTCGCCCACATAACGGCTTTTGCATGCTTCTATACTGCCTTTATACTCTCTTTCTCTGCGTTCTTGTTCTTGCTTTTCCTGCTCAGCACGGGCTTTATCACAGGCTTTTTGATTGGGTTCGCATTGTAGAGTGTGGTCACCATTTACAAATTCACCCTGTACTACATAGGTATCGCCCTGCCATTCGCCATTATCATAACTGGCAATGCCATTATCTCCCTTGACAAGGGTTAATTTACCCAAACCGTGTTTTTTATCATCTTTGTATTCCCCATCATATTTACTGCCATTTGCCCAAGTCTTAATCCCTTTTCCGTGCATTTTGTGATCTTTGAATTCCCCATCATATTTACTGCCATTTGCCCAAGTCTTAATCCCTTTTCCGTGCATTTTGCCATCTTTGAATTCCCCATCATATTTACTGCCATTTGCCCAAGTCTTAATCCCTTTTCCGTGCATTTTGCCATCTTTGAATTCCCCATCATATTTAATGCCATCTCTCCGAGTATAAATCCCTTTTCCGTACTGTTTGCCTTGACTGAAACTGCCCACATAGGTCTCATATAGTTCTCCATATATACGCAATTGCAATGTCCCTTGTCCGTGAACATAGCCATCCTTGCATTCACCAGACCAAGTGGTGGGGATATTTTTGAAAAAAGTGGGATTATAGACTTTGCATTTGTTATTGGAAGTGGTAATCCAATTATTAGCAAGGGCGGTATGCGAAACACCCATTCCCATTACAAGAGCAAGCCCCACCAAAATTTTATTTAATTTTAATTGACTTGACTTGACTTGACTTGACTTGACTTGACTTGACTTGACTTGACTTGACTTGACTTGACTTGACAAACATTTTCATCAGAAAACTCCAAATTTCAATGATAATTTTGTAAATAAACCCAATCATTATGGATAATAAATAACACAATCCATAATGATTGGGTCAATTTTTACATAAAACATACCACTTGGCAACTAAAATTTTGTATTTATGACAAAATTATCAGAATTTTATAAAAAATACGACAAATGGTAGCTATTTTTGGATAAATAACAGACATCTGTTGGATTGTGATTGGTAAGTCCATATACCGTCTCCCCACACCCCAAAAACTGTGCTATAATATCAAATTTTTCTCAACCCTTGGAAAATACCAATGACCGTTGCCACCTTTAACCCAAAAACCGACACCAAACCCCACGCCCCCACGCTATCGCAGTTGGATTTGTCTCACTTAGAACAATTACCCAAAGACCCAACTGCCCCCAAAAAAGTCTTTATCGCTACCCAAGGCTGTCAGATGAACGAATACGACAGCCAAAAAATGGGCGATGTGCTGGGCGACAGCCATGGCATGATAGTAACCCATGACATCAACGAAGCGGATGTGCTTATCATGAATACCTGCTCTATTCGTGAAAAGGCCCAAGAAAAAGTGTTCTCTGAGCTGGGTCGTTGGCGTAAACTCAAAGATAAAAATCCCCATTTGGTCATCGGCGTAGGAGGGTGTGTGGCATCCCAAGAGGGCGACAATATCCAAAAACGTGCCCCTTATGTGGACATGGTTTTTGGCCCTCAGACCTTACACCGCCTGCCACAGATGTATGATGAGCTAACCGCTAAGACCCTCCATGCCAAAGCCTTAAACACCAAGCAAACAGGCACCGCCAAAAATACCAAAACACGCATTGGCGTGGTGGATGTATCTTTTCCCAGCATTGAAAAATTTGACTTTTTGCCAGAACCAAAGGTTGATGGTTACAAGGCATTTGTGTCCATTATGGAGGGCTGTTCTAAATACTGCTCGTTTTGTGTCGTGCCTTATACTCGTGGCGAAGAGCTGTCTCGTCCGCTTGATGATGTGCTTGCCGAGATTGACGCACTTGCCGAACAAGGTGTGCGTGAGATTAATTTGTTGGGTCAAAACGTCAATGGCTATCGGGGTCAAAAAGATGACGGTACGATTTGCCGATTTAGTGAACTGTTGCACTATGTTGCCCATATTGATGGTATTGAACGCATTCGCTACACCACAAGCCATCCTTTGGAGTTCACCGATGACATCATCGATGCTTATCGCCACATCCCCAAACTTGTCTCACATTTACACCTGCCTGTCCAATCTGGTTCAAATGCCATCTTGCAAGCGATGAAACGTAATCACAGCATTGATATTTATATCAATCAAATCAATAAGTTAAAAGCCATTCGTCCTGATTTGCACCTATCAAGTGACTTTATCATTGGCTTTCCCAATGAGACCGATAGGGACTTTGCTGATACGTTAAACCTTGCCAAAGAGTTAGATTTTGACCATTCATACAGTTTCATCTACTCAAAACGCCCTGGCACGCCTGCATCCGATTTGCCTGATAATGTCAGCTTTGAGACCAAAAAAGAACGACTGGCGAGATTTCAAGAGGTCATCAAAAATTCTACCTTTGCTAAGACCCGAGCGATGGTCGGTCAAACCGTGCGAGTGTTGGTAGAGGAGCGTGCCAACCGCAAAGATGGCTATTTGCATGGCACAGCCGACAACACCCGTTCGGTGATTTTTCGTGGCGGTGATGAGCTACTGGGTAAATTTGTCAATGTCCGCATTGATAAGGCGATTAGTATGCATTTGGTAGAAGGCGAAATGATGGCGGTATTAGGATAATGGAAAATAGATAAGATACTAAGATTGGTGTATTTATGACAAATACACCATGTTAAGTTTTTTAGGCGTATTAGAGCGTACCTGCCATTGATGACATTTTTATAAGATAAGATGAAAATTTGACAATTTCAACCAATTTGCATGAAAAATGGCTAAACCCCATCTTTCATGCAAATACCAAAGGCAGGCACACCCCAATCAGCACAATCCGCCATCAGCAGACTGCAAAAAGAGTGTTACTAAACACTCTTTTTTAACACCCTTAGTCTTAAACCTTAAATAACCACATCCGCCATCTTGATAATCTCATCATGCCCGACAAACTTATCATTAATGTAGATGCGCTCTATGTTGGGAACATGGGATTTTTGGCTTGCTATGATACTGTTTGATTTGAAATAATCTTCAATAATAATGCCATCATCATTTTGCTTGACATCGATAAGCAGATGATTACCTTGTTTAATAAAGCCCAAATCAGACAACATCAGCCCCGAAATCTTTAAGATATCGAGCCCACCAACATCACGAATCGTGTCTAGACCATCGCCTTTGTGATACAGATAAGTATCATTGCCATAGCCACCGATAAGCAAGTCGTTATCCAGTCCGCCAATTAAGGTATCATGACCAAATCCACCGATTAGCGTGTCATTGCCACGACCGCCACTTAGGACATCATCCCCTGTCAGACCGTTGATGGTATTGGCTTTATCATCACCTGTGATGTCATCAGCACCGAGCTTGCCCACATATCGCTTACCACGAATGGTAGGATCGGGCGTAGGAGTGATGGGCAGGACAGGCTCTGGCATCACGATGGGTTCACTGCCTTTGATGGTAAAGCTGGCATTGGTGCTGACACTCTGACCGAAGCTGTCTGTCGCTGTCACGGTAATGTCATGCATGCCAATCTCTGTGGTCGCAGGGTCTATGATAAGATGGTTGTTGTCAATATAGACACCGCTCAAAGAATTTGCCGATAGCGAATAACTTAACGCATCACCATCGTTATCAACAAACAGCTTATCTAGACCTATCTGCATCATGGCATTATCTTGGCTTAGCACAAGCGGTAGAGTCAAGGCAGAGACGAGCGTTGGTCGCTCATTCACTCTTAGTGTGAAGCTGGTATTGGCATGCTCGCCCTTGGGGTCGGTAGCGGTCAATGTGATGTTAAACACCCCTTTATTAGGTGCTTTGCCTGTCAGCATCTTCGTAGCAGGGTCAAAATGCAGTCCATCCGCCCCTTGGATGCTATACGTCAGCTCATCACCATCAGCATCGAAGAATACCTCGCCAAGACCGAGTGCGATGTCTCGCCCTGCCAACACCATCTGGTCAGAGACAGGATTATGAACAATGGGAGCGGTATTCTTAACTTCTTTGGCGAGTATCATGCCCAGCAGAATGTCACCCGCATCGCCTTTCGCTACTGGCGTATCCTTAATGGTGATGGTTGCCCCAGCGTCTTTGACCGTGATGATGTACTCACTGCCTTTCTTATCCAGTCTATTGCCCTCATCATCAAAATAAATGTCTTTGAAGTTGGCATCAACCACCCATGTCTTGCCCGCCCAGTTTTTGCCATCTACAATCAACTGACCATTATTGTCCGTATCAATGATGGTTTTGCCATCTGCCTCTGTTTTGATGTCTTCTAGGTCAAACACATAAGTATCATTCCCTTTGCCACCAATTAGCCTATCTCGTCCTGTACCGCCTTTTAGCGTGTCATTCCCTTCGATGCTTGCATCTCTGTTGTCATCACCCCATAGGATGTCATCACCCTTACCACCATCTAGATAATCATTACCATACTGACCGATGACAAGGTCATCCCCTGCACCGCCATATAGAGTGTCATTGGCATGTTTTGATTCAAAAGCATGCTTATCATAACTTAGCTTCACTTCTTCATGTGGCGTGATGGTATAATCACCTTTGTCTGCATCTATCTGTAATTGCCAATTAAATGTTTTTGCATCTCTTATGTATTCATTTCCCAGTCTGGTTTCCAAATACTTGCCATTGGTGTAGCCATATTCTATTGTGGGTTTGTTAGCTGGTATGATGGTGGGGGTTAAGTTCATAAAGACAGGAACAAGTGGATGTACGCCTATGAGTGTGGGTGTATGAATCACGGTATCATTATGAACAATACTGACAGATTTTACCCCAAATCTCACATACCCATCACCCAATATCACATCATCACCGCCACCACCATAGATGATGTCACTGTCCGCCCCACCTTGTAGGAAGTCTTGGTTTGCACCACCATGAATCACATCATCACCTCGTCCGCCCAATGCCCAATCACCTTTTTTGTTGTTATGGGTGTTGTTGGGATTATTTGAGTCGGTATGTATCGGTGTTTTACCATTTGATTTATACTCATGATCCACCCAAATAATGTCATCGCCAATCCCTGCCGAGATTAGGTCGTTACCCAGTCCACCGATAAGCAGATCATGGTCTTCTTTGGGTATTTCTGGGTCGGTTGGGTCTCTTAGTTCATAATAGATGGGCGAACCTGATATAACATCATTACCTGCCCCACCTCTGATAACATCCGCCATATTGCCACCGAATATCAGGTCATGCCCATCGCCTGCATCGATGTTTAGGTATTTTCTGCCTGTGCCAAAGATGGTGTCAGTCTTGTTTGAACCATAGATGTCCAAGTACTGAGCAGGAAAAGCTCCTGTACCTATATGCGATAAAAAACCATCAATGGCTTTGATGGTGTAGGTGCGATTTTTATCAATGTCTGCTTGACTGTCGCCTAAGATGATAGAAAGGGCTGAATATGTGGTGTCTTGCTGTGTGGCGGTGAGAAAGAAGTCTTTGATTCTAGCAACATCAGGCACTTTGGTGTCATGTATGGATAAATCATCGCCAATACGATAAGCAGTATATAGCACATTGCCTGCACTGTCTTTGGCTTCCCATATGCCTGATAAGCCTTGTTTTAGGATAAAGTCTGTGGGTAGGGGTTTGTTGTCAAAGAGAATACGTCCTTTGCCATCAGCATCAAAGATGGTGTCGTGGTCTTTGATGTGGTAGGTGTCGAAGCCTTGACCGCCTTCTAGGTAATCGTTACCTTTGCCACCGATTATAATGTCATGACCTGCACCACCGAATAGGAAGTTGTTGTTATCGCCTGTATCTTTGGCTTTGATGGTGTCGTTACCAGTACCACCGAAGATCACTTGGGTGTTGTCATTATAAGTATCAATATTGCCATGATGTCCATCTAGGCTGGTTTCATTAACACTGATGTTTTCAGCCAAATCTTGATAGTTGTATTTATTTTGGATAAACTTCCCTGTCATTTTATCCATCATGACCGACATCATCTCAGCCCGTTTTTCTAGGTAGATGGGGGTTAGACCATTAGGATTGGTTTTGGCATGATACAGGTCAAGCTCGCCATTTGGGTTGTGTTTGGTGTAGTCAATATCCATTAGGACAAATGGATTGAGATTGACAAGGGCGTAGCGGTAGGCAAGAGCGGTTTCATCATCACCTTGGCTTAGGGTAAATAGTTCTTCTGTATCTTCCAAGCCTTGTAAGATGTTCAATAACTTACCGCGATATTCCTTAAATAACGGATAACTACCCTCCATGTGTCTAATGAGTTCTTCTGCACCTGTGATGTTCTTGGCATCATCCTTGCCTGATACTGCCTTATAGAGCTTTTTATAAGATTTTAAAGCTTTGTCAAAATCCATGCTCTTATAGTCATCAGAGCCAAATAAGATGGCGGTATCTTCTGTGATGACAGATTGACCCTGTTCATTGACAAAGTTACCCAGTATCATGGTATTAAAGGCAATGACGGCGTTAAGTTTGTCGGCGGTTAGGTGGGAGAAGATGGTGGAGTAAGCAGTATCTGTAAAGTTGATGAAACTCTCCATTTCGTAGAGTTCTTTGCCAAAAGCCCAATCAAAACCTTTTGTAAATAGCCATTCACCAAACTCATACCCTGCTTTATAACTAATATCTGTTAAAATGCCAGTAATTATCCCACGAGATAAAACTCCAGCCAAACCTTTGGCAGAAATAGCAGGTATTTTTTGAGCTAAGCTTTCTAGGTGCTTTAATCCTTCAGATTTTACAAGGCTACTTAAGCTAATTGCTCCTGCTTCTGCACCATAGACCGCCCCCGCCGTACCCTTAACAAAAGAATCTCCTGCAAATTTTGGTATTAAATTCATCACATCTTTTAGATAGTCTTGTTGACTACTTTCATCTTTGGGTAATTTTTCATCAATGGTGCTATAAACAAGTTTGATATAATCATTGTATTTAAATAAGTTATCCATGCTTTCATTAAAGAGTTTACCATAACCTTGACCGACCAATTTATCTAATGTGGTAGTTAAGTCATCTTGTTTGACATTGATATTGATGCCTTTGCTGTCAGCAAGTAGTTGCACTTCCGTTTTAAAATTAGCAACAACCTCTTTGAAATGTGCATTTATTTCTTTAAAATCAGGGTGTTTGGAGAGCTTTGATGATTGTAAGGCATCAAGATTGGCTTGCAGGTGATGTGCTTTAATTGCCAGCATTTCAATTTGGACAATGTCAGGGTATCTATGCTTGGTATTTTCTATCAGTTTATTGTCGCTAAAATATTTTAAAGAAGTTTCAAAAACAATTTGGGCAGTTAGTTTCATAAAATTGCTAGAAGCCACTTCCCAAACTTCTTCATAGCCTTCTTTGTCGGTTACAGAACCAAATGAATGCTTCTCAATAAGTTTTCTTGCTTCTTCAATAAAGAAAGCATCTGCTAGACCAGTTAGATTGCTCATAAAATACCTCGTTAGGTTGATTGAAAAAATTGTTTGATGAAATCAATTATTAATATTGCCAATAATACACCAGTTTTAAACCAAGAGACAGTAACAGATAGTGCGATAATAAAGAATGCATATCCAATATTTAAGAAAAAATTGTCCACCCAAGCAGTTATATTTATTAAAATTTCTGCTGTTGTCTCAATATCCATAAATATTTTTCCAAATCCGCCCAGAACCATAATAAATAGGAAAAACATAAGAAATGATAACCACAGAAATTTTTTAAGACTACTAAAAAATGAAATTTCTTGATGGTCTGCATTAAACCTATTAATGCCAGCCCAACCTATAATATTTGATAGCAACAAATAGACTGCAATTAAGATAGGGGCAAAGTTTAATGCTTTTATAAAATGAAAAAATGATGTCGTTATTCCAAATTCTGAATTCAAAAATTGCATTTCTGTTTCATATAATTCTCTTAATAACGTACTTGATGACGAATGAATATTAAGCAAAAACAATTTCCTATCCACATTCAATGGCGGTAAATTGATGTTCTCTTTCACCCAATGTGTGATTGCTAACACCCAATCAGGTTGCCACACCAGTGTCAAATCCTTAACCCATGCTGAGATAAAAAACACTTCAAATAAAAAGTATGACCCCAAAAACACCAATGCCCACCGTTGGATAGGTCGCATGGCAAGCTGTCCTGTTTCATTGAGATAAGCAACGACTTCCTGACGGTCATCATCGTCTAGTCCATCAAGATGGGCGTGTAGTTCTTGTTCTCGTTTGGCAGTATATGTTTTCCCAAAAAACAACCTAAACCAAACAGGACAAAGTGCCATCATGGTACAGATAAATAGATAAAAGACAAAATTAAAGAAAAGATTTTGGGCTTGACTATATCCATTGATTTCAAAACCTAAAAAGATAAACCCAATAAAGAACCAAAAACAAATGATAAGAGCATAATAAAACAGATTGTCTTCGTACAGACGATTAGAGACAAGCCAGTCAGCAATGGTGTCGGTGTGGTGGGGCATTTTTGGTACATATGTTTAAATATCTTTTTAATTTAACATAGCAAAAATACATTGTCAATATATTTTCTCAGCCCGTAGGTTGGGTTGAACGATAGTGAAACCCAACAAATTCAGGACTTGAACTTAAAATGTTGGGTTTCGTAAACTCAACCCAACCTACGGGCTAGAAGCCACTTCCCAAACTTCTTCATAGCCTTCTTTGTCGGTTACAGAACCAAATGAATGTTTTTCAAGAATTTTTCTTACTTCTTCAAGAAAGAAAACATCTGCAAGACCAGTTAAATTACTCATAAAAATACCTCGTTAGGTTGGTTGAAAGAACTGTTTGATAAAATTAATAATATTTAAAATAAGTTTTTTACTCATTTTAAGCCATGAAATAAGTATAAGAACACTAATGACAGCAAACACAAAACAAAAATTCAAATAAAAGCTATCAATCCATATCACTATATTCATGGACATTCTAGCAGAAATTTCCAAGCTTTGAATTAGCAAAATAGTGCCAACAATCATTAGAACACAAAAAAACGCCAAAAACGAAACCCATAAATAAGATTTTAACAAATCGCATAAATTTCGGTATTCTTCTTTTACCTTAAACCGATTTATGCCACTCCAACCAATTGATCTATATAATAACATGTGTATCGATATAAAAATTAATGGAGCATTAATAAATCTAAAAAAATGAAATAAAAGGGCTGATTTGCCAAATTCAGAATCCAAAAATTCGGTTTCCGATTCATACATTGTATGCAAAATCTTGTCGCTTGACAACCCAATATCTAAGTCAAACAACTTCCTATCCACATTCAATGGTGGTAAATTGGTATTCCCCCTCACCCATTCCACAATCCCCATCACCCAATCAGGTTGCCACACCAGTGTCAAATCCTTAACCCATGCTGAGATAAAAAACACTTCAAATAAAAAGTATGACCCCAAAAACACCAATGCCCATCTTTGAACAGGTCGCATGGCAAGCTGTCCTGTTTCATTGAGATAAGCAACGACTTCTTGACGGTCGTCATCATCTAGTTCATCAAGATGGGCGTGTAATTCTTGTTCTCGTTTGGCGGTGTGAGTTTTTCCAAAAAACAGCCTAAACCAAACAGGACAAAGTGCCATCATGGTACAGATAAATAAATAAAAGACAAAGTTAAAGAACAGATTTTGCTGTAAGCTAAATCCTTCTAGCTCAAAGCCAAGAAAAGCAAATCCGATAAAGAACCAAAAACAGATGATAAGAGCATAATAAAACAGATTGTCTTCATACAGACGATTAGAGACAAGCCAGTCGGCAATGGTGTCGGTGTGGTGGGGCATTTTTGGTACATATGTTTAAATATCTTTTTAATTTAACATAGCAAAAATACATTGTCAATATATTTTCTCAGCCCGTAGGTTGGGTTGAACGATAGTGAAACCCAACAAATTCAGGACTTGAACTTAAAATGTTGGGTTTCGTAAACTCAACCCAACCTACGGGCTAGAAGCCACTTCCCAAACTTCTTCATAGCCTTCTTTGTCGGTTACAGAACCAAGAGAATGCTTCTCAATAAGTTTTCTTGCTTCTTCAATAAAGAAAGCATCTGCTAGACCAGTTAGATTACTCATAAAAATACCTCGTTAGGTTGGTTTAAAAAAATTGTTTAATAAAGTCGATAACGCCCAAAATAAGTAGTTTGCTCATTTTAAGCCAAGAAACAATAATAAAAAAACTAATAATCATAAGGGCTAGACAAAAATTTAAATACAAATTATCTAGCCACATTACAATATTCATAGACATCTCGGCAGAAGTTTTAATGGAGCGCCAAAGTCCAAATATACCCCCTATTATCATCAAAGCACAGAAAAACGCCAAAAATGAAGTCCATAAATAGGATTTTAAAAATGCAAACAAGTCGTAATCTTTGTTGTCGCTGTCTGTGAATTTTTTTAAGCCACTCCAACCAATTATATCCAAAAAAGACAGGCAAATAGCAATGGTTATTAATGAAACATTTGCAAAACGAATAAAATGAAAAAACAAGGCAGTTTTGCCAAACTCTGAATTGAGAAATTCGGTTTCCGTTGTATACATTGTGTGCAAAATCTTATCACTTGATAGGCTAAAATCTAAATAAAATAGTCCATGATTTTCGTGTATGGGTGGTAGAGCCGTATTCTCTCTCACCCACTCCACAATCCCCATCACCCAATCAGGTTGCCACACCAACGCCATGTCCTTAACCCATGCCGAAATAAAAAACACTTCAAATAAAAAGTATGACCCAAGAAATACCAACGCCCACCTTTGGGCAGGTCGCATGGCAAGCTGTCCTGTTTCATTGAGATAAGCAACGACTTCTTGACGGTCGTCATCGTCTAGTTCATTTAGATGGGCATTGAGTTCTTGTTCTCGTTTGGCGGTGTGGGTTTTTGAAAAGAAAAGCTTAAACCAAAAGGGGCAAAGTGCCATACAAGCACAGATGATAAGATAATATATGAAGTTAAAGAACAGATTTTGCTGTAAGCTAAATCCTTCTAGCTCAAAGCCAAGAAAAGCAAATCCGATAAAGAACCAAAAACAGATGATAAGAGCATAATAAAACAGATTGTCTTCATACAGACGATTAGAGACAAGCCAGTCGGCAATGGTGTCGGTGTGGTGGGGCATGGGGTGTCATCCATGATAAGTTTGATAAAATATAGGGATTGTTTAGAGTGATTATGGTAGCATTATGTAAATGAGATTAGTACTTATTTTTACGTTGGTTTAGATAATATCATGGTTAGGCAATATTTTGGTAGACTGAGTCATTTACTTCTCTGATGGCAGTATATAGCACATTGCCTGCACTGTCTTTGGCTTCCCATATGCCTGATGAGCCTTGTTTTAGGATAAAGTCTGTGGGTAGGGGTTTGTTGTCAAAGAGAATACGTCCTTTGCCATCAGCATCAAAGATGGTGTCGTGGTCGGAGATGTGGTAGGTGTCGAATCCGTCTCCGCCAAGCAAATTATCAGCACCTTCGCCACCGATGAGGGTGTCGTTGCCTGTGTCTCCGTCTAATACATCACTCTTTGAGCCACCATATAGCGTGTCATTGCCTGCACCACCATAAATTCGATAAGCATCATCAAAGAATTTTCTAGGGTCAATCACATCATTGGCTGGTTTGCCATCTGCATCACCCATAAACTCGGTAGGGTCAGGTGTTACCCAGTTTTGCAAATACTCAGGCACAAAGTTGTCAAAGACATCCAGTAATGGCTTAATTAACACAGGCCAATTTTCCAAAGTTAATAACGCACCATCTAATAAAAAGTTATCAATCTCACTGGTGTGAATGACCTGCTTATCATTCCAATCAGGGTGGCTGTTCATAGAGTTACTGGTGGTGGTTGCATAAAAAGAGATGATGTTAAATACGACATTAACTGGATTAAATTTAATGGCTGGCACTTTACCCACAAAGTCCAACATCGTATCAACCAAGGCAGTCATATCGGCGAAGATGTCAATAATGGTTGATTTTTGAACATAGCCATTATTGTTTTTAACATCTTCATTGAATTTATCTATATTTTGATAAATCCTATCAATAATTTGATATATTTTATTGACATCCACCACCTTAGCAATTTTTTGAAAAGTAGAAGACTCGGTATGAGCTTTTAAAATACCGATAAAATCTGAAAGAAAAAGCTGAGCCGAGCGAGCAGTCTCCTCTGTATTGCTTTGACTAAAACTATTAAAGCCAGACCAAATATTATTAACAGCACTGACAGTGCCCAAAAAACCATCGGTTTGGTGTTGGGTTGGAACTTGAATTTTAGACATAGTAGTCTCCTAGGGTTGGTTAAGATAATCGTATAAATAAAACTTTTTAAAGCCAAATATGTTATAGACTTCAACATACTGGACTTTTTTGCAGGTGTTGGGTTCTACGGTTAAAAGACCTTTGAAGTCTTGACCAAGTGGAAATTTGAGCCACTCCTTTCTTTTAATGCTTGCTTTGTGTTCTAAAGGTAATATTTCTCTGCTTTTATATTGTGCACCATTAATCCTGATAATGGTAGCATCAGAATTTCTTTCTTTTTTTGTACCCACCACATAAGCACAAGCCTCTTTGAACTCACCTTTTTCTGCTTTTGTTACTGCAATATAAGGAAAGATGACATAATCACCAAGCGTTCTTGAGCCTATTAGCAAGAGTGCAACAGCAAAGCAAATTCTACCAAATGTTTCGTTTGTCATTATAAAAAACTCTAAGTTATGTTTTTGGTGCTTGTTGGTTAAGATAATCGTATAAATAAAATTTTTTAAAGCCAAATATGTTATAGACTTCAACATATTGGACTTTTTTGCAGGTGTTGGGTTCTATAACAACAAAAGATCTATGCTTGGCACGAATTGGAAAATTATTCCATTTGTCTCTATAAAAAAAAGATGCACCTGTGGTTGGAAATATATCGTATTCATCATAAAGTCGATTACTTAATTTAATAACAAACTGCTCAGCACTCCGTGTTGTTTTTTTCTTGTCAACCACATAAGCACAGGCCTCTTTAAACTCGCCTTTTTCTGCTTTTGTTACTGCAATATAAGGAAAGATGACATAATCACCAAGCGTTCTTGAGCCTATTAGCAAGAGTGCAACAGCAAAGCAAATTCTACCAAATGTTTCGTTTGTCATTATAAAAAACTCTAAGTTATGTTTTTGGTGCTTGTTGGTTAAGATAATCGTATAAATAAAATTTTTTAAAGCCAAATATGTTATAGACTTCAACATACTGGACTTTTTTGCAGATGTTGGGTTCTATTTTTGATAAATGACTACGTTTTTTTTTAATAGGGAAATTATCCCAAACTATCTGTTTATTTGTTGGTAAAGTAGCAGAAATTGCAAATATATCAATATCATCATAATACTTGCCATTAATCATAATGATATTTTTGTGGGAAGCTTTTGTTTTTTCCCTACCAACCACATAAGCACAAGCTTCTTTAAACTCTCCTTTCTCTGCTTTTACTACTTGCAATATAAGGAAAAAATACCCATTGACACAGTGCATATAAAATTAATAGCACACCGCCTGTTATTTCCATCATTCTTAATTGCTTTTTGTCTTTTTCATTCATATTTTTTTCTCAATTCTGCTATCTGCAAAAACCAACAATACACCATCAGCTCTTCAGCTCTATCACCGCCCAGTGTTTTGGCTTTTTCTAGCCAAGCCATACTTTTATCAAAATCTTTGGGTAAGCGTTCACCCTTAAAATAGCACCAACCCAACATATAGGCGACATCAGCATTTCCTTCATTGGCTAGGGTTTCTAATTTTGTTAGATTATTTGGGTTGCTGTGTAGGTTTTCTAACATTGATTGGTGGTATTGTGAGTAGTTTGTCATCTTTTAAATGCTAATTGGTATTTTGTGGAGGTGGTGGGCTGTCATAACACAAAAACTTTCTGTTTACTATCGTTTTTATTATTGTTTTAAAATATTATCAAGAAAAATTAAGCCCATGTAGGCTAGGTTAGCGATAGCGTAACCCAAGCGTTTATGATATAACCCATTGAACTTGTTGGGTTTCGCAAGCTCAACCCAACCTATGGGCTTTTTTGTTCGGTTATATTAGACATAATTAGCTCCTTAGCCAAGTAAAAATTAATTGAATTTGGTTATCTATAATATTGAAAATTTGTTATAGATAATATGAGTAAAAATAAATTAAAAAACACCATTTTAACGATAAAATAACATATCCCTCCAAAATAAAAACTAGCCGTAGATAAATTTTATGGCTAATATTGCAAATACAAATGCAAAATTCCAACTAAATTGCCCTAGCCAATAGGTTGCACCAAACAGTAATTTTGCACTGCTTGACAATGATTTGATATAGAAAATAAACCCCATAATCCAACCACCATCAGCATGGCAATGAGCGTAAAGCTGTTTTTGGCAATTTTGGCACGAGCCACAGCGAGACACGCACGAGATGATGACTTTATCGCCCTTTATTCTATTTTTTAAAGATAAACAATAAAGAGTATTTTAAAAATGCAAAACCATCCTTTAAGCTTAATAGGTTTTTATGATAGGTTTTTATCAAAATGGCATATGACATTTTATTATTTATATAAAAATAAAAGGACATGATAATCATGCCCATTTGATGGATGTTTTTGATTAAATTGTAATTTGTACCCATATCGGATTGGCTGATTTTAATTCTGCTGATTAAATCCGCCTACTGCTTTTTATCCATCGCATCAAAGGTAAATGGCATCTCTTTTTTGGCTTGTTGTGCTTTTTGGACTTCGCTGGCGGTGAGACGGTCAGGGGATAAGCCTTTGATAATAGACAGATCCGCCATGTTTTTGCGTTTGCGGTTGGACAGACTCACGGGCACCATGCGAGCAAATTCAAACAAATACAGATACTCCGCTTCGTCGCCATCAAATTCATCTTCTGCATCAGGGCGAATGCTGGCGATTTTGGCAAGGTCAGAGACTTGCTCACGCTCATCATCTGTTAGGGTCATCTCTGCCACACCAAGCCCTGTGATAAAGCCACCTGCCCAGTCTTTTAATGCCAAAAAACGCTCGGACAACTCATGTTCATCATCAGGCACCAATGGCTCATAGCCATAGGCATCATCTTTATCTTTTAGGGCAAAACTGACATCTTCACCATACTCTACCAAAAGCTGTATCGCCCGCTCATCAGGCAAGGTAAAGCTAAGCTCGGTTAATATCGCTGACCATCCTGCCACATCCGTGGGGTAACATGCCATCATCAAGGCACTCATAAGACCATGCAATTCACTGATAGAGACATCCGTCCATGTGCTAAATGCTTCTGTCCAATCATTAAATCCTGACAAATCATCATTCATAAGGTTCTCGCTGTTGCTTAAATTGTCCTTTAAATGCCATCATTTTGATAAAAGTCAAGGGCGTTTTGTATTTTTAACATCTCATGCTACAATAACAGACCACACATCAGCTCTCTGGTAATCGCTTATCGTCTCACCATCCTAGGAATACCCATGCTAACCCAATTACAACTCTTAGAACAGACCGTCTCCGAGCTAAAAGCACGCTATAACATCACTGCTACCGAACTTGCCAATCTTAAACATAAATTGGCACATGATGACAGCCCTAACCAAATCAGTCAGTTGCAACTTAAAATCAGCCAAATTAAAGACGAAAACAGCAGCTTGCATGCACGTGTCAAAGAATTACTGTCCGCCCAAGATGAGCTAAACAGCCGCCTAGATGAGCTTGGTCAAGATAACGAGCGTTTAACCAAAGAAAACAACGAGCTTAACCAAAAAAATGCTCTTGCCATCAGCCGTGCCGAAGTCATTCAAACATGGCTTAGTAAAATTGATAACCAAAATTATTAAATAAAACAAGGACACACCCATGAACATTCATTCTGCCATCAAATTTGGTACCAAAACCAACATCAAGGTTAGCCCATCACACAAGACATCTGCCCCAGAGCAGTCAAATGACACTTCAAATGACACTTCTGAACAAAAAACACATCACAAGACAAATCATCCGCCAAAACAAAGTCAAAATCTTGACCAAAATCATCGCAATACAGATGATACAACCTCCGCCGTCCCCATGCCTAACACGCCCAAAGCTCCAACCAAAACCACCAACAAGGCGGATAAACCGAATTTTAAAGTGGTTGATTTGAGTATTGCAGGGTCATCGCATCGCATTACCTGCCCTATTGATGAGGTGGCACAGCTAGAACAAGCAGGCACATACATTAATGATAAAATCCGTGAACTTCGCCGTGCCATCAAAGGCAAAAACCCCAGCAATGAAGAACTGTTGGTGCTGACCTGTTTGGAGCTATATGACCAATGTCAGAGCCTAAATAACGACCGTAAAAATCAGATTTTGGCTAATGAACGTGCCAAAGCCTTGATTGAAAAAATCACCAAAGACGCCCGTTCGGTGTTATAAGATGATTGTCAGTGCTAATCTCGCTTGCCAAATATCGCCGTCCCCACTCGCACCATGGTTGAACCATGTGCCAGTGCCTGTTCCATATCGCCACTCATGCCCATGGATAAGGTATCAAATTGAGCTAAATTAAAACGTGCTTTGATGTCGTCAAACAGTGCCTTGGTACGCACAAAAGCATCTGTACCGTCTTTATTTGGGATAATCATAAGCCCTCGCAAAGTCAGTTTTGGCAAACTTATGATGACTTTAATGAGCTCATCCAATTCGTCTATATGACAGCCTGATTTGCTCATCTCATCATCAATATTAATTTGAATGAGTACGTTAAGAGGTGGCAGTTCATCGGGGCGTTGGTCATTGAGACGCTTAGCAATAATATCTCGCTCCACGGTCTGCACCCAGTCAAAATGTGTGGCAATGTCTTTGGTTTTGTTTCGCTGAATGTGTCCGATGTAGTGCCACGTTATTGGTAAATGTGCCAGTTCGCTCATTTTTATCAAGGCCTCTTGTAAGTAATTTTCACCAAAATCACCTTGTCCTGCCTGATACAACGTGGCAATGTCCGATGATGGTCTGGTTTTTGAGACGGCAAGTAGCACCGCTTTGGGGTGGATTTGATATTGGTCATTGATGGCACAAAGACGCTCTTTGACTGCCATATGGTGTCTGATAAGTGCGTTTGATGTTGCATGATGGGATATTTGTGTCATATTCTACTCCTAAAATCTTTATATTTTAGCAGAAAAACCCCCACAAATGGCACAAACTTTGGCATAAAGCAACTTGTAATATCTGGTGCGACGTGCTTTAATGGCAAGATAAAATATTGTATAATAACCCCATAATCTACTCAATTTATTCACTTTTAAGGCAAATCCATGGCAGTTCCTAGCATTGAAGACCTACTGCGTTTTGTGGTAAAAAACAAAGCATCCGACTTGCACCTATCAGCAGGACTACCTCCCATGATTCGTGTGGATGGTGAGGTGGTGCGTATCAACACCCCAGAGATGGATCATTCTACGGTACATAAGCTCATCTATGACATCATGAATGACAAACAGCGTGCCGACTACGAAGAATTTTTAGAAACTGACTTCTCATTTGAGATTCCAGGCTTGGCTCGCTTTCGTGTGAACGCTTTTAACCAAAACCGTGGTGCTGGTGCGGTATTTCGTACCATTCCATCTAAGGTTTTGACCATGGAAGATTTGGGCATGGGTCCTGTCTTTAAAAAGGTCTCCGACTTTAAACGTGGCGTGGTACTGGTGACAGGTCCAACAGGCTCTGGTAAATCAACCACACTGGCCGCCATGATTAACTACATCAACGAAAGCCGTAAAGAGCATATCCTAACCATTGAAGACCCCATTGAATTTGTCCATGAATCCAAAAAGTCGCTTGTAAACCAACGTGAGGTACACCGTGATACCCTAGGCTTTGATGCTGCACTACGTTCAGCACTGCGTGAGGATCCTGACATCATCTTGGTCGGTGAGATGCGTGATTTGGAGACCATTCGCCTTGCCTTGACCGCTGCCGAGACAGGACACTTAGTATTTGGCACACTGCACACCAACTCCGCTGCCAAAACCATTGACCGTGTGATTGACGTATTCCCTGCCGCCGAAAAAGACATGATTCGTGCGATGCTCTCTGAATCACTACAAGCGGTCATCTCGCAAGCCCTACTTAAAAAAGTCGGAGGTGGTCGTGTGGCAGCTCATGAAATCATGCTTGGCACGCCTGCCATTCGTAACTTGATTCGTGAAAACAAAATCGCCCAAATGTACTCTGCCATTCAAACAGGGGCAGGCGAGGGCATGATTACCCTTGACCAGACATTAAAAAACCTAGTAGCATCTCGTACCATCACCAAAGAGACAGCACGTGTCTACGCCAAACAGCCAGACGCATTCTTGTAAGGAGCATACATGGATTTTGATAAACTATTACAGGTGATGATTGCCAAAAATGGTTCTGACCTTTTTATTACCGAAGGTGTCCCTCCATCACTTAAAGTCAATGGCGTGATTTTGCCAATGACCAAAACACCACTCACCTCCGAACAAACCATGGCACTGGTTACTAGCATCATGACCGAAGCTCAAAAAAAAGAGTTTCATGAAACCAACGAATGCCAATTTGCCATCTCTGACAAAGCTGAGGCGGCTCGTTTTCGTGTGTCAGCGATGATTCAACGCAATAAGGCGGCGATGGTGTTGCGTAAGATTGAGACGCAAATTCCCACAACCGAAGATTTAAACTTGCCACCCATCTTAAAAGAACTTGCCATGAAAAAGCGTGGCATCATCTTGTTGGTCGGTGCCACAGGTACTGGTAAATCAACGACACTGGCGGCGATGATTGGGCATCGTAACCAAAATTCTCGTGGTCATATCATCACCATAGAAGACCCCATTGAATACGTCCATCAACATAAAGGCTGTATCGTTACTCAGCGTGAGGTGGGCATTGACACACTTTCGTTTGAAGAGGGATTGAAAAACACCCTACGTCAAGCACCCGATGTCATTCTCATCGGTGAGATTCGTAACCGTGAAGTCATGAGCTACGCCATTCAATACGCTGAAACAGGTCATTTGGTGTTTGCCACGCTCCATGCCAATAATGCCAACCAAGCCATTGACCGTATTATTCATTTTTTTGAGGCGGACAGACATGGGCAGTTATTCATGGATTTATCGCTAAACTTACGCGCCATCATCGCCCAACAGCTCATCCCAACCCCTGACGGTAAAGGTCGCCGTGCTGCCATTGAAATTCTGCTCGGCACACAGCTCATCGCCGACTACATCCGTAAAGGTGAGATTCATGAGATTAAGCCTGTAATGAAACGCTCTCGTGATATTGGCATGCAAACCTTTGACCAAGCATTATTTGACTTATATGAATCAGGACAGATTACTTATCAAGACGCACTAAAACACGCCGACAGTCCAAACGACCTGCGTCTACAAATTAAGCTAGAAAGCAAAAATGCAGCCACCATAGAAGAAGAATCCACCAAACTCTCCATTGACCTAGGTGACTATCAATAAGGCATGCTCTCTGACCGAGTGAAATTTACCCAATAAAAAAGACCAGCGGTAACTGGTCTTTTTTATATTCAGCTCTTTATCTGGCTTTTGGTGGTAAGATCTAGGGTCTTTTGACAATCTTCATTATTGCACACGCCATGCAACACCAACGAATGTCCTGACAGTTTAAAGTTATATTTATCAGCAATTTTCTCCTGCTCATCTTCGATGACGGCATTATGAAATTCTTCAATTTTGCCACAAACATCACATACCAGATGATCATGATGCTCTTCTTGGGCAATCTCAAAGACCGACAGGTTATTTTCAAAATTATGACGCTCAACAATGCCCGCCTGCTCAAACTGAGTTAATACACGGTACACCGTCGCCAAACCAACATCTTCGCCTTGTTCAGCAAGTGCCTTATACACATCTTCGGCACTCATATGATGATGCTCTGCATTCTCTAATAACTCTAAAATTTTCATACGTGGTAAGGTTACTTTCAGACCTGCCTTACGTAAATCTTTGTTGGTAAATCCCATATCAATCACCTTTTAAATCGTGGGTCTATTCGCTGATTATTGATTTTATCAATCATCACAGCTTTTTTGATTATCATTTGATAATCAGTTACAAGATGGCTTACTTTAACACACTTTTGGCAAAATTTCATCCGTCAGTGAAAGATTTATGGACAAAATGACTCATTTTTGGGATTGTTTTGATTAATCTTAGCATGACATCAAAAACTGCCCCCCCCCCTAAACGCTCGCACCCACACTTCTTGCCAATGCAATGCCATCTTCAATAGACAGATAAGTTTTTTTACTGGGCGTGTCTTTAAATACCACATCGCCATTTTTAAATACTACGCACTCATCTACGGCAATTTGTTGCCATTTTTCGTTATTTGTCAGCGGTATGGTAACGATGATGGTAACTTTATCTTTGGCGGTGGTAATATCACCGAAGTTTACACTCATCTCATCATCTGACAAATTGGCCTCACCAAAGGGGGCTTTTCGGGTAAGATAAAAGAGCAAGCTGCTGGCATAGGCAAATTGCCAGTCTCCATTAGAAATCAAGCAGTTAAATAACCCATTGGCGGACAGATAGCGACATTGTGCGGTCAAAAAGGCAAATAAAACCTCATCAGACGGACGGCTTTTGAAGGTCGCTTTTAGACGGTTTAAAAGATAACAAAAAGCAAGTTCGCTGTCGGTCGCTCCCACAGGTGAATAATATTCGGCATTGCCATTGGCGTGCAAGCGTTCGGTGCGACTGATAAAGCTCGCTGTCATCTGTCCATTATGGGCAAATACCCACTGTTCACCCCACACCTCACGCACAAAAGGGTGTAGGTTGGATAAATTGCTTTTTTCGCCTGTGGTCGCCCGTCTGATGTGGGCGATGACGTTCATAGCTTTGATGGGATAATGGTTTATCAAGTCTGCCACGGGAGATAGGTAGCTTGGTTTGTTGTCGTGAAATTGACGCAGACCAATACGTCCTGACTCGCTTTTTTCAAAAAACGCAATGCCAAAGCCGTCTTCGTGGTGGTCGGTCAAACCTCCACGCTGGCGAAAGCCTGTAAAGCTAAATCCTATATCAGTGGGGGTGTTGCAGTTCATTCCGAGTAGTTGGCACATGGGATTCTCATAATTGACTGATTAGGCTATCAATATCGGCATTTTGTGCAGTTGCCATTTCAAAAAGCATTGCTAAAGCTGGTGAATTTTTCTCATAAGTAAAAATGACTTTATTATTTTGCAGAATGCATAAACCATAAGCATGAGCCCAAATAAAAGAAGTTGGTTCATGGTCATAAAAATATTTATAGCGTTTTTCATAAATACCAATATCCTGACCATTAAAATTGGATTTTAAAAATAAAGAAAAGATTTCTTCGGTTCCTGCGGTTAAATTATTTGGTGGATTGGAGTTTTTCCAATGAATTTCATTGGTTTGAGTTTTTACTTGCAATCCGTCAATTAAACGCTCAATCTTATTAATATTGTTCATGTTATTACCTTAGATAAGAGTCTTTGTTGTATTCGGATAAAGAAACAACCAAAGCTGATAATTGTGTCATCTTATCACGAACTTCTGAAATTGTGATATGTTGAGTTAATTTCTCTGAACTTAGGCTATTTAAAAATTGCTGACATTGTTCTGAGACAATTTTGTGATCTTGAACTTTTTCAGAGACGCTTTGTGCATAAATAACAGCTTGAGATAGTAGCTCTAAAATTTTCTGTATATCAGGATTATTATCTCTAAGAATGCTATTTATTTTTGTATATATGTCTGCTAAAGATTTTTCCAAATCAGGTATTCTGACCTTTGAAAGAATAAATTTTTTAAAAATTTTGGCTTCTTTTAGTACTAGAATTGATAGCCATAGCCCAATCGCAGATAAAATCAATCCTAAAAAAGATGCGATAATGGATAGTTCAGAAATAAATACTAAATATTTCTCTGGAAATAAACTCACACACGTCCCCAATGAAAACTTGCTAAACGCTTCATCAAATCAGGATTTTTGACCATGATATCATCACCTGTGCGTCCTTGTTCACGGTTATAATGAATCACGTTTAGGCGTAGTAGCCAAAAAATCGTGGCACAGTAAGCAAGCATGACGGGCAAGGCAGTTCTTTCGTTGTCCGTCAAGGGGCGAATGGCTTCATAACCGTCTATAAAGGCCATCATTTTATCGGTGTTAAAGTTTACACTCTCGCCATCTCTTGCACTGCCCCATGTGGTACAAAAATCGTTAATGGTAATGGCGATGTCCATCAAATAATGCTCAACCGATACCTCAGTAAAGTCAAGCAGTCCTGTAAGGCGAGCGGTATCACCTGAAAAATCCCATAAGGTATTGTCGGCAAACATGTCCAAATGACACAATCCCCTTGGCAAGTCATGGGGCAAATTGGCATAGGCTGCCCAAATGTCATTCATGAGACGTGCTTCATCGGTAGGCATATAGGCAGTTTCACGTTCTTTGACCCTTGCCCAGTCATACAGTGGCACGCCATAGTTTTCGGCAGGTTGTAGGGTTTGTAAAGTCTTGTGCAATATTGCCAATGCTTGCCCCATGGCATGACACATGGCGGTGTTGGTCGTGGTGGGGTGTGTGCCTAAAAGTTTTGGTACAACCAAAATTGCCTTATTTTCATATCGCATGACACAGTCGCTGCCAATGCCATCGCCTGTGGCAGTGAGTTTAACAAGCGGAGGAGCAATGGGCAATTTATCTTTTAGGGCGTGCATGATGGTTACCATTTTGGTAATATCAGCAACCGAACGCTCTTCAAATAGCGTAAACACATGGCTAAATTCATCGTCCACATCGCTGTCGGTTTGGATAAACCAGTTGGAATTTTTGATGCCTTGGGTGATGGGGACGGCTTTTTTAAATGTTACCCCAAATAGACCACAAAACGCAAAAAATTCATCATCGGATAGGTGAGTATAGACAGACATGATTTAGCCTTTTTATCAAATAAAGTCTTCATTGTAAAACTTTTTGCAAAAATTTACGACTATTTTTTTTATATTTTAAATAACAAAACAAGCACCAATTTTTTATGAAAAATTTGCTATAATACAAATAATTTTGACCATAAAAAAGAGCATCATTATGACCCCCCCAATCGCCCAAAAATCTGAACTGCTTTGTCCTGCTGGCACATTTAAGAACATGCAATATGCTTTTGCTTATGGGGCAGATGCAGTGTATGCAGGGCAAGCCCGTTATTCTTTGCGTGTGCGTAACAACGACTTTGATGAAGAAAATTTGGCAAAAGGCATTGCCTACGCTCATTCGCTTGGCAAAAAGTTTTATGTGGTGGTGAACATTCAAGCACACAACGCCAAATTAAAAACCTTTATTGAAGACATTCGCCCTGTCATTGAGATGAAACCTGACGCGCTTATCATGTCCGATGCTGGCATGATTATGATGGTGCGAGAAGCCTTTCCCCATCAAGTCATTCACCTGTCAGTACAGGCCAATGCCGTGAACTGGGCAACGGTGAAGTTTTGGCAGCAGATGGGCATTAGCCGTGTGATTTTAAGCCGTGAATTATCACTCAAAGAAATTGAGCAAATCATCAAAGAAGCGCCTGACATGGAGATTGAAGTTTTTGTGCATGGGGCGCTGTGCATGGCGTATTCTGGGCGGTGCTTACTCTCTGGCTATATCAACAAACGAGATGCCAACCAAGGCACTTGCACCAATGCCTGTCGCTGGAATTACAACACTTATAAAGCGGTAGAGAATGAAACAGGTGATGTTGTTCCTGTAACCCCAGAGCTGTTTGTACCAGCTCAGAGTGAGATTGCCAATGTCAATCTAAATGGCGATGTCGTCATGGACGATGATTATGTAGAAAAGCCGTCCGATGAGGTTGTACTCATTGAAGAACAAGGTCGCAAGGGTGAGCTGATGGCGATGTATGAAGACGAACACGGCACTTATATCATGAACTCCAAAGACTTGCGTGCGGTGGAGCTGGTGCCTGATTTGGTCAATATGGGCGTGCATTCTTTAAAAATTGAGGGGCGTACCAAATCGCATTATTATGTCGCTCGCACCGCTCAGGTTTATCGCCGCGCCATTGATGACGCTTTGGCAGGCAAGCCTTTTGATACAGGACTCATCACCGCCCTTGATGGGCTTGCCAACCGTGGCTATACCGAAGGATTTTTACGCCGTCATGTCCATTCTGATTACCAAAATTATGAATACGGCTCATCAAAAACCGACCATCAACAATTTGTGGCAGAAGTGTTGGATATTTCCGATGACTTTTTGACCTTAGAGATTAAAAACAAACTCATGGTCGGCGATGACATTGAGATTATGACCCCAAAAGGCAATTTGACTTACACACTTACCAAAATGTGGGACAAAAAAGGCAATGATATAGATGGTGCGTTGGGGTCAGGGTGGATTGCCAAAATCACAAATCCATTTAGCGACATCTGTGATGATGAGCTAAAATTCGCCCTTGTGATGAAAAGTGTGAGTGAGGCGATTTATACTTAACTGTGCCACAATCATTCAAATTTTTCTATTTTTGGAGCAAACAATGACCACCCAAGCTCGCATCAATGAACTCCAAACCATCTACAAAGAATGGCTTGGCGTTTATGAACGCTTAGAGGTCGCCAAACAGGACCTGGCAAAAAGTGCCGAATTGATGACCAAACTAGAAGGCTTTTATTTTGATGGCGAGTATCGTCAGATTCTTGAAGCCATTGAACACGGTGAACAATTTGACTTGACCACCGATGGCGAATATAGTGTGATGAGTGAGGACACCATTTGGCATGCCCTGCACGATTATGACAGCATGCTGTGGGATTTTATGCGGTTTTGTGTCAAACATCTGGATAAAGCTGAATAATAATGGCACTAAAAATCACCACCGACTGTATCAACTGTGACATCTGTGAACCAGAGTGTCCCAATGATGCCATCAGTTATGACCAAAAAGGGCAAAAGACTTATGTCATCAACCCTGATTTATGCACCGAATGCGTGGGTTTTTATGATGAGCCAACCTGCGATAAGGTCTGTCCGATTGACTGTATCATCAAAGACGATAGCCAACCTGAAACCCCTGATGAGTTAATGGCAAAATATAAGCGGATTTGGGGAAGATAATCCCCACTATTACCGTTTTAGCTTTTCACGCCTTTTTTAACGTCCTTGACCACTTTTTTGCCCCGACCATACCAGTGCCAACCTTTTTTGGCAAGTCTGATTGCTTTGGTAATATTACTCTCGGTAAAACTCGCCTCCCCCATTGGTACAACCACTGCATTACCATGTTCATCTACCACTTTTTTGGCATCAGCATCAAAGCCATTGGCATCACTGTTATTATTGGTGGTCTGTGCTGTCATACGTACCACAGATTCTTTGGTTCGCAGTGGTGCGGTCTTAAACAGCTCTGAGAGTGTCATGTCCAGCTCATCCTTTGCTAATTTTTCAATGCTTTCTAGATGACGATACAACTCTATACACCATGGGTCATAGTCTACCATCGTAAAATCATTCATCTCACTTTTGATGGGCAAAGGATAAGGCATGATTTTATAAAACTGCCATAAACTTACGGTATTTAAATCCGTACGCAGGATATATTCATCATTTTCAGTGCGTGTAATCAGCTCATTGGTTACCAGTTCATCAATGTATAAGCTCCATTTTGGCGTCTCTTTACGCCCTAATATGTTGCGTAACTCAGCCTCGCTTGTCGTCTCACCCACCTGATATTTTTTATAAATCAAATTAAGCATGTCAAGCAGGCTTAGCAATGGATGACGCACCGCCACCTCTTTGCTATCAAAGATGGTAAGCGTGTAGCTAATCTCCACGCCAAGCAATATCAAGTTCCACGACAGATATAACCACATCAAAAACACAGGAATGGCCGCAAACGCTCCATAAATGGCTTCATAGCTGGTAAAATTAGTCATGACCGTCCCAAAGACCATCTTTAAGGTCTCAAAGAGTATCGCCACGACCGCACCTGCAATGACAGTATTTTTTAGGGGAACTTTGACTTTGGGGATAAACCAATACATGGCAATAAAGCCCCCTACTGTGAACAAAAATGAGATAATTTTTGCCCATATCCCCCAATCAATGCCATAACCTGCTATTTGCCGATTTAAAAATGACAGCCCTGAAATGGCACTGGATGCACCAAATGCCACCCCCAAAATGATGGGAGCGACGGTAATCATCATCCAATAGCGGACAACGCTTGCCACGCCTCCTGTACGTTCTGATACTCGCCAAATTTCGTTGAACGCCGTCTCAATGGTGATGAGTGTCAAAATGGTCGTTACAAAAACACCTCCCACACCCACAATCCCTAAATTACTGGACTTTTCAGCAAAGCTGTCTATGTGCTGAGAAATCGTCGCCCCAGATGATGGCATAAGATTGCTATAAACGGCTTGTTGTACTTGTCCACGCACATCTTCTAAGGCAGGCACACTTGAAAACACCACAAGCATCACGGTCAAAATAGGCACAAGCGATAACAGTGTGGTATAGGTCAAACTGGCAGCCTTTTGGGTGCAGTTGTCATCCAAAAAATGACGCACCAACAGACGAATGTACATAAACCAAGCATGATGGGCAAAAGGAAGTTTATTAAGAAATTGAGTCATGAGCTTTGAGATGGTTTTTGGGTATTAATCAATGTAAAAATTGACACAGTTTAACAAATATTACCACAAAATTGCTTTGTGTTTATGTAATTTTTTAAATTTGTTAAATTGATGTTTGCTCGCTTAGACCACTTAAAGTTAAGCATCTAAATGATATTTTTGTCTATTTATAAGACTGTTTTGCAGTATCGTACTTTGACTATATATTTTCTTGTCAAAGTATCAAAGTATATCAAATATTTTTGGGATGATTAACCTTGCAAATACATTTTAATGCTTTTTACAAGTTCATCTACCTGCTCTTTTGTGGTATCAAAACTCATCATAAGCCGTATCTCACCTGTTTGGTCATTCCAATCATAAAAATGAAAATCATCATGCAATCTTGCAACCACATTGGGGGCTAATATGACAAATACGGCGTTACTTTGTACTGGTTGGGTGATGATAACACCATCTAAGTCTTTGATTTGGCTGTATAAATAGCTTGCCATGTCGTTACTGTGCCTGGCAAGAGAGAGCCATAACTCTTGCTCAAACCACACCACAAACTGAGCGGAGATAAAACGCATTTTAGATGCCAGCTGCATGCTGGATTTACGTAGGTGTAAAATGTCTTTATCCAACTTAGGATTTAAAAACACCAAGCATTCACCCATCATCAAGCCATTTTTGGTACCACCAAGCGACAATACGTCAGCAAATTGGGCAATGTCCGCCAAACGACAACCCAAATGAGCGGCTGCATTGGACAGCCTTGCCCCATCAATGTATAGATACAGCCCAAATTTATCACACACCTGACGGATGTTGGCAAGTTCATCAAGAGTATAACAAGTCCCAAGTTCAGTAGTTTGGGTGATATAGACCGCACGAGCTTGAGGGTGGTGTTCGGATGGACGGATGAATTGATGGATTTTTTGAGGGTCTAACTTGCCATCATCGCTATCAACCACCAACAGTTTAATCCCTGCCACATACTGTGGAGCGATACTCTCATCATTATTGATGTGGGCGTGGTTGGTGCAGATGACCGCCCCAAATCGTGGTAATATCGCTGACAGTCCCAAAACATTCGCCCCTGTGCCATTAAAAACAGGATAGCCAACCGCCTGCCGCCCAAAGGCTTGCCTGATATGTTCTGCCAACGCTTGACTGTGGTCATCATAGCCATACGCCTTATCATGCCCGTCATTGGCATTTACAAGTGCGTCCATGATGGCAGGGTGTACGCCTGAATAGTTGTCCGAGGCGAAAGCGAAGTTATGCTTGATATTTGTACTCATGCAGTCAATGCCTTTTTAACCAGTCCTGAAATGATGGCAGGGTCGGCTTGTCCTGTGGTTTTGTCCTTGACAGTGCTCATCACACGCCCCATGTCTTTCATGCCAGATGCGTTAAGCTCGTTGATGGTTTCATAAATGATGACGGCAAGCTTGTCATCGGACAACTGCTCGGGCAAAAAGGCGGAAATGACATCAATCTCAAAACGCTCTTTTTGTGCCAAATCATCACGTCCATTAGCGGTATAAATGCCCAAAGACTCTTGGCGTTGTTTGATTTGTTTTTGCAAGATTGCCAGTACGTCTTTGTCATCAAGCTCACCTTGCTCCCCTTCTCTGCCATCAATCTCCACCTGTTTGATGACGGCTTGGACATTACGCAATACCTTTACCTTATCCATCTCTTTGGCTTTCATGGCGGTTTTGATGGTGTCGGTTAGGGTGGTTTTTAGGGTCGTCATGGGTATCTCCTGTTGAAAATGGTCTATTGTATCAAATTTGTGATAAATTTGCGATGTCAATATGGTCATATTTGAGTCATCCTAAAATATCATGAAGCCTTACCATTTGATGATTTTTGTAATACAAGCAGCCTATCATAGACCACACTTTTTTTGATGCCCAATACATCCGCCACGATCGCACTTGCTTTTTTTGGTGGCAATTCTTTGGCGATGGCAAGTAGCCATTCATCATAATCTGCCTTTTGTTCTTTTTGGGTATTTCCCGCCACAACCAGCACAATCTCGCCACGCTGTTGGTTGGGGTCATTTTTTACAAATGCCAATAAATCAGACAGCGGTAATTTTTTTATCGTCTCAAAGGTTTTGCTAATCTCACGGCACAGTGTGGCTTCTCGCTTGTCGCCAAATATTTCTGCCATATCAGACAGACAATCCACAATGCGGTGCGGTGCTTCATAAAAAATCAAGGTATCACGATGGGTCTGATACGCCTTTAAGGTCTCTATCCGTCCATGTTGCTTGGCAGGCAAAAACCCCACAAAGCTAAACTTATCAGAGGGCAAACCTGCCACAGATAACGCTCCGATGACCGCACACGCCCCCACAATCGGCACGGCTGTGATGCTCTCATCATGACACGCCTTGACCAGACGATAACCGGGGTCAGATATGAGTGGCGTGCCAGCATCCGAAATCAGGGCAACGGATTGACCGCCTTGCAATCGCTCTATCAGCCGTGTCGTCTGTGTGTCAGCATTATGCTCATGATAGGCAGTGGTAGGCGTGGATATGTTAAAAAAACTCAATAATTTGCCACTGGTGCGTGTATCTTCACAGGCTATCACGTCCACAGATTTTAGGACATCAATTGCCCGTTCTGTCATATCACTCAAATTGCCAATGGGGGTAGCAACGATATATAAAATGCCTGTCATTTTTTACCTTTTTGATTTAAATGATGATTGTAAATTTTAGATTGAGTGAATTGATTTTCCTTTTGATTTTTATTTAAACATGGTTAATTATTATTTAACTTTGATTATCCAATTTGTCATGTATCAAATTGTCATGGGTTAAATCTGTATTATCTAAATTTAGGTTTTCGTCCAAATGTAACCAATGACCAAGTACGTCCGCCAATTCATCAAGCCCTTCTTTATTTAATGCTGAAAACAGCTGAATAGAAAATGGCAATTCTAAGGCGTGCAGTTGTTTTTTGGTATGCAAAAGAGCGGTTTTGGCAGCACCACGTTTTAATTTATCTGCTTTGGTCAGCAGCACATGAACAGGCAACTCACCATCCTTTGCCCAATGAAGCATTTGTTCATCAAAATACTTTAAAGGATGGCGGATGTCGGTCAATAAAATAAGCCCTGTCAGACTTTTACGGTGAATGAGATAATTTTCAAGTTCTTTTTGCCATTTGATTTTCATTTTCTCTGGCACCTGAGCATAACCATAACCGGGCAAATCCACGATGCGACCATACGCCGAACCAACATTAAAAAAATTAATCATCTGCGTCCGCCCTGGGGTTTTTGATGAACGAGCAAGCTGTTTTTGGTGGGTGATGGTGTTGATGGCGGACGATTTACCAGCATTAGAACGCCCTGCAAATGCCACCTCAAAACCCATATCGGGTGGGCAAAGTTTGAGTGTTGGGGCGGAGAGCGAAAAGACGGTTTGGCGAATGATTTTTTGATAATCGGTGGTGGTCATGATATTAAAATACACATACTAAATGAGACAAATAGTGTATCATGAAAGCGATAAAATAGCGATAAAAACCAACACAGCCAATCAATTGCATTTGTTATGATTGACAAATATTTGTGATAAATTGATAAAAATTGTATCAATGAAATGTGTCAAATATGTACCAATGTCAATTTCAAAGATGAATCAAGATATGTCCGCCTTTTGGGCTGATGCCTTGATTTTGACAACTTTTAGCAAATTGTGAGTAAATAATTTGATGGTTTTTTGTTAAAATGCCATCTGTTTGCAAAAAAATGTTGCCAAAACCACAATTTTTGTAGGAAAATTTAGTGAAGTCTTGTTATAATAGACAATATTTACCAATTTGACTTTATACAAGCCAAATAAAAAATACAAAACCCAAGACACGGGAATATGCCCCGAAGTTAGTAGGAAATTGTTATGAAAGCCATGAATTTGTCACCCAAAGCCATGCTAGCTAAAATGTTGCTCGCCACAGGTTTTGGTTTTGTTACATTGACCGCCACCGCCGCTCCAACCGTTCCTGCTTTTGACATAGAAGCAGGAAAAGCCATCGTGGATGCCAATTGTGCTGCTTGCCATGGTGCTAACGGTGTTTCAGTCGCCCCAGCTCAGCCAAATTTGGGCGGTCAGAACATCAAATACCTATATAAACAACTGGTAGATTTTAAAACAGGTGCCAGGAAAAATGGCATTATGCAAGCCCAACTAACAGGACTCACCCAACAAGACCTCGCTAATGTGGCAGGTTACTACGCCAGTCAAGCGCCGTGGCTGCCTGCTTATGGCAACAAAGCCACGAACGCCGCCGCCCAAAAACTCTACCTAGGTGGCGACAAAAGCCGTGGTATCATCCCTTGTGCAGGATGTCATGACCCCAAAGGTGCAGGTAATGACTGGGCAGCATTCCCACGTATTGGTGGTCAGCATGCCACTTATATCTCAACCCAGCTAAAACTGTTTCGTGCCGCAGGTCGTGAAGATGAAGGTCTTATGGCAGAGCAAACTCGCACCAATGACTCTGCCAAAAAAGGCGAAAAAGGCATGATGCAAATCGTGGCGGCCAAACTGTCCGATAAAGACATTAAGATGCTTTCTGAATTCATCAGTGCCGTTCACTGATTTGTCAGGTTTAGAGGTGTTAATAATAAAACCCCTTGATTGGGGTTTTATCGTTGCTTGGTTTTAGCTTGGCTTTTGATTATTCTCACCCATCTTTAACAACCCAACCAGAGCTTGTTATGTTATCTCGTTATACTGTGTTTTTTGTGGCATGTGCCTTACCACTTTTGTTCGCCCATCAGATTGCTCCCAGCATGGCTCATGAGCTGGACTTTTGGTTGTTGTGGGTGATTGCCATGCTTGTGGTAGGATTGCCGGTCTTATTTGCCGAATTTGCCCTATCTGCTCGCAGCGGCGATGGCGTATGGCTTGGCATGCAAAAGCTCACTCGTGAAGCTGATGCTAAGATGACGTGGCGAGTCTTTGCAGGATTGTCGGTGTTGGTCTCACTACTCATTAGTGCCACGATGACCGCACGCATTGGCACAGGACTGCATCAACACCTACCACAGTTTGACCTTGGCGTACCCAGTATTGGTCTTAGTGCAGGGGTGATGGTGGTAGCACTCATTTTAAGTTTGCTCAAAACTCGCCTGCTTGGAGCTGGGGTCATCGTCGTTGTCATAGGTGGTCTTATTTCACTCTTTGATGGTGGTCTATCTGGTGGTGTGAGTGTACCTATCATCACATCTGTATCGCTTGGCGAGTGGGCAAGAGCGGTTTCTTTGGCACTGTTGTCAGTTGGAGTGGGTACAGGGTTATACTGGTTTTTAAGTGTGGAGATGACCCGACAAGTCATGGGACAGCACAACAAAAAACCCCTATCAGGATTGATATTACCCATTTGGCTTACTCAGCTCATCTTTGGAGCGTTTGCTCTGTTGGTTGGCAGTGCCTTTGTTACGCCAACATCCTTTGCCGTAACTGGCGTGGGCATGTTATTCATCACCAGCTTTTTGCTATACTACGCCATCGGTGAACTTAAAATCCGCCTTGGACTCATCAAGGGCATATCCACAGGCATCGTGCTTGCCATGCTGTTATCTGCCTTGCCTGCCAATATCACCCTAATGATGCTGGTATTCATCAGTCTCTTGACAGTCATCATCTTGGCGATATTTTCTGGTTTTATTATGAAAATCAGCCACTTACGCAAAACTTTCAATTTTAAAAGCGAAGGACGTTATAACGTTTGGCGTGTATTGATGCGTATTGGTGTGCCACTTGCCATTATTATTGCACTCATTGGCTGGGTTGGACAATGGCTATAATAAATATCGCTTTGGCATATGCTGACACGGACAGACAGTATTATCACGAGCTTAGATTGCCTGATGGAACTACCCTATATCAAGCCCTAGTCCATGCAGACTGGATTAGCCTACCTACTTTTATAGACTTTGGGGCGTGGTGTGATGCACATATGAATGCCAACCCCACCCATAAAGCATGGTATGTTGGCATATATAGCCAAAAAAAACGCCTAGATACAGTGTTATCAGATGGCGATAGGGTTGAGATTTATCGCCCTTTATCGTATGACCCTATGGCACGACGCAAATCCAAATCCAATGTTCGTCTAAAAAAGCATGGGCCCTCCCGTCAAGCTGATTAGTGATTTGTCATGGGCAAAGATTCACGCCCTGTAATACGCACCACACGCCCATTTTCAAAGAATACAGACAGATACTGATTGGCGTTTTTGACGTCTTGTTTGCCCGAACGCTTGCCATCAGTACCTGCGGTATAGTCATACAGATAATCAAAACGATTTGGATTTAGTGTGTCTTTCATGGCAGGACTGCCAAGCAGATACATGACTTGATCGGCACTCATGCCCACTTGCACCTGTGCTGCCTGAGCTGATGTGATGGGTGTGCCTTGGGGTAGGTCAATGGTATACACACGAAATACCGAACAGCCTGACAGTGCTAATGTGCCAATCAGTGTCAATGCCATCAATTTGGGGGTCAATGTTTTAGATAGGGTCATCATGATACACTCATCTTTATAAATAATCGCCATATTAAACGCAAGTACAAAAATATGCAAGTTTTTTTATGATATCCCATACCCCTAACAGCTGACTACCCAAAGCTTGCAAAATGTGTTATGCTCACGATGATTTTACCATTTACTGTTTTTGTCTGTCATGCCCAACTTTTTACAAAACTTTGCCACCATTGACCCATCTGCTCCTTGGCTTAGCCCTTATCTGCCCATACATCAAGCATTTGCTAAACGCCCTGCCCTGCCACTTTTTGAGTGGCTTAACGAGTATTTTACCAACAATAACATTCACCTTAAAAATCACCAAAATCACCCCCTAAGCTTTACCCACCAAAACGAGCTAGAACACGGTATGGCCTATGAAAGCCATATCGGGCAATACCACAAAATCCCCACAAGGGACAATCTACACGACTGGTTTGGGGCGTGCGTGTGGTCAGCATTTCCCAAAACCAAATCCCTACTAAACGCCAAACATTTGACACACATGAATGATGATACCACCGCCAATAAACGCAACCGTGTGCGAGATACCATCACCGTTTTTGATGAAAATGGGGCGGTACTTGTGGTGGCCGATGATGACATTGGTCATGCCATCGGACAGGGCTTGGGCGACTTTAATTGGCAAACATGCCTGATAGATAACCGCCAATATTGGGCAAATGATGGTAAAACGTGCGATGAGTATCATTTTGATGATAAAAAAGCCAAAGTTTTTATATTTGGTCATGCCTTATTAGAACAACTCATCCATCCTTATAAATCTTTATGCAGTCATGCACTCGTCATCAAAACAGATTCATCATTTTTTAAAAAACCACTCAATGAACAACTGATCATCTTAGATGATGATTTGTCTGATTATTTAACCCATTTTTTAAAAGAAGGTACAACCCCACGCCAATTAAATCCTTTGCCGATTTTGGGCGTGCCGTATTTTTGGGACAATCAAAACACTGATTTTTATCATGACCCATTTATATTTAGAAAGGGACGAAGAAAGTAGATTTTTAAAAGATATTTAAAAAATCACACCCAACAGATAAAAACCCCAATCATTTTGCCATATTGATTTTAGCCCTTGGAAAAAACCATGTATAAAATTGCTTTGATTTTGCATTTATTTGGTGCCAGCATTTGGGTAGGTGGACATTTATATTTACTCATACGTCTGATGCCTGATTTTATCCGCCAAAATGATACAGCAGGATTTTTAGCCTTTGAAAAAAGTTATGAACCTTTGGGCATGACCGCTCTTGGTGTGCAAATCATCACAGGATTTTATATGCTAATCACCTTATTACCTCCATCGCTTTGGGGGCAAAATATGGGGATACTGACCGCCCTTGTACATGGCAAATTAACATGGCTCATCTTAACAATATTAACCGCCTTGCACGCCAGATTTAGGATAATCAAAAAACTAGAAAATGGCACACACAACAAGAACACTCTAACAATCATGGGCATTCATGTAGGTTTAATTTGCTTGTGGAGTGTGGCATTTGTCATCAATGGGGCATTTTTTCGTTTTGGTTAAAATCAGAACAGACAAACTTAGTTTTTTGATAAACAATTATCATTTGCCAAAATAATGTCTCACTCTATCTCATATTTTATCTCACGCTTTTTTGATACAATCACAACAATGTGCCAACAAGCTTAATATTTATCAAAAATTTGTGTAAATTTATCAAAGTTTAGCGTATAATAGATAAGATTTTCATGCCTAATTTGGGCAAGAGAGCGATTATTGGAACGTGTTAAATCAAACATGATGATGGCGGCCATGAAGCATGGCTTTGAGCATGACTTTGTTATTTGGTCTTTATTATTAAGCCTTATTCATCTGGATTTTTAATTAATACGCCCCAAACGTTCATCAAAACAGGTAGCCAGTCGCCACTGTAACTACAAGCATTAACGTGTTGTTAAGGAGTCTAAGGTCAGCGTTAAAGCTCTCGTGTGTACCAACAGGAGTCTGGTATGGTCATTCCCCAAGAGTGAGTATCCGCTTATGATTACCATAAAAAAGGGGCTCAATTTGCCTATCACAGGCGAGCCTGCCAAAGAAATTAGCGAACACACACCCGCCCACGTCGCCCTTATCGGTTATGATTATATCGGTATGCGTCCGACCATGCACGTCAAGGAGGGCGATACAGTCGCCAAAGGGCAGGTGGTGTTTGAAGATAAAAAACGTGTGGGGGTCAAATATACCGCCCCTGTATCAGGTAAAGTCGTCGCCATCAACCGTGGCGAACGACGTGTCTTTGAAAGTTTGGTCATCGAAGCCTCCCAAGGCGATGAAATCACCTTTAAAGCCCACGCCAAAGATGCACTTGCTAAGCTCTCTTGTAAAGAGGTTATCACCCAGTTAAACGATGCTGGCGAATGGACGGCGTTTCGTACCCGTCCATTTAGCCGTACCCCTGAGCTTGACAGCACACCATCGGCGATTTTTGTTACCGCAACCGACACCAATCCATTATGTGCTGACCCCACTGACATCATCAATGCTAATATTGAAGATTTTAACAACGGTCTTACGGTCATCTCTATCTTATCGCCAAAGACACTGGTCTGCCATGGCAAAACTTCCCCAACCAAGGTCACCAATACTGTCGGTAGCGTTGAGTATCACGGTTTTGATGGCGTACACCCAGCAGGTAACGCAGGCACACACATTCACTTTTTACACCCCTTAGCTCGTGGCGTTACCGTTTGGACAATCGGTTATCAAGACGTGATTGCCATTGGTAAACTCTTTACCACAGGTAAAATTCACACCGAACGCACCATCAGCTTAGCTGGTACGGTCGTAAGTAAGCCACGCCTCATCAAAACCCATCGTGGTGCAGATTTAAACGCCTTAACGCAAGGTGAACTAACTGGTAATGACAATCGCATCATCTCAGGTTCTGTGTTATCAGGTCGCAAGGCAAGCGGTATGGTAGCGTATCTTGGGCGTTTTCACAATCAGGTATCGGTGCTTGCCGAAGGTCGTGAACGCCCTGCCATGCACTTTTTTACCCTAGGTGCCAACCGTTTTTCAACACTGCCGATTTATATCTCTCAGTTTTTTAAAAATAAAAAGTACGCTTTTACAACCACAACCAATGGCTCACCTCGTGCCATGGTACCAATTGGCTCATATGAAACCATCATGCCTCAGGACTACCTACCCACTCAGCTGCTGCGTTCACTCATTATCGGTGATATCGTTGAGGCAGTAGAGCTTGGTGCGTTAGAGCTTGATGAAGAAGATTTGGCACTTTGCACCTTTGTATCGCCAGGTAAATATGAGTTTGGTGATATTTTGCGTGATAACTTGACCCGTATTGAGCAGGAAGGCTAAACGATGAAATTTATTCACAATATCTTTGACCGTATGGAGCCGTCCTTTACCAAAGGTGGCAAATACGAAAAATATTATGCTGTTTTTGAGATGTTTGACACATTTTTTCGTCAGCCAAGCTCACAAACATACAGTGCCTCTCATGTCCGTGATGGTATTGACCTAAAACGCATGATGATTACCGTATGGCTTTGTACCTTCCCTGCCATGTTTTGGGGCATGTACAACGTCGGCTTTCAAGCCCTAAATGCCATTCAACATTTTGGTATTACTCCCACAGGTTGGCGTACCATCATTACAGCCATGGCAGGCTATGACCCAAATAGTGTTTGGGCAAGTTTTGTTTATGGGGCGATGCAATTTTTACCCATTTATATCGTTACCTTTGCAGTCGGTATCTTATGGGAGATTATCTTTGCTGTGGTACGTGGACACGAAGTCAATGAAGGCTTCTTTGTAACGTCTGTCCTATTCGCCCTATCACTGCCTCCTGACATACCCCTGTGGCAAGTTGCCCTAGGCATAAGTTTTGGTGTGGTCGTGGCAAAAGAGGTCTTTGGTGGTACTGGCAAGAACTTTTTGAACCCCGCCTTGGCAGGTCGTGCGTTCTTATACTTTGCCTACCCTGCCTACATGTCAGGCGATGCTGTATGGACCGCCGTTAAAGGTCTTAACAAGGTGGACGGTTATAGTGGTGCTACCCTATTGGGTCAAGCTGCCGCAGGTGTGCCGTCTAATGCCTTTGTGGATGCCTATGGTCAAAGCATCTCTTGGGGTCAAGCCTTTGTTGGCAACATGCAAGGCTCTATCGGTGAGGTATCTACCCTTGCCATCTTAATCGGTGGTGCGGTACTCATGTATACCAAAATTGCATCTTGGCGTGTGGTTGCAGGCTCTGTTATCGGTCTTGTGCTAACCGCCTTTATCTTTAATATGGTAGGTAGCGACACCAACCCAATGACGAGTCTTGCTCCACATTGGCATTTGGTCATTGGTGGTTTCATGTTCGGTGCAATCTTTATGGCAACCGATCCTGTCTCAGCAGCTCACACCAACACCGGTCGTTGGTGTTACGGTCTGCTTATTGGATTTATGACGGTGGCCATCCGTGTGGCAAACCCTGCTTTTCCAGAGGGTATCATGCTTGCCATCTTGTTTGCCAACCTATTTGCATCCTTATTTGATTATTTTGTCAAACAAGCCAACATCAAACGTCAAACAGCACGGAGACTAGCTCATGTCAGCCAAAAACAGTAATGTTACAACCCTTGTAACCGCTTTGGTGCTGTGCCTTGTCTGTTCAGTCATGGTGTCAGCCGTTGCGGTGGGGCTAAAACCCAAACAAGTTCAAAACAGCACCCTAGATTTTAATAAAAACGTGCTCATCGCCACAGGTAAATTCAACCCTGCTACCGATAATAACAGTGTGGTAGCAGAGCGTTTTTCTGATTTTGAAGTTAGGATGGTCAATCTTGATACAGGCACTTTTGCTACCGATGAAGAACTGGCAGAGGCAGGCATCACGGACATTATAAACTATGATATCGCCAAAGCAGCTCGCACGCCTGCCCTTAGTACGCCCTTGACAGATGATATTGCTGCCATTGGTGGTAAGCCTAAGTTTAGTAAAGTATATCTGTCCAAAGACACCAGTGGTCAGATTGGCATGATTGTCCTGCCATTTCATGGGGCAGGTCTGTGGGGGCAAATCTATGGACTGCTGACCTTAGATAATGACTTTAACACCATCAAAGGTGTCAATTTCTATGAACACAAAGAAACCCCCGGCTTGGGCTCTCGTATTACCGAAGAGTCATGGCGTACTCAATGGGTGGACAAAAAGGTTCACAGTGACAACGGCGATGTTGTCATGGGTGTCGCCAAAGCAGGCACTGCCAAACCCACAGAAGTTAATGGCATTAGTGGTGCAACTTTGACAGGGCGTGGTGTTCATAATATGCTACAATTTTGGCTTGGTAAAAATGGCTATCAGCCGTTTTTGGAAAACCTAAAAGCTGGCACAGCTGGCGATAATGGAGTATGACCATGGCAGATACCAAATCTATTTTGACGACGCCGATTTTTAATAACAACCCCATCGCACTACAAATTTTGGGGATTTGTTCGGCATTGGCTGTTACCACAAGTGTCAAAAACGCCCTTGTAATGTGTATTGCGTTAACCCTTGTGACCGCTTTTTCTAGCTTTTTTATCTCAATCATTCGCAACAAAATCCCATCATCCATCCGTATCATCGTACAAATGGTCGTGATTGCGTCACTGGTTATTGTCGTGGATCAAATCCTAAAAGCCGTCGCTTATGATACCGCCAAATCACTGGGTGCATTCATTGGGCTTATCATCACCAACTGTATCGTGATGGGTCGTGCCGAAGCATATGCCATGAGCAACCCACCCATACCAAGTTTTTTAGATGGCATTGGCAATGGTCTTGGCTATTCTGCGGTGCTACTTTTTGTGGCAAGCATCCGTGAGATTGTCGGTAATGGCAGCTGGTTTGACATTCAAATCCTACAAAAAGCCACAGAAGGCGGTTGGTATGTTCCAAATGGCTTACTACTACTGCCCCCATCATCGTTCTTTGTCATTGCACTGTTCATTGCCATCGTACGTTTTTGGAAGCCTGAACAACAAGAACCTGCGGAGTTTACCATTGCAAAAAATTCTAAGGGAGAATCACACTAATGGAACATTACATCAGTTTATTCATCACCTCCGTCTTCATAGAAAACATGGCACTTGCCTTTTTCTTGGGCATGTGTACATTTATCGCTGTCTCAAAAAAGGTCTCAACCGCCATCGGTCTTGGTGTTGCTGTGGTTGTGGTCATGGCAATCTGTGTGCCACTAAACAACCTACTCTATCAATTCCTCCTAAAAGATGGGGCATTGGCATGGGCAGGCATGCCAAATACCGATTTGTCTTTTTTGGGGCTACTTAGCTACATTGCCCTGATTGCAGCGGTCGTCCAAATCTTGGAGATGTTTTTGGACAAATTCGTCCCTGCTTTGTATAATGCCTTAGGTGTATTTTTGCCACTGATTACTGTTAACTGTGCCATCATGGGAGGCGTGCTGTTTATGGTAGAGCGTGATTATAACTTTGGCGAATCCATCGTTTATGGCATAGGTTCTGGCTTTGGTTGGGCGTTGGCAATCTCTGCTTTGGCAGGTATCCGAGAAAAACTAAAATACTCAGACGTGCCTGCCCCTTTGCGTGGTCTTGGCATCACGTTTGTTACCGTCGGTCTAATGTCGCTTGGCTTTATGTCATTTGGCGGTATGAGCTTATAAGGAGAAAGTATGTTTGGTACAGCTATTGGTGGCGTTGCCATGTTTACCATCATTATCATGAGTCTTGTGATAATTATCCTTATCGCACGCTCACGATTGGTAAGCTCTGGCAATGTAACCATCAACATCAATGATGACCCCGACAACAGTGTCAGCACCGCCGCCGGGGGCAAACTTCTACAAACACTGGCAAGCGAGGGTATTTTTCTGTCATCTGCTTGCGGTGGCGGTGGCACGTGTGGTCAATGTCGCTGTAAAGTATTAGACGGCGGTGGTTCTATTCTACCTACCGAAGAGGGTCATTTTACCCAAGGTGAGATTCGAGATGGCATGCGTCTTGCCTGTCAAGTTGCCGTCAAACAAGACATGAAAATTGAGATTGACCCTGAATTCTTTGGTGTCAAAAAGTGGGAATGTGAGGTCATCTCCAATGACAACGTAGCAACTTTCATCAAAGAGCTGACCTTAAAAATCCCCGAAGGCGAGGTTGTGCCGTTTCGTGCAGGGGGCTATGTACAGCTAGAAGCTCCACCACACGAGGTTCACTATAAAGACTTTGACATCGCCAAAGAGTATCACGAAGATTGGGACAATTTTAACCTATGGCGTTATACATCCAAGGTGGATGAACCTGTCATTCGTGCCTATTCAATGGCAAACTACCCTGAGGAAAAGGGCATCATCAAATTTAACATCCGTATCGCAAGCCCACCGCCACGAGGGCCAGACAACATTCCTCCTGGTAAAATGTCCTCCTATGTGTTTAGCTTAAAACCAGGCGATAAGATTACTGTATCAGGCCCTTATGGTGAATTCTTTGCCAAAGACACCAAAGCTGAAATGGTATTCATCGGCGGTGGTGCAGGTATGGCACCCATGCGTTCGCACATCTTTGACCAACTAAAACGCCTAAGATCTGACCGTAAAATCAGCTTTTGGTATGGTGCTCGCTCTAAGCGTGAAATGTTCTATGTTGAAGACTACGATGGTCTGGCAGAAGAATTTGACAACTTTGAGTGGCATGTTGCTCTGTCTGACCCACAACCAGAAGATAACTGGGAGGGTTATACAGGCTTTATTCACAATGTCTTGTACGAAAATTACCTAAAAGACCACCCTGCTCCAGAAGATTGTGAATTCTATATGTGTGGGCCACCTGTCATGAACGCCGCTGTCATCAAAATGCTCAAAGATTTGGGCGTTGAAGATGAAAATATCTTACTTGATGACTTTGGGGGCTAATCCTACCAAATTGGCACAAAATCCGCTCTGATGGGCGGATTTTTTGGTAAATAAATGACAATATACTCATTTTATTCCATGCCAATTATACCCAAAATTTTAGGCGTGGTTTTGTTTGCCATGGCTTTTTTAGCTCTTTTTCTTTATACTACCACCAAATGATTTATCAGGAAAATTATGTGTAATCTGTGTAATGTTAACTTTTTTATTATCCATGACACATCAGTCAATGAACAGGATGATATCAAACCGTCCATTGATGAAAGGATGGACATCAATGATGGCTTAGATGGCGAACAAATTTATTCTGCCTTGGATGGTTTGTTATGATTTTTGCCAGCCATGAGCCATTTTTGCAGTCCAAAGCCCAACTGCTTATCATACCTGTTAGCACAGATGGCAGCATTGTTCATCCTGTCATCACACGATGTAAAAGCCTATTTACTGATTATTATGAATATTACCGCAAAAAAGCAGTCGGTGGAGAACTGTCGTTGGGTGATGCGTTGGTATTTCGGATACCTAAGCAGACCACAGGACTTGGTATACAAATGGGTGGAGCAGAATACATCGGCAGCCTTGTTACCCAAAAGTCTGCCAAACAGCCAATCAGCGTGCGAATGTTTAAACACTCCCTTGTTGCCCTAAAACCGCACATTTATGAACTCATGCGATATAAGGGGTTAAGGCGTGTAGCGATACTGGGGTCGGCTCTATTGGTTGCAGATGCCACGACCCAAGACAATAATATGATAGAATGGATCACCGCTGAACATGTCATGATAATATGTCAAGAAGTATTAAAAGACATGCCAAAGCTGACCATTGAGGTGCATTTTGGTCATGATACGCCATCATCCTTTACAAAAAATACTTGAAAATAATGACAGGTTCAGCTATAATGCACCCCACTTGCGAACGTGGTGGAATTGGTAGACACGCTATCTTGAGGGGGTAGTGCTTCACGGCGTGAGGGTTCAAGTCCCTCCGTTCGCACCAAATAATATGATGAAAATCAAAGGCTTAGTTTGTATGATGGGACTAAGCCTTTTTTGTAGTTAAAATTGGGTTGTAAGGCTTGTGGAATAAAGGTTTGGGAGAGTTAGTGGTTAAAAAATCATCAGAGAGTTTTTTAGCCAAAAATCAATTATTGATTTTTGGGTAGATGAATATCAGCTTTGTTTTGGTTCAGACATTACAGTCCCCTTAGTAAATCAAATATAACTCTCTCGTAAATCAATAAATACAGCCAATTTCTGCATATCCATTAATTCATCATAATCTCCTAGTAATCATAAACATTTTGAGAAGCGAAAATCAGCTTATCTAAATCATCATTAAAACATTTTTCATCATGGTACTTGATGTTTAGTTTTTCATCTTGCTTGAATAAAACTCCAATTTGTAAATTGTCTTTATCAAAGCAAATACAGGTAACACTATCCATATTGATAATGTTACTTTCTAGCAATACAAACATATCATTCTCCTAGTAGCTATAAAAACAATAGGAGCTATCCCCCTATTCAGATAGCTCCTATCTAACTGTATCATCAGCTATACGGTAATTGCCTAGTCAAGGTTTTTAAGGGTAAAACTATCAATTACTGCTATGGTTTTCTTGTCAGCCCACTCATAGCTAGGACTGGTTACTGACCGTGGACAAGTCAGTAACGTTTGCAATAGACTTCTTTCTAAATCCAATTAAGAAACTCATCCCAGTTAGTTATAAAGTCAGGGACAGTACAAAGTTTTTGTAAATCTAATAGGCTCATAGATAAATCCCTTACCATTTAATAATGTAACCATATCTTTGACCTGTTTCAGACTTATACTCAACAATAAACCCTTGCTGTCGTAATTCATCTTTAACATGTTCAGAAATACTACCTAAAATATACACGCTTCTACTGCCTGTTGATACCTATATTGTCAATTAATTACTTTCATTTTTTACCCTCTATTTTTCTTATAAACGCAGTCAAACTATCACGCAAAAATTTTACTTCGTAAACCGACAAATCAATATAACCGATGATAAAGTCATCAACTCTTCTGCCATATTCATTGATAGTCCAATTTACAACTTCTAGGGATAATAAGTTATTTTCGGTGTCCAGTTTAAACTGCATAACACAGTTTTGGCTTTCTAATGTAAAATCATTCATTCTTGGTCTCCGTTGGTAGCTATACAATTAATCTCATCTGGATTAAAAATAAAATCTTGAATTTGAATTAACATAAATTAATCTCCTAAATCCAGTTTGGACATTTCAATTAAATCTTTTTCATTGTTAATCCATCTAGCATAGCGTTTCATCATCATAGGTAAGCTATGCCCTAATTGACTGGCTACAAATGCTACATTTAAACCACTCATAAGCATGATGGTAGCGTATGTATGCCGTGTATTATATGCAGGTCTGGGTCTAATACCAGTAGCTCTCATGGCTTCTTGTAAACGCATTCTAGGAGCTTTGTCATCACAGAATGGTAAACCTGTATTAGGGCAAATAATCACATACCGTGTATCATAGGCTTTGAGGTTATCAATAGCTTCTTGTGAGTGTTTATTTAAATAAACTACCCTTGCTGTATGCGTCTTGGTTACAGACTTCTCTACACCCCTTACTCTACTTCTGTGGATATATAATGTATCTTTTGATACATCAATCCATCTTAGTGCAAATGCTTCTGATGGTCTTAATCCAGTCCAGAACATCAATAAGAAATACCAGTAATAAAGAGCTTCATCATTTATTTTATTGGTTTTAAGCCAATTTAATAATTCATTCATCTCCTCTTTGGTAAATGGGTCTGGTAAATCAAGTTGAATCTTTCTATTTTGTATTGGATTCATTGGACTATCAGGAATAATCCTTAAAGTAACTGCTAAATCAAATACACCCCTTAAAGGAATAAGACAGTTATTAAGTGTCTTAGGTGATACATCTAAATCCAAAATAGCATACATGATTTCTTCATACGTTATGGTATGGATTTGTTTATTACCAAAGACAGGTATCCAGTGTTTATTTAATATACGCTGATAACCTGCTTTGGTATGATTATTGGCTTGGTTAAATTTAATATATTTTTCACTTAGTTTTTTAAACGTTATCATATAGCTCCTTAAAACCATAATAAATAACAGCTAATACAAACCAAAGAATAAAACCAACAACAATAGCAATGAAAATAAATTTAAGAATAAAAAAAGCTAATAGGGAAAATATCCCTATTAGCACTAAGATACCAAATACTGCAAGCGTATTAATCAAAGAGCGAATCACTGTCATCATCTGAGTCAGTCTCTTCGGTTGGTTCTTCGGTTGGTTCTTCTTCTGTCAGTTCATCTTCAAAATCATTGATTTCTTCTTCTGGCTCTGTATTTGGCTCATTAATAACCACATTTGAGTCATCAAATTCATCTTGTGTTCCCACAAAAACTTCTTGCTTTTTAGTACGAGTTTTCTTAGGTTTTGGTTTGGTGGCATGAGTTGAATTAAGTTCAATCTCAGCACCTTTGTCAAAGGTAAATTCTGCATTAGAAGTATCAATCCCTTTGGCATTGAGTGCTTCTGTTACAATGGCTTGAAGTTCTTCATTAGATAGGATAATTTTCATATTAAGTTTCTCTTAGTTAAGCCTACATACATTGCAACAATACTATCTGCAATATGCTCAGCTTTGGTTTTGGTGGATAAGTCTAATTGTGGGTGTTTTTGTTTAACCCAATTAATAACATCATCTTTACTGGCTGTATTTGAGCCTACAAAGCGTTTTACTTCGTGTGGGGTACAAATCTGTGTATCTATGTCTAACGTTGCTGTAAGAGCAACACAGACTGCATAAGATACCATTGCTCTGGCAGATTGACTGCCAATGGGTAATTCCACACAGAGTAAATCACAATCTTTGATAAGTGATGTGATAGACCAGAATAATTCCCTACATCGGTCATAGTCTTTTAGGTTTTGGTTTCTTTTGGTTTTATCTGGTTTATTTTTTAATACACCAGTATCTGTAATGACTAATCCATTACTGTCTAATAAACCAATAGAATAACCCCAGTTGTTGTAACTGGGGTCATAAGCTATGACTTTTAGTGGTTTATTCATCGTATTCAATGAAATACTCTGTATCAGTGAAGTAAGGTAAATCTAAGACTTCTTTTTTTACTTGTTCTAATACATGATAAGCCGTTTCATCTGGGTGCATGAGTTTCATGGCTTCAATGGTAGATAGTATGTTATCCACATAATCAAGCCAATGTTCGTGCATTTGGTCTAGGGTATCAATTTCAAGTTTCATAGTTAATCTCCAAATACGTCATCATCAATAGACGCTGTTTCTGCGGTTGCTTGGGATGTAGATTTAGCAGGTTCTCTGCCACCTGTTTTATCATCTACTTTGTTTTCCCATTTGGTTTTCCATTCGCTAACAAACTCTGCGGTTTCTTTTTTAGCCAAAAGTTCATTAACGGTTTTTGAGTTAGTGGCATGAAATGCTTTGTCAATCACATTAGATTCACGGATTTCATCACCATCTACATATTTACCATCATGATTTTTCACTTGCTTAAAGGCTTTGACTTGTTTAATTCCTAGCTTAACTTGCTGACCATGAAGTGCAGTTAAGCAATCAACGGCTGTTTTCTTTTTACCACGAATTTCAAAATCGTAAAGTTCTAGGACTTTTTCTTCGGTTTTAAGTTCTGTAATTTGCTTACCTTTTAAAGACAAGCGTGAAATGTCATTGGCTGTGGTATAAGCAGGTAGTGGATATTTCTTACCCTCTTTGATGTAGAATGTTTCTTTGTTGCGGTTGGTTACATACATGGTTTCTGTAATCTCACGCCCACCTACATCAAAGCCAAAAGTAATACTCTTAGCTCCACCTTTGGACTCACCTGTGTAGGCGTATTTAATGGTTGCGTCATAGACACCAGATGGTATTACAGAATAACCACCACCTACGGTATCTTTAACTTCTTCTAGTTTATCTGCTTGTTTAATGTCTGAGAAAAAACTCATTTAATGTCTCCGTGGTTTTTATGGAAACCAAGTTCTAATAACTTGGCTTTACGTTGTGAAATAGCTTCATCAATATCATCAAAGCTACGTTGAAATATTTTCTTTTGATTAAAGGTAATTTCTGCGATATATCGCTTACGTCTTCTACAATACCAAATACCTGCTTCATCTATTCGTGTGCGTTGTCTTGTACGGTTACGGCAGTTTTGGGCATGAGTTACTTGTCTTAGATTACATAAGCGATTATCATCTCTGATATGGTTAATATGGTCTATTTCATGTTCTGGATATTCTCCATGAACCCAGAACCAAATAAGTCTGTGTTCAGGGTAAGTCTTTCCCATGAAATAAACTTGTCTATATCCTGATGATTTATGAGATGAACCTGCTCTACTATTTAACATGGTTTTCTTGCTTGGTTTTTTAATCCATGTTAAATGTCCAGTAATTTCATCATAATCAAGATACTCTTTTACCACATCATGACTTATCATAATATACTTTTAATCGGTCTAAAATGAGTTGAATATTACCGTCTATGAGTATCTCATTACGTGAAAACATATTCTTAGGTGTTTTAATACGTTCATTAACGGTGTCCTTGGTTACACGAGTTTGGATAACGTGTTTAAAACCTAAGTCTTCTTCATCTTCGGTAACGGTTAATAGGTCAGATTGATAGTCTTCTAGCTTACCTGTTTTCTCTTTTTTGGGTGAGACTACAACGCTAAAATAACTTTCAATCCCATTCTTGGCTAATGCACCTTTTACAGGAATTGCTGTTTCAAATTCTTGTGATGATTCATTATACTGTGAGTAAGTATGGGCAGTAAAAATAATTTGTTTATTGCAATTAGCTACTGCGTGCATTAAGCGTTTAAAGAATTGGGAATAATCACCCCATGCTTTTTGAACATTGCTTGATGTAAGCACAACCTTACTTTCATACATATCCATAAGATAAGTAATACTATCAATCACAATGGTTTCAAATTTATCATTATCTGTGGCTTTGGTAAGATATGTAATTACCTGTTCTGGATGTGTAATGGTTACTTCTTTAAACCCTGATTTAAATGGTAATGCTCTACCATTTTCACAGTTTAAATATAATACCTTTTCATGGTTGGTTAATCCCTCTAAACTACTGGATTTACCAGTACCTGATTTACCTGAGATTAACACCACATAAGGATTAAATCCTATATCACTCATTGGTTTCTCCAAAATAAAATAAAAACCCACAAAGGTGCGGAACGCACCAATATGGGTCTATGATTAATTAGCTAACTTTTTAGCCACACTATGAAAGATGGTACTGTGTAATTCAAGCTCATCCAGTTTATCAACAAGTTTATTATTTAAACCAATAACCTTATCTTTCACTGTATCAAACTTATAACCACTATCAACCAGTATCATAGCATATCTTAATAGCATATTGTTTCTATTACCGTCTCCTGTATTGTTAATAACCCAACGCTCTAAATTATCCAAATGCTCTTGGTCTCTTAGCTGTGATTGTCTTTCTTCATTCTTAGTGGTCTTAGGAATAAAAGGAAGTATGTCAAACAACTCACCATCTTGATGAATGATGGTAGCATTTTTATTGGTTTCCCATTTTCTACTGCGTTGGTTGCATTGGGTATCTACATCAAAAGGTAACTGTGCAATGACTGCATTATACATTTCTTTGTAGTCCTTAGCGTCTAGCTTTAACGTGTAGTTAATGGGTAGGATAATTCTAAAATGAGGGTCATCATCTTTATGGCTTTTGGTAGTTTGAAATATGGCTTTATATCCTTTAAGTAGTAGCTGTGCTGTATTCAAAGAACAAGTACCATCAATGTCTAAAACCAATAAATTAAATCCTGCTTGGCAGTTATCTTCTTTGCGATAACCATCTATAAGATGATGACTAAGCCAATGATAATTATCTTTGGTTAATAACTTATCAATCTTATCAAAGGATACAATTTGATTTTTATAATTCTCTGTAATTTCTTTTGAGAAAGATAAAATCATTTCATTTAAATTGGTTTCATCAATGGTATCAGCATTTAAAAACATGATACTGTCAGTATATGATTTTTTAATGACAATGTTATTTTTATAACCCCATGCAATAGCCATTTGAATCATTTCATCTTTTTGAGCTTTACTACCACGAAAACTGGGTAAGTCTTCATCCAAATCAGCTAAGGTAACATCATGTCTTACACTGGCTAAATAATTAGCCAATTTGATATAAGGGCGTTGTGGTGTTAATAACTTATTAAATGCTTCACCACTATCTTCAACCAATCTGATGGCATATTCAACATACTCTGGTGTAATGATATCTTTACCATCCACAAAAGCATAAGCACCTGCTAATTTCATGGTTTTAAAATAACGGTGTTCTATTTCAGTTTTACGTATGGCTTCAAATTCTGATAGCTCTGCTGATAAATTTTCACAATGTAGCTTATAAGTGAGCAGTAGCTTAATACTATCTGTGCTAAGCGTTAGCTTGGTATTTAGCTTGTCAGGGTCAGCCAATAAAGTAATATGCTCTGCAATACTCTCTAAGCTGTCATCGTGGTCTGTATTAAACAAAGTTTTCATAAGCTCATCAACAGAATTTACTTTGGCTTTGTGTACTTGGTTGGTAAAACCAAATAAACATCTACGAGCATAACCCATCTCTAAGAGTTCATAAAATTGCTCTTCTGTTTTGCCACCGTCTAACAGTTTAGATGGTGTACCAAACATCAGTAGATTGGTTGGTGTATGACCTTCAATACGCTCAAAGCGAGTATTTTCACTTGATGACTTAACCAGCTTATCCCTGATAAGACCTTTATCATATAGCTCTAAGTAAGCAATCATAGCGTCAATAGAACCTGATAAATTAGCTCCTGCTTCATCAACAGTAAGGTTACAAGCACCTGCATTGGCAATCAATAGCTTCTGTCTCATTTGCTTGATGGCAGGTACAGTAGCACTATCAAACTCAAACATTAAAGCACCTAAATCATTAAATACTTTTTCTAGTTTGGTTTGTTCTTCATCAATATCTTTACCTGTTTTATTGGCTCTTTTAATAGCCAACTGTTGAATATTACACTCAGCAGTAATAGGAAAAGTATACTCAATAAATGTCTCTGTAAACCCTTTTAAGACTTCTTGGGACATCATGGTGGTACTATGCCCTTTACCTGCTCCTGATGGCTGTAAAGCGATGACATAGCTGTTTACAGGGATAGGTTCTTTACCAATCCAACCTTTAATAGAAGCTCTCATATGACCTGCAATAACAGATAAATAATAAGCCACAATGACACGAAAAAATAAAGGATTGGTATTTTGTGTTTTGGCTTGAAGTATCTCTACTAACTCTTCTGCTAATGGGTAATACTTCATTTGGTTAAAGTTTTTCATTGTTTACTCCTTAATAGCATAGTCATACAATCTGTTGTTATCTGTTACCGCTCTTTTAATGTAAAGGTGCTTATACTTTTCAGCAATCTCACCATAGGACTCTGTATGTGGGTAAGTATCTGTGAAATAAGGTTCAGTAATAATATCTACAACTAAATGAACTTCCCCAAATTCTCTAAGATAGTTCTCAGAAACATTACTGACTTTACAAAGACAAGGTAAATCTTCTTCGGTTACCTGTAAATAATTATGAATCTCTGTCATACAATTAAATCTCCACTGGCTATAAGAGCGTCTTTTTGAGTGCATAATAAAAAAGCAGGGCAGTACTTACAAGCACTCACTTGACCTTTAACTTCTCTAACTTCACCCACACAACCATCATCATTAAATCTGGCAAAGGCTTGTGCTTTGTTATCAAAGTTCTTAGTTGATTTGGTTGAATTAGGGTTTTTGTAATACTTCCATACTGTTGGTTTACGCCATAGCTCTTCATCAGTACAAAAAGGTATGTCTGTTTCTGGTTTATCTTGATACTCTAAAATATCAGATAACTTGGTTTTGATATAATGCTCTGTCTCTTGCAAAGATAATAGATTATATTTTTGACTTAATACACGAGCTTGTGGGTAAGCAGGATTACGCATACTCTCTGCCCTACTCCAATCTGTAAAGATATAGTGGATAACCATCTCATCTTTGGTAATGATGTCAGGATTAAGAAAGCGGTAAATAGACCCTTGTAAACTGTATTTATCTGCATTGGATTGGTTCATGTAATTCCAAACTGATGTGGATTTAAAGTCATGAACTCTATTTTCTGCTACAAAGTCAAACTTACCTGAAATCTTAAAGCCAAGCATGTCTTTATAAGAACGCTTTTCCATATAGACAGCAATATCATTCTTTTTGACTTTGGTTGGATTAACTTTGATACGTTTGATGGTATCATCATCATAACCTAGTAACTTTAACGCTCGTGTAGGCTCTTGCCAAGCTAATTCAATGGCTGTATGTATGGCAGTACCCATACGAGATGAAACCATGTCAGATAAATCTACAACGTTATCTGATGATGCTAAACGCCTACCCAATATAAGTTGTCTTAGTGGTTTTAGTAAACCTGTGGTACTAATGGTATTGGGTTCATGGTCATAATGGTCTGTGGCTAAAAATACCGCTAATGGTAGGGGTATATTGTGATTGTTGGTATATTGCATGGTTACTCCAAATTAAAACCCAAAAAACCGCTAGAAGCGGTTTGGTAAAGGGTTAGGGATATTATCTATTTTCTAATGCTGTGATACGAGTTATTAGAGCATCTACAAGAGATTGCAAATCTTCTGGGGCTTGTGTCCAGTCTGTTGCGATGTTGCCACGTTCTAGCTTGATTTTGCGTATTTCTAAGTAGCTTCCGCTCTTACCAAGACTTGCACCGTCAGCTGATTGAATGCTACCAATCAAGATTGAGCAGTTAAGTCTATCGCTTCTGACTGTTGCCGTTGTTGTCGCCCTGTGCCATTGCCCATCATTATTGATAGACATGGGGTTAAAACCGCCCATGTTACCACTTTGACGACTTAATAGGTAGGTGTAGCTTAGGTTGTCTAAGTCTGTACGATACTCAAAACTCAGTGTAATTGTCTCACCGTCTTTAAAATCTAGCCCAGTTTGATAAGACGTTCGCATGCCTAGATTAAACAAGGGTTGGGTTAGCTCCAAGTGGTTGTTGCTGATTGTATCAACTTGTCTCCAAGTCCACCAAGTCATGTTTTGCGTGTTAAGTAGCAGGTTACGACCGCCCACCGCTAAATTGTCAAACCGTGCATTAAGCTGATTTTGTTCATTATCTAAGTGGTAATGGTTAGGTGTTTGGTGTTGGAAATATACTGTGGTATCTTCTTTAAAAGTAAGATAGATAAACGCTTCTTCTAAGGTAGTATCTAATGATTGATTAGAAGCCAATGAAGTAAGAGCTAACCAATGAATACCATCTTTACTTTTTAAAATATTAGCTGTTGCATTACCTGTATTGGTTAGTTTGGTTTGGGGATAAAATTTAGTAAGAACCACTATTTTATCTTTGGATAACTCAAAGTCATCAGAAACAAATAACATAAAATCTCCTGTGAGAGCGGATAAATAATTATCTTAATCTAACAAGAGATTTTTATGTTAATTTGCTAAGCAATACTGTTCAATGCCAGTTGAGTATAACCAATAATATCAATCCAATGGTCTTTTTCATCACAGTTACCGTTGGTAATACGAGCTATTTTATGCAGTATCATGTGAAGTGCTTCACGTTGTACCAAAGATAAATCTGCAAAGTTATCTCCATGAGATACAATATCTTTTAATAATTGGCTTGTATGGGCATTGGATGTAAAGCTACCGTGTGTAGTAGCTCTTTGGTTTAGAACTTGTTCAATCATGGTATTCCTTAAAGTGAAAGTGAAAGTGAAATGCTAACAAAAGAATTAAATAAATCTATGGCATAATTCTTTATACTTTTTCCAAATATTTATTTACTTGGTCTGGGTAGTGAGTATTTTCTACCCAGTCTTTTGCTTCATCTAATGACTTAAATTCTCTAAATCTACCATTACCATAGTAACAATAAAATAAGTCATCTTCTTTTTGAATATAATAGTCATTAAATGTATTGGTGGTAAACCATACATTACGGTAATTATCCAAGGCTTGTTCTAGCCTATCAGACCATTTGAGTTTAGGTATCTTATACATAGTTGTCCGCCTTATAATCGTGATTTGGGATAAGTTGTCTGTATTGTATCCAATTTACAAAGTTACCACTATAATAATTGCCATAATCACTATAACAAATGATGCCTTGTTTAAAGTAACCATCATCATCTAGTGGGTCATCTATTGGAGTAGCACAGTGTTCAAAGGCACTGGCATGAACAGGCTGACTATTAACCAATTTATCATAGATGGCTTTGGCTTTGTCAATACTAGCATCTGTCTTACGATAGGATACTTGTGCTGAACATGAGCATGAAATCATGAGTGCTGTTTCTAAGTCATCATCACTGTGTAAGTTCCAATAACCATTACCATAATAAGGTGTATGCCATTGACCCTGATAAAGTTTAACTGGTTTACTCTCTTTCATGGCTTCATACATGACACGAGCTAATTGTTGTATCTCTGGTTGTGCGTCTTTATGCAGTCTTAGGTAAAAGAAGTTGTCATAATTAGTAGCTGTAACCAGTGTTTTCATCATACAAAAAGGTTCTAATACACGATTAACAATCTGCTTATGTAAACCAAGTTCTTTTAATTTAAGTGCATGTTTAATAGCACTATCACGAGCTTCTAACCAAGCATTAATAGCCAGTGTGCTATTAGCCTGTTCATCTTTGGCTTGCATGCCTGACTGGTTTAACCCCCAATGAATAGGCATTGCTGTATTGGTTTGTATCTGTTCAATCATCTTATCAATAGGGATTGCTCTACTACTAGCAGAATTACGGCTAAACGCTCTGTGAGTGTTTAATTCAGCCAGAATAAATCTAGGGTATTCTAGTTCAAAAGTCGTAATGCGTTGGTTTGTATATGCTGATATGCTATCAGCAATGATTGTAGCTTTAATCATAATAGCTCCGTTGTAAAATAGATGCTAACATCTTCTAATATCAGCATTATTAATTCGTAGACATTGTCTTGGTTCATGAGAATTGGACATGACACAAACCAATAAAGTAATTAAACAAAAAATTAATAAACGCAGTGTCATAAGTTATCCTTTGGTTTAAATAAAGAATTGTCCTGTATCGTAGGACTTACGGATTGTACCTAAGTTGGAGCTTAAAATGTAAAAAGCATGGCTTATTACAATCTGTCATGGTTATTAGCCACTCATGACTTGGCTATGGCGTTCAATTCAAAACCCACAGGAGTGCGGAACGCACAGCAGATTAACCAGTTGTTAAATCACGATGGTATAGTACAACTTTTATAACAACCAAACCAAAAGGTGATTACATGAGAGAAATAGATATACCTGATAGAGATGAAACCATCAAATATCTTCAAGACTTAAATGAGCGATTAAAAGAAACTCCTTTTATTGCTTTGGGGGATAATTATATTGAGCAATTAAAAGCAAGCCTGAATTACAGTCCTATTTTAACAGTAAGAGATTTAACCTCATTATTAACCCCATTAGAAGTTGCGTCTTATATACTCATACACTGGCAACCAATAGAGTATCCTAAACAATACATAGGAGCACTTGACCTTATAAAACGTGAACTTATTTTGGATGGTCATTATGACAGTTATGGTATGCCACAGATGTCTTTAAACAATGGTGCACTTCACTTACAAGGATTTTTTACTGGCACATTACATTTTAGTACTACCGATGAAACAGACCTAAATAGAACCACAATTACCAAAAATATAGATAATCTAGAAAATGCTAATTATAGATTATTATTAAGTGATTTGGGCAAACATGACATGTTACTAAACTATTATGAAAATACTCTTCCAATGGAGACTAAACCAATGAAGATTACACCGAATGCAGGCACTCTTGTCATTTCTTTTTACTGGGAAGATACTTCTGGGGAAGATTTTTTAATGAGAGCCATCCATGACATAGAACAATATAATATTGTTAATATTTTTAACTTTATACCAGATAACAGTGTTATCTATGGAGATATTCAAGGATTTAATGGATTGCATTATGTTATGCCCCACTTCTATGATGGCGTTACTGACGTTGAGTTATTTGGATTATGGTACAGTAAGTTATTATCAGGTAAGGTAACTATGGAAATCTCTGTGTATGAGGGTACTACCATCACCAGACTTAACTCTTATGAATCAGGCATGCTAATAAAAATAGATGATTTTATTTATAAAGAAACCTTTGATTTACAAATAGCTCATACCATTCAACACGGTACTCATGGAGAGTATATAGGCAGAATAAACCATAATCCAGAAACAGGTAAAGTAAGATTTATACCTAATTATACAGGTTATGTGTACCCTATCCTACCTAATGAAATATCTAATTTTTGGGAAATACAATATACGGGATTAAAAACAATACATGTAAGAATTATTGAAAGTATAGATAATGAACTTGTCTTTGTAAATACTGAACCAACGCCATATGGTACTTATAACATGAAAGTTTCACAAAGATTAAATCCTAATGTTACTTATGAGTTTATTTTAACTGATTTGATAAAAGCAAGTAGTTTTGAAATCTCTTTACCATATTTGATAAGTGAGTGGTTTGGTGAAGGTCATGGTTATATACGCAATTCTGGTGATTATCTTTTTATTCCTAGAGACGAATATGGTGATAAAATACAGATACCTTTAAAAGATGTATCTAGTATTAAGATAAAGTATCTTAGTGATTACTCATTTAAAATAACCTGTAATGAATACAGTGAAGTATTTCGTTTACTTAATCCTGAAAATTTATCTTTAAAATTAAGTATACATTTTAGTATTAATAATTCACCTAATCCAATTAAAACATTAAAAATAATTCAACATGTGGAATAACCATGGAACAAGAACTAAAAAAACAATTAACCAATGTGCATTTAAAATTAGAACAGTTATCCAAAGACATCATCAGACTGACTGTCATAAATGAACACCAGTATGAAGAAAGACAAGCCAATAGCATTAAGATAGAAAAAATGGAGAGTGATTTTACATCTGCCAAAGGTGCAATATTAACTCTTAAATGGCTTATTTCTATGTTAGGTGCTGGTGCTATTGCTTTTTGCACTTGGATAGTTACTTCTAATAATGAACATCAAAAAGAATTAGCTACGTTAAATCAAAAGGTAGCCATATTAGAAAAAGAAGTCAATGATTTGGAGAATTATAATGAAAAAACTTTTAAATGAGCATTTTATTATTACCATGTTTTTTAGTAGTATGATGTTTTTAATTATATTGGGTTTATTCTTTGTAAGTATGCCAAAAGAAAATAATAATTTAATTAATATCGTAATTGGTTTTATTGCAGGATATGTATCTAGTCAAATAGGATATTATTTTGGAGATACAGACATGCGTAAAAAAGGAGAAAATAATGAAAATATTAACCAATGAACAAATCAAAGAATTAGCCAATACACATGGTATTGAGTATGCTTGTTTGAGAGCAGTGATTGAAGTAGAAGCCAGTGGTAGTGGTTTTATCAATGGTTTACCTAAAATACTCTATGAACCGCATATCATGCACAGGTTGCTTACCCAAAACCATCTGATTACTGTTCGTAATAAACTCATGCAAGAACATCCTAAACTGTGTTATATACGTTGGGGTACACATAGGTATGGTAAGACATCAGAACAGCACAGTAGATTAGGTATTGCTTCTGGATATTCACAAGAACACGCATTACAAAGCTGTTCATGGGGCTTGGGTCAAGTCATGGGTTATCATTGGAAATCACTTGGTTATGAGAGCTTACAAGCATTTATCAATGATATGTATCACTCAGAAGCCAAGCAATTAGAAGCCATGATTAGATTTATCAAAACCAATGGCTTACTTATTCATCTTAAAAATAAAGACTGGGTAAGATTTGCTAGGGGATATAATGGCAGTGGCTATGCTAAAAATAAGTATCATATTAAACTGGCTAGTGCTTATAACAAATATAAAGGGTCATAAGACCCTTTATTTTATTTATCTATATGCTTAACTAAAATCTGAGACCATCTTTCATAACCATCAATTCTAGCTCTAATATCATCAATGGTTTGCCATACTGGGTTTAGTATTTCTAATTCATCTGGTTTAATCAAAGACTTATCTCCCAGCTCAATAAAACCAATAGCACCAATATGCACTTGACTGACTTTATCATAATCAGAGTAGATATATTCATCTGTAAGTTTGATATTCTCATCCAAACCCAGTTCTTCTTTGAGTTCTCTTTCAGCAGTAGCATGAATACACCATCTGGGGGTATCATCTAAATCAGACAGTTCTACATGACCACCAAATCCCATAGAACGTTTACCATGTAATCTGGTTTCACTGCCCCTACGAGCATAGGTAAGATATTCATCACCACACTTAACAAAAATATAAGGTAATATCTGTGGAAGCATAGTACCAATGGCATGATAGTTAGGTAACTTACTATCTACAACGTTACGGTTAATAAAATGAATGTCTTCTGGATTAAGCTCAATCTTATTAATACCCTCTGTTAGGTGTAGATTGGCTTTGGTAATACACATGACTGGGTTCATCTATATGAGTTCCTTTTGGTTGCAATACGAATATTATTTTTCGTATAAAGTTTATCTAAATAGGTAGCTATTCTAATGGCTTCTTGTCTATCAAGAACAACGATACCACTAGGTGCTATCCAACCTTGTTTATATTCAGACCAAGGCAATTCACCCATACCAACGATGACATTACTTTGACCCTCAAACTCTTTGTACTTATGCAGTAAACGATGATACATAAAAATACTCCAAAAAGATTTGGAGCATTTTAACACAAAATACCTAGTATTTATTTATGTGATAGTACTATTTTTTTTGATTTCTTTTCTACTGGCTTTATTGGGTAGGGTAATTTCATTAGCCCAATTAGGGTAGAATAAACCAAGTTCAGCAGTTAGCTTGATTTTATCATGTTTAAGCTCTGGTAATTCTTGCCATGACATACATTCAGCTAAGTTATCATTTACCCATTTAACTACATTGATATTATCTTTGATAACCAAATAGATGGCATCATGGATGGTAGCAACAGGGAATATATCAAGACTGTATTCAGACTTCCATACTCGCTCCATAAACTCATTTAAGGCTCTGTTGGTAAGCATTCCATAAGATTGCCCACTAACAGCATTACCTACGCTTCTGGCTTCTGCTATGGCTAAATAAGGTGTCTTAGAGTTACCTAGAATGGATTTGGCTAGAACTGGTGTTCTAATTCTTAAACCAAAAGCAGTATCAAGATAACCTTGTTGTTCTGCTTGTTTGATTTTATTGGCTACCCATTCATTAGATACTTTATACATTTCATGGTAGCCTTTCTCCACTTGCTGAGCTTCTTGTTCAGAGAACCCACAGTTATTCATCAAAGTAAACTTAGTACCGCTATATTGCAAGGCAAAACTTGGTGCTTTTGAGCGTTGTCTTAGTTTAGGATATTTATCTTTGATAGAGTTAATACTTTCAACTGTTTCTTTAATATCAGGAAATTGGTCTCTCCAATAATAAAATGCTCTATAACAATGACCGTCATAACCGTCAATCCAAATCTTTTCTTTGTTTGGGTCTTTGGTTAGTAGGGTATTGACCTTATCTTCTAAGGCATTGTAATCTGCCCCACAGAATATCCAACCTTTTGGTGCAGTAAAACATTTCTTAACAGGTTTACCAAAGGTACTACCACTAGGTAGATTTTGTAAATTAGGATTACTACTAGATAACCTACCTGACACAGTACCCCCAAGATTAAAATTACCATGAAGCCAGTGATGATTATCTCTTGGTTTAGCATTTAAAAATGCAGGAATGAAAGTACTTAATATCTTTTGAATATCAGCATATTCTCGTATCAAGTCAAGTAACTCTGTATCATCTGTATAGTTCATAAGTTTAGCTATGGTTTTGCCAGATACACTAGGTTGCTTGATATCTGTGTAATCAATCACAGGTAGCATCATGACTGTATAGAGTAGTTCAATCATGTGCTTAGGGCTATTAGGATTAAATCTAATCTTAAAGTTATTAGGTACTTTTTGTTTCTTATGGCTTTTGTTATATTTAATACACTCTTGTTCTTTTAAACCAATAACAGTAGCTTTGACTAGCTCATGTGCTTGTATCTTGGTTTCAAGTGTTAGGCTCTTAGCTCTAAGCTCATCTCTTAACATAAGCACTTCTGCCATATCCATGGGCATACCTGTTAATTCCATTTGAATAATGGTTTTAAGACTAGGTAGCATGATGGTATTGTAGATATTCTCTTGACTATCTTGTAACATGATGGGGTAGTACTTATTAAATACATAGAATGTAGCCAATGTATCTTTTAGGTTATACTCCAACAAATCATCATCGGTTAGCTTAGTAACATCAGTTACATCTACTGCATAGTTACCTACAAACTCATGACTTAAATCTTTTAAACCCAGTGTATTACCTTGTGTGTTATTGGTAGCTAAGTAAGCGATAATCTTTGTATCATGTAGGTTTCTACACATGGTGTGTAAACCGTGTAATAGACCTTTCATATCACTTGGATTATCCATAAAGCAATGATAGATAATATGCTTAATATCAAAACTGGCATTATGAAATGTCTTATAACCATGATACTTCTCAAAGAATTGTTTAATAAACCGCTTATCACTAACTTTAAATGAAATACCACTATGTTCATTTTTGGCAAAAGCAATAGATATTAAATCACTACCCAGTTCTAAGCCAGTAGTCTCAATATCAATGGCTAACATAGGTTCATCAAGATAACCAATTAAATCATTTGGTTTGTTGTAACTTGCTTCGTAAATAACATCACCAAAACCATTGGCTTTACCATTGATATGATTAGCCAATGTATTAAGTGATAGTGTCAGATTGCTAGCCATACTTTGATTATACATAAGCTGTGCATAATTAATCCCATAGACTACATGAATATGTTCATAGCCTGTAAGTTTACATGGCAACACATAACCTAAATGAATTTCTGATTTTTTCTCTTTGGTGAGTTGTTTAAAGTAAGTACTATCTGCCACATAAAGATAAGTAATACCTTGTTGTTTGATACTAGGTAGTATTCTTTTAAGACACTCTTTGGCTTTGGTAGCTGATACTTTATTGGTTGGTTCATAGTAAAGACTAAACGCCATACAAGGCAAACCAAGTGGTTTAACATAGTATTGTTCTATATCCTTACGGTTAAAATAACTGTCTTTGATTAATATAGCTACTTTTGGCTTATCATGAAATAGTAAATGGTTCATAGTGAGTTAAGACCTTTGTAATAGTAGAACAGTTCAAAGAATTTATCTCTGTTTTCAAATAGAAAATCATCAACCGCAGTAATAGTAGGAATACTATAAGCTACGATATAATCTATTGGTTCAGGTAAATATTCATTCCTAATACTGTTATTATAAGATAAACACTTAGATAAGTACTCTCGCATGAAACGATAATTGTCTGCTTCCTCAGAGCTAAAATCAGTTAAATTTAAGTTTATTAACCTGAATAGATACAACGTAATGAACTGCTCTTCATACTCATTAAATTTAGTCATAAATTATTTAAACCCTTGTAATAGTAAAACTTATTAAAAAATTCATCTTTATGTTCATTAAGGAATTTTTTAATGTAATAAGGTTGTCCTAGTGGGTAAAGACTAAATTTAGAGTTAATAGGCTCTGGTAGATATCGCTTCCTATCTATTGGTATTAGATATAAAACGCTTAGAAAATAATCAAGCATAAAGTTATAATCCCACCGCTGTTCCTCTGTATAGATACCATCAATAGGATTAATTAAACTTCTAATATAATAATTAGCATAAGTTTTAGTATTTTCTACACTAGCTTGTACATTAAATGAACTCATCAATTATATAACTCCTTATAGTAAGTAGGTATCTTGATAAATTTACCTCTTTGGGTATGTAATTGAGAAACGCAACTTCTATATTATCTATGCTCATAACGCTCTCAATCCTTTATAAAAGAAAACCAATGATAAAAACTTATCTCTTTGTAATGACCCCAAAGGATAAACTCTTTTATCTATGGTTTTATAGTTACCTAATATATTAGCAAATTCTTTTGTACAATACTCTGTAACTTCATCTATATCATTAAGACAAGTTAGTGCTTTATGCAAATACAAAGACATGAATCTACTGTCTTCATGTCTAGGATTTGGATTAACACCATGCACAAAATAAGCTATCTTTTCTGTTTTATTTTGTAAGATTATCACGGCAATTCTCCTGTTAAATAAACCTTATCAGTAGCACGAGAGAAAGCTACATAAAGCAATCTGTTTTTCTCTTTTTTGGTTTCTACTGAATCTAAGTCATTTAAATGAATATACACGGTAGAGTAAGTACTGCCTTGTGCTTTGTGAATGGTTTGAGCATAAGGCTGTCTTAGGTCAATGAACTCATTATAAACAGCCCAATTACTTTCTTCTTTGGATTTTTTAAATGCTCTACTCATGCCAGTGGCTGATTTAGGGATATAAACATCATAATGACCATAGGACATAGTATCTATACAACAGTGTGTTACTTTAACCCCTAACAAGGTCATATCCCCATATACCTGTCTAACCAATATTTTAGCATTGTTAGCCAGATTGGTGGATTTATGATAGTTGTTATTAATCAGAATATCACCTACTTTAATCTCTTTGGCTAAGAGATTATTGTATTTTTGTACTGTGGTATTTTTTAAACCAAGAATTTTTTGACTGCCATCATAATTAGCAAAGTCTTGTTTAATCTGTTGTTCAAATTGTTTTTGGTTTAGATGAATAACTTCTTTGCCTAATACAATAGCAGGTGTGTCAGAATTAGTTGTAATCGCTTCTCTGAGCTTATCACAGTAATCCCTTATCTTAGGTGCATTCTGCTGTCTGATGGTCTGTGTAAGCTCTACCATAGCAATATCAGCATAATATACAGGTGCATGGTTTAAACCAATCGGTGTTAGTTGGTTTTTATCTCCTACATAGATAATCTTTTTGCACACGGATTGGATATGAGCTAATTGCTCATAATTAAGATAGCTACATTCATCAATCACTACAATATGATTAATAGGAGATACCTTTTTAAATGGAGTATCACAGGCACTTAAACCAAAGAAAGAATGGACTGTTCTGGCTTTGATACCATTAGCATTTAACGCTTCAACTGCTTTATTGGTAGTAGCACAAAACTGCCAATGTCTTTTCTCTAAACCAAGAGCATTACCTAATGTAAAAATAGCCTCATATTCATCTTTAATGGCTTTTAGAATGGTGGTCTTACCTGTACCTGCATGACCTTGTAAAATGATTTGTTTTTGCTTATCATCAAAGATGAAATTGATAATCTCATCTTTGGCTTTTAGTTGTTCATCTGTGAGTTTCATATTTACTCCAATTTAAAATGTATAACTTTACCAAAGGAAGCAGTAAACCGTGGATTATTAAATATAACCCATAATACTGGTTTCTTTGGATTGGTAAGTCTGGTATTAAAATAACCGTCTGTAATGACAATAAGAGCTTTGCTATTGGTTTTTGTGTACTTCTCTAAGGTATCTCTTAAATCAGTACCACCATAACCAACTAATTCAACTTTCTTTAATTCATTGGTGGATTTGATTGGTTTATGTAGTTTAACAGAAGTATCAAACAACATTAAATCAATACTATCTGGATTTAGCTGTTTAAATACATGATGTATCTCAGAGATAAACTGACTAAACATCTTATCATCAACAGAGCCTGATGTATCAATAGCAAAGGTTACTTTACTTAAACCAAACGAATTAACACTAGGTAAGTAAAATCCTTGGTTAAGTAATTTTTTTCTTGGTTTCTTCCAAGAGTAATCAGCTTTACCTGCATTAAGCATAAAACGCTTTAATACTGCTTTCCAGTTTACCTTTGGTTTATGTAAACTGCCTACATAACGTTTTACACTGTCAGGTACAGAACCATAATTATTACTTCTTTGAGCTTGATGTACTGCTTGGATAATCTTAGCTGTAATCTCATCAGTAGCTGATTCATCGCTAGGGATAATATCATTACCTAATGCGTTACTAGGTTTTGGTTTATTATCTTTGCTGAGTAAATCATAGACTTCTTCTGATGACATACCACGATACTTTCTGTCTAATAGACCACCTTGTATCATAGTCATGCCTTGATTAACTAATTCAAGATTAATGACATAATCGCAAGCCATATTGAATATCTGATGGTCTCTATCATCACGTCTTAATGTATGTAAATAAGCTACATGAAGTGTTTCATGAGCAAGTAAGAATACTTGCTCATTATCTGTAAGCTCTACAAAAGTCTTTGGATTGATTAGTAACTGTTTACCGTTGGTTGCACCATAAGGCACTTCATCAGTTAATACAGTTTCTAACATAGAACAAAGACTTGATGTGAATACCATATTAGACTGGTTAAATAATCTAATCTTGGCATAGCTAATTTCATTTTTAGCGTGGTTTATGTCCATACGCTTTGACTCCTAAGTCTGTAAGCCATTCTCTTAACAATTTAGATTGAGCAATCTTATCTATACCATATCTACCTTTAATCTCCCGTAGGGCAACCATGTGCATTTCAGGACTAAAACGTTTTAGATAGGTAGTTAGTTTATCCATGTCTTTATCTAGATGACCAACAACCATTGTTAAAGTAGCCCACCTAATACCAATCATATCTGGGATTGGATAGTTCTCTGGGTCTTTTAGAATGTCTTCAATGGTTGGCAGTTCTTTGTGATATTCCATGAACGCTTTAAATTCATGGGCAACACCTAAACCAAGTAATGAAGCCATAACAATAAGTGGTGTATTGTTGTCTAATACCTTACTCATCATTTGCCATGTTCTAGGACTGGCATAAGGTGTATCTAGGTCTGGATTGAATGTATAGAGTAGATTTGGTTTGAAATTAAGAAAGGATGTAATCATTGGATGAATGTCATTAGCTACTGCCCATTCTTGCCATTCTGTATTATCCACTTGGATATAAAAATGTGCAAAGCGTGAGATAAGTGCTGATGACATGGTATTAACAATGGCATTATCATTGTCTAAGTTACCACAAGCGATGATAAAACACTTATCATGTAGTTTATGCTGACCTACCTGCCTATCCAATACGAGCTTGTATGCACTAGCCTGTACGCTAGGTAGAGCTGAATTGAACTCATCAAGCAGTAATAGCCACCCTTTCTTAGTTTTTGGTAGCGGTGTACTTTCAATAGGAAAAGTATCAAAAGGTAGAAATGTAGATTTACCATCTTTAAAATAAGGCAAGCCTTGAATATCACTAGCATCCATTTCAGTAAGACGTAAGTCAATTACTTCTAGGTGATATTTTTCTGCTATTTGTTTGGCTATACTACTCTTACCGATGGCAGGTGATGAGTGAAGAAACGGTACTACTTTTGATTTAAATAAAATAGGTAGCACTTGGGCTACCTGATTTAATGTACATTGCATGGTGTTCATTGATTTACTCCTTAATGTTTCTTTTATATTAATACCACCCATGATAATAGATTTTGGTTTCTGGATTTTCTGTTTTAAATTTGATGGCTTTCTTTAACTCATCAATGTCATCGGTATCTACTACATCATAATACTCAATTTCATCAAATGATAATGACTGTTCATACGCTTCATCACACATTGCTTTGTGTAATCCAGTCAATAAACTATCTGTAAGTTCAATATAGACACAATTAAATTCAATTTCTGTTGGGTCTATCTCTAAATACTCATTAGCTAAGTACTTGTGTAGAAACCAACATTTTCTCCAATAAGCAATTTCTTTCTTGGATATAAAGTTAGTAACTCTACCGTCATCATCAAATTCAATGATTTCTGGTACATCAACAAAACAATCTAAGCCCATAGTATTACTCCATACTAATATATTGATAATATAAATCTTTTGAATAAATTTCTTGGTTGGTTTCAGTTATCAAGAAAGATTGTGTATCATCAATCCAATACCCTAAATCAAATGTCTTTAATTTATTGTCATAAATAACCAGTAAATCATTTGGATTTGGTTTAACAATAAATGGACTGCTACCGTCTATCATAAACTGCTTGGGGTCTAGTAAAGCACAAGCCGTAGAGTCTACAACATCAGTAGCAATAAAGAATTTACTGTCATAGTGTAAATAAGGAAGACCTTGTATAGGGTTTTGTTTAACTAGATGAATCATAAGTACCACCACTTAATTTAATTAATGCTTTTGCATGAGCAATAGCATTCTCTCTGGTTAGATGAGCTACACCATGTTTAATCAATATATCCATTGTTACAGGTTCATTGTATACTTTACATTGTGGGTCAGCATAGTAGAAGTCCACAACATGTATTTTGGTAGCTCCAACAGGTAACTCTGTTATTGGTTTAGGAAATGATATATCACCAACAGTAATCATCTCTACTGGTTTAATACGAAATGAGTATTCTGTACTGGTTAATATACCAACAGGTGAAGTTTGTTTATATTCAACCCAAGTATCATCAAGATACTTATATTCAACTTCTTTACCTAGTCTTAGTGCTTCTAATACTTCTAAAGGTTTCATAATACACCTCTTAAATCAATTAAATTATTAACACCCATTGCTTTTAAATAATTAAGCATTTGGATTTCATCAGTGGTCTTATACCAACTAAGCGATAATAAACCTTTCTCTGCCAATGCTCTTTTAACGTTGCTTACAGACATGCCAGTATCAATAGCAATCTCTTGTACTGTTCTGTCATTTTGAAATTCATTAGCAACCCAATTAAGTTCTTGTTGGTTTAGTTTTATGGTCATGAAATTGCTCCATACTAGTTACTTGGTTAATATTGGCTTGGTAGAAGTTACAAGCCTGTTGGTAAATTTCATTTAAAGCTATTGGGTTATCTTTAAATAAATATTCATAGAATTTAATTATGTCATCTATTTTCATAGGTAACTCCTAGATAAAAAAAAGACCTAGTATTTCTACTAGGTTTAAATGGCACTTGGTTTATATTGTGGTAGGTTGTAGTAACTTCACAACCCACAAGGGCGTGGAACACGCACAATACATATTAAACTGTCTTTAACAAGACAACCTAACAAACTGTGTTATCTCGTATTACAGCTCATGTAAGCCTACGCTCACGCTACGGCTTACGTTCGCTTCATACTCAATAACTGGGTTTGTTTGTTAGGTTGCATTTATGAGATAGCATAGTTACTATTTCTGATATATTGACTGATACTTTCTCCTTTACCAATGGTATCTTCATCACCGTAAAGTTGATTACAGATGTCATCAATTATGGTACTATCACTAATCTCAGCTAAAATCTCTTTGTAGTGAAATCTAAGCTGATTACAATGGTTTGGGTGTGTAGCAAAACTATCGTGAATACAAATCACATCAAATGGTTCGTGTGATAGTACCATATCAAATATACGAACTAATTCATCTTTTAACTCCTTATCTAATTCATTGGCTTTATTGGTTATGGTTTTTAAATCAGCAATATCTGCCATCTTAGTTTTAAACCAACGTTTATTTAATACATTATCCGTATTAAACTCATCTGTACTATCAATAAGTGCTTGTCTAGCATTCTTAATTAGCTTTGGTTTATAGTTACAACGTCTAACCAATGTTCTAAGTAAATAACCATCAATACTGTGAATTGCATTGGCACTATTAGATAGACCAAACTTCAAAGCCATATTTTCTTTATACTCCATGACTGGTGTGCAATCCCAATCAGATAGAGTAGCTCTTTTAGATACTGTTTGCATTACAGGACAATAAGCATAATGACCATCTGGTAGATACCATGAATGGCTTAATGCTTTTTTGTTCCATGACTGTATTAAAATTTGGTTTAATTCCCATGCACCAGCACATTCTTCTTCTAGGACTTCATAAAATACATCTACATTGTCTCCAAAGATACGTTCTGGTACTGCTGTACTGCCATAAAAAGCTGTCATTGTAGCTTCTTTGGCTTTCTTTCTGGGAATATTTAAATTATTATCTAATTTAGCATTTACACGCTCTGTAATGAGTGTATAACCATCTACACGGTTATCTGGGTCAATAATGCCTGTTAGACTAGCACCCTTTTTACAACGCATCAGAGCAGACATAATCTGCAATCCTGAGTTACTAGCATCAAGAGCTACTGTATGACCTATGGGTTTACCTGACTGCACATCTCTTAATGCTTTAACAGCCTTATAGTATAATATAGGTTCTTCTGCTTGGTCTTGGAAATCTTCTAAATATTTTTCATTGGTTTTAACCCATTCAATACGGTCTTCATAGTTTAGCTTACCTAAGCCATAGTGATTGGCAATGTCAATAGCTAGGTACTGCATTGCATTAAACTGTTTCATTGGTAATTCCTTTGGTTTATCCAGTTGGTTTATAAGTTCTATTAAAATATCCCCATGACAAGGTTTAGGTTTACAAAAACAACCTAATGTTTTACCTTTTAGTTCATGTAAATCTTTTAATAGTTCTGGACTGTTTAACAGATATTCTTTGTATGCTTGAATAACTGTTTTTCTATCTTGGTTAGCTGTAATAGGGTAAGGATTACCCCACTTACTACCACGCCCTATATAAATATCATAAGGTTCTTTATATTTATTCACTACTTTGGTTTTCATAATTATTACCTATATAAGTTATTGAATGATGTAATCAGGATAGACGGTATCAAAGTCTACCCCAAGTCTGTCTAATGCTTGTTCAATGGTTTCATTGTCTCTCATTACACCAACTGATTGGAAAAAGGTATCACCGTTATCCTCAAAACCTTTGAGAAAAACGATACCTATTGATACTGATACATTTTTATATCTATCAAATGTATAAATCATAATTTACTCCGTTCATTATGCCTTACAGGTCATAATTCACCTGTAACGTATTCTTTGGTTTTAAGATTAATACAAGCCTTTTCATAGCTTGTACCTTGGGTATTCATCTGATAGCCTTGACTATATACTCTGCCACGCTTATCTACTTTGTGGGTAAAGAATATGGTATTATCAGCTAACTTATCACGAAAGAACTCAAACTGTTCTTTGGCTTTATCATAAGTTTTCTTTTGGTTTTTGTATTCATCAGTATCTATATCAAAGTCTGATGTAAACTCTTTTTCAAATTTATAACAGATGTCTAGGTCTAAGCATAATGCTTGGCTGTTTAGCGTATTTAGCACATCAAGACTGATACACTCATCATGGTGATTTTCTTTATCACCTAAGATAAGACTGTCATTATTAATTGTTAAGAAACCAGATGATTTATTATGAGTTAGTTTTCTTGGTTTGGTCATCATTGGTGGTAAGACACACATGATATTTAACCGTCTTTCTAAGTCATCAGATAAAGCCATATTAGAACGAACTAATATTTTATCTTTTGGTTTATCCCATAGGATTAATTCTGTTGTATCTATGCAATGAAGTATTTCACCCATTGTTGTAGCTGATTGTACTTTATTCATACCCTTAATCTGTTTAGCAGAGCAAACACTTATCAAGGGCATATAATCATCAGCAATTAAGACCAATGAAGTAAGTATATCTAATATGACTGTTTGTAAATCAAAGGTTTTAATAATAGCAAGTCTTTCATTTTTACTATCCCAATAATCTTGGTTTAGATAATCTTGTAAGACTGTTTTGATATTTGAAATATCATCAGCGTATTCAGCCAAGAGATATTCTTTAATATCTTTGGTTAAATGCTGTGGGTGTATTAACATTTCTAATGTAGTTTGGTTCATGTTTTATTCCAATTAATAAGCCAGTTATATTTCAAACTGGCTTGTATTGTTAAAGGGTAAATTGACTTATTTCAATCCAATCTTGTTCTGTCATAGGTGCAAGGGTATTGTTGGTATAAATCATGTACTGTTCTCTAATTTAGTTTTAAGGTAATGAATTAACCCTAGCTTGTATTGCTAGGGTTAAGTGTTAGAGTTGTTTTACAATGGTATAACCATCACTTTTGAGTGATTGAATTGCTTCCATGCGTGTATCTGCTTGTATTGAGACAATTAACATTGTTGTGGTAAGGAAAGTGAAAACTTTCATACTGTACTCCGTTTTAATGAATGAAAAACCTACACACGAATGTATGTAGGTTTAAAGGGATTACAAGCCTAAATCTAGCTCACTCGTTTCAGAACGAGTTCCTGCTTCAACGATTGAACAGGTTAGTTTGCTTGGTAGGTTGGCTAATTGTTCATCAGTTAGCTTGCTAATTTGGTTATGTAGATTGTTATTTTCAAACAATGCTAGATAACCAAGTGTGATAACCTTGCCATTTGGTAGGTTAAATTCCAATTTCAACTCATTGCTAAATACTGCTTTGTTTTGAGCTATTTTGTTTGTTGAACGTGCCATGATAATTACTCCATAGTTGGATTAAGTTAAAAGTTAAATTGGCTAAATCCGTAATAGGATTATTGCCACTTCCTGCCCTGTGGGCAACTACTAAACTACAACTACAAAAGAAGTCCTAAGCTACGAACTTAGCAAAACCTGCAAGAGAGAAATCTGCCAGAGTTTTAACCCAGTTTTACACACCTGTACTGTTTGGGTGTTTGTGTTTGTGTTTGTGTTATTTATTTGGTAAATAAATAAACCCTTTGGATGATTCCAAAGGGTTTTATGTTTAGGTAGTTAGAATTGCTTCAATTCTTTTTAGTTTACGATAGGCTTCTTCATCGCTTTTTGCCATGTATATGGCATAAGCTAATACGTGATGATTATGTAACATGCTAATACTCCTTAGCTAATAAATGGTAGAATAACCCTAACCAAATGGTTAGGGTTATTTGGATTACTTCTTCTTAGATTTCTTCTTGCCATGAGTAGCATACAAGTCTTCATAGAAGTCATTTACTTCGGTAAGATTACGTCCATCAAGTTCTTCACGTAAATCATCCATTGCATTGGCTTTCCATGCAACAGTTTTACCTTTTGCAATATCAACCGTATCTTCAACCGTTGAGAAAGCCTTGGTAATTGCACGGAAGAAAGAAGCGATAAGAGAGAACAAGTTCATGAGATAACTCCTAATAGTTTGATTAATGACAATAGCACCATTGCTATTGCCACTCCCTGCACCGTGTGCAACTACCTAATACCAATACAACCAATAAGAATTATTATTTTAAGGACAGCTAGGGGGGTATAAAATTTCTTGGATGAGTTAGAAAGTAAGGACATACAACAAAAGTTATATTACCAATCGCACTAAAACTTGCATTAGCAACTGCAACCAAACTTATATAGTGCATTCCCTAAAAGGTCAGGATTACATAACTATATTTTTAGATATGATGATACTATTTCTAAAATAAATATTAATCCAATTAAAAATAAGGTAGACTACTTCTTTTGGTTTAGTAGAATACCTATTTACAATATCAGCTAGGAGTTTATATGGCAATTTTACTTTGGATTATTGGTGTCGTAATAGTATGGCAATTTGTTAAACGTGTATTTGGTTTTAAGTTAAGAAAAATGAATTTAGAAGCAAATCATGTCTTTGAAAACAAGTTTATGCCAAAGGTTCTACAAGTCATACAAAATGAAACCTATGTGTTTAGATTAACTGATGAGATGATTGAGTCAATTATCACAGTCCATAACTTTCAAGGTACAGATTTAGGGTTGGATACTAAAATGATAAAATCATCTGATAATAAGTATGCTATGTTATTACAGTATAATGGGGATAAATGGTGTATCATAGCAGACTGTGTAAATAGAGTGGTTGCTATTGCTGACGCTGTCGCTGTTAAAGAAAAACTGCATAATTTTATGTAGGCACAACAGAGCGAGAGCATAACGCTCATACAAATAAGCCAATAGTTAATTCTATTGGCTTATTTATTTTTGTTATATTGGTTTCATAGAATGTATAATACGTCCTAAGACTAAGGACAGTCCTTTACTTTGACCTATCCACTCTGGGCAAGTGGATGGGTTTTTTTATGTCTGATTATTATTGGTTATAATCAATAAGTTTATAGGAGAAATGTATGACTTTATCCATTGATGTGTTAAAAAAAGCTCTGCCTGATAAATATAAAAGAGGGCTTAGCCAAGAAGTTTTGGATAACATTAACCAGACTTTATCTGACCCAGATTTACATGAAGTATATCGTAATAACTTTATGAGCTATCTTACTGTACTAGGTGATGGTAAATACAAGATAACTGATTACTTATCTGCTGTGAAGTATTGCACTCATAAACTGATGGGTAATAGTAATATTGACAGTTATATTAAGACATTTCCTGACAGATATGGTGATATGTTAGCTCGTGGACTAAGTGCCAAAGAGATTAGCAGTATTGTATCTATTTATAATAAAGGTAAACTGGTTAATACAATCATGGAGCAATCCATCATACCATCATGGGTGATTAATCAAGACTTACACCAAAAGGCTATTAATGTATTGGCTGATTTGATGATGAATGCCAATAGTGAAAAGGTAAGGGCTGATAGTGCTAACAGTCTGTTGGTTCATCTTAAACCACCAGAAGTTAAGAAAGTAGAATTAGACATTGGTGTTAAAGCCAATAAAGAAATTGATGACATGAAAAATTTATTAGCTCAATTATCTGCCAAACAAAAGAGTTTGATTGATAACGGTGTGGTGTCTGTGGCAGATGTGGCTCATACAAAGATAGTGGAAGCTCAATATGAAGAATTGGATTAGTTTTATATGGGGCATATCTAATGGCTAAGACAGTAATAGAGTATTTAAAAGAAGTAGATTATGACAAGCTAAACCAGTATAAACCCACTCAATTTGCCATTGAGTTTGTGAACTTTATTAAACTGGTTAATGGCAGTCAAGGTGAAGAAAACCAAACACCTATTATGCACTATAAGATGTTAGACAGTTTGGTTGATGGTAATACTCAGGTAGCTACCATGTGTTTTCGTGGGTCAGCAAAATCATTAGCACTTGATACACCTATCATGACACCTAATGGTTACGTACCCATGCAGGATATTCTTGCAGGGGATACTGTGATTGACAGAGATGGTAAACCTACTAAGGTAACTTGTGTATCAGAAGTATTTAACAAACAAACCTATGAGTTTAAATTATCTGATGGCAGTTCTTTTGTGGCTAGTGAAGACCATATTCATATCGTACAGAAGAGAACTCAAAAAGCAGGTAGTGTCAATACTTGGGAAGAATTTAATCTAACAACCAAAGAGTTGCTAGATAAAGGTGTTTTATACAATAGAAAAACCACTGATAAAAATCCCAAAGGTAGAGATTTAAAATGGTTTATACCATTGGTTTTAGAAGCTATTGATTTTCAGAGTAAAGGGTTTCCTATTGACGCTTACACAGTTGGGGTTATCTTGGGAGATGGTAGTATTGATAGTACAACTGGTATGCCTACAATAACAGGGCATAAAGATGATATATTTGAAGTATTAAGTCATATTCCTTATGAGTATCAAACAATCTATCAAGATAAAAGAAATGCTAATACACTATCTACTCGTTTGTTAGGGCTTGGTAAATTGATACCAACGCATCTAGGTAGTGCAAAGCATAAGGATAAAGTAATCCCTAATGATTTGTTATTTGGTAGCCGTGAAGAGCGTATTGCAGTATTGCAAGGTCTAATGGATACTGATGGAACAGTATCTCCAAAAGGATTATGCACATTTACTAGTACATCTAAATCTTTGGCTTATGGTGTTAGTCATATTGTTAAATCATTAGGGGGGTATGCTTATATCCGCAGGAAAGAAAATGATTATTTAGGTTATTATACCGTAACAGTTAGTTTGCAGAATATAAACCCATTTAGGTTAAAACGTAAAGCTGATAAATGGAAACCAAATAATAAGCATAAAAGTGGAAGTAGGGTAGCCATTGAAAGTATTACACCCACTAATGAGATTAAACCTAGTAAATGTATTGCGGTAGATAGCCCTACTCAAAGTTATCTAATTGATAACGTGGTAATAACTCACAATACAACTGTAAATGCAGAATACTTAATCCTGTATTTAGCTGTGTTTGGGGAACTACCTAATCTAGGTAATATCAATGTGGCTATTTATGTAACAGACAGTATTGATAATGGGGTTAAATCAACCAGAAAGAATATTGAACATAGATGGGAAAATAGTGAGTTTTTACAGAAATACATACCGTCTATTAAGTTCACTGACATACGTTGGGAGTTTACCAATAAAGATGCTAAGAAGTTTGTGGTAAAAGCCTATGGTGCTAAGTCTGGTGTTCGTGGTGTTAAAGAGCAAGGTAAACGTCCACAACTGGCTATCTTAGATGACTTAGTTTCTGATGATGATGCCAGAAGTCCTACGGTGTTAGAGAGCATTAAGGCAACAGTACATGAAGCGGTGATTAATGCCCTACACCCTACCAGACAAAAAATCATTTGGTTAGGTACACCCTTTAATGCCAATGACCCTTTGTATGAAGCCATACAATCAGGTGCTTGGACAGTGAATGCTTATCCTATATGTGAGAAGTTTCCATGTAGCAAAGAAGAGTTTAAAGGTGCTTGGGAAGACCGATTTAGCTATGACTACGTTAAATTAAGGTATGACAGTGCTGTTGCTGTTGGGCGTGTAGCAGGTTTTTATCAAGAACTCATGTTACAGATTATGGGTGATGATGAAAGACTGATATTAGATGAAGATATACAATGGTATCACTCTTATCATCTCATGGATAAAAAGGATAATTTTAACTTTTATATCACAACTGATTTTGCTACCAGTGAAAAAGAATCTGCGGATTATTCATTCATATCTGTATGGGCTGTCAATCATAAAGGATTCTATTTTTGGATTGATGGTATCTGTGCCAGACAAACCATGGATAAAAACATTGATGATTTATTCAGATTGGTTAGACAATATAATCCTATCTCTGTGGGTGTAGAAGTATCAGGACAACAAGGGGGATTTATTGCTTGGATACAGCGAGAGATGTTCAATCGTAATGTCTTTTTTACTCTGGCTAGTAATAGCAAAGATGGTACGTTAGGTCTTAAACCAAATAATAATAAACTAGAACGATTTAATATGGTTGTACCTGATTTTAAGTTAAAGCGTTTTTACTTTCCTCACGATAAAAAGCATACAATACCTATGAAAGAATTAATGCTTGAATTACAGCAAGCGTCTGTGGGTGGGTTTAAATCTAAACACGATGATGGCTTAGACACAATAAGTCAGTTAGCCATGATGAGTATCTGGACACCCAGTCAAGAAGCTGATGTAAGACAAGATTTAATATGGGGTAATGATTACCACGAAGATAACTATGTTAGTAGTTATATTGTCTAGGAGAGTATATGCGATTAAGTGATGTATTTAATACTTTGGCTACAAGTGAATTATCCAATTTATTTCTGGCAGAAGGTACAGTAGAAATTAAACCAAATAAAAAAGAAGTGGTGCTTAGGTCTATTAATTTGGCTTTGACTGATTTGTATAACCGTTTCTTTTTAAAAAGAAAAGAAATAAAAATTACTACCAGTCAAGGTGTTCAGGCTTATACCATTAATGACCCTTTACTCATTGAAATACATAAAGTGATATTTAATGGTAGAGAGCTTTGTATTAATAAACCAAATGGTTATCATCTATTGGCAGTTAATACATTGGTTTTAAAAGATAAACCTGATGATAATCAAACCATAGAAGTTATCTACAAAGCCAAACATAAAATACTAACACAAGATGACATAGATAATGATGTAGAGATAGAGTTACCTGATATTTATCTAAATGCTTTATGTTTATTTATTGGTTCAAGAGTTTATACATCTATGGTTAATCAGTTAGATGGGGATTTAAATGAATCTAACCGATATGCTCAAAAATACATGCAAGAGATTGCTATGCTCAATGACCAAGGGGTAGATGTGGATGGCTTTGAAGAGATGTGGTTGTTTAATGATAAGGGGTTTATTTAATGAGTGTCAATGTATTAGCAATCTCTGATGAAGAGCTACAAGGTATTAAAGCAGATAAAATTAACCAAACTAAGAAATTAACCAACTGGGTTAAAGAACCCAGTATTAATGATTTAAAACATGATTTAACACAAGCTAAGAGCAGTCAATCTGCTTATGTGGCTAAACTGGATAATTGGATTAACTTATACAACGCTCCTAAATTTGGGGACAGTAAGCACAAAGGCAGTAGAGTAGTTCCTAAGTTAGTTCGTAAGCAAGCTGAATGGAATGCTCCTGCATTATCTGAACCATTTTTATCTACCACTGAATTATTTGATGTTAGAGCTTTAACTTTTGAAGATGTTCCCAAAGCCAAACAAAATGCTCTGATTTTAAATAACCAGTTTAATACCAAATTAAATAAAGTAAAACTGGTGGATAAAGTCATCAGACAGTTGGTTAAACAAGGTAGCTGTATTGTTAGAACTGGTTGGCAATATCATGAAAAAGAAGTAGAAGAAGATGTAGAAGAGTTTGAATATTCTGTTGTTGAACAACCTATGATAATCAGCGAAGAACAATCACAAGAACCCAGTGAGTATGATTTGCTAATCCATGAATACGAGAAATTAGCACAATTAAGACAGACTGAACCTGATACTTATGAACAACTGCCCAGTGAACTAAAAGCAGGGTTTGAGATGAGTAAGCAACAAGGGCAGTTAATCAAAGCTGTTTCTATTGGTTTTAGAAAAGAAAAAGTGATTAAACCAATTAGTAATAAACCAACTGTACAAATTTGTAATATCAAAAATGTCTACATTGACCCTACTTGCAAAGATGACATTGATAAAGCACAGTTTATTATTCATGCCTATGAAGCCAGTTTATCTGATTTAAAGAAAAGTGGTCAGTATCAGAATATTGATACATTAAGTGAACTTATCAATAATAAAGACTGGTCTATTCATAATACTTCTGATTTTATGTTTGCAGATAAAGCAAGAGCTAAATTAGCAGTATATGAGTATTGGGGTTATTGGGACATACATGGTAATGGTGAGACTACTGCCATTGTAGCTACATGGGTAGCAGATACATTAATACGTTTAGAAGAAAATCCGTTCCCAGATGGCAAACCACCTTTTGTCATATTTAATTATATCCCAGAAGATGACAGTGTTTATGGCATTCCCAATGCAGAGATACTAGAAGACAATCAAAACATTCTAGGTGCTGTTATGCGTGGTACGATTGACCTAATGGGTAAATCTGCCAACAGTCAGACAGGCTATGCTAAGAACTTCTTAGACGCTACTAATAAAACCAAATTCATAAAAGGTCAAGATTATGAATATAACCAGAACTTTGACCCTAGGGTTCACGTACACCAACATAAATACCCAGAAATTCCTAATAGTGCCATGAATATCATAGCCATGATGAATAATGAAGCTGAGAGCTTATCTGGGGTTAAAGCATTCTCTGGTACTGGTATCTCTGCCAGTAACTTAGGTGATGTGGCTGTTGGTGTTAGGGGTGTTCTTGACGCTGTCTCTAAACGTGAGATGTCTATCCTAAGACGTATCTCTGATGGCTTTATTGCATTAGGTCGTAAGATTATCTCAATGAACTCTGAGTTTTTATCAGAAGAAGAAGTGGTACGAATTACCAACAATGAGTTTGTTAGAGTAAGACGTGATGATTTGGCAGGTGAATTTGATTTGGTTTTAACCATTTCAACAGCAGAAGCAGATGATACAAAAGCCAAAGAGATTGCTTTTATGCTACAAACCATTGGTAATTCACAAGGACAAGAGCTTAATCAGATGATGTTATCTGAAATATTTGAGTTAAGAAAAATGCCAGATTTGGCTAAGCAGGTTAGAGAGTACAAGGCTGAACCTGACCCAATGGCTCAAAAAATGCAAGAGCTAGAAATTGCTAAACTAGAAGCTGAAATTGAAATGATGAAAGCAGAAGCGATGGAACGTCAAGCCAAAGCACAAGTACAAATGGCTAAGGTTAGTACAGAACAAGCACGTGCTGACAATCTACAATCAGACGCTGATAATAAAGTATTAGATTTCATGGAACGTGATGGCGGTATGAAACATCAGCATGACTTAGATAAACAAGCCATGATTAATCAAGGTAACTTAGAACGTGAGCAACTAAGAGCAGATAACCAATTAAATATGGTTAATCAAAAACAAATGAATGATTTAACCAATCAGATTGTCTCACAAGAATTAACACAACAAGATGAGTTTCAACAAATGGGAATTAACCAATGATTAGTCAAAGCGATATAATAAAACAGCGTGAAGAGAATATGTTGCAAATAAATTTGGCAAGTGCTTTAAAAAGATTATATAGTAATCCAGATTTTGTAACAGTATTCAAAAAGTATTATGGTGAGTGTTACGTATTAGAATTGGTTTCTAATTTGGCTTTATATGATAATAAATCGGTAGAATATAAAGAAACCATTAAAGAGCTAAACGTAATTAGTAGCTTTAAGAAATTCTTGGATACAATATTAACTAATGGGGCAATGGCAGAAAATGACTTAAAAGAATTAACTGCCATCCCTGAAAGTGAGATTAACTATGAGTGATTTAACTATCAAAGACTTGTATGCTTTATCTGATGAAGAATTAATGAATGAAGATTTATCTGGTGAGCCAATGCAAGAAGATGTGCAGACACAAGAAGCTGAACCACAAACACAAGAAACTGTGGCTCATGATACACAGACTGCTGATGAAGTAGTAGAAGAAGAAACCACTCAGTCAGAAGAAACTGATGAAGTAAGTGAGATAGATTATAAAGCATTCTATGAAACCATGACTAAGCCATTTCGTGCCAATGGTCGTGAAGTGCAGATTAGCAATGTGGATGATGCCATCCGTCTCATGCAACAAGGTGCTAATTACTCTAAGAAAATGGAGGAGCTAAAACCTAAACGTGCTTTGATTAAAACCTTAGAGCAACATGGTTTAACTGATAAAGAACAGCTTGGTTATTTAGTGGACTTGGCTAATAAAGACCCAAAGGCAATCGCTAAACTGGTAAAGGAAAGCGGTATTGACTTATATGAGTTTGATGTAGAACAAGCCAATGAATACAGTCCTAACCTACAAATACAAGAACCAACAGCATTTGAAGATATTGTCAGTGAAATTACTGCCAATAACCCAGATGCTATTGATGTGCTAAATGTAATTGGGCAATGGGATGATGAAACCAAAGATTTCTTATACAATAAACCTGATGGTTTAAGAATATTTGCTGAACATAAAGCCAATGGTTTCTTTGATAAAGTGGTAGGTATTATTGAAAATGAGCGAATGTTTGGTCGCATGACTGACAAGACTTATTTAGAAGCCTATGCTGATATTGAAGCCATGCTTAATGCACAAAATGCACAGCAAAGTAAACCACAAAGTTTTACAGGCACACGTCCAAATCAAAATAAACCAATGCAAGTGAGTAATGATAAAAAGAGAAAAGCAGGTATGCCCAACTCAGCTAATACCGCTCAAACAACAACTTTTAACCCTTTAACAATAACTGATGAAGAACTGATACAATATCTGTCTTCACAATCATAAGGATAATAACAATGACACAAATCTATGGTGATGCTAATGCCACACTGGGTGCAAACCAAATTAATAAACACGCTTATGAGCGTAAAGCACTCTATGATGCGGTACAAGAGTCTTACTTTGGGCAATTAGCTGATGTTAAGAATATGCCAAAGAACCAAGGTAAGGCTATCAAGCAATATCGCTATATGCCACTCATTGATGACCGTAACCGTGGAGATTTAGGTCTTGATGCAACAGGTGCTAAATATGCCAATGGTAACATCTATGGTTCATCTACTGACATCGGTGTGGTAAGCACTAAGTTCCCTACCCTAGGTGAAATGGGTGGACGTGTAAACCGTGTTAATCTAACTCGTGTGGAGCTAACATCTAACCTAGCTAAGTATGGTTTTTTCTGGGAGTACTCTGCTGACCTGATGCGTTTTGATACTGACGCAGAGCTTATGACTCATGCTAACCGAGAGCTGATGAATGGTGCAACTAAGGTTTATGAAGATAAACTACAAATTGACTTACTTAATAATGCAGGCTTGATTAAATATACTGGTACAGCTACACAAGTTTCTGAACTAACAGCCACTATGGAGCTAACCTATGCTGATTTGGTTAAACTGGGCATTGACCTAGATAAGAACAAAACACCTAAGCAAACCAAAATCATCACAGGCACTCGTATGGTGGATACCAAGACCATTCCTGATTGCCGTGTGGCTTTTGTAGGCTCTGAACTGCTACCTACCTTAGAAGCCATGAAAGACTACCACAATGAGCGTGCATTTATCCCTGCTCATCAGTACGCAGGAGGTACTACACTATTAAAAGGTGAAGTAGGACGTATCGCAGGTTTTCGCATCATTGTTGTGCCACACATGATGAAATGGGGTGGTGTGGGTGCTAATGCTACTAACGCTTCATTCTACAAAACTGGTAGTAAGTATGATGTATTCCCATTCTTGGTGGTAGGTGATGAAGCATTTACTTCTATTGGTTTTCAAACAGATGGTAAGTCTCAAAAATTTACAACCATCCATAAAAAACCCAGTGAAGAGACCGCTGATAAATCAGACCCATATGGTGAGACTGGATTTAGCTCTATCAAATGGTTCTATGGTTTCATGCCACAGTTCATTGAACGCATTGCTGTAATCAAGTGCGTTGCTAAGATGTAAACCAAAAAAGTAGCCTAGACATCTAGGCTACTTTCTCTATCAATTACTAAGGAATTAACATGTCTGAGAATACTCAAACCAAAACTGAAATTGAACTACTGCGTGAACAATTAGATGAACGTGGTATTCTTTATAAAGCCAATGCAACCAAATCTACTTTGGAGAAACTGCTACAAAAAGCTGATGAAGCAGAAGAGCTAGAAGATGAAAATACCAAACTTAAAAAACTTCAAGATGAAGCACTTAAACTGGTTCATGTCATCATCAGCCCCAATGACCCACTTAAACAACAAATGACCCAAGAATATTTTGGAACAGGTAACTTAGTATTAGGCACAATAGCTCGTGTTATTCCTTTTGGGGAAAACTGGTTGGTGGAACAAGCCTTGCTAAATACCATCAAAGAAAAACAATACCAAATGCACATTGTTAAACGTAATGCAAAGGGGGAAGAATACACTGAAAGCAAACTTGTGCCTGCTTATCAGATTACAGAGTTACCCCTACCTACCAAAGCTGAAATTGAAGAGTTAGCACGTACACAACAAGCTCGTGCTACCGTGGAGTAAATTTACTAAGCAAGTTAAATACATGGTTTAATAGACCATGTATTTTTTTTATAGGATTAAATCATGACCATCACTATCCCAAACACAACCATTACTGATTTTAATATTGATGAGCTAACCACAGGCACATTAAATGGCAAAGGTACATTTGACATATTAATGAAAGCCATAGAAGCTCATCTAAGGCGTGAATATGAAAACCAACGTATTCGTGGTACAGATTATGCCAATGCTTATATTGGCTTGATTAATAATGCCCTACATCAGGTAACAAGCTATGCTTTAAATAAAGCTAAACTGCCCTTAGAGATGCAACTGACAGAAGCTCAAATACACAAGATGGGTGCTGATACCATCCTAGCTACCAAACAAGGGGGTCTTATAGATGCTCAAAGCACCAAAGAGATGGCAGAAGCAGAGAAACTACATCTTGACATGAAGCACAAAATACCAAAAGAACTTACCCTGTTAGATGCTCAAATCACAAACCTACAACATGAAGCCAACCTAAAAGAATATGAACTTAAATATCTAAAACCTCTACAATTAGCCATCACACAAAGAGAGCTTGACTTAAAAGAAAAACAATTAGCCATTGCTGAAAAAGAGATTGCCATTAAAGAACAACAACTGGCATTGGCTAGGTTTGAAATAGAAGTAAAAGCTCCTGCTGAGATTAACTCTTTAAATGCACAAACAACTCTTTATAAGCAAAAAACAATCACAGAACATGCCCAGACAGATGCAACAGTCATCGGTGATGGTTCTGTCATTGCTATGAATAATAAAGTACTGTCAGAACAAGCAAGAAGTTATCAAAATGATGGCAAAATTAAAGTATTATCCATCTTATCTGACACATGGAAAGTCAGACGTAATGATGACCCTGATGAAGCACCTGTCAATGACATTAATAAGTTTAATGACCCTACCATCGGTTTGACAGTAACCAAGACCATGCAAGGTGTGGGATTAATTACCTAAACTCAAAACCAATTAAAATAAGTCAGAATAATCTGACTTATTTTTTTTTAGGGGATTTTATGGGTATATTTAGCAGTAAAAAGAAAACCACCATCACAGGCATACATCAAAGAATGTTATCTGATGATAACTTTACCTATTCAAGTCAAATGGCTGTTACTCATTGGATGTGGGAAAATTCAGGCAAAGCAGGTGTTGATTTAACTGGCAAAGATTTATCTGATTACTTGATTAAAGCCAATCAACAATCACTGCCTAGAAAGTTTGATAAGCTGTATAGATGGGCAAGTAAACCAGACAAGTATCATTTTGGTTTACCCAAATCTTCTCTATCAGAGAACCCCCAAAACCAAATATTAAATGAAACAGTTAAGTACTTAAATGGTAAACATGGGGGAGAGATACAAGTAATTGCCTTTGAATTAGGAGATAGAGATTTCTATGTGGAAGCATGGCATGAACTGGTAGAACATTATGGTTATGACACTTCAACCAATGAATTAACTAAGCTGTCAGAAAAGCACGGTTATCCTTGTTATTTAAAAGATGGTTATCTTGCTTTATCCCAATTAACCAAAGATGAGTACAAAAATGTTGGATTTGATAATCAAGCAATACCATTTAACTATGGTAAATACTTTGATAGAGAAGAGAATATATCAAGAGAACAGACAGCACCCATCACAGCAATATCAGACCATATGGTTATTACTTATGGTTTTGAAATGGATGTATTACCAGAAGCGAATTGGGGTAATTTAGAAGAAGCTCAGTATGTAGAGTATACCAAAGAGCGTGTAACTAAAACTATTCAAATAGATTTATCTTATGTCAATCCAGAATACAAAGATGGTGATGAAATACAACAAGATAATGATTGGATATATATTACTTATCTATTTAATGATGATTATTATTGGTTTAGATATGAGTATTTATCTGGTGGTATTGCAAGTATTGATAATGCCTTAACTGCCACCGAAGCCATTGGGGAATATTACCCCAGACTTTATATCAGATTAAACCAGTCAGACATTGTGGATTGGCATAAAGATGCACCAGACAAAAAAGATACTGTGGCTATCTTTGATAAACTAAATCTGGACTTAACAGAGATAACCAAACAAATGCACCAAAGTGTAGGTGGTGAATATGGTAATGTTCGTGGTTTGTATGTCTTTATGGGTGTGCAAGTCAATGCATCTAAAAACCAAAGTGCATTAGCTGAGTATTGTTTTAATTATTTTAAAAAGCTATATGATTTATCAGGGGGTAAAGGTTTATTACAAACCATCCAAGATAAACAAAGCAGTCAGGTATTATCATATCAATACATGACACTCTCAGAGTATGATGGCGTTATCTCAAACAGTTATAGACCCCTTAGAAAAAATGAATACTGCCTAAAAGTAACATCACAAACTCAAACCAGAAGACGTGGACTATTTAGACGGAAAAAACAAAATACCACTTATACACATACGTTTTATCATCAATTAGAAGAGAATAAATATGTTTCTCTTAGTGTTGTTGGTTTAAATCAAACTACTCACTTATCAGGATATAGTTACACCAAAGGTGGAGATGATGGTGAGTTAGTTATTCCCATTGATAGAAGTATAATTAAGCACTTAACCAATAAAGAAAGAGAGTTACTTTTTCATAAGTCATTACATGTTGCCATGATACATGTGAGAGTAACCAAAACCAAATGGTATCAACGTAAGGGATTTAAAGTACTATTGTCAGTAATTGGAGTGGCTATTGGTATCTTTACAGGTGGTACAGGCATGCCATTAATTCAATTAATAAAAACAGCAACACTATCAGCCATTAAAGCCATAGCCATCTCTTATGCTGTGAATGCACTGGTTAGTGTAGCTGTTAAATTAGGTCTAAACCCTAAAATAGCAGGTGTGATTGCTTTTGTGGCAAGTATTAGTTTAGCAGGTATGGCAAATGGTTTTGATTTTAGTAAAGTACTTACAGCACCTAATATTATGAAAGCACTTAATCAATCATTTAACTTTTATGAAAAGATGTTACAGGTTCAATATCAGGATACTTTAAACCAAATGAAACAACTAGATAATAAGATGACTAATCAGAATGAATTGTTAAAAGAAAAACAAAAACTGCTTGATACCAAGGTTTTTAATCCAACCCAAGAAATGCTAAGAAGTAATTATACACCCACAGTAAATTTATTTGAAACACCTGATATGTTTTATGATAGACATTACAACTATAACGTGGTTGCTGTTAGTCATGGTTTAATCACAAACTTTGTTCAAGGTTCTTTAAAAAACAAGCAACCATATCAACCTAAGCAACAAGACATAGAAGATGTCTTAATTATAACGTGAGATTATTATGTATAACTTTAAAGGATACGTACAGCCAAATGCACCACATCCTATTTATGTGAATACTCCTTTTAATGGGTCTTTTGGGCAATGGTTATTTAGTAAAGATAACAACCCATCCACAGGACAACAAGTTAAGAATGGTTGGGCTGATATGTCATTGAGTGAAAAAGCCAATACAGCCATGGGTACAGCAGGTACACTGCTTAGTGCATATAACGCTTATAAAGCCAATAAGCTAGCCAAAGAGCAGTTTAACCATGCCAAACAAGTTCAAGCACAAAATTGGGATGCACAACGTAAACAAACCAATTCACAGCTAGAAGACAGACAAAGAAGACGTGTAGAAGAAGCTGGGGCTAATGGACGTACTACAATGTCTGTTGGTGATTACATGGCTAAGTATGGTATTTAATGGGGGATGGTATGGCTCGTAATGATATAAGATTTGGGCAAGCAGGGCAAGCTGATTTTAGTCAAGCTAATGCCATGTTTCGTATTTCCCAAGAACAGTTAAACAACGCTCTTGCTACTGGTAAAAGTACACTAGATGAAATCAATAAAGCGGTTACAGCAAATAATGACGCTAAGATAAAACAGTTTATTAACTCATTTGGTAAAGATGAATTAGAAGCTAACAGAGATACTATTAATAAGTTCATACAAGATGTTGGCTTACACTCTGGCAATATGTATTCTCGTAATGAGATAGAAGAGTACCATGATAAACGCATGAATGATTTGATAGCCAGAGACAACTCACAAATGCTAAATACTGAAAAAGGGTTACAGCATGAGAATACTTTGGCTAACTATGAAGCTGATAAACTTGTGGCAAGTATTACACGTTCTTTATATGACCCTAGCAAAACAGAAGTACAAAGGCAAAAAGTCATTGATGATATGATAGCAGAAGCCAGACTAAAAGGTATCTCTGATAAAGCATTGGCTTATGCCAGTAATGGTGCTTATGATGTTTGGCAGAGTGCTTTAAAAGATATTAATGGTATCATAACTGGGGGTAACAATATCAGTAATTCACACTATGAACGTATCAGCGGTGCTAATGATGCCTATGCACAAAACATAGGTAATGCACAAGTGGAACTGGAAAATATCCATGCAAATAAAAACAACTTCCCATCAACAGATGATTATAATAAAGCCGTAACTGATGCTACTAATAAGATTGTTCAGTTAGAAAAAGATTATCAGGACTTTGTAAAGAGTAATCCACAGGTGCATCATGGTACACTGGTGGGTAATTTTAATAAAGGTTTACTATCTTTTTGGGATAAGATAGCTAAAAAGAAACAGCAATTATGGGAGAATAAATATAAAGAACAACAAGGAGCTAATAAACAAAATAATGATGACAGACGTTATGATTTGGATGTTGCAAAGTTTCAAGCTGATATAAATAATAGCAATGGTTCAAATAACAAAGATAAAAAAAATGACATTACCCCATCAGGTAATGAAATCTTTGATAAAAACTATGGCAAAGATGTCATGAAACAAAATGAAGATGGTTCATGGCATTATGACTTACCTGTTATGGCTAGGCGTTTAGGAGCAAGAACCTTAGAAAGATATAATAAACGTGTAAATGAGAACATTACAAAACAACAAAAGTATTCTGATTATTATGCCAGTATTCAAGACCAAATTAAAGCCAGTAGTAATGCCAGTGGTGATAATAAAATTACATGGCTTTGGGGTGGTAAGAACAGAGCAGGTCAGTTGGATGATTATCTACAAAAAGAAACTTCACTCACTGATGAACAAAAGATTGAGTTAATGAAAGGTTTGATAAATAATAGATGGTCTTTTAATGAATGGATGTACTCAGGTTCTAATGACACTTTGGCTAAATCTGCCAAAGTTTATTTGAGTTGGGTAAATCGTGCTATTAAAGATAAAAATAAAGATATAAGTGATACAGAGTTTAAAGATGAGATATTGGCTGTTGCTCATGGTATGGGAATTAATCCTGCTGATGCGATTAGACAATTAGCTCCTTATTGGTCTGATGAAGTCAAAGGAAGAGTTCCTATTGAGTGGCAAAGTTTATTACCCAAAAAATAGTTAATAATAAAAACAACCCTTGATTAAGGGTTGTTTTATATTTTATGAATTATCCTTTTTTGGTTTACAGGACTCTATAAATTCATCGGATAAATTTTCTTTGGTAATATATTCTTGTAATTCTTTTTGTAATCTTGCTTTCTCTTGTGGAGATTTTGCGTCTTCAATTTGTTCTAGTAAAGAGGTTACTACCCATTTTGTAGTTTTTTCTTTTGCGTGTTCCACAACCAACTCAGTTGCGGTTAATATATTGCCAATAAATTTAAATAATGATTTTATTAGTCTAAATGGTAACATTATTTTATCCATAAAGGCTTTTCTGTTTTTCTGTCTAATTTGTTTTATGGTTTGCAATATGGTTTCATTAACCTTAGATACAGCATTGGTAGCATTATTAATAATTTCATCTTCACTAAACCTAATACAGATGTCTGCGTTTAATTCTTTATAATATTTTTTATCATCATCATCACAAATTACCAAAGCAATAGTCCAATTAGTGGCTATGTGCTGATAATATATGATAATAACATCATCATCACTGTGCTTTAAGGAAAATAGATTTGGTTTATTATGTAATTTTTTTAAAAACTTTTCTACAAATACATGCTTTTCTTCTATCTCATAGTACTTGTACCAATCCCTCCAAGTTCTGATTGATTTTTTTCTGGTTAAGTTTTGATAAACAAATTTTTGTGGTTCAATATAATATGAAAAGGGTCTGGTTATTGTTGTAATAATATTATCTTTGTCTTCATAAAAATTTTCTGACACATAAGTAAATTGAGAAGTGGTAATACAACAATCTGTATCATTAACAGATATATGCACAGAGTAACTGCCTTGGTCTATTATGTAATAATCATCCACCATGAAATAAGATGCGTCATTTACAGTTAATGCAAAAGGTTTTAATACGGTATCTATAAAATCATAATGAATGAATTTATTTGATATATGGGTATTATTTTGAATATCGTTTATTTTAAAATTAAACCAAAAGAAATCAAAATAGGTAACACTGATATTAGAAATAATGGTATTTATTACGCCTTTTGGTTTGGTTAAAAATTCTTTATTAGTAAAACGAAAAATTTTACCAAATATTTTTATAATATCATTTTGTCTTGATAAAAAATCAGTAAATCTCTCATAGTCATTACCATTACCTACCATCTTGGCATAGCCATCTAGTTCAATGGGTAATAACCAATTCTTATGTTGGCTTATTATCATAAAATCAATGTAGCGGTTCTTACCTGAACTGTCTTTAAAATGATACTGTGGTATGACATCAGTAGGTTGTAAGTTGGGTATATTCATCAAAACCAAATCAACAAATTTCTCTTCATATCCTGCGATATGTTCAAGTTCTCTGTGATACTTGGCTTTCCATTGTTGCCAGTTCATAGAAACTCTGTGCTGTTAAATTGGCTTAAAATAACCGCTAAGTTACTACTTGTCAAATACATTAGCAAAATACTGACTATTTTCTAAATAAATTTGACAAGTGTAAACTCTGTGATATGCTTTTATAAATAATTAAAATCCACTCATAAGAGTGCGGAACGCACCCTTAGAGTAAATTAATTAGTTAATTAACAAGCAAACTTACCTAGCACAATGCCATAAACTTCAAGCCATGCTTGTGCAGGATAGCTGTTAATCTGCAAACCATTAACCATTTCTTTTTCAATTTCTAGGTTTCTATCTTGACACCACTTACGAAGTGGTTTCCAGTCATATTGTTCCAATGTCCAAAAACTTACTGCTGTTGTTGAAGCAGTTTTCCAAGCATTTGCCATTTTCTTTTCTTGATTTTCATTTACTGCAAATGTAGGTGTAACTAAGAAGCTAAATTAGTTATCTCTTTGTTAAGCCAAATATAATTAAGTTTTGGTTTTGATAGAGAGATTTTTTATGTCTAAGTATGATGAAGCCTTAGCCAGAATGCAGTTAAGGAGTAATGAAGCCTTTGAGCGAATTACAGGTCAAACAGTTGAGCAGTATCAACAAGAGCAAAGACAAAATAGAATGCCTACTACTGCCCAGCTAGCCAGTCAATACCATGACCCCAGTTTAAACCATATAACAACATTTGATGGTGAGTTAAGCCTAAACCAAGGGAAGAACCCAAGTAATGACACACTAACATCACTTCAAATTGGTTTAAATAACACCGCAAGGGGTGTAACTCAATACGGTGCTGAGAGGCTGACTGATATGTTCTCAACAGGGAAAATTTTTCCTGAGTTTGAGATTGGGGGTGTAACACTCAATCAAGGAAATAACAAAATACCAGTTGCAGTAAATACTATGGCTAAAAAAGCCGTAGTAGGAGTAAATGATTTTTATAGCAATAAGTTTGGTGTTAATGCACTTGAAACCTTAAAAAACTCTGACAGTCCTTTTAATCGTGGTGTAGCTAAGGTTCTTCTTGGAGAATCTGCTGATTTAAATGCTGTACATGATTGGGTTGATAATGTAGGTGGTTTTGAAGAAAGAAATCAAAGATTATTTGATGGTTACAGTAATCAAGCCCAACAAGCTATTTTAGGTACAGAAGAAGCCATTGCTAATATTGATACAGGCAATCAATTCAAAGACGCATGGGGAGCAGTTAAGACCAGTTTATCTAATCCAAAGTATTTATATCACATGGGGGTGCAAAGCGTACCTATGATGATTGCTTCTGCTCTAACAAAGAAACCCTTGGTTACATCAGCTTTCTTGGAGGGTGTAGCAAGTCAAGAACAGCTTAGACAGCTAGCAGTAGAAGAGGGTTTAGATTTAAACGACAAGAAAGTACAGCAATATTTAAACCAAGCAGGTTTAAGTGCATTATTAATTACCTATGGCTTTGGACATGTTGCAAGTAAAGTAGGTGCAAGTAATGTTGATACTCTAACCAAAGGAAGTGGTGTAAGAAGTAAAACAGCAGGTGTGCTACTAGATACAACCGAAGAGATGTTTTTGGCAGGAAGTGAGACAGGACATTCTAATGCAATGCTTGGTAAAAACCTTACTGATGATATAGGTAAAAATATAGGTCAAGCAGGTGCAATAGGTGGTACAGTTTCTGGCGTATTTAGTGCTACTGGTTTAGGTTTTGACGCTACTAAACAAGCCACAAAAAATGCTACAAGCAAAGCAACCAATACCATTAAACAAAAGCTCTCTACACCACATGAAGAGCTTATCAATCCTAACTCTAAAAAATACAATCCTACAACAGCTTATGCTAACGCAGTAGCTGAGCTTAACCGTGCAGATACTGATGAAGCCAAACAAACAGCTCAAACTAAAATCAATGAAGCCACTAATAGTGTCATGTCTGTGTTAGATGGTTTTGATAAGAAGATAGCTGATGCTACTAACCAAGAAGAAATAGATAAGCTAACTCATGAAAAGCAATCATATATTGATACCTATGTTACACCACTTCAAAATACCATTCAAAGTGTTAAAAATAGTGAAACAGATGTGCATTCTGATGAGTTCTATGAAAAGCTGATTGCCAGTATAACCCACCGTGTCAATCCTGTGGTAAGTACAGATGATGTATCAAAAGATACACAAAATCCAACAGTACACACTTCACATGGTTTTACCGATACCAAAGTAAGAAGTGTAAAAGACATTAATCATAAGTTTAGAATGCCTTTTCACAATGTAAATAAATCAGGGGGTAACAGTCTATTCTCTGGTGGCGTTGTTAAAGCAGATACTCTTGGTTTTATGGCTTTGTTAGATGGTGATGATGAAATCTTTAATGCTTCTGTTGGTTTCACTTCCATCACAGGGGGCAGACATAAAAAGACAACAGGTAACTCACATGGCAATGGTTATAAGATTGACCTTGATTTAAAAAATGCTGATGATGTAGAAACCTATGCTCGTATAGGACAGCGTATTGCTGACTTAGCCAAACAACATGGCTATATCGTACAAGTTAATGCTGAAAAAGCAGGTTGGGGTAAAATTGGTAAACGTGGTGATGTAAACTTTATCAATGGTGGTGGCAGTCATCTTGATATTACTGTGGTTGGTAGAGTAGGTGCAGGGCAAGGTGGTACAGTAAAGCAATCAAGCTCATCAATTACTAAGCACACAGGTATCGCTAGCGTAAAGCAAGGTACTTCGGTTACTTATACCAATGCTAATGGCACAACCACAACAAAGTCAGGGGGAACAATCTCATGGAGAAATAACAACTCTGGTAACTTGATGTATTCATCAGTTCAAAAAGCCAAACAAGATGGTGCAATAGGACTTGATACCAAAGGTTATGCTATTTTTGCTAGTGAAGCTGATGGAGATAAAGCTCGTGAAAAAGTCATCAAAAGAAATTGGGGTAATTTGACCATTGAAGCGATGATACATAAATACGCACCTGCTGATGATGGTAAGACACCTGCTTTAAAAGGTAATAACCCTGCTCAATATACTACAAGTGTAGCAAAACATAGTGGTTTATCTAAACACTTAAAAATTAATGAGTTAAATAACTCACAAATGCAGAGCTTGTTAGAAGCCATGAAAAAGCATGAGGGTTATAAAGTAGGCAGTGTCCAAGGAGCAGTTGCAGATACAGGTGTATATAATGTTGGCTCACCCATTAATAGTGAGCAAGCCATGAACCAACCTACCCAAACTCATCAAGATGAGTTATCTTCACAAGCACTAAGTCTAATCCGTGAATTAGAAGAAACCAATGATGATGATAGCAAGCGTATCCAAGAGCTACAAGATGAGCTAACTGCTGTTCAAGATAAGCTGGCTAATATCAATAAGCCAGAGCAATCAAGCCAAGCAGAACAGACCACAGAGCAAGAACAGACACAATCACAAACCAGTAGCTTAGATGAACAAGTGATTGCTGATGTTCGTGCTAATCAGTTGGCTAACATTACCAGACGTTTTTCTCAAATGGTGATTGAATCAGATGCTGATTATTCAAAAGCATTGACACAGATTAATGAGTTAAAAGAGACTGGCATTATCACAGAGAATGAAGCCAATGGTTTTATGCAACTGTTGGATGTTAAGCTAAGAATTAAAGGCAATACAACTGATGAAGTTAGTAACCAAGTCTACAATGGCAGACACGGTAACAGTGTCCTAGAAACCAACCTAGGCATTAAGGACTATGCAACACGTCTTGATTTGGCAGTAGCAAATAACCGTAATACAGATGATATTATGGCTAATCTTACTCGTTTTAGAGATGACCATGTATCAAAAGCCAATGCCATCAAAGAAGCCATTAATGCCTTTGACAGTTCACCCATTACACTTGCACCCAATAAAAACAATCAATGGCAAGTGGTAGATAATCCAAATGAATTACCTGCCAATGCTCGTAAGTACACGGTATCTGCTGGCAGAGTTACACAGCATTTTCAAGCCATCTTTGATGAAGCCAAAGATTTAGATGACTTTACAACAGCATGGCAGAATATTTTAAATGGTTCAAGTGAGCAAGCTCCCAGTGTATCTGTTAGTTCTACTCCTGTTACACCAAAAGCACCAGTAACCACCCCTACCCCTGATACAGTTATCAGTACACCAGAGCCTGTTACACCACAAGTACAAGGCAATATCGGTGTGGCTAGCAGTCATCATAGAATGAATGACCCTAATGGTGTGTGGGTGGGTATTGCCAAAGACAGCAGTGGTAACTGGATTTCTATGAGTGCATTAAGTAATCCAGACAAAAATATCACTGGTATTGTTGATGGTATTTTGGGTAATCCGTACAGCACAAAAGGTAGAGGCACTTGGAAAGTAACTAATGACAAAGAAGCAGAAGATAAGTACCGTAGTTTGTTTGCAAGTAATTACAACAACACTTCTTTTTTAAGAGATTATTTTGAAAGCCTAAGGGGTAAAACACTCTATGGCAGAGTAGGTAGTACCGAAGTCAGACCACTAAGTGAAATGTTATCTGCTACTGCTAACATGACAGATGAGCAGAAATTAGATTACATGAAATCATTGGCTAAACCACAAAACAATCAAGCCAAACAAGTTATCATTGCTAAAAATAAGCAAGCCAAGAGTGAACGTGATAAAGCTGAACAATCTCAATCAGAACAAGTTCATAACAGTAATGACACCGAAGAGACTTCTTTTTATATACCAGAAGATGTCTCTGATGAAGACATTAACCTGTTACTAAATGAGCTTAGCAACAATGAAAACAATCATGCTACTGATGTATCTAAGCCAGTTGATGACAGTCCTAGCAATACTAATACCCATACTGCTGATAATAATAAGTCTATTCCTCAAGAAAGAGAAAAATCATCACTCATAAAAGATGGCATTAAAGTTACCAAGCAATCTCTTAAAGATGGTATTAAAGACATTGCTAAGGGTAAGAATAAATTAATTGAAGTGATTAATCATATCCCATTTAATGATGATGAATCTGTAATCGCTCATGCTATCTTAAAAGTTTATCCTGATATTACTATTAGTTTTGATAACACAGATGCTGATATTAAAGGGGATTTGGCTAAACCAAAAGACATACTTCAATCATTGGTTTCAAAATCCACTCATCAGCTACTGGCTGTCATCAATGATGATACTGATGATAAGCAGTTATTGGCTTTAAAGTCTGAATTAGACTTTATCATGACCAGATTAAACCAACTTACAGATTTACCTGTTAAAGAGGGTCGTATTGCCCAAATGCTGACCCAAGATTATGAAAGTTTAATTGGTCTTGGTTTAAGAAGCAAAGCATTCTTGTCTAAAATCCAAACCAATGGCAAAGCTAAAAGCAATCTGTTTAGCACCCTTATCAATGGTATTAAATCATTCTTTGGTATTCCTAATAAAACTGGCGTAAGTAACTTGTATGAGCGTCTGTTGGACGTTACAGCAAGAGCCGTTGAGATACAAGCCAAAGATACCAGAGAGACTGGTAAGCTCTCTGTACTCGCTTCTAATAAGCAAGAACGTATTGCAGAAGCAACCAAACCAATTAAAGAACAGAATGTATTAAAAGCAGGTATCACTCAAAATAGTGAAGCCAATTTAGTCATGGTTAAAGATTTGGTTTTGCGTATCAGACGTTTAGGTATGGCTGAGCTAAATAGACTGGGTATTAAGAAACCAACAGCTAAACAGCAAGAGCAGTTAGAGCATTTCATGGGATTTGAAGAGTCATTCAAAGAAGCTCTGATGACTTCATTTAGAACCAAAAAAGATGGTTACAAATGGCAGGATTTAAAACAGTTTGCTAACACTGGCACAAAAGATAATCCTATTTTTGATGATAACCTAATGACTGCTATGGCTCATGCGGTATATGACCTTATCATCACTAACGGTGGTGCTAGTACCTTGACTAAGCGTCAGTTAAGAAGTCTTTTGGGTGTAGAACCAGATGCTCTAATACCTAACCATATCGCTAAGAAATACCGTAATCTGGGTGTATCTATCAATGACATGACAAGCTCATTAGGCAGAGCAGTTATCAGAGACTTAGGGCTTAAACAAACAGATGATGTACCTGAACAGACCTTAGCCAGACTAGAAGCCAGTTTAGGTGATTGGCTAGTCTCTGCCATGCAAGTAGCTAATATGGTGCATATTAATACACTGCCCAGTGGTGAGTTTAACCAAGATAAACTCATCGCACAAGGCAGTGATGAGAGTGTTCCTGAATCAGATTGGCTTAAACAAGCTCACTTTGTCAGTCTATCTACCAATGAGATTAATAAACAAATCGCTGATATTGGCAAAGGTACTGGCAGTTATCTGGCTGATGTATTAGGTGTGCAGTCTCGTAAAGTTTACCCAACACTTAAACCAAACAAAGAAGTTAAAGATAAAGTTGAGAGTACTAGTGCTAAGCTATCTGCCAAACAAAAAGACAGACTTTTAAAAGCACAACAAGAACCTATTGTTATAAATCAAGACATGTTGTCTTTGGTGGATAATCTAAGACAGCAAGATAATGAATTCTTCTATGACCTATTCCAAGCTCGTGTACCTGCTGATGAAGAGTTGGTTAATATACATGTCTCTAAGCATGAGAGTTTAAAAGAATCTGCTCTGGGTAACAGCAGAGACATTGATAATTTCTTTGGTTTTGTTGATGGTTTACCCAGTAAAGATACGCCATTTTATGACAGCATTAAAACAGCTAAGAACAGCCGTATGCACTATATGTCCAATGTAGTGAACTTTCAAACATCTAAGATACACCGTGCATTGGTAGAGCTTGCTAACTTCAAAGTGGATATTGATTTATCTGGCTTTGATGGTGTTACATGGTTTGATGATAAAGGTAAACCAAAACCTGAAACATTATTTCTAAGAGCTGTATTTGAAAATGCAGAGGGAACAGAAGACATCTTTAAACCAATCCTAAAAGACATGGGATTTGATGGCTTCACAGTAGATAAAGTACCCAGTGGAGCATTCTTACCTATTGCCTATGAATATCTAACTGCTGATATTAAAGTCAATAATGCGGTATTGGCAGTCAGAGACTTACAAGCAGGTAAGACATTAAGCTCTGAGCAAAAATCTCATATCAAAGAATTGGTAGATACATGGGATATGGGAGCTAATAGTTTTAGAGCGTTGATGGAAGTATCAAACTTCCTAACCGCTACTGAAAATAAAACTACTTTTACTACTTCACTGGGTTTAGGTTCTGATGGTGTAAACAACGGTACTGCCATTGCTTCTGTACTCATGGGTATCAAAGATAATAAGCTACTTAACATGGTTGGTATCTTTGGTAAATCATCAGAGTTTAAAAGTTACTTTGATACTCGCACAGACCCTAGTGTGGGTGATTACTACACAGGGCTAAAACCTGTACTAACAAAAGCCATTGATAGCTTATCATTTCCAAATGATTACCTAAACAATGCCAAGAAAGCCTTTGAAACATTAAACACCAATTTAAAAGAACGTAAGACACTAAAAGCTATCTTAATTCCTTTTGGTTATGGTGCAGGTATATCCAGACTTATCCAATCAGCTTCTGAGCAGATGATTAAAGACATCTATGCTACCACGGAAAAGACAGCTAATATGGATAAACCCTATGAAAAAGAACAAGCATTGGGTGAATTACAAAGCAATCTACAAGCCATCTTAGGTCATGGATTTAAACTGCCAGAAGACCTATTGAACTTTACGTTTAGCGATTATCAGCTTAAAAAGCTAAATGATGTCTATGCTAAGACCATTGGTACTGCCATCAAATCTGCCATGAAAACCTATGCCAGTGAGTTCTCAAACAGACGTTCATTTAACATTGCCATCCATAATATGGCTTATGATGCTTATGAAATCTTTAAAGCTAAGCTAGAACGTGAAGCAGAAGATGAGCGTATCAAACGTGTTAGGGCTAAATATCCAGATGCTAAACCAAATGAGTTAGAGCGTTATTTGGCTTATGAGACATTAACACCAAAAGAGCGTAAAGAATGGATTGATGATAAACTAGCCAAAGCATTTCCTACCATTGCCAGTAGTTATGAGCATGATGAAGAGCATGTAGGTTCTATTGAGCTTGCAGGTACTGAAAAAACATTGACTTCTGATAAGTCAGTGGATACCGTTACTACCGTGTTTGATGTTGATAAAGGTGGTTTGATTAACCGTACTCGTAATGTGCTTATCCGCACCATCAAAGCCATTAGCACAGGGGTAACAGCGAACTCACAGATGATACAAGGCAGTGATAGTGGTATCTCATCACAAGCCATGACAGCCAGTGATGTCATCTCTATCAACGTCCATGACGCTAACATTGCTAACATACTTCACTACATGAGAATGGCTAATGAACAAAACAAAGCATTCTTTGATGTAACCAGTAACTACCATATCTATCATGAGAGTTTGCTTGGTTTGATAAATATGCTTGAAAACCTAGACACACTAAGTACTGATGAACAACAACAGCTTGTGCATACGTGGATTAAAGCATTAAACCGTGATGGCATGCTTGATTTAAATGAGTTGGTTTGGCAAGAGACAGATTTATCCGTTGTGCTGACCGAAGTAGTTGATATGCTCATTGAAAAAGCCATTGATTATGATTTAGACAAAATCAGTCTATGGCAAGAACAAGGTGTAGTACATCAGTATGCAGGTGAGGGTGGTGAATATACGCTAACAGACGCTGATTATAAGTCCTTAAAGACACAACAAGCAAAACTACAACAAGCCAAAGAAGAGCTAAAAGAGCGTATGTTAAATGCTACTAAGAGCTATCAGGGTAAGTTAGGCGTGATAGAAGGTATCCACCATGGTGAAGACTATGGCTTTAAAAACACGGGTAAGGTGTCTAAGAGAAGTTTTGACATCAGTGAAGTTAATCTTAATGAAATCACTGACTCAGTGGCTTATGCTTTCTTTGTAGAGAATTTAAAGCTCACTGATACTGGTAGTAAAGACCAAACCAAAGCCAAACAAATAGCACAGTATTTGATGGATAATAAAGACAAATGGCAAGATGTGCTTGATACTGCCATGGGTGATAATACTGATGAAGCCAGTAAGATATACCGTAAACTTGGTACTAAGACTAAGACTGACAACATAATCATTGAAAGTGTTTATGGACAAAATGGTGTAAAAAGAGCCAGAGAAATAAACGGTGTATTCTCATTAAGAACTGATGGGAAGTATCACTTTGGTAATCCGTTTAGTAGCGATAAACACTTGGTTGAACGTGATGGTCTAACCCTAACCAATAGCACCAAAGAAAGTGTGGAACGTTACATTGAGTGGGTTATTAACTCATCTGATGAGAGGGCTGTATGGATTAGAGAAATACTTAAATCAGGTAAGTTAAAAGGTAAGTCAATCATTTATTATAAAGAGTTAGGTGAACCCAGTCATGCTAATGCTTTGGATTATTTGATAAATCAATATGATTGGGGCAATGAAGATACTGCTGATAATCAAGATACTTTATCAAAACAATCTGATATAATCTTAGCCAGTGCCAAATCAGCTACCCCTTACTCAACCAACTTGTTTGAGTACTTGGTTTCAATCAATCCAAACCTTAAAGTAGGTGTGGTAACAGAAGCTACGGATAAACAGAGAGCCAAAGATGTTGGTTTAAAAGGTGGTGGTGTTTACTATACAGATACCAATGAAGCATGGTTTAATCTAAATGATGCTAACTGGTACGCCACACCTTTGGAACTTGTAAATCATGAATTAATTCATTCTGTTACTTATGATGTCATCCAGAGTGGTAAGTATGATGAACGTATTGAAGAGCTGACCAACCATATTGGTAATGCTTTGATGTTAGGTGTAATCAAAGATACAGATGATGGTATCATTACTGATAGATTAATGTATGCCTTTAACAATAAGCATGAATTACTTACTGTTACTTTGGCTGAAAAGCAGGTAAGAGATAGTTTACCCAAAAGTATTATTACCAAACTTAATGAATTATTTACTGCCATTACAGGAGACTTTAATGCTACCCTTAGTACTGCCACAAGAAGAGATAATCAAGATGACAAGGGAATTTCATCTAAACACTCTGGAACAGAACAATCCACCAAACAAAGCAGAGCTGATAGAACAAATCAATCAAGCCAAAACAACCAAAGAGATGTGGGACATCATGATACCCAACAAGTTCAAGAAAATCCCAGAACCCAAGTGGAAGCAGGAAAGGGAGAAACAACTTCTAGCCAAGAAACAGTAACCTACTCTTTACCTGATTTAGAACAGTTTTTAAACAATCTTAACAGTGAAAACTATAAAGGTTTAACTGGTTTTATCGCAGAAGCTGTTAAAAAGCATAATCCAAATATCCAAGTGGTAATGAGTGATGAAGTATTTAAAAATAACGATAACTTAGTACCTGCAAGTTATGACACCAGTACCAATATCATCACCATCTACAAACCTACCTTTGACACGCTAAATGATAATGATAAAGCCATGTATATCAATCATGAATTAATTCATGGTTTGGTAGAGCAGTCATTTAATAATCCTAAGTTAAAGCAGTATGTTGATAAGCTAGAAGCCATGAGATTAGAGCTTACTCATGTATGGCATGATAACCAATTAAATTATACCCCTAGCTTTAATGCCAGATTGTCTCTTATGCTAACAGACCATTTAAGTGAGTTTATTGCTTATGGTTTAACTGACCCAGAGATGGCTAAATGGATTAATGATAATTTATCAAGCCATAGAGTTTATTCTAAAAGAGAATTTGTTAAGTATATCCAACAGTTCTTAAAGAATGTTTATCATGCTTGGTTTGGGGGTAATCCTAGCAAAGGCTTCGGTGATTTTGTCAAAGTAAGTAAGCATTTATTTAGCGACCATAAAGCAGGCAGTACAGTCAGATTATCACAGGTCATCAATGAAGCCAATGATATAGATGTGGTGAGTTTATTTACCAGTTTACCTAGTGGTAATACTTCTAGTGAACATAATGCTCAGCTAGACAGTCTTATCAATACATTCATTGGGGGATATTATAAACACACGGCTAACAAGGCATTGGTTGATTTGGCACAAGGTAAGATTAAGAATAAAGCACTCATCTATGGTCTTAAATCATCTGATAAAGAAGCATATGTTACAGAAGCTCTTGTAAGCGTGTTTAACGTATATCTAAATAACAATGCAGGTACACTGACTGTCAATGGCATAAACAAGCTATACAGCAAAGCACAGGCTCAATTTAAGACTGCTAAGGATTTATTCCCAGACTATGATAAAGTAAGTGATGATGAAAAAGCCAGACTAAGAGCAATCCATCAAGCAGTATTTAATCCTAAGAATAAAACTGCTGACAGTTTGGCTTGGTTTATGGCTTTGTCTGTATCTAATGAAGAGTTAGGTAGAACACTATCTAATCATGTGGTTAAAGGTGAACGTTCTAATCATTCATGGTTTGATAAATTCATGGGTATCTTAGAGCAAGTGGTTAATACATTTAACAATGTGTTCTTTCATGCCAAAGGTAGAGACGCTAAGTCTCAAATAGATGCTTATATACAAGCATTAGCTTTGGCAGAAACCAAAGCCAGAAATGCTCATGTGGATTATATTCAGTTAGGCTACTCTATGGCTCATGGTGGGTTAAGAAGATTGGCAGATAAACCAGTAAGAAAAGGGTTGGTCTATGCTTTTAATAGAGAAACGTTTAGACAATCTGAATTTAGTCCTGTAAGAACGCTAGGTAAAGTTGCTAGTGTTATTAAGGATGTAGATGAACTAAATAAAGCAGAACAACTAATTAATGAAATGGTATATGAGGGTCATGCTAATTTTAGTCCTAACAACCGTATGGGATTATTGGCTGACTCTATCAATGAAATTATTGGTTTAGGTAAGCGTGGTTTGAATGTAGATAAACTCATTCGTATGACCAAAACCATTGAGCAATACAGACAATCAGTAAAAGATAATACCTACAAAGCCATAAGAAAACAGTTTACTCGTGAACTAACCAAAGAAGAGAAATTTGGCATTACCAATATATTGCTTCGTACTGACATGGCTAGTCTGTTAAATCATGGTTTTAAACCAAAAGATGTATTGGCTATACTTGATGAAACCAAGCGTAAAAAGATGATTGCCCATTATGAGGATAAACTCATAGATAAAGTAGGTCATAAAGACTACGATATGCTACAACAGGTCTATTCATTGGCTTACTACATGGCAACAGGTAACAGTAAACCAAACATGATTAAATCTGCTCATGATGTGGCTATTGGTTTAGGTAGTGATTATCAGACTACTTTTGATAAGATGGATAATGAAATCTTTGAGATGGTGGATGTGTTATCTAGTCTTATTGCTTTGGATTTTAAAGACAGTGAAGAGATTAAAGTAATACAAAAACTCTCTGCTGACCAATCCAAAGGATTAATTGCCACACTTAATTTACATAAAGAGCTTATCCAAAAAGGCAGAACTGACTTTGAAAGCAATCCTTATAACTATCAAAAAGGTTATATTCCTGAGATAGTCAATCCTTATCGTAAAGTGGTTTATGCCACACAAGATGAAGTGGCTAATTACAAACGAAAAGGTTTTGAAATCATCAATGAATTAAAACAAGATGATGCTGATGATACGGATGGTAGGGTACTGATGATACACCCAGAGTACCAACCATTTAACTATGTCTCAGGTACGTTAGATATGGTGGATACTCATCACCGTGGTACACCAGTCTATGAAAAAGGGGTGAATGATAAAGGCATTAGAGAAGTGAATAAAGCCCATCTGGTTATCCGTAAAGCTAATGCTAAGCAAAGACCCAGTGTAAGTAGTTTTGATAGAGCTGGCAATGCTTTGATACCTACTTATGATACCCAAGGTGCTATTTTGGATTATCATTATGAGATGGGTCATACTGCCAGAGATGTCTTGTTAGAGCGTGATAACAGCTTTGATGAATTACTGGCTACATTAAATGGTGGTTTAGAATTTAAGCCAGAGATGTTTAACCAACAAAAACAGATAGCCAAAGCCATTGCACAAGATGCCAAACAGAATGTAGCTAAACGTCCTAATGAATATATACAGTTAGACTTTAATTCCAAAGACCCTGATGTACAACGTGTGATTAAGATGATACCTTATTCATTTAGAACAGAGCTACAAAAGCAATTTGGTAAGAATGCTAAGAGCTACCCTATTCATAAGTCAATGTATACAGCTACTTTTGGTTATCAAGCGTATTCAGTGGTGAATATCTGGGATAAACTAGATAACAATAAGAAGCTAAATCTGGCTGAGAATTTGCTCAAAAACGTGTTTGATTTGGCATTTAAAGAGAATGGGCGTAAGAGAGCATTACAAGCTGAAAGAATTATTCAAGACACCATGACTTTCATTAAAGACATGATTGTCATCAGAAGTGGTGGGGTATTGTTAGGTAATATTTTATCTAATACTTACCTGCTTATGACACTTGGTATTAACCCAGTTCGTATCTTAAAAGACATGACATTCTCATGGCGTAACTCTAAAAACTATCGTACCATGGTTAATAGAATTGAAGAGATTAATGCTCTTTTGATGACTACCAATTCTACCAAAGATAAGTCATTACTTAATCGTGAGAAGAAGCAACTGCAAGAAGCACTAAACCGTAATCCAATGAAAGAATATATGGAAGCAGGTTTGATGAGTACCATTGTGGAAGATTTAACTAAACCAAATGAAACCAGTTATAAAACCGAGCTACAAAAGAAAGTAGACAGTTATGTAGATTTAATTCCTAAACCAATCAGTAATACCTTTAATGAGCTTACTATTGGACAAGGCTCTATGTTACATAATTTCTTATCAGAAGCTACTCAATTCTCTGACTTATCAGCCAAATATACATTGGCTAAATATCTACACGAGAATGGTACTGACAAAGACAAAGCCATTTATGAAGCACAGTTAAGTTTTATTAACTATGACATTCCTACCAATCAGTTTTTGGATTATATGAATAGAATGGGATTAATGATGTTTACTAAGTTTTTCTTACGTTTTCAAAGAGTGATGGTTAAATTGGCTTATAATGCACCTGTGTCTTCTTTAATGGGTCATTATGCTGTTGGGTATATGGGTGGGCAAGGTGTATATGACCCATTCTGGCTTAATAGATTAGGCAATCCATTAGAGTTAAGTGTGTTTAATTTACCTAATGCAATGGGTGAAGTTATTAGTGCGAATGTTTTATTTTAATGAGGGTTCAAGTCCCTCCGTTCGCACCAAATAATATGATGAAAATCAAAGGCTTAGTTTGTATGATGGGACTAAGCCTTTTTTGTACCTATATTAAAAAAAGGGGGATATGGCAACAAAAGACATTGGCTTAAAAGATGGTGGCGTTTACCATACAGATACGAAGCATGGTTTAACCTACAAGATACGCTAAAAAATATTGTTAAACACACCCAACAACTTGATAATTTCCCACAGGAGTACACCAATGTAACATTCTTAAAGTACGAAAATATGACCGAAGAAGAGACATTGGGGATTTTAAGTGAGAATCCAGAGGCATCGCCAATGAAAATCAACCCAAAACACTTAGAGAAGTTTTTCAAAGACAACCATACCCCAAACACTAAAATATCAATATCTATCGCCAATAATGATATAATGCCCATTTTATGATACCCAAAAATTAGGCACTCATGACTCAGCATTTATCACATTTATCCACAACACCCAACACCCAAAAACCCATCACCTTATACATTAGCGGCTTAACTCATGACGGACGTGGCATAGCGACCTATGATGACACACATGGGGACAAATCGGGCAAAAAAGTATTCATCAGTCATGCCCTACCCACTGAGACGGTAACGGCACACTTGACCAAATCCAAAAAAAGCTACGATGAGGCTGATTGCTTAAATGTACTAACCCCAAGCCAAAAGCGTACCACCCCCATATGTCCACATTTTGGGGTGTGTGGTGGTTGTAGTTTACAGCATTTTGATGTGGATGAGCAGATTAAACACAAACAGTCCATTTTACAAAACCATCTCACCAAATCAGGCATTATCCCCACCACATGGTTAGCACCCATCATAGGCGACACGATGCACTATCGCACCAAAGCCCGTTTGGGTGTGCGTTATCTGCCAAAGACAGACAGACTCATCGTGGGTTTTCGTGAGCGGGCGAGTAATTTTTTGACAAACATTGATACTTGCCCAATTTTGGATCAGCATGTCAATGACAGACTAAATGACTTAAAACAACTACTCAAAAACCTAAAAAGCAAAAACAATATTACCCATCTAGAAATCGCTGTCGGCGAGAGCGTAGATAAGCACACAGATATTTTACCAAGGGTGGCACTTATCATTCGCCACACCAAACCCATAAATAAAGCTGATACCGTCAAATTTATCCATTTTGGCAAATCTGTCAACTGGCAAATCTACTTGCAACCCAAAGGACATGAAAGTATTCACCGTATTGATAGCACGGACAAGGCAATACTGCCAATGAGTCACACCACACCCCCAACAGGCGGGCTATTTTACCATTTGCCAACATTTGATTTGACATTACAAAGTAGCCCTACTGACTTTACGCAGGTTAATTTATCAGTCAATAGACAAATGATAGAACTTGCATGTGAACTTTTGGGCTTAAAGCAAGGCGAGCGAGTGCTGGATTTATTTTGTGGGCTAGGAAACTTCTCACTTGCCCTGGCCAAATGCGTGGGAGAGACAGGTAGAGTCATCGGTGTGGAGGGCAGTGCTGATATGGTCATGCGTGCCAAGATGAATGCCAAAGATAATGGACTGACCAACACTGAATTTTTCGCCCAAGACTTAACCCAAGATTTCTCAGACAAGCCGTGGGTTCATCAAGTTGATGCCTTACTCATTGACCCACCACGCACAGGGGCGTGGGAGGTGATGGGTTATTTGAGTAAATTAAATGCCAAACGTATCGTTTATGTCTCATGCAACCCCACCACACTTGTTCGAGACAGCGCCCGACTTATTGAGCAAGGCTATCGGGTGACTCATGCAGGGGTCATGGACATGTTTTGTCACACAGGACACGTCGAGAGCATCGTTCGTTTTGAGAAACAGCCTTAGCCCAAATAACAATATTTTGCCAATCAAGCGTCTTTTTTACGCCCAAAACGTTTACGATCATTCTCTGTTAGGTATTTTTTACGAATGCGAATGGATTTGGGTGTTACTTCAACCAGTTCATCATCTTCGATAAACTCCAATGCCTGTTCTAAGCTATATTCCAAAGCAGGAGTTAGGATGATGGCATCATCTGAACCTGATGCACGAATGTTGGTCAGCTGTTTGGCTTTGGTTGGGTTGACCACCATATCATCGCCACGAGAATTAATACCAACAATCATACCCTCATAAACGTCAAGCTGTGGTTTGGCAAACAGTCGTCCACGCTCTTGCAAGCTAAACAAAGCATAGCCCAAGCAAGTACCTGTTACCATAGAAATTAGCACACCATTTTGACGTTTAGCAACCGCACCCTCTTTCATCTCACCATAATGACTAAAACTTGATGTCATGATACCTGTACCAGAGGTCATGGTCAAAAACTCCGAGCGAAAGCCGATAAGTCCACGAGATGGCACGGTTGCCTCGATGCGAATGCGACCCTTACCATCCACTTCCATGTTGGTCAACTCACCCTTACGGTTACCCATTTGCTCCATAACCGCCCCTTGATGCTGTTCCTCAACATCAAAAGTAACATTTTCATAAGGTTCACACATGACGCCATCAATTTCTTTGATAATGACCTCGGGACGAGACACGCCCAATTCAAAACCTTCACGTCTCATGTTCTCAATCAAAACAGACAAATGTAGCTCGCCACGACCTGACACCTTAAAGCGATCTGGACTGTCAGTGTCCTCAACACGCAAAGCAACGTTATGAATGAGTTCACGCTCTAAGCGTTCACGGATATTACGAGAGGTAACAAATTTACCCTCTTTGCCAGCAAATGGTGAATCATTGACTTGAAATGTCATTGATACGGTTGGTTCATCCACGGATAATGCTGGCAGTGCTTCAACTTCTTTGGGGTCACACAGAGTATCTGAGATATTAAGATTATCAATACCTGTTACACAGACAATATCGCCAGCTTGGGCAAAATCCACATCTATCCTTTCAAGTCCATGATAGCCCATGATTTTTAGAATACGACCGTTACGCTTATTGCCATCTTTATCCACAACTACCACAGGGGTATTGGTCTTCACCGAACCACGCTGAATGCGACCGATGCCAATCACACCAACAAAGCTATTATAATCAAGACTTGAAATTTGCATTTGAAATGCACCATCTACGTCCACTTTTGGTGGCTCAACAATGTCTACGATGGTTTCAAATAGTGGGGTCATGTCAGAGGCAAGTTCGTCAGGCGACAACCCTGCAATGCCGTTAATGCCTGATGCGTAAACAATGGGAAAGTCAAGCTGTTCATCTGTGCCACCTAAGTTGTCAAACAAATCAAACACCTGATCAATCACCCAATCAGCACGAGCGGCAGGCTTATCAATTTTATTGATGACCACAATTGGCTTTAAGCCACGAGCGAATGCCTTTTGGGTAACAAAACGGGTCTGAGGCATGGGGCCCTCTTGACTATCTACAAGCAATAGTACACAGTCTACCATAGATAGCACACGTTCAACCTCACCGCCAAAATCAGCATGCCCAGGGGTATCCACGATATTAATGCGGTATTCAATATTGGTACGCTTATCCATCCATTTGATGGCGGTATTTTTGGCTAAAATGGTAATGCCACGCTCACTTTCTAGGGCATTTGAGTCCATGACTCGTTCAATTTCACCTGCACGTTCGCCCAAGGCACCTGATTGTTGTAGAAGTTTATCAACCAAAGTGGTTTTACCATGGTCAACGTGGGCGATGATGGCGATATTGCGTAAATGTTGGATATTGTTTGACATAAAATCTCAAAAGTGTAAATAAAATAGGCGTGTAAGCTGACAGCTCACACAAAAGCTGTCTATTATAGCATGAATTTGATCAAAAACAGCATTCAATCCTATATTTTGATAAATAAAAAACCACCCAAATCTACTTTGGATGGTTTTTGAACTCATTGTATGGGTTATTTAGTTTTTAGTTTCTACCACATTAGTTACTTTATTGCCTTGGATAACAGCATACACACGACGGTTAAGTGCTTTGTTTTCAGCAGTATCATTAGGCACTACTGGACGGTCAAAGCCATAACCTACCGCAGAGATACGGTTAGGAGCAATACCAAACTCGCTAGACAGCATAGATCTTACAGCATTTGCACGAGCCTCTGACAGACGTTGGTTGTAGCGAGCACTTGAACGGTTACTGTCTTTGGAAGCGTGACCTTCAATGGCAGCAGTTGCGTTCGGGAATTCACGCATTTTCTCTGCAACCTTAGCGACTTCTTCACGGAATTGTGGCTTGATATTTGACTTATCACGGTCAAAGAATACACGAAGTTCCATGCGTAGATCTTCTTGTACCGCACGCTCAACTGGGCAACCATTGGCATCTACCACGACATTACGTGGAGTATTTGGGCATAGGTCTAAATGGTCAGCAACACCGTCACCATCGCTGTCAACAAATTCTGGTGTCTCAACCACAGCAACTGGTACTGGTACTGGCACAGGAACTTGGGTCACAGGTGGTGGTGTTACCACAGGCTCACGAACAGGCGCCACAGGTACGGTAGGTGCCAAACGACCACCTAGGGTTACTTCAAGACCTGCTAGGGCTTGACCTTCCCACCATTTGTTATCAAAGTTATGAACAGCACGAGCTTCGCCACGCAATGCTAGGGCATCATTGATCAGATAACGAGCACCCAAACCCAAGTTACCGATGGTGTCTTTTGATTCAGATATCTGTGAGCCATTTTGACGGCTATTAACTTTATATTTGGCTTGACCAGCACCCACAAGCACATAAGGTTTGAACTTATTATTGGTATAGCCTGAGAACTGCTCAGTGCCAATTAGGAAGTTACCAGAGATGGTCTCTTCTTTGGCATCAAAGACGGCGCGATTTTTATCCCCACCTGATTTAACATACTCCTCAACTTTCTTTTTTGAGGGCTTTGCTTCGGTGTCAGTAACGCCATATTCTACCTGAAATTGAGTAGATGGGCTAAGCTCCACACCCAAGGCGACACCTGTATATAAATCACTTTCTAAGGCAACACCATCTTGCTCGCCAGCTTTTTGCGTATTATAATCTGTTCCAGTATGAAAAATCTCACGTTGCTTTTTGTGGGCTTCGTTTTGATGTTGATAACCGATAAGTGGGGTTACGGTTACGCCAGCGGTGGCGGCGGTAGTAGCAGTGGCAATCAATGCCAAAGCGATTTTATTTAATTTCATAATTTCCTCCAAAGGATGGTTTTGATGAAGTCAAAAACACCAGACTGTCATGTCTATTCTAACATTAAGCTGAAATGTTTTTCAATAGCAATCTTACAAAAATACTTCAACTTCTCAATGGTCATGGTCTACTTTGTGATAGATGGTCATAGCTTAACGGTAAAATAAGAATTTGACAACCCTTTTTTGTCAAAAAATACAGTTTATTACATAAAAGTTGCCAATATTTACAATAAAATGGGCATTTTTAGCAACAAATGGTCTGATACTCAAATACCAAAAGCCTGTTTCATGTTACGCACTGCTTTATCAAGCCCCATAAACACACTATCGGCGATGATGCCATGTCCGATATTTAATTCATAAATGCCATTAATTTGGGCAATGGGAGCAACATTGTCTGCCGTCAAGCCATGCCCTGCATTCACCAAAAAGGTTGGATTTTTTGATAAAGCAAACATCACGCCTTTTTTGACACGTTCTAGCTCAAAAGCGATTTGGACTGGGTCATTTGCAAGGCAGCTTTGGGCATACGCTCCTGTATGAATCTCAATGGCATCTGCTCCAAGCTCCATCGCTCTTTCAATCTGGGCAGTATCGGGGTCTATAAAAAGCGATACTTTGATACCAGCATTTTGTAGCTTTTTGATAAAATCAGGTAATTTGTCGTTGTTGATGACATCAAGTCCGCCTTCTGTTGTTACTTCTTGACGTTTTTCAGGGACAAGGCACACCCACTTAGGGCGGACATCACAGGCAATGGCAAGCATTTCATCTGTTAGTGCCATTTCTAAGTTCATCGGAATGTCAATCGCCTGCTTCATGGCGTACACATCAGCATCCTTGATGTGGCGACGGTCTTCTCGTAAGTGCAAGGTAATGCCATCTGCCCCTGCCCGCTGACACACTAACGCTCCTTTGATGGGACACGGATAATCCACACCACGGACATTACGCAGTGTGGCAATGTGGTCAATATTAACGCCAAGCCTAGGGGCTCTCATAGAAACTCCTTGATAATCAGGGGGTATTAGATTTATTGTCTGCTGGCATGGTCGGCTCTTGACTGTTGTCAAACAGTGCCTGTTCTAGCTCGGGCAATGCCGTTTTCATGAGACTACCAACATACATCTGTGGCTGTGATGGCACAAAACCCATGAGTGCTTCTAATTCGCTTACTCGATTTTTGGCATAATCATAGGCATTGTCAAAGGTATTTTTATTGCCACGCAAACCTTCGGCAAAAAATGCCCGCCCAAAATAACTCAAATCAGCGTTATAACTACACCCAAAAGATGCTCTATCGGCAGCTGATGCGGTAATGATGAGTGTGGTTGGTGATGCCAGACGCTCAATAAACGCACCAGAGTAACACGATGAGATGACAATCACCCGCCAGCGAATGCCTGACGCATCCAATGTTTCTTTGAGCCATACAGGGTCAATGTCATCCAAATCCAGCGGAGGATTGTCAAGCACCAAATCCCCCAAAATCTGACCACTTTCGTCTACCGCCCCATGTGAGCTTAACATCAAAAACAGCACATCTTCATCAGCGTTCATTTGTTTACCGATGGCTTGGAGTGTCTCATGGATACTGGTCTTGGTGGCGATGGGGTCAGACTGCCATGTCTTTGGGTTGTTAATTAGGGCAATGGATCTGCCTTGCGTGCCAAAACGCACATCAAACAGCTGTTTTGCCTGCGTCACTTCATTACTAAAAACATCCAGTCCGCCATAGCCTGCCACACCCATAAAATACCAGTCGCTCTCGCCTGTGGCAGATTTTTCAATGCCTGCTAAATGCTCTGTTAAAATCATCGGTTGGGCATAAAAAGCGGTCTCACTGATGGTCGGATTTTGGTTTTTTAGCTTAAAAATGGGCTGATCTGCCACATTTTTTTGCCACACCACCAACAAGGCAATCGCCCCCACCATCATAATGACCCGCTCCCACCATTGCCAGTGTAAACGCTTGGCAAAAATTAAAAGCAGTGCCGCTGTCTGCCACACAAATAACGCCACGAACACATCGGGTAAAAAGCGATACATCCAATTTGGCAGCCAGTTTTGCAAACTCAAAAACTGCATGCCACTTTGTACCAAAATCAGTAGCGTATCTGCCACAAGCCATAAAATCACAGGCACGAATAGCAATGAGTAGTTCAGCGTACGTTTGGCAAGCAAAATCCCTGCAATGAGCATGATGGTCGGCCAAATCAGATAACTGATGAGTCCTTGCTCGTTAAAATCACTGCCAAAATGTGCTGTCAGCCATGCCAACAAAATATTGACCGCCAACGCCAATAAAGCAAATAGCACAAACTGCCCAAACGTGGGCTTAACCCAATTAAAGGCACGTACTGACCCCACCAACATCCACAAGGCAGCGACGATATTGGCGGCAAAGTTTAGGGAAAATCTTGGTAAAGACTGTATTTTTAGGGATTGTAGTGACAAATGGCGACTCTTTATCAGATATAAAACAAAAAGCTAATTTGGCTTATTTTCGCAAAAATTTACAGCTGTGGCAAGTGATTTTGTAAAAAATCAGTGTATGGCTGTTCATATGGCTATTTATATGGCTATTTATATGACCATTTATCCATGCTATTTATCCATGCTAAACGTTTGGCATCACCTACCAAACATTAAATCGGTTCGGTCGGCTTTTAAGAAACTTTTAAGAAAAAAGTTATGTTTATCCAAAAACCATAAATTTTTTATGGGCTTTTAAAAATTTGCTGTCAAAACTGATAAATGTGTTAAAATGTGGATTATTTGCAAACACAATTTACCTAATGTCATGAATAAGATATGATTATTTGGTTGCACATAACATGACCACATAACGCATTTTATAAAAATACCATGAGTATGGGCATGCCCCAATCAATGACCAATATACATGCCCCAATCAATGACCAATATAAAAGATGAGTGAAAAGATAAAAAACCCTGATTTGGGTAAACTAGCAAAGAACTTGTGCTTTTGGAACAGATGACATGACCAGTATCTACCTACTCATTCCGCTAAGTCTTATGTTGTTCGTTGTGGCGATTTGGGCGATTGCTTATGCGGTCAAGTCCAACCAGTTTGAAGATTTAGACAATGCCCCCGACCAAATCATCTTGGATGACCGTCAAGCTCGCCGTGATGCCTTAAATCACGCCAGCAAGGCAACCCAAAACAACCAACGTAATAAGGATGACGCATGAGTATCGTATTATTAGCGCCCGCCCTTGCCATGGGCTTTTTGGGATCACCACACTGCATGGGGATGTGTGGTGGTATCGTAACTGCTTTTGGCATCTCCATGAAGAACCTAAGCCCACAAAAACGTGGCATGCTCATCGCAACCTATCACACTGGACGCTTGATGAGTTATATGGCTCTTGGACTGATTGCAACCATCTTTGGTGAGACGGTGCTTGCCCCCTTTATGACAGGTAATGCCCTGCCTCGTATCGTGCTGGGTTTGGCGATTGTATTTGCCTCTCTGCTCATGCTTGGTTTGCCATTTTTAAACCATCTTGAAAAAATGGGGCTGGGTCTTTGGAATCGCCTTGCCCCTGTCCGTCAAAAGGTACTGCCCATGGACAGCCTGCCTAAGGCTCTTGGGGCAGGACTGCTGTGGGGACTGTTGCCTTGTGGTCTGGTCTATGGGGCTTTGGTGATGGCGATGAGTGTGGCGGCGACAGGACATGAACCCATCATGGGCGTACTGTTCATGCTTGCCTTTGGACTGGGTACTCTGCCCATGCTTATCATGACCGGGGCAACGCTGTCATGGTTACAACAAAAGGTCAAGACCTTTAACCTGCGTAAATTTAGCGGTGCTGTCATGCTCATCTCAGGGCTGTTTGTCATGCTCTCGCCTACCGTCATGCACCTAATGCATGGTCATCATCATGGCGGACATGCCCATCACAATCATGAACACAGTCATGAACTCCATGAACACAGTCATGAACTCCATGAACACAGTCATCATCATGACAAGCATCAGCATAATCATGAACACAGCTCTCATGAACACAGCCACGCCCATCATTAAAGTGCCAGTTGGCATATTAAAATGACAGGATGGGTGCTTATGGGCATTTTCACTGTTTTTATACAAAATCTTAGCCAAAAGTTGTCATGTTAGAAATCCGACATTTACAAATGCTCTCCATTCTCGCTCGTCATGGTTCGCTTGTCATGACCGCCGATGAACTCAATTTAACAGCATCCGCCATCTCTCATCAACTAAAAGAGTTGGAGAGTTATTATGACATTACACTGGTTAATCGCCGTACTCGCCCCATAAGTTTTACACCAGCAGGCAGGTCTGTATTACAATTGGCAGATAATATCCTACCGCAAGTTGCTCGCACCAAAGCTGACATTAAACGTCTGGCACATGGACAAGCAGGACGGTTTAGGCTAGCAAGTGAGTGTCATAGCTGTTTTGATTGGCTCATGCCGATTTTGAATGTATATCGCAAAGAGTATAGCGATGTAGAACTGGATTTTACACCTGGCTTTGAGCCTGAACCGCACCAAATGCTCCTAGATGGTGATATTGACCTGCTCATCACCGCAAGCAATTTGCCAATAGACGCCATTTATTATCAGCCGTTATTTACCTATGAAAGTCGCCTTGTGGTGTCGCCTACGCACCGACTGGCAAGCCAAAGTGTGATTAATGCCAGTGATTTGGCGGATGAGACGCTCATCGCTTATCCTGTGGAACAGACCCGCCTTGATGTCATCGCCAAATTTTTAGAGCCAAATGGCATCTGCCCCAAACATATCCGCATCACTGAACTGACCGCCATGCTGATTCAACTGGTGGCAAGTGAACGTGGTGTGTCAGCGTTGCCCGACTGGGTGGCAAGTGAATATGAAAAAAAAGGCTGGGTGGTAACGCGTACGCTTGGGCAGGGGGTGTATTGTCAGCTGTATGCAGGGGTGCGTAAGAGCAGTAGAGATGTGGCGTATGTTGCAGGATTTTTGGAGTTGCTAAAAGCAATTAAAAAGCCGTAAAGGGGTAAATAAACCGCCGTGGGGGCGGTTTATTTTGTGGGGTGTAAGATTTTATTCGCCACAGACTTTGCGAATTACAGCATCTCTTGAAGGTCCCCAGTCCTTGCCTTTTGGTCCTGAGGCGTGCCAAATTGACTCGTCATAACTACGCCAAGTAAGAAAGCCTTGACCGTCATCACAACGACCGCTCCACCATTCGGTAGAAGAATCTGACTTGTTCTCTTGAAATTGAATGTTGTAAGCCATTGCACTACTTGTCATGGTGGCGATTGTGGCAAGAATTGCCAAGTTTTTGATAAATTTACCCATAAGATTTCTCCATGATTGGGGGTTAAAAAAGGTGGTAATTTGTTTGTATGTGCTTTATAATAATCCCAAATTATTGAATAGTCTAAGACTTTTAGAACATTTTTCTGTCCAAATTGAGTTTTTTATGCAAATTCACGAAAAAATCAAACACCTAAGAGAATTTAATCATTGGACACAAGAAGAAGTGGCAGAACGCATGGGTATGTCGCCAAGTGGCTATGCTAAGATTGAACGTGGCGAAACCAAATTACATTTAGATAAAATCCAACAACTTACCCAAATATTTGAAGTGAATTTATTTGATTTATTGATTGCGGATAATGGTGGCGATACGTTCTATAATAATATCCATAATAATGGCAATTCGGTCTATAATAAATATTATGCTCATAATGAAAATATGGCAAATGAAATTGAAAGTTTAAAACAAATCATCGCTTGTAAAGATGAAATTATTGCCGAAAAAGAAAAGCAGATTGTGCTATTAACCAAACTTCTAGACGGTCAAGAAAATCATTAATATAAGTGAATAAAGGGCTATTTTTCAGGTAAGACATACCGCCCTTTAAACAGTTGTAAAAAGTAAGATTGGATGACAGTTATTTTTCATAACAACTGTTCTCATTTTCGCTTGCATACGCCCCACCACCACCCACAACAAATTTTTATTGCAAAATCCTACCCATTTGCCTTAAAATAATCAATTTGCCTTTATAACCATTTATAAAATGGGGATTGCCCCCATAAACCCATCATATCTTTACCGAGCGTTAAATTTTTATGAACGTATTTGCCATTGGTCAGCGTTATTTGTCCGATTCTGAGAGTAATTTGGGGTTGGGTGTGGTCATCGACGTAGATGACCGCTGTGTTCACATCTTATTCCCCCAAAGCGAAGAAAAGCGAGTGTATGCCAAAGCATCGGCTCAACTTTCAAGAGTGGTCTTTGGCAGTGGCGACACCATTTTTGACCAAGACGGACAAGAGTTTGTGGTAGCAAGCTGTGAAGAGATAGCCCATGTCATGCGTTATCATCTGACCTGTGGTAAAAGCCTCATGGAAACACGTCTGTCAGCAAACATCACACTCGCCAAACCCTTAGAGCGACTTTTGGCAGGACGTATTGAGCATAATGAAGATTATGAGATTCGTCAAAATGCTTTGAAATTGACCACCATGCTCACCCGCCATCCTTTGCGTGGACTTATTGGGGCAAGAGTGGACGTTATCAACCATCAGCTCTACATCGCCCATGAAGTTGGCAAACGCCTAGCCCCTCGGGTGCTGCTGGCGGATGAAGTGGGACTGGGCAAAACAATAGAAGCAGGGCTTATCGTTCATCAACAGCTCATCACAGGGCGAGCCAACCGTGTGCTTATCCTTGTGCCTGACAGCTTGCAATACCAATGGATGATAGAACTAAAACGCCGTTTTAACTTAGATTTTGCCATCTTTGACTTGGTGCGTACAGCATCCATCAAAGAACATAACCCTGATGAAAACGTATTTGACACAGAACAGCTCATCATCGCCAGTATTGATTTGTTACTTGACCATCATGACCTGTATGAACAGGCACATGCATCAAACTTTGATTTACTTGTGGTGGATGAAGCTCACCATCTGCACTGGGACACAGAACAAGGCGGTAATGACAAATATGAACTGGTGGCGGATTTTGCCAATCACATCGCAGGGGTATTATTACTCACTGCAACCCCTGAACAGCTTGGCGTGGAGAGTCATTTTGCTCGCCTGCGACTGCTTGACCCACACCGATTTGATGACCTAGATGATTTTATCGCATGTCAAGATGCTTTTGCTGATGTGGCCATGGTGGCAACCTTGCTGATAGACGATAAGGATTTGACCGACAAACAAATCAAAGCGGTGGCAGGACTGCTTGGGTTTGATGTGCATGAGATTGCTGATATTAATACCAATGACAAATTACGCCAATACATCATCAACGAACTCTTAGACCGCCATGGTACAGGGCGTGTACTATTTAGAAATACCCGAGACAGCGTACAAGGCTTTTATGGGCGTACCAGCATCGCCTATCCACTGCCCCTGCCAACAGCATGGCAAAACACCCCTTATACACAAGGCAAATTGCGTGAACAACTGTGGGGTGAAGAGAGTTATCCTGACGGCTCATGGTTAGAGACTGACCCCAAAGTACCATGGCTCATTGAGCTATTAAAAAATGACCTAAAACACAAAAAAGCCCTACTCATCGCCCGTTCAGGGGCAACCATTGAAAGTTTAGAGGCGGTACTGCGTCTGCATGCTGGCATTAAAACCGCCATTTTTACCGAGCAGATGAGCCTGCTAGAACGTGATCAAGCGGCAGCCTATTTTGCTGATACAGGTGGCGCCCAAATCCTGCTATGTAGCGAAATTGGCTCAGAAGGACGTAATTTCCAATTCGTCCAAGATTTGGTGCTGTTTGATTTGCCTGCCAACCCTGACACGTTAGAGCAACGTATCGGACGACTTGACCGTATCGGACAAATCGCCCAAATCCGCCTACATGTTCCTTTTGTCGTTGGCACTGCCCAAGAACGCTTGTATCATTGGTATGACCACGCCCTAAATATTTTTAACCACATCAGTCCGACCGCCCAAACAGTACAAGAGCATTTCATCGCTGATCTAAAACCCATGCTAGAAGGACAAAACAGCTTTGATGACTTTAATAGACTTGTAGCAAATGCAACCGCTCTACGCATACAACTTGAAGAAGAACTACAAGCAGGACGAGATCGCCTGTTAGAGTATAACTCATGTCGCCCCAGCGTATCAGGGCGTATCGTACAAGCCATGCACGAGATGGATAACGCACAAGTATTGCCAGCATTTCTTGACCGCTATTTGGACGCATTAGGTGTTGAGTATAGCATTAATCGTGATGATTCGTGGGTCATTCACCCCATTGACAGCACCGAAATACAGGACATCTCGGTACTGCCCATCAACGAAGATGGCTTGACCCTAACCTTTGACCGCAATCAAGCCCTAAGCCGTGAAGATATGGCATACATGAGCTTAGAACACCCACTTGTCATGAGTGTGTTGGAGTCTATAAAGTCAGGCACATTTGGTAATACCAGCGTGGTTTTGTTAAAATCGTCTGTCATGCCACAGGGGCTTATGCTCATAGAGAATCATTTTCGGATAGAAGCCATCGCCCCCAAACATCTCAATCTATCTGCCTATCTGTCAGAGCAAATCATTCGTGTACTGCTTGCTGAAAATGGCAATGACCTAACCAAAGTGGCAACCTCTGACAAACTTTTACCCATCATTGCCAGACTAGACAAAACCAAAGCACGTCAAGCCATCAAAGCAAGGCATGAGATCATTAGCAACATCACCACGCTTGCCAAATCCAAAGCAACCGATGAATTATCCGCCATCAGTGCATCAGCCCAAAGCCAATTTGCCGACCATCTGGACAAAGAAATAGGACGATTACAACGCCTACAAGCCATCAATCCCAATGTACGAGATGACGAAATTCAAACTCTGATAAAAATGAAAGAACAGGGGTTATCAGCATTGGCACAGTTGTCGCTTGTCCCTGACAGCGTGCGTATACTGATTTGTGTCAAACCTGATTAAGCTAAAAGGAAGTTTTATGCCACATCTTACCCTAGAATTATCCAAAAACCTAAAAATCGCCGATGAAGCCGATTTATTATTAAAGCTAAATACCGCCCTATTTGAAAGCGGTCAGTTTGCTCAGTCCAAAGACATTAAAAGTCGTGTGTATCATGCCACAGACAGCCTTATCGGGCTGGGGTTTGATGATGGCGAGCATTTTGTGGTGGCACATTTGGCGATTATGGCAGGTCGCAGTGATGAGATAAAGGCGGATTTAGTCGGGCGTGTGATGAGCGTCTTACAAAGCGAGATTGGCAAGAGTTATAAAAACGTGCAATATGCGGTCAATCTCACCGAATTATCTAGCGTTTATCAAAAGGCGATTGTTTAAGCCATGTCCTTTGCCCAAATACACACCCGTTCTGTCATCGGTCTGACCGCACCATCTGTTACGGTAGAAGTCCACATATCGCAAGGCTTGCCCACCCTAACCATGGTTGGCTTGCCCGAGGCCTCCGTACGTGAGAGCAAAGACCGTGTTCGTTCAGCAATCATCAACAGTGGTTTTGATTTCCCCAATCGCCGTATTACCATCAATCTTGCCCCAGCTGATCTATCCAAAGATGGTGCCAGACTTGATTTACCCATCGCCATAGGTATTTTGACAGCAAGCGGACAAATTGATGAGACAGTACTGGACAACTTTGAGTTCATCGGTGAACTTGCCCTAAATGGTGATTTACGTGGAATAACAGGTTCATTATCAGTGGCTCGCATTTTAAAAGGTGGTGAACGGACGCTAATTTTGCCACGTGCCAATGCATCCGAAGCGGTACAAGTCATGGATATTTGTGTGCTTGGGGCGGATAATCTCACTCAGGTATGCCATCATCTCAATGCCATCAATGGCGGTAACATCCATGACAGACTAACCCCAACCGCCCTGCCCATCACCAAAGCTGTGGCGACTTATCCCTTAGATTTGTCTGACGTCAAAGGACAACACCACGCCCGCCGAGCGTTAGAGATTTGTGCCACAGGTGGGCATTCTGTGCTGTTTAAAGGTTCACCCGGCTCAGGCAAAACCTTAATGGCAAGCCGACTGCCAAGCATTTTACCGCCTTTGAATGATGATGAAGCCTTAGAGGTGGCAAGTGTGTATTCAGTGGCAGGGTTGCCTTATGATTTTGGCATGCGTCCATTTCGATCTTGTCATCATACCATGAGTGCGGTGGCATTATCAGGTGGTGGTTCACGCCCCAAACCAGGGGAGATCAGTTTGGCTCATCGGGGCGTGCTTTTTCTTGATGAGTTGCCCGAATTTGACCGTAAGACCTTAGAGGTCATGCGTCAGCCATTAGAGTCCAAAGAAATCATCATCAGCCGAGCCAACGCCCAGGTGGCTTACCCTGCCAATTTTCAGCTCATCGGGGCGATGAATCCGTGTCCGTGTGGCTATCATGGCGACCCATCTAACCGCTGTCGCTGCACACCCAATCAAATTCACCGCTATCAAGACAAAATCTCAGGCCCTTTACTTGACCGTATTGACCTACATGTTCATGTGCCTGCCATGGCAATAGATGACTTACAAAGCACGCCACAAGGAGAATCATCTGCTGTCGTACGTGAACGTGTCGTGCATGCCAGAAACATCGCCCTAAACCGTCAAGGCAAAGCCAACAGTGAGCTAACTCCCAGCGAGATTGACACGCACATACCGCTTGGTATGGTAGAAAAACAATTCCTTGCCGCCGCCCAATCACGACTAAACCTATCAGCCAGAAGTTATCATCGTGTGCTAAGGGTTGCTCGTACCATTGCTGATTTGGCAGGGGCAAAGAGTGTGGGGACGGCTCATTTGGCGGAAGCACTCAGTTATCGCTAAATAAAATGTTATATCATTGCTTATCTTTATGGATTAAAAATACTTGACAGGTACGGTTATTATTATAATTATTATAATCAAGAATGACAACCAAATTATCCACCCAACCACCCAATAGATGGATTTGTCTTTTGCTTTTGATGTGGATGTGCCACAGCAAATCATAAAATGAGAAAATGAATCTAAGAGCATTGTCATCTTAGCAAGATTGTGGTAGATTTAATGTTATTATTTTCATCATGATTTAATGAATCTTTGAAAAACTTTGAGACGATGGATAAATTCTCTTATTTCTTGGCAACAATGCTACTGTTTTCTATATTTCAATTTTTTAATACTTTCATAAAAAAAGAAAGTTTGACCTTGCCAAACATCTGTTTTGCATTAGTTTTTTTGCTGTTAATAGGTTTGCTATCATCAATCAAGTCATTGGGAGCATCAAATAATCCTTTGTATTATATTGGCATGTCTTTATGTTATCCTTTTATGGGCATGGTTGCCATATTGCACATTCTTAAAAAAGATGGTAAATAATAATGTGCTTGTCTGAGTTAATTTTAGCCATTGTCGTCTTGTTGTTTGCAAGTGTTACTCACACTGACCTACCGGTTAAGTCAGACAAAGGGCAGTACAATTAAAAATACTTAGCAAACACAGTTGCGGTTGTCATATGCAACAGTAACTGTTATTGCCTTAAAGCTGTTCACCATGAGAAACGAGCCACTGACCGGATATTTGTTACATGCCCGAGCCTATCAAGAAAAACGGGCAATTTATCAGTTTTTTAGTGCCGAACATGGCGTGGTGCATGGCATGGGTGTGCGTGGCATGCCATCTTTTGTGGTCGTTAAACTGTTTGCCAGTGGACAAAACGCCCTAAAAAACTTCACCCAAATTCACATCACAACCACATCTCCCCCATACCCATTGGGACAAAATCAATACGCCTTGCTTTATCTTAATGAGATCATCTGCCGACTCATCATCGCTGAAAACCCCTGCCCCATCCTATGGCAACACTATCATGACAGCGTAATACAACTCCAAACCATCAGCCATCATGACGTGGGTGATGATAAGATGGGTGATGATGCAAGTCATAAGATGACCAGGATAGATAAGATGAAACATACCCTAAGACGCTTTGAGAGTGCATTATTTTGTGAGTTGGGTGTTAAGATTGACTGGGATACAGACGAGTTGGGGCAGGAGATTGATGTTCATGCTTATTATGACTTTATCCCCACCCAAGGCTTTATAAAGAGCGATGGCACAAACCATGGCATATCAGGGATGATGATTAAAGCACTCAGCAAGGCAGAGTATCAACAATTTAACCCCGCCAATCTAACACTACTTGGGCAAGTGCATCGGGCAATGATGGACCACCTGCTTGACCACAAACCGCTAAACAGTCGCAAACTGTGGGTAGAGCAGCTCAGATATCGTCAGCTGTCTTGATATGATTTGATTTAGTTGTATTTAGTTGTATTTAACTAAACGTTAAAATCCCCAACCAAAGGTCAGGGATTTAATGGTAATCAGTATACAGATTAGAATCTGTGGCTTACACCCAAAGCATAGACCACAGGATTGACCTCTAATTTACCAATTTTTTCACCATCTAGCTTTAAATCAGTTTTTAAATCTACATAACGCACATCGGCGAACACACCCCAAGGTGATGATGGCTTAGAGTAAGTCGCACCAATCTGGGCAGCAGGAGCAACAACGATATCCGCTTCTAGTTTGTCGTTGCTACCCATAAATTTTTCTTTATAAGGAACAAGAACGGTTGCACCGATACCGATATTAGCACCAAAGCCATTAACTGTTGGGGTATTGTATTTAACAGTCAATGTGGGAGGTAATTGCTTGAATTTGGCTATATCTGCTCTTTTATTATTATCAGAAATAATACTGACTGTATGCTCAAATGGACTTGCCAATAATAACTCTGCTGAGAATGGGCTGTTGGCAAAGCGATAATCAAAAGAGGGCAATACTGCCATCTCGCTGCTTACTTTGGCTTTTGGTATATTTGGGGCAATGTCTTTTTTGGCAGTTGGGTCAAGATAGCCCAAACCTGCTTTAAAAGTTAAGTCGGCAGATGCTGCGGCGGACAACGCAAGTACGCTGGTCGCCAAAAGAACGTGTTTTAACATTGGGGATTACCTGTGTTAATCAAAATAAATTGCTAATGATTTTAGCTCTTCATTATAACGCAAATTTGATGCTTTTGTGGCATATTTATATAATCTAAAAACAATTTTTATATAAATAATCAAAAGCCATCATGATTGCTATGATTAGCCGTTCCTTAAAACCTACCTAAATCTACCCAAAAGCAAATTTAGCGTTTAATTCCTACTTCAACGCTCGTTGCCCTTGTCGTTTGACTTGGGTCTTACATAAGCTCCATAGGCTGACACGGTGAAACTCACCGCCAACTATTTTTAAGATAAAGTTAAAACCTTATCTGCCTGATTTAAAATATTGATACTTGCATTAATATCACGGTCATGATTGGCATGGCAACTAGGACAAATCCAATGTCTAACCGCAAGTGTCAAGTTTTCTTTTGCCATAATAAAACCGCAATTTGAACAAGTTTTAGAGCTTGGGTAAAACCTGTCCAATTCTTTGATGCTCTTGCCCCATTGGTTGGCTTTATAAATAAGTTGCCGTTTAAATTCATAAAATCCCAAATCAGAGATGGCACGGCTTAATTTGCGATTTCTTACCATACCTTTGGTGTTAAGGTTTTCAATGCAAATCGCATCAAATTGTTTTACTAAGTCTGTCGTGAGTTTATTTAAAAAATCTTTTCTGATGTTTGAGATTTTATAATACAACCGTGATGGCTTGGTTTTCACCTTTTCACGGTTGTTACTGCCTTTTTGTTTACGGCTTAACGATTTATTCAATCGTCTTGGTTTTTTCAATTTGTTTTTAAGTGGTTTTGGGGCTTGGATTTTTGTACTATCTGAAAGCGTGGCTAAATCGGTAATGCCTAAGTCTAAACCGACTGATTTACCTGTTTTGGGTAAAGGTTTTTGAGTGTCATCTAATTCAACAGCAATAGACACAAACCATTTACCACCCTTGGTAAAAACTTTGGCGGATAGGATTTTGCCATTGTATCTTAGATGTTCGGTCATTCTAACCAAGCCTAAATTGGGGATTTGAATGTGTGGTTTGTTATTTTTACTTTTAAGTTTAAATTGGTCGTTGGATAGGCTAAAACGGTCATTGACGCCTTTTTTGCGAAATTGGGGATATTTGCTTTCACCCTTAAAAAAGCGTTTAAAGGCGTCGCCTAGTTGCATGATGGCAAGTTGTGGACTGCACTTAGTAACTTCAAGCATAAAGGGGAATTGTTCACGTTTTATGGCGTTAAGTTGTTTTCTTAGTTTACCTTGTGATGGTTTGTTAAGTCGGTTTTCGTCAATGGTTGTGCCTTTTACTTGACATTCATCACGGTAGTTTTTGTCTTGTTCATATTGCTTTTTCCATTGCCCCAACGCCCAATTATAGGAAAATCTGGCAACGCCACACGCTTTTTTGAGATGGGTGGCTTGGGTGTTGTTTGGGTCTAAGGCAATGATGTGTCCACGAATGGTTGTCATTGTAGTACCGCCTTAACTGCTTCTAAGACTTTTTTGTGGTAGTTCATACCACTACCCAAATCACCCACGATTTCAAATTGCTAACCTTGACTTGCACAATATAGCTCAAGCACACCAATCTGACGGTCTAAATCGTCCTTTTGGTCGTGGCTTGATACTTGTGCATAGGTAATGGTTTTTCGGTCTTTGTTGCCTATGCCATGCAGTAGGTTTGGGTTGATTTTACTAATATCGTAACGTCTGTGTCCTTAGGTGTTCTTTGGGCAACAAGCACACCACTTTCGTCCCATCTGCATAAGGTTGAGATGGACACGCCAAGTTATTTGGAAGCTTCGTTGATACTGATTAATCTATTCATTTGGATGTTATAAGATAGATTTAGTTAGATTTCAAGAAACAGTTCAAAGCCCTTAGCTTAGTCATTGGTATGAAACAACAAAAACAGCTCGGTAACATTACTCTCTAAGCTGTTAGCAAGTTGTACCATCATGTCAATATCATCTCGCATCATGTTCAAATCTTCGTTCTCTTCATCCATCCCTGATAAGATGACCATCGGCAAAGTCAGCTCTGCCACATCTTCTTCGGTGTCAGCATCATCAAACCAATCCACAGACTCATCGCCATACATCGCTTCAATAAAGCCAACACACCATGCCACCACATCCGAATCCTCGCCAAAGTCTTCTTGTTCATCATCAGCATCAAAAGGCAACTCAACAGGTTCTTCATCTTTTAGGATTTGATAAATCTCATCTCGCCATGCTGTCAAGGCAATTTTGATGTCATCGCTGACGTCATTTTCATGCCCATCAAAATAAACTGACAACCAATCTGGCAAAGGTTTACCGACAATACTGGCTGTCAAAAACCCATGCGTGGCAACAGGGTCAAGTCCATAAGGGTTCATCTCTTCACGATATAGCAGTGTTATTAATTCATCACGGGTCATAAGCTGTACTCAGGTTTGGATTAAATGGCAGGAGCAGATAGCAGATAAATGACAATGCACTTAAATGACAACGAACATTTTAAACAATCAGAATGCAAGTCTAAGCATCAAAATCATCGTCATCTAAATCATCAAATTCATCAAAATCATCGTCATCCTCTAAGGCACGCATGAGCTTATTTAGGCGTTGCTCTTCAAGCATGGCATCAATTTTAAGGCGTTTTTCTAAGGGCTTAGCCTTGGCGTCATCTGCCATTTGGGCATCGGCATCTTCTTCAAAATCATCATCAAAATCATCATCAAGACCACTCATGATAACTCCTTTTGGATAAATGGGTTGGGTAAATAGGCATCAAAAAGTGAATGATGGGCAAAACCCAATCAATCATCTGAAAAAAATAAACTGACTTAATTTTAAAATCCTTATAAAGGTAAAATCATCTTTTGTCAAGTGTATTTTAAAAATATTGCCATTGCCATCTATTTTTTTATCTATTTTTACAAATCAACCAGATAACAACACTTTATCTCGTACTTGTTCTAAACTCTTAGCATGGGAGATGCTTAGGTGCCTTAGGTGATGGCATTCACGCTCAGCAACACTGACCGGATTGGTAAGTTTTAGGAAGTTGCCGTGGGGTAATAAACCAGTCATAACACGGTTTGGCAGTAATACCAACGGTGTTTTGCGATGTTTAATACCCACACCTGCCATCTCATCTTGACGGGTCATATCACTGACATAGGTACGCATGGGCAGAGCGAAGCGTTTTAATTCACGGTGCTTATCATAGATGATTTGGTTTAGCATGAGTATCAGATGTGCCAGTAGAATGGATGCCAAAGCGGATTTGCTGTATTTGTCTTTGCCTGACAACACGATACGACAACCTCGATCATCAAAGGGGGAGATGCTCTCCATACTCACTCCATGAAAAACTGGCAGAGCAAGCAGTTCTGTGGTCGCTTTGCTTAGTAGCTGATGGCACAGCGAAAAATAGACACTTTTAGTCTGATTGGCCACCGTGGTAAGCAGGTCATTGGGGTCATCAAAGCATGCTTGGACGATATAAGTATGCTCATTTTGTGCTTGATTTGGTGAGACTTGTGTTGGGGACGTGTCGTGTTTGGCGTGTAGCGTGCCAGATGAGTCATCAGAATCTCCGATGGGGCTATCACTTTCGTGAGTGTGGGCGTGGTTCTTTTGGCTGGCATCATACAATAATCCCTTGGCTAGCAAGCGGTTACGTACATCATGGGCAATCTCAATACGAATGGCATTGGTTGGACGTGCCAAATAACCATAAATGAGCAGAAGAAGCACATGCAAAAATGCCACACCCACCAAATATATCCAGTTATCAGAGATAATCTTAGCCCGATTAATCTCATGCGTCTGCACCATCACATAACCCAGCACACTTTGACTGTCTGTTACCACCTCTTTTGCGATAAATCCATTGGTCTCTTTACCCACAGGCACCAGCAGGTTTTCATTGACATCATACACGCCCACAAATGCCACATCATCACCTCTGATATGGCGATTTGCCACCACACTCATGCTAATACGGTCATTGATGCCAAGCGGTGCGGACAACTCTTCGGCAATCGCTACCGCTTGTGTCTGTGTGCTGCGTTCATAACGTTCTTCTAACTGTTGCTCGGTACTGATGACAAAAAATAGCAAATTTAGCGTCAAACTTGCCAAAATAAAAACGGCAAATAAGCCGTGGCGGGGGGCGGTATAGGTCATGACAGATCTTTGGTTGTGGGCATATGGACAAATAATATATGGGATGTGTTAAATACTAATGGGATTTTTAATTTTTACATAAAAAATAGCTAAATTCAACACGCCCTAGATTTTATCATTTTTTTTGTGAAATTTTAAGCACTTAAAATCATGCAGGCGTAATTTGGTTAATATTTTGCACAACACTGACTAAATCATCATCGGGTCTAATGATTAACCCTTAACAATCCATCCTAAACAGAATTTCGCTTTTCATTATTTATCCAAAAATGTTACAATAGGCACAAATCATCAAACAGCGAAGCATATATGAACACCTATGCACTTCCCAAAGATTCTAAGGCATGGCAAAACGCCATTGACCGTGTGGCACACCTGCTACCCATGGGTTCCATAGGCAGCATTCAAGCATTAAAACAACTGCCCGTTTTTGCCATCATCGTGGTCGTGGCAAAAACAGCAGTTGATGAACTAACAGCCAATGGTTGTCAAGTTGATGATGTGGTGCAGGCATGGACCAAAACGCAAAGGGGTTGGCAAGCGGTGGTCGTTTTTGATGATGATGCCTCCCTTGCCAACGCCCATTTGGTTGGCACTCATGAAAGTCTGACAGATGTGGCGGTATATCGTTATTTACTCATCCCAACCGACCACAAAGAGATGAGTGCAGACAAGCGTGAAGCGGTAGCTCATATCATAGACTAGCAGTTGACCGCTTATCTTAAAAAAACATTAACACCAAAGCCCAATTACCCATTTAAAATCAATGAGATGGGGCAAGTGTCTGAACTGACAGATGAACAGATGGCAGAGCTTAAAAAAAGCCATATTGACGTGCATATTTTATCCATCGCCCAAGTACTTCGCCGCCATAAACTCATCTGTTTTGACATGGATTCAACGCTCATTAACCAAGAGGTCATCGTTGAGCTGGCAAAAATGGCAGGTGTGGCGGACAAAGTAGAAAAAATCACCGAATCTGCCATGCATGGCGAGATGGATTTTAATGAAAGTTTTGCCAAACGTGTGGCATTGTTAGAGGGTGTGGACAGCTTGGTCATTGATGAGATCATCAAAGAGCGTATCAGCTTTTGTCAAGGAGCATATACAACCATCAAAGCTCTAAAACACAAAGGCTGTCGCACGGTACTGATATCAGGAGGCTTTACCCCATTTGCCAAATATGTGGCACAAAGTTTGGGTATGGATGAGTATCATGCCAACCCTTTACTCTGTGCTGATGGCAAACTCACTGGCAAAGTGGACAAGCATATCATTGATGGCAAAGCCAAAGCTCGTATTGTCGCACGTATCGCCGATGCCATGGCAATAGACATGGAGGAGGTGGTGTGTGTGGGCGATGGAGCAAACGATTTGCCCATGATGGCCATCAGCGATATTGGTGTCGCTTATAAAGCCAAACCCATCGTACGAGTAAAAGCCGATGCAGCGGTCAATATCACAGGGTTGGAGGGTGTGCTATACGCCTTAGGTCATCGCTTTGACAAACGATAAAAGACAAGTTACCAAAAAACACTTTATAAATATCCAGTTTTGCGTTAGAGTATTAGGCAATGCTAGCCCTTTACCATAAAGGTACAATACACCCTATTTTATTATTTTTATCATTTTGAGAACAATCATGCCAACCCTACCCATCATCAATGTAAAAACCGACCCTTTGGATGCCCTACTGTACGGCTTAGGACTGCGACTGTCATCACTGGCAAAGGGCGACAACGAAAGCTATCATAATCTGGTCAAAGACAAAGAGCTTGCCATTCAGTTTAAACGTGGTGATGACGTGGCACGTTATTACCGCTTTGTTGATGGGCATTTTGGGCAAGCGTCAGGTACTGCTAGGCATGCTGATCTGACCATTGAATTTAAGGATTCTATGACAGGCGTGCAACTGCTCACCAAAGGCGACATGACAGATTTTATGAGTGCCGTCCAAGATGGCGATGTGGTCATCTTAGGTGATCATAAACTTATTCTATGGTTTGCAAGCGTTGCCAAGCAGGGAGCGACCTTGCCTGAGCCTTATGCCAATTATGTTGAACAAGCCAAACCTTATATTGAACAGGCTCGTCCTTATTTGGATAAGGCAGGCGATTTTGCCAATAAGATTTTTGGTACAAGTTTTGGTCAATCTGGCAAAAAATAACGCATCAATCATCAAAGATACATCAAAATGGGGCACAACACATGTCCCATTTTTAATCAGCACCCCAATTCATCACCCTACCCATACACCAATTTTTTATCACCGACCAGTCCTGCCAACAGCTCTTTGATGCCATCCACATCCAGCACATCCTTAGCCCGAGTACAGGCAACATAAAGCAGGCGTAACTCTTCGGGGCTGATTTTGACCGTTTGGCGATTGACGTCATACAAAAAATCATCGTCTATCTGCACTCTGCCCCATTCTAAGCCTTTGGATTTATGGGCAGTTGAGACAACATAATCAGCGTGCAAGTGCGTGGTCAGATTACTGATGGCGGAGATGATGGTCTTAGTGCCATGCTCTTCTATGAGTCGCACCCATGTTTTTAGGTCTCTGCCTTGACCTGTCTCACTAAATTCTTGGACTTCACCCCAATGACCAAAAAAGGCAAGCTCAGGAGTGCCATAAGCAGATTTTCCATTTTTAAGACTGTCCGCTCCCTGACAAAATCGTAATATTCGCTCACTGTCGGCTTGTAGGGCAACTTTATGCCCCATCTTTTGCCCTGCCAACAGACGTGCCATGGCATTGGCATTGGTGCGACACAAAATGGCATCTTTTTGTCCATTTGCCAGCAGTCGTGCTGTCATTGAGTGTTTGGCAGGATTGCCTTTTAGGGGAATCTCTTCTTGCAATGCCTTTAAAAAAATATTGGCAACTTTGGCAATCTCTCCACCAAAGCGAAATGACTGTGTGAGTAATGTGGCAGGATAAGGCAATCGTTTCATGGCATTGGTTGCTCCACGCCACTCATAAATCTGCTGATGGGCATCCCCCACATAAATGGTCTGCTTATTTTGTTGTAATAACGCCCCCATCATGAGCGGGTCAGCATCTTGGGCTTCATCAAATAAGATAAAATCGGCAGGGATGATGGGATTTGAGAGCGTCCACAGTTTAAGATAGATGTCATGTCCTATCCCTGCACTGTGGCGTGGGTCAATGGATGACAACCAACAGTATTCAAGGGCAGGGTAGAGCAGTTCTTGTAATTGTAGCTTATCGGCATCTGACAACCACGATGGAGGTGTGATATGGCGTGGCGCAGGATAGGCAGATGAGGTCTTGCAAAACGTGATGATGGCTTCACTGATGATATTGGCAAGTTTGGTAGGGGTAAGTACCACAGACTTTTTTACCCCATCAACACTGCGTTCCACCTCAATGCCACTCAAACCAAGTTCCATCGCCAATCTGGCAGGGGTCATCCGTGGCAGACTCACTTTGGTAGTAATATTCCGTGGTACATGGCGGTAAGCAAGTGAGTGAAAGGTTTGGCATTTGACATTTGGGGGGAATTTGCCTTGGGCTTCGTTGGCGATGGATTTGTTAAATGCCAAATAAAGCCCACGCCCACGTAAATTTTCGCTGATGAGTTTTAAGGTTGTGGTCTTGCCCGCCCCTGCATATGCCACGATTTTAAAAGAATCGCCTGTCATCGCCATGGTTAAAGCGGATAACTGTTCATCGGTAGGGGTGTATGCGGTCATGGCAATGAGTCTGGATAAAATATGACATTATAACAAATTTTGTCATTGTGTTGGCAATTATCAATAATAAACCGCCCTTTTTGGCGGTTTGTCTGATGCGATAATCACAATGCAATGGTAGAATTAAATCGCATTAACCTATCATAGCGTCCTGATAATAGCTCGTTTTTGCCAAGCATTTCAAGTTCATTTAACTGCTTATTTAACAGATTTTTGAGGTTTGTCATCACCACATCAGACTCAATGTGCCCACCCTGCCCCTCATCCACGACTTCATCAATGAGTCCCAATTGGTGCAAATTATGTGCCGATAGTTTCAACGCTTCGGACGCATCAGGAGCTTTTTCTGCCGTTTTCCACAAGATGGACGCACAGCCTTCTGGGCTGATGACCGAATAAATGCTGTTTTGAAGCATGTTAACCTTATCTGCCACGCCAATTGCCAACGCACCGCCTGAACCGCCTTCGCCGATGACGGTTGCGATGATTGGGGTATTTAGACTGCTAAACACAGCAATGGCACGGGCAATGGCCTCTGCCTGCCCACGCTCTTCTGCCCCAACACCAGGATACGCCCCCGGTGTGTCAATGAATGTCAGCACAGGCAGACCAAACCGCTCTGCCATCTGGACAAGGCGAATGACCTTGCGATAACCCTCAGGGCTTGCCATGCCAAAATTGTGCGTAATCCGCTCACGAGTAGAACGCCCACGGTGCTGCCCGATAACCATAACGCTCTTGCCATCAAAACGAGCAAGACCACCCAAAATGGCACGGTCATCAGCAAAAGCACGGTCGCCGTGCAACTCATCAAACTCGGTAAATAGCGTATTGATATAATCCAAAAACAACGGACGGTCAGCATGACGGGCAAGTTTGACACGCTCCCAAACGCTCACAGGCTGGTTCATAAACTTTCCTTATAAATCTTACTAAGTATTACAAATGTAAACTTATATAGTTTAGCACAATTTTTGGGGTTTGGGAAATGGTTTGGGCATCACCATTTGGGGAATCGCTGTATTAATAAATTAACCCACAAATTAACCTACCACCGACAGTTTTATCCCCCATTTGGCAAATTGGGCGATGTCAGCGGTCAATTGACCACCAATAAGCTCTTTATGTAACCCATCCCCCAGTGTGATTTTCCAATGGTCTTTGTTCTTGTTCATGACCGACAGATAAATGGGGGCGGATTTTATGGTGCGTGAGTTATTGGCAGTAATGGCAAGGCGTAGGATGAGGCACAGATAGGCAAGTTTACGACCACCTAAATTTTCAATGGTATTTAGATGCTCAGATTTTAATTTTCGTCTGTGATTTAGAGCAATTTGAGCCATACTCGCCTGCTCTGTTTGGGCAAAGCCTGCCATGTCTGAAAATTCTAATAAATAAGCACTGTGGCGTTGATAATTGCTATGACCCACAGCAAGTCCAATCTCGTGCAAATTGGATGCACGACGGAGCAAGTCCCTGTCTTCGTCATCAAAACCCAAATCCGCCTTGACCATATCAAACAGTCGCCCACAAGTTGTCATGACACGCCCCGCCTGCTTTATATCTACCGAATATCGCTTGGCAAGGGCAGACACCGAACGGTCTCGCACATCTTCATTATCAAGCCGTCCTAACATGTCATACATAACCCCCTCACGCAACGCCCCATCTGAATAATAAAGCTCTTTAATATCAAGCGTTTTCATGATTGCAAGCAGCTGTGCCATGCCTGCTGGAAATACCGCTTGACGATGAGCCTTTACCCCATCAAAGGTGATTTTGTCAATGGAGCCAATTTTGATGAGATGCTTTTTTAACTTTATCATGCCATCAAGCGTGATGACATCTTGGACAAATCCAAGCTCTTGCAATACAAGTTTACACGCCTTTGCCGTGCCAGATGATGCAATGGCGTTATCCCAGCCTGTTTTCTTGTAGCGTTTGGCGATACTTAACAGCTCGGTTTGGGTTGCCGTCATCGCCCCATCAAACGCACGCTCGCTGATACGTCCGTCTGCAAAAAATTTGCGAGTAAAAGACACACAGCCCATTTGTAAACTTTCCATTTCAATGGGTTCAAAGCCTTCTCCGATGATAAATTCAGTACTACCCCCACCGATGTCAATCACAAGGCGTTTGTCGGTGCTGGCGTTAGAGTGTGATACACCAAGATAGATAAGGCGTGCCTCTTCACGCCCTGCAATGACCTCGATGGGCTTTGGTAGAAAGGCATTGGCACGGCGGATAAACTCACCTGCATTAACCGCCTTTCTTAGGGCATTGGTTGCAACAATCCTAAGGCGTTCAGGGCTAATCTCACTGACGTGAGGCAAAAATCGCTTTAAGCAGTCAATGCCACGCTCCATGGCCTCATCAGACAGAACGTTATTCTCATCAAGCCCTGCTGCCAATTGCACTTTTTCAGAGATGCTGGCGATGCGACGAACCTCTCCATGGTCAAGCCGAGCAATTGCCAGATGAAAACTGTTTGACCCCAAATCTATCGCTCCTAGCAGTTCATCACGGCAAAGCCCTGTGGCATGAATGGATTTGGCAATGGCTTCGTGGCGAGCGGTGGTGTCGGTCTGTACAGGTTGCATGAGATTTTTTCCAAAATAATAAATTGGTTACTGTAAAATAAAATTGGCAAATTGTCCAGGGGTTTGTTTTGACGCTTTGATGCCAATCAATCTGTTCATATGTGTATTATTGCATAGGTCGTATTATTGCATGGGTTTAGATGGGTACATGGTTTAAATGGATTTTAAGCAATAGATATGATCCCCCACAACCCTCCTAATGTCATCAGGCAAATCCACCTCAAATACTTGCACGCCCTCATCTGTTGGTAAAGCCATTCGCCAAGCATGCAAACACAGCCGTTTTATGCCCTTTTGGGTGGCAAGGCTCGCCTGCGTTGGCAATTGGTATTTATCATCACCAAGCAAGGCATGACCGATACTTGCCATATGCACACGGATTTGGTGCGTGCGTCCTGTCAGTGGGCTTGCCTTGACAAGGCTTACCGCCATGCCATCCACTTCAAAGTTTGCCAGCACTGTTATCAGTGTTTGGGATGGTTTGCCATCTTTATCCACCTTAACACGTCTTTCGCCGTTTTTTAGGACATATTTAAGTAGTGGCTTATCTATCGTCTGAGTACCTTTTTGAGTGTTTTTTAACGTACCATGAACCACACACAGATAATCTTTTTGTATGGTTTTTTGCCTAAAATGACTTTGTAAGTATTTGAGTGTACTGCGTTTTTTGGCAATGAGTAACAGTCCTGATGTGTCTTTGTCAATTCTGTGAATCAGCTCCAAATATTTTTTGCCCGTTGCCACTCGCATCGCTTCAATCACGCCAAAACTCTCACCACTTCCGCCATGCACCGCTAAGCCATGCGGTTTGTTAAGCACAATTAGACCCTCATTTTCAAATACCACTCGCCCAAGTAAGCCTTTGGCAAATTCATAAGATACCACAGGCTCATCACGCACAACAAGGCGAATGGGAGCAACACGCACAACATCGCCCATATTTAGTCGGTCATGGGGCTTACAGCGTTTTTTATTGATACGAACTTCATCATCTCTGATGAGTTTATACAGGTGCGAACGTGGCAAACCCTTTAAGCGAGCAAGCAGAAAATTATCAATGCGTTGCCCATCTTGATTGGCAGTAACAGTCAAAAAATTGACACGGCTAAAATCATCAATCACATCATCAGCCGATTGGGCATTTTTGGCAGAATTTTGGGTCATATTGTTAAATTTTTAAAATTTTGATAGGAAAATTTGGGTAAATCTGATATAGTTTAGCACGTTACCAAATAAAGTGATGACAAAAGTGAAATTTTTGCCAAATCATGGTATATTTTTTAAAATATCAAACAAATATGCGATATTTATAAGTAAAACTCATCACAGGTAACCCACCCAATTTTTATTTTGCACATCAAGGTGCGTAAGATTTTTTAAGCACACAAAAACACAAGACAAACACTGTTTTTGTAGAATTTGCGTTTGGTCTCATCGGTGCAAGCGATGACCATATGATAAGGGTTTTTCCCAACCAATTTTTTAGGCGTTGAACTGATTTGGTAGGGGGCGTGTCTGCCTTTGGTACTTTTAATGAAAATGCCTTGTTAAAAAAGCAATCTGACCACTTCATTTAAATTTAAATAACAATTTACACATTTTTGTGTTATATATTTATTTGTTATATATTTACTTGGTTGAATGGTCAAAAGCCATTTTTCATGCAAAGATTGATTAGAGCATCATACTTTCATCATATTTGATTTGATAAAGATTTTGATAAAGATAATGCCAACGGTAGCCACCCTCTAATAATTGACCAAATGGGTTTTTGGTTTGTAGATTTTAGTGTAAAAATCCAAAAAAGGATGCCGACGACATCCAAATTTTTGCAAACTTAACACACCAAAAAACCCAATCATTTGTCTCATAGGCAACGCCCCATCTTACCGCCTTGATGTTTACTTTTAAGGAACATCATGAAACGCATTCTTATCAACGCAACCCACAACGAAGAGATTCGTGTGGCATTGTGCAAAGACCATCACCTTTACGATTTTGACCTAGAAAATCGCACACGTGAACAAAAAAAAGCCAATATCTACAAGGGGTACATCACTCGTATTGAACCATCATTGGAGGCGGTATTTGTAGAATATGGCTCAGCTCGTCAAGGTTTTTTACCACTTCGTGAAATATCCGCTGAATACCTAAACGGCAACCTACGCACCGACAACATCAAAGACCTTATCAAAGAAGGGGACAGTGTCATCGTTCAGGTTGAAAAAGAAGAACGTGGCAACAAAGGAGCAGCCCTATCTACCTATGTGTCGCTGGCTGGGCGTTATTTGGTACTCATGCCTAACAAAAGCAAGGCAGGAGGCATCAGTCGCCAAATCTCAGGTAAAGTACGTGAAGAGATGAAGCAAATCATCGCAAGCCTATCAATACCTCGTGGCATGAGTGTCATCGTGCGAACAGCGGGGCTGGGTAAGGGCTTTGATGACCTACAAAATGACCTAAACCATCTACTACAAACATGGTCAGCCATCCAAGAGAAAAATCGCACACACCCCAGCCCCTGCCTTGTCCATCAAGAAGCAGGCGTGGTTACTCGTGCTGTGCGTGATTATCTGCGTGATGATATCGGTGAGGTGTGGATTGACAGCGAAAACGCCTATAACGAAGCGGCACATTTTATTGCATCGGTCATGCCAACCCAAATGGGAAAATTGCGTAAATACACCGATTATGAACCACTGTTTGGTCGTTTTGGTGTAGAACGTCAGATTGAGACCGCCTATCAGCGTGAAGTACGCTTGCCATCTGGTGGCTCTATCGTCATTGACCAAACCGAAGCGATGGTTGCCATTGACATTAACTCCGCCAAATCCACCAAAGGCTCGGATGTGGCTGAGACCGCTTACCACACTAATTTGGAGGCCGCCGATGAGATTGCTCGCCAGTTACGCCTAAGAGACATGGGAGGTCTTATTGTCATTGACTTTATTGACATGAACGACTCACGCCACCAAAAGGAGGTAGAAAAACGCTTAATTGAAGCCTGCCGTTATGACAGAGCCAGAGTGCAATTTGGTGAGATTAGTAAATTTGGATTGATGGAGATGAGTCGTCAGCGTCTACGCCCATCCTTAGAAGAGGCCACAGGCTATATCTGCCCACGCTGTCATGGTAATGGCATGATTAGGGATTTGCGTTCGCTTGCCCTGTCCATCATGCGTCAGATTGAACAAATCGCCCTAAAAGAGCGTATGGGCGAGATTCAAGCTGAGGTACCAACTGAGATTGCTGCCTTTTTGTTAAACGAAAAACGTGAAAGCCTTGTCTATTTAGAGCAAGATTCAGGCACACGCATTACCGTCTTGCCCCACGCCCATTTAGAATCGCCCAATTTTAGCTTGCACTTTAATCCAAATGGCTTTGCCCCATCAAGTTATGACCGCATTGTGGATGTAGAAGAACGTGAATCTGGCGACCGTGGTTATGATGTGAACTGGCAAACCAAAACGGACGAACCTGCTATCACTACCAACCGTTGGCAAAAAGCAGATAACGCAGGAGTCAAACCCCAAAAAGACACTGCTACCAATGGCAAGGATGGGTCTGCCCAAAAAGCACCTGCTCATCAATCACAGGCTGTGGCATGGCTGTCTAATCTGTTCGCTCCCAAACCACAAGCACATCTTGCTTACACCCTAAATAACAGAGATGCAGCCGCTGCCATTGAGTCTATTATTAATCACGGTGGTGTAAGTTTGGGTTCGTTTGGCACTCTAACTCTGCCCAAAGAAGAACACAAAGAACCAAAAACTGATGATAAAATCCACGACAAAGACAATGACAAACATCACGACAAGGCAGAACGCCCTACTCGCTTTGAACGTGATGACAAACACAAGAAAAAAACCAAGCGTGAACATGGCGACAATGACAATCAAATCAAAGCGGACAAGCGTGAAAGCCATGACAAGGATAAAAACGAAAAAACTGACCGTCGCAAAAAAGAACAAGACCACCCCAAGCGTGAACCAAACTCTGTACGCCAATCTCGTGGCGAGATGGTACGTGGCGAGACGCTAACGCCTGCTGATAAAGCAAATATGGCAAATACCGACAGCCATAAGTTGGACAACCCCCCCCATGATAAAGCAGACAAAAGAGCGGATAAGGGTGTAGATAAATCACAAAACAAACCCCAAACCCATGAATCAAAGCCTGTATCAAAAGCAGATAAAACTAATGACAAAACTGCCAAAGTTGACCACAACACACGCAAATCTGCCAACCCCAATGAAGTGGTGTTGCACATTAGCCCCATCAATAGGTCTGAGATGGCAGGTGATGTGGTGCATCTTTCGCTAGACAACAGCAAATCCACGCCAGAACGCACCAAAGCCGAACCTACCAAAGAGTCCACCCAAGATACCAAAGTAGCAGAGCTGACGGCACAAACAGAGGTACAGGCAAAAACAGCAGTTAGCACTCAAATCAGAACTCTAAGTGATGATACTGCCATCACTGTCAATGATGCAAAGGCAAATCAACAAGAGCAAGCTGCCCAAGCTGATACAACCAACACCAACGCCAACAATGCAGCACAAAAAGCGAACGCATCAACCGCTGATGTCATCAGTACAGAACGCCTAAGCACGCTTGCCTACAAGATGAACAAAGCAATCAACGACCCCCGAGTCGTGGCGGTCGCCCTGCGTGAGAAGTTTAGTCCAATCAAAACACAATCAGCCACTACCGCCACTGGTTCTACCATCACAGGTACGGCAGGCGAATTCATCCAAAGTGTGCTGGGTAATACCCTGCCCCAAGCGTGGCGTGATGACTTTGTGGCATACTTTTTGCGTGCGGTAGACGCCATTCACGCTGACAAACCCACAGAGACTCACTCTGTGGCAGACGGAGAGCAAGAGTTTGAACAGGCGTTCGCCAAGCAGTTCGCCAACTATGGATATGCTCCGCTATCAAACGAATATCTGGCGGACTTTGCCGAGCATACCACCGCGCAGCGTGCATGGCACATCGGACAAGGTAAAACCAAAGCCACACCACGCCCCATCGGTCAGCGTGCCAGTAATGACCCTCGTGGACAATACCCTAGCCCAGACACAAGCCCTGTTTCCAATGAGATGGCAGACGAATCTGCTCTGGGTACGATTGCAGATGGGACGATGACCTCTACCACAAAAACTCACTCATCCGAAGCTGTGGACAATTTTGACCAGCAATCAAAAAGTGACACCACGGATAAAGTGCTAGCATCTGATGAATCCACCTTAGAATCTTTGGTGCAACCCTTGGATGACATCACCGACCCAACCGATGAAGCCAAAGATGATGGCAAAGCGTCAGACATCAAAGCTCAAAAGATGGACGATAAGGCAGATGAGACCACCAAAACCAGTCCTGCCAGCTATAAGGACATGATTGAAAGTGTCTCAGGTCAGCTACTACAACCGATGGGGATTTTAAATTTGGTAACGCCCAAAAAGCCCAAACCCCCCAAAACAAAAACCCCAAAACCCCCCAAAACCCCTGCCAAACGAACATCCAAGGCAGCCCAAAAAGCAGAAGTCATCAAACGCAAATCCAAAGCCGATGATAATGCTGTGCTTGATAAGTCACCATCAGATGATAATCTGGCACAATAAAATCACCACAACAAACCGCCCATTCTTATTGGGCGGTTTTTTATGCACAAGAGACTTTGTACCCAAAACATGTTTGTTAAAAATCACTTGCAATCTGATTAAATCATGGTATAATGTCTGCCTATTCGGGGTGTAGCGCAGCTTGGTAGCGCACTTGCATGGGGTGCAAGGGGTCGCGAGTTCGAATCCCGCCACTCCGACCATATAACAGTCTAGGGCTATCTCACATTGTGCGGTAGCACTTGATTTTTCTTACTTTTAGCCCTTTTGGTTGTCTTTGGTTGTCCACCATAATCTATTGCTATCCATAAAAAACTGGTATACAAGTTCGTAACCAAAATATGCCAGAAATGAGCCTTACAGATACCGCCATTAAACGCTTACAGCCTAATGAAAAATGCACACCGAATAAGCCCAATAAAATCAGTGATGGTAATGGGCTATGGCTTTATGTGCAACATACAGGCACAAAAGTTTTTGTGTCAATTTACAGCCACAATGGCAAGCAAAAAGAAAAGACGTCAGGCAAATACCCCGCTTTATCGTTGGCACAAGCACGAACCAAAAATACAGAAATTAAAAAACAGCCAGCACAAGGCATAGACCCCAAAGAAGTTGCCAAACAAGCCAAAATCAAGCAATCCGATAACCGTTTTGATACGTTCGATAAGCAGTGGTTGGGGCACCCTTTTCACAAAAAAACAGCTTAAAATTACTTATAAGCTGTTTTTTATTTTTTATCTTTTGTAATAAATCAATCTTTTGTTTAGTGGTTTTTAAAAAGCCATGAAACATAGATCTTACCCACCCTTTGTATTTACAACGAAAACATCCGTTTAAAAGGTAGGCATTCTCCATTCTTGACAAAATTATTTGGCTGATTTAGGATAACTCAAAAAGATTGCCAATCATGAAATTTATCACTCCCTTACTTATCGTCCTATCATGCGTGGCGATTATCGCCATTATGCTATCGTCTAATAGTCAAAGCCAATTTACCCATATTAGCTATGATATGTGCATGCATAAAGAGCTTAGTAAGATTGCCCTAAAACATGGGGCGGATTTTATGACCAATCACGATTTTGATATGCCCGCCCTTGACATCATTGGCGACAAACAAACCATTTAAACAATCCAAGATGAATTTAATCAAATCCAAAATACGCACTCGGGGGCGGATAATTGCCATATCTCCAATCTTAACTACCACGCCAAGCACGTCAATCCCAAATTAGCATCCCACATTCCTAATAACGTGGATTATATCAGCTATGCTCCGCCTAATATCGGACAGGATAAAGCGGTATATTGCCACTATCATTTTAGTGAGCAAATTTTTACCACGCCACAAGCAAAGTCGCAATGCCATTTTATTTATCTTGATAATGACCGCCTTATCACCGAAGATATTAGCGATTTAGAGCGACTGCATTTAACTCTCATGTATGACACACATCAATTTTATAAGCCGTATAGCTTTATTTATGAATGGCATGATAACGCCCATTTACGCTATGGCATCACCTTTGTTATTCAGGTTAATAATCAGCGTTATGGGTATGCAGGTGTTTATTAAGAGCAATTAAAAATTAATATAAAAAAAAATAAGGGCAAATTTAATTGCCCTTATTCATCTATCTAAAATTTAACACCAATAGATTTAAACAAACCCAAATCCCACTTTTTTATCATCAACCGCTTTATATTCTTTTTCATCAATATGGGTTAATTCGGCAAGGGTCATCTCTTTGTCCACCGTGATGTCTTTGCCAATGGATTTTAGATAGGCATTGCATTTTTTAATGGACAATTTACCAAATTGATATTCAACAATGAGTCGCCCACGCCTTAATAAAGCATGGTCAATATCCATTAAATCGGCATTAAAGGTACAAATAAACTGACATTCTAATACGTCTGACAATATCCCATCAGCGATATTTAGAATAATGCCCACCACATCCGTTTGATTGCCACCGCCGACACGCTCAGCAATATAATTTTCGCAGTCTTCTAATACCAATACCGAATTTTTTTGTTCAATGAGCATACTCATAAATTCAGGTTTGGCAAGCTCGCCAATCATATTATTTGGCACAAAGATAAAATCCTTATCGGGAATTTGGGCGGTGAGCCATTTGATATAATTGGTTTTGCCCGTCCCTGCCAAGCCGTGCAATAATACCACGCCTTTTTTTCCTTGTGTCAATTCATCTTTAATTTTAGCATGAACAGGCAAAAAGTCGTCATTATACATTGTCTGCAAATCAAGCGTATAAGGCTTAATGCCTTGATGCTTAAATACCAAATCTCGCCCTTCTTTTAATAATAGCAATACTTTGCTGTCTTTTGAGATGTATTTTTGAAAATACTCATTAAAAAAAGAGCGAATATTGATTAATGAATGCTCATTTCTTGGGTCATAAAAAATATGGTCTATTCGCAAAAATCCTGATTCAATAATGGTTTTGTCATATTCATTGCTTAGGTTTTCGCTGGCGACAATAAATAAGCCATATTTATCATAAAAATAGCAAATTTCATTTTCATAAAATACATGGTTCTTTTTGTCAAACGCCACAGGATGATAATCGGTACATTTAACAAAATCTACCAATCTTTCTTTTTTAATCACCATATCATGAAAATCAACACTAGGTAAAATGGACGATAAAAGCTGATAATAAGGGTTGTCATGCGTGGACGTAGAACGCTCCAAATCCTGTGCCACGATTTGATATTGATTATCCATATAGACTTCATTAAAAATCTTTTTTGGATGATAATGTTTGGATTGTAAAATTTTCATAAGATAACTTCGTTTTTTGTGAGTGTATTCATTGCCAAATTAAGATAATAACAGATAAAGTTAAAAATTACCAATCATCTTCAAGCACTCACTTGCCATTATCATGCCCACACTTGCCGTTACTGTTACCGCTGAACCATAGCCACCACAATGAAGACCGCCTTGGCACGCATTGGCAAGTTTTAATGGCTCGGAGGAATAGACGCATTTCATGCCAAATTTTTCTTTTAAAGACTTGTTAATATTTTTATCCCTTAGGTTTTGGCGTAATTTGGCAAGTAAAGGGTCTTGATAGACATCTTTTAAATCACTCACTTTTATTTGCAAGGGGTCAATTTTCCCTCCTGCTCCGCCTGATATGATGAGCTTGACTTTATTAAATCGACAATATAAGGCTATTGCCAATTTGGCATTCATATCATCTGTGCAGTCTAATATGACAAGTGGTCTTTTTTTGGCTTTATATGCTTTTATGGTTTGGGGACTTGGCAGTAGCTCACTGATATTATCAAGCGTAATAAATTCATCAACGGCGTGAATCTTAATATTAGGATTGATGCCATGGGCACGTTTCATCATCTCACCAATTTTTGACTCGCCAAAGGTGTCTGTTAGGGCGGGCAGTTGGCGGTTAATGTTGCTCTCTACCAGAACATCCATGTCAATGAGTGTTAATTCACCCACACCAGTACGAGCAAGGGCTTCGACTACCCATGACCCCACACCGCCAATGCCAATAACATAAACATGGGCTTTGATAAAGTCATCAAAATCATCTTGATATAGCGTGCGTGTGCCTGTAAATCTACGGTTTGTCATTGTCTACCCATTTGATTTTATCAAAAATTTATCTAAATGTATTCAAAATTAGTTTTAAAGGCTTCATTGCTATTTTGCCAAAGTTTATATGCCAATGTTTCTTTATCCATATTAAACAGCACAGATAACTCATCTAATACATGAATTAGGTTTTTTGGTTCATTAAAATAATGACCACCAATTTGGGCAGGGATGGGATTCATGTCAGGACAATCGGTCTCAATGACAAAAGCAGATACACCCATTTTATCAAATACCGCTTTTATCGCTTGACGTAATTTTTTGGCATTAGGGTTGGTAATTTGCCCTGTAATGCCAATTTTAAAACCCAATTTAGCAAAATATAAGGCCTCATTTGTACCACCACTAAAACTATGAGCAATACCACCTTGGTGATGAGCGTTGTATTTTTGTTCTTTTAACAACTTGATGACATCGGCGTGTGATTTACGAATGTGCAACACAATGGGCAAATCATGTATTTTTGACAACTTTATCTGCTCTATAAAAAATCGGCACTGTTTGTCATACACGTCAGTCTCTTTTAACTCATCAGGATAAGTATCAAGCCCCATCTCACCAATGGCGATGTTGGGATATGTGTTTAGATAATCATCTAAGGCAATCAAATCATCATCGCCATGTTCTTTGATGTATAACGGATGCAAGCCACACGCCAAATGATGTATGAGTGGATGATGGCTGTCGGCATGTTGCTTGACCTGTCTCATTCTGTCAAAATGCTTTGCCAAATAGCCAATCAACACCACATGACGCACACCATGATTAAAGGCGTTTTGATTGTATTCATCTCGCTTATCATCATATTCAGGTACGTCAAAATGAGTATGGGTGTCAAATAAATACATGAGTTACCTTTTTGGCGAATGGGGGCTACTTCGCCTTGGTATTAACAACAACATCAAGGCGGTTAGGATAAGTTTCATTGATTTGGATTTTTTCATCAGCCTTTATCCAGCACCATTTTCAAAAACCGCCCTGTGTGCGACTTATCATCACAAGCAACCTCCTCAGGAGTACCCACAGCGACAATCTCACCTCCACCAGAACCACCTTCATAGCCCAAATCCACAATATGGTCGGCGGTCTTGATGACGTCCAAATTATGCTCAATGACCACCACGGTATTACCCTTATCTCTTAGAGTGTGCAAAATATCAAGCAGTTTGGCAATGTCATGAAAGTGCAACCCTGTGGTTGGCTCATCTAGGATATAAAGCGTCTGCCCGGTATCTCGTTTGGCAAGTTCTTTGGCAAGTTTGACACGTTGTGCCTCACCTCCTGATAAGGTTGTGGCAGATTGTCCAAGCGTGATATAACCCAAGCCAACTTGCATCAGGGCTTCTAGCTTACGACGAATGGCAGGTATCGCCTCAAAAAACCCCAAAGCATCCTCCACCGTCATCGCCAGCACATCTGAGATGGATTTGCCCTTATAGTGAACCTCTAAGGTCTCACGGTTGTAACGTTTACCATGACAGGCATCGCACGGCACATACATATCAGGCAAAAAGTGCATCTCTACCTTTATCATGCCATCTCCTTGACAAACCTCACAACGACCGCCCTTAACATTAAAGCTAAACCGCCCTGCTTTGTAACCCCTTGCTCGTGCATCTTCGGTTTGGGTGTATAAATCCCTAATCAAGGTAAACACGCCTGTATAAGTGGCAGGATTAGAACGTGGGGTGCGACCAATTGGCGATTGGTCAATGTCCACCATTTTGTCAAGGTGTTCTAGCCCTGTGATTTTGTCATAAGACTCAGGCACGAGCGTTGTGGCGTTGTTTAGGTGCATGGCAGACAGCGGCATGAGCGTGCGGTTAATCAGCGTAGATTTGCCAGAGCCTGACACGCCTGTGATGCAGGTCATCACACCGATGGGGATTTGTAAATTGACATTTTTTAGGTTGTTACCACTTGCTCCGTCTAAACGGATATACAGTGGCTCATTGATGATTTTTTTGCCTTTTTTAATCTCACCCATCTTAGCAGAGTGTCGGATTTTGGGAATGTCAATGCCTTTTTTGCCTGACAGATATTGTCCTGTCAAGGAATTGTCATTTTTGGCAATCTCATCGGCTGTACCTGTGGCAATCACACACCCCCCATGCACCCCTGCCCCCATACCAATATCAATGACATGGTCAGCGGTACGAATGGCATCTTCGTCATGCTCCACGACAATGACGGTATTGCCCAAATCTCGTAAATGTGTCAAAGTGGATAATAGGCGGTCATTATCTCGTTGATGCAAGCCAATGGATGGTTCATCCAGCACATACATGACCCCCATAAGTCCCGCTCCGATTTGACTTGCCAGTCGGATACGTTGGGCTTCACCGCCTGATAAAGTCTCAGCAGAACGAGCAAGAGTTAAGTATTCAAGCCCCACTTTGGTTAAAAAACCCAACCGCTCACGGATTTGTTTAAAAATCTTATCCGCCACCTCGCCTTTATGCCCGCCAATATGCAAGTTTTCATAATATTCCCACGCCTGCCCAATGGGCAAATCAATGATATCACCCACACACCGACCGTCTACTTGAACATTACGAGCGATGTCATTTAGACGAACACCATGACAGGCATGACAGGTGGTATCTGACAGATATTGGGCAAGTTCATCTCGCACGATGTTGCTTGTTGTGCTGCGATAACGGCGTTCTAGATATGGTAAAATACCTTCAAATGGCACGGTTTTAACACTTTTGCGACCCCTCTCATCGGTAAAGTTAAAGGTCAGCTTTTCTTTGCCTGAACCAGTTAAGATGATATTTTGTGCTTTTTTGGGTAAGTCTTGCCATGGGCTATCCATATCAATGCCAAAATGCGTGCAAACCGTCGTCAATAGCCCAAAATAATAGGCATGGCGTTTGTCCCAACCATGTATCGCCCCTTGATTGAGTGATTTGGCAGGTTCGGTAACGATACGCTCAGCAGAAAAATACTGGCTTTTACCCAGCCCATCACAAGACGGACATGCCCCAGCAGGATTGTTAAAGCTAAATAGGCGTGGTTCTAACTCACTGACCGCCCTATCACAGACAGGGCAAGAGTGTTTGGCAGAAAGTAGCGTTTCACTCTTATCATTCATGTTATGTAAAATTGCAATGCCCAGCCCCAGTCGTAGTGTCGTCTCTAAACTCTCAGCCACTCGGTTGCCCAAATCATCTCGCACCTTAAACCTATCTACCACCACATCTATCGTGTGCTTGTGTGTTTTGGCAAGGGTTGGTAGCTCATCCATATCATAGACAACCTTATCAATGCGAACTTTGGTAAAACCTTGTGCTTGCAAGCTCTCCAATAAAGCAATATGCTCACCTTTACGCTCACGTACGACAGGGGCAAGCATCATAAGGGGCGTGCCATCACCTTTGGCAAGAATCTCATCCACCATCTCGCTTACCGTTTGAGCAACCATCGGCAAGCCATGTTCAGGACAATGGGGCACTCCCACACGGGCGAACAGCAGACGCAAATAATCATAGACCTCGGTGATTGTACCAACGGTAGAGCGTGGGTTGTGGTTGGTTGATTTTTGTTCAATGGCAATGGCAGGGGATAAGCCCTCAATGCTGTCCACGTCAGGTTTTTGCATCTGTGATAAAAACTGGCGAGCATAAGCAGACAGGCTCTCCACATAACGTCTTTGCCCCTCAGCATAGAGCGTATCAAAAGCAAGCGACGATTTGCCCGAACCTGATAACCCTGTAATCACAACCAGTTTATCTCGTGGAATGTCTACATTGATGTCTTTTAGGTTATGGGTTTTTGCCCCTTTGATGCTGATGAACTCGTGTGCCATGAAATGCCTTGTTTGTTTTGATGTTAAAAGCGATGAATTTTATCATTTTATAAATGGGGGTATTTTTAAAATTTGAAATGGCAGAACACCAAAATTTATAATGTCAAAAGCATGATGTCAAAAGCACGCCTAAAAATAAAAACCATTTAAATGCTTTGCATTTAAATGGTTTAAAAGAGGTCTGACTTTATTTTATCAAAAGCAATGATAAATCATAAATGCCCAACCTGATTAACGTTTGATATTAACGTTTGACATGATCCCACGCATCACGAGCGGCAAGTCTGGCTTGATCCCACGCCAAGCGTGATTCGCCTTTAACTTCATTCCACGAACGTTCCAAATCACTCTCATGGTCTTCAAAGCGAGCATCAACAGGATAACTAGGACGGTTGGCATAACCTACGGCATAAGCAGGCAGGTAGTCACGGTCATAATCATAGCCCTCTACATAATTTGGTGATGTGGCATAGTGAGCACGCCAGTAAGCTTCTTCTACGGTTGGGTCAAAGGCTTCTCCTGCGGCACTGCCTGCACCACCACCAACAACAGCACCAACAGCACCGCCAATCAAAGCCCCTAATGGACCTGCCAACGCACCAATGGCTGCACCTGCGGCTGCACCACCCAAACCGCCCACTGCTGTCCCAACTGGATGAGAGCCAGGTTCGCCTGTAATCGGATCAGCGTTAAGGTCTGCTTTTGTCTCATCAGACATGTTTTTTACAACGTCACGGTTGATATTATCATGGTTACTCATGGTATGTTCCTTATAAAATGGTTAAGTTGACATACTCCCACCACCAAACCTAGCGGTTATGATGGGGGAATCTTTGCGACCCATAACAACCTCAATTTAGATTGAGTTGCTATCTTTCGTCATGCCACTATCGCTGAATAGTATCGGCATGAGGGAACTCTTTACACAGTAGCAAGTCCTGCCACATCAGCTAATGCTTGTTTTTTATGGTTCTCTACCATATTTTTTACACCTAAATTTCAATCACATGACTGGTAGCTTGGTTTTTGCAAATCAGTTTATGCGTGACTTTATGGTGTCAGTCTAAATGGTGTAAGTCTAAACGCTGGTTGCGTACTTTTTCATGAATACGAGCAACGGCTAATTTTTTAAATTTAAGCTGATTAAATTTGCTTAAACTTATTGTAAATTTACTATTTTACTACATTGATGTCATCAGTTGATGCCATCATTTTTATCTTATGACAGACAAATGATAGAATATTTTTGGATGCTGTGATAGCCACAAAATGTAAAATCATGAATGGTCTTGTGTGTGCTTTACCCCAAAAACTTTAATAATATTACGCCATTGTTTCAACTGTCTTAGTTGTGCGAATTTATCCGCCAAAATGTAATTTTGCGTAAATTTTGGGCAGTTTGTTTGTGTCATGAATTTGCTTGCGTCATGAATTTGAACAACACTTGTTTGATGCTTGTTTTATTCATCTCTTTATTCATTTATCACTCATTCTTATTCAATTTTTTAGCATAACACTCCGCCAATTCATGTTATAATAACCAATTTAGCCCAATTTCATCCCATTATGATCGCATTACAAGGTGTTAGCAAAACTTTTGCCATAAAAAAAGACGGAAAACCTGCCACGTTTAACGCCCTACAACCGACTGACTTAACAGTAGCAGCAGGTGAGATTTTTGGTGTGATTGGGGCAAGCGGAGCAGGTAAATCCACACTCATTCGCTGTGTTAATCTTTTAGAACGTCCCACAACAGGACACGTTTTTGTGGATGGTGTGGATTTGATGAGTTTAGATAATCGTGCTCTTATTAAGGCTCGCCGTCATATCGGTATGATTTTTCAGCAGTTTAACCTGCTCTCATCTCGCACGGTGTTTGATAATGTCGCCCTTAGCCTTGAACTGGCTGGCACACCCAGGCACATCATCAAAGAAAAAGTCAGCTCCCTGCTTGATTTGGTGGGTTTATCCGAACGTCATCACGCCTATCCATCTGGATTATCAGGTGGTCAAAAACAGCGTGTTGCCATTGCTCGGGCATTGGCAACTGACCCTAAGGTGTTGCTCTGTGATGAGGCAACCAGTGCCTTAGACCCTGCCACAACTGGGGCGATTTTGGATTTATTAAAAAAAATCAACACCGAACTTGGCATTACCATCTTGCTTATCACGCACGAAATGGATGTGGTCAAACGCATCTGTGATAAAGTAGCGGTCATTGACAAGGGCATTTTGATAGAACAAGGTACGGTAGGAGAGGTTTTTGCCAATCCACAAACCAAACTTGCCCACAACTTTATTCAAGCGACTTTTCATGTCAGCTTGCCTGATGAATTTTTGGCACGCCTGCATGCCCATGAGGCAGATGGCATGTACCCTGTGATACGTTTTGAGTTTAATGGCAAGTCGGTGGACAGTCCGCTATTTTCGGAGGCAACACGGCGATTTGATGTGGCATTTAATATCTTAACCTCACAGATGGACTATGTCGGCGGCATCAAATTTGGCGTTACCATCAGTCAAATGATGGGTGAGCGGTCAGCGTGTATGGAGGCGTTGGCATTTTTTACAGAACATCATGTTGGATTTTCGGTGTTAGGCTATGTGGCATGAGATTTATCAGAGTTTTATGAATGAGCTGACCCCACAAATGTGGCAAATGGTCTACAAATCCACGTATGAGACGGTCTACATGGGGCTGGCTTCTACCGCCATATCGGTGCTGGTGGGCTTGCCTCTTGGGTTTTTGGCATTTTTGACAGGTAAGGGGCGGATTTTGGCGAACAGCTCATTATTTGCCATATTAGATGCCCTCATCAATGTGGGAAGATCGGTACCGTTCATCATCTTACTCATCATTTTACTGCCCTTTACTCGTCTGATTGTAGGGACGACATTGGGGACAACCGCTGCCATCGTTCCGCTTGCCATGACTGCCATTCCTTTTATGGCAAGGCTTAGTGCCAATGCCTTGGCGGAGATTCCCACAGGCTTGACCGAATCGGCTCACGCCATGGGGGCAACCAACTGGCAAATCATCAGCAAATACTATCTTCCAGAGAGTCTGCCAATACTCATCAACGCCATCACACTCACCTTGGTATCGCTTATCGGTTATTCAGCGATGGCAGGGGTGGTTGGTGGGGGTGGTCTGGGTAACCTTGCCATCAGCTATGGTGAACATCGTGGCATGGTCTATGTCAAATGGATGGCAACCATCATCATCGTGGCGATTGTCATGATATGTCAAAAGATAGGAGACATGCTTGCTTTGCATTATGACCACAGATGACACACCAAAATGAATGATATGCCAAAATGGCATAAGCATGGTGCAATCAATCAGCCAACATTCATATTGAAGTTTGGTGGGTTTTTTGTTTTAATATCTAATCCCTTTTTAATAGAGAATCCTTATGAGAGTAAACAATTTTTTTGGTCTGTGTGCCTTAGCATCAGGCATTGCCTTGGTTGGGTGTGGCGGCGACAAACCTACCCAAACCGATACCACCGCTCAAACGACACAGACAGCGACAACACAGACAACGTCAAGTGCTTGCCCTGCTGGCGACCCTAACACAATCAAGGTAGGCGTCATGAGTGGCCCTGAACATAAAGTTGCCGAAGTGGCCGCCAAAGTCGCCCAAGAAAAGTACGGCCTTGTGGTAGAATACGTTGAGTTCAACGACTATGCCCTGCCCAATACCGCCGTATCCAAGTGCGATTTGGATGCCAACGCCATGCAACATAAGCCCTATCTTGACAAAGACAGTCAAGAGAAAAAACTGGACAATCTGGTCATCGTAGGCAATACCTTTGTGTATCCACTGGCAGGCTATTCCAAAAAAATCAAAAGCACAGATGAGCTTAGCGATGGGGCAATGGTAGCGGTGCCAAATGACCCTTCAAATTTGGCTCGTGCGTTAATTTTGCTTGAAAAACAAGGACTCATCAAGCTAAAAGACAACACCAACCTATTTTCTACCTCGCTTGATATCATAGAAAACCCCAAAAACCTTCAAATCAAAGAGGTAGACACCTCTGTTGCTGCTCGTGCCTTAGATGATGTTGATTTGGCGGTGGTAAACAACACTTATGCAGCTCAGGTGGGACTAACTGCCAATGACGGCGTATTTGTAGAGGACAAAGACTCGCCTTATGTCAATATCATCGTTGCTCGTGCTGACAACAAAGACTCAGAGGCCATCAAAAACTTCGTTCAAGCCTATCAGTCTGATGAAGTAGAGACCGAGGCTAAAAACCAATTTAAAGACGGTGTGGTCAAAGGCTGGTAAATGCTGGCAAAAGTAAAGATTGAATAAAGACTGATTGTCCTTATTTTTAGCAATTTTTAACCAACAAAAAGCCCTTGTTTGTGTTCAAGGGCTTTTATCAACAAGGCTATTCAGAGGTTACCCGATACATCTCTTGGATGCTTGTTGTGCCTTGTAAGACTTTCATGATGCCAGAACGTCTCAAATCACGAAAGCCGTGTTTTATCGCTTCGTCTTTGATTTGGATGGCGTTACCATCTTCCATGATAATCCGTGAAATGCTCGGATGGATTTTCATCACCTCATAGATGCCCACACGCCCTTTATAGCCCTCACGACATTCAGAACAGCCCACAGGTTCATAGATGACATTGTCAGGGTTGGCAAGGTCTTCTTCGGTAAAGCCCATTTCTAACAGACTCTGCTTGGGGACATTGGTCGGTCTTTTGCATGACTTACACAAGCGACGTGCCAGACGTTGGGCGATGACCAGATTCACCGATGTGGCAATATTAAAAGATGCCACGCCCATGTTTCTAAGACGAGTTAAGGTCTCAGGAGCGGAGTTGGTATGTAGGGTGGATAACACCATATGACCAGTTTGGGCAGCTTTAATGGCAATCTCAGCGGTTTCCAAATCACGAATCTCACCGACCATGACGATGTCAGGGTCTTGACGTAGGAAGGCTTTTAGAGCAGAAGCAAAGGTCAAGCCAACCTTGGGGTTTACGTTGACTTGGTTAATCCCTTCTAAGTTAATCTCCACAGGGTCTTCGGCGGTGGATATGTTGGTCTCAGGCGTGTTTAGGATGTTTAGACCTGTGTAGAGCGAGACGGTTTTACCTGAACCTGTTGGGCCTGTGATTAGGAGCATGCCTTGTGGTTTTTCTAGGGCTTCTAAGAAGAGCTCTTTTTGGTCAGGCTCATAACCCAACGCATCAATACCGAGCATGGCAGATGATGGGTCAAGAATACGCAATACAAGTTTCTCGCCAAAGAGTGTCGGACATGAGTTCACACGAAAATCAATGGCTTTGGTTTTGGAGATTTTTAGCTTGATACGACCATCTTGGGGGGCTCTGCGTTCGGAGATGTCCATTTGCGACATGACTTTTAAGCGTGCGGCGATTTTGCCTGCCAGCTGAATGGGCGGACGACTGATGACCTGTAACACACCATCCACACGAAAACGCACACGGTAGGATTTCTCATACGGCTCAAAATGCAAATCCGATGCCCCCATGCGAATGGCATCTATGAGCATTTTATTGACAAACTTGACCACAGGGGCATCCTCACCGCTGCCAGCATTGGCATCTGTCCCCTCATCATCGTCTGTGCCACCCTCCACATCATCCGACAAATCCACATCGCCCAAATCACCCAAACCCGTGCCGCCTGAGTAGACATTTTCAATCATCTTTTTAAGCTTATCTTCTTCGACGACGACGGTCTCAACGGTCAGCTTAGCATTAAATGAAATGGCATCAATGGCATCTAAACGTGTAGGGTCAGACAAGCCCACAAAAAGTCTGTTACCTCGCCTAAATAGTGGTAACGCCCCATACTGATTGATGATTTTCTCATCTACCAGGTCTTTATTGACCGCATCGGCAGAGAGTGCATTTAGGTCAAATAATGGGTCACCAAACTCATGAGCAAGCAATTTGGCAATCTTATTGGCAGGGGCAACTTTGTTTTGTACCAAATACGGCACAATCGCCATATTTTGCTGTTGGGCTTCGGTCAGTGCCTTGGTCATGGCATCAGGGGCGACCAGTTCATTTGACACCAAAATGTGTGCCAAACCACCAAAATTAGGAGCAGACATAATATTTTTCCAAATCATTGCCAACATGAAAAGTTGGCGTGAAAATTGCAGGTATTTTTGCTTATTTTACTCCAAAAATACAAAATTTGCTGTGCTTTTGACATAAAATTGTACTCAAAGGATGAAGTTTTGGCATCATCGGACAGACACCATTTGCGATATCGCCCATCATTTGCTTGCTGATTTTTTGGGGAATGTTTGTTATAATACGCCACTTACTGATAATGACAATCAGCCAATCAACAGGATAACCCCATGAGTCAAAAATACGTCATCGGCAACTGGAAATTAAACCCTGCCACACTGTCGGATGCCATCGCCCTTGCCACAAGCCTAAATAACAGCAAAGACCAAGGCTGTACTGTGGGGGTTGTGCCAGCGTTGGTGCATTTGTCCGCCGTCAAAAACGCATTGGCAGACGGCATCATACTGGGTGTACAAGATATCACTCACAAGACAGCAGACACAGGAGCGTTTACAGGTGATGTGTCCGCTTGTCAAGTGGCGAAGATGGGGGCAGGCTTTACGCTGATAGGACATTCTGAACGCCGTCAGCATCATGGTGAGACAGAAGAGATATTATCTGCCAAAATCAATCACGCTTTGACTTGTGGCTTATCGGTCATCTATTGCATCGGCGAGAGTCAAGATGAACATGAGCGTGGTGAGACTTTTGGGACATTAAAAAACCAATTAGCCACATTGCAATCACTTGCACAGTCATCCACACGCACAGACAGCACCGATATCGCCAGATTGATCATCGCCTACGAGCCTGTTTGGGCAATCGGCACAGGTCTCACCCCAACACCAGATGACATTGAAAAAACGCACCGTTTCATCAAAGATGAATTGAGTGCATTTGGCATGACCGCCCCCATACTCTACGGAGGCAGTGTCAATGACAAAAACGCCCCCCAATTTGCCAAATCAGAGCTCATAGATGGGGTGTTGGTTGGCGGTGCTTCCTTGAAAAGTGAACATTTTAACGCCATCATTGACGCATTTGCCAATCCATCCAACCCATCAAAATAACGAGAGCAAGCATGTTTACATTTATCCTAGCCATTCATATCATCGTTGCCATCGCCCTATCAGGACTCATTCTCATCCAGCACGGCAAGGGGGCGGATGCAGGGGCAAGTTTTGGTTCTGGGGCGGCAGGTACGGTATTTGGGGCGGCAGGTTCGGCAAACTTTTTGACACGCACCACAGCAATACTTGCCACCATATTTTTTTGCACCAGTTTGGCACTGGGTTATCACGCCCAGCAAGAAGCTCGTGACCAGTTGCGTTTGGATGTGCCTGTGGCTGATGGCTCTGACTCTAAGACGCCTTGATGCTGACAAGACGCCTTGTATCAGAGCTTTTTGATGTGATGGGCGTTTATGTGCCAAGCATGACCATCACAACCATCGGTCAATAGCCCAAACTGCTTAACGCACGTTCGTCGTCGCTCCACCCCTTTTTGACTTTTACCCATAAGGTGAGCATGATTTTTTTGTCAAAGAGCTTTTCCATGTCTTGACGGGCCTCTATGCCCACTTGCTTGATGCGTGCCCCTTTATCGCCGATGACGATGGTTTTTTGTCCTGCTCTTGCCACAAAAATGGTCGCATCAATGAACGTTACCGCACGTCGCCATTTGCCCGTCTCGGGGTCTTTGTGGGCGGGTTCGTCTTTAAAGGCATCAATCTGTACGGTCAAATCATAAGGCACCTCATCGCCAGATATTCGCATGATTTTCTCACGAATGATCTCGCTTGCCAAAAACCGCTCACTGCGGTCAGTGATTTGCTCGGGGTCAAAAATGGGCGGACGAGTTGGTAAAAATCGTTTTACCACCGCCACAAGTCTGTCTAAGTTATGCCCACGCAGGGCAGAGACAGGCACGATATCGGCAAAATCAAAGCTCTCTTGGTACTCGCCCATCCGTGGCAGAAGCTGGGATTTGTCCTTGATGGTATCGGACTTATTGATGACAAGCACCACAGGCAGATCGGTTGCACTGAGCTTTTGGAGGGTAAACAAGTCATCTTCTCGCCACTGCATGCCATCCACCACAAACAGCACCACATCCACATCTGACAAAGCGGATACGGCAGTTTTATTCATCCGCTCGTTCATCGCCTTGACCTGTTTGGCATGAATGCCTGGGGTGTCCACAAACACCATCTGATGGGCATCATCGGTTAAGATGCCATGAATGCGATGGCGTGTGGTCTGTGGTTTACGGCTCGTGATGGACAGCTTTTGACCCAATAAGTGGTTCATGAGCGTGGATTTACCCACGTTGGGACGTCCGATGATTGCCACAAATCCCGCCTTAAAGTCATCACCAATGGTAGGACTGGGATGGTCATCAAAAAAGGCGGTAATGGCATCGTTTTGGTCGCTCTGGTCGCTTTTGGCAGGGTGGTCGTGTGTGTCGGTCATGGTTGTCCTAAAATAAAAATCAGCGTGTAAACCGTCATTATATAACGATGATGCAGGTGGGGCAAATGGTATTTGTAAATGTGGCAAATGTGAGACAAAGGCGACTTTGGGCGTGGCTGTCGCCGTGTGGACGGACAAAATTTGTCACAACGAACAAAATTTGTCAGTATTCTGTTCTGTTCTGTTCTGTTCTGTTCTGTTCTGTTCTGTTCTGTTCTGTTCTGTTCTGTTCTGTTCTGTTCTGTTCTGTTCTGAGCATTATCCGCAAAATTGAGCCATCAGATGAGTATTTTTGTTAATTTTTGTTAATAAATGCTCATCACTTGCCCCAATCACCCCCCCCCCCCCCCTTATTTTTAATCCGCTTTTGTGGATAACCCCCCCCAAATAGGCATGATTCTTGCATGTTTTACGTCATACATGCGTAAATACATATGTACATAAATACAGACAGATACCCATTTAATGCCCATTTAGGAGTTAGGAGTTCGCCATGAACCACATCTATAAAGTCATCTTTAACAAAGCCACAGGCACATTTATGGCGGTAGCAGAGTACGCCAAATCCCACAGCACAGGCACGCGCAAGGCAGTGGTTGGGGCGACAGGCACGCCTGCTCTTAGCACTGTCCTAACTCGTACCGCCATGGCGGTGATGCTGGCGATGATGGGGGGACAGGCTTGGGGGGCTGACCAAGGCAAAGCGGGCGGTATCGGTCAAGGTGCTTCTAAGACCGCCTTTCATGTGGACTATATGAACCCAGAGAACCGCAGTTTTACCGATGGTAGAAAAACGGTGGCATCTGGAGAAAAATACACAGATGGGGTAACGCCTTTATACTTTAGAAAGAGTGATAAAACAGGCAGTGCCAGTGTTAATAAAGCTGATACCGCAGGCTTTCGCTTAGGGGACGACGCAAAAGCTGACCATGGTGCTTGGGCATTGGGTACGGCGGCAGAGGCTGATACTTTGTTGTCTTTGGCAGTGGGGACAGGCGCTCAAACCAAAGGTGATCATACAAAACAAGCATCTATGGCGATCGGTACCGCCGCCTATGCCCATGGTATGGGGGCGGCCGCTTTGGGGACAAACTCCGCCGCCGTGGCAGACCATGCCATCGCCCTAGGCATGGTGTCGGTCGCTAAGGGCAAAAACAGCGTCGCCATCGGCCACTCTGCCACCAGCAAAGGCGAGAACGCCATCGCCATCGGCTCAGCCGACACACCCAACACAGGAGATTTTTTTAACGACAATAAATATAAAAATGACAGTACACAAGCCAACGCCAAGCGTTCTATTGCCATCGGTACAGATGCTAAGGTTGATGCTGAATCAGGCATCGCCCTAGGCTATGGCTCTGTGGTGAACGCAAGTGATGACAGCAATTCCGCCTATCAGCCTAATGGTGCAACAGCCCTAGCAAATAATGTCAAAGCCACAGGCGAAGGGGCATTGTCTATCGGTAGCAGCAATATCAAGCGTAAAATCACCAATCTCGGTGCAGGTAAAGATGACACCGATGCGGTCAATGTGGCACAGCTAAAAGCGGTGGAAAAAATTGCCAAAAATGCAAAGGGCGGTAAAACCACCACTGTCAAAAAAGCCGATGACGAAACCCATATCACCGTTAATAAAACTGCTAAGACGGATAGCGATGAGTATACCGTAGGTCTAAGCGATGAAGCCAAAAAAGTCATCAATAATTTTAAAGAGGTTACTGTAACCAAAGATGACCTTAATAAAATCAGCCAAGGCATTACCTTTACTGGTGATATAGGCGGTGGCGTTAATACAAAACTTGGCACAACCTTAAATATTAAAGGTGGTCAAGCAACAGCTGGTAACTTAACCGACAATAACATCGGTGTGGTAAAAGATGGCGATAATGGTCTAAAAGTCAAACTTGCCAAAAGCTTAACAGGACTGACATCGGTCAATACAGGCACATTAACCGCCACAAATTCAGTAACTGCTACAAATTCAGTTACCGTAGGTAGTGGCAATAGCACCGCCCAGCTACAAAACAGCGGTCTGACCTTTACCCCAACAACAGGTATAAACGCAGATAAAACGGTCTATGGCACAGATGGGCTAAAATTCACTACCAATGATAATTCAGCCCTACACCAAACCGTACGCATTAAAAGTGATGCCATTGGGTTTAGTGGTACGGATGGCTCGGTTGCCAGTAACTTACCACGCTTAACCGTCGACGGCTATGACGCCCAAGACACCAAAATCACCAACCTAAAAAAAGGCACAGACGACGCCGATGCCGTTACCATCAAACAGCTCAAAGACGCCAAGCCTAATATCAACGCAGGCACTGGTATCAGCATTACACCTAAAAAAGGTACACTAACAGTTAATAATAGTAATGGCAATGTTACCGCCCCAACTTATAACATTAGCGTAAACACCGCCACTCTTGATAGTACTGGCACTGATGCTAATAATAAATTTAGTGTTAGTAATAATAATAACAATGGCTTAGTTACCGCCCAAAATTTGGCAAACTATCTAAATACAGTCAATCAAACGGCTGAGACTGCTAACACCGCTGCCAATGCTGCCAAACAAGAAGCGACAACCGCCACAACCAAAGCCACAGCTGCCGAAAGTACCGCCAATCAAGCCAAATCTACGGCCGAAACCGCAACCAGTACCGCCAACGCTGCAAAACAGTCAGCCCAAGCCGCCCAACAGCAAGCGACAACTGCCAAGAATGAAGCGACAACCGCTCAACAAAAAGCGACAGAAGCCGCCAGTACTGCCCAAACTGCCCAAGAACAAGCCACCCAAGCACAAACAGCCGCTACCGCATCTGCAAATGAAGCTCAAACGGCTAAGAATGAAGCTAAAAAAAGTGCAGACGAAGCAACAGCTGCCCAAGAGCAAGCGACAGCAGCCAAAGATAAAGCAGAAAGTGCTAAACAATCAGCCCAAGAGGCTCAACAGCAAGCGACAGATGCTAAGAATGAAGCAACAACCGCTAAAGAACAAGCACAACAAGCACAGCAAAATGCTCAAACAGCTCAGCAACAGGCTGAAAGTGCCCAAACTAATGCTGAGACCGCTAAGAATTCTGCTCAAGAAGCCCAGCAAAAAGCGACAGAAGCACAGCAAAACGCAAATCAATCTGCTGAGCAAGCAAAGCAAGCACAGCAATCAGCTGAAACAGCTAAATCAGAAGCTACTGATGCTAAAGCCGCTGCTGAAAAGGCTAAAGAACAAGCAGCCACATCTGCAAGTAAAGCAGCCGAAGCCAAAACTAAAGCAGAAAATGCTGAAAACGCTGCCAATGAAGCGAAAAAGACAGCAGGCAATGCCCTACAAACCTTTACCGTTAAAAAAGTCAATGAAAATGGTGATGATGCTGATGACAGCGAAACCATCACCGTGGGTAATAAAGATAACAAACAAAAAACCGATACCGTCAACACCCTAAAACTCAAAGGTGAAAACGGTCTTGATGTTAAAACCGATAAAAATGGTACGGTTACCTTTGGTATTGACACCCAAAGCGGTCTAACCGTTGGCAACAGCACCCTAAATAGTGGTGGTTTAACTGTTAAAGATACCAATAGCCGTGAACAAATCCAAGTCGGTGCTGATGGCATTAAATTTGCTGATGTTAATAATAATGTTGCAGGTGCTTCAAAAGCAGATACCGCCATCATGACCAAAACTGGTTTTGGCTTTAATAATGGGTCTGGCTCACTTGATAAAAGCAAACCCCACCTAAGCCTAACTGGCATTAACGCAGGTAATCAAGAGATTAGCAATGTCAAATCTGCCATTGATGGACAAACAGACCCAAGCTTTATCACTCGTTTAGGAACTGCCAAGGGTAGTAAGCCAAACTCTGCCGCCACAGTTAAAGACTTATACGACCTATCACAATCACCGCTAACCTTTGAAGGTGATACAGGTAGCGTTGATAGAAAACTGGGCGATACTTTAAAGGTTAAAGGTGGTCAAGCAACAGCTGATAATTTAGCCGATGGTAATAACATCGGTGTGGTGGCTAATGACGATACTTTAAATATCAAACTTGCTAAAACTTTAAGCAACCTTGATGCGGTTAATACAGCTACATTAAATGCCAGCGATAAAGTTACCGTAGGCAGTGGCAACAACACCGCCCAGCTACAAAACGGTGGTTTAACCTTTAGCAAACCAAATACAGGTGCTACCCCTGCCACCAACAGCAAAACCGTCTATGGCGTTGATGGCTTGAAGTTTACTGATAACAATGGTACAGCACTTGACGGCACAACTTACATCACCAAAGACAAAGTTGGCTTTGCTGATAAAGCTGGTTCATTGGATACCAATAAACCGTATCTTGATAAAGACAAGCTAAAAGTGGGTGATGTTGAGATTAGTAAAGATAACGGTATTAATGCTGGTGGTAAAAAGATCAGTAATCTTGCCCAAGGTGAAAGTGATACCGATGCAGTAACTTATAAACAACATAAAGAAGTTGCTGATAAAGTTGCTGACTTAAACAAAGATGAGCTTGATCAAGTCAAAACCGCCCTACAAACCTTTACCGTGAAAAAACACGGTGCAACCAATGATGATGACACCATCACCGTGGGCAAAGATAACACAAGTGGTAAAGTCAACACCCTAACACTCAAAGGTGAAAACGGTCTGACCGTTGCCACCAGTAAAACAGATGGTACGGTTACCTTTGGTATTGACACCGATAAAGGCTTAACCACGCCTAAACTGACCGTGGGCAGCACTAATGGCAATGGCGTTGTCATTGACAGTAAAGATGGTCAAAATACCATCACAGGGCTAAGCAGCACCCTAACCAATGTTACCAATGATGGTGCAGGACACACACTAACCCAAGGGCTTGCCGATAACACTGACAAAACCCGTGCCGCCAGCATTGGTGATGTGCTAAATGCAGGCTTTAACTTGCAAGGTAATGGTACAGCGGTTGACTTTGTCTCAACTTATGACACTGTCAACTTTATCAATGGTAATGCCACTACTGCTAAGGTAACTTATGATGAAGCCAGCAAAACCAGTAAAGTGGCGTATGATGTCAATGTGGATGATAAAACCCTTGAAGTTACAAGTGATAAAAAACTTGGCGTAAAAACCACCACCATCACTAAGACAGATGCTAATGGTAATGCAACCACATTTAGCACCACTGATGGCAACGCCCTTGTTAAAGCCAAAGATATCGCCACCCATCTAAATACTTTGGCTGGCGACATCCAAACCGCCAAAGGGACAAGCCAAGCAGGCAACTCAGCAGGCTATGTTGATGCTGATGGTAACAAGGTCATCTATGACAGTTCCGATAAGAAGTACTATCAAGTCAATGACAACGGTCAAGCGGATAAGACCAAAGAAGTTGCCAAAGACAAACTGGTTGCCCAAGCCCAAACCCCAGATGGCAAATTGGCTCAAATGAATGTCAAATCAGTCATTACCAAAGAGAAAGAAAATGACGCTAATGGCATCAACGAAGATAATGCCTTTGTCAAAGGACTTGAAAACGCCGCCAAAGACACCAAAACCAAAAACGCCGCCGTTACCGTCAATGACTTGCATCAGGTGGCAAGCACGCCCATCACCTTTAAATCAGATGATGGCGTACACAGTCAGGTGAATCTTGGCGACACCTTTGCCATGACAGGTGGGGCTGATTATACAAACCTAAGCGATGGCAAAAATATTGGCGTGGTCTCACAGCCAAATGGCGTACAGTTCAAACTTGCCAAAGACCTAACCAATCTTAACAGCGTTAGTGCAGGTGGCACCAGAATTGATGAAAAAGGTGTGTCTTTTGTAGAGCCTAACGGTCAAGCCAAAGCAAATACCCCTGTGCTAAGTGCCAATGGGCTGGACATGGGTGGCAAACGCATCAGTAACATCGGTGCAGCTGTCAATGACAACGATGCGGTGAACTTTAAGCAGTTTAATGAAGTTGCCAAAACGGTCAACACCCTAAACAACCAAAGCAACTCAGGTGCGTCATTGCCCTTTGTGGTAACCGATGCCAATGGCAACCCCGTCAATGGCACCGATGGCAAGCCCCAAAAAGCCATTAAAGGCACCGATGGTAAATACTATCAAGCCAATGCCAACGGCGTACCTGTGGACAAAGATGGCAACCCCATCACCGATGCGGACAAACTTGCCAATCTGGCAGCTCATGGCAAACCCCTTGATACAGGTCATCAAGTGGTGGCAAAACTCGGTGGCAACTCAGATGCCATTACTCTAACCAACATCAAGGCCACTTTGCCACAAATTGCCACGCCAAACACGGGCAATAACACAAATGCAGGGCAAGCCCAAAGTCTGCCCAGTCTATCAGCAGCACAGCAAACCAATGCTGCCAGTGTCAAAGATGTGCTAAATGCAGGCTTTAACTTGCAGACCAATAACAATCAAGTGGACTTTGTCAAAGCCTATGATACCGTCAACTTTGTCAATGGTACAGGTGCCGACATCACAAGCATGCGTAGTGCTGATGGCACGATGAGTAACATCACCGTCAACACCGCCTTAGCAGCGACCGATGATAATGGCAATGTGCTTATCAAAGCCAAAGATGGTAAGTTCTACAAAGCAGACGACCTCATGCCAAACGGCTCACTAAAAGCAGGCAAATCAGCCAGTGATGCCAAAACCCCAGCTGGTCTAAGCCTTGTCAACCCCAATGCTGATAAAGGCAGTACAGGCGATGCGGTTGCTCTTAATAATTTATCAGAAGCGGTATTTAAAGCCAAAGATGGTACGACCACCACGGTAAACTCTGATGGTATCAGCATCAAAGGCAAAGATAACAGCAACATCGCCCTAAGTAAAGATGGGCTGGACATGGGCGGTAAGGTCATCAGCAATGTAGGCAAAGGCACAAAAGACACCGACGCTGCCAACATGCAACAGTTAAACGAAGTACGCAGCTTGTTGGGTCTTGGCAACTCTGGTAATGGTAATGCTGGCAGTGGCAACACTGGCAATGCTGGTAATGCTGGCGGTGGTCAGGTAAACATTGCCGACGTCAAAAAAGACCCAAATTCAGGTTCAGTTTCATCATCTAACAGCCCTGCCATCAAAGCAGGCACAGTACTTGGCGGTAAAGGTAATAACGATGCCGACAAACTTGAAAGTGGTGGCGTACAAGTGGGCGTGGATAAAGACGGCAGAGCTAACGGCGATTTAAACAATGTTTGGGTCAAAACCCAAAAAGATGGCAGTAAAAAAGCCCTGCTCACCACTTATAACGTCCAAGACCAAACCAACTATGTGACCAACAACCCCGCAGAAGCCATTGACAGAATGAACGAGCAAGGCATTCGCTTCTTCCATGTCAACGATGGCAATCAAGAACCTGTGGTACAAGGGCGTAACAGCATTGATTCAAGTGCCTCAGGCAGGCACTCAGCGGCGGTAGGTTATCAGGCCAAGGCAAGTGGTGATGCTGCCGTTGCCGTGGGCAGACAAACCCAAGCAGGCAACCAGTCCATCGCCATCGGTGATAAAGCACAAGCCACAGGCAATCAATCCATCGCCATCGGTACAGGCAATGTGGTAACAGGTAAGCACTCTGGTGCCATCGGTGACCCAAGCATCATCAAGACCGATAACAGTTACAGTGTGGGTAATAACAACCAGTTTACCGACGCCACTCAAACCGACGTCTTTGGTGTGGGTAACAACATCACCGTGACCGAAAGTAACTCGGTTGCCTTAGGTTCAAACTCCGCCATCAGTGCAGGTACACAAGCAGGCACACAAGCCAAAAAATCTGACGGCACAGCAGGTGCAACCACCACAGCAGGTGCCACAGGTACGGTTAAAGGCTTTGCTGGACAAACGGCGGTTGGTGCGGTCTCCGTGGGTGCCTCAGGTGCTGAACGCCGTATCCAAAATGTGGCGGCAGGTGAGGTCAGTGCCACCAGCACCGATGCGGTCAATGGTAGCCAGTTGTACAAAGCCACCCAAGGCATTGCCAACGCAACCAATGAGCTTGGTCATCGTATCCACCAAAACGAAAATAAAGCCAATGCAGGGATTTCATCAGCGATGGCGATGGCGTCCATGCCACAAGCCTACATTCCTGGCAGATCCATGGTTACAGGGGGCATTGCCACCTACAACGGTCAAGGAGCTGTGGCAGTGGGACTGTCTAAGCTGTCGGATAATGGTCAATGGATATTTAAAATCAATGGTTCAGCCGACACCCAAGGCAATGCAGGGGCGGCAGTTGGTGCAGGTTTTCACTGGTAATCTAAGATGGGTTTTCTAAGATAATCAATCTGTCCCAACATGTCTGATGCTTGCCTTTAAGGCATCAGACACGCCAACAAAAAAGCAGTCAGAACACTGACTGCTTTTTGCCATCTAGTGCTGACATTTTAACATATACGCCATTTTCAAGTTTATGTCAAAGCATATCGCCTTTGGCATTTACAACTTTATAAATCATTTTCATGGATAACATTTTGAATAATGACACCAAAACTCCATCCTGCCACAACCCATAAAAAACCCCGCATATTGGCAGGGTTTTTCTTTCATCGCTCTTATCTTAATTTTAATGTCATGAGTGCCAACACCACAAGGATGATACACACAATCCAAAAACGTATCACAACTTTGGTTTCTTTTAGTCCCATCTCCTCAAAATGATGATGCAAAGGTGCCATAAGAAAAACCCGTTTTTTACGCAGTTTGTATGAACCAACCTGAATAATAACCGACAATGCCTCCACAACAAAAATACCGCCCATCAAGATAAAGGCAATCTCTTGACGTGTCATCACCGCAATCGTGCCAAGCATACCGCCTAAGCTCAACGCCCCAACATCACCCATAAAAACATCAGCAGGGGCAGCATTGTACCACAAAAATCCCAAACATGCCCCAACCATAGACGCACACACCACGACCACCTCGCTGTTGTAGGCAATATGTGGCACAGACAGATAATTTGCCCACTCTGCATGACCTGACACATAGGCAAATACCCCAAGCCCTGCCGACACCAAAACCACAGGCAAAGCGACCAGTCCATCTAAACCGTCTGTTAAATTGACCGCATTGGAGGTGCCATTAATGGTAAAATAGGTAAGCGTGATAAAGCCCAACCCAAAAGGAATGGCAGATAACGGGGCGACCCAATTTTTAAAGACAGGCATGAGCAAATCCTGCATGGCGTGCATGGTGATGGGATTTTGTTGCAAAGAGATATAATACAGCGAACCACCAGCGAGCAAAGCCCCAACCGATAACCAAAAATACTTCTTTTTGGCAACCAGACCTTGGGGATTTTTATGCTTAATTTTTAGCCAATCATCACACCAGCCAACCGCCCCAAAAATGACCATCACCGCCATCAAAATCCACACATAAGGGTTGGTCAGATTTGCCCAAAGCAGCGTGGAGACCCCAATGGCAAATAAAATCAGCACACCGCCCATCGTAGGCGTGCCTTGCTTAACAAGGTGCGTTTTTGGACCGTCGGTACGTACTGCTTGACCGTATTTGAGATTCCTAAGATAGGTAATGACAGGCTTACCTGCCATCAGCACCATCATCATACTCGTCATGACCGCAAGCAAACTTCTTAGCCCCAAAGATGCAATGGTCTGACTCCTTAAAATGTCAAAATAATCAATGAGCCAATATAACATCGTTTACTCGCTTACAGGTTGGGTTAAATCGTGGATTAGGGTTTCCATGGTGGCACTTCTTGACCCTTTAAACAAAATGACAGAAGGCTCATTTAATAAGGTTTTTAATTTTTCTAATAAATCCGCTTTATTGGCAAAATGTTCGCTGTTACCACGAATGTTGTTTAGACTCTCGGTGCAATGCTTCATGAGCGTGCCAACTGTCAAAATATAATCAATATCAAGCATGGCAAGGGTTTGCCCAAGTTTGGCGTGTTCAGATACCGCCTCATCACCAAGCTCACCAATATCACCCAACACCAGTATTTTTTGTCCGCTTTGATTGGCAAGTACCTTGCCTGCCATATGGATAGAGCCAGAATTGGCATTATAAGTATCATCTATTAAAATATGCTCCCCAAAGCTAAGGCGGGTCAGTCGTCCCTTGGGTGGGGTGGCATGCTGTAAACCTGATTTTATCTTATCAAGTGGCACGCCCAGTGCGATGGCGATGGCGGTGCTGGCTAGGGCATTTACCACATTATGTTCGCCCACAAAGGGCAAATGGACATCGGTGCTGTCAAGCTCATCTATTGCCAAATTGACCGTCAGCTCAAAATCGCTATACGTGCTGGCACAGTTCACATCATCAGAAAAAACATCACCCATAATCAGCACACTATCAAGGGTGGATAATTCATCCATCTCAGCTTGGGATAGTTTGCTAAAATCCAACGCCTTATCGGGGCATTCGGCTCGCTCACCAAAACTTATATACCGCTGGGTAAATTTGGCACTCTCATTTTTTAAAAAGTCAAAGAACTCATCACCAAAGGGTAACACTGCCACGCCATCTGCTGTCAATGCTGAAAAAATCTCCGCCTTAGCATGGGCAATGTTTTGACGACCACCAAACTCGCCCAAATGTGCCGTACCAATATTTAGCACGCACGCCACATCAGGCGATACCAACCCTGCGGTATAAGCAATCTCCCCCACATGATTTGCCCCAAGCTCTATGACGGCAAATTCGTGTTCATCGGTAAGTTCTAATAGCATCATCGGCACGCCCAAATCGTTGTTTAGGTTGCCATAAGTGGTCAAAGTAGGGGCAAACTGCCCAAAAATCGCCCCAAGCATCTCTTTGGTGGTGGTCTTACCAGACGAACCTGTCAGGGCAACCACGGTAAGATTGGGGTGAGCATCACGGCGGTATTTGCCAAGTTGTCCTAATGCCAAACGAGTATCATCAACAACAATCTGAGCAAAATCACCCACAGCACGGCTCGTTATGGCAAGGCTTGCCCCTTTATCAAAAGCGGTGGCGACATAGTCATGACCGTCAAAATTGTTACCCTTTAACGCCAAAAACACATCGCCCTGCCCAATCTTGCGAGTGTCGGTGATGATTTTAATGCTTTGGGTAAAGTCATTGGCGTTGTGCCATGTGGGATTTAGGCTGGCTAATGCCTGTGTTAAATTATCGGTTTGCCAAATATATGGGGTCATGGGGTTCTCTGTTTATTTGTTTTAAAAAAATATCCAATGCAAAAGCTAACTTTTCTGAAAAGAGCGGAGGAACTGCATTGCCAATCATTTTATAATTTGCACCCGCTGATGAAATAAATTCATAGTCATCATCAAAAGTCTGCAATCTTGCCGACTCCCTTACTGTGATAGACCTAGCTTGCTTTGAATCATAATGAATATGTCTTAATCCATCCTTATGCAAATGGGCTGGGATAGTATTACTAGGTTCTTCCCTTCTTAAGACGTAATACTTATGAACAGATGATTTTTTTCCTGTTTTTTGAGTGTACAGCTCTTTGATTTTTTCTATAGAAACATATTCAAACCTAGCCATTTCAATATCTTCCGCCAATAATCTAAAAGTATCAATATCGTTCATATTATGAAATCTTGGCGAGTGATTTTTTATGAAATCATAATCAGGTTGAGTATGAGAAAATTTTTTACCTTGCAATTTATATTCTAATGTTGGATATAATTTTGGCAAATCCCCAATTGCTTGTTCAACAGTTTTGGTTCTTTCATGGTATTTTGGCAAAATATTTGTATAAAAGTCTTGCAGAACCAATTCTGAATTTTCAGACAAATCTTTGCGAAGTCCTATAATAATAACACGAGTACGTTTTTGCGGAATGCCAAACCTTGTTAAATCTTGCAAAGCAAACTTTTTTAAGTCTGAAACAATTGCATAGCCATTTTTATCAAAGTCTTCCCTTATTAAGTCTATGACTAATCTATCCTTCGGTCTTGCCGATAACATACCTACAACATTCTCAAAAACGAAGCATTTTGGTTTATAATGATTAACCACTTTAACATAACTTTCAAAAAGATAGTTTCGGTAATCATCTTTCATGCCATTTCTATCTTGTACCCTGCCTGCAATAGAATACGCTTGACATGGTGGACCACCAATAATTACATCTATATTTTTATCAGCCACAATAGCATCTAAACCCTGATTTGTACCATATTCTTTATCATCTTTCCAGCCACTTAATAATTCATCAGTACGTTGAATATCAAAACGCAATACTTTTTTATAGGCATCTTTTTCTTGCCATTTTTGAGACAATCTATGAATTAAATTTTCAACAGGCTCTTTCTCCCATTCCACTGCTGAGATAAAATTAAAATTATGGTGTTTATGAAAACCTTCTGACAGTCCACCACAACCTGCAAATAAATCAATAAAATTATACATGTTATTCATCTTGTAGGTATTTTGATAAGTTTAAAGCTAAATGATAACCCAATAATGGTGGAACAGCATTGCCCACCTGTCTATATTGTTGAGTTTTATTCCCCAAAAACTCAAAATCATCAGGAAAACTTTGCAATCTAGCATTTTCTCTAACTGTTGGGACTCTATTCCATTTGTAATGAAAATGATTACGATGCCCTGTATCAATTGTTTTTGAAGGCTTTTGACTATGGTAGCGAGTCCACGCCTCGTTAAATTTACGGCTATCACCCACACCCTTGGGCAAGTCTTTATGGTTGCCACCTTCAGGAACTTGAGCAATAACAGATTTAACCATTTCTGTATGCACAGTTCCCGTATGATTTAACAAATCAGTTGCATTTTTACGCATTTGTTTTTGATAATCTGAAATTGGAGGCGATAAGTATTCTGATTGATTGCCACCAATGTCGTATTCTAAACTTGGCAAATCCCCAATTGCTTGTTCACAAGTTACATAATTTTCTGGCGTAAAAATCGGTTTCGGAAAATCAAATTTTTTGCCATTTTTTAAACCTACAAAAAATATTCTCTTCCTAATTTGTGGGACACCATAATCAGGAGCATATAAAACCTGATAGTTTATCGTGTAACCTAAATCACCAAATTCTTTTAAGATTGCTTCTTTTGCTTTACCATTGTAGAGAGTTGCAAGACCGGGCACATTTTCTAAAATAAAAGCTTTTGGTTGAAATTTTTCTACCGCCCTTACCATGCTATAGAATAAAGTATTTCTTTCGTCATTCTCTTGTCGCTTTCCTGTTAATGAAAAACCTTGACATGGTGGACCGCCAATAATAACATCTACGGTCTGGTTATTTAACAACTCTACCATTTCGTCCAATGTTTCAGGTTTAAATAAATCCCCCTTAAAAGCAATGGCACCTTCGTGATTATGCTCAAATGTTTTTAATGCCATTTCATCAAAATCTATACCCATTAACACATTAAAATCAGCATCAATAAAGCCTTTGGAAAGACCACCACAGCCTGAAAACATATCAATTACATTGAATCTTTTTTTATTCATTATTTATACTCTCATTAGATTGACTGTTGCTAGGAACAGAAAAATCTAGATAATAAACACCTTCTGATTGCAAACTGATACTCACATCTGTTCTACCATAATTTTCCAAATCTTGTCGAGTGATTCTATGGGTTGAAGACACACCAAGTCTTTCTCTTAGATATAATCCCAACTCGGCTTTATTATGACTAGAACATACTGCTTTGGGATAGAGCATACCATTATAATGAATATTTTGCTCCAACAATCCCGCCATAATCGTACCATCATCCCAAATCAATTCAACTTCATCGTTTTGACGCTGTTGTTTTCCTTTGGTACCATCTAGTTTAATTTTTTGGGTGCCTAATTTCGGTGGGAATAAATTTGGGAAGTTTTTAACATCCTCCACTGTTATTCTAATCTCAGCATCACCTATACAGGTATGTGAAGTTCCATCAACCTGTGTTGAATTACACCCCCAATTTAAACCGCTATTGGGTGGCACTTCACCTTTATATTTACCCTTTTTAGATAAAAAAGTTAGTCTACATTCTATCGCTTGTGGGGCGTTTTGACTACTTTCATGAGCAAGCACCTTAACTTTAACTTCATCGGAATTACAAGGGATAGAATTTCTGAGAATCAAAGCAAAGTAATTATTTAATTGGTCAAAAATTAAATTATCCACCTCCACCAATACTTCTCTATTAGGCGTTGCCAATCCATTGCGAGAAAAATTAGCCGAACCAACCAAAGCATCAATCACGCAACCATTTTTTCTCCATAAATAACACTTTGCATGAACACCAGTCTTAGAATAATGTAAATTTGTATTTGTAGAGCCTTGTTGGATTTCATTTAACACCCTATTAAGGCAATAGCCAATACTATCAGAGCCATACATGCCATAAATAACTTGGCAATTTATGGGTAAATCTTTTAATTTTTTAAAAGGTTGTGGTCCTATATATCCCGTGATAACTAAAAATTCATCGGCATTATTCTCTAAATGACGATTAAACACAATGTTTTCTAAATTATTGGTAAACATAAAAAAACCTCCTTTTTAACAGCAACTCTCTCGCCACCGCCACATCATCAAAATCATGCCGTACGCCTTGTATTTCTTGATAAGTCTCATGCCCCTTACCTGCTATCACGACAATGTCCTGCTCACCTGCTTCTTTTATGGCAAGTTTGATGGCACATTTGCGGTCAGGCTCTATCACAGTGCGATAATGGTCATCGCAGCTCATGCCAACTTGCATGTCGGATAATATGGCGTTGGGATTTTCACCTCTGGGGTTATCGGAGGTTAAGATGACTTTATCCGCCAAAGCCAGAGCCGCTTGTGCCATGAGTGGACGTTTGCCCTTGTCTCTGTCGCCCCCACAACCAAAGACAGCGATGAGTTTGGCTGCACAGTGGGGTCTTAGACTCGTCAAAACTTGGGTCAAAGCATCAGGGGTATGAGCATAGTCCACAATAAACAAACCACGCTCAGATGGCACTTGTTCCATACGCCCCCTTGCTCCTTTTAAGTATTTGATATTATTGCTAATATCATCAAAACTTACGCCCATGGCAAGACTTGCTCCAATGCTTGCCAACAGGTTTTCCACGTTAAATAAGCCTAATAACGGGCTTTTTACCATCATCTCACCTTGTGGGGTTTGAATGACCAATTCTACCCCATTTAGACTTGGACTGATTTGTTTGGCAAAAAATTCCGCCTTAGGATTTTTGGTGCTGTATGTCCAAATATTAAGCTCCGACTGTTTGGCTTGGCGAATAAAAATTTCACCAAATTCATCGTCCAGATTGATAACAGCATGGCTAAGCGTGGGAAATAACGCCTTGTCAAAGAGCCGTGCCTTTGCCGCTGCATAGCCATCCATATTATCATGATAATCCAAATGGTCTCGGGATAAGTTAGAATACACCGCCACCGTTATCGGTACGCCTTGCAAGCGATGTTGATGAAGTCCGTGCGAACTTGCCTCCAAAGCAATGCACTCTACGCTAGCTTTGGCATAATCATAAAGGGCATGTTGCAAGCTAACCACCTCTGGTGTGGTGTGCGTACTTGGGGTTAGATTTGGCAAAATGCCGTTACCTGCCGTTCCCATGACAGCGGTTGTATGATTGGCAAGCGATAAAAGTTGGGCGACAAGCTGGCTGATGGTTGTTTTGCCATTGGTGCCTGTAACCGCCACAACTTTTGGTAAAGCGGTTGCGTTTGTTTTTTGTAAATATGCCCTGACCAAATCACCCAGCACAAGACGTAAATTTGGCACATGCACCACAGGCATTTTTGTATCATCCATGCCCATATCAGATGCACTTATCTCAGACAACACCGCTTGGCTGTTTATATCATCAATATAGCTTTTTGCCCTAAACTTAATGTCAGGATTGACTGATAACAGTACAAAAATCTCACCATGGACAACCTTACAGCTGTCCGACACAAAGCCTGTTATTGGCAAATCCTTGATGCGTATCCAATCATCATGGCGGATATGGGATTTTAAAATATCAGCAAAATCATCAAACGTGGTCATAAATATTCTTCTTAACAATGAGGTGGTAACACGATTTATTGGTGTAAATCCAGTGGTTTATCAAATGGCACGCTATAAATCCTAAGCGTCTCTTTCATCACCTTGGCAAACACAGGAGCGACCGTTTGTCCAGCATATTTGCCCTGTCTTGGATCTTCCACCAAAACCACCACCACAAAACGAGGGTCAGTTGCAGGGGCAAATCCTGCAAAGATGTTGCGAAATTGGTCGGTATAATAGCCACCTTTGGGGTTGGAGCGACGTGATGTGCCTGTTTTGCCTGCCACATAATAACCATCAATGGCAGCGGCTTGACCTGTACCACCTTTTTCGGTTACGCTAATCATCATGTTCGTGATATCTTTGGCATGTTGCTCGCTGATGACCTGTTTGGGGTCAGGGACAGATTCTTCTTTGATAAGTCTTAGGTGATTCATCCTACCCCCATTGGCAAGTGTTGCATACGCCCCTGCAATCTGAGCCAACGTCACCGACTGCCCATAGCCATATGCCAACGTAGCACGGCGACTGATGTCTTTGGCGGTTGGGGTTTTTAACACACCTGCCGACTCAGCGGGTAAATCCAAAGTGGTTTTTTGCCCAAAACCAAATTTTCTTTGCATGTTCACAATGGCATCAGGTTCTAAATCCAAAGCGATTTTGGCAGATGCCACATTGGATGACTTTTGGATGAGTTTACCCATGGTAATCACCCCATAGCGACCACCATCACGAATGAGATGTCTACCAAGTCTCATATTGCCTGCCCCTGTATCAATGAGCGTTTGGGTATTATAACGACCTGATTCTAAGGCGGCAGCTACCGTCAAAGGTTTGACCACCGACCCGGGTTCAAAGGTATCTAACACAGGGCGGTTACGTTCACTTGCCCCATGTCTTTTTGACAAATCATTGGGGTTAAAGGATGGCCACGATGCCATGGCAAGTACATTACCTGTCTGCACATCCACAATCATGCCTGAGCTTGACCGAGCTGATTGTACACGTCCAAGCTCCTCTAACTCTTTGTATAAAATATACTGCAAACGTGAATCTATGGTCAAATGAATGTCCTGCCCTGGCATCACCGCAGAGATTTCTTTGATGTCGCCGATACTGCCCTGCACCGCTCTTAGGCTTAGCACTTGACCATCCTTGCCTGTCAGCTTCTTATCATATTTGGCTTCTATGCCAGTTCGCCCCCCATAAATGGATGAGTCATCTTGAGAATAACCCATATAACCCAATATCTGTGCCATCGGTTCAGGTTGTAGGTAGTAGCGTTTGTCGCTTGTCTCTTTAAAGACACCCTTAAAGTTCAACACAAGAATTCGCCCAGCCACCTCAGGGGAAACCCGACTTAGTAGCACCAAACGCTTAGAACCTGTTCCTGATGGTAGGGCTTGTTTGATGGCGTCTGGGTCATCCAAATCTACCGCTCCATCCAAATCTACCGCCTGCTCTAATGTTTGACGTGAGACACCACTGGCAACTGCCAGCGTTTCTAAGTTCATTTTGTCAAGTTGTTGTAAGAGGTTTTGGCGACGCTGTTGGTTTTTGGTGTTTTTGATTTTCTTTTGCAAATCATAATAGGCCAAAGCATAATCATAAGGACTAAAAATCACCGTGGTCAAAGGAGCATTGGCAGCAAGTGGTGCATCATTGGTGTCGTAGATATTGCCACGATGGGCGGTGATGGTTCGCTTGGTGGTGATGAGCTTGTCACCTTGATTGATATAATAATCAGCATTGGCGATTTGAAGCCAATAGGCACGAGCAAAAAGTGCCAAAAAGCACACTGCCATGACCCCCCAAATTATCCTGTAACGCCCCACATCTTGAAGCCCACCCAGCAGTGAGACACCTGAGCTTTTTTTACGTTTGCGTACTTTTTGTAGGGGGCTTTGGTCTAATCTTTGGGTGTCAAAGGTGCGTTTGGTTACATGGCTTTTATCCAGTTTCTTGCCCAAATTGCCTATTTTGCTCAGTTTCTCGCCAATATCACTCTTAGGGGGCATGTCTGCCTTTTGTTTTAGATTTTTTGACCGATTTGGGGTTTGATCATGTTTACTCATAAGACACCCCTGTATTGTTTGGGTTGCCAAATTCATCCAACTGCTTTTGATTGATGTGTTCTTTTTTGGTTGGGTAATACATACCAAGCTCGCCCACTGCTCGCCTTGCTACCTGTGGGGTTGCACTAAATGTTTGCTGCTCAATCAGCAGGCGACTTTGTTCAACTTGCATCTTTGCCAACTGCTGTCTTAGATGGGTGAGCTCTTGATAAGTCTGATGGCGTTTTTGGGTTTGTAGAGCAATCATCACACCTGTGATAAGAATCCCAAGCAGTAGCCCAACGACAATCAGTCGATACAAACCCACCAAACTCATCTCTTGGGAGATGTATTCATGTAAATCGCTGTCAGTAATTGGGTTCATGGGCGTTGTGATTTATTTATGGTTTTGATTTATTTATGGTTTTGATTTATTTATGGTTTTGATTTATTTATGGTTTTGACGATAAATTTAATGGGACAAGCCATCATGATTGTGATGGGTCAAACCATCCAACTTTACCACCCCACTTCGCCTTGCCCCACGCAAATACGCACTTCTGGCTCGTGGATTGGCACGCACCTCGCTGTCGCTTGGGGCGATGCGGTAGGGCTTACCAAAGTATTTGGGGCGTTTTGGTGCTAAGGGTAATTTATCATCGCCATCATGTCGCCCTTTGCTGTGGTTGTTTAAAAATTGCTTGATAATGCGGTCTTCTAAGGAATGAAAACTAATCACAGCAAGCTGTCCGTCTGATTTTAGGGCGGTTAAGGTCTGATTTAAAAAATCTTTGACATCGGCAAGCTCATTATTGATAAATATACGCATGGCTTGAAAACTTTGTGTGGCAGGGTGTTTGCCCTTTTGCCAAGCAGGGTGAGCCTGTTTGATGACCCAAGCAAGCTCTAAGGTAGACGTGTAACACTCCATGCCCTTGATGGCACGGGCAATTCTACGGCTATGACGCTCCTCACCATATTCATACAGCACATTTGCCAATGTCTCTTCATCCACGATGGCAAGCCACTGCCCCACACTTTGTCCACAGGTGGTATCCATTCGCATGTCCACCACCCCATCTTTTATAAAACTAAATCCCCGAGCACCGTCATCAAGCTGTGGGCTGGATACACCCAAATCCGCCATGATGCCATCCACTTGACTGATGCCAAGTTTTGCTAGGTTTTCATTGAGTCTGGCAAAACTGTCATGTATCACCACCACACGACCATCATCTTTTGCAAGCTCATTTGCCACTGCAATCGCCTGTGGGTCTTTGTCAAAGACAATTAGCGTACTGTCGGCAGATAAATGGTCAAGCAACAGACGGCTATGCCCTCCACGCCCAAAGGTTGCATCCACATAAACCCCTGCCTGTGGCGATATATCTGACAAATCAGACACGCCAAGCACGCCCGCCACCGTCTCATGTAATAAAACGCTCTTATGGGATGGGCTGCTCATGTGATTGGTGGTGATTGCGGTCATGATAACTGTCTTAATTCGCTTAACTTATTTGACAAAATGAATGTAATATCAGTTCAAAAAACAGCTTAATGTCAGTGTTGATAAAAGTGTCAATTTTGATAAAAATAAACCAAGTTCGTCAGACACACTTGGTTTATTGAGGGTCAACGTCACCCATAATGATGATTATTGGTTAGTCGCTGGCTGTGTTGTTTGGGTTTCTATTTGTTTCATCATCTCTGCCATTTGGGCTTCTGTGGCAGCATGGGTATCAGCGACGGCCTTTTTGGCATCAGCTTCATCAAGCAGCTCTACGGTAAAAATCAATGCACTGTTAGGCTCAATCACAGGCGGTGCTCCTGTCTCACCATAACCTAACTCTGACGGCATGTAGAATTCATACTTACTACCAGCAGGCATGAGTTGAACACCCTCGGTAAAGCCTGGAATCATATGAGCTAGGTCAAATTGGGCAGGCTCACCACGCTCATAAGAGCTGTCAAAGACCTTACCATCAATGGTTTTACCCTCATAGTGTGCCACGACCACATCGGTTGGCTTGGGCTTGGTGCCTGTGCCTTGGGTAATGACTTTATATTGTAGTCCTGATGGGGTGGTTTTTACGTCCTCTTTGGCTTTGTTCTCTGCTAAGAATTTCGCCCCTGCTTCTTTGTTGGTGGCTGCTTTGGTTTCTAACTCCTTGGTCGCCTCTGTCTCTTTGCGTTTTTGGTATTCTTCAAAGATGGCACGAGCTTGCTCATCGGTAAATTTACTCTCTTTGCCCTCAAAGCCCTCGGAGATGGCCGCTGCGATGATTTTTGGATTAATATCACCGTCCATCTCTTTTAGGTTTTTGCCAGCGTCATGACCTAAGATATAGCTAATTTTATCCATCTCAGAGCTTTGTTCGCTGATGTTTGTGTTATTGGCGGACTTGGCAGGCTTGGCTACACTGTTGTCTTTGTTACAACCTGACAAAGCAAGCATGGATGCCATTAGGGCGGTCATCAAAAAAGTGGTGCGTGTGGTTTTCATTGTGCGTCTCTTACTTTGAAAAAATACTTAAAAATGCTTAAAAAAATGCCAAACGCCACGGACAAAATTGTCAAATGGGCATGCTAAATCATCTAACACTCAAAATCACTTGGCGAAAAAATACAGCATATCATACCAAAAAAACACAAAAATCGCCATGATGATTGTAAAAAAATTTTAATGATATAAAACGCTTAGGTATGATTGTTGTTACTTTATCTGTCTTTTATCAAAAGCGGTGAATCATGGTGCAATTTGATGATTTATTTTTATCTTGCAAATGTTTGCAAATACTAACGAGCTCTAAACACCTCCCACAGTACCATGCCCGTTGCCACACTCACATTCAGACTTTGGGGGCGGTTGGGATTGTCTGTCATGGGAACATACACAAGCGTATCGCACAGCTCGCCTGTCAGTCGTCTCATGCCATCTGCTTCTGACCCCATGACAATGGCGATTTTTGTGCCAAAATCACACATCTGTAAAGGCGTGGCAGTCTCATCAAGAGCCGTCCCAAACACAAACACCCCTGCTGTTTTTAGCTTTTGCAAGCACCGTGCCAAATTGGTAACAGCAACCACAGGCACACTCTCCGCCCCACCAACAGACACCTTGGCAACCGTTGGCGTCAGCCCCACACTTTGATGACGTGGCACGATAACCGCCGACACACCAAAGGCAGCCGCTGTACGCAGACATGCCCCAAAATTATGAGGATCACTGATTTGGTCTAACACCAAAAAAACCGCATCATCTTGCTGTGCCAACCCATCAAGTTCGCTTTCGTCCAACATGGGGCAAGAGCGAGCAGCTAATACCACGCCTTGATGTTGGGGACTGCCACACAGTTCGGTGAGTGTGTCTTTTTGGGCGGTCTGTACCGACACCCCAAACGATGTGGCAAGAGCGACAATCTCATCATGGTTGTCATTGTGATGATGGTCACGGTTTTGGATAAATAAAGCCTTAGCATCCATTGGGCGAGTGTTTAAAATTGCCTTGATGGCATGAATTCCATAAAAATGGGGAATGCTGGGTTTTTTGGATTTTTGGTTTTTTTGAAAGACTTTTTTTGGGTTTTTGTTCAAAGATTTTTGGGCAGATTTTTGGGCAAAGGGTTTTTGGGTGGTCAGTTTTTGGGTGGTCATGGGGTTTTCCAAAATAAGCAATGGACTAACGATGGATTGATGGCGATTATCTATTATAACAAACCATTATAACAAAATTTTTGCCCATCTGATATTATCAGCTGACACATCACTTGAAATTTTGCCCCACAACCTTTATCAATAAGATAAATTTTATCCCACTTGGAGAGCACCATGAGTGAACAAGAACCAACCTTAAACGAACAAGAGCCAACTGTAAATGCAAATGAGCAGGCCCAAGAGCCAAATCAAGAGCCAAACGAAACCGATGAGCTTACCAAATTGATTGCAACCATAGAGGCTCTTGAGGCAGAAGTCAAAGAAGCCAAAGAAGCACAGGCTCGTGCCAATGCTGATTCCTACAACGCCCAACGCCGTATGGAGCAAGAAACCGAAAAGGCAAAAAAATTCGCCCTACAAAAGTTCGCCAAAGAGCTGCTTGATGTGGTGGATAACTTAGAGCGTGGTTTAGAGGCGAGCGAAAAAGCAGGGGTGAACGAAGCCACACTTGAAGGATTACGCCTTACCCATAAATCACTACTGACCGTCCTAGAACGCAATGGCGTGGTAGCAGTGGGTGAGATTGGTGATACTTTTGACCCCAACATTCATGAAGCAGTGGGCATTTTCCCTAATGCAGACAAAGACATCATTGGGCAAGTATTGCAAAAAGGCTACACACTAAATGAACGCCCACTACGTCCTGCGATGGTATTGGTGGGTGCTTAATCTTACTGGCATTGTATTGTGCTGGCTCACTGGTGGTGCTTTATACAACTTATACAGCCGTGTTGCCCGCTGGTATTAAATGCTTATCCTGATTGCCAAAAATGCCTGCCTTTTATGGATTTTGTTTTAAATTTCAATGGTTTAAAATTTTTTTTACAAAGATTTCTTACAAAAAGTTTTTTAAAAATTTGTCAAATTTTCTCTTGAAAATCCAAATTTGACACAAATATAACAGACAAGTTTGGCAAAACTGTTTTATAAATTTGCCAAAATTCACTTAACAAATCGGAGAAAAATTATGGGTAAAGTTATCGGTATTGACTTAGGTACAACCAACTCATGTGTGGCAATCCTAGAAAATGGCAACGTCAAAGTCATTGAAAACAGTGAGGGTGCCAGAACCACACCTTCTATCGTGGCATTCAAAGACGGTGAGACCTTGGTTGGTCAATCTGCCAAACGTCAAGCGGTTACCAATCCACAAAACACCCTATTTGCCGTCAAACGTCTTATCGGTCGTCGTTATGATGAGCAAGCGGTTCAAAAAGACATTGGTCTTGTACCATACAAAATCGTCAAAGCAGACAATGGCGACGCGTGGGTTGAGGTGAATGGCAAAAAACAAGCACCGCCACAAATCTCTGCCGAAGTTTTGAAAAAAATGAAAAAGACCGCCGAAGATTATCTTGGCGAAACTGTTACCGAAGCGGTCGTTACCGTGCCTGCTTACTTTAATGATGCCCAGCGTCAAGCAACCAAAGATGCAGGACGCATTGCAGGACTTGATGTAAAACGCATCATCAACGAACCTACCGCTGCTGCCCTTGCTTTTGGTCTTGACAAAAAAGAAGGGGATCGCACCATTGCTGTATATGACTTAGGCGGTGGTACGTTTGATGTGTCCATCATTGAGATTGCAGATGTGGACGGCGAACAGCAATTTGAGGTACTCTCTACCAACGGTGATACGTTCCTAGGCGGTGAAGACTTTGACATTGCTCTGATTGACCATCTTGCAGATGAGTTCAAAAAAGAGCAAAACGTCAACCTAAAAGGCGACCCGCTTGCCATGCAACGCCTAAAAGAAGCTGCCGAAAAAGCCAAAATTGAACTGTCAAGCTCAACCTCTACCGAGGTGAATTTGCCATATATTACCGCAGATGCCACAGGTCCTAAGCACTTGGTGGTAACAATCAGCCGAGCCAAATTGGAGGCTTTGACCGAAGAGCTGGTAGCTCGTACCATCGCCCCCTGCAAAACCGCCCTAGAAGATGCAGGTCTGTCAGCAAGTGATATTGATGATGTGATTTTGGTTGGTGGTCAAAGCCGTATGCCATTGGTACAACAAAAGGTACAAGAGTTCTTTGGCAAAGAGCCAAGAAAAGATGTCAACCCTGACGAAGCGGTGGCAATCGGTGCCGCCATTCAAGGTGCGGTACTCTCTGGCGACAAAAAAGATGTATTGCTACTTGATGTAACCCCACTGACGCTGGGCATTGAGACCATGGGTGGTGTGATGACGGCCATCATTGAGAAAAATACGATGATTCCCACCAAAAAATCACAAGTATTTTCAACCGCCGCCGACAATCAACCTGCTGTAAGCATTCAGGTGTATCAAGGTGAGCGTAAAATTGCAAGCCAAAACAAACTGCTCGGTAACTTTGACCTAACCGACATTCCGCCTGCCCCTCGTGGCGTGCCACAGATTGAAGTTACCTTTGACATTAACGCAGATGGTATCATGAACATCTCTGCTAAGGATAAGGGTACGGGTAAATCACAATCCATCCAAATCAAAGCCGACAGTGGTCTTACGGATGAAGAGATTGAACAAATGGTGCGTGATGCCGAGGCCAATGCCGAAGCGGATAAGAAATTTGCCGAACTTGCCAACGTACGCAACGAAGCAGATGGACGTATCGCAGGGGTACAAAAAGCCCTAAAAGAAAATGGCGATAAAGCAACCGATGAAGAAAAACAAGCGGTAGAGACTGCCATTGGTGAGCTAGAACTTGCAACCAAAGAAGATGATGTGGATGCAATCAAAGCCAAACTAGAAGCTCTTGATAACGCATTCTTGCCAATCGGTACCAAAATTTATAGCACTGACCAAGGCGGTGCAGATGCAGGTCAAGCTCCAAAGCAAGACCAAACCAAACCTGCCGATGATGGCGTGGTGGATGCTGAGTTTACCGAAGTCAAAGACGATAAACAGTAATTTTTGATGGGTTACCATTGGTCAATCTCATCAATTGCAAATCTTAGATAATGTTTGACATCATCAGATAAAAGATTAGATTGTTGCCAGTGGTTTAACAAAACGGTTTAACAAAACTTAATTGGACTAAGTTTCTGCACTTAACAGAAACTTAGTCCTTTTAGTTTGCCCTTAACATTTTTTATATAAATCTACAACTTAATACACAGGTTTAGGGCAACTTTGCAACCATGTTTATTGCAGATGATTGCAAGTCCGATTTGGGTGTCTTGTTGTCCATGACGTTAAGCAACCTCCTTTGTATGTTTGTCAGTTAAGCCAGTATAAGACTGATAATCCTGATAATCCCTATCGCCCACTTTGTATTCATCTAACAAATCATGCACCGAAAGATGCCATACCAGAATTTAAAATGAAGTGTAGGCATTGGTGGAATTTTCAGATTTGATTTTGCTGGTTTTTCAAGAAGTCTAATGCAACATCATATTTATCCAAATAATAAATCAATTCAGAAATTTCAATCAATTTAATATTATTAAGCTTTGCTTGATTTTTTGAATGTTCATTAAAACCAGCATTGGTAACTGCAACAAATTGACTTGCATCATAAAAGGGTTTTGCTTGATTAATTAAAGCAATAACTGCATCATCATTTCTATTTCTGCCATTTTTAGCATGCTTACACTGAATGGCAATGATTTCATCATCTTTTTTGGCGATAATGTCCGCTCCAAAATCTTGTTGCCCAATTGGTGTTAATTGGCAGTAATACCCCTGCTTTTCATACATTTTTTTAATTAATAACTCAAACTCTTGCCATGACAACGCTTTTAATTTCTCAATCAAAATTTCATTGGGTGATTCTTGCATTGTTACACCCAAAACTTCATGCATGGTGATATTTTTTTGTGGAATTAAAAATCCTGCTGTTTGTCTTTTTTGGCTGATTAGTTGATGAATTGCTCTGTCTATACTATAAAATTCTTTGGTCTCATCTTGATGGTTTTTAGCAATTTTCTCCATTTGATGTGTTGGTAATTCACCCAAAATATAATGAATATAAACATCTTTTTGTTGTCCAATGCGATAAGCACGATCACTGGCTTGATCTTCCTTGGAAGCATTCCACCATCGTTCATAATGAATGACATGATTGGCACTGGTAATCGTTAAACCAACTCCTGCTGACAAAGGTGATAAAATAATTACCCCAAATCCCGTTATTTTATTAAATTTATCTAAAATGACTTGAACATTATTAGAACTGTTATTATCTCCATTAATAATAGAGACATCAATGTCAAATTTTTGTTCAATACCAAACTTTATCAAATTTTGTACCGCTCTTTCTATGATAAATATAATGGCTTTTTCATTATTTTGCTTAATGGTTTTTAATAATGATATAAGTTTATTTATTTTACTAAAATCATTCATGAATTTTTTATCATCTAAAATACCACTAAGTGAAAAACTCTTTAATTTATGCAAACGAGTCAATGCAATTTCATTACTATTTAGACATTCTACATAGTATCTACTTTCATCATCATTAAACAAAACTTCGTGAATTTTCTCAAATTTTCTTGGCAATTCTTTTAAATAATCTTTTTTAAGGCGGCGTAATAAATAATTTGAGGCATGTTCTCTTAACCTGTGCTCTACCTGATTGACATCATTTTTTCTGCCTACATATTCTTTTTTAAATTTTTTCCAACTACCAAAATGTTGTGGGTCAAAAACATCAAATAATGCCCATAAATCTCTTAATTCATTCTCAATTGGTGTCCCTGTCAATAATACACTAAAATCAACTTCGCTACTAATTGCACGAGAAGCTTGAGATATTTGAGCATTGGGGTTTTTTATTTTATGAGCTTCATCATAAATCACACAACCCCAGTTAAATTCTTTTTGGGCAAAACTGTATTGATAGTTTGATAAAGTTTCATAGGATGTAATCAAAATATCCAAAGGTCTTTGTAAGAAATTTTTTACATCAAAGCTATTATAAACCCCTTGTTCATTTTTATTAACCTGCCTTCTTTTTCTTAAATCTTTACCATGCACAATATGAATATTTAGGTCTTTATAAATATCTTCTTTAAAAAATTTTTCAAACTCTTCTTTCCAATTGTTTAATAAAACAGTTGGTGTAACAATTAAAATACGCTTACCTTTAAAATTACCATCTATATGTAATAAATAATTGATAAAGGCAAGCATTTGAAATGTCTTTCCAAGCCCCATATCATCAGCTAAGATACCGCCACGGAATTGATTTTGGTATAGGTCAATCAACCAATTCACCCCCTGTATCTGATAATATTTTGGCTCAAAATTTGGTTTAAAGTTATTATAAGTTTCGCCTTTATTATTATTTTGGGTATTAATCTGATTTAGATGTTTTTTATTATGATTTGGAACAATAATATCCCATTCATCATTTGGACCAATACTAATAACAATTTTTGTTGGAGAGTCTATTCTTTTTTCTTCTGCTTTTCTAATAATGCCATTTAATGCTTTCAATATGGTAGCAAAACTTTCTTTTGGAAAAAATTCTTCTTTAATAATAAAACCATCTTGGTTTTCAGCAATGGCTTGCTGTATTTTTTCTTTAAATTCTTTTATTTCTTCTGGTGTTTTTTCATGACAAATTTCTTTAATTTTATTTTTTACCTCTATTACCATTTGCATGTCGCCTGCACCCAACAAGGCTTTGGCAATCGGTGAGTCCAAAGATTTTGAGCCAAAATAACCTACATAAGGCTCGCCCATACCCAATATGCGATAACTGTCAAAATGGATGGGTAAATCATCTTGATTTTCATCGTCAAGCAAAATAAATGGAGCAGGATTTTGAATAAATTTTACCACATTCTCTTTCTCAATTACGCCAATTTGACTTAATCTTTTATAAGCCTCCACATCTTTTGGGTGCATAATATGGATAATACGGTGTCTTTCTTTATCATTGTACTTATTTATTTCAACAAGTGCTTTAATATAATCACTATTTAAAATTTGCTCCTGATATTCTTTTTGTCTTTTTTCATTAATATTAGGTAAAAAAGGCATGATTGTTGCTGTGCCATCAGCATTCATTTGAACATCAATATGCAATGGTGGTAAACTATTGACAATGTCTTTTTTTGGCAAGCCTTCTAAAATAATATTTTTATGAGTATTTGTTTTTATTTTTTCAAGAAGATGATAAAATAAATCCATATCACCATTTTCTTTTTGTTTAATATTCATATGATAAATATCAAACATTTCTTTTGGTAAAATATATCTCTGATTCTGATATTTAATTAAGCACCCATCAACTTCAAATTCTTTAATTAATGTTTGAAATTCATCTTTAAAACTTAATTCATAGTGAAAAGGTTTTGGGTATGATTTAAATTTTACCGTCATAAATCCAAGAAAAAAATCAGGGGCATCCAAATATGCCAATTGTTTTTGTTCTAGTTTATAGACATCTTGACCGTCAATAAACAGTATGTCATTTTCCACTGTTGCGATTTCATCAAGTACCAACTGACTGGCAACACTTTTCTTAAAATCATTGTCTAAAATAAACTGCATTGTCATTGCTCACTATAAAATAGATTGATTTCTTTCAAACAGATGGTCTTTGATTGATTGTAGACGATATTTATCTTCTTTCAGGATGATACCATCTAACTTAACATGGATATTAAAATTATCCATGATAAAACACCTGACTTGATTCTGCCAATAATAACTCTCTGAATTATAATGGGTAAAATCTTCTAATAAAGCATTGTCCGCTTCACCCGAATAAAATTCTTTATAATCATAATTTCTTTTACTCAAATTAATTGGTATGTCTTTATAGAACCTGAGTTTTGCATTATGTGTACCTTCAATCACATAAAATGAACCAAAATCCATAAAAATACAAGACCTTTGTGTTTGTTTATGAAACTTGCTATAAGATTCTGGATATGATTGAAACTTTTTGTACATTTCTGGGTTATTGTCTTTCAAATATTCCAAACCAGAACCACTCATTATTATTTTTGAATATTGAATATGCTTAATATATTGCAACCAAAATTGACGGCGATATTGGTACACCTCATCACCTTGACCATCAGTCATATTTTCCAAAAATGCCCTAACATCGTCTTGTGATAATTTTGCTCTTAGCCAATAATAATACTCTTCTCCTATCCGAAACCATACATTTTGATGACGTAAAATTCGTGGGTCGCCAATGTTCTTAAAAATAAAATTCAACCAATTGTCAATAATTTTATCAACGCTTTTACATTTTTTTAATATGATGAATACAGTTTCTTCTAATAAATTACGCTGTTCAACCATGATATTCTTATGTTGTAAAATTTGTTCTAATACACACTCAACATCTTTATCCCATTGATTGACTCGCCATTCTTTTGCTTTTTCTATTAAAAAAAGTATTTTAATACATTGATAAATTTCAAAACTTTCTAATAACGACAATTCTTGACCAATGGTTTTTAGTTCTTTGTATTTTTTAATTGCTTCATGCAAATCCCCTGATAAAATATATTGATTTTCTTTCGCTTTTAATAAAATCATACTTTTTCCATTAAAATTATTCACCGAATGTATTAATAATTGATAGAAATAGAACCTTTCTTTTTCTGATAAATGTCTAAAATTTAAATAACGCCCATAATATAACGACAACATTTTTTTGGCAATGATATTTTTGTAATCATCTTTTAATTGTTTACTGATGTTATTAAATAATGAATTTAATTTTGATTTTTCTATCAATAATTTCAGAACATCGTTTTTATTAGAAACTTCTTGTATTAATACAGATAACGTACGGCGAATGTCTGCTTGATTATCAAACATTATTTCTTCATTGGGACTGTCTGCATAGATAATTAATTTATTTTTTATGCGTTCATAGTCTTTGCCAATCTCCTTACCTTGCCCAATTTGTCTTAATTTTTGACTGGCATTCTCCAATGTAGTTAGAAAATTATGGCTTGGATATTGATTGTTTGACATGTCATTCTTCCAATTTTGGGCTTGTTAGGGCAAAAAATAGCTCAATCCGTCTATTTTTAGCTCTACCTTGTTCGCTGTCATTATCGCTAATGGGGCGACTCTCAGCATAACCACTATAAGAAAACAAATAGCGACCATCACGATTAATCATTTCTTTGATATTTGCACCACTGTCCATCATCAAATAAGTGTTAATCGCTCTTTGGGCAGACAATTCCATATTTGTCCAACGCCTGCCATAATTTGCCATAATTGGTACATCATCCGTATGACCTTCTATGAATATGGTATCAATTGCCTTTTTATATTTTTCATTTTGCATTTGTTGTTTGATTTCTTGTGTAATAATTATAATAACAGTTTGCCCTTCTGGATTTAAATCTGCCGACCCAACATCAAAAAAAGCATCGGATTTAATTCGCATATTACCATTTTTTGGGTCAATATCCACATTGATATTTTTTTGGTTTAAGGTTGATTGTAAATCTGTCAATAATTCACTTCTTGAATGAAAACTTTCTTCAAATCTATCAGATTTTTTGTTAAATGAATGTATGGTATAAGCCAAAATAATAATAAAAATAAATAATAAAGAAGTCATTAAATCAGAAATAGAAATCCAATAATGCCCATCATCATGATTATTTTGAGTGGTTGGTACAGAGCGTCTCATTACTATCTACCTTGCAATTTTTGGTTTAAAATCTCAATCGCTCCATTCAATTCTTCAATCGCTCCTGCTAATTCAGAGGCAAATTTACTCAAAGAACCATCAAAATTGGCAAAAGTTGTATTAATAAGTCCATCTGCTTTTTTAATAAAGACTTGAATCATTTCTTCATATTTTGCCAAATTAGTTTGGATGTGTTCATCGCTTTTAGATTTATAATCATTCAAATCCTTTTTAGCTTCTTGTAACACCTGTTTGATGTGTTGTTCCATATCGCTCAATATTTGCTTAACAAAATCATCTGTTTTATCTTGATAGTCTTCAAGCCCTTTTATCCAATGAGTCATCAATTGTTGGTTGGTGGTTAACAACTGTTTGTGCTGACTAGATAATTCTAAATAAGTACTGTTAGCATTATTAGAGACTTGTTCAATCATCTTTAAAATACCATGCAATTCGGTTGGGATAACTTTAAGCTTATCGGTAATATTATCCAAACCCTTATTAAAATCATCCATGGTTGTCGTTAATTGATTGCTGGTAGATGCTAACTTTATGCTACTTTCTTGCAATCTATCGCTTGCTGATAAGGTATTGTTAGCAGAATCTTTTAAATTCCCTGTTGCAGTTTCAAATTGTTCTAAATAATCAGGGATGATTTGTAAATGATTTTTAGCTTGTGAAACTAAATCATTAAATTCTTTTAAGGTGGTAGAAATTGGAGATAAGGCATTTTTAATCTCATCACCTGCATTTTCTGCACTTATCTTGATACTATTACTTGCTTCGCCATTTTTAGTTGCTTGGTCATCAATCTTTTCTTGAATATTATTCAATAATTTTGTCATTTGTTCTGTTAAATTACTTATATCATCATTTAGTGTTTGGGTAATAGAGGAAATATTACCAATCGTTTTATTGATATTTTCTACATCTGAGCCTGTGGATTTCTTGACTTCAACCATAAAATCCTGTAAAACTTTGTCTAGTTTCTCTGAAAAGTTCGCTCCTGTACCAGAGATAATGGCATCATGTAGGGTGTTATCTTCTGAACCGCCAATGTGCTTAACCAAACTGTCCATTGATTCAGATACAGCATTGGTCATTAGGCGTGGCAATTCTTCGGCAATGTCCATCGCCAGACCATTTAACACTTCTATCTGCTCTTTTAAACGTTCTAGTTGCTCTTGGTTATTTTCCAGTAATGATGTATTGCTCTGACTGATTTCTTCTAAATGTCTTAGTAGTTGCTCATTTGTCTCTTCTTGGTTTTTCTTAATGTCTTGAAATAATGCTAATGATTGCTTATGAAAGTCATTATTCTCTTCATGTTCTTTACGAAGAACCTGATAAATTCCATTTAAAAATTTTTGGCTTTCATTATGATTTTGTTCTAATTGATTTTTTAATAAAACAAAACCAGATTGGCTGGTTTCATTATGCGTGGAAGCAGTAACATTTAAATCATTTAATAATTTTTTATTTTGTGTTCCAATACTCTCTAAATTGAGTAAGTTTTGTTCAGAAAATGCACTGAGATATAATTCATTGATGGCATCTTGTAATTCAATAAGGCTATTTTTTGCTTTTTGAGTAAGCCATCTTTCATAGATGCCAAAAAAAATGGACAACCCAAGACCCCAAATGGATGAAGCAAATTTTGCCCCAGAAGCACGAATAAGCTGATTCATAGATGCTTGCAATTTTTCAGCATCATCCAAATTTAATTGCACCAATCCATAAAATAATCCAATAAAAGTTCCAAGTAATCCAATGCTCAATAGCAACGATGAGGTATTGGAAAATTGGGCACTACCAATCCTTTTAAAAACTGTATTTAGCGTAAAAAATTGACTAGCATCATAGATACGGTAAGTGTTTTTTTGGTCATTTTCAGAAACTTCAATGAGATTTTTTTGAAAATATTTCCAAGAATTTTGTAATTTCTCATCTTCATCAAAAGATATTTCATCCACAGTATTTATTTCATCTATAGTATGTTTAAAATTTTTTATTTTTTTTGATTTGTTTTTATATTCAATCCAACCACGCAGAATGTTTGATATAAGAACCATCCACAAAATGATGACTGCGATGGTAATAATCCAATCACTCGGCTCATTGCCAGAGAAGGGCAATAATTTTCTAAAAATTTCCCAAAAGCTCATAATATAATTCAACCAAATAAATATAGAAAAATTACTATTGTATACCAGTTAAGTTTAGTGAGGATATGTCAAACCTTTATAACACAATTATAACATAATTTATATTTTAAGATTTACAGAAATAATTTTTTGTATAAAAAGATGGGCGACTGCCCTGCTGTTTTAAGTACGAATTTTTGGCAAACGCCACAAGATAAAGGCGACTAAAAATACCATAAAATCGTTATTTTGCAGTGCTAATGATATTGTAAAAAAATAAGAGCGTATCGCTACGCCCTTATTCCTTATTGTGTTTGAATCACATCCGCTCAATCACAGTCGCAATCCCCTGCCCAAGCCCAATACACATAGTTGCAAGTCCGATTTGGGTGTCTTGTTGTTCCATGACATTAAGCAAAGTTGTGGTAATTCTAGCCCCTGAACAACCTAAGGGATGTCCTAGGGCAATCGCCCCACCATTATGATTGACAATGTCTTGCTTGTCGTATAACCCCAAACCTTTTAGCACCGATAAGCTTTGGGCGGCGAATGCTTCGTTTAGCTCCACTGTTTGGATGTCATGGATGGACAGTCCTGCTCGTTTGAGTGCTTTTTGAGTGGCAGGCACAGGGCCATAACCCATAATGGCCGCATCACAGCCTGCCACTGCCATAGAGCGAATTTTGGCTCGTGGGGTCAGCCCTAACTCTTTGGCTTTGGCGGCTGACATGATGAGCATGGCGGATGCACCGTCTGATAGGGCGGATGATGAACCTGCTGTTACCGTGCCATTGACAGGGTCAAAGACAGCTCTTAGCTTTTTTAGACTTTCTAAACTCGCATCAAAACGAATGACTTCATCCACCGTGCATAGTTGCAAATTGCCGTTTTCATCATGCCCTTCTACGCCCACGATTTCTTTATCAAATCGCCCTTCTTGGGTGGCTTTGACTGCCTTCATGTGTGAGCCTAGGGCAAATTCATCTTGTTCATCTCGGCTGATGTCATTCATACGCCCAAGCATCTCAGCGGTCAGCCCCATCATGTTGGATGCTTTGGCAATGTATTTGGAGCTACTAGGGTTGATGTCCACACCATGCATCATGGCAACATGCCCCATATGCTCCACACCACCGATGATAAAAACATCACCTTGATGGGTCATGATTTGGGCGGCGGCGGTGTGTAGGGCTTGCATGGACGAGCCACACAGGCGGTTTACCGTTTGTCCTGCGACGTGTTTTGGAATGCCTGCCAATAGGCTTGCGTGGCGGGCGATGTTCCAGCCTTGTTCTAGCGTTTGATTGACACAGCCCCAAATCACATCTTCTATGTCATTGGGGTTAAAATCATTTCGCTTTATCAAGGCATCCATCAGCTGGGCTGATAGGTTCTCAGAGCGTACATGGCGAAACATGCCATTTTTGGATTTGCCCATGGCGGTGCGTACGCCATCTATAATCACCACGTCTGTTGGAGATAGGGTTGTCATGGTTTTTTCCTTAAACTTATAAAATGGTTAAAATTACTTAATGAAGACCTGTTCATACATTTGTTTTGTGGTCAAGGTCAGCCCAATGCCATCAAGAGACGTGCCATCATCTTTTGACAAATACTCGCCCCAATCATCCATCTTGCAATAGACCGTATTGCCATAAATCCTGCTCCAACAAGACACGTTCTTGTAGGGTTGGGATTTTTGACAATATTACAATTTTGACATGATGGTCAATGTTGGCGGTTAATAAAGACAACATCTTCCTAATAAGCACAGGCTTGGTCAAAATGTTGTGGTTATGGCTTACCCCTACCATGGCGTACACTTGTCCATCAATGTATTCATAACGGTGCGTGTTGTCATTGGCATGCTGTTCAATGCACATCTGTTTAAAATATACAGCTGTTCATATTGCCACTTACTGATAAAAGCTCTCACCACGCTCTGCCATCTCTTGTAGCATTTTTGGAGCCTCATACGCCTTGCCAAGATGGGCATATTTATCACACAAAGCAACAAACTCTTTGACACCCATTTGGTCAATGTAGCGACATGGCCCACCACGAAACGGCGGAAAGCCAAGACCCAAAAGCATCGCCATATCTGCCTCGCCTGCACTTGCTACAATGCCATCCTCCAAGCAACGCACCGTCTCGGTGCAAAATGCCACCATCAAACGCTCAATAATCTCTTGCTCATCAAAGTCAGCATTGGCATCTTGTACCGTCTCTAACAGCTCATAAGTGGCATTATCCACGCTCTTTTTGGGCTTGCCTTTTTTATCAAGTTCGTACTTATAAAAACCCACGCCATTTTTTTGTCCCAAACGATTATTTTCAAACATGACAGTCGTGGCAGTCTTATAATCAGGATTCATACGCTCAGGGAAAGCATCCGCCATGACCGCACTTGCATGAACACCTGTATCAATACCCACCACGTCAAGCAGATAGGCAGGGCCCATGGGCATGCCAAACTTTTGCATGACCTTATCAATCTTGACAAAATCCGCCCCATGATGGATGAGTAAATCAAATGCCCCAAAATACGGAAATAGCACACGGTTCACCAAAAAACCTGCACAGTCATTGACCACGATTGGGGTTTTGCCCATTTTTTGGGCAAGGGCAATGGTAGTTGCCACCGCTTCATCACTGGTTTTGTCGCCACGGATAATCTCCACAAGGGGCATGCGATGAATAGGATTAAAAAAGTGCATGCCCACAAAATTCTCTGGGCGTTTTAGTGATTTGGCAAGCTCGGTAATGCTAATTGTGGACGTGTTAGATGCAAGAATCGCCGTCTCTTTGATGAGACTTTCGGTCTCGGTCAGTACCGTTTTTTTGATGTTCTCATTTTCTACCACCGCCTCGATGATGATATCAGGCGTGGCAAAATCGCCATAGTTTAGTGTTGGGCGGATTTTAGATAAGGTTGCACCCATATTGGCGACGCTGATTTTACCACGTTCTACCTCTTTGCTAAGGAGCTTACTTGCTTCATTCATGCCCAAATCAAGCTGATGTGAACTGATGTCTTTTACGATGATGGGCAAACCCTTAACCGCTGATTGATAAGCAATGCCACCTCCCATAATGCCCGCCCCAATCACTGCCATCTCCTTGATGTCACGGGCGGATTTGGACTGCTCTTTGGCACGCTTTTTGACAAGTTGGTCATTTAAAAACACACCAACCAATGCCGCAGCTTGTGGGGTTTTGGCAGATTTGGCAAAATTGATGGCCTCAATCTTAATGGCTTCATCACGCCCCAAATTGGCATGACGCTCTATCGCATCTAGTGCAAAGGCTGGTGCTGGATAATGTTTGGGGTTGGCTTTGGCAAAAATCACAGCTTTGGCAGAGCTGATTGCCATGGCCTGTTCGGTGGCATTGAGTTTAACAGGCTCTAATTTCTCGCTACGTTTGGCTTGCCGGTCAAGCTCGCCACTGATACACTTTTTGACCAAATCAAGAGCCGAACTCTCCACATGCTCATCCGCCACAACAGCATCTACCAAGCCAATTTTTAGTGCGTCGGTAGGTTTTAGGGGTTTGGCAGTGGCGATAATCTCCAAAGCGTTATCAATGCCGATAATACGTGGGGTACGCACAGAGCCACCAAATCCAGGAAAAATACCTAATTTGGTCTCAGGTAAGCCGATTTGGGCAGATTGCCCCATAACACGGTATTCACAGACAAGCGTCATCTCACAACCACCGCCTAACGCTGCACCATTGATGGCTGATACTTTGGGAAATGGCAAATCTTCAAAACGATTAAAAACGTTGTTAATGTCAAGCAACCAGTTCTCTAACTCTTCTTGGGGTCTTTTAAAATAACTGACAAACTCGGTGATGTCCGCCCCTGCGATGAATACTTTTTTACCCGATGTTACAATCAAACCCTTGATGGTCGCATCTCGCTCTAAGGCACTAACAGCGTCTTTGAACTCAGCATTGGTTGCTTGGTCAAATTTATTGACCGATTCGTCTTCATTGTTAAAATGAAATTTGACAATATCGCCGTCTAGTCGGCTAACTTGTATGGATTTTCCACAATAAATCATGATTGCTCCTGTTGCCCCAAATAGGACTTGATTAAATATGTTAAATATCGCTCATAATACAGACCGATGTGGATAAATTAACCATAGCATCCGCCATCTTTGTTATCCACAGTCCGCCCACAATCCATTATTGACAATGCTTGGTTACTATATCACAATCATTTGGGCAAAATCATATCATTTTGTAATATTGACTTATTGGTCATTTTCCAACAAAAAAGGCAGGCCTTGCCCACCTTTTAATGTCATATGTACTATCTAATCACAGGCTTACCGCCATTTTCTATCACCGCACCAGTTACCACCACCTCTTTGGCATCATCCATGCTTGGTAGCTCATACATGGTATCTAGCAAGGCATTTTCAATGATAGAACGCAGACCCCTTGCTCCTGTCTTACGCTTCATCGCTTGTTTGGCAACTGCCGTCAGGGCTTCATCTTCAAAGGTCAGTTTCGCCCCCTCCATGTCAAACAGATATTCATACTGCTTGGTTAGAGCGTTTTTAGGTTCGGTTAGGATTTGGATTAAAGCGGTTTCATCAAGCTCATCTAATGTGGCAATCACAGGTAAGCGTCCGATAAGCTCAGGAATCAAACCAAATTTAATCAAGTCCTCAGGCTCAACCTCCTTGAACAGTTCGCTGATTTTGGTTTCTTCCTGGGCTTTGACATCGGCATTAAAACCAATGCCTGTCTTTTCGGTACGTTGCTGAATGATACGGTCAAGCCCTGCAAATGCTCCGCCGACAATCATCAAAATATTGCTGGTATCCACCTGAATCATCTGCTGGTTGGGGTGCTTACGTCCACCTTGCGGGGGAATATTGGCAACCGTGCCTTCAATGAGTTTTAAGAGTGCTTGCTGAACGCCCTCGCCAGAGACATCTCGGGTGATAGAGACGTTCTCGCCTTTTTTGCTGATTTTGTCAATCTCATCAATGTAGATGATGCCACGCTCAGCTCGCTTTACATCATAATCGGCAGATTGTAGTAGCTTTTGGACAATGTTTTCCACATCTTCACCCACATAGCCTGCTTCGGTGAGTGTGGTTGCATCCGCCATGGCAAAAGGCACATCTAACATTTTGGCAAGGGTCTGGGCAAGTAAGGTTTTACCTGAACCTGTTGGCCCGATGAGCAGAATGTTACTTTTGGCAAGTTCCACAGGTGAAATTTTGTCATTGGCACGCACTTTTAGGCGTTTGTAATGGTTGTAGACCGCCACCGCCAAGGCTTTTTTGGCAGTGTCCTGACCGATGACGTACTCGTCTAAATGCTCACGAATCTCTTTGGGTTTGGGCAGAACGGCTGTTGCCCAGTTTTTATCATCAGCTTTGTTTTTTTTGGCTTTGGTTTGGTTTGGCTTTTTGTCTTGCTCACTCTTAGCATCCAAATCCATACCGCCCAGCATGTCGCCACATAGCGTCACACACTCGTTACAAATGCTGGCATCCTCATCAATGCCAGTGATGAGTTTTTTAACTTCATCTTTTTTCTTGCCACAAAAGGCACAGCTTGGCTCTTTGGTTTTAGTCATCGGTTTTCCTTTGTATACATCTTAACTGGGCAGGCAAGCCCGCTGTTATCAATCTCTGGCCATCGCTACACAGGGCGTTTTTCAAGCACAGCATCCACCAGACCGTACTCATTGGCCTCAAAGGCATCCAACCAATAATCACGTTCAACGTCTCGTTCAATTTTTTCAAGTGGCTGACCGGTACGCTCAGCAAGGATGGCATTTAGGCGTTCACGGATTTTTAGGATTTGTTTGGCACTAATCTCAATGTCAGTTGCTTGCCCTTGTGCTCCACCTGATGGTTGATGAATCATGATACGGCTATTGGCAAGAGCATAACGTTTGCCTTTTGCTCCTGCTGCCAACAAAAATGACCCCATGCTACACGCTTGCCCCAAACAGATGGTAGAAACATCAGGCTTGATAAAGTTCATGGTATCAAACATCGCCATGCCTGCGGTAACCACACCCCCAGGTGAATTAATGTATAAATGTATGTCTTTTTCAGGATTGTCCGCTTCTAAAAATAACAGCTGGGCGACTATTAAATTTGCCATGTGGTCTTCAACCTGACCTGTCAAGAAAATCACACGCTCACGCAAAAGACGTGAAAAAATATCAAACGAACGCTCGCCACGACCTGACTGTTCAATCACCACAGGCACAAGGGCAGACTGTGGGACTGCATGAAAGGTATCAGTCAGTTGGTCATAAAAGGGGTTTTTGCAAATATTACTCATATCGTGTCCTAATTAGGTATGACAATTAAATGTCACAGATTAAGTTTTAAAAATTCAAATCAAATCAAGCTATTTTACCACAAAATAAAAACACCCCAACATTTTTTGTTAGGGCATTTGTGTCATTTAGGGCATGGTGAATATCTATAAGGTAATTGTTAATATAATTTATGTTAATATAAATTACGTTTTAGAATTTCTTACATTTAGAATTTCATTAAAAGAAAAGAAAAACTCAACACACCCCAAACAACTTACATTTGGGCTTGCTGAGCTGTTGCCAATAGATCTTGGTACTTAACCTCTTTATCGGTTACTTTCGCTTGTGACAGAATGTATTCTACCACCTGATCTTCTAGCACAACCGCTTCTATGCCAGCACGTTCTTGTTTGTCATTGGTGAAGTATTCAATGACCTCATTTGGGTCTTCATAGTTTTCAGCAGCTTCGGCGATGAATGCTGTTACACGTTCTTGGTCAACTTCCAGCTTTTGTTTGTCAATGATTTGACCCACGAGCACACCCAAACGTACCGCACGCAATGCTTGGTCTTCAAACAGCTCATCGGGTAACATGTTTTTGTCAAAGGTATTTGGGTTGGCACCGAACTGCTGAGCAAAGCGTTGTAGCATTAGGTTGCGTTGACGGTCAATCTCTGCTGCAAGCATGGCATTTGGTACGTCAAATTCATTTTTATCAACCAAAGCATCAAAGGCAGCTTGTTTGACTTGATTACGAGCGGCGTTCTTAATCTCACGTTCCATGTTTTTGCGAACGTCGGTTTTTAGTTTATCAAGACCGCCTTCTGTTACACCAAATAACTCAAAGAATTCGTCGTTGAGTTCAGGCAGTTTGGCTTCTTTGACCTCTTTTAAGCTAATTTTAAAATCCGCTTCTTTGCCTTTTAGGTTCTCGGCTTGATAGTCCTCTGGGAAAGTTACCTTAATGGCTCTCTCCTCACCTGCTTTCATGCCTTTCATGCCATCTTCAAAACCCGGAATCATCTGACCTGAACCGATGACAAGACGGAAATCCTCAGCAGAGCCACCTTCGAACTTCTCGCCATCAATAGAACCTTCAAAGTCAAATGTGGCCTCATCGCCATCACCGAGCTCGCCATCTTTGGTCTCAAAAGTTTGGCGTTGTTTTTGTAGGTTTTCAATCATGGTGTCCACGTCGCTGTCAGAGACAGTGGCCATTTGACGTTCAACCTCAATCTCATCCAACCCTTTAACCTGAACCTCTGGCATGGTTTCAACAGATGCTTGATATACTAAAAAGTCGTTTTCAAGTTTGACATCATCAATACTGGGCACGCCAACGGCACGCACTTTTTTGTCAGCCAATACTTGAAATACGGTATCACGAATCACATCATTGATGACCTCTTGCTGAATGCCAGCACCATATTGGGCACGAATGTGGCTTACAGGTACTTTGCCTTTACGAAATCCATCAATTTTGGCGGTTTTGGCAAGGCTACGAATGCGACTTTCTACTTTGCTTTGAATGGTGCCAACAGGTACTTTAACGGTCAGTTGGGTTTGTTTGTCTGAGATGACATTTACAGCAACATCTAAGTTACTCATGGGAGTTCTACCTTAAAACTTGTTAAAATTCAATCACTTATTTCAATCACCTATCAGTGAATACTTAATTAGTGAATTCTTAAAAATCTGGGCAAGCATTTTATAAAAATACGCTTAAAAATCCTAAAAGGTGGTTAGTATAGCTTTTTTTTGGTAAAATTACAACCTATCAAACTCACTGCAAGTTAAAATTCACCCTGTTTTAAATGGGCAATGAGCTTATCTAAGGCTTGCCCACGATGACTTAGGGCATTTTTGGTGGCTCTGTCAAGCTCAGCGGATGTTTTGGCAAGGCTTGGTATATAAAACAGTGGGTCATAGCCAAAACCATGATTGCCCCTTGGTGCATCCAGTATCTCGCCTGCCCACTGCCCCTGTGCAATCATCGGCAAAGGGTCATTGGCATGGCGAACAAGGACAAGCACGCAGATGAATTTGGCGATGATGGGCTTATCATCTCTAAACGGCATGAGCTCTTGTAGCAGTTTGGCGTTATTGGCATCGTCATCACCGTGTACCCCCGCTCCGTCCAAACTGGCATAGCGAGCAGAATAAATCCCTGGCCTATTATCCAAAACAGGCACACACAATCCACTGTCATCTGCCAAAGCAGGTAAGCCGCTTGCAAGGCTTGCATGACGTGCCTTGATGATGGCATTTTCAATAAAAGACAGCCCTGTCTCATCAGCATCTGTAATGCTAAGCTCGCCTTGGGCAATGATGCTCATGCCCAAATTCGCTTTATCAAATAAGGATTGGAATTCGGCAAGTTTACCTTGGTTGTTGCTGGCTAAGATAAGTTTTTGCATAAAAATTAAGCCTTTATTTAGATGTCTTATTTTATCATAAAATCAATAAAATTAATCAAATCTTAATTTTTGTATTTTTGGTTGGACTTTGGTATAATTTGTGTTCAAAAAACAAGTCTTATTCTAATAATATAAGGACATAATATGTCACTACCCCCAAATGAGCCTTTTACCAACGACATTTATCACACCCCTTTTGATACACCCCCTACCCTACCGTCTACCCCGCCTGATGAGCCGTATCAATACGACTTTTATTTTTATGGGACAGGGTCAGAGTATTTTAGGATTTGGATTGTTAATTTGCTTTTGACAATCATCACCCTTGGGATTTATTCGCCGTGGGCAAAGGTTCGCCGTCTGCGGTATTTTTATGGCAACACCGAGCTAAATGATGAGTCATTTGACTTCACCGCCAACCCTAAGCGGATTTTGATTGGGCGTCTCATCGCAATTGGTGTCTATCTTGTCATCAGTGTGTTAGGAGAATTCTCGCCTGTCATCGCGGCGGTGGGCGGTCTTTTAATCATGGCTTTGTTTCCGTGGCTTGTGCGTTCTACATTACGCTTTCGGGCAAGAAACAGCCAATACAAAAATGTCCGCTTTGCCTTTGTGGGCAGTCTGCTTGGTGCTTATATGCTGTTTGGCTTGATTGTTTTTGCCAATATTCTCATCATTGGGGCAGGTTATTTGAGCATGCAGATGAATATTGGAGCAGGTTATTTGAGCATACGGATGAATGATGTCATTGGCATGATGGTGATGGCGATTGGTTTTGTCTTGCTTGCCCCATTTGCATGGCGACTGTTTAAGAGTTATCAGTTTGATAACACCCAATTTGGCGAGATGGCATTTACCTGGCACGCCAGTATGCTTGATGTGTACAAGGCGGTGTGGATACCCATTGGGATTGGCATTCTTGCATCTATTGGCGGTATGGTCATGATGGGTCTTGGGGCAGCGTTCGGGTCAGATATTGGTGTGAGAATTGCAGTGCTTGTCGTGATTGGCATGTACCTTATGATGCTACTTATCGTACCGTTCACCCAAGCCTGTCTGCACAAGGTCGTGTGGGACAACTTGACCATTGGCGAGAGTGAGTTTGTGCTAAATGAGTTTAGCATTTTTAGATTTGCTTTTATTCAATTTACCAACTTTTTGCTGATTGGCTTGACACTTGGGCTATTTACCCCGTGGGCGGCAGTGCGACTGCATCGCTATAAGACCGAGACGCTGTCTTTGGTAAGTTATGAGAATTTTGATGAGATTATCACACCCCAAATGGTAGAAGAATCCGCTTTGGGCGAAGAGATTGCCGATGTGTTTGACATTGACGTGTCATGGTAGGTTGTCATGAGTACACGCCCAATCATCGTACGCTATTTTGATGGCAAAACAAGCAAAGCCCATACCGCCCATATCCGCCCAAGCATAAGCCCCGATAGCTTTGTGCTAGAAGGCGATGGCTTTGGTGGGGCATATCAGACCGCCGATGGTGAGTTCATGCCAAGCGTGGGGCGATCGGTAGGGGTGCTTACCTTCAAAAATGGCGAACGCATTGAGTTCACTGACGGTGTGCCCAGCTGGCTTGATTTGCATCATAAACGCCTGTTTGACAAAGTCTCTGTCATGGAAGGCAGTTTTAGTTGGATTTTGGGCAGTCTGGTCGTTGTCATTATCTTCATGGTAGGGGTGCTAAAATTTGGTGTGCCGCTGGCATCGCGCCACATTGCCCACTCCCTGCCCTCTGATGTTTTGATGGAAGTTGGACAAAAGGCAGAAGAGCAAGTCATGGCACTCACCAAACCCAGCCAATTACCAAAGGCTCGTCAAGATGAAATCATTGCCTTGTATGACAAGCTAGATGGCAATCCCAAGGCCAAAGTGCTGGTGCGTTTGGGCGGGGTCATCGGAACAAATGCCCTTGCCATACCTAACAACACCATCATCATCACAGATGAACTCATCAAGCTAAGTGATGATGATAACGAAATCCTAGCCGTGCTTGCTCATGAACAGGGGCATTTGGTGCATCGTCATAGCTTAGAGCAGGCGATTAGCAGTATTGGCGTTGGGGTGCTGGTCATTATCATTACAGGTGATGCCTCTGATTTGGTGCTTGCCCTACCAACCATGCTCGCTGCCGCCCAATACTCCCAAGAAGCGGAGATGCAGGCGGATAAATTTGCCATTGATGAGTTACGACGTCTTGGCATATCACCCATACACCTTGCCAACTTTTTTGAAAAACTAGAAAAAGAGCATGGCGATGGTCATGGGCACAGCTCCATGTTATCCATGTTATCCACGCACCCTACGACGGATAAGCGAATTGAACAGGTTAAAAAGCACAGTGATTAGACACACCTGCCAAATACATCAAAAACTGCCTTTGGGTTTTTAGGTTTTTAACTTAATCATCATATCCTTTTGGATTTTGACTTTGCCAACGCCATGTATCTACGCACATTCGCTCTATGTCATGTTCTGCCGTCCAGCCTAGCAGGTTTTTGGCTTTATCGCTACTGGCATAACACATGGCAATGTCCCCTGCTCGTCTGGGAGCGATGACATAAGGCACATCTTGCCCTGTGGCATGGATAAAGGCACTTACAAGCTGTCGCACGCTTGTGCCGTTGCCTGTACCTAAGTTAATCGCCAAAAACCCAAAGGCGGATTTGGATTTGGCGATATAATTAAGTGCCGATACATGACCCTTTGCCAAATCCACCACATGAATATAATCACGCACGCCTGTACCGTCCACAGTGTCATAATCATCGCCAAAGATGGACAATCTTTCTAATTTACCTACCGCCACTTGTGAGATATAGGGCATGAGATTGTTGGGAATGTCGCTTGGGTCTTCGCCGATTGTTCCTGATACGTGCGCCCCAATGGGGTTAAAATAACGCAAGCAGATGATATTCCACAATGGGTCATCCTTGGCTGATTTTGCCAAATCCTCCAAAACATACTCTACGGTAAGTTTAGATTGCCCATAAGGGTTGGTACAGGAGCGTTTGGCGGTCTCGGTAATTGGTAAAGTTTCTGGGTCGCCATAGACCGTTGCCGATGATGAAAAGATAAAGTTGGTTACCCCCTTATCTTTCATGACGTGTAGTAGGTTTAGCGTGCCTGTTACGTTGTTTTGGTAGTATTTGAGCGGTTCTGATACGCTCTCGCCTACTGCTTTTAGTCCTGCAAAATGAATCACACCAAAAAAGTCATGTTCATCAAATACCTGTGCCAGATGAACCTTATCTAGCACATCACCTTTGATGAATTCAATCTTTGTGCGGATAATCTCTTGCACACGCTCAATGGCAACCATGCTAGAATTGGACAGATTGTCATAAACCACAGGCGTATAGCCTGCCTCCACAAGTTCAACCAAAGTATGCGAGCCGATATAACCTGCTCCGCCTGTAACGAGAATTTTTGTCATATTATTACCCATTTTTACGACCAATACCAATATAATCACTTGTTAATATTTTAATCTCATCATCGCTTAAAATATTTTTGGCATCAAATATCGGTATGTTATGTTTGTTTAATTCATGAACATCAGGTGGCGTCAGTTCTGACCAGTTAATGATGAACAGACTGTCTGTATGATTTAACGCATAAGGCTGATTTGTGATTGAAAATAATGGTTCATTGCCATACAGTTGTTGCAACTCAATTGTGGTATTATTGGCATAAATCACCGTCTTAATCTCATATGACCATAACAGCGTTAATAAAGGGTGAATGGCACTATTGGTACTAAGACCTGCCCCAATGCGATAACCTGCCCCCCATATCATCACCGTTTTATTTTCTATAAACCCATTAAAATATCGCCAAAATTTTCTAAAAATTAACTCTTTTTGGTCAGCATTGACATCAATCACAGCAGTCAATACATCTGCCTTGACGTGCTGGCTGTCAAATTGATTTTTTAACAAAGCCAACTCATTGGGCAAAGTTCTACCACCAAAGCCCCAACCCGCCCCCAAATACGCCGAACCAATACGACCATCTGACCCCATGATTTTCTCAATGTGCTTGATATTCACATTTTTCTTATCAGCAAGGCGTGTCATTTCATTGATAAATGATAAGCGAGTAGCAAGCATCGCCATGATGGCACTGCGAGCGAACTCTATGGTTTTAATGTCATCAATCTGGCATTTTTTGGCTTGGGATTTGATAAAAGAAATGATTTCACATTTTATCACGCTATTGGTTGTTTTCTCGCCAATCAATACCAAATCTGATTGATAAAAACTGCTAAAATTCGCCCCATCTTTCATAAAAATAAACGGCAAATAATACACCCATTTGCTAACCATATCATCAGCAATTTGTTGTATTTTTCCAATATCATCCATGCCACTTAGGATGATTTGGCTGTGCGGGTTGTCTTGGGTTTTGACAAATAGTGCCAATTCATCATCAGCCATATCATCAATAAATAGCCAAATCAAAGCACCTTGTGATTGCTTGATAAAATCAAAAACATCATCAAGGCTATTTTTATGATGATGAATGATTTTATTTTCATTGACATAAAGCGACCATAAGGCATTAATTTGACGGTCAAAATGATAATGAAATAAGACCTCATCAATGGCATGTTTCACACTCAATAAATGCACTTTTTTATTTAAACTAGCAAGCAAAATCCCTGCATTAATCGCTTCATGATTTGCCCCAATGATATAGACTGTATCATGTGTTTTCATACTGATTTACCGTAATTAAAATTTGCCCTGAATTTTATCTAACAGCGTCTTGGTTGATGAATCAAACGATTCCACGCCTTTTTTGTTACATAGCACATCATAGAGCTGATTTGCCATCACCTTACCCACTTCCACACCCCACTGGTCAAATGGATTGATTTGCCAAATCACGCTCATCACATAAACTTTATGTTCATACAAGGCGATGAGTGAACCCAGTGTTTTTGGGTTTAGGCTGTCAAGCAAGATGGTGGTGGATGGCTGATTGCCACGGTATTGCTTAAATTTGGCAAAATCATCGTTATTTTTATCTAAATCATCAGGCAAAGCGTGGTTACCAAATGCCAAAACTTGCGACTGGGCAAGGCAATTTGACAAAGAAAGTTGGTGCTGCTTGGACAGATGTGCGTTAGACATTTGGTGCTGATGATGGCGATGGATGGATGTGATAAAATCACAAGAGACACGCTGTGTGCCTTGATGAAGGAGCTGATAAAAAGCATGCTGAGCGTTAGAGCCAATATCGCCCCACAAAATTGGACAAGTGTCATAACCAACCTGATGCCCATCTCTTGTGACCGATTTGCCATTGGATTCCATTTCAAGTTGGGTTAGGTAATTGGGAAAATGCGACAATCTGCCATCATAAGGCAATACACTGTGGGCATTAATCCCCAAAAACGTGCTGTTCCACACACCCAAAAGCCCAAGCAGAACGGGCATATTCTGGGCAAAGTCTGCCGTGGCAAAATGCTTATCCATGCTGTGTGCCCCCGACAATAGCTCATAAAAGCCATCCATGCCAATTTTGATGGCGATGGCAAGCCCGATGACCGACCACATACTAAACCGACCACCAACCCAGTCCCACAAAAGCAGCTGATTGCTCTGATGAATGCCCCACTGGCTCATCTTGTCAGAGCGTGTGGAGATGCCGATGAAATGACGGCGTAAGATGGTAGATTTGTTATCATGGGCAGACATGAGCCAACCTAGGGCAGTTTTGGCATTAGAGAGTGTATCTACTGTGCCAAATGATTTTGATGAGATGATGAACAGCGTGGTTTGGGGATTTAACACTTTTAACAGACCATCAAGCTGCGTGCCGTCCATGTTAGAGACAAAATGCACCCGAATGGGGGTGTCTGACCATTCAGATAAGGCGGTGGTTGCCATTAATGGCCCCAAATCCGAACCACCCACACCGATATTGACCACATCTGTCATGGCATGCCCTGCATAGCCACGCCACACACCTGTGCGGATACGCTTTACCATGGTTTTGGCTTTGGCAAGGCTGTCATGAACCTGAGCATTCACATCCATACCATCTACGATGAGCATCTTGCCTTTGGGGGAACGCAGGGCAGTATGTAAGGCAGGACGGTTTTCGGTATCATTGACCTTTTTTCCTGTTAATAAGTCATTGATTTTAGATGATAACTGACAATCATCTGCTAAGGTCAATAGTGCTGACAAAACCTCATCATCAATGAGCTGCTTACTAAAATCCATGTACATATCACAAGATGACAACGCAAAGTGTTCGCCACGTCTGTCATCTTCAAACAGCTCGGTTAAGGTGCGACTGTTTTGGGCAAGGGCGTGTAGGGCTTGCCAAGCATTTGATTTATTTTGGTAAATATTGACATGATTTTGTGATTGTGCTGGCGAGTGTTTGGCAAAAACCTCATCAATTTGACTTGTATTCATCATCATTTTTCTCTATTTTCTGCATCATAACAACCCTAAGCCAAATGCCATCACTCGTACTAAACACGAACCACCCCAGATAAAATCAAATGACCAATAGATGGATATTGGCTATTTTATTTTTTAAAATTCTTGTCCGATTTTTTGAGCAAAGTAGGCAAATGCCTTGATATAAGTCGCCATGTCGCCAGCGTCAAAACTCTCCCCTTTTAAGGTTACCACGTCCATGCCCTGCTCACCGATGAGAGCATCGATGGCATCGGTGAGCTGAATCTCACCGCCCACAGATGGCTTAGTCTCTGCCAAAAAATCAAAAATCTTTGGGTCAAACACATAGCGCCCTACCACCGCAAGGTTGGACGGAGCGTCTTTTAGCAAAGGCTTTTCTACAAAACCTTTAACGTCAAAAGATTGGTTGGTGTCAGATTTGGCAATGGTCTGTTTGTCAGCAAGGCGTGCAATCCCGTATTTGTGCACATCATCATCTGCCACAGGGTCAACAAGAATCTGCGAGCGAGATGTTTTGGCAAAACAATCCAGCATATACGCCAAATTATCCGTTTTAAAATCAGTCTTAAAAGGGTCTAGCACCACATCAGGCAGTAACACAGCAAAGGGGTTGTTACCCACAACCGCACGCCCTTGTAGTACCGCATGACCCAGACCCAACGGACGAGACTGACGCACGCTGATGACACGCACATCATCGGGCAAAAAGTTCAGACTGTCGGCAAGCTCATTTTTGCCCTTGTTGCGTAACTGTGTGTCAAGCTCGCCATTGACATCAAAATAATTGTCTATCGCACCCTTTTGGGCATGATTGACCAGTACGATATGTTTAATGCCTGCACGCACCGCCTCCATGACAACATAATGAATGGCAGGCTTATCACCCAGTGGCAACAGCTCTTTTGGCACGGCTTTGGACAGTGGCAACATACGAGTACCAAAGCCTGCGGTGGGAATGATGGCGTGGGTTGGGGTTTTCATATTATGTTTGCACACTCTTAAAAGAATGAATTAAAAAATATCAATCTTTGGCAAAAATTAAAGTTGTGATTTGGGTATCATCAGGTCGCTCTGCCAATGCCTTAACCAAATCGATTTGGCGAACCAACAAACAGGTAATTGTAATACATCAACAATATCAGCAGCGGATTTTGCTTAAAATACTTCATGAATATCTGCAATAACAGGAACACCAAAGGCTCTCTTAATTTCTTCAAAATTTTTAAATACATAAGAAATACCGAGCTTATGTGTCACTTCCACATATTTTTTACAAGCATGCATTGCCAAATCACAAGATTTAGAACATTGATGGCACCGAACAATACAAAAATGGTAAGTCATTGCCCACCGTGATAGATTCTGTCACTTTTAATACATATGACCCACTTAATTAAATTAATCAATACCTGCTTGCATCAAATCTCTTAGTGTAAGCACACCAATCAATACACCATCTTCAAACACCAACAATTGATTTACTTTTTCATTTTGCATGATGTTCAGAGCATCTGATGCCATTTGCTCTGACGACACAGCGATAGGATTGGGTTTCATGGCTGTATATATTGGAGCATTCATGTCTTGACCCTGACTAAGCAATCTACGTATATCACCATCGGTCAATATACCATGTTGCCCTTGGTGTACAACCACAGTCATGCCCAATCTTTTTGATGTAATCTCAAATAACGCATCCATGATGCTTGTTTCACCGGACACAACAGGGATATCCTCACCAAATTTCATCAGATCCGCCACCTGTGTTAGAAGTTTTTTACCAAGAGAGCCTGCCGGATGAGACAATGCAAAATCCTCTGGTTTAAACCCTCTTGCTTCAAGCAAAGCAATCGCTAATGCGTCGCCTAACACCATCGTGGCTGTTGTACTAGAAGTGGGGGCTAGACCCATTGGACAGGCCTCCTCAAAATCTCCTAATGTCAGAGCAATGTCCGCCTCCTGTGGCAGACGACCTAACAGGTTCTTACTAATACTGATAAGTGGGATATCCAAACGCTTGATAATAGGCAGTAACACATTAATCTCATCGCTATTACCAGAATTGGATATTGCAAGTACCACATCACCTTTAACAATCATGCCCAGGTCACCATGTCCTGCTTCACCAGGATGCACGAAAAATGCAGGTGTTCCCGTAGATGCCATAGTAGCTGCAATCTTGCGTCCTACCAGTCCAGACTTACCCATGCCAGTAATGATTAGGCGACCTTGGCAAGAAAGAATGGTTTGGCAGGCCTCTCGAAAATTCTCTCCAATATTATCTCTTAGAACCTGTAAGGCCTTGATCTCTGTATCAATTACTCTCTGAATAAATTTAGAAAATTCCATTACCTACTCACAAACTAAACAAAATTAAGCCACACACATTAATAATCCCAATTTACTTCACTACGTACAATTTTGGCTGGAACACCCGCCAAAACAACGTTGCCATATTCAAATTTCCTAGTAACTATACTACCCATAGCAACAATAGAGTCATTTAAAATCATAGACCCTTTTAAGATTTTTACATTTTCACCAATCCATACATGATGACCAATAAATACGCTCTGAGCTTTATTTATCCTATCACCAGTTTTTATGGAGAAAATTCTATGGGAATCCGATGTAGATATAGAAATATTATCTGCAAAAAGACAATTTTCACCGATTTGAATCTCATTATTTTCTTCAGCCAAAACGATGCTAACCAAACCATTGAACGTAGTATTGTTTCCGATACTACATTTTAATTGTCTTGAGTGCCTTCCTTTACCACTAGGTAATAAAGATATGAATAAGTTTTTTTGACATGTGATATTTTCTCCCAAAACCACTTCGCAGTTATCAGCATTAATATAAATAACCAAATTGCCATGCAATAAGGGTCTTGATTTAAATACAATGGAATTGTTACACCCTTTGATTGTTAGCCTGAAATTAAGTAGCTCGTTTGGATCAAAATCGCAGGAAACTGTATTACCCTCGTCATCAAGCTGCCGTTCAATCATAGTCATAACTTATAACACCTATTCTTTTGACTTTGGAGAAATACTATTTAATTGCTTTTTAGCAACATCGAACAGGAATAATTTAGGATCTCTTTTTAATTTTCTCAACATCCGTTGCGTAGTCGATAAATTGTCACCATTTGGTATATCAGGCAAAATAGAGACCGCCCTCTTTAAGAACCCCTCACTTGTATTCAATCCTGCAATAATCATCTCGTCAATCTTGGACTCTTTATTCTCTTTTACCGGACTTGGGGTCGGACTTG
>NZ_LXTW01000001.1:0-20371 GCF_001679005.1 Moraxella nonliquefaciens | reverse complement strand
GGGTCGGACTTGGGGTCGGTACAGGAGGGGCTACAGGCGTTGCAAAAAATACTGGTTGCTCCATATTTCTTTTGTAGTTTTGTTCAAAACTGGTGTCAATCCTCAAAATCCTATTATCTGATTTTGTCTCAGTTATACCAAAATCACTATAAATACTTTCCAACGCATCAAGGTAATTTTGATAAAAATATTTTAAATGCAGTTCATTTTGGTACAGATTTAGATTTTGTTGCCTCATTCTTGCCTTTTCCGGCTCAGGAATGGCTAAAAAGCTTAATATATTCGCCGTAAAATCATCAACATCGTTCGGCTGTGATAATAGCGCCCCTGCCGTTCTTCCTTTTAGCCATTTATAGCCACCAACATCACATCCAAGCAAAGGAGTACCCGAAGCCAAGATTTCAATCATGCTCAAATCAAACAAACTACCTTTATTTGGACACAAACAAGCATCCGCCATACCAATATAATTGCCTGGGGTTGTTGTAAAAGGCACCTGTATCCATTGTTTAGTGTTAAATTCTGTAGTTTTTGCACTCTCCCCTACGACAACAAAATAAACATTTGGATTGTTTTGGATAACCCTCTTCGCTGATTCAATCAAGATATCATAGCCACGTATATTCACAAAACGACCTAAATATAGTAGTACCGTTGCATCCTGAGGGATACCCAAGCTTTGTCTCATGATAGTACTATCTATATTTTGAGGTTTCTCCTGCCCAGATGTGGTGCAGAAATATACTTTTTTATTTTTAATTATGTTCTCAAAATCTGGCCAAGTTTGAAAGTACCCCTCCATACTATACTCAGAAGGAAACATTAGAGCATCTGCCAATTTAAACGCCCAAAAATCCCTCTCTTGATAGAAGTATCTCAAAGTCTTAATATCAGCATCCGACCATGTTCTACCTCGAGATATTAGTTCCATATCTTCAAATTCCGGTTTATGTGGATTGTGAGTGGTTAATATCTTAACCACCTGATTTTCAACACCCTCTCTGCGCAAGGTATTGAAAACTGGTAGAAAATTGTATGCGCCATGTATATGAATTGACTTAATATTCCTAAAATCTATCTTACCATATTCACTTGTTGGCAAAATCTCCCTAAACCAACGCTTTCTTTCATTTATCAAAACCTGCATGCCACTTGGATTTTGAAACTCATCGATATACCGAAAATCATCATAAATTACTTCATCTAACGCTCTATTGTAAAGCCTCTCTCCTTCGGCAAGATTGGGAAATAAGAAGCAATTTTGTATACCACTTCGTGAATTAAAAGAACCATAACGTTCAAAACTTGCATACAAAGTTGATAGATACCCAACAGAACCGCCTTTGTTCAAATTATAACCTTCGTGGCAATGAATATAGTGTTTTAACATTTTTTAACAACTCCAGACTGTATTAATGAATTAAGAATTAAAGCCTCTTTTGACCATTTGTGGAATGATAATTGCTTGCCAGCACTTGGATCTCCACTAAAATAATGCTTTACTCCATCTAATTGATCTGTCAGAGAAAAACCATAAATGGATATAGATTTAAATTTTTCTTTGTTGTCAGCCAACCATAGAATCATCAAAAGACCTAACGAAAAAATTCTCATATCATATTTTTTCATATAATCAGTAGCATCAAACATGCCAATATTGATACCTGATTGAGCAAGATTTACTAACGAGTCCAATCTAAACTTTGGCATATAAGTATTAACCTTTGGGACTAGGATGAAGTCCATACAACCAACATCCTCCCTTAGCCTAATAGACTCTAAGGTTGGTGTGCATGCCCATGTTGATATCTTGCTACCATAATCCGGTTTAGTTTTATCACTAATTTCATAGTTATTAAATCTAATAACTACATCATGCCCATCAATTTGAGGGCCTTTATTTTTATTTAGCTCACAAGGGCTATTTCCCACGATGGCAATCGATTTTCCCTGCAAATAACTTAGAAAGTCTTTAGAGTTGACATTAGCCTTTTCAAAAAAATGATAGTATTGTTTTATATTAGAAACATCTTTCAATTCTGAAAAACTAGAAATCTGAGAATCCTCAAGTAAAAGTTTGGCAAATTTTTCATCTTCACAGTAAACCGATATATCAGGGATTAAATCAAGCATTCTCGCTTTTGCCATCAATTTTACCGACATTGTATTGTTTTTTTGAAATAAAGAAATAAAATCCTCACGACTAAAAATCTCCAGAATCACTCTTTTTAACATATCATTTTTTTCAACTTCTGGAATATTTAATAGACAATACATTTCATTCAAGAAATTTACTGTTGGCAGATTCTCTTCCAACATTCTTGATAGTTTATAGCGAGCAAAACTCATAAATTGATAATAAGTACCGTCACTCAAAACTTTTGCAAGTGGTGGAAGATCTTTTAGCGGAGTAATATTTGGCACAATAGAAGAGGTGGAGTGTCTATTAAATTGCATTTTTGGTAATTTGCTTTTTATAAATTGATATGTCCATTCTTCACACATTAGGTCATTTTTATGACCAATATCATGCATTAATGCTAAAATACAATCTTTCAACTCTGCACTTGTAGTCTTATTCCAATACACGGCTAGATGTTTTAGAAAATATCCTCTTATTGCAGACTCCCTAGTTGACTTCAATCTATTTTCAGCGAAAAATTGCTGGGTTACTTTCAATATAGAGGCAAATCTGCTTTGGTTTGTCACTGATTGACCAGGTATATCTCTATTATAATGATAACCGCCACCAGGTATGACTGCAACCTTTTCGGCCATATTTAATACTGAACCCACAAAAGGCACATCCTCATATGCTCTAGCAGTATTATTTAATGTAATACCATTATCCAATAAAAAACTTCTGCGATAGATGGCAAAGCAAATACCCACATTGCCCAATGCCAGTCTTTGGCATATCTCATTATCAGTCAGCAAGGATGATTGAGTAAATCGACTAGGCATGTGTAATGAGACTAAACGCTTTTTAAATCCCTGCCTACATTCAAAATATGAGTTGTAAAAAACTACATCAGCCCATAAGCCTTCGGCAGTTGCAATCAGTGGCGAATAATAATCATTATCTAAATAATCATCTGGCTCAAGTATTGCCACGTAATCACCTGTAGCAGACTCCATTCCAGCATTTACAGCTGTACCGTATCCCTTATTGGCTTGACTTAAGATTTTCAACTCGGGAAACTGCTTCTTAATAGATTTTAAAACATCCAAAGTATTATCTTGCGAGCCATCATTTACGGCGATAATCTCAAGATTTTCCCATTCCTGCATTCTTAGAGAGTTAATAGCTCTTTCAACATAGTCTTGGACATTGTAGCAGGGTAAAATTACAGATAGTTTTTTCATAATATGATTCATTCCTCATTATTTAATTTATTGGCAATATTCAAGGCATCTATCATAGAGTCTTCTATAGAGCAATATTTCCAATCACCGTAACGACCTATACTAAATATTTGTAATTCCTTAAATTCATCTTTCAATTCAGCTTTAATTGCATCAAGATTGGAATCAACATGGACATAGGCCGGATCCATCAGAATTACTGAATATGATATCAAATCATGTGATTCATCAGTAATACCCAATTTTTGTATATTCTGCAGAGTTAATGCCAATTCTTTATCAATATCAAATGACATTTCGGGGGGAAGACCAATTTCAACGTACATACTCAATCTATCTTCATCTAATATGTTATCATAAAAACCCACACGATAAAAATTGATAGTCTTATCAGGTATATAAGCCCAGTGAATATCTTTATATTTGGATTTCTTTGAGAAGCCCAGATTGAATACCAAAACTTTATTCCAAGATAATTTTTTTGCAATGTCTTTATACTTTTGTTTACCCAATAATTCAAGAAAAACGTTTAATGGCGATGAATTAATTAAAAACTCATAGCTAATCTTTCTACCTAGGTTGGTCAAGACATATTTTTCCTCAGAATCAATCTCGATAACTGACTCTTTCATACATATCTTTTTACGATCAATATCGCTAGCCAGTGCATCGACAAAAACTTTTGCACCATCTTTAGGGTACATAAAAGAAGCATTATAACTTCCATTATAATCATTTTTAAAGCTTCTAATAACTTGCTCTAAGTCAGCATATGGAAAAAATCTACCCATAGCGTCTTTATCCAATTGATTCAAATCACATGCGTAAAGTTTTTCATTATAAGGCTTTAAGAACTTTTCTGTAATAGAAATACCAAATTTTTCGTACAACATTTCAAGAAAAGATTGTAAGCTATTCTCAGATTCATTCTTTTTTCTAAAATATAAATCATATAAACAATCAATAAACTCTTCTTTGTCCAATTGGTGAATATTTGCTTGAAATGGGAAATCAATAACAAGATTATTATAAAATATCTTAGTTGATTTTGTTTTGTAAATTAAATCATTCGGAGATATGCGACTATTAAAGAAATTTTTCATCTCATCAGTTGCAAAATGGAAAAAATGACCTGCATAATCCCAGATATAGCCGTCTTGATATATTGTTCGGCAATACCCCCCTAGTTCTGACTCTTTTTCTAAAATTAAATAATCATCGCTGTTAATAAAATTTGCAAATGCCAAACCAGAAACACCGCCACCAATAATTAAATATTTTGTAGAACAAGATTCATCAAACATAAAATCACCTTTAATACACTTAAGAAAAAAATGGAGTTTTGCTTATCAAATATAGAAAAAGAACCCTGATAGGAAATAAGTAAAATTTAACTATATCTATTTTTGAAAAACCAAACCATCTTAATTGTTCAATTTTTGGAAAACCATATCTAAACAGACTCTTTACATAAAAAATACTAAGTTGATTGCTATTGCGTACCATGCGCTTTTCAAGAGAAATGCATTGTCTATACATCTGAATTATTGCAAACCAAGAGCTTTCGCGATTGATAAATTCTCTAGAAATAACAAAAAACTCTTTCCAGTTCTTGATTACGTTGTCTAGAATATTACTGCTGGTTTGATTGACAGACTGCCCATTATGATGTCTATACATGTATTTGCATTGATCTAATAAAACAATACTAGGGTTCCCATAAAACAACGAAACCAAAAATTGAACATCTTGATAAGAAGCTCCAGCACCCTCTACATATTTAATGCAATTATTATATAAAAATTCTTTTTTATAAATAGCATTTATCGTAGCTGGGTGAGATATCCAAAATCTAGGATAATCATATTTAAAAAACTTACCTTTTGGGAAGTTTTTTAATTTAAAAATCCTCTCCTTGTTATCAACATTGGTATTAAATTTATAAATACCATTGTATTTAATAATATCGGCATTGGTTATATTGGCATGATGCAAAAGAACCTGATAAAAATCATCAGGTATTAAATCATCAGGCTCAAAGACTGCTATATAGTCGCCTGAACTATGAGCAATGCCTAAATTACAAGTATGTCCATAGCCTGTATTCATAGGTTTTGCTATATACAAAAAGCGGTTATCATCCCTTATTAAATTTTGAACAATAGACTCAGAATTATCTGTTGAGCCATCATTTACGATGATGAATTCCAAGCAATCTGAGTTTTGCCTTTTTAAGCACCCTAAAGACTCCTTTAAGAAATCCTTGGAGTTATACACAGGAACAATGATACTAAGAGTTTTTCTCAAATTACAAACTCACCACAGCAGAGGCAAACCATTATAAACTCAATAGTTAATATAATCAATACCAATAATAGTAATAGTTTATTTTCGTTTAAAATACCAATTGTGTCACAATACAATAGAATCATAAATTGGGGATTTAGCCCAACTATAATTACACCCAACAATTCCGAAGTCACATCATAAATTTGTCACGATTTGACTTTTGTCTTTAATTCAAACTGATATCTATTGATATAATTCTGCAAAACGCTCCAAAAGAGCGTTTTGCTTAGTGTCAATCAACGCTTCTTACGCTGAATCGCATGAATAGCTCGACCGTCTGCTGACAATACCGCCTCATGCACCGCTTCTGATACGGTTGGGTGAGCGAATGTCATAAGCTGTAGGTCTTCTACACTTGACACAAATTCAAGGGCAATCATGCCTTGGTGGACGATGTCGCCAGCACCCACACCTACCATGTGTAAGCCTAGCAGACGGTCAGTCTTAGCATCTGCCACCACTTTAATCACGCCCACACCCTCACCTTGGGCTAAGGCACGACCGTTGGCAGATAGGTTAAATGAACCTGTTTTAACCTCGTGTCCACGGGCTTTTGCTTGCTCTTCGGTCAAACCTACCCATGCAATCTCAGGATGTGTATAAATCACACTGATGATGGTGTCATAGTTTACCTGAGCTTTTTCACCATGAATGCGTTCTACTGCCATCATGCCCTCTTCCATCGCTTTGTGGGCAAGCATTGGGCCACGAACCAAATCACCAATGGCATAAACGCCGTCTAGGTTGGTTTTACATTGGTCATCTACCGCCACCAAGCCACGCTCGGTCAGCTCAATGCCACAGCCGTCAGCCAATAAGCCTTCGCTATATGCACGGCGGCCCACGCAGACGATAAGCTTGTCAAAGGTTTCGGTTTTGGTTTCGCCTTTGACATCAGTAGTTACAACTACTTCGCCACCCACCACCTCAGCACCCGTCACTTTGGTATCCACACGAATGTCAAGACCTTGTTTTTTGAGCAGTTTACCTGCTTCTTTGGCAATGTCTTTGTCAGCGACTGCCAAAAATTCTGGCATGGCTTCATAAACAACCACTTCTGAACCCAAGCGACGCCATACCGAGCCAAGCTCCAAACCAATCACACCAGCACCGATAACACCAAGACGTTTTGGGGCTTCACTAAATTCTAAGGCACCAGTACTGTCCACGATAAACTCGCCATCAGTTTTGGCAACTGGGATTTCAATTGGCACAGAACCTGCCGCCAAAATCACATATTTGGCAGTAATGGTGGTCTCGGTGCCGTCATGAGCGGTAAATTTGACTTGTTTTTCGGCTGATTTGCCGTCAAGCAGTGTACCTGTGCCTTGTAGCCAGTCCACGCCATTGCCTTTTAATAGACCTGCCACACCTGCGGTCAAGCCTTTGACAATACTGTCTTTGCGTTCTAGCATTTTTGATACATCAATACCCACATCGCCTGTGGTGATACCATGTTCACCAAGCTCATGGCGAGTTGCTTCATAGCGGTGTGAGCTGTCAAGTAAGGCTTTTGACGGAATACAGCCCACATTTAGGCAAGTACCGCCAAGAGCAGGTTCGCCTTTATGAATGCGTTTTTCAATACAAGCGGTGCTTAACCCAAGCTGGGCTGCACGAATGGCAGCTTCATAGCCACCGGGCCCACCACCGATTACTACCAAATCATATGAATTTTTCATGGTCATACTCTCTTTTAAAGTAAAATCTTTTAAAAATAAAATGCCTACCTTTTAAGCATAGGCATAAATACATCACAAATCCAAAATCAGACGTGCTGGGTCTTCAATCAGCTCTTTGATGGTTACCAAAAATTGAACCGCATCTTTACCATCAATCAAACGATGATCATAAGATAAAGCAAGATACATCATTGGCAAGATAACCACTTGACCATTAACCGCCATAGGACGCTCGTTAATGGCATGCATGCCTAAGATGGCAGTTTGTGGCGGGTTGATGATTGGGGTAGATAGTAGCGAACCGAACACACCGCCATTGGTGATGGTAAATGTACCGCCAGTCATCTCCTCAATAGACAATTTGCCTTCACGAGCTTTGGTGGCATAATCACGGATACCGCTTTCAATGTCAGCCAAACCCATCCCATCAGTATCTCGCAAAACAGGCACAACCAAACCACGATCGCTTGACACCGCCACGCCCACATCATAGTAGCCATGATAGACAATGTCCTCACCATCAATGGATGCGTTGACCGCAGGAAAACGCTTTAAGGCTTCGGTGGCTGCTTTGACAAATAACGACATAAAGCCCAGTTTTACGCCATGGCGTTTTTCAAATTGGTCTTTATATTTAGTACGCAAGTCCATAAGTGGTTTCATGTTTACCTCGTTAAACGTGGTAAGCATGGCGGTTTCTTGGGTGGCAGACAATAGACGCTCGGCGATACGCTTACGTAAGCGTGTCATTGGCTCACGTTTTTCAATACGCTGACCGATGGCAGTAGCGATGACTTGACCGTTGTCGCCTTTTAGAGTGGGGTTAATCATGTCAGATTTGGTAACACGACCACCACGACCCGAGCCTTGTACGTCTGCTGGGTTTACGCCTGTTTCTTTGGCAGCTTTACGAACCGCTGGACTTTGGTCTTTAAAGTCACCCTCTGCATCATCTTTTGGCTGTATGGGGGCAGCAACGCTTGCCGGGTCAATGGTTGTGCCTTTGTCAGCTTCATCTTTTGACAATTCATCATCTTTTGACAATTCATCACTTTTGGTCTTTGGCGTGGCAGTTGCACCCGCCTCGAAAGTGGCGATGACCTCGGCGGATAATACGGTGCTGTCCACACCTTTGGCGATACTAACAATCACACCATCATCAGGGGCAACGACTTCTAAAACAACTTTATCAGTCTCAATCTCAGCAAGCAGTTGGTCTCGGGCAACTTGATCACCCTCAGCAACATGCCACTCTACGATGGTACCGTCTTGTACCGACTCTGGAAATACGGGGGCTTTAATGTCAGCCATGATAAACTCCTAAGGATTAATTTGCAGTAATTTGCAGTTTTAATAAAGCTAATAAATCAGTAAAGTTAACAGTCAGATGAACCCATAGCTTATGAGTTCATCTTGCCACTCATAGTTGCTCTTCGCTTACACCCAAACCTTGGGCAATCAGAGCTTTTTGTTGTGCCATATGAATCTTTGGTGAGCCTGTGGCAGGTGCCGCTGCCGCAGGACGACCTGATGCAGGTAGCAGTTTGACCCTGCCCTCTGTTAAGCGATATAACTCTGGCAGTAAATAGTACCACGCACCTTGGTTAAGTGGTTCTTCTTGTGTCCAAATAACCTCGTTAAGGTTTGGATATTTGTCAAGTTCTGCCAAAATACGCATCTCTGGCAACGGATAAAGCTGTTCAATACGCACGATGGCAATGTGGTCAATCTCTAACTTGCGACGAGCCTCCAAAAGCTCATAATAAACTTTACCGCCACACAATACCATGCGGGTTACTTGACTGTTATCAACACCATCAATCTCAGGCAACACACTTTCAAATTTGCCATCAGCAAGCTCATCAAGTGTTGATGTTGCCAGCGGATGACGAAGTAGCGACTTGGGTGACATGACAATCAGTGGCTTACGAGTTTTTTGTATCACTTGACGGCGTAGAGCATGGAAAATCTGTGCAGGGGTCGTTGGGGTGATAACTTGCATGTTATCCTCAGCACAAAGCTGTAAAAAACGTTCCAAACGTGCCGATGAATGCTCAGGACCTTGCCCCTCAAAACCGTGTGGCAAGAGCATGGTCAGACCTGACAGACGTTGCCATTTGGTCTCACCCGATGAGATAAATTGGTCAATGACCACCTGAGCCCCATTGGCAAAATCACCAAACTGAGCCTCCCATATAATCAGGGCATTTGGCACAGTGGTAGAGTAACCGTATTCAAAGGCAAGCACCGCCTCCTCTGACAGCAGTGAATTATAAGTGGCAAAACGGGCTTGTCCTTCACGAATGTGCTGTAATGGAACATACAGGCTGGCATCTTTTTGGTTATACAGCTCGCTATGACGGTGTGAGAATGTCCCACGACCCACATCCTCGCCTGTGATACGCACCAATGTCCCCTCATCAACCAATGATGCGTATGCCAGTGTCTCAGCAGCCCCCCAGTTCATGGGTTCTTGTCCTGTTTGCATGGCCAGACGTTGCTCTATTACTTTGGCAACTTGACGTTGCAACTCAAAACCCTCTGGCATTTTTGCCATGGCTTTTGCATAGGATTTGAGCTTATCCACAGGCACGCCTGTTTGAACATCATCGGTCAAATCATGACCAACATAAGGCGACCAATCTACAAACAGGCTGGCATCAGGCTCTTTGGCAAGTCCGTGAGCCACATCCTCGCCATTATCTAGGGCGATACGATAGGCATCATCAATCTCATTTGCTTGCTCGGTAGTTAGCACACCCTCGGCAGCCAATTTTTGGGCGTATTGGGTGCGAGTGGTTGGCAATTTTTTAATGACTTGATACATAAGTGGCTGGGTTGCTGATGGCTCATCCGATTCGTTGTGTCCATTGCGACGATAACAAACAATATCAAGCACAACATCACGACCGAACTCTTTTCTATAATCTAGCACAAGCTGACTGGCAAACACGACCGCCTCTGGGTCATCACCATTGACATGCAAGATGGGAGCATGTACCATTTTGGCAACGTCTGTACAGTATTCAGTAGAACGAGCATCATCGGTGCGAGAAGTGGTAAAACCTACCTGATTATTAATCACGATATGCACCGTACCACCTGTTTTGTAGGCACGGGTTTGCGACATTTGAAAGGTTTCTTGATTAACACCTTGTCCTGCAAAGGCAGCATCGCCGTGCACCACGATGGGCAACACTGTACTGTTATCAATATCATAGCCATAACCCCCACTGCGACGAGCTTGTCTGGCACGCACCGAACCCAACATGACAGGCGAGACAATCTCCAAATGAGATGGGTTAAATGCCAATGCAAGGTGCATTTGACCGCCTTTGGTGATGATGTTTGAGCTAAATCCATTATGGTATTTAACATCGCCTGAACCAACCGTTGGTTGTACTTTACCATCAAATTCATCAAATAAGGCAGATGGGTTTTTACCCATGATATTAACAAGCAGGTTAAGGCGTCCACGATGAGCCATACCAATGACCACCTCTTTGGTCCCATAAGTACCCACACGTTGAATCATCTCATGTACCGCAGGAATAAAGCTCTCGCCTCCTTCTAGACCAAAGCGTTTTACGCCTGTGTATTTACGAGCTAAGTACTTCTCCAAACCCTCAGCGGCGGTCAGACGGTCAAGGATTTCTAGCTTTTTATCTTTATCAAATTTGATAAAGCCTTGATTTTGTTCAATGTATTTTTCAAGCCATTTTTTCTCAGTGGCACTAAATACGTGCATATACTCATAACCAATACTGCCACAGTAGATGCGTTCACAAATCTCAATAATCTCACGCAGTGTTGCCGACTCTTTGCCGATGTGCATGAGCGTGGTTGGGAATGTCGTGTCAAGGTCAGCCTTAGACAAGCCATGATACGCCAAGCTCAAATCATCAACACCATCACGTTTTTGTAGTCCCAAAGGGTCAATGTTTGCGACACGATGTCCACGGCGACGATAGGCGCTGATCAGCTGTTGCACTGCCATCTGTTTAGGGTCGCAGTCACCTGTGCCTGTGCCTGCTGACTGTATGGGGCGAGCGTTGGTTTGGTTACGGGCTAGGAGCAAGAATTGCTCTTTGATGGCATTATGTGGAGCATCGCCTGCTTGCTCATAATCAGCAAAGTATTTTTGCCACTCGATGCTCACGCTTGACTTATCTGCCAAATAATCCTCGTACAACGCCTCTATATATGCAGCGCCATCTGCACTAAGTTCGGTGCTTTGATAAGCGACCGTATCTTTGCTACTTTTTGTCATAATATTCGCCATATCATTTTAAGGAAAGTTTGATGTATTTGTTACATTAGGTCAGCGAATGATGAGCATGGTAAAAGCCGTCTGTCGGTAGAATCATATCGCTTACGCTAAATTCATCCATGAATCCGCCCCAAAAAAATCAAAGACAGCTTCATAAATAAATACCGTATAGTTTACGCCATTTGGCAAAATATAACAAGTTACAATGGTTTTAAAAATGTGAATAGGGTTTAATTTTTGAAAAAAACATATGTTTTTACATTTATTTCAATCTAAAATTTCAATAGATTTATATTTTAAAAAACATTATTTTAAATTTTTAATCGAAACTGGTCATTTGCTCATTCTAGTACCAAGAAGAGTACCGCTACCATCAAATCACCTTAACGTCCATGCCACTAACCTGTCTGTCGATACCAATGCCATACGCAAAAATAAAAATGTCGGTTAAAACATCCATTACCAACACGGAGACAAATAGTTTTGACACAAACACCTCTAATGTTAAAAAATTAACAATAGCAACAATCTTAGACGTTGCACCTTTTAATTTTTCTGATGAAAAAGGAGCCATTACAGGTTTTGATTCTGATGTATTGCATTGCCAAAAACAAAAAGCTTAACATCCAATTTAAACCAACAACATTTGAAAGCTTATTTTGCCAAAATTAGATTCTAGAATCAGCGATATGGTACCACTGCCATTTTCCAAACCGAAAAGTGCACATCAAAATACGGTACACCCAATGCCTATTATGCCAAAATACCTGTATTCTTCTATTTTGCTGATAACCCAAAACTAGCAAGTATCACCCTAACCCCTTATCAGACATAAACAGGGATGCAAGCAAAAAAAATCACACCCTGCTCTGACAAAGCCAACTGCACTTTTTAGCCAATAAAAATAACACCAAACTACCACAAACACTCAATAAAGGCATTGATGAGTTAGTCAAAAATGGCGAGATAAAAACCATTACTCAAAAATATGGCATGGAATAATTCGCTTTAATCATAAAAAATAAGGCATTTGATGATGCCTTATTTTTATGATTACTTTACAAAATCAAACCTTCACCCTGATTGAGTTGGTTCAACACACCATCGATGTTATTTGAATATATATCAGCGATTGCTATTTTTTCAAACATCTCATCCTTACCATCAATATCAATCGTCATCGTAATATTGTTGATACCTGATTTTTCAAAATGAATATAATCACCAAAATTGTCCATGATTGATTTGTCAGCAAAAAGTCCTGTTAGATCAATCTTATCTCCTTGCTTTAGATCAAAATCAGCAATTTTATCAAATCCAATCTGGCTAACATCTACCACCAAATCCACGTCCAAAGAGAACACAAAAGTGTCCGCTCCTGCACCTCCTTGCAAATAATCATCGCCAGCACCACCATTTAAGATGTCATTACCGTTGCCACCGTCTAGGGTGTCGTTACCATCTTGACCAAATAGGAGGTCATCGCCAGCACCGCTATTTAGGGTGTCGTTACCATTATCGCCATCTAAAACATCGTTGCCAGTACCTGTCGTAACACGATCATTACCATCTTGCCCATAGACTTCAGTTTTGCCGCCAGTAGCGTTGAAAACGTCGTTGCCAGCACCCAGATGGGCGATGCTCTGAGATTTCCATTGTGCTATATTATGATTATCGTTATTATCTGTGCCGTGATAGGCGGCAACTTTTGTTGCCATCAGTTCGGCAAGACTGACTGTTTGGTCAGCAAATTCGAAGTTTTCAATATGATAAGAGTCACCGTACTGGAAGTTTTGAATGGTAACACTATTTGAGTCTGATGTTTTAAGGATTAAATCTTGACCTTTTAACAAGACTTGAACTGCAGACAGATTAACATCTGTAAAACGGATGGTGTCTTGATGGCGATTCTCAGTATTCCAATCATATTCATAAATCACATCATTGCCGTAATCACCACTAAAGATGTAAGTGTCATTGCCATTTTTATGACCTGAATTGCTTAAATAATCATCGCCAGCACCACCATTTAAGATGTCATCACCGTTGCCACCGTCTAGGGTGTCGTTACCATCTTGACCAAATAGGAGGTCAGAATTTTTAGTTCCAGTCAACCGATCATTACCAGCACCTGCAAACACAGCACCGCCATTTAAATGATTATCTTGTGCATCGCCCATCTTAATTGGTAATTCTCTATCAATCTTAAAATCAATACCATTTATCCAACCATCCAATTCATGTTTTGGCACGCTAGATACAACATGCTCTATCAAATTAACCAACTTATCTCTGCCAACAATGTTAGGTTGTGTTTGCACTTGAAGATAAGCAAAATACTCCATGATATCGCCAAAGGCAGACATTGCGGTTTGACCACCTACATCTAACCTTGCCTTAAAGTCGCTCACCAGTCGGTTAATGTCCAAACCAAACAGAATATTACCATCTTTGACATCTACCACAATATCTATCAAATCGCCATAACGATTCTGAACAGTTTGCGGATAGAGTCCACTATAAACAGACTTAATGAGTTTATCATAAGTATCATTGATAATTTTGGTTGTTTTTTCAAAGTCTTTGACGTTAGCATAAAACATGTTATCTGTTTTTGTGCTCATGAAACTATCGATAACACCAATTTTATATTTGATTTTATCAAACTCTGCCATGCCCATTGTATCAATTATTGTAGCACCGCCACTGCCTGCAATGCCCACCGCACCTTTTTGGGAACTAGAGCTTCTTATCGACAAGAAAATCGGCTTTTCATAATCTTGATAATCAGGATCGGTTTTTGCCCACGCTTTGAGCAAGCCGTCCATCATTGACAGCTGCTCCTCTTTGCTTTTGGCATTTAGGTAATTGACGACGATATTTCTAAGCTCAGAAGATAGTGTCATTGCCTCGCTTAGACTTCTGACACGCCCAGAGCCTTGTAGATTTGGCAATCTGTCATCTGTATTTTTTACACCATCGAGATGTTTGGTGTACACACCATGAAAGTTAAAATTCACATCGCCCATGACACCTGTTTTGCCATCATGTTTCTCATAACTGCCAAGCTGAGTCAGTTTATTGCCTCCTGTCAGGTTTTTGTCCACATCTTGATAATCAAGGTTTAACGCACTAATACCAAGCTCATGAAGTCCAAATAACTCCCCAACATCACTCACGCCATCACTGTCCAAATCACGCCATACTCTAAGCTCATCAAACTTGGTATCATCGGCATTAATCTTGCCATTACCATCGCTGTCTAGGTCGGCAAGTGCCTCATAGCCGTGCTTGGCGGTCTCACCTGTACTCAAAATCGTGCTGTCACCAAACACCTCTCGCCCATCATTAATAACACCATCGCCATTGCGGTCTAATACAAGGATACCATCATCTTTTTTCACCCAGCCTGTCGCATGAGCAATGCCATCACCGTCATGATCAAAAACAGCTTTCTTTAATTTATCATAAGCAATCGTCTCTATACCATCACCATCTAAATCAAGTACGATTGGGTCATAGAAATAATGAAACCCTGAGCGGTTGATACCTGCCCATTTGGCAAAGGCTTCGGCAAGGTCATCAGGGAGGTTATCAAAGGGGTTGGGAAATTCGAAGTCGGCAACTTTATCCCAAACATCTTTAAAGAATTCCTTAGCTTTTTCTGCCACTTCATCAACTTCCTCACTTAACTCATCACCCTTTTCTGACAGACCAATACCAAATTTCATGATTGGCGTTAAAAGCTTTTCAAGCAAATCTGTTGGGCTGTGGTTTTCACTGTTGGTGATTTCATCTTTGATTTTATCTACTAATTCTCCTAGTTTTTCTTTATTTTTAAGCATACTGTCAACAGCATCTTGAACCTGAGTATCAAAGAAATCTTGAATGGACTTACCTAAGGCGATGTCGTTTAGTTTGGCCTTGATATCATCGTTAAATAAATCTGTTTCTTTATCCACCGCCAAACTTGCTCCTGCAAAAGCTACCGAACCCACTGTAAGTGCAGCAACAGTTGCTCCAACTGGATTAGCTATCAGGGCAATACCTGCCGCAACCGCCAATGCATTACCTGCAAAGCTAAGAGCATCTTTTAGGTTAATTTCACCATTTTCGGCATAACTGTCTTTCATAGATTGGTAATCTCCAACAGCCAATGCACCGCCAGCTACAACACCCAAACCACCCATCAATCCCTTTGACCATTTACTTTCTGGCACTTTATCAACAATGGTGTATGCGGTACCAGCAATACCAGCCGCTATTGCCGCCGTAGCAGCACCCACACCAACCCCATCACCACCTTCTACTTTATCAAGCAGTGTCTTAATGTTAATACCGTTACCAGCAACACCGCCAGCACCACCAGCGGCTTTAATGGCTTGCTCGACGGCTTCTGTGATTAGTTTAGTTGTCATATTCTTGCTCCTTCTTTTTTAGCTCTTTTTTAACATCTCTCATATGAGACCATATTAATAAAATTATAGTAGCCAGACCTAAAATCAAAAAAAACCGATTGGCGGATACTATTTTATCTTTTGTTGAGGCATAATCCTTAACAGCTATCATCTCGCCATTAGGTTTGTTGATATGAATGGTTGCCATTTGGGGGATTTCATTGGTAATGCCAAGTACTGAGGGTTGATAATAGTAACCAATGGTGAGTATTTCATCTAGACGATCATCTCTTAATATACAACTACTACCAATATCTTTTTTGGGAATAACCTTATTACCACAAGCAATCATCAGCCTTTCTTTGGTTTGGGGATTGACAATACTCATGTGTTTAATGTCTCTATTTTTACCATCTCTGGCAACAGTAACCAGCCTAACTTTACCTGCTACATAATGTAAGTCTTTTTCAGGGGGTAGTCCACGACCATGCCAAACACAGTAGGGTATAACCCATATAGCACAGCATGTTAAAAATAAGAATACAAAATCACGAATTTTCATATAATCAGTCAAAAAAATTAAACCATTGTAGACCTATCCATCAAATAATACAAAGGAAATAGGTGTATACTCAGATAAATTTAAAATCGCCCTAAGCTCGTAGGTTGGGTTGAACGACAGCAACACCCAACATGTTAAGCCTTAATGCACTAAGTTTTATTATCAAAACCTAACCCACCAAAGCCGACAACCAACACATTTACACCCATTCACTCACAAACATAACATCTATCTTCTTTTATAACAATCAAGCCGCCCATCTTTCTTCTTCATTGATTGCAAGTATACTTATGTTATTATGATTAAATAACGCTCTTTGTGTGGTAACCATACCGTCATGATCAAAAACAGCTTTCTTTAATTTATCATAAGCAATCGTCTCTATACCATCACCATCTAAATCAAGTACGATTGGGTCATAGAAATAATGAAACCCTGAGCGGTTGATACCTGCCCATTTGGCAAAGGCTTCGGCAAGGTCATCAGGGAGGTTATCAAAGGGGTTGGGGAAATTGAGATCAGCAATCTTATCCAAAATGTCTTTTAAAGTATCCTTGATTTTTTCCGCCAGATCCTCCATTTCTTTGCTAAGCTCATCACCTTCTTTTGAAAGATTAATACCAAACTCCATGATTGGTGTTAGCAGTTTTTCAAGTAATTTGGTTGGGCTGTGGTTTTCGCTCTTTCTAGCCTCATCAATAGCTTCGGAAACAAATTTACCCAACCTAGAATCAGAGATATAGCTCCCCATATTGTCCAACAGTTGTCCAATGGTCAAATTTTCATCAACCGAATTAGCAGCGACCCCCAAACCAACACTCATTGAACCTGCACCCACCGCCACTACTGTTGATAAGCCCGCCACTGGTGCACCAACAGGAGCCCCAACCCCTGTCGCAGTAGCAGCTGCACCGCCCATTGCCGCAATAGAGGCAGAACTTGAAACCGTCCCTGTTAGATTAGATAATAAACTTAACACTTCTTTGGCTTTAACTTGCGACCAGTCGCCATCTTTTTCAATCAAATTGCCATAAATATCAATACCATCTTTTACGGTTCCCGCCAAATTAAACCCAAAACCAGTCTAGCCCAATTTTCTCACTGTCTTTGTGGCTAAAAATCCGTTTTCTTTTCCCGGCAGTGTAGCCACCATATCTGCTGTCTGCACCGCACCGACCGCCAGCTGACCTGTACCAATAACAACATCAGTTTCAGTAGAAACAGTCGGATTTGGTACAAATGAGCCAGTATTACCAGCGTTATTAAGCCCATTAGTACCATTAGCCATGACAGTAACCGCTCCTGATACCGCATCGGCATTTTCTTTTGAAATCTTAGGTAGGGTTGCCATTATTTATTCCTCATTAAAGTGTGGTTGAGAGCCAATATATTTATAACCAAACAAAAACATCAAAGAAAATATTACCCAAGTTCCAAATATGAAAAGGGGAATACCTTTGTGGTCAACTCGCATTCTTTTAATGCTTACTTCTTTGTTTCTTATAGGGATAAGTTTACCATCTTGCCAGATGGTTAAGGAGATTAGCTGAGGGTATGGGTTGTTTAACCACAGTAGTGGTTTCTGGGTGTACCAACCTATCTCTCCGTATTTGCCATGCACCAAGCGAATATCACCATACACGGTTTCAAGCAATTCAGGATTAACCCAACAACCACTATACTCTATATAATCATAAGCAGAATAGCCACATTTAAAATACATGGTCTGACCATCATCAGTATGCATTTGTATATGCCTAACGCTACTGCGACCTCGTTGTGTCTGAAAATGCTCAGTAACCACAAACATCTTACCCTTAGTATAGTGTATCTCATCATCAGTAGGAATGTGCCAACCCTTACATATCAACAATAAAAAGATTGTCATACATATAGCAAAACCCAAACACAGCCAGAATGAAAATCGATTGAATGAGTTTAGGTTTTTATAGCTTTTAATCAAAAAATTTATCATTAGAATATTTGTTTACAAAAGTACCGTTTATTGTTTGTATAGAATATTTGAATAAATAGCAAGCATATGATGATAAAAGCTACTTCACCCTATCAAACAGCTCGTAGGTTGGGTTGAACGACAGTGAAACCCAACATTTTAAGCCTTAATGCACTAAGTTTTATTATCAAAACCTAACCCACCAAAGCCGACAACCAACACATTTTACACCCACTAAACCTCTCTTATTTTAAAGTAAATATAAACATCTTCATGCTTGGTTTTTTCAAATACGATGTTATGACCATCATAACATTGGGCAATTTTAAAATCTGGTACGGCCTTTCCAGTAATTTTATACATTCTTGGGTTTCCCTTATCATGTGAATTAAACACTATAATCCACCTATACGAATCACTCTTACCAAAAAAACCATTAATTCTTTGCTCAATAAAATTTTTCGAACGCTCACCAATTACAATTTCGTTAAATGGTAAAGACTTATAAGATGGCACAACACACAACACATCATTTTTACCATATTCAATATAATCACCAATATGAAATTGATTGTGTTTTGTGAGTTTACTGGCAATGGTATCAGACAAAAATCCATCAAATTTTCTAGGGAAAATATGATAATAATATCCTAAACCATATATCGCCACACAAAAAAATATTAGCACAATACATCTTATTCCAAAAGTCATAGCAATTCCTTAATATTTTATCATCATTTAATGATAAAATATTTAATAATATTTTATCACACTTAAAAATATGCCATAACAAATTTTTGTATTTTTGACCATCGCCTATGATTAACCACAAAATCTATTTTGAATATATCAGCAGAAATGATAAAAATAATGCTGTTATACATGTTGATTTTAAAAACTCATATAATGCATATAAAATAACCATGTATGATGGATATAAATTTTTATAAGCATATTTATCATCAAATTGAATATTTATTTCATTATTCACTCTTTTTTTGAAATCACCGTCAATCTTATTAAATAATACCATATAACCAATTGATAAAGATGTATGATACTTATTGTAAGAACTTAAACCTAATTCTGTATATCCATAATGATTAGTCATTAATAAAGCAAACATAACCACTGGATAACCAATAAAACCAAGCCACCCTGCTGGCTCTGAAAATTTTTGATAATTGGTATCACTCATCATAAATCCCATGATTTAGTCCGTAGGTTGGGCAAAGCGATAGCAACACCCAACATGTTAAGCCTTAATGCACTAAGTTTTATTATCAAAACCTAACCCACCAAAGCCGACAACCAACACATTTACACCCATTCACTCACAAACATAACATCTATCTTCTTTTATAACAATCAAGCCGCCCATCTTTCTTCTTCATTGATTACAAGTATACTTATATTATTATGATTAAATAATGCTCTTTGTATGGTAATCACACCATCACCATCTAAATCAAGTACGATTGGGTCATAGAAATAATGAAACCCTGAGCGGTTGATACCTGCCCATTTGGCAAAGGCTTCGGCAAGGTCATCAGGGAGATCATCAAAGGGGTTGGGAAGTTTAAAGTCATCAAAAAAGTCTTCGGCTTGCTGTTTCCATTTATTAAAAGCATCTTCGGCGGCTTGTCTATATTTATCAAAAGCATCAGCAAGTTCATCGGATATTTCTTTGAATGTGTCTGAGATTTCTTTGGTAAGGTCTTTGGCGATTTTTTCGGCTTTTTCTAGAGCTTCGTTAGCGATTTGCTCGGCGTTTTTTACACCATCTTTAAG